>CAVTUQ010000033.1:0-43047 GCA_963737905.1 uncultured delta proteobacterium | reverse complement strand
ACTATTAAGTGAGCCGCGTTAAGGAGGTGACAAATGCCGGTCGGCCCATCTTCTAGGCGGTTCCACCAATCAGATTTGAATCGGTCGCAATATCCACCAGCTACCCCACGTTGTCAACAATCTTCTCGCCGCTAAACACTGCCAGGGGCGGCGGCCCATCTCCCTAACAACTCGCAGCCTATCTTCGGATCGCCTGGCGAACTTGATCGAGTAACTTTGGTTTCGGAGGCGTTGCCGGCGCATTTACTGCAGCGCTACGCTCAAATTGATTTCTGTTCAGGGGGTATACCTTGGCGCTTTCCATGTTGTCTCCTCCGATAGCGACTGCGTCGGTTCAAAGTCCCGTTCAAAGTTCAATGCATGACTGTTCGAGTGCGGGAAACATATACCGCTCTATACTGAAGATAATTTCAGTAGTCAATAGTGCGGCCGACAGAGCGCATCTGCCTTGTGAGACCCGTGGTTCGCGCTAGGGAGATGTAAGTTAGTTAAATTGACATCCGTTTCGTGAGGGACTATAGCTCCGGCCATGCACTACGGGTTATTTTATTTGCCGTCATCGCTTCCTACCACTCGTGCAGAAGGCAGCGAGCGTCTGCGCACCGTCGTGGAGCAAGCGGCGTACGCCGAGCAGCTTGGCTTCGATTCGGTCTGGCTTGCGGAACACCACTTTCATTCTTTCGGCGGGCTCTTTTCGGCCACGCCGGTTATCGGCGCCGCGATTGCGCAAAGGACCGCTAAAATTCGAATCGGCACTGCGGTGATCTTGCTGCCGTACCACAACCCGCTTCGGGTTGCCGAGGACTATGCGACACTCGACTGTTTGAGCGGAGGGAGGCTCCAGTTTGGGATCGGCCATGGCTTCGTGAAGTGGGAGGCCTTACGTTTGGAATTCCGCTCGATGAGCTGCGCGACCGTTTCCGGGAAAATTTGGAGGTCATCTTAAAGGCCTGGAGCGAGCCGGTATTGAACCACAAGGGCCGCTTCCACGAATTCAACGGCGTCGAGGTCTGGCCGCGCCCGGTGCAGGAGCCCTATCCCACCGTGTGGATGGCAGCGACCACGTCTGTCGAATCCTTTGAACTATCGGGACGGCATGGGTTTAACATGATGCTCATACCGTTCCTGAATGAGGTCGAAGAGCTTCGGCACAAGATGCAGGCTTATTTCAGCGCAAGACGGGCGGCGGGATTTGACCCGTCAACCGCGCGAGTGCTCGGCGTGTATCATATATGTGTCGGGGAAAATTCCGCGGCGGCGCGCGCGGCCGCGGCCCAGGGACTTGCCGAGTACCACTCGGCAGCGAGCCACGCGCATAGCTTGACGCCGGGAATGGCTGATCCTGATTCCTACCGCAGTCACGAACGACACCGCGCGCAGATGAAGCGGCTCACCTTCGACGAATTGGTCGACCAAAGCCGCGTGCTCGTTGGTAGCCCGGGGGAAGTGCGCGAAAAAGTAGAATACGTGCGCGAGCGTCTCTACCTGACGGATCTGGCCGGTAGCTTCGCCCTGGGCGGCTTGACCGATGACCAAGCGCGTAGTTCGATGCGGCGCTTCATGGAACAGGTAGCGCCGGAAGTGCGGGGGTGAGTTCGATGCTGAAAAAACCCAAGCTGATCGAAGGCCACTACGAATGCCGCCGTTTTGACGAGACGGTTCCTGTCTTTAGCGACATCCTCGGGATGGAAGTGATCCAACGCCGTAGCGACACCGAATGGGTGATGAAACACCCGAATACCGGCTGGTCAATGGTCCTTCACGCTGCCGGAGCCGGTGCAAAAGACAAACCGCTGATGAATCACTATGGTTGGAGAGTAAGTAGCCGCGACGAAGTGAACAACGCTCAAGAATACTTAAAAAAAGTCAAAGACAAGTACCGCTTACCCCGGGTCGGCAAGCCGTCGCTCTTGCACATCGCCTATTCTTTTTACTTCGGCGAACCGGGAGGCAACTCTTTGGAGATCGAGTACTACGAGCCCGAGCACGCCAAAGCTTCGGCTGTTTATGGGCCGCATTGGCAGAGACCCTATGCTGCAGAAAAATTCGCGGGCAGAGGTTACGTTTGCCAGGGTCTTTCTCACGGAACCTTGGAATGCGACGAAGGAGAGAAGGAATCATACCGGCGCTTCATCGGAGAACTGTTGGGTTTGGAACTGGTTCCGCTGCCGCCGGAGCTTCCCGTGCTCTACCTGAAAGACGCGTTCAACCCCTGGTATGTCGTGGTCGTGCCGCAGAAAATTCGTCGCTATCTGAACGAGAACAGCCGGTTTACACTGGAGATCGATTCTTTGGAGGCGCTGCGAGAAGCCCATCAAGAGTTCGCAAAAGTTGCCAACGACGTTCGCCTCACTTATCTCGGCGATCTAAGACAAGAGAGCGATAGATCGTATTTTTTTCTAAGCGACCCAGCCAAAAATTGGTGGGAGATAACCGCGGCTAAAAATGTCGTCTCTCGCGGCGTGAATGCTGTTTGACGCTCCAATATTCTCGAGTACAATTTTGAGGACCGTGTTGTGTTCGTCATTAGTGATAGTATAAAAATGGTTCTGTGAAGAAGTATTCACCACAGAGACGCGGAGTTCGCAGAGATCGGAGAATTGTTTTAATCGAGAACTCTTTACTCCGCGTCCTCCGCGCCTCGGCGGTGCAATCTTCGAGTCTTGCTCAAAATCTGGCTCAGCAATCGAGGGAGGTGTCCTATGGCTAAACCGCAAAAAGAAGTTCCGATGGCCTCAGTCGAACAGATGCGGGCAGCGTTTCACGAGCGCATGCACGCGAACCACATGTACGGCCTTTGGGAATTGGCGAGCCAGATGACGCCGCATCCCGAGCCCAAAATGATCCCCTATATGTGGCCCTGGTCCAGGCTCAAGTCGATCGTCGATGAGTCGGGCTCGGCGGTGCCGGTGGGCGAAGAGCGCCGGGCGCTGCAACTTTTCAACCCGGGCCTCGATGGCCGCTGGGCGACGACAAACAATCTCATTGCTGCTGTACAGGTGCTTTTGCCTGGCGAAGTGGCCCGCGCTCACCGCCATTCGCCGACGGCGATCCGCTTCATTATTGAGGGGACCGGCGCCTATACCGCCGTCGATGGGGAGCGTGTCTATATGGAGCCGGGCGACCTTATATTGACGCCGAGTTGGGCCTGGCATGATCACGGCAATGAAACGAAAGAGCGTGTCGTCTGGATGGATGGGCTGGACATCCCCTTGATCCAGTCCTTGGAAGCGATGTTCTTCCAGTTCTATACTGCCCAGCAGGTTCCCGCGACCCGACCGGCCAACGCGTCCAAGCGATTGCACGGCCACGCGCATCTGAGTCCGACCTGGGTGAAGGAGAAACCTCTGTCGTCGCCGCTGCTTCTCTACTCGTGGGATCGTACCTGGGAGGCTCTCAGCGCGCTGCGCGAAGATGAGGGAAGCGCCTTCGACGGCATTGCCCTTGAGTACCGCCACCCGCAGACAGGCGGCCCGGTGATGCCGACGATGGCATGCTGGGCGCAAATGCTCCGCCCGGGCGAAAGTACGAAGGCGCACCGCCATACCGGCAGCGCGGTGTACCACGTTGTCAAAGGCGAAGGCGCGACGGTTATCGATGGGAAGCGCTTTGTCTGGAATAAAGGAGACATCATCGCTTTGCCGCCCTGGGCGCTGCACGAGCACGCGAACATCTCGGGGAAGGAAGACGCTGTACTCTTCTCGATCCAGGACACGCCGGTGCTCCAGGCGCTGGGCCTCTACTACGAGGAGTCCCTGAGCGATAACGGCGGGCATCAGAAAGTGAATTCGAACTTTTCGGCGGACTGATCCAGACTTGCGAATGTTGTACGCGCGCTAATGGAAAGGAGATTGATATGAACCACAGGAAAATAGGGCGATTATTTTTCGCCAGCTTGATCGTTTTGCTCTTTGCCGTTCAGTCTTCTCTTGCCGCAGAAAACGTCCGGGTCGCGTATCCTTCGATGAACCCGTCCGTGTTTGCGATCATCATCGCTGAAAAAGAAGGGTATCTGAAAGAAGAAGGACTCGACGTGCAGCTTCTCAGCATCCGCGGTGAGATCGCCATAAGGACCGCCCTTGCCGGAGAAATCGATTTCTTCACCAACGCCGGCAGCGCTCTGGCAGCGGCCGTCAGGAGTGTTCCCGTCAAGATTCTCACAGTTTTTCAAGACAAACCCGGATGGGATCTCATTGCTGAACCCGGCATCAAGTCGATCGCCCAACTGCGCGGCAAAACCATCGGGGTTATGTCTCCTGAAGGCTCGCTTGCCGTCGTTGCTAGAGAGATCTTGAGAAAAAATGGCATGGACCCCGCCAAAGATGTCAATCTTGTGGTCATGGGAGGAGACGAGGTGCGCTTCCCAGCACTGCAAACAAAGGCCATTCAGGCAACGCTGTTTAATTCGGCGATGAGCATTAAGGCTCAAAAGGATGGCTTTACGAAACTCGCGGCGGCGAGCGACTATGCGAATCTCATTGAGGGCGGAATCGCCGCTTCAGACGTAAAAATCAAACAAAATCCGGAAAAGATATTCCGTTTTATCCGCGCCAGCCTGAAAGGGCTTGATTACTTCGTCAGCAAGCGCGAGCCATCAATCAAATACATGGTCGAGGCTTTGAGGTTGAAGGATCTCGAGCTGGCCAACTTGATCTATGACGTTCAATCCAAGCTGCTCCTGCGCGATGGCTATACCGACGACAAGGTCTTGCAATCGATGATTGACGCAATGAAAAAGACTACCAAAGTGCAACGCGACATCAAAGTCAGTGACATCTTCGATTTAACTTTCGTGAAAAAAGCCAGCGAAGAGCTCAAAGCTAGCGGCTGGAAACCGTAACAGTTTGCGGTGCAGCTCGGACTGTCTCGAACGAGACGCTGATCATCATCCCCCTCTACAACTTCTCCGGAGGTGTCCGATGTCTTCCACTTGGGCTTTGTACTCGTTTGCGACCAACACATCATCCTGACGATTCATCTCGCCGCATTCTCGGCGCAAACCAAGACTGAACTGGCAGAAAGACGTGATCTTGTTTACGGCATTGGATCTGATGCGTTCGAAATGAGGTGGAGCTATGGAGTGTAAAACCCGGGTCATTGCCAATGTGGTCCTGCTCCAGGTCGAGGGGCGGATCGATCATACGACGGCCAAAGCCTTCGAAAGCGCGTTGTTACCGCACTTGACCGGCTGCACCGGGGAAGAGAAAAAGTTGCTGTTGGATTGCGGTGGATTGGTCTACATCAGCAGCGCCGGCCTGAGTGTACTCATGATCGCGGGTAAGCAATGCCGAAAGCAAAACGGCAAGATGGTTGTTGCCGCTTTGCAGCCCATGATCCAGGAAATATTTCAAATTAGCCGCTTCGATAAAGTGTTCGAGGTGTTCCCAACCGTTCGGGCGGCTTTGGAGAACATCTCTCCGGCTGCGGCCTCTGTGTATGGGGATCGGTAATGCCACTATGTCAGCGCCGGACAGGGTGAGCCTTACCGTAAAGGCACAGACAGATTCGATAGCGCGGTGTGCCGAATTTGTGCTGGGTTGTGCGACTGCGGCTGGGTTTCCGCCCGCTCGCGTGCGGGAAATGGAGCTGGTTGTTGAAGAGGTGTTGGTGAATATTTGCCGGCATGCCTATAGCGACGCGCGCGGCGAGGTCGAGATCCGTTGCGTACGCGCGGATGCGGAAAACCTATGCGTGGAATTCATTGATAGTGGAAAGCCGTTTAACATCCTGGCTTTGCCGACTCCCGACCTCACAGTCGAGGTGAACGAGCGTCAGGTGGGTGGCTTGGGAATCCCACTCATCCGCGCCATGGTGGATAAAGTCAGTTATTGTCGCGAAGGCGACCGAAACATTTTACGCGTTACGGCCCGTTTGCCGCGTTGAGAGACGTAGCGCATTTGCGTTTGCGGCGGCGTGCATTGTTCTTGGAGGATCTATGCAGGTACGGTTTTGGGGGACGCGAGGATCCCTTCCTGTAGCGCCGAGCGGCGAAGAAGTCCGGCAAAAAATCAAACACGCCCTGCACCAAGCGAACGGCCGGCAATTCGATAGCGATGCGGCTATCGAGCGGTTTATCGATGCCGAGCTGGATTTTTCCATCCGGCATAGTTATGGCGGCAATTCTGCGTGCGTGGAAATCATTGACGGTAAAAACTACACGGTATGCGATATGGGTTCCGGCCTGCGCTGTTTAGGACAACAGGTCATGCAGGATCACGGCCCAGGCAAGCCCCAGATCTATAATTTTTTCATGTCTCACGTCCATTGGGATCACATCATGGGGTTTCCGTTTTTTCCGCCTGCGTACATACCAGGGAACACCATTCGTATTCATGGCGCTCATGCGCTTGTGGTTCTCGAAGAGGCTTTCCATCGCCAACATTCAGACCCTTGCTTTCCGGTGCAGTGGGAGCAATTGGCGGCGACGATTAACTTTGTCCATCTGGAGCCCGACCATTGGCACGAGATCGATGGGTTTCGCGTCAAGGCAAAACTACAGCCCCATCATGGTGATTCCTACGGCTACCGGTTCGAGAAGGACGGCAAAGCGGTTGTCTATTCCACCGATGGCGAACATAAGTTGCGATCAGAAACCGAAACCGAAGCCATGATCGACTTTTATCGCGGCGCAGACCTGGTGATTTTCGATGCGATGTATTCGCTTAGCGACATGATCACTATCAGGCAGGATTGGGGGCACTCTAGCAACGTGGTTGGGGTTGATCTGTGCGTGCGCGCCCGCGTGAAGCACTATTGTATGTTCCACCACGAGCCGGCCTACAGCGACGAAACAATCGATACCGTACTCCAAGAAACCAAGCGCTATGAGGAAATCGTGCGTGAGAAGAATGACGCGCTGCAGGTCTCCAGTGCGTATGACGGCTTGGTCCTCCAGCTGTAGGAATTGCCCGTGGCGAGGGCTGCCGCAGACTCAAAGGACATTTCAGCCCGTGGCTGGTCGTCCACCTCGGTGGTTCTCTGGTTCACCAGGGGAGAGGGACGCCCCGCAGCCATCGCGCTCGCGGCGTTGCTGGCGGTATTTCATATAGCATTGGGTGAGCGCGCGTGGAGCCCGATACGCAATCTACTCTTCGATGCGTATCAGCGGCTTATGCCCAGAGAGATCTCACACTACCCTGTTGTCATTGTGGATATCGACGATGCGAGCCTGGCTGCCTTGGGGCGCTGGCCCTGGCCACGCACGCGCTTGGCCCGGCTGATCGAGGCAACCCGCCGTGCCGGCGCTATGGCGGTGGGGCTCGACATTATCATGCCGGAAGCGGATAGCCTGTCCCCAAGTGGACTCCTCGTCGACCGTCAAGATGTGAGTCCGGCATTACAGAATACCCTCGCCGAATTGCCTTCCAACGATGTTATTTTGGCGCAGACCTTGCGCCGGATTCCTACGGTGATCGCGCGTGCGGGGATCGCCGACGACGAAGCTCGAGACGCTCCCCAGAATAGCCAAACTCCGGTGGTGATCGTGGGTGAAAATCCGGTCTCTCATCTTGAGTCCTACACGCGACACCTCACAAACCTTCCGGAGATCGAGGCCGCGGCATCCGGGCGGGGATACCTCAACGAGACCCGGGATACAGACGGGGTGGTGCGAAGCATGCCGTTGGTGATCGCAGTGAATGGTGAAACGGCTCCTTCCTTTGCGCTCGAACTGTTACGTGTGGCCACCGGACAACCCCGATACGGTGTCCGGAGCAGCCGCAACGGTATCGACGGCGTCCAAATCGGCACCTCGTTCATTCCAACCGACTCGGACGGACGGATACGGCTTCATTTCACGCCGGCCTATGCCGCCCGGCGCGTGTCGGCGCGGGCCATCCTAGCTGGAGAGGTCGCGCCCAACGCGTTCGCCAATCAAGTGGCGATTATCGGTGCAACAGCCATCGGTGTCGCCGATGTGGCGGCAACACCGATCGCGACACGCATGGACGGCGTGGAGATCCATGCCCAGCTCATTGAAAATATTCTTGGTGGGACACGACTAAAACGCCCGCCTGGTACCACATGGCTCGAGCTTTTGGCCTTTCTTGCGATGGCGACTGCACTGATCATCCTGCTGCCCCGCGCCGGGCCCGGCTATGGCGTAATGATTTTCTTGGCTGGGGCGATCATCGTATGGATGGCTAGTCTTGTCGCTTTTTTCCACGCTAAGACGCTCTATGATCCGTCATTTGCTACGGCTGGAAATTTACTGATTCTCGTGGTGCTGCTCACGTCGGGACTTTCTGCCGCGAACCGCCGCCGGCGGGAACTAGACGCTCTATTGGCGGCGGAAAGAATCGAACGCTCCCGTATGGCCGGCGAACTCCAGGCGGCGCGTGAGATTCAGATGGGCATGTTGCCCGCTCCCGGATCCATTAAGGGGCTGCCCGCTCACCTGGAATTCCATGCGATGCTGGAGCCGGCGCTCGAAGTAGGAGGCGATCTGTACGATGCTTTTATGCTCGACGAAGATCACTTTTTCTTTATCGTGGGCGACGTCTCCGGCAAAGGCGTTCCGGCGTCATTGTTCATGGCCTTGAGTAAAACTCTCTGCAAGAGCCTTGCACGGCGTGAGCATGTGCCATTGGACGCGCTCCTGCGTTTGGTGAACGGAGAGATCTCCCGGGAAAACCCGGCGTCGCAGTTCGTGACCGCCAGCGTCGGTATCCTCAATGTTCGCACAGGGGAGATGCAATTCTGTAGCGCGGGCCACGACGCGCCGATTCTGCTACGGGCCGACGAGCCCCCACGCTCTCTCAATGACACCGGCGGGCCGCCGCTATGCGTTGACGAAGATTTCCCTTACACCACTGAACGGCTCCAGCTTCAACCAAATGATATGCTCATTATTATCACGGACGGGGTTACCGAAGCCGAGGACGCGGAACAAAATTTTTACGGCTTGGCGCGAGCTCTGGCGTACTTTTCAACCGCGGAAGGACGGCCGCTTAGTGTTGTGGCTGCTTGCGCGGGACTCTATGCAGACGTGAAGAGTTTCACCGCCGGCGCCGCGTCATCTGACGATATCACCATCATGGCGATTCGTTTGGCTGCGCTTCCAATAGCTCCATCAGTCTAGCGGACAATCACTTCAACGCGCCGATTTCGCACCTCCGGCTGCTCGTCCGGCGTCGGTATCAGCGGCTCTCGTTCCCCTCGTCCGACGGCGCGAATGAAGCTGGTTTTCAGACCGCGTTGTATCAACATATCCCGCACGGCTTGGGCTCGCTCTAAAGACAAACGGTCGTTGTTTGCGTCGGTGCCGACCCGATCGGTATGACCGGTCACCTGCACCTCGACGGCTTCCCGCTTAGTAACTTCCGCAAACAGCGCTTCCAAGATCGGTTGGGAATCCGGGGTGACTTCCGTGCTGGCAATATCGAAATAGAGCGTGAAACTCACGGGCTTGGGAGGCTGCGCAGCCAGGGCTTCGCCAAAGGTTCGCTGCACCTCTTCCTGTGTGACAACCACCTTGTCGATAATTCCGCGCGTATCGACAGTGGCGGCAGTAAGCGGGGCATCCAGAACTGCCGCGCGTGTCCCTTCCCCCACAGTCACGGCGCCGCTACCGCCGCTTTCTTCGGGCAGCAGCACGACGAGCGTTTTAGTGGCGCTGCAGGCCGCCAGCAGCAGCGTTCCCATGCAAGCTACGCCATAGCGAAAGAATCTGTTCGTCCGTGGAATCACCGTGCTTTGACGCCTTCGCTTACTGGTCAATTTTGACCGCGAACGTCGTGCCACGGACGCCGAGAATAGTGGTCGGAGTTTTCACTTTCATGGCGTCCGGAGAGCGCTTCGCGATCTGGCCAGAGACGATTGCCAAGGTTCCCTGTTGCATGTCGGTCAGGAATTCGCCTTCTTGGGTGGTGGGATTAAAACGAAATTGCTTGAGCTCGATCCGACTATTGGGTCCGGCAGAGAAGCGGGTATTATCAATGAAGGTGATTCCGACGCTACCATTGGGTCCGGTTGTCAGCACGTCCGCTTGTTCGATTAGGTCCCCAGTCTTGGCGGGCTGTTGTACGTTATTCCGCGAGAGAAAGACTTGTCCGGTGACATTCTTGATTTGTCCGATTTCAGCCCAGGCAGAATGACCGAAAAGTATGACGAACAAAGGAATCAAGGCAGCGTTAGCCGCATGGCGCCACTGTGTCATGTTGTCCTTTTTTGAAAAAATAGGGTCGATCCTTCGGTCTCACCGATAGTTTGGAACTTGTTTAGCTCAAGTCGATACCCATGTGCAATCATGCGCTAACACAAGAGTCCAGCAATGTGCTACAAGGCTCATAGGAAAAAAAGAAGGAGGCGAAACATGCGCGTACTCAAAATTCATGATCTGCCGGAAAACCCCATGGACAGCGCTACGCCCATTGCCGGATGGAAAGGGGGACCCGTCAGCCGGACGCGGCAAGCGATCATCGGCGACGGCCAATCCGATAACTTTCGCTGCAACGTGGTGAACTTCCGCGAAGGCGCCACCACCGGATGGCATACCCACGACTGCGATCAGATCTTGGTGGTTACATCCGGGCGGGGCATGGTTGCAACGGAGAAGGAAGAGCGCGAGATAACCGTCGGCGACGTCGTGCACATCAAATCCGGCGAGCGGCACTGGCACGGCGCGAAAGCGGATTCGCCGATGTCGCATATCACGGTTACGACCGTCGGTAGCAAGTCCGTGCACTAACGGATGACCACGAAGTGATTCATGATCTTACGCTCGCCCACAGAAGATGAAAATGGGGGAGGGTTGAGGTAATAAGGGGGCGGTGCCCCAGCGAAGAGATCGGTAAGTGATTGGAGCGCGAGAGCCCGACACGAAGTGTGATCCGGGACATCCTTCGGCGCCTCAGATTGTCGCCTTGTTGTCTGCCGACGAGAGCACGCGAAGGAGAATCGAATAAGCCGGATGTCCCCTGGGAGCACCGAAAGAAAGGGGGAGCGTCTATGAGCAAGAAGAAGAGTAGCCTTGCGGGGCTGCAGGCGCTGTTTGCGCGTGTGTGTGGATTGGACGTGCACAAGAAACTGGTGGTGGCGTGCGTGCGCATCCTGGATTCGAAGGATGGCACGGTGCAGAGCACGCTGCGCAAGTTCGGCACGATGGCGGCGGATCTTTTGGAGTTGCGCCAGTGGTTGGCGGAGCTGAAAGTGACGCATGTGGCGATGGAGTCGACGGGGGTGTACTGGCAGCCGGTGTTCAACCTGCTCGAAGGCCATTTTCAGGTGTGGGTGGTCAACGCCCAGCACATCAAGAAGGTGCCTGGGAGAAAGACCGACATGAAGGACGCGGAGTGGATAGCGCAGCTGTTGCAGTGTGGGCTGCTCAGGCCGAGTTTTGTCCCCGACCGCGAGCAGCGGGAGCTGCGCGATCTGACCCGCCAACAAACCAAGCTGGTGCAGCAGCGAAATGCTGTCGACAACCGGATCCAGAAGGTGTTGGAGACCGCCAACATCAAGTTGGGCTCGGTGGCCAGTGATGTGTTGGGGGTGTCGGGGCGCAAGATGATTGAAGCGCTGATTGCGGGGGAAAAGGACGTTACCGTGCTGGCGGATCTGGCCCAGCGCCAGCTTCGCGGCAAGATTCCCGAGTTGCAGCGCGCTTTGGAAGGAGAGCTGACCGAGCATCACCGCTTTTTGTTGCGGCAGTTGCTCGGACAGTACGACTTTCTCGAAAAGGAGATCGCCAGCGTGAGCGAGCGGCTGGGGGCGGTAGCGCCCCCCTCGTTTCGTGCCGCCGTAGAGCAGCTCGATGCGATGGCGGGGGTGGGCGAGCGTGGGGCTAGAGCACTGTTGGCGGAAACCGGGACTGACATGAGTCGATTCCCGAGCCACAAGCACTTTGCCTCTTGGGCGGGCCGCTGTCCGGGTAACCATGAAAGTGCCGGCAAACGGCGCAGCGGCAAAACCCCCGCTGCCAACCGTCACCTCGACGCGGTGCTGACCGAGATGGCGCACGCGGCGGTACGTACCAAAAACAGCTATTTCAAAGCGCAGTACCATCGTCTGGCGGGCCGGCGTGGAAAAAAACGCGCCATCGGCGCCGTCAAGCACAGCCTGCTCGTGACTGTCTATTTCATGCTCCGCGATGACAAGCCCTACCAGGATCTTGGTGTTGATTACTTTGATAAACTCAATCCTCAACAACGTATTCGTTACCATGTCCGAAGACTCCAAGAACTCGGACAAGAAGTGGAACTTTCACCTATGGCTGATGCAGCGTAAGCCCCACCCCCAGCCAAATTTTCTAAGGAGAGCACGAAGGAAAAAGTTTTGTTTCAGATTCAGGTGCCCTCTCGTTATCCGGTTCTTCGTGTCCTTCGCGACCTTCGTGGTGAGTAACTCGTTGTTGTCTTCTGGCCCTTGGGATGGCTCAAGCGGAATCCACAACATTCAAAGTTCGAACACCTGACGGCGTGATGATCTCCGCGCAAGAATGGGGTAATCCCAACGGACTTGAGATCTTGTTGATTCACGGCTTTTCGCAGAGCCATCTGTCTTGGTCGCGCCAATTCGGCAGCGAGTTGATGAAATCATTTAGGATCATCACTTACGACATCCGCGGCCATGGCGCTTCGGAGAAACCCCTTGATGCGGCACACTACCGAGATCACAAGCGTTGGGCCGAAGAACTGAACGCTGTGATTGAAGGAGCCAAGCTCAAGCGCCCGGTGCTGGTCGGTTGGTCCTATGGCGGCCGGATCGTCGTCGAATATCTAATGGAATACGGCGACAAAAATATCGCCGGGATCAACTTTGTCGGTGCGTTTACAAAAGTTGTTCCGGAGTTACTCGGTCCCGCAACGCCGGCGGTAATCAAGATGGTGTCAGAAAACCTGGCGGAAAATATTGAGAGCACGCGGTCCTTTCTACGGTTCTCGACGGTCAAAGCCCTGCCGCCGGACGAGATGGAAATGATGCTTGCCTCTAACATGGTGGTTCCCGCTACGGTGCGCCGCCATCTTTTGCATCGGCCGGCGGCCTATGAAGCGACCCTCAGGAAGATCAAGGTGCCGGTGCTCGTTACCCATGGTGTGGAAGATCGGGTGGCACTCGTACCCATGGCCCGCTATACCGAAAGTGTTGTAGCTAATGCTCAGGTGTCTCTTTACGAGCGGGCGGGCACATGCCGTTTTGGGAAGATGCGCCACGATTTAACCGTGAGCTTGGCGAATTTGTAGCCAAAGCCAATCTGCGCTAGCCAAGAGCTGTTATCACTGTGAGTTTTTGTCGTATATGAACTGGATTTCAGAGTGGCGAATGGATGAAATAAAAATAGGCATCGGGGTTTCCAGCATCGGCCGTTTTCTTCCGCTGGTTGGAAAGGCCGCAGGTCTTTTCGCTAAAGAAAATATTTCTGTCGAAGTGGTGAATCAGCAAGATGAAGAGAAGGTTGTCACCGATATCGCCACGCAGGCGACTCCCGTCGGCACGCCCAATGCTCCCTCCATGATCTTCTCGCTTCTCGAAGGGAACGATCTGGTGATCGTTGGCGGGATTCTCAACCGTCCGGCTTTTTATCTGGCGGCCAACGCGACCATCGGAGGAATAGCCGATCTCAAGGGCAAACGAATTGGGATCAATCACCCGCGACGCATGGCGGGCATGGTGATGCTGGCGTTGTTAAGAAGGTGGGAGCTGAATAGGGAGCGTGACCTGATCCTCGTGGATCTCGGCGTCAATGACCGGAGCGCGGAGGCGTTGAGAGGAGGGGAGATCGACGCGGCGCTTTTACCGCCTGAGAAAGCATTTCTGGCGGAGACGGAAGGATTTCACGTGGTGGCGGACAGCCTCGCTCTCGACTGTCATTGGGTGCCGCTCGCCACTACTCGACGATTTCTCGCCGCCAATCGAGAGCTGGTCAAGAAAATCGCCTCGATCTATGTAGAGAGTATCCGCCTCTTCAAGAGCCAGCCGCAGGCGACGCTAAAGGAAATCGGTCGCTGGCTTCCGGCTCTAGAAAAGAAAGCCGGAGGTGCTAGAGAAATGCTATGAGTTATTTGCCGCAGGCTTCGAGCCGACGTTGACGCCTTCCTTGAATTCGATCTCCTCTATACTCAACGAAGTGGCGCTGCAGGATCCAAGAGCCAAAGAGGTCACGGCGGTCTCTATCGTAGAGAAGCTAATCTAAGATCGAAACTGAAAAGCACGCTTTCAAAGTGCGAATACTGTGGCTGCCATTCTTGCCGCCAAGTCGACCGCGCTTTTTTCCCCGCTAAGGCTGCTTAATCTACATTGACATAGCCCGTCATTTTTCGATACTCTGCGGCATCGAAAGTCACTTACGCATCAAAGCGGTCTTACGGATGGCAGACTTGCCTCCGATTGAACTATGGGCAAAGAGAAAGGAGCGGGACATGAGGACTAAAAGACTCGTTTACCTAGGTGTTGTGGCGGTCGGCATTGCTGCTTTCCTCGCTTCATGGCCAGGCCAACTGAGCAGCCAACAAAGTGCCTCAGTCAGCATCGACAATGATGATATCGGCGGCGTTGTGACCAGTTCGAAGGGGACCGGAAGCCGGCGTCTGGGTGATCGCGGAAACCACCGATCTTCCCACCCGGTTCGCCAGAATGGTGGTCACCGACGATCAAGGGCGCTATCTGCTGCCGGACCTTCCCAAAGCCAATTACAACATCTGGGTGCGCGGCTATGGGCTCGTCGATTCGCCGAAAGTCAAAGCGACGCCCGGCAAGATATCTCAATTTGAAAGCGGTGGTGGCGCCGAACGAGACCTGCCGCAGCGCAATATTATCCGGCGATCTACTGGTATTCCATGATGAAGATTCCGGAGGCGAGCGAGTTCGGCGGCAAGGGAAAAATTCCGGCCAAGATAACCCAGAGCGAATGGCTCACCGTCGATGAAAAACAACGGTCGTGCGTCGGCTGCCATCAGATCGGCCAGCTTTCCACGCGGACGTTCCCGACGCGAGGTGCCGCACCCGCTCGGCAAGTTCGCCAATTCTGAGGAAGCATGGTTCCGCCGCATCCAGTCCGGGCAAGCCGGCGAATTCATGTTTAGCACGCTTGTCAAGGAACTCGGCGCCGCGCCCCTCCGTTATTTCGCGGACTGGACGGACCGCATCGCGAAGGGCGAGCTGCCAGATGCGAAGCCCGCCGCGGCCGCAAGGAGTAGAGCGCAACATCGTTGTCACTACCTGGGATTGGCTTGATGAAAAGCATTATCTTCACGACCTGATTGCTTCGGATCGGCGCTACCCGACGGTCAATGCCTATGGGCCGCTTTACGGATCCACCGAATATAGCGCCAATATTGATGCCGATCCTCGATCCAGTGAAAGCATACCGCGACGAACCTCGCCGACGCCGGTGCGGGATGCTAGACATGCCGGAGGCTCTCGGGCCGGGCCATGCGGCGAGCGATAAAATTGATGCAACCTTCGCCTTATTGGGGAGATGAGAAGATCTGGGACAGCAAATCTAATAACCACAACGGCATGTTTGATAAGAAAGGGCGGGTCTGGTTCGCGGCGAGGTTTCGTGAAGCCGGCAACCCGGCCTTTTGCAAGAAAGGCTCCGACCAGCCTTCGGCCAAGCTCTTTCCTCTGGAGCGGACCAACCGCCAGATTACGATGTTTGATCCCAAGACGAAGCAGTACACGTTCGTTGATACCTGCTTTCAAACCCATCATCTTGCAGTTCGGCTACGATGCCAACGATATGCTCTGGACCAGCGGCGGCGGCCCGGTGGTCGGCTGGATCAATACCAAGATGCTCGACGAGACGGGTGATGTCGCGAAATCGCAGGGCTGGACGGCGCTTATTTTGGACACCAACGGCAACGGCAAGCGCGACGAATATGTTGAGCCCAATCAACCGGTTGACCCGACCAAGGACAAACGGATCGTCGGGGGTTTTACGCCGTGATGCCGAGTCCTGTCGACGGTTCGATCTGGGGTTCCATCGGCGTCTTTGCCAATCCCGGCGGCCATCGTGCGGCTCGCTCCGGGAGCTAATCCGCCGGCGACCGCGCTCGCCGAGATATACAACGTGCCGAAGCCTGGCTTTGGAATCCGCGGTGGCGCAGACATCGACAAGCAAGGCGTTGTCTGGGTATCGCTCGCCAGTGGTCATCTCGGCAGCTTCGACCGGCGCAAATGCAAAGGTCCGCTCAACGGGCCGAAGGCGACCGGTGATCACTGCCCAGAAGGCTGGTCCTTCTATGAATACCCGGGTCCCGGCTTTCAAGGCATCGGCGAGAATAGCGCGGAATCGAGTTACTACACCTGGGTCGACCAGCACAACACGTTTGGGCTCGGCGAGGACGTGCCGATGTCCACAGGTAACTTGAACGACGGTTTGATCGCGATGAAAGACGGCAAGATGATCGTGTTGCGCGTGCCTTATCCGATGGGCTTCTACGCCAAAGGCTTCGACGGGCGCATTGACGATCCGAAAGCCGGCTGGAAGGGGCGCGGCCTGTGGACCACGAGCGGCGACCGCGCGCCGTGGCTCAAAGAGGGTGGCAAAGGCCGGACGCCGATCGTCGTGCACTTCCAGCTTCGCCCCGATCCGCTGGCGAAGTGAAGAAATCGACTTGGATTCGTGTGAGTGTTGGCGGGACCATTTGGTCCTGCCAACACTCACGATTCGGCGGAGACCCCGATTTGGTCTAATTCAAGTTGACACAACACTTCAATTTTCGGTACGCTCCCCCGCAACGGTTGATCTTCTAACAATAAAATCCGAGCGATCGGGTTCCCGTGCGAATGGACTCCACGTGAGTCCGAAGGAGCGCGATATGAAACGAGCAAAAGCGTTGTACGTAGGCATGGTGGCGGTCGTTATCGCCGCTTTCTTGGCTTCATGGCCAGGCCAGCTGAGTAGTCAACAAAATGCAGCAGTGTCCATCGACAATGATGATATCGGCGGCGTTGTGACCAGTTCGAAGGGGCCGGAAGCCGGCGTCTGGGTGATTGCGGAAACCACCGATTTGCCGACTCGGTTCGCGAGAATGGTGGTCACCGACGATCAAGGGCGCTACCTGCTGCCGGACTTACCGAAGGCCAATTACAACATCTGGGTGCGCGGCTACGGGCTGGTTGATTCACCGAAGGTGAAAAGCGCCCCTGGAAAGATCGTGAATCTCAAAGCCGTGATAGCGTCCGACGAGGCAGCCGCGGCGAAATATTATCCGGCGATTTACTGGTATTCCATGATGAAGATACCGGACAAGACCGAGTTCGGCGGCAAGGGTAAAATTCCGGACGAGACTGACTCAGAATGAATATCTGAACCTGATGAAATCGAACGGCTGCGCCAATTGCCATTCGCAGGGCGTGCTCGCGATGCGCACTTTTCCCAAGGACGTGCCGTATCCCTTGGGTAAGTTCGCCAATTCCATAGAGGCTTGGTTTCGCCGCATCCAGTCGGGACAAGGTGGCGTACCCATGTTCGCGACGGCCGTCAAAGAGCTCGGCGCCGCAGCTTTCCCTTATTTCGCTGACTACACGGATCGCATCGCCAAGGGGGAGTTGCCCCACGCGAAGCCGCCGCGGCCCCAAGGTGTCGAGCGTAACATCGTCGTCACGACCTGGGATTGGCTCGACGAGAAGCATTACCTTCACGACCTGATCGCCTCGGATCGTCGCTACCCGACCGTGAATGCCTATGGCCCGGTCTACGGCTCAACCGAGCTCAGCGTCGATATCATTCCCGTCCTCGATCCGAAAACGCATAGCGTCACTAACTTCCGGACCCCCGTGCGTGATCCGGATACGCCTGTCGCGATGGACGAAAAACCGATGCAGCCGTCCCCTTACTGGGGCAACGAACAGGTCTGGACGAGCAAAGCGAACAACCACAACGGCATGTTCGATCGCAAGGGACGGGTGTGGTTCGCGGCGGCAGTCCGCGGTCCGAACAATCCGGCTTTCTGCAAGAAAGGCTCGGACCATCCTTCGGCCAAAGCCTTTCCGGTGGAGCGGACGAACCGCCAGCTTGCGATGCTCGATCCCAAGACGCAGCAGTACACGTTCGTCGACACCTGCTTCGGGACGCATCATCTGCAGTTCGACGCCAACGATGTACTGTGGACCAGCGGCGGCGGTCAGGTTGTCGGCTGGCTCGACATGAAGATATTCGACGAGACCGGCGACGCGGCTAAAGCACAGGGCTGGACGCCGATGATCCTCGACACCAACGGCAACGGCAAGCGCGACGCGTACGTCGAGCCCAAGGAACCGGTGGATCCGACCAAGGACAAGCGGATCTCGGCAGGTTTCTACGCCGTGATGCCGAGCCCGGCCGATGGTTCGGTATGGGGCTCGGTGCGAACTTTTCCAGGCGCAATCGTGCGCATCGCGCCCGGGGCGAATCCCTCGGAGACGGCGCTCGCCGAAATCTATAACATTCCGCTCCCGGGCTTTGGCATCCGCGGCGCCGACATCGACAAGCAAGGAGTTGTCTGGGCATCACTCTCGAGCGGCCATCTCGCCAGCTTCGACCGAAAAAAATGCAAAGGTCCGCTCAACGGACCGAAGGCGACCGGCGATCACTGCCCCGAGGGCTGGTCCTTCTATCAATACCCCGGTCCTGGATTTAAGGGAATCGGCGAGAACAGTGCGGAGTCGAGCTACTACTCTTGGGTCGACCAGCACGACACGTTCGGCCTCGGCGAGGACGTGCCGATGTCCACCGCCAACTTGCACCATGGCCTTGTCGCGCTGAAAGACGGCAAGATGATCCTGCTGACCGTGCCCTATCCGCTCGGCTTTTACGCCAAAGGTTTCGACGGGCGGATCGACGATCCGAAAGCCGGCTGGAAAGGCCGTGGATTGTGGAGCTCGAGTGGGGACCGTGCGCCGTGGTTGATGGAGAGCGGCAAAGGCTCCAAGCCGCTCGTCGTGCACTTCCAGCTTCGCCCAGACCCGTTGGCGAAGTGAACGGATCACACGCGGCGGCGCGCTTTGGTTTAAGGAAGAAAGTCTCATTGGAATTTTTTCCACTTGTTCAAATTTCTTGCGGGAGGTAACCATGATGCGCCATTCATATCGGATGATATTCACCCTCCTTCGCAGTGATCGTCGTGATGCCTTGACCTCTTTCTTATCGATCAAACCTGATACGGTTGGCGATTTTTGCGATGCTCGGGTTCAAGAATTTTACGCGTTGACCGGTCCGTAGTTCGTCGAGTGGGTAATGGGTGCCGCGCCAGTCGATGCCGCCGTTCTTGACGCACCGATATCCCGCGCGCAACATCATAGCGGTAATCAAGAGCACGCCCACAGGAAACAGCAACAGGCTGACGCTTTTCGGTTTTTGCTCGGCGACGAAAAAAACGGAAAATATCACATGCATGCTGATGGCGGCGGCACCGGCGATCCAGAGGGGCACTAATCCCTGCGCGAGGCCGAAGCCCAAAGAGAAATAGGGAGCCACAACCAGCGCCCAGATCATTCCCACCCGGAGAAGCATTAGCCACCAGCGGTAATCGGAGCCGGGGCCAAAAAGGTTTTTCTCCAGCCCTTTGAACATCGCCGCGACCGAAGCGTACCACTGTACGGACAGATCCTCGTAAGCAAACGCGAGGCGCGTCGTTCCCCCAGCCTGTTTTATGATCATGCCCAAGCCCACGTCGTCGCCGGGCTCCAGCCGTAACCATTCAAACCCAACGGTCCGGTGAAACTGCTCGGCGTTGACGAGATTAAACGCGCCGATCCCGATGAAGGCCTTGCTACCCGGCCGGTTAACGCTGGCGGCGCGGGTGGTGATAAAAAACAACAACCCAAAAGTGCTCACCGCCACTTCAAGCCAGAAACTCTTTTGGATGGTTCGCGGTATCAGGGTGAGATGATCGACGCGTTGGTGCAGCACAAGGGCGACGGCGCGCCGTAAGGTTCCGGCGGCAAAGTGGACGTCGGCATCGGTAAACAGTAGCCAGTCGCCGCTAGCCTGCTCGACTCCTCGGTGCAAGGCGTGTACTTTACCGAGCCATCCCTGGGGCAGAGTCTCGACGTGGACCGCACGAACCCTTCGATCTTGACGCGCGAGGCGGTCGATGAGTTCGCCCGTGCCGTCGGTGGAACGATCATCGACCAAAATAATCTCCAAGTTAGAGTAATCCTGCTGCAAGAGAGTAGCTACGGCTGAGTCCAGGGCAGCAGCTTCGTTACAAGCGGGAATCACCACGCTTAAGCATGGCCAGAGATCGGGCATGGGCGCATGTTGCTTGCGAAAGACCGGCAAGCACTTGATCGATACGATTAGGTAAGCAAAACCCACGACCCAGGCCGCACAGAGTGGAATGCAAAAACTCAGGAGCACGATGATCATCGCTCTATTATTGCCTTTCTGGCGGCTGGAGACAAAAAACGCGGCGGTCCTGGGCTTGACGGCAAGCAGCGAGCTCTGTATCTTCAATGTAGATACAAAGGGAGGTGTGCCGATGCAGGTTCGGGTTCAAAAATGGGGAAACAGCCTGGCTGTTAGGATTCCCAAACCCCTGGCTGAAGACGCTGAAGTCAAGGAAGGCACCGTCCTGAATCTAGCAGTTTCTGACGGAAAAGTCGTCGCTACGCCGGTTCAGAAAAAGAGACTGTCGCTCAAGCAGCTTCTGGCGAGGGTGAATAAGAAAAATCTGCACGACGAGGTTGACTTCGGCTCGCCGGTTGGCCGCGAGATCTGGTAATGGCCCGCCGATACGTTCCAGCCCGCGGCATGTGATCTGGATTACCCTCAATCCTCAAGCAGGCCACGAGCAAGCCGGCCGCCGGCCGGCCGTCGTTCTTTCACCGTCATCGTACAACGGCAAAGTAGGTTTGGCTATACTCTGTCCGGTTACGAGCCAGATTAAGGGTTATCCTTTTGAAGTAACGATTCCCGCCGGTTCAAAGGTCGGCGGTGTCGTTCTTGCCGACCAAGTGAAAAGCCTCGACTGGCGCTTTCGGAAAGCAGAATTCGTTTGTAAGTTGCCGCCGGAAACGACGAACGAAGTCTTAGACAAGCTGGAGACGCTCCTGACCGACCATAGTTAGCGGCACCTCATGGCGTCCAGCGCCGTGAACCCTATCGATTGGGAAGAGGATCTCCGCTGGAGAACTTCTTGTGCAGTTCTATGGTTTCCGGGTCGCGCGGGATTTCTCGGATCGCGGTTTGATAGTTTTCCGGATTGATCGGTGAGGGATCATCGCCAGTGACCTTCCGGTATTCTTTTTCAAACTCAGGGTCATCATAGGCTTTGCGAAACGCCGCCTGAAGAATTTGCACACGCTCTTTTGGTGTTCCCGGAGCTACGAAATAGGGTGAGCCCGCGCCGCGCAGCAGCCGGAACATGGCGATGAGGCTTCGCTCTTTTTCAGATCTGGCGAATGTTTCGATATCAGGAAGATGGGTGAATTGAGGAATCTTTGAAGCAGATCTGCGTTCATTTCCGAGTCTGTTCAAATCGCGGGTCACACACGAAGTTTGTTAGCTCATCAAGCGGCCGCCGGAGACGTTGAGTGATTCACCGGTGGTGTGGGACGAGTCGCTCGATGCCAGAAACAGCGCGGCGTTGGCGACTTCGTCGTGCTTGGCATATTTTCGCAAAGGCGTAAGCTCTAAGACGCTCTTTTCTAACTCGGAGAATTCCATACCCAAGCCTTTGGCCCTTTCCGCGTACATGGTTCGGAGATCCGGTTCGTCCATTCCGCCGGGACAAATTACATTGGCTCGCACACCGTGAGGGCCGGCTTCTTTGGCAATAGTCTGCGTCAGACCCAAGAGCCCCCACTTCGCCGCGCACAGAGAGCCGCGAAGCGCCATTCCTTCTTTCCCTGCCGTGCCTGAGATGCTGACGATGCTGCCGCTTTTCTGCTTGATCATGACTTTCAATACGGCCCTGCAGCAAAGAAACACCGCCTTTAGATTTACAGCGAGCACCAGATCCCATTCCTGCTCCGTGATCTCTGCCACCGGCACCAGAGGTCCTCTGAGACCCGCGCTGTTGACCAGAATATCGATTTTGCCCCAGTGCCGTAGAGTCTCATCCACCATGACGTTTACCTGCTGATCATCCGTGCAGTCGGCCACGATGGCAATGGCTCTGCCGCCTTTCCGGATAATTTCTTGCGCCACTTGATCAAGCTGGGGTTTCATCTTTTCGAGATCCACCAGCACAATGCTCGAACCTTCTTGCGCAAACCTATGGGCGATCGTCTCGCCTATTCCCCGAGCGCTGCCCACCACAATCGCAACCTGGCCGTCTAATTTCATCACGATCCCTCCCATGTTTTGTAACAGTTCAAAACGTTCAAATCGTTCAAGCCGTTCAAAACGTTCGGATCCCGCATTCTTACCGAGGATGCGGGAATCCAGCGATGTTGACGTAAAAATTATGCGACGAATTTGCTAAACGCAACGCTAGAGAAGAAAAATTCCGAATGATAAGTTTGTATTGCAATGCTTCGAGGGGAGAAAGCGAGCCCACTCTTCTCATTGCAGTCCCAAGCGGAGGCGTGATAGAGGCCGCTTATAAGCATCATGTGATTGACAGAGGTTTGACTTATAGCAGGAGGTTTAGATGAGCACCCATAGCAAGCGAACCCTCGTGATTTCCAACGGAACCTTGATCGATGGCACTGGGTCTTCTCCGACTCGGAATGAGGCCATTGTAATCCAGGGTAATCGCATCAAAAGCACCGGGTCGTCTCCCCGGCGATATAAAGCTCGAAGACAGAGACAATGTTGAGGTTATCAACGCTGCCGGACAATGGATTATGCCGGGACTCATCGACGCTCATACCCACCTTTCCTACGGCAACCCCAAATTGCCTGGCGAGGCCAGAGGTAAGGGTACAACCAGACCCGAATTGAATACCCTTCGCGCGGCATGGAACGCTCAGAAGGTCCTGCGCTCCGGGGTGACCAGCATCTCCGTGCCAGGCGGGACGTGGTTCACTGACGTGGCGGTGCGGGACGCCATAAAAGTTGGGTTGATCGAGGGCCCTCGTGTTTATTGTGCCAGCCGCATGATCGTGACCTACGGATCAATAGAGGACGAAGAACCCTCCTGGGTAGGCACCCCGGAGCACTCCATCGGCATCCTCGCCAACACTGCGGAGGAGATGGTCACCGAGGTGCGGCGACAGTGCAAGCACGGCGTCGACTTCATCAAGATGGCGGATAGCCGGTCCGGCGAAGCCCAGACGATTTCCAAAGAAGAGATCGCGGCGGTGGTCAACGAAGCGCACCGTCACAACGTTCGGGTCGCGATTCACTCCAGAGGCTCGGCCTCGACCCGAGCCGCCGCGGAAGCGGGCGTCGACTGGATCATGCATACCGACCTGGCAACCGAAGGTGACCTCGAAGCTGTGGCAAAAGCAGGCGTCCGGATCGTGCCCACCGCGACCTTCGTGGAGCGGGTGTTGGACTTCGGTCGTGAGGTCGGACAGGACCAGATTCAAATTAGCATCGACCGGATGAAGCGCAATATGGATGGGCTCGTGAACGTGTTGCAACGGGCGCGCGCTATGGGGATAAAAGTCATGTGCGGTACGGATACCGGCAATTACTCCTGGATGCCTTACGGGAAAATGCACGCCAAAGAGGCGGAGATTTTTGTTCGTTACGGCGGCTATACGCCGCTGGAGGCGATCACGGCTTGCACCCGAGACAATGCGTTTGCGGTGGGGTTGGAAAACGAAGTAGGAATGCTCGAGGCCGGAAAGCTGGCAGACGTTATCATTTTAAAGCAAAACCCGGTGGCGGATATACGAGTGTTGCAAGATTCTTCCAACCTCGCGATGGTCATCAAGGACGGCAAGAAAGTAAATTTGGACGATCGTGCTTCGGAAGAGGCTCCGCTGACATTCCAAGAGGCAGTTGCCTGAGGTGAACCCCTGCTCTCACCTAAGAAAGGAGACACAAAGATGGAAACGACGTGTGACCCCTACGACGGGCAATCAAGTTTCGCCCGCAACGCGACCGCTCTTCTCCGGCATGAGTCACGTGAGCCTTCCCTGCCGCGACATCGAAGAATCGAAGATCTTTTATGCCAACGTCATGGGCGGGGAACTGGTCCACGGAATCCAAGGCTTTGTGGAGTTCCGGATCGAGGACATCATCATCGGGCTTTCCGAACAGCCGGACGGTTGGACTGGCCCCGACGCCGAGTATCCCCACTATGCGTTCTATATTAGCGGCCCGAACTTCGAGCTGATGAAGAATTGGCTCGATAGATACGGGGTTCCGAACTATCCCTATCGGCGGGGTGATACCGCGCTTATCTACTTCCGCGACCCGTCGGGTAATCTCTTCGAGCTCTACTGCGATACCGGTTACGAAGCGATTGAGTCGTTGCCCTCCGCTCCCAGACGCGGAGGTCCACCGATCGATTTTCGCGGCCTCAGTTACCACTGGAATAACAAGGGCGCACTCGATGGTGACACGGCACTGCAGAGGCCGAAGTTCACGGCTTTCGCTCATACGAGTATTGTCTGCGGCGATCTCGAACAGGCGAAACGTTTCTTCACCAAAGTCATCGGCGGCGAGCTGATCCACGACGTCGATGGTTTCGCCGAGGTGCGGGTTGCCGGGATCATCATCGGGTTCACGGAACGCCCCGGCCGGCCCACCAGACGAGACGCCGAGTATCCCCACTACGCTTTTTTTGTCGAACCGAAAGATTTTTTACCGATGGTCGCGTGGCTCCGACAGAACGGCGTCACGACCTCCGAGCCGTGGACGCGCGACGGCATCAAGGGTCTCCTGTATTTTCGCGACCCGACGGGAAATCTCTTCGAGATGTATTGTCCGAAGCTCAAAGAAGCGGATTCCTTCGTCCGTGGGGTAAAACAGGGCGGCCATTACGCGATCGACTTCGCCGGTTTAAGTTATCAGTGGAACGGGTAGTGCCTGCTAACGGTTTTTATTTCAAGTGCACACGGTTCACGATGGTTACGGTGAGACCACCGCCCGCGATGCAGGCAAGTACGAGATACATCCAAAAATAACCAACCCACTCAACCAAGCTGCCACAGATTAGCGCGCCGACACCGTTGCTGAGGGGAAGGGCAACAGAAAACGTGGCCATGGCTCTACCTCTTCGTTCGGGTTTCGCCTGTTCCATCGCGATCGCGAGGGTCGTTGCGCTAGCCATCGCCAACCCCACCATGTAGAGCATGCCGGGAACAATCAAACCGATGAGGTTGGAAGCGAAAGCCAACGCCATCAGAGCGACGGCTTGAAACATAAAGCAGGCGAGCAAGGCTCGCCTCCGGCCGATCCGGTCGGACACTTTCCCTAACACAGGACGAGCGAGAAGACTCGTCGTGCCCGAGGCGACATAAAACCAGCCGATGTTTTCGATACGGATTTCCCGCGCGTAAAGCACCAGAAAACTCGCCACTGCCGGGAAAGTGACATGAGAACTAAATGAAAGCACGGACGCTAGGATAATTTCTCGGTCGAGAACATTCAAAATTTCCCGCCACCATGGACTCGAGGAGCCCGCATGCCGGCTGTGGGCCGGTTCCGGCGCGCGGCGCCAAAGCAGAGCGCCCGCTCCCGCGCCCGTTGCAGCCAATACAATGCCAACGAAAAAAACTACACGAAAACCGCCGAGCGGAGCATAGATGAGCCAGAGCGCGACGGCGGGCAATAAAATCGTACCGCTGGCTTGGACGCCACTATAAAAACCCGAGGCTTCTCCGCGCCGTTCCGCCGGGGCGCTAAGGGCCAACAGCGAATAGCCGGCAGCACTCATTCCAGCCCAACCGAGCCCGCGCAAGGCGTTAGCGAACATGGTTGCTTCGGCGAAAGGGATGAAGCAGAAAATCACCGCGGCGGACAACAAAAGCAGCCCACAGATCAGGACACCCGCTTCCGACCACCGGTCCGCCCAGCCGCCGATGAGCGGCCGGAACACCACGCTCGTCAGCGCGAAGCAAGCGAGCACGAGTCCCACTTTGAACGGTGTGCCCCCCAACGCGGTGATGTAAAGGGGAAAAGTCGGTTGCAGCAGCGCATGTTGCGCCGAGCCGAAAAACTGCGCGCAACAGAGTAACGCAAACGTAGATGTCCACAACGACTGGGATTTTCCCGCTGGCATCGGATCGATGATTCAATGAAAGGTTTCTTTGCCAAGCCTGTCGGATTAGAGACGAAGCGAAAACCGCAAAGAGATCTGAAATTAGCACGCACCGGAAAATAGATCGAGGTCCCGCTCGATAAAGCTCGATCGCCTTGACGCCGGTGCGCTGCTTCAGCTAATTTGCAACAGGCTTAGTGATTAGCAGGAGAAACCATTGGCAAAAGTCGACAGCACACAAACACTTGTAACGCCTTTTTCCGCTTGGGGCCGACTGGCGGCCAATTCCACGGCCCATATGGTCGAACATCTCTTTAACGGTGTTATCGCAGTGATTTTGCCGCTCATTACCACGTCGTTGGGCTTGAGCCTGGCGCAAGCCGGCGCGCTCGCTTCCGCGCGCACGTTAATGGCGGGTGCGGCCAGCTTTCCCTCGGGATTTTTTGCCGATTTCGCAAGCCGGCGAAATCTTTTTTTAGGGATGTGCCTGGGGATGATCGGCCTAAGCTGTCTGGGCCTGAGCGCGGCGTGGAGTTTTTTTGCTTTGCTGATCTTCATGGCACTAGGCGGGGCCGGGTCGGGAGGTTTTCACCCGCAGTCGCTGGCGATTCTGTCCGCCGCATATCGGGAAAAGCGCGCCTTTGCGTTAGGCGTGCATGATAGCAGCGCAAATCTAGGAGAAGTCATTGGACCCCTCGCGCTGGGTCTTTTGATCACGTTTGTCGACTGGCGTACCGCGCTCCAGATCTGGGCCATTCCGGGCCTAGCCATCGGGCTCCTTTACGCGCTGCTCGGTGCCGAAGATGGTGTTGCGGCCCCCCAGCGGCGGGATTATCGCCGCGCTCTTTGGGAAGATGTGCTCAAGAATAAAACCGTCTTCAGTCTGGTGGCGGTTTCAACGTTCCGCGCTATGGGGCAAACGGCGCTGAGCGCGTTCCTGCCGCTTTATTTATCGTTGCATCTAAAACTCTCCGCCGGCATTGCGGGAGCCTACATGTCGTTACTCTATTTCTTCGCCGGGGTGGCGCCGGTCTTTGTCGGCTGGATTTCCGATCGTTTCGGCCACAGAAGCCTGATCGCTGCGTTCTCGGTCTCGAGCGCCGTTGTCATCGTTGGCATTCCTTATCTCGGCTCCGGCCCGCTCTTGCCCGTAGCGCTCGCCGCTCTCGGCGCGCTTCTCTGGGCGCTTCGTCCGGTGGTTGTTACAGCAGCAATGGAAGCGGCGCCGCAAAATCTCACCGGCAGTATCGTGGCGGTGATCTACGGCGCCAACATGGGCGTCTCTTTTCTCGCCCCGCTTATGGCCGGTCTGATCGCCGATGCCTACGGCCTACCCGTAGCGCTGCTCGGGATCTCAGTCTTCCCACTTTTGGCGGCCGTGGTCATGATTCTCTTATTTAGGCCTGCTAAAGGTAAGAACTTAACGCGCTGATTCCCTTTGCTGAGTTAGGAGCGGCGTGCCAGGTAGAACATTCAGCTAAATTCCAAACAGCGCGCGAGCGTTGTCGCGAGAGATCTTTTGCCTGACATCAGCGGAGATGCCTTGCCACTGCTGTTCGATGATCTGCTGGGAATGAGGCCAGGTGCTCGCGGGATGGGGGTAGTCGGATCCAAACATCACCTTGTCTACGTCAAGGATGCCGCCCACCATCTTGACGCCGATGGGGTCGTCAACGAAGCTGATCCAAATCTGGCGGTGGAAATATTCGCTCGGGAGCAGCTTAGGTAGAGTTATAGGACCATCACCGGTGAGTCTGCGGCCGTCTCTAGTGCGTTGATACCAAATGTCGAGACCCTGGATCATGCTCGGTATCCAAGCGAGTCCGGCCTCGGCCATCACGATCTTGAGGCGCGGATGGCGGTCTAAGACGCCCGTGAAAATGAGGCCCGTCATCGGCTCGAGCAGTTGAATCCCCGGCGGCTCTTGCGCAAAGCGGGACGCCACGGAAACCGCAAGATTCGCCGCATCTCGATTGCCTTCAACGAGGCGTGTCTTTTTTACCAGGACCGCGAGGTGGAAACCGATCGGGATATCTACTTCCTCAGCCAGCGCCCAGAAGGGTTCCCACGCGTCGTCGTAGACGGGCGGGTTGGCGCGGGAGGCGAGAATGTTGACATGACGTAGCCCGCCTCGCTTGGCGAGACGATCGAGCTCATCGCGGGCGAACTCAGGGTCCTCCATCGAAAGCTGAGGGACGCCGATCAAGCGATCAGGCTTTGCCATGCAGAAGTCGATCAACCAGTCGTTATAGGCTTCGTAGCAACAACGCCTGAGCTCCCGGTCGGCGATCGACATCGGGTCCGTCGGACCATACATGACGGAAGCCTCAGCGCCGTCGCGATCCATATCGGTCAGGCGAAGCTCGGCCGTGGTCGGACGCAGCTCGCCCTCGCGCATCACCCCGCCGCGCTCGATCGCCCACATGGCGCCGCTACCCTGCGCGGCAGTGTAGTAACCATGCGGGCTAAAGGTCTGACCTTCCCAAGTCCAGTAGGCGCCCTTTTCATTTTCCACCACGCGCGGGCCGTGTTCCCGCAACCGGGCCGGCAGCCGCTCTGTCCACAGGTCTTTGGGCAGCCAGCGCAAGTCGATGTGGTCGTCAGCGGAGATGAATCGGTATTCCATTCTATTTGCCATAAACACTCTCGATATATCCGCTTGCCTCGATCTCTTTGAGGATCGAGTTGTCGATGAAATCCCTGAGGTCGGCGTCTTTGGCTTTGGGGATATCTTTAGCAAGGATATCCAGAGTGTCCTGAATCGACCTGGGGGACGGATAGGGAACCTTAAGAAAATGAGGTTTCACGTAGTTGTAGCTTTGTCTCAGCAGCTCGCGGTCAGAGATTCGAGTATGTTTGGTCAGCACGCGCAGCGAAAACTCTTCGTCCGTTTTGAGAATCTTTGCCCCCTCGATCATCGCCATGAGAAACTGTTTCGCCTCTAGCCGGTTGGAGACGATCGACGCCTTTTTGACCCCGAGGCCCGAGGAGACATAGTCGACGCCCAAGCTCGCCATGTCGAACAACATCTTGAACCCTGCTTTCTGTGCCACGAACGAGGAAGGCGGCGAGAGCGTGCCCGCATGGACGACCTTCGCCTTCATAGCGGCTACAGTCTCAGCGACTCCGCCCACGCCGCGAATCGCTACGTCCTTGTCGGGAATGAGTCCCACTTCGCGCAGGGCCACGCGGGTAGCGAAGTCGGTGCTGCCGCCGATACCGGAGACGCCGACGACTTTCCCCTTGAGATCTTGCATGGAATTGATTTCGGGCGCGCTGTGCATCGTGAACAGGAACTTGTCGACGAAGTTTGCGATCAATATCGCGTCCGCTCCTCCGAGAACCGCGGAGGGAACTGTCCGGCTGGAAACACCCTGGGCGAATTGGACCGAGCCACCGACCAGCGCCTGGATAGTTCGGGCGCCTGTAAGGACGTACCGAACATCCATGCCATATTTCTTGAATGCCCCGGCGTCGATGGCAACGAAGAGCGGCGCTTGCAGCAGCGATACCGCGGGCACGGCCACGTTGATCGTCTTCAGCGGCGTCTCCGCTCCCGACGATGAAGCCGAAGGAAATAGCACCAAAGCTATCAGAGAGATTAGGATCGTCCACCGTGTCATGGTTCGCTCATTTTCCCAATTGGTTTACGACCGATTACCCCAAGCAGGAGAAAATGTCCAGCTTGGTTTTGAAACCATGGCCTTCCCACTCAATTAATGCCTATCGCCTTCCACCGTTTAAATCACACTTTCCTTTATCTCTATCCGCGTGATAGATAACGTTCGAAATGAGGTGTGCAATGAAGAAGGCTGCGGTGTCATCAATGCTTGTCGTAGTGGTGTTGCTTGCTGTCGCGGTTATAGCCGATGCGCAGCAGCCCAAGAAAGTCCATCCGGATAGGGTATCTATCGTCGTCCGATCCAGCTACTGACTCCGCCCGCGTTTCGAGGCAATTCGGCTCGCTCTGCGCGAGCTTGGCTACATAGAAGGACAGAACATCGCTATCGAGTACCGATATGCGGAAGGAAGAAGCTCGATCGGCTCCCCGATCTTGCGGCTGAGCTGGTGCGTCTCAAGGTCGATATCATCGTGGTAGCTGGAGGAGATATAGCGATCCGGGCGGCCAAGAATGCAACCAAGACGATTCCCATCGTCATAGACGGGCGCCGGGTCCGATCCTGTCGCGGCAGGCCTCAGTTGAAAGTCTTGCCCGTCCCGGCGGCAACGTCACCGGCATTACAACCCTTACCAGAGAGCTAGGCGGAAAGCGGCTGGAGCTGCTCAAAGAAGCGGTCCCCAAACTTTCCCGTGTCGCGGTTCTCTACGATCCGACCGTCCCGGGACAGTGTACTCGATGTGAAAGAGGTTCTCCCGGTCGCGGCGCGCGCGCTGAAGTTGACTATTCAACCATGGGAGGTACGAGGCAGCGGACGATTTCGAAAAGGTATTCGCTGCGCTGAACAAGCAGCGCCCGGATGGACTCTATGTCCCGGCGGCGGTCCGTTAATGCGTCCCAACCGAAAACGGATCGTGGACTTTGCGTTAAAGAGCCGGTTACCGTCGATGTACAGCAGCATAACGAAGCTGTAGATGCCGGCGGGCTCATGTCCTATGGGGCAGACCAAGCGGACAGCTACCGGCGCGTTGCATATTACGTGGACAGAGATCCTCAAGGGAGCCAAGCCTGCCGATCTGCCGGTGGAGCAGCCCACCAAGTTCCAGCTGGTGATCAATGTTAAAACCGCCAAGCAAATTGGCCTGACAATTCCGCCGGACTTGTTCGCGCGGGCGACGAAAATCATTAAGTGACAGCAAGCAGTAAACGGTGAGCAGTGAGCAGCTAAAAACGGAGCTCAACCAATGACCAGCAAGATTGTTATCTGCTCACTGCTTACTGTTTTTCTGCTTACCGTTTCTCTCGCTCAGGCGCAGCACATGAAGAACATCCCCAGGATAGGTTACTTACGCGCCGAGAAAGCTCCAGAAGTCGATATCGAGGGATTCCGCGTGCATACCTTCCGAGTTCGAGATCCAAATGGGTTCGACGATGCCTTCAAAGCCGCCATCAAGGTTCGCGCGGAGGGGCTGCTTACCCTCGATGATCCCTTCACTATAGCTCACGGAACACGGATTATAGATCTCGCGCTCAGGTATAAGCTGCCGGCGGTATACGCAGTGAGGCCGTTTGTGGATGCTGGTGGTTTGATGTACTACGGGCCGGACCGTATAGATCAGAACAGACGCGCCGCTAACTATGTGAACAAGATATTGAAAGGCACGAAGCCGGCCGATCTCCCAGTAGAGCAGCCGACGAAGTTCGAGCTGGTGATAAACCTCAAGACCGCTAAACAGATCGGCCTCACGATTCCACCCAACGTGTTGGCGAGAGCGGATAGGGTGATCCGATGATGGAAGAAAACCACGCGGGGAAGCCAGGATTGAACTGAATTCTGCGACGACTCGATCCGACGAAATTTGGCTGAGGTGTCCGTTCAGTTTAATCCTAATCACATTAAGGAATTTGGGCGGTGCTCTAGCGGACGAAATAGGCTGCGGTAGGCTACCAAATTGGCAGCGTCAACGAGGGTGGAGCAATGACCTAGCTATGCGCATCAGTTTGCTTGTGATGCTTGTGTCACTTCTTGGGTGTGCGAGCAAGATCCAGCGTGCACCAACAGAGGGACTTGGAATTGTAGTGATCCCGGCAGGTTCCTTTCGGATGGGTGATCTTCAGGGCGAAGGCGACGAAGACGAGGTTCCGGTTCGCATAGTAAGAATCCAGAAACCCTTCGCCATTGGCCGATACGAAGTGACTTTTGATGAGTACGATCAATTTGCAACAGTCACGAAGCGTAAATTACCCGATGATCGAGGTTGGGGTAGAGGTCGCCGACCGGTGATCAACGTGTCGTGGCAAGATGCTGTGGAGTATACCAAGTGGTTGTCTGAACAGACCGGCAAGCGTTACCGCTTACCCACCGAAGCCGAATGGGAATATGCAGCGCGAGGGGGGAAGGAAACTACCTATTGGTGGGGCAAGGATTTCTTAAAGGGGATGGCGAACTGTGATGGTTGCGGTAGTCAATGGGATGGTAAACAGACCGCGCCCGTGGGATCATTGAAGCCAAATCCGTTCGGTTTGTACGACACGGCGGGTAATGTGTGGGAGTGGGTAGAGGATTGCTACCATGGCAACTACAACGGTGCGCCAGAGGACGGGTCAGCGTGGAAAGAGACAGGCGGTGGTTATTGCGACCTGCGGGTGGTGCGCGGTGGTTCCTGGGGCGCCAGACCGGAGTTCTTGCGCGCTTCGTTCCGGGGCTGGATCGGCGCCGACTACCGCAGCCAGCTCATTGGCTTTCGTCTTGTCCAGGATATCGAATAACCCTTTGCTCTTTGTTCTTTTAACCTTTTTCGAGGGGTGGGCGTACGAATAGTTTTCTTCAGACAAATAGAGAGACGGACACTTCACGGATAGCTCGAGAAAAGTTTTGCAATAATCAGTGACTAATGCAGCCCGTCTGGTTGCTGATCAATCAGGCGACGAAGTTCGAATTCGTGATCAACTTGAAGGCGGCAAAACAGATCGGTCTGACAATTCCGCCCGACGTGCTCGCGCGGGCGACCAAATTGATCAAGTGAAGAAGACTCGGCCTGAGGCGGATCAACCTCAGCCATTCAATTTGGGGCTGATCCGTCCTTTGGCGGATTCGGCTGAAACAGGCATCAGGCAAGAAAGGGAAAAAATGGGTTGGGAACCTATTTTCTTTCTAAAATCTTCTCAAGCTGAACCTTGAGGCCTGGCAGTTTCTCCTTTATTACGTCCCACAAGATATTCCAGTTTACGCCAAAGTACTGGTGGATTAGTTTATCTCTCATGCCTGCGATGTTTTTCCAGTCAATTTCCTTGCGTTTTCGTTTGAAATCACTGGAAATGTTTTTCACAGCTTCACCCATAATCTCAAAACTTCGCGCACAGGCGCGTTTTAGTACGGCACCTTCCGTGAAGTCATCGAAACTCAGCCCCCGGGTATGCTCCAATAAAAAAGTGATTTCATCTAACACATGGCGGAGAAATACTTCATTCGACTTCATGCCACCGGACCTGCTTCTCGACGTATGGTTTGATGTAGGGGCTGAGACTGACGTCGGTAATGAGGTCGATTTTCTTTCTGAATAACCGTTCAAGATGGGAATTCAATCCCATAAAATTATCAAATGTTGGCTCTTCAAAGTCGACCAGAAAATCAATGTCACTTCTCGGCGTCTGCTTGCCCGTGGCATAGGAGCCGAATAAGCCTATTCTCCTAACCTTGTATTTCAGTAGGATTTCCTGACCGTCCTTTAGGGACCTTAGAATCTGTTGCCGTGTTAGATTGCCGTTTGTTTTCATTTTCAGTCCTGTGTGACACTCAAAGTAACATAGGGTAAGGACATTATAAAGTTACCTCCGCAGCACGACAGCAGCCTTGGGTCTCCGGTTTCGAGTCTAAGAGTTGACGCGAAACCCGAAACGATCGAAGAATTGACACAGCAAAAGGCTCGGTACTATCCTGAGCCCGATTTGAGTGGACCGTCAATAACCGTTCACCCTTCGTCGTTTCCTTCCCCTGTTGGGTTAGGGTGAAGGCCCAACGCGGCAAGAAGGGAATTGAGGGAGACAAATCTCATGACTCAAAAAGACATTCGCCTTGCTCTTTGCGCTATGCTCTTAGCACTTAGCATTTCCGCCGAGGCGCAGCAGCCGAAACAAATCCCACGGATAGGGGTTCGATCCAGCTACTGAGTCCACCCGTTCCGAGGCGATCGGCAGGCTCTGCGCGAGCGTGGCTATATAGAAGGACAGAACATCGCCATCGAGTACCGATATTCGGAGGGTAAGGTCAGATCGGTTCCCTGAGCTTGCGGCCGAACTGGTGCGTCTGAAGGTTGATATCATCTTGGTATCAGGAGGGGACAGGCTGATCCTGGCGGCCAAGAATGCGACCAAGACGATTCCCATCGTTATGGCGGGCGCTGGCTCCGATCCTGTGGAGACGGGCCTAGTTGAAAGCCTTGCCCGTCACCGTTCAAGCCCAACCGGCCTCAGGATTGAACCGGTATTCTCCGTCGAGATAATCCTTTTGAATTTCATCTGAAGCGTCGATCCAATCCTGTGGCATGCGGAGGTTTTTTTATCATGAATATACTGCGAGTATCTTGACAAGTCTTGCTACCGGGGATATTTTTGTTATTAGCCGTCCGTTAAGCAATGTTGTCATGGGGTGTACGGTACTCACGCTTTCAGCGTTTGCCCATCCCCCTCGCACTACTGAAAGGAGTCCGACAATGGGTCTATTCAGCTCAATCCTTGAGAAGCTAGGGTTTGGTCAACAAGCAGCACCGAGTAAGCCGACGCCCGCTCCTGCCCCTACTTCCACCCCGCAGGCAGCCCCGGTTGAGAAACCTGTTGTGGTGGCCATCTCGGCGGTCGATGTCGTCGGGAAGCTTGAGAGTCTGGCCGCATCGAACCCGCAGAAGCTCAACTGGAAAACGTCAATTGTGGATCTGCTCAAGCTCCTCAACCTGGATAGCAGCCTCGAGTCGAGAAAGGAGCTTGCGACCGAACTCGGATGTCCCAAGGATAAGATGGGCGATTCTGCGCAAATGAACATGTGGTTGCATAAGACCGTCCTTCAGAAGCTCGCAGAGAACGGAGGCAACATACCAAAGGAGCTTCTCTGATACAGTCAGACGGAGACTTCGACGTTGTCACGGGTGCGAGGGCTAACTTCCCGGTTACCTCGAACGTTAAGACCTGATTGAATTTGAATTCTCCATCGACTTAAATCCTACAAGACGCGACTGTTGCGTCGATCAGTTCAATCTCAGGGTGAATCTGGCCTTCCGGCTTGACGAATCCCTGTCGCCTTCCGCCGTAAATCACACTTTCCTTTATCTCTATCCGCGTGATAGATAACGCTCGAAACGAGGTGCGCAATGAAGAAGGCTGCGGTGTCATCAATACTTGTTGTAGTGGTATTGCTTGCCGTTGCGGTCATAGCCGAGGCGCAGCAGGCAAAGAAAGTCCCTCGGATAGGATACCTATCGGTCGGTCTTATCCAGCTCAATGTCTCCGCTCGCACCGAGGGATTCCGGCAGGGGCTGCGCGAGCTTGGCTACATAGAGGGAAAGAACATTGTGATCGAGTACCGATATGGCGAGGGGAAGATCGATCGGTACCCCGAGCTTGCGACCGAGTTAGTGCGTCTCAAAATAGATATCATCGTCGTAGCGGTGGGATCCGTTACTGATCAGTGCCGCCAAGAATGCCACCAAGTACGATTCCCATTGTTATGGTGCGCTGGAAACGATCCTGTCGAGCAGGCCTCGTCGCCAGCCTTGCGCGACCTGGCGGAAATATCACCGGCCTCTCAACCCTTGCCCCGGAAACTAAGCGGCAAGCGACTGGAGCTTCTGAAAGAAATCATTCCCAAACTTCCCGCGTCGCCGTTATCTTCGAGCCGGCCACTCCAGCCAATGTAGTCGAGGTGAAAGAAGACCTTCCAAGCGCGGCCCGCACCTAAAGTTGGCTGCTTCAATACTTGGATGTGCGAGATGCGGCCGGATTTTGACACTGCATTTCGCTGCCGCAAGCAAGGGGCGCCCGGACGGACTCTATGTAGCGGGGAGCCCGCCATAATGCCAATCAAAAACAGATCGCAGAACTTTGCGGTAAAGAACCGTCTACCGTCGGTGTATCCGCGACCCAGCGGTATTGAAGCCGGTGCTCTCATGTACTACGGCGCAGACCTCGCAGACAGCAACCGGCGCGCCGCCAATTATGTGGATAAAATTCTGAAAGGCGCCAAGCCCGCCGATCTGCCAGTGGAGCAGCCGACGAAGTTTGAGTTTGTGATTAATCTGAAGACAGCTAAGCAGATCGGCCTGACAATTCCGCCGGACGTGCTGCGCCGCGGGCAGAGTAAAGCTGATCAAGTGACGATTTTCAAAGCCAAGCCGATAAGCACGCTAGGATTGAACTGAATTCTCCAGCGAACTAATCTTACGCCGGATCCCAAACAGCTTCTGAGAGGAGGAATCTCATGCTTCGAGCGATGCCCCTGCTGTCGGTCGAGGAACGAACGCGGCTCGGGCTGCGCGCCGCGGGCAGCCACATGTATCACCAGGATAAGGTCTGGTCGCGCTACAGCAACGATAAAGTGGATATCGCTGGCGCTCTGGCTCGCGTGCTCCGCACGCTTAACAAAGCGCTGCCGCTAGATGAGCCGCTGAGAGCGCTGTCGATCGGCTCCAGTAACGAGCCGCAGTTCCGTATCTTGGAATCGGCCTTCCGCGGCGGGCTCTACCTGCTGGACATCGAAGACGCTGCACTGGCCGTGGTCGAGGAGCGCATCCAGCGACAGAACACCCACCAGGTCCGCGTCATCCACGGCAACTACCACGAGGCACTGCGCGACGCGGAGTCGGTGCTGTGCTTCCGTAGCGAGCATCTCGATGGCCGGCGCGTGACGCTGATCACGCTCCATCACTCGCTCTACTACAGTCCCAGGAGCTTCTGGGGCGATCTTTTGGCAAATCTCTACGAGCACCTGCTGGCGACCGAGCCAGCCCCAGGGCCGTCCGGGGCGATCCACGCCGTGCTGATGGCAAGTCGCAGCGACGACCCGGCGAGCACGACGTGGCTGTATAATCATTTCGCTGACCGGTTCTTCGGCTGCCACAACGATCAGGATCTCAAGGCGTGCGCCGAGGAACTGAGCGCCGACCCGCGCTTTGCCGACGCGCAGATATTGAGCAGGTCGAGCCGGGTCGACTTCTTTGTCGAAGACTTCGAGATCTTTATGGCGGTGGTGTGGATGATCTTACTGCATCCGAACGTTCACCAGTTCAGCGAGGCGCAGCAGCGTGAAGTGATCGAGTGGGTGTATGGGGAGCTGTGGAGCCGCGGCCTGCCATTGGTACAGCTGCAGGATCATCTGGTGATCTATCGCGGTAAAGGAATCTCGGGGCTGATCTGAAACGAAGCTGTTTGACGCCGGGCAATCCGTTGCATCGGACCTAATCGTTTTCAAAGTCGAAGTCTAACTAAAAATATTTTCTCATTTCTCCGAACTTGGCGTGTTTTGCGCCCCTTCGGCGTTTACCCTGAGCATAGTCGAAGGGCTCAGGACATGCTTTGCGCGAGATACAGTTTGTCCGATCTGTTCTGAAGAGCCTGCTACCCGCGGTACACCGGCTCAGGCTGGGTGAAGAACGCGTGCAATATGTGGTAGACACTGAGGTAGTTTTTCTGCTGGAAGCTCGCGTGCGCGATGCCAGCCATCACCGTGAACTGCTTGTCCGGATTCGGCAGCCGCTTGAAGAATTCGATGAGATCATCGAATCCGGCGATGCCGTCGAACTGTCCGCGCATAATGATCGTGGGCGCGGTGATTTTCGCCGGGTCGACTAGCGGCAGTTTTGAGCACATGTCGACGTAAGTCCCGGTCGGCACCGAGTCATCGAGCGCGAGGATCGCGTCCGCGAAGGCATGGATCGTTGCCTCGTCCGCTGTGCCCGGATGGTCGCGATCGAAAATGCTGTGTACAAAGGCGCGGTCGATCGGGCGGCGGTGCTTTGATTGAAACTCGGGCAGCCTTTTCCGCCGCTCGGCCAAGGTCGGGCTACCCTCGCCGGTCCACACGAAGGCGTCGAGGGCGAGACGCGCGACCCGCTGCGGATGTCGCGCGGCGAAGAGCGCAGCTTTCAGCGCGCCCGAAGAGATACCGTAGACCAGGAGATTTGACGCGCCGGTCGTCTGCAAGATGTATTCGGTACCCGCTGCGAGGTCGTCGGCGCCGTTCGGGATGTCGCAGTTGATCGGGCGGCGCTTGTCCGAGCGTCCGTAGCCCTCATTGTCCATACACCAGGTGTCGAAGCCGCTCGCCGCAAACCAATCCATCGCCGATGAATCGGGCCGGCCGGGCACCTGCAGGTCGAACGTCGGCTGCGACGCCATCGACGAACCGTGGACGAACAGAATCGTCCCCTTTGCATCACGCGGCGCGACGGCGCTCTTCCGCCACAGGAATAGCCGCACGTCGCCTTTGCGCGTCCAATGTTCCGTGCCCTGCACACTTACTTCGCTCATCTTAACCTCGCTTACTTGCCGAATCGGGGCGGGTCGCTCATTTCAGAATCACGTTATGCTCGGATTACCCTAAGCGGGAGAAAATGTCCAGCTCGGTTTTGAAATCGTCTCGATCCTTTTTTTGGCCGGCGTTACCGGCTGAAATATCTGACACCGTAGGAGACTCCGAGTATTCTGAGTTACTTTGACCACAACCGCTTGGAGGCATGCGGATTAAGCTAGGATACAGAGGCTATCGGGTATCGATTCCAGATGCGTGATGGTGCGGCGAAGCTGAGAATCCATTGATGCCGCAAACGTGTCTTCACTTTACTTAGCCGCAGCTATTTTTCCTCTCCAATCCTATTTTTTCCTCTCGGTCGTCTCCCTCAAAGAATTGCAGCCTAAATTCACGGAAGACCGATTAGTTGCCTGCGCGACTTTCTGCTTTTTATATGCAGTTTTGGTCACGAGCGATTTCTGCACGATGGAAAAGAAAATGCCTTGTGGTGTGTTCTGAGTAAATTAGGGTTTCCTTTTTCAACTTTACGAATTGGCATGGGAGTTGCGGCCTCAAAAAATCCCGGCGGAAGGTCTCTAAAAAACCAAGATCCCTGAGAGCTTGGTCGGCACGAGGGTCTTGCAGGAACAGGCACTGGTGCACCACCGCTCCGTTTCCCTTTTTTATGAGTTTTTCTCGGCGCTCGGCCAACGCTGAGCAGCCGGAGGAGGTAAGAGATGAGTTTACTTCATAAGCTATTGGAACGCGGCTTTGGAGTTTGCGCAGTGCTTCTTGCTGTGATGATCTGGTATGGAGAAAGCAGCGCCGGGCAGTTCGGTCTGAGCTGGGCGGATAATTCCAACAACGAAGATGGTTTCAAAATCGAGCGCGGCCCGGCAACCGCTGGGCCGTTTACTCAGATTGGAACAGTGCCCCCTAACACCAATTCCTATACGGATTCAGGGTTAGCGGACGCGACCACCTTTTGCTATCGCGTACGCGCTTTTAACGCATCCGGAAACTCGGGATACACCAATGTGGTTTGTGCCACCACAACGGCCACTCTCACTGTGGCCGCGAGTGGCAACGGCACCGTAACTAGTTCACCGGCAGGGATCAATTGTGGCGCTGACTGCTCGGAATCTTATGCAGGCGGCGCATCGGTGACACTTACGGCCACAGCCGCCGCCGGCTCCGCCTTTACCGGTTGGAGCGGAGCGTGCACAGGGACTGGGGCATGTACAGTGACCATGAACGCAGCGAAATCGGTCACCGCGACATTTGGTTTGCAGACCTTTGCGCTTACGACAAATACATCTGGTACCGGGAGCGGCACCGTAACTAGCTCACCGGCAGGGATCAACTGTGGCGCTGACTGCTCGGAATCTTATGCAAGCGGCGCGTCGGTGACGCTTACGGCCACAGCCGCCGCCGGCTCCACCTTTACCGGTTGGAGCGGAGCGTGCACAGGGACTGGAACATGTACAGTGACCATGAACGCAGCGAAATCGGTCACCGCGACATTTAGCCGACCCGTGCCGCAGGCGCCCTCGTCACTCACAATAATGTGATCAGATTGAATGCATTGGGCAACACCTGAGAGTTTCACGGTAAAACGTGGCAGGTCTTGCGGGCTGGAGTTGTTTAGGTTTTCACCTGCTGCAGGGTCACATGACATAGGGTAAAGCTGGAGCAACTATTCAACTCCAGGTTTTTGCTCGCCCCCTGTTCCCGCCTTTCTCCGTTCTGTTGCCTTTCCGGTAAAGCTGCCCTAATTTACGCGAAATATGAAGCTGGTTACTTACGAGTCGGACAACGTACCGCGCGCGGGCGTTGTCGTTGACGATCAAGTACTGGAGGTTGCAACTTTGCTTGGAGAGCAGGGCGGGCTACGCGATATCCGCGCCCTGCTGGAACTGCCAAGCGACCCGTTAATTCGGCTGAAGTCAGCCCTGGGTTCAGGGCGCGCTCTGCAGGGTGTACCGCTGGACAGGGTTCGCCTGCGGGCGCCGATCTTGCAGCCGCCAACGGTGCGGGACTTCATGGTTTACGAGGGACATGCCAGCGCAGCAGGCACGCGACAACTCTCCGACGCCTGGTATCGGCTGCCGATTTTCTACTTCTCCAACCCGCTTTGCATTTTCGGTCCACAGGACGCCATTCCCTACCCATCCGCTTCGCGGCAGCTCGATTACGAGCTGGAGCTGGCTGCGGTCATCGGCCGGGAAGCCAGCAACGTCCCCGAGGCGGACGCTTTCTCGTACATTGCCGGCTTTACTATCTTTAACGACTGGAGCTGTCGCGACCTCCAGCGCGACGAAATGGAAGCGCGCCTCGGACCCGCCAAAGGGAAGGACTCGGCGAGCTCGCTGGGCCCCTGGATCGTGACGACAGATGAGCTGGCATCCTTTATCCGCGACGGCCGGCTGCACGTGCGCTGCACGTTGAAAGTAAATGGCGTCCAGTGGATGGAGAACAACGCCGGCATCATGTATCACGGCTGGAGTGCAATGATCGAGCGCGCCTCGCGGGACAGCCGAATAGTTCCTGGCGACGTGCTTGGTGGGGGCACGGTCACCGGCGGGTCGATCGGCGAGGCGATACGCAACGGATTCCCAGCGCGCTATCTCGAACCGGGGGACGTCGTGGAGATCGAGGTCGAAGGGATCGGCGTCCTCAGCAACACTATCGCGCCAAAGCTGAACCTCGACGCCAACTATCGTTTCAAGCCCCCGCCGCCGGGCGCTCCTGCTCGATCGCGTTAGTGTGCCGCGGCTTGCCAGTGTAGGCGAACTGTCGGACTCGAATGAGCGGATAAGACAGCCGCTGTTCATAAATTGGCGGTCATGTCACGTCCTTTGAAATTGAGTATCCGGGTGCCGAATAAGATTCGGGCTGGATCCGAACGGATGCAGTTGATGGAGTTGAAACGCAACGGTCTGTTCGCTCCGTACAAGTTAAGACTATGAAGTGAGGCGTATGCAGTAATTCGGCGATTAATTTCTGCCTCCTTGATTATACAACGACTGAACGTTATCTCGCTGAGCCCTATTGATCTCCTCTTCGAGTTGTTTGCCGACCCGCTGGGCGGTCACGACCAACTCGATAGCAGCCGGTTTTCCGGTCAAACCGCTCTCTATGCTTTTACGGATTTGCTTATTGGGATCCCAGTAGTTGCCTACCGAGCTGTCGGAGGCCATATTGTCGAGCCATTCGTGAATTCCCTTGAGAGCGGTTTCCATTTCAACGAGACCGCGATCTTGGTCGTTGGAACGCACCAACGTCATCCCGAGGTATAGACGAGCCACATAGTCGTTCTTGTCACTTGCCAGTGCATTATCAAGGGCCGTCCGCGCCTCTCGGTATTGACCCGTCTCGTAATATGCGCGACCGAGATAGGTCCAAACGCTTTCACGAAGAACGTAAGGTGTCTTGTAGTTTGGATTCGATTCGGCCGCACGACTAAAGTATTTCACAGCGTCATCAGGCCGGCCCGTCAAGAGAGCAGTGCGACCGTCTTGAACATCTTGGTCTGTTTGCAAGGTGGCGCAGCCCATTACAAAGAGAAGCGCCACCGCAGAAACAGGAATTAACAGTCTTCTTAGACGCGTCTGATTCACTTTATTTTCATTCCTCTCAATAGACCCTGCAGCGACCACTATACCACGAGCAAGCTGAGAGCAAAGATGAAAAGACCCGGACTACTTGTCTGGTTATAAGTCCTGACCCGGGGGGAGTCCGAACATAACCCGGCCGTAGGTCGATCCGGCCACGTCCCAGCTCAGCGCTATATGCTGGCCTGCCGCGTGAATGTCGCGGAGCAAACGCTGCGCTTCGCTATCTAGATAAATATTCCTCCCACCGGTCGAGGCGAAAAGACGATCGAGCGCTCGCGTGCATAGATAACCCACGTAGGCGATATCACGCCGATTCCGCGCCCGCTGTTCGATGCTCAACCGCTGGCCTCGCTGGACAATCTCCATCGCCTCGCGGCAGTCCCGTAGCATCAACGCGCGCGCGGCGTCAATCTCAGCGGCCGAGTTCGCAACGCGCATGTGGATGGCACCTTCCTGGGCCGCCCTGCGGTCGCCGGACGACCTCTCCCGCATGCCCTGCACGAAGATCTGCAGCGCCCGTTCTGCGATACCAATCAGGGGAGCCGCTAGTGAGAACGGCACGGTTGCCATGCGAGGCAAACGGTACAACGCGCCGCCATTGAACTCACTGCCCGGTCCCGTTCCATCCACGAGATCTTTATGGCTTAAAGCGCGGTGTTCGGGCACGAAGACTTCGTCTTTGAGCTGGAAGTCCTTGCTGCCCGTGGCGCTCATTCCCATCACGAACCAGGTATCGATGATCGTGTAGTCTGTCCTTGGCACGAGGAACATGTAAAGCTCGGCCGAGTCCGTGTCCACAGCCGCTGGAACAAAGCTACGGACCAACGCCCAGTCGGCATAATCGCAGCCGCTGGAAAACGACCACCGTCCACTTAGCCGGTACCCGCCGTCTACCCGGACCACTTTCCCGGTGGGCATAAAACCGGAGGAGATCAAACTGTCAGGCGATCGGCCCCAGACGTCCTTTTGGGCCTGGCCGTCAAACATCCCGAGCGTAGCACAGTGGTCCGAATAGACACCTTGGACCCACCCGGTAGAAGCGCATCCTTCTGCCACTGTAGCGGTGATCAGGACGGCTTCGTCGAGCGGCAGTTCATATCCGCCCAAAACGGCCGGCTGCAGCGTACGGAACATGCCGGCCTTGCGTAACTCGTCGATGCTTTCCGGCGGAATGCGTCTCAATTTTTCCGCTTCGGCTGCTCGCTTGCGAAACGTCGGCACAAGCTCCCGCGCGCGAGAGAGCAGCTCCGCGCCTTTAGCTGTCATCGTGTCAGACATTAGATCCTGCGG
>CAVTUQ010000032.1:0-85095 GCA_963737905.1 uncultured delta proteobacterium | reverse complement strand
AGCGCTGCTAACGTGACCGGGTATCATATCGAGGCTACGGATGGCGGCGTCGGTCATGTCGAAGACTTCATCATTGACGAGGAAACCTGGGAGATTCGCTACATGGTGGTGGATACGCGCAATTGGTTGCCGGGCAAGAAAGTGCTTATCGCGCCGCGGTGGATCGATCGGGTGAGCTGGAACGATTCCAAGGTATACGTAAGCTTATCCCGGGATTCGATCAAGAAGGCGCCCGAATATCATCCGGACACTCTCAACCGGGAATACGAGGGGAAGCTTCACGATCACTATGGTCGGCCGAAGTATTGGGATCCTCCTGTTGCCGGCCCGAAAGGCGCCTCAGATGCAACCCGGTTTCAAGGAGCTGATCGAAGAAAAGAGTGAGATATTCTTGGGCGCGAGTTCAGAACTGCAATTGAAAGCCAATGGGTTTGGCTTTGCCCGATGGAATGATGGGACGAAATAATATCCGCAATGGAGACAGAAACAATCTTCATTTTGCTGTTTGTTGTGGCCACAGCCGTGGCGATCGCGGTGCAGCGGCTGGCCATTCCTTACACAGTGGCCTTGGTCTTCACCGGCCTCGTGTTGGGGCTGCTGCATGCCTTCGAAGCGCCCCACCTGACCAAGGCGCTGCTGTTCAGCGTCTTTCTGCCGGGGCTGCTCTTCGAGGCCGCGTTTCATATCGAGTTTAAACAATTCTGGCGAAACCGCCTCGCCGTTTCTTCGCTGGCCCTGCCGGGCGTGGTGGCGGCGATCGCACTGACGGCCATGATTTTGACACCGGTCGCCAACATGCTGCATTTCGTGCAAGGTTTTACTTGGAAACACGCGCTGGTGTTTGGCGCACTCATCTCCGCCACCGATCCCATCGCGGTCGTCGCGATCTTCAAGAACCTGGGCGTCCCGAAGCGTCTGGCCGTGTTGCTCGAGGGCGAGAGCCTGCTCAACGATGGCACCGCGATCGTTTTCTTCACGCTCAGCCTTGCGCTCGTGAGAGGGACGGTGGTGACGGCCGGCGGGTTGGCCTTCGATTTTATCAAGATCGTCGGCGTCGGCGCGCTCATTGGGACGGGAGTCGGTCTGGCGGTTTCGCAAGTCATCAAGCATGTGGATGACCCGATGATCGAGATCACGCTGACGACGATTGCCGCGTACGGTTCCTTCCTGGCTGCGGAGCACTTTCATTACTCCGGAGTGATTGCGACCGTATCGGCGGGTATGCTCTGCGGAAACTATGGTGCCCGTGTCGGCATGTCGCCATCGACCCGGATCGCCGTGGAGACGTTTTGGGAATACGTCGCCTTCGCTCTCAACTCCATCGTCTTCCTTCTGATTGGTCTCGAAGTGCACTTCCAGGCATTGCTGGCCTCCTGGCAGGCGATCCTGGTTGCCTATCTCGTGGTCACAGGAGGCAGGGCGCTGGTCATCTTCGGCGCATCTTCGCTGCTGCGGAGGACGCGGGAACGAATTCCCTGGGCGTGGAGCGTGATCCTGACCTGGGGCGGGTTACGCGGCGCGTTGCCCATGGTGCTGGTGCTCAGTCTCCCAAAGGATTTTCCGCATCGGGAATTGCTGGTCTCGATGACCTTCGGGGTCGTCATTCTTTCGATCCTTGTCCACGGGTTGACGATGTCCCCACTGCTGCGATGGCTGGGCATTGTGCGCGGACACCAGGAACGCGCCGCGTACGAATTGACGCGCGGCAAGTTGCAGGCAGCCCATGCCGCGTTGGAGGAGATCGACCAAATGTCGCACGTTTATTTCACCAATCCGGAGGTGCTTGCCAGTCTCCGCCGCGAATATGAGCAAAAGATTGAGCGCGATAGTGCAGCGCTGGATGAGTTGCACCTTGAGAGACAGCAGCTTCACGCTGAGGAATTACAACGGGCTCGGCGACACCTGCAGTCGGTGGAAAAAGACGCGGTGATCGACGCCTTTCACCGCGGACTTCTCAGTCAGGCCGTCCAGGAAAAGTTGCTCGCGGATATCGACGCGCAGTTGCTGCGTCTCGAATCAGAAGAAACCGATGGGTCCGCTGAGCAACAGCCGTCCCCAGACCGCGCCGATGGGCATAACTCGGTGGAATAGTTGGGCGTGAAGACTATGGAACGCGACAACGTCGCCACGACATTTGAGGAGAGAAAGCTATGACAGTAAGCCCTTTGCAGGAAAGCCGGCCGAGACGGTTCCTGCGTTCTCGCCCTTGACTGAAAAAAAGGAGAATTGAACTATGAAGAGAGACACTCTTTCCCCGGAACTGCTCCACAAGATGGATGCCTACTGGCGCGCCGCCAACTATCTCTCGGTCGGCCAGATTTATCTCTACGACAATCCGCTGCTGAAGGAGCCGCTGAAGCTGTCGCACGTGAAACCGCTGGTGGTTTACGCACCAGGATCCCGGCTTCCTCGACCACAACAAGAAGGCTGATATCGTGCGCGTTTATTTACCACCCGACGCGAACTGTCTGCTGTCGGTCTTTGATCATTGCCTGCGGAGCCGGCATTACGTCAACGTGGTGGTTGCGGGAAAACACGCTTTGCCCCAATGGCTGACCATGGACGCCGCAGTTGTGCATTGCACGGAAGGAATGGCATCTGGCAATGGGCCAGCAACGACGAAGACGCCGAGCCGGACGTGGTGATGGCTTGCTGCGGGGATACGCCCACGCTGGAGATTCTGGCCGCGGTTTCTATTCTTCGCGAGCATCTGCCCGATCTGAAAATCCGGGTGGTCAACGTCGTCGATCTCATGAAGCTGCAGTCTGCGAGCGAGCACCCGCACGGGTTGAGCGAAACGGATTACGATTCGCTCTTCACCAAAGATAAGCACATCATCTTTGGCTTCCATGGGTACCCATGGCTGGTCCACCGGCTGACCTACCGCCGCACCAACCGCAACCTCCACGTCCGCGGCTATAAGGAAGAGGGCACCATCACGACGGCCTTCGACATGCGGGTGCAGAATGATCTAGACCGTTTTCATCTGGTGCAGGACGTGGTGGATCGCCTGCCGCAGCTGGGTGCCAGGGGGAGCTATCTGAAGCAGATGGTCCAGGACAAGCTCATCGAGCACAAGCACTACATTGATAAACACGGCCAAGACCTGCCGGAGATCCGGAACTGGAAGTGGCTGAACTCGATGAGTAACCACGAGGCCAATCATGCGAGATGACTTTTCAACCTTAAGAGATATGCCATGAGTCAAATATCCCTGTATCCCCTGCGATTCGAACCTATCTATCAGTATCGGCTGTGGGGCGGCCGGCGTTTAGCCGACCTGCTCAGAGCTCCGCTGCCCGGAGATGGTCCCATCGGCGAAGCTTGGTTGCTGAGTGACCGCGACGACCATCCCAGCCGCGTCGCCGAGGGACCGCTCAAAGGACGGACCATCGCACAATTGCTTGAGCAGTCACCGGAGCAGTTGATGGGAAAACTGGCTGGGCGCTTCCGCCGGTTCCCTCTACTACTGAAGTTCCTCGACGCGCGCGACATGCTTTCGGTCCAAGTGCATCCATCGGATCGGCAAAAGAACTATCTCCCTCCGGGGGAGAGCGGGAAGACCGAAGCCTGGGTGGTGCTGGAAGAAGGACCCGAAAGCTGCATCTACGCCGGTCTCAAGCCTGCAGCCACCGCAGACAATCTGCGGAAGGCGATCGCGAGCGGGACGGTGGCCGATCATCTGACTAGGTTCAAGCCAAAGTCTGGCGACGGCGTCTTCATTCAAGCCGGGACCGTTCATTCGCTGGGCGACGTAGTGGTTTTCGAAGTGCAGGAAAACAGCGACGTGACTTTTCGTCTTTACGACTGGGACCGCGTTGATGCCAAGACCGGCCAGCCTCGACCCCTGCAAGTCGATCAGGCGATGGCCTGCATTGATTTTGCGCAAGGTGCAATCGGTCCGGTGGTGCCGGTGGTGGAAGAGATGAAGCCGGTGCGGCGCGAAAGGCTCTTTCTTTGTGAACATTTTAGTTTGTTGCGACTCCACGGAGAATCGCCGTTTACCGTCGGCGCAGCGGGAACGCCGAGGGTGCTGGTGTGCATCGCCGGCGAGGGTGAGTTGGAACACGATGGCGCCAACTATGCCGTCGGTAAAGGCGACGTGCTGCTCTTGCCCGCCTTGGTCGGAGCGTGTTTCTACCGGCCGCGCGGTGCAGTGAGCTTATTGGAAATCGCTTTGCCCGAAGTTACCTAGACCAAGGTTTGCGGACTGCAACTCGCGATCATCGCTTGTTTAGATTGCTTTCAGCCCGCGCGACGTTTGTGAGGAGAATGGATGATTGGATTTCAGTTGCGACGCCTTGGGCTGGTGATGGAGCCGGAGCCGGGCAATCCTCTTGAGACCGAAGGGGTCCTGAACCCGGCTGCGGCCCGTGGTCTTGATGGCCAGCTCTATCTTTTTCCACGGCTGGTCGCGAAGGGAAACTATTCGCGCATCGGCATTGCCCGGGTTCGGTTCAATGATGCCGGCGATCCCTGCGGAGTCGAGCGGCTCGGCATCGTGCTGGAGCCGGAAGCCGATTACGAACGGTGGCCCGACGGTCGTGGCGGCTGCGAGGATCCACGTGTCACGTTTGTTGAACCGCTCCGGCACTACGTGATGACTTACACGGCGCTCTCGCCGGAAGGCCCACGTATCGCCCTGGCAATGTCCGAAGATTTGTTCCACTGGAAGCGTATCGGGCTCGCGACTTTTGAGCCATATCACGGCATCGATTTCGTCCATGTGGACAACAAGGACGCCAGCCTCTTCCCCGTCGCCATTCCCAATCACGCCGGGAAAATGCAGCTGGCTATGCTCCATCGCCCGCTTTTTCCTGGCACTCGTCCCGAGGAAACTGCGTGCCAGACCGCGTCCCGGGTAGTGGATCTCGATCATGAAAGCATCTGGATTTCCTACTGCCCGATGGCCTTGGAGAGACTCGAACCGGATCATCTTGGCCTGTTTAACTCCCATCACCGGCTGGCAACTCCGGTATCGCCTTGGGAGCGGCTCAAAATCGGCGGCGGCACTCCGCCCATCCTCACCCGGCATGGCTGGCTGATCCTTTACCACGGCGTGAGCAAAATGGCGGAGGCAAGCAACGGCGGACGCCAGCTATGCTACTCGGCCGGGGTGATGGTGCTCTCGGAAGAGCATCCGCGCTTTATCCGCTATCGTTCGGCGGCGCCGGTGTTGACGCCGGAGTTGCCGCAAGAACGTAGTGGCACCATCGCCAACGTTGTGTTCCCCACCGGCATTGACCGGCGCGACGATCTCGGCTCACCGGACCGCTTCGACGTCTATTACGGGATGGCCGACAATCGGATTGGGGTGGCACGCCTTGATTTGCCGGACTCCTTGCCGCCGGGAGGAGTTGCCGATCCGCCGGATGCAAAAGTGTAGCGCGCGCGGTGGCAAAGTTTCCAAACCGTGAAAGGATTCATATTATGAAAGCCAATGAAGACCCGCCCAAGACTCCCGAATCGAAGCCGGGATCGAAGCCCAATGCCAAGCCCGATGCGAAAGATGATTTGAAATCCCTGCCTCTGGCGGAACTGGAGAAAAAATTGGGGTCATCGCCGGACGGCCTCAGTCAAGCCGAGGCGCAGAAGCGGCTGACCCAATACGGCCCCAACGAGATTGAAGAAAAGAAAACCAATGCGTTCCTGAAATTCCTCAGCTATTTTTGGGGGCCCATCCCGTGGATGATTGAAGTGGCGGTGATTCTGTCGGGCGTCGTCCGGCACTGGCCGGACTTTTTCATCATCCTCCTTTTGCTGGTTGCCAACGCTGTGGTCGGATTCTGGGAAGAACGCGAGGCGGGAAACGCCATCGAGGCCCTCAAGGCTAAACTGGCGATAAAGGCCCGGGTGAAACGTGATGGAAAGTGGGTCAACCCGGCGGCGCGTGAGTTGGTGCCGGGTGACGTCATCCGTTTGCGCTTGGGCGACATTGTGCCGGCGGATGCGCGCCTGCTGGACGGCGACCCAGTGGAGGTGGATCAGTCGGCGCTGACGGGAGAGTCGTTGCCCGCCACGCGCAAACCAGGCGAGGCGGTGTTTTCCGGCTCGATTATTCGCCAGGGTGAAATCGGTGCATTGGTCTATGCCACGGGCGAGAAAACCTACTTCGGCAAGACGGCGCAACTGGTGCAGGAAGCGCATACCGTCAGCCACTTTCAACGCGCTGTGCTGAAGATTGGCAATTACCTGATCATCCTCGCGGTGGCTCTTGTCACGGTGATTATTGCCGTCGCCATCTTCCGCGGCGACCCGATCCTCGCCACGTTGCAGTTCGCCCTGGTGCTGACTGTGGCGGCGATTCCCGTGGCGATGCCGACGGTGTTGTCGGTGACGATGGCGGTCGGCGCGCGCCTGCTCGCCAGGAAACAGGCGATAGTAAGCAAGTTAGTGGCGATCGAGGAATTGGCGGGCGTAGACGTGCTGTGCGCCGACAAGACGGGCACCCTGACCCAGAACAAGCTGACCTTGGGCGACCCGTTCAGCCTGAACGACATCGCTGCCGATCAAGTCATCCTCAATGGCGCGCTCGCGTCGCGCGCGGAGAATAACGACACCATTGATCTGGCCGTTCTGGGCGGACTGAAAGACAAGGATTCGTTGAAGTCTTACGAGGTGGTGCATTTCCAGCCCTTCGACCCGGTCCACAAGCGCACCGAGGCCACCGTCAAAGCCAAAGACGGAAAGCCGTTCAAGGTGACGAAGGGCGCGCCGCAGGTGATTCTGGCCTTGGCGGCCAATGCCGGGCAGGTGAAAGCCGCCGTCGAGCAGGCGGTCAACGAGTTTGCCGCGCGCGGTTTTCGTTCGTTGGGCGTGGCGCGAGCCGAGGGAGGAGGAGAAAGTTCATGGCAGTTCGTTGGCGTGTTGCCATTGTTCGATCCGCCACGCGACGATGCCAAGGCGACCATCGCAACCGCGGGACAGATGGGCGTGAAGATCAAAATGGTTACGGGCGATGCACTCGCCATCGCCAAGGAAACCGCCAAGAAGTTGGACATGGGCGCAGACATCCTCGATGCCTCCAGCCTGGGCGACTCAAAGAAGCAGGAAACCACAGAGGTGACCGAGTCCATTGAGAAGGCCGACGGTTTCGCGCAGGTGTTTCCCGAGCACAAGTTCCACATTGTGGACGTGCTGCAAAAACGCGGTCACATCGTTGGCATGACGGGCGACGGGGTGAATGATGCCCCCGCGCTGAAGAAGGCCGACTGCGGCATCGCCGTTTCGGCCGCGACGGACGCGGCGCGCGCGGCGGCGGCCATCGTGCTGATGACGCCCGGCCTCTCGGTGATCATCGACGCGGTCAAGGAAAGCCGCCGTATCTTCCAGCGGATGAACAGCTACGCAATCTACCGCATCGCCGAGACGCTGCGCGTGCTGTTCTTTATGACGCTGGCGATCCTGGTCTTTAATTTTTATCCGTTGACCGCGGTGATGATCGTGATGCTAGCGTTGCTCAACGACGGCGCGATCCTCTCCATTGCTTATGACAACGTTCATTACAAGGACCAGCCCGAGGCCTGGAACATGCGCATGGTACTGGGGATCTCCACGGTGCTGGGCGTCATCGGGGTCGTCTCCGCCTTCGGTTTGTTTTATCTGGGTGAGCGGGTCTTTCACCTCGACCGCGCGCACATCCAGACGTTGATGTATTTGAAGTTGTCCGTGGCGGGACATCTGACGATCTTCCTCACGCGCACGCGCGGCCCGTTCTGGTCCATCCGTCCGGCAAAGATTTTATGGGGCGCCGTGCTCGGCACGCAAATCGTGGCGACGTTGATCGCGGTTTATGGGCTGTTCATGACGCCCCTCGGCTGGAGCTGGGCACTGTTCGTTTGGGGCTATGCTCTGGCATGGTTCCTCCTGAATGATCGCGTGAAACTGCTCGGGTATCGGATTTTTGATCCCGTCAAAACCGAGCCTAAACCCGAAGCTAAGGATGAGTCTAAGCCTGAAACCAGGGCCGATCTCAAGGCTCAAGCCAAATCCGAACCAGAATCAAAAGCTGAGGCTGAAATCAAGCCTGTAGTCGAGCCTCAACGTGAGGCCAAGACCACGCCGCAGCCCGAAACCGAAACCAAAGCCGAGCCTCAACCAAAAGCCAAGACACCATCCGATTTGACGCCGCAGATCGTCAAGCGAGTGCATGAGCTCTATGAGGAGCTAGGGCGCGAGGACGTTCGAGTAGTTCAGGACTGGGAGAAGGCGGAGCGGGAGAATCAGAAAGATGAACCCCATAAATAAGCCGACGCTAACAACGCGGCTGGCATGGCCGAAAGAATAAAAATGAAAATCAATTCAAAGGATTTTCGGGTCCAGGAAGGTGAAAAGGTCAACCTCAAAAAGTGGCCGACGCTCGTGAAGCCGGCTTACAAGTCGAAGAAGAAGTACAACAAACGCCTCGAAGAACAGGTCGAGGAGCTGAGCTCGCTGCAACGTCTTCACTACGCGTCCAACCGCTATGCGGTGCTGCTGATTTTTCAGGCGATGGACGCCGCCGGAAAGGACGGCGCCATCCGGCATGTGATGTCCGGTGTCAATCCACAAGGCTGCCAGGTGTTCAGCTTCAAACACCCGAGCGCTACGGAACTGGATCACGATTTTCTCTGGCGCACCACCCGATCTCTGCCGGAACGCGGCCGCATCGGCATCTTCAACCGTTCCTACTACGAGGAAGTGCTGATCGTTCGGGTGCATCCGGAGATTCTCCGCAGCGAGGGGCTGCCGGACGAGTTGCTCGACGAGAAAAATGTCTGGCAGGGGAGGTATCGCTCCATCGTGAATCTAGAAAACCATCTCTACCGCAACGGCACGCGAATCATCAAATTGTTCCTTCACCTTTCGAAGGAAGAACAGCGAAAGCGCTTCCTCGAACGCATTGATGAGCCGGATAAGAACTGGAAATTCAGTCTTGCCGACATTGAAGAGAGAAAATTCTGGAAGCATTACATGGAGGCGTATGAGGCGTGCCTGAGTGCGACGAGCACAAAGCACGCACCCTGGCATGTTGTCCCTGCCGACGATAAAGAGAACGCTCGGCTGATCATTGCCGAGATCATCCTCGACGTATTCAAGGGCTAAAAATGGCTTACCCCAAACCCAGCGCGAAACGCCGGCGGGAACTGCATTTGATACGCAAGAGGCTTGTGAACTGAAGACTGATCGCCAGCGAGCAACAGGGCATCGAGCACGTGAATGAACTGTTCACGGTGCGCTGCGATAATTCTTTTTTAAGATCGCGCCATATTTCACGGTAATCCTCATGGACGACCGGTGACGTGAGTCGGATTCGAATTCCATCCGTTTCAATGCATTATTCACACGATCTAATTCGACCCTTTGGTCGAGAGTTTCGACGCTTTTAGCGGGCCTTCTCTTCCTTTCACTCTGACAGCCTAAAGAAGCTATCGGAAACACTGCATTTCCCTCATCGCACGTCTGGCACAGATAGTGCGCTAGATGAATGATGTCAGAAAATAAAATCCGAAAACAGGAGGTACAACGATGGACCACATAATCTTCGGAACACTATTGATGTTGCTCCTCGTGGGCACGAATGTGGCTTGCAACACGGTTCACGGTTTAGGGCAAGACGTTGAGCGGGCGGGCGAAAAGACTCAGGACGCGGCCGACGCCGTGAAGAAGAAATTGTAGCGCTGCTGCTGAAATGGTGAGATATCGGTGGAAAGAGCGCCCTGCGCAGGAGTCCGGGCCTCACGACATTTCTTTTCTAATTGGTCTCTTATTAGACAGCAATTTCAAACTCGTCAGCGTATCGTTAACAATGTTTATAAAGCCTCAGGTTTTCACTCGTAGACCTGACAACGCTTTGTCCACTAACTGTGAACGCAATATCTTCTACGAGACGACAGACCGGCAACCGAAGACAGAATCGGCGAAAATCAGGCCTGGCAGGAAGAAAGGCGAGAAACATTGGGGGGTAAAAACCCGGCAGAGTAGGTTCGCTATAAAAAAGGAGTTGAAACATGCTTTGGACGATCTTTGTGATTCTTTTGATCCTGTGGGTACTGGGATTGGTCACCTCTTACACGATGGGTGGTCTCATCCATATCCTATTGGTTATTGCTCTGATAGTTCTCGTGGTCAATCTTGTTCAGGGACGTAGAGTTTTGTAGCCGTTACAGCTTTGAGGGAAGGAGTTTTTACGGGTACCAAATCGATAACGCTTATTGGAATCGCTCTCATCTTTCTCGGGATCGTGGCTTTTGCTTACCAAGGGATCAACTACACAAGCCGCGAGTTATCGAGGTTGGCCCACTTCAGGCCACCGTTGATACCAAGAAGACCATCCCGCTTTCGCCTCTCTTGGGCGGAATGGTGCTTGTAGGCGGGATCGTGTTGGTCGTGGTTGGAACCAAGAAATCGTCATAGTGCGACTGAGGGTCACTTACCACGGGGAATGTCGTGGCCAAAATGACCTCGGAGAGCAAATCCATGGAAAACGAAAAGGATCGCTTCGGCGAGAAGGTAAAGTTTGACGAGCGAGCCAATGAAGATAGCTATTTTGCTGTGAAAGAACACGAACTGATTGAGGGGATGAAGGCCGAGTTTCAGAAGGTTGGATTGGTCAGGCGGGAAGGACAGATAATCAACTGTCCAAAGTGTCCGGGGAAACTTGCCAGCTATAAGTTTATGGATTTTGTCGTGGATCGCTGTGAAAGCTGTGAAGGGATTTGGCTGGATAAAGGCGAGCTGAAAGGGATTTTGAGAAGGGCAGGGCGTGGCCCACTGGGTGCATTCCTTGATCGATGCTTCGCCAAAGATGAAACGGGAAAGAAGAGCTAGTAGGAAGCAAGTCTGTGGCTCTTCCATGGTCATGCCCGCGAAAGCGGACATCCAGAAAGCCTTTCAATTTCCTGGATTCTGGGTCGCGCTACCCCGGACTCTGATCCGGGGTCGCCCCGAATGACGAATGAATTATTTAGCGAACTTCGGAGACATAGGCAGATCACGCCTGGTTTTTGTGAAGTAACACTCTTATGCGGACCTGGGCTATAGATCACTTTGTCAGGAAAGCGAGCGAGCTGCGAGTCTATCACCGGGAGAAAAGCCGCTCGGGACTTCGGGCTCTAGGGCAAGCCGCAAGGCCTCGTCCGCCGTTTGCAAAAACTCAAAACGGATCCCCTGGCGGCCTGCCGGGGGAATCTCTTCCAAGTCTCTTCGGTTCAACTCAGGCAGCAAGACGCAGGAAATACCCGCTCTTTTCGCTGCCAGCATCTTCTCTTTGATTCCTCCTACCGGGAGTACCAAGCCGCGCAGACTGATCTCGCCCGTCATGGCGACATCTCTGCTGATTCGCCGTCCAGTCAGAAGTGAAACGAGGGCGACAAAAAGCGTGACTCCAGCGCTGGGACCATCCTTCGGGATAGCGCCAGCGGGAATATGAATGTGCAAGTCGCTCTTCTTGAAGATATCGGGATCGATTCCCAGGGTTTCCGCGCGAGATTTGACAAGACTCAAAGCGGCCTGCGCGCTTTCTTTCATTACATTGCCGAGCTGGCCGGTTAAAAGTAACTTGCCGTCCCCCGCCATTTTCGTCGCTTCGATAAACAAAATGTCGCCGCCAAACGGGGTCCAGGCCAAGCCGGTAGCCACTCCGGGCAAGCTCGTGCGCAGCGCGATCTCGTTGAAGAACTTTTGCGGACCCAAGTAAGTGGCGAGAGATTCTCTATTGATAGTTATAGCCTCTTTAAATCCATCGGCGACGCGCGTTGCCACACTGCGGCAGACCGCTCCCAACTGGCGCTCAAGTTGGCGCACTCCGGCTTCGCGTGTGTAGGACCGGATAATTTCCCGGATCGCCTCGTCAGTAAAAGTAATCTCTCCGGGGTTAAGACCATTTTCAGAAATCTGCCGGGGAACGAGGTATCCCTTGGCGATAGCCAGCTTTTCATCCTCGGTGTATCCCGGCAATTCCAGGATCTCCATTCGATCACGCAGAGGGCCCGGAACGGTGTCGAGCACGTTAGCCGTTGCGATGAACAATACCTGACTTAGATCGAAGGGAAGCGCGATGTAATGGTCTTGAAAGGTTGCGTTCTGAGCGGGATCGAGGACCTCCAGCAACGCGGCGGATGGGTCGCCATGAAAACTTGCGCTGAGTTTGTCGACTTCATCCAACATGAAGACGGGATTTCTACTGCCGGCTTTTCTGATTCCCTGAATAATATTACCCGGGAGTGCGCCGATATAGGTGCGTCGATGCCCTCGAATATCCGCCTCATCGTGGACCCCGCCTAGACTCTGGCGCACGAACTTGCGATTCATGGCGCGAGCGATGCTTTGTCCGAGGGAGGTCTTTCCTACTCCCGGGGGACCGATTAAGCACAGAATAGGGCTTTTCCCCTGCGGCATCAGCTTACGGACCGCGAGAAATTCAATAATGCGTTTTTTCACTTTTTCGAGACCGTAATGGTCGGTGTCGAGAATTTCACGTGCTTTTGGAAGATCGATCTCTTCTTTGGTAAAAACGCTCCAAGGGAGCTCCACCAACCAGTCCAAGTAAGTCCTTAACAACGAGTGTTCAGCCGCCATCTCTGGAATACGCTCAAACCGAGCCAGCTCTTTGAGCGCTTCCTTCTCGACCTCGGGAGGCATTTTTGCCTCGTAGATTTGTTTTCTCAGCTCTTCAACTTCGCTACCTTTCCCATCCTCCTCACCCAGCTCTTTTTGAATGGCCTTCAGTTGTTCGCGCAGAAAATATTGGCGCTGGGACTTATCCATGGATTCCTTGGTTTCATCGCCGATTTTTCTGCTCAGTTCCAGCAATTCGATCTGACGCGCCAACTTTTCTGAAACCCTTTGGGCTCGTGCCTCCGGGTCGAGGATCGCCAGGATCTCTTGTTTCTCGGCGGACGGAAGGTCCAAGGTGGAAGCGATGACATCGATTACGGATAAGGGATCGTCAATCCTTTCGATCATCGCTCTCAGTTCGTTCATGGGTTCAGGGAATAATGACAAGGCCCTGGCTGCTTCTTGACGCAGATGTAAGATTCGCGCCTCGAACTCCTTCGTCTGCGGTGCCTTTTCTTCCACCATCGTGACACGCGCAATGAGGAGGGGATCGGTTTCAAGAAATTCGCCGATCTCGAAGCGGCGGCGGCCCTGAACGAGGATCTGACGCTGACCGTCCGGCAGAGTATACATCCGTAGGACATCCGCCGCGGTACCTACTCCGTAGACGTCTTTGGGCTGCGGAGCGTCTATATTCGGATCGCGTTGGGTGACAAATCCAATGGGCAGTTGTTGGCGAACGGTCTCTTCGACGGCGTGGAGCCTTTCCGGCCGGCGGACCATAACGGGCATGATCATCGACGGAAAGAGTACCCGGTTCCGCAGGGGTATGATGACCATCGCTCCCTCAGGGATATTGAGGCGCGGCTTGGATTTAGAGGATTCGTTTTCTTCAGCCTTCATGAATGCTTCCTTATCTCGATGATGAATAGACCATCCTGAAAAGAAATTTCTCCCACCGATAGAGGCTTTTCGCCTCCTACGAGCCTCAGTCGCCGCTCGAAACGGCCGAGCGGGATCTCCCATATCTTTAGCTCCCCGTCATTGCAGCATCTCGGCAGCGGGCGTTCGCCTGCGATGACAAGTTCGCGTCCTTCTAGCCGTACGTCCACTCGGTCAACTGCCACTCCGGGGACAGCCGAAATCACCCAGAGGCTTTCGTCGGTCTCGACGACATTGACCGGGGGTTCCCAGCGTGGCGTTCTTCCGTAAGATGCCCGATAGCGATCCCCATCGGCGATTTGCAAAAAATTCCTACGGATCCGTTCTGCCTGTTGGAGTAGATCGTTCGCGCGCTGCCAGATTAGAAAATCCCAATCGTTCGCTGACATAACTGAGCCTCCAGACGACTTACGTAACACAGCTTATATTAGGGGCGAATAAACAACCTAGGGATGGGAGGGGCCATTGTCAATGGTAAGTGACCGGAAGTCTTCGTTATCACTTGCAAAAACCATGATAGTTTTCGTAACGGAATACGTCCACGAATAGTGGAGAGGCACGGGAAGAGACCTTTGGGAAAATTCAATTGAGCGCCAACGACCCCGAAGCTCGCGTTGCCCGAGTTCGCTGCGCTCTACACATCTTCACCCAGGCCAAACCAACCGGCTGTCCCAACGCGACGACTTGTCCAACAAGAGCCGACCGGTGCCGAGATCGACCCCGGATCTCTGCCAACGGTGCGATAATTATTTTCAAAAGCGTCCAATATTAGACAGTAACTCCTGCCGAGTCGGCATAAGTTAAATCTACGCTGAGGAAGGCAATCCCTAGCGAAGAACAATGTCGCAGTGAGTGTCGGCAACCACCAGGCCGAGGCAGAAGCATCATCAAAGAAGTTTAGAGGTCGGGCTTCGGCATGAACGAATTGTCTATCGTGGGCAAAGACTATCACAACGAACAACACGTCAGCGATTCCTCTGCCTACAGGCCCGGCCGGCCACATTAAGGCCCGGGACAAAGCTGGGAGCCTTTGGGGTGGTCTGTGGAGCCTGGTCCTTCGGCTCAGCCTTTCTACGTCGTGAGAGTGGCAGCAGCGGCTGGCGGCCTGAAGTGAAAACGAAAATATCGTGGAGGTAACCATGAAGGTCTATTATCTGGAAAAGCAATTACTCCTGATTGGATTCTTGGCGAGCGGGGTTGCAGCGCTGGTGAAAGAGGTCTTCAGCAGAACTCGTGTTTATGTAGACGAGGAGGACAAGATCAGCTACTGGCAACTCATTTTCTTGCAGAGTAAGGCGAATGGCTGCTCCTACCGCGACAAGGACCTTCCCCATATGAAGTGGCAATGGCCCACGGATACTTGGTTTCAGGAACAGCTGAGTCATCATCTCAAAGCTCTTGAATTTGCGACACAGCGAGGGGGCAACTGTAACAGCGTCTTGCCGACCGAATCCCTAGAGCATTCAATTGTTATCGAAAGGAAGCTGGATCATGATTCAATTGTCGGGGATGGTGGGCACGACGCGGCCTCGGGCCAACTTGTTTATGCCGAGATTTCATAACCTCGGGCTGATCGGACGAATAGAGATCGCTTTTTCATCATCAAAGAAAACAAGCTCACTGCTTACCTCGCCAAGATCGCCTAGAGCGGCTGAATTATTTAAAACCACGAAGGCCGGCGACAGTGGCTTGGGACGTCCCGCTGTGCAGCAGATTTTCTCAGCGCACAACGGCGCGACGTTTACGGCTATTTCCCAGCAGCAACCCAGTTGATGTCAGTTCCCGTAACGGGAAAGGAGAATCGAATGACATTCAGTATTGGCAATAAGGTCGTTTATCCGTCCCAGGGTCCCTGTTTGATCGGCGCGTTGGTAAAAAAGGTGGTTGCTGGCCGGCCGACAAGCTTCTACCGGTTGGCACTGTTGGACAATAGCGGCGACGCAGTGTTCGTCCCAGTAGACAAAGTCAGTGCCCTGCGTATCCGGCAGTTGATGGGAAAATCCGAGATTCCGAAGCTGATGGGTCATTTAGAAAATTCCGTTACATCATCCAAGAACTGGAAGCAGCGTGACATCGACAACGTAAAATTATTGAGCTCGGGGTCGGCATTTGACTTGGCTCAAATCATTGAATCACTGACCCAGTTGAATGAAACGAAGATTCTATCACCCCGCGATCAACAGAAGTTGGATAAAGCAAGAAAGTTCCTGATTTGCGAGATCTCGGAAGTGATGGGGGAGAGCAAAAGCGTGGCGGAGGAACAAGTAGACAATGCTCTCAAACTACGAAAAAATGCAATCAAGCAGCCAGCCGGAACAATGCAGTGAGCCGGAAGGCAAGGATCGGAGAGCGGCCTTTGCTACACGCAATTCGTTCGCGTCCAAGAGCATTTGTTCAACTTGCGTTAGGGTCGGGAAACGATTTGATTTTTGATCGTACATACTCGGTCTATAGAGAGGAGGTAACTGACAGATGGACAAAAATATCGAGAACAATCCGATGAACCATGACATCTTTGCAGGGCAGTGGAAGCAAATGCGCGGTACACTTAAATCGTGGTGGGGCAAGCTCAGTGATGATGATTTCGAATGGATCGAGGGAACAAAAAGACAAATTGGCCGATAGCTTATGGCATATAGTTGGAACCATACGCTAAAAGCCAACTGGTGCCAGAGAATTCTATCGTTATGCTGATAGAGAAAATGGAGGTCTGATGCGCAAACAGACGATCAACACAGGTTCTGAAGCTGTCTCACGTTCAGGTGATGTGTGGTTGGATCTCGAGCGTTTAGCTCGGGTCGAGATCACCTCGGAAAGTGCCGAACATCCGATCGAGTCGGCTCTGATACTCGATCGCGGGCCGGGCTGGCGAGCGGCGCAACCCGGAAAACAGACGATCCGCCTCATCTTTGACCAACCCCTTAGCCTCGGGCGTATCCTTCTCGGGTTCGACGAAAAGGAACAGGGGCGCACGCAGGAATTCGTGCTGCGCTGGTTACCGGAAGGCCAGCAGACGCCCAGGGAGATTGTGCGTCAGCAGTATACCTTCAGTCCGCCGGTCACTAACCAGGAGATCGAGGATTATACTGTTAAGCTCAACGGAGTAACCGCCCTTGAGCTAGAGATCGTTCCGGATATAAGCGGCGGCGGTGCGTACGCGTCATTGGCCCAGATGCGTCTCGCATAGCGGGCAAATAAGAGCCGGCTTGTACAGGATAGAGTTGCCATAGGGAGGTGATTTTTTATGCCACATGATCACAAATATATCATCGCGGACGATCAGGCGGTGCAGGTGCTTCTTGATAAGATGCTGGGTGGAGGAACGCGACAGAAACGCCGCGAAAAGCTCCTGAAAGCACTGGATGAGGCGTCTCGGCACTATGAAAAGACCAACCAAAAGGAGAGGCAAGCGTTTTTCCACGGACTGCTAACCGGTTACGCAGTTGCGTTAAAACTCTTGTAGTTGAAAAACGGCAATATTCTTTAAAGAGGGTAAGAGAGAGGATAATGTCGCGGGCCTAGCTATGCATTGCCGGACTTCAAACATTGGGAACGGAAGAAGGCAAACAGATGGTTCTCTCGGTGACGCTGAGCGACGGGAACAATGTCAAATACCTGATCAAACTGCCCCAAGCGGATAAATTGCAGGCCGCCGCAGCAAAAGAAGACGTTAAGATAGAAAAGGTCTCATCCTGGGAACTGGAGAGATTAGGGCACGGCATTGAGTACCGGCGATAATCCATTGCCTATGGGTATCGCGCTGAAGATTTCCCAAGCAGCAGTCGAAGCCAGATAGACGACGCGGGATTTCTAAAGATCCAAATCAGATTTGAGGTGCCAATCAGGCACCTCAAGCTGGTGATTGTCGTCATTTTGCTGTTAACCCGTGACGCAGTTATATTGCTGCATCACATCCGGTTCGTATTATAATGAGACGGCAGGATATGCCGTGGCGCCTCTTGCACCTGCAAGGGAGAAAGGTTGATCTGAGCGCGAAGTTAGCGTAGGAGAGGCTATGTTTAATATTGGGGCGATCGCCACAGTTCTGATCATCTCCGTTTTGCTCACTATCAGTGGGATCAAGATTTTAAAGGAGTATGAGCGAGCAGTGATCTTTAGGCTGGGGCGTTTAGTACGGGCTCGGGGCCCTGGGATTACGTATGTCATTCCACTCGTTGAGAAAATGATGCGAGTGGATCTTCGCACCGTGACTATGGATGTCCCTCCGCAAGATGTGATTACACGCGACAACGTCTCCATCAAGGTCAGTGCTGTTCTCTACTTCCGGGTAGTCGAGCCCAATCGAGCCATCACCGAAGTGCAAAACTATCTCTTCGCCAGTTCTCAACTCGCCCAGGTCACACTCAGGAGCACTTGCGGGCAGGCCCTGCTGGACGAGCTTTTAGCCGAGAGGGAAAAGATCAATGCCCGAATTCAAGAGATCCTGGACTCCCAAACAGAGCCGTGGGGAATCAAAGTGGTTTTAGTAGAATTGAAGGACATCGACCTTCCCCAGGAGATGCAGCGCGCCATGGCCAAGCAGGCGGAAGCGGAAAGAGAGCGGCGTGCCAAGGTCATTCACGCCGAGGGAGAGTTTCAGGCCTCGCAGAAGCTTGCAGATGCAGCTGAGATCATTGCGAAACAGCCGGCAGCGATGCACCTTAGATTCCTGCAAAGTCTAGTCGAGGTATCGGCGGATAATAATTCCACCGTCGTCCTACCGTTGCCCGTCGACTTATTAAGACGTTTCCTTACATAAAGCGAGCCCTCTTGCCGTGCGACGGGAACCAGAGGCGTTTTTAGCACGATCCTCTGGTCATGCCGGGGGGGAATCCTTGTCACGTTGAGCGTTTTAGAATAGGCTTTATCACTTGTGGCTGCCCGCGGGCCTCGCAATAATTATTTTCAGTATTGTTCAATATTAGACAGTAATTCCTGGTGAGCCGGTGCAGTTTTACAGGACCAAAAGTATAGTGAGCAAAAACGGGCGTAAGGCTCGCCTTGAGGAGTGAAGGCAATATGGCGCTTTATGCGGTTGATCTGCGAGACCGGGTGATCCGACGGGTGACTCAGGAATATAACGGGGTGGATAACAAGCGTTTTGTTCTGATCGAAGCGGGTTCAGCGAAACAGGCATGGGCAAAGGCTAGCCGCGCATCGGGAACGATTGGCAGCGCCGATTGTGGCGGCTGTCCCCATCGTCATTGTAGCGCTTGTGAAGAATGCTCCGTCACAAAACGATACTCGGACTACTGGATTTGTCACTGTTGCGGGGAATTAAACCCGCGTGGTCCAAAATTGCATTGAAAAGGGGTGCGCTGCTCTGGTTCGACGGGGCTGCTAGGTGACGGCGTTTTTATTTTTACAATCCATTTTCGCAGCAAGTCGAAGTGTGAACTTACAACGTAAACCTCGCGGGCCCAAGCGAGGGATGCTATCGGCGCTTTGTGGAACAGGAGGGACACGATGGGAGACAAAGGTAAGAAGGATAAGGACAAGGCTCGGAAACAGAAGATAAAAAAACAGGCACAAACGGCAAAAGCGAGTCCGGAGAGACTACCGACAAAAATCCCGGCATAGAAACCATGGACGTTAGTGGCGTTGTAGTAGAATAATTCAATTCACACGAGTTATTACGGCCACCGTTCGTGGTGGCACATGAGAGTCTAAGCAGCGTCACCTCCGGTATCGGGCGAAAATTCAGACTCGAATATCTCGGCCAAAATACGACAGATATCCGTTGCAGACAAGATGCCGGCAAGTTTTTCATGATGAAGAACGATCGCGGACCCGGCATGACGTTTTGCCATCTCAAGAGCGACTTCGTTGAGAGGGGTGTCGAAGGCAACGATATACGGATGATAAGCCATAATGTCGCGGGCTCGGATGCGTGCCCTGTCTGTAATTGGCAGGAACCGATCGCCTAAGTGATACAGATCTCGCTCTGAAACTATTCCGACAACTCGACCATTCTGCTGCACAGGAATATGATGGATATGGTGCTCGCCCATCAATCGCTCCACTTCTCCAACCTCATTATCCGTGTCAACAAAATAGGGAAAAGGGGTCATGACGGATCCGACGTAAGGAATTTTTTTGTACTTCTTCATATCAATGGCTCCTTGGAATAACAGCTACGGCGGCGTCTATTTATTCTTAGCGCGTGGGCCGGGCATTGACTTATGAATGAGCTTTCTCATAGCATCTCGTCATGGCGCGTAAGCCACGAGCTTTTTATCACGTTATCAGTCGGGGTAATAGCCAGCAGGCACTATTTCTCGACGATTCGAAATCGGGAGTATGACCTAGACCGATTGCTGAAAGCGTTAGCACGCGAGTGAGTTGGAATAAGTGCAAAGGAGCTCAATACAAATGGTAGAAACCTACTGGGTCCTATAATACTGGACTGAAAGAGGATACCAAAATGTGTCCATACAAGAACCATCCCATTTACGGGATCGCAGTTCCAAAATCGGGAAAGCTATGGCAACCTCGGGGACTCGTGTTCGCTACACATGAAAACTCGACGATAGAGATTAAACGTTTGGAATCCACCGACTTGACTTTTACGACTAAGAAGGCAGCCGAAGAGCACGCGCTCAGCCTATGTAGGGCATGGATTGATGAGCATGGATCGGAAGCTTAATAGCAGGGTCTAAAGGACAGAAAAGAGCCGCGCCGACCGAAATACCACTCCGATCGATCAAACAGCTAGCGGGGATCGCTTCCGCTTCTGCAAGTTTCGTTAGGAGTGAACCGCCAGTTATAAACACACCGCCTATTTGCCGGCTCAACAAAGTTACTTGACAACGAGAGTTTAGTGACTACTGTTAAAGAAGCTAGGCATAGGGTTTCCTTCCTCGGTTACTGAAATTCTTCACGTAAGCCCCACAATACTTAACCCTCTCACCAGTCCAACCAAGGAGGTTGAAATGTATACCCGCAACGTCAGTATGAAGCTCAAGGCCAATAATGTGGCTGAGTTTACCCGCACTCTTGAGAACGAGGTTATTCCCGTGCTCCGGAAACAAAAGGGATTTAGGGATGAGATCACCCTCGTCGCCCCGGAGCGCAATGAGGTAGTAGCCATTAGCTTCTGGGATAGGAAAGAGGACGCGGAGGCTTACAACCGTGAGAAGTATCCTGAGATCTTGAAGACCTTGTCGAAGGTGGTGGAAGGTACTCCCAGAGTGGAGTTGTTTGAGGTCGCGAACTCGACTTCGCACCAGATCGCCGCTAAAGCGGCCTAACCGGGAAGACCTGCCGGTCCGGGGAGGGGAGATGTCCCCTCTCCCCGGATCGCAATGGTAAATAGCGGGAGGTTTTTATGAGCGGGATATTTTGGATTTTAGTGGGCGGAATGACCGGTTGGTTGACAGGAACATTTATGGGGGAACAGGGGTACGGGAAAAGATTACTAGGCGGCTATGCCAGAAGCTTAGATATCGTGTTGGGTATCCTTGGTGCCTCTTTTGGAGGTTATCTATTTCTCTGGGCTGTCATCGGGGAAGGCAGTTCGTTTAGCAGATATGCCACCGCGATCTTAGGCTCTGCCACTCTCGTGGGAGTTGTCCGGCTGATTTCCGCAGGAAACCTAGCTTGGGTGAGAAGTAATAGATTCATTTCGTTTTGAAAGAGTTGCCAAACCACTAAGGTACGTTGAGGACATGCGTAAACACCATGACTCCAATGCCCGAACCGCGAATCCACCCCACGGCTTCGTTTCTTAACTATGCTCCAGTCCCGTTGACCTTTGGCACCAGCGGATTACGCGGTCTGGTCAAAGACATCACCGACATCGAGGCTTATGTCAATGTCAAAGGCGCGCTCCGGTATTTGTTGAGCATCGGCGATATCCGTGCGGGCAGCACAGTGGTTATCGCGGGGGACCTCCGGCCGAGCACCGACCGCATCATGCGCGCCTCGGCACGGGCGATTGTCGACTCGGGTTGCCACGTGGAGAACTCGGGCAAGATTCCTACACCCGCGTTAGTCTCGCATGCCATCTCTACCGGACGCAGCCGGTGTGATGGTGACCGGCAGCCACATTCCGTTCGATCGCAACGGTATTAAAATCAATAAAAGTGTCGGTGAGGTTCTGAAACAGGACGAACCCGGCATCACGGCGGAGGTCGAGCGCGTGCGCGTCGAGGAATACAGCCGGACCGCGACCACATCGGCCTTCGACGCCTCCGGAATGTTCAAGCGGCCGGCGGACCTGCCGCCGCTCGATCGCGCCGCCGAGCAAGCCTACGTCCGCCGCTATTTGACAAGTTTCACCGGCGGTGGTCTATCCGGCCTGCGCGTTCTTGTGTATCAGCATTCGGCGGTGGGCCGCGATATCTTGCCGCAGATCCTGCGCGCGCTCGGCGCCGAGGTGGTCACCGCTGGGCGCAGCGAGACCTTCGTTTCCATCGATACCGAGAACATCACCGACGAGCAGCTTGATCGCCTGGAGGAGTTCGCGGTGGCTGCCGAAGCGAGCGGCCGGCCGCTTCACGCAATCGTGTCTACGGATGGCGACTCCGACCGGCCGCTCGTGATAGCGGTGCTGCCCGCCGCCGAGGTCCACCCGGGCGGCCGGCGCGTGCGCTTTTTGCCCGGTGACCTGCTCGGCATGGTAGTCGCTGAATACCTGCGCGCAGATGGTGCCGCGGTTCCCATTAGCGCCAACGATGCGGTCGAGCGACGCATGGGCGAGCGTGGGGTTTTCTTCGAGAAGACCAAGATCGGATCGCCCTATGTCATCTCCGCCCTCGACGAATTGCGCGCCGGAGAACACACACGGATCGTGGGCTGGGAAGCCAACGGCGGATTTTTGACCGGCAGCGATATTCCGTTGACCGGGGGGACACTGATCGCGCTGCCCACGCGCGACTCGACGTTGCCCATCCTGGCAAATTTGTTCGCCGCCGCCGAGCAGCGCGTCGGATTGGCCGCACTATGGAACCGGCTGCCGGCACGCTTTGGCCGCGCCGGCTTGCTCGACAACGTACCGGTCGCGGTTAGCCAGGCCATCCTGGCTCATCTGATACCACCCGGCGATGTGATCGAGGTGGCGTTCGATAGCACAGCACGCGTATTTGACCGCAGCCATCCGGGCACGGTCTCCACGCTGCTCGCGGCACCGGCAATCGCAGACTGGCAGCAACGCAAAGCCACGTTGATGCGTTTCTTCACGCCCGCGCTCGGATTCGACGATATCGTGCGCATCAATGTCCTCGATGGGGTGCGCGTCTATTTCCACAATGGCGACGTCGCGCACGTCCGGCCGTCGGGCAACGCGCCCCAGCTACGTATCTATGCCAACAGCGATTCGCAAGCCCGCGCCGATCAAATCGTGGACCTTGGACTGCGCGAACCCGACGGAATCTTGCGTGAGCTAGAACGAGCGTTCACGTAAGGAGAAGAAGGACTCAGAGTTTTGCACCCCGGAGGCGCTGGAAATCCGGTCATGCTTCGAGAACCTGAGCACGAACGGGGTGGCGGAATCGGTGAATCAAGTACTTAGCCGTTCGTCCTGAGCCTGGTCGAAGGGCGGGCGGCGATTTTTTCTCATGACCGCTGAGGTCGCGGAGAAGTGGGCTCATGTCCTACGGGGCGGACCTCGCGGACAGCTACCGGCGCGTCGCATATTACGTGGACATCCTCAAGGGAGCCAAGCCTGCCGACCTTCCCGTTGAACAGCCGACGAAGTTCGAGTTGGTGATTAACTTAAAGACGGCCAAGCAGATCGGTCTGACGATTCCGCAGTCAGTTCTTTACCGCGCCGACCGGGTAATCAAGTGAGGAAGCCACAATGGCAAAACCAGATAAAAGACCTCTCACGTTGGAAGAACTTCTCGTCTCAAGACTCGCGCAGACCGACGCACTGGCGAAACTCTTGATTGAGAAGGGGCTGATTACCCGAGAAGAGTTCATGCAGAAGATTTCTGAAGGAACGGGGGACGTATCAGCAAATGTTATACAAAGTCAAATAAGGTAGCTCAGAAGGATCGGGTGATTAGTGTTGAGACCATCATGAGCAACTTCTCGTTAGCCAATCCTGAGAGGAGGGTTTAATGCAGTTTACAGATCTGCCACAAAATACAAGTGGAGTCCTTTATCAAAATGATTCCCCCACGCCACTCCTGGTCACGGTTCAGGTTGCGGGTTCGTTTAGTACACGCGCGCGCGCACACCCCGTAATTTTCAACTCTACTGCGAACCCAGCCGATCAAGCCATTGTTGGGGCTTTGAGCACAGGCTCAAGAACTTATCTGATTCCTCCGGGACAGGGCATCCAAGTCAACGCCCCGAACGGCGGCCAAATCGGATTCGATGTGTTACTAGCACCCACTTCATGATGGGTCGTCGTTGTACGCCGTAGTGAACATCGGCGAAATACTGATTTGGGAATCCACCAACGCACTCTGTTGATTCCGGTGGTTATCAGCCTGGTGATGCTGGTGGATACGATGCGTTCTGTGATACCAGGAGCACTATGACCGTCTTAGAAGCCCTTGCGACCCTCGAATCCGCCACACTGGAATGTAAGCAAAGAGACATCGACACGCCGGAGGTTCGTGAAGCCTTGACCTTTTTGGAGCCACACATTCAACCGGAATGGTTGATTTCGCAGTTCCGCTATCATGTTCAACGTTATGGACAACAACACTGGTGGGAACTGGAGGCTCAGCAACAAGTGCTTTGCACGATCTTCCCCCGCATTCGAGAATCGGTCAAAGAGCTTATTGGAAAGCAAATGGACGCCTTGGCGCGGAACTTCGCCGCGACTCACGACATGAAAGTGAATGACGAAAATGACGAAATCAACCTTCTTGCTAAGGAATATGGCAAGCTCGGTGAACCGTGGGTGTTCGTGGCAAGTTGAAAGACGGGTTAACGCTCGGCCCCTAATTTTTTCTTTCAGGCTTCTCCATCTTTTCTAGCTCGCGGCTCAATTGGTAAATCTCCTCTGGAATTTCCGGGTCGTGGGTGTCGCGGTATTCCCGCGCTAACTCATCCATCTTTTTGCTCTATCTCTTGGGCGGGGCATGCTGTCTGAGATGTAGACAATTCGTTCAGCTGGATCCGGTAACCCTCACTGCTTCCGACTCTGCTTGCGACTCTGTTTTTCCAAGCGCTTTGTTTCTGCCTTAACTTCATCTATGCGCTTCTGGTAGTCGCTCACTAGCTTATCGACCTCTTTAGAGAGTTGCTCAATCTCCTCCGGTGTGTTGGCTTGAGCAATCCTCTGACTAATCTCGCCGCGAACCTGATTGATAGTATCAACGGCATGGGATATTCGCGGGAAAGCCCCTTCGGTGATGGCTACAAATAGATCCGTCATTCGCCCAACGATCGGGCTGAGTTTATTGATCGCCTCCAAATCCTTTCGTTCATTGAGCCATCCTAGGTACTTAATCAGCTCACCGATGGTGTTAGACAGATCGTTGAACGTTTCGGCATCTATAAAAATGCGCCCTTCATCCATTGTTTTTGGCGGCGTTACGAGAAACCAAGGGGGAAGCGCCTGGCTTTCCCCCTTCCTGCTGTTTGACGGTTTTGCGATGAATCAGTTCAGGCTTATAGCGATCTGTCTTGGCTTGGCCTCTTCGGCTTTGGGAACTTTTACTTCAAGTATTCCGTCGCGATAGGTTGCTTTGATGCCATCGTGTTTCACTGTTTGCGGCAGGTAGAAGGATCGAGAAAATTTACCTGCAACCCGCTCGGCTCGGTGGTACTCGACCCCATTGGCCGGCTCTTCAAACTTTCTCTCGCCACTCAGTGTCAATATCCCTTCGTTCACTTCCGTTTTGAGGTCCTCGATTCTCATTCCGGGTAACTCGGCGCGAATGAGATACGAATCCTTACTTTCAAGAATGTCGACGGGAGGATACCAGACTCCAGTAGCGGCACTCTGTTGCGCCCGTGTCCGACCGAACGTGTCTTCGAATAGCTCGTTGATTCGGGACTGAAATCTGTTTACACCCTCAACTTGATCCCATCTTACTAGTTCCATAATTAGCCCTCCTTTTTAAAGCTTTTGTTTAGATGTGGGGAACTTAATCACGGCGTTTCACCGTGTCAAGGGGAGGAAAGTGGCTGCGCATCGAGCGAACGACGATCATACTCCTTGCCGTGGTCTATGTTGCCAACACAATCGTGGAGCTGGCAGATATGATCGGCGCGAGCACGCTCCAACCGTCGGTCGCCAACGCGATATGGGTGGCCAACGTGCTGACCTTCTCTCTGCTGTACTGGCAAATCGATCGCGGCGGCCCCTACGCTCGTGCGAGCAAGTCGAGCGCAAGACGCCAATCTCGATTACCGCGCCCGAACCCCTCATCAACACACCTGAAGCGTATCGTGGATTTCGTGACTAAGAACCGACTGCTAGCGATGTATGCCGGGGAGCCGGGACCCGATACGTGTCTGCGGGCCATCAATGGCCCCTGGGCTTCAGTAATTTCACTTGGCGCAAGCGACGGCATTGACATTGGCGACAACATGGTTACGTTGAAATTCTCGCGAGTTAGAGGCAACCATCGTTCGTTGGTCCGAGGCCAATTCCCATAACAAGGGTGCAAGGAAAAAGCGGAGTTGGGGCTGAAATCTCCCCGTTCAAGCAAATCTCTTATCCAGTTCATTCTGAAGACTTCCGGGATCGGCTGCATATCTGCCGATAAATCTTTTTCCAGAGTCGTTCAATACTAGACAGCAATCCTTCCGAATCAGCGTAAGTTCGGAGAGGAAAGGAGCCTAAATTTATGGCCACTCAGCGTTGCTCAGTGACACCGCACCCCATCGATACGGTTCGGAAGGTCGTGAAGAATGTTCGCGGTAGGACTACGCCTTGCATCTTGGAAAGACAATGAAAACAGGAATAGGTCTGTCACTGCTCGTTGCTGTAATGATGGTGCACCCGAACCTCGCCGAGGCGCAGCAGCTAAAGGTCTACCGAGTCGGTGTCGTTACTGCAGGCGGCGCATGGTACGAGGTAATTGACGGGCTCAGGGCCGGTCTCAAGCAGCTGGGGTTTGAAGAGGGGAAGCAATTTACTCTGGCAATTCGAGATACCAAGGGCGATGCGAAGGCGGCGGAGGAGGCAGCCAAAAATCTCGAAGAAGAGAAAGTCAACCTGATATATACAACTCAAACCTCAGTCACCCTAGCAACAAAGCGGGCGACGGTAGACATCCCCATCGTTTTCTGTGCTGGGGCCGACCCGGTTGATATCGGGCTAGTGGCGAGCTTCGCAAAACCGGGTGGAAGACTTACAGGCGTCTTCTACCGGGACACCGATCTTACTACGAAGCGTCTGGAGATCTTTAAAGAGATAGTGCCGAAGCTTCATCGGGTAGTAACGTTCTATAACCCCCGCAGTCGTGTTGCCAGTGAGTCCGCCAAGTTGGTGCGAGAGACTGCGGGACAGATGGGACTTCAGTTTGTCGAGCGGCACATCGCTTCCGCCGAGGAACTTCGGGCAGGTGTGCAAGCGCTTAAGGCCGGGGAAATGGATGCCTACTTTGAAGTGTCGGACGCGATCGCGGTTGTCCATACTCAACTGATCATCGACACGGCAAGGGCCAAGAGGTTACCGACTATGTTCGTCACCCCCAGTTCTGTCATCAAGGGAGGCCTCGCCAGCTACAGCGTGAGCCGCCACGAAATTGGCCGCCTGTCAGCGAAGTATGTCCAGCGCATTCTTACTGGTGTTAAACCCAAGGACTTGCCGGTGGAGGGAGTCGATAGGATTGACCTCGTCATCAATCTAAAAACCGCGAAGGAGATCGGCCTGACGATCCCGCCGAATGTGCTGGTGAGGGCGGATAGGGTGATTCGATGAACATGGAGTGCTGCATTGTGCGTAGCGCGCGGATCAAATTGTGGAGCTTGGCTGCGACAGCCCGACGGAATCTTGCGTGAGGTAGAACGAGCGTTCACGCAAGGTAGATCACGGCCTCGCGATAATTCTTCTGTGATCGTCCAATATTGGACAGCAATCCTTCCGAAGTCGGCGTACGTTTAAATGGAAAATCGAAGAGAACTAGGAGGCTTTTACGTCATTATTGAACCAGTTACCCGAAACCGTTTTTACGACAAAAGTTGATGATCTCCTTAATTGGGGGCGCGCTTCGTCTCAGTGGTACATGTTGTTTGGTTTGGCCTGTTGCGCTATCGAACTGATGCAAACGGGAGGTCCGCGCGCCGATATCGATCGGTTTGGTGCTGTCCCGCGGGCTACGCCTCGCCAGTCGGATCTGATGATCGTGGCCGGGACGCTGACTTACAAAATGGCCAAGCGGACCAAGCTGCTTTACGATCAGATGCCCGATCCGAAATACGTCATCTCGATGGGGAGCTGCGCCAACTGTGGGGGACTTTTTCAGCTCGCCTACTCGGTCTGCAAAGGCGTAGACAAAATCGTTCCTGTGGACGTTTATGTTCCCGGGTGCCCGCCCCGGCCCGAGGCCCTGACCGAGGGGCTGCTGCGGATCCAGGACAAGATCATGCGGGAGCGGTGGCTGGTTAAGGATAACCAGCACGCAGCAGAAACAATATGAACCTTGAGGTGAATTATGCCTTGGGCCGTTTTCGTTGTTCTTCTTGGTCTGTGGGTCTTGGGCTTGGTCACTCAGGTCGCCGGTGGAATGATTCACCTGTTGCTGGTTGCTGCTGCAGCGTTAGCGCTGATTAACATCCTGCTCAGCGGTCGGCGGAGCGGGTATAAAAGAAAGCTGACTAATATATGAGAATCCCATTTCATAGCTCTGTAATCCGAAGAGTTCCGCTCTTGTCCAATCGGCAGGACGACAAAATGCCACAGAAAGCCGGTCCACGAGAGTCTGTAAAGAAATTCCTCACCGACCTGCGGACTGACTACCAAGCGAGAAAGAAAAACAAGCTACCGATGGAAAAGAAACGGCGGCAACTTTCCATCGGGTATTTCGTTTTCGTTTTTTTAACTATCCTAATGATTCAAAACTACTTTATCAGGGCTCATGTCGAGATCATCAGCTACAGCCAATTCAAATCTCTACTCAAAAAAGACCTTGTCAACGATCTTGCAATCGGCGAGACGACCATTGATGGCAATTTGAAGGGAGCGGCCGTTAAGGAAATTTTTACGCCGGAGAAAGTAAAAAAGATTCCTCCGGAAATCGTTGAAGGCAAAAAACTGTTACCGTTTGAAACGGTGCGAGTAGAGGATCCCGGCTTGACTGCGGAACTTGAAGCGGCAAAAGTTCCCTTCAAAGGGGAGGTAGCCAACAATTGGCTTCCGACCATTTTATCCTGGGTGGTTCCGGTGGGGCTATTTTTTTTGCTGTGGAGCTATCTTGGCAAGAAGCTGGGGTCGGCAGGCAGCGGCTTAATGCAGATCGGTAAAAGCAAGGCAAAGGTCTACATTGAAAAGGCAACGGGAGTAACATTTGCCGATGTCGCGGGAATCGACGAGGCCGAAGAAGAGGTCGCTGAAATTGTCGGATTCCTGAAGGATCCGGAAAAGTATCAGAGACTGGGCGGGCGTATTCCCAAGGGTGTTTTGATCGTGGGGCCGCCGGGCACAGGGAAAACACTGCTTGCTCGCGCAGTCGCCGGTGAGGCCGGCGTTCCCTTTTTCAGCCTTTCCGGTTCCGACTTTGTCGAAATGTTTGTCGGAGTCGGGGCGGCTCGGGTCAGGGACCTGTTTCTTCAAGCCGTGAAAAGTGCCCCCAGCATCATCTTCATCGATGAGCTCGATGCCGTAGGCAAGGCCCGGGGAGTGAACGTGCTTTCCAGCAACGACGAGCGGGAGCAGACCCTCAATCAGCTCTTAGCCGAGATGGACGGGTTTGATCCGAACCAGGGGGTCATCATCATGGCCGCTACCAACCGCCCCGAGATCCTGGACGCCGCCCTGTTACGGCCCGGCCGTTTTGATCGGCAAATCCTGGTGGATCGTCCCGATATCAAGGGACGCACGAAAATCCTCCAACTGCACGCGAAGAAAGTGAAACTCTCTCCTGATCTGGATCTCGCCATAGTGGCAGCGAAGACTCCGGGCTTCGTCGGCGCGGACCTAGCCAACATCGTCAACGAGGCTGCTTTGCTGGCCGCGCGCCAGGACAAGGAGTCCATAGAGATGGCGGAATTCGACGAGGCGATTGAACGGGTAGTCGCGGGACTACAAAAGAAGAGCCACGTCATCAATCCCAAGGAGAAAAAGATCGTCGCCTACCATGAGTCGGGTCACGCCCTTGTGGCGGAGCTGGTGCCTGGCGCTGATCCCGTTTCCAAGATCTCTATTATCCCGAGGGGCATCGCCGCCTTGGGTTACACAAGCCAACTGCCGACGGAAGATCGCTATCTCATGACCCGTTCCGAGCTACTCGCGCGGATCTGCGTCCTTCTGGGAGGAAGAGTCGCGGAGGAGATCGTCTGCGGGGACATCTCAACCGGCGCTCAGAACGACCTTCAGCGAGCGACCGAGATTGCCAGAACGATGATCACCCAATTCGGCATGAGTGAAAAACTAGGCCTAGCCTCTTTAGAAGGAGCTAGGACTGCCACGTTCCTGATGGTGCCGACTCAGAGTTCCAAAGAGTACAGCGAGGAAACTGCCCGGCTGATCGATGAAGAGGTAAAACAAATACTCACCGAAGCTCATACCCGAGCTCGAGATCTCCTCATCTCTCGCCGAGCGGCACTGGAAGAGTTGGCCCGACTACTGCTGGAAAAGGAAGTCGTTGACAGACCCGCATTGCAAGCGATTCTGAAAGTGAGAAGCATCGACAGCATCAAGGATAAAAAGAGATCGGCAGATATCCACGGAAGTGAAAACAATGAAGGGAACGTCGACCAGGAGCAGCCAAAAGCCTGAAAACCTGAATGTGCGTTGACATGGCATTCGATACTACTATTGCATAAGCATCTTGCGCTGGTAGTTCAAAGGGGTCGAGCGGGTCCAGCGTTTGAATGCGCGGTTGAAGGCGCTAAGCTCCGAGTAGCCGAGCAGGAAAGCGACCTCGGTAAGAGAGTTTTTCCGGTCCTTGAGGTAGCTGACGGCAAAACGTTGGCGGGTGTCTTCAACCAGCTTCTTGAAGTCAAAGCCATATTCCTTGAGTCGCCGTTGGAGCGTGCGCGGACCCATCGCCATTTTTTTCGCGACCCGTGCCAACTTCGGATCCCCATCCCGCATCGATTCTGCAATTGCCTTTCGAATCGAGCTGAGCAGGCCGTCTTCCCGCGGCATATCGCTCAATACTTGATCGAGGTATTGCTTCATAATCTGGTACAATTGTTGATCTGCGGCCGGGACCTCTCGATCAGCGAACCCAAGCTCGATGACCAGGGCATTGGTCTCGCAGCCAAATACCACTGGGGCACGAAAGATTCGATGGTGCTCTGACGTCTCTTCAGGCGCCTCGTGGGCAAACTGTACTTCCAGCGGGGCCCATTGGCTCCCCACCATCATGCGGAGTGTGTTAATGACGAGCGTCATGCCGTGCTCGTTGATTTGTCGCAGCGGCTCGATGCCCACGTCGGTTAACAGATAGCGAATATAGCCGCGATTTCCTTCCGTCGTGAAGAACCACTTGGCCGACGCGTCGTAGACGTGAAGGTAACGCTCAACGTTCTGTATACCGGCGCCGATCGTGGGGGAGTTTAACGCGACATAGGCCAACGGGCCGATATTTTTGGGGTGAAAGCTCTCACCGAAATGTAACCCGAAGCAATCATCGCCTGTCGCCCGAGCTGCGTCTTTTAGGATTCCAGCGAAGGCGGAACAGGGGATAAAACCCTCCGCCTTGGAAAAGACCGAGCGATCCAGATCCCAGGCCTGAAGGACCTGATCCGGATTTCCACCTGCCGCTGCGATGGCCTCGAGGAGGCCCGCGGTAGCGGCTATAGAGATCATCGGTCTTGCTCGCACAGGACCTCCAAGCTCCCATTTTTTCTTAGCTCCAAATCACCGCAGCTGTCAATGGACTGTCGCTCAGTGTCAAGACAAATTCTTATCCAGTCCTTATGCTTGAAGATATGGATAAGCAAAATAATAATACCATGGATATCGAAGCGGGTTTCTTTAGCTGGCCGGTTACCGGAGAGGATCACGTGACCGTTGTTGCTCGCGGCCACATCGAGGCCGAGGGAATCAAGAAGATTTTTCTTGACGCTGCGCAGATAAACCGAATGCTCGTGGGTCGCGGGGTCTTAATCGATTTGCGTCAGGGCAGCTACAGATTTACTTACCGTGATATCTATGGCCTGTTTGACGAACTTAGGCCGTTTCTCTGGCCTCTGCACGGCGGAATTGCCTTAGTCTCTGCGCCGGCGATCGAGCAGTCTGATCAACTGTTTTTACTCAGCGTTTGCCTCTCGGACCAGGGTTTAGAAGCAGACGTCTTCTACGACATCCCTCGGGCCATCGAGTGGCTGACCCAGAAAAAGAAAGCGCCCGTCCTGAATTGACTACGTAGCCTTGACGTTTTCGCCTTGAGCCGCTCGCGTAGGATGGGCTAATAACGCGTCGACCTGGTCCCCGCAAACACATATTTCTCGCCGCTTGTCCGAGCCCCATCCGGCCGCGGATGTCAATACTGTGTCGTTCAATGTCAAGACAAAGATTCTTCAAGGTCTTACATTCCCCGGATTTGAGGAAGTTAATGGATTTTCAAATTAAGCTGTTCAGTTGGCCGGATAGAGGCAATCACCTGGTCATGATCACCCGCGGCGTGATGGATATAAAGGGATTCGAGCAGATTTTCCAGGAAGTGGCGACGGCAACCCAGCCTCTCCGAGACTGCAAAGTCGTAATCGATCTACAAGATGCCGTGAGCAACGTTGAAGACGCCGATATCCAGGCCTTTGTTGATGGAGTGGAACCGGACCTATGGCCCTCTACCAACAAGGTCGCCATTGTATCCCCGCGGGAAATCGAGCAGTACGATGAGCTGCTTGCACTGACCCGAGGTCTGGCGAAACGTGGTCTCAAAATTGCCGTCTTCCACGACTCAAAACCTGCCGTAGCCTGGCTAGCCGACACCGTGTAGTTGTCGATTCGTCAGCAAACATCCCGCGCGGAAAAATTATAAAAGCCATCCCAAACTAGCCAGCAGCGCTCCAAGTCATAGGTTCTGCTAGTCATCCAATTTCTCACTCTTGTGATGAGAGGACGAATTGGATTAGACTCCGTTTTAGTCAAAGAGATTCTCCGAGATATGGCACACCGGAAAAGCGAGAGGGGATAAAGATGGCAGAATCGCTTGCGATACCGGAAGACTCCCTTAAAGACGGAACCGCGCGCCGCATGGCTGATCTTATGTCTCAAGCTCAGCCGGTGTTGCTGGTTTGCGCGGGCTATTTCGCTGGCGCTTGGGTAGCCAAAGCACTGCGATTTCCCGACTCTCATCTTTCGCTCCTCTGGCCACCCACCGCTATCCTGCTCGCCGCGCTGCTCCTGGTGCCACTGCGAAAGTGGTGGATCTATCTGCTCGCAGTTATTCCAGTGCATGTCTTCCTGCAACTGCAAGACGGTGTGCCGGGTTGGGGGATTGTAAGCCAGCTCATCGGCAATTTTAGTCAAGCATCACTGGGCGCCTTCAGCGTGCGTTACTTCAACAAAGAAGCACCGCTTTTTAACAATTTTAGAGGCGTGGTTGTCTTTACCTTGGGCGCCGTCATTCTTGCGCCCGTGGCCGTCTCTAGCATCGCTGCCTATCTCTATGTGCTTAGCGGGTGGGAACAAAACTACTGGTACGCGTGGCGGGCGCGTATCCTGTCTAACGCTCTTTCGACCCTTATGATCGTGCCGCTCATCATTTTATTATTTAGGCGCGGCCCAATCATGAAAGCTGATTGGGTTAAGCCCCAGCGCTATATCGAAGCGGGTTTGTTCATGGTCGCCCTCGTGCTCACCAGTTCGGTATCTTTCGGTATGGAAGTCGAAGAGTTTCTGGGAATCGCGTGCCCTATTATCTTACCTTTGCCGGTTCTTTTATGGTCCGCAGTACGCTTCAGGCTGGAGGGACTATGCCTCTCGCTGCTGCTTGTCGCGTATTTTGCTTTTAAAAGTACGGCCAGCGGACTAGGTTTCTTCGCTATGAACGCGCCAGTGGAGAACGTTCTTTCGGTCCAATTTTATCTCATTGTGACCGCCCTGCCACTGATGTTGTTAGCGGTATTGACCCAGGAGCGGCGGGACAAGGAGCAGACCTTGCGAGAGAGCGAGGCCCGGTACCGGGCGCTGGTGATGGCGAGTTCGGAGATGGTGTGGCGGGCAAACGCGCTGGGGGAGGGTGTCTTTGTCACCCCGAGCTGGCAAGAGCTCACCGGGCAGAACGAGAACGCGATGCGCGGGTTGGGTTGGCTGGAGGCTGTTCATCCTGACGACCGCGAGCGGACCAGGCGGTTCTGGGAGCGGGCAATGGTTGAAAAGCGCACCTACCAGAATGAGTTGCGGGTTCGCGCTCGTGATGGAAGCCAGAGGCATTTTTATGTCCACGCAGTGCCGATTCTAACGCCGGACGGTAATATCCAGGAGTGGGTGGGGGCCAATATCGACATCACTGAACGCAAGCAAGCCGAGCAGGCATTGCAAGACCTCGTGGCTGGCACGGCCGTGATAGGAGAAGAATTCTTTCCGGCTTATGTTCGCCATGTGGCGGGGGCGCTCGAGGTCCACTGTGCGATGGTCGCCGAGGTGACGGACGAGCAGAACTCCGGATTGAGGACCCTTGCGGCCTGGGTAGGTCAAGGGTGGGAGAAAAACTATGAGTATAAGGTAGCGAACGCTCCCTGCGGGCAGGTGATGCGCGAAGGAAAACTCTTCTATTGCCGGGAGCGGGTGCAAGAGCGGTTTCCTGAATGCAGCGCTCTTGAAGATCTCAACGCGGTCAGCTACATGGGCGCACCGCTGTTAAATTCAGCGGGGCGGCTCATCGGCAGTCTCTGCATCATTGACAACAAACCTCTCGAGGATGAACGGCGTGCCAGATCAATACTGGAAATTTTTGCCGCCCGCGCGGCGGCTGAAATAGAACGCAAGCGCGCCGAGGATGCGCTCCGGGAGAGCGAGGAACGTTTGGCGCGGGCGGAGCAGAGTTCTCTCGTTATGCTGACTCATGCGGATCTGGAGGGTCGCTGGCTGAAGGTGCCGCCGACCCTGTGCGAACTTCTCGGCTACAGCGCAGCAGAACTGCTGGGAGTCTCCTCAAAGGATATAACGCATCCCGACGACTTCGAGGCGGGCTGGCGCCAGTGTCACCGATTGATCCGGGGGGAGATCAAATCATTTGATCTCGAAAAACGCTACGTTCGCAAAGATGGTCATATTGTCTGGGTCTATCTGAACTGTTCAATGGTGACAGACTCAAAAGGAAATCCGGTTTACTTTCTCGGTTACATTCGCGACATCACGGATCGGAAGCACGCAGAACAGGCGTTGCGCGAGAGCGAGCAGGCGCTCCGGGACAGTGAAGAGCGTCTACGGCTCGCGCTCAGATCAGGCCGGATGGGAGTTTGGGATTGGGATAGACGCACCAACCTGTGCAAGTGGTCTAAGGAATATTTTCTCCTCATGGGTCTACTGCCGTTTAGCGTGGAGCCAAGCTATCATGCCTGGGCTAAGTGCCTGCATCCCGAGGACCTCCCACGCGCTGAAGCAGCGGTCGAAGCAGCGATTACGGAGAAAAAAGAGTACCGCTGCGAGTACCGAGTGGTCTGGCCCGACGGCACCATTCGTTGGGTGGTGACGCGGGGCGAGCCGATCTACGACCAGGACGGTCAATGCACCAGAGTCATGGGAGTTCTGGTGGACGTTACCGAGCGCAAGCTAGCTGAGGAGGAGATTCACCGTTTGAAGGAGCGCTTGGAAGCCGAGAACGTGTATCTACGCAGGGAAGTCTCTGAAGCGTATCGGGATCGGGAAATCATCGGTAGGAGCGAGGGGATCCTCAAGGTTCTTCGGCAAGTAAATCAGGTAGCGGCGACGGACATGACCGTTTTGGTTTTGGGAGAGACGGGAACAGGGAAGGAACTCGTGGCTCGGGCGGTGCATGGACAGAGTGAGAGGAGAGACAAACCGCTGGTAAAGGTGAACTGTTCGGCGTTACCCGGGGAATTGATCGAGAGCGAGCTGTTTGGACATGAGAAGGGAGCCTTTACCGGGGCCACGGGCAGGCAGGTGGGGCGTTTTGAGCTGGCGGATGGTGGGACGATCTTTTTGGACGAGGTGGGGGATTTGTCGTTGAAGCTTCAGGCCAAGCTGCTGCGGGTGCTGCAAGAGGGGGAGTTTGAGCGGCTGGGGAGCGGCAAGACGATCAAAGTCGACGTGCGGGTGATCGCCGCGACCAACCGCGACCTTTTACAAGCAGTTCAAAGAGGAAGATTTAGAGTCGATCTCTACTATCGGCTCAACGTTTATCCGATCGGGTTACCGCCGTTAAGAGAGCGACGGGCAGATATAGGATTATTAGCGGAGGTATTTTTGCGGGAAGCGAGCCGGCGGTTGGGGCGATTATTCGATCCGATCCCGGCCGAAGTGCTGGAGACGCTTCAGCGTTATGAGTGGCCGGGCAACATCCGGGAGCTGCAGAACGTGATTGAAAGAGCGGCGGTGATTTCGGTGGGACGTCTGCTCCAGCTCCCGGAAGAGTGGGCCGTTTCCTTCGTTGCGCCTTCCGGGAAAGATATGCCGGAGGTGAGGCATGCCATGGAGTCGCCACCTCACGCGCCGACATTGGAGGAGCTTGAGCGAAGCCATATTCTTCAAGTTCTACAACAAACCCGATGGCGGGTTGAGGGCCCGAGAGGAGCCGCGGCAATTCTTGGCCTCAATCCTAGTACCTTGCGTTCACGCATGCAGAAATTAGGGATTAGGCGACTTGATCGTTTGATTGACGCGGCACTTACCCGCGACATATAGTGGATATGGCGCATAATTTCCACGAAATATCATTACCAAAGGGTTTTTGATTACCTCCGATACCTAAAAGTCCTAATACAAACCTTCTTATAAACCCTATTAAGTTTATATTCTCATTTTCACCCGGTTTTCTGCTCAGGCGGTTTCAAATGGGCGTAGAGTGGAGATCTAAAGATCTAAATTTTTCCGCTAAAATAATGACTTACAGGCTATCGTTCTTGGCCGTGGCGCGCGGTGAGAATTCTCATTAAACAACCAATCGATGTTTGTGAAAGTTAATTCTTGTTTGCAGGAGTATGAACGGTTTGATAATCGTGTTCCCGTGGCATTTGAATTGCGTTAGAAATTTACTTCGTAGCTTAGTGTTTCACTCACTATAATTGATAAAGGGGAACAGCCTAGTGCCAAGTGTTACGGCGTCTATAGTCCCTGGTTTCCACCGGCCCAGCGTTCTGAGAACGAAGAGCCTTGAAAAAAAATTGCCGCGGCAGCATCGGAAAATGCGCGATTCCGCTTCCCAGGCGGACGGCCTTCCAAGGCTTGACCCGCTATCCAAATCTCTCGCTGTAGAACTTGGCCGCGTGAGAGAGAAGGAAAGACAAAAAATCGCCGAGGATCTCCACGATCATATCGGGCAAAACCTCGCGCTAGCCAAAATCAAGTTGGGCGTGCTTAATAGCTCTGTGGGCAACAAGCACGCGGCACTCATTGCCGGGATTTCTGACCTCATCAGTGATACGATCCAAGACACGCGATCTTTGATTCATGAACTCCATCCGGAATGGGTCTCTAAGGCAAGTCTAAAGGAAGCTATAGATTGGGTTGCGGCGCAGACCCAGGCAAGATATGGCCTTCCCTGCGACATCGAGTTCGCGGGGGTACCGAAAGCAATCAAAGAAGAAGTTCAAGGAGTCCTCTTGCAAGCAGTTCGCGAACTTCTCGTGAATACGGCCAAGCATGCGCGGGCAACCAGGGCGAAAATCATTTGTGGGTCTGAAAAGGGTTGGATTCAAATTGCTGTCGTTGACGACGGTCGAGGTTTTGACCCCGCGAAAATCTTCTCCTCAAGACCGAAGGTCGGAAGTTTCGGTCTGATGATTATCCGGGCCCGTCTCGGCTTTTTAGGCGGCCATCTATCTATTCACTCCCGTGCCGGAGCCGGAACGAGCGCGATGATCGCTTTACCCCAGAGCGAAATTAACAGTTTTGAATAGTGATGGCGTTGCGGATCCTTCTCACGGACGATCACAGGCTGCTCAGACAGGGGCTCAGCTCTTTGCTGGAAAGTCAGGGTTTCGAGGTGACGGGCGAGGCTGAAGATGGTCGAACCGCCGTGAAACTCGCCAAGAAACTGCAGCCCGATGTCGCTATTATAGATATCAGCATGCCGGGTCTTAACGGCATTGACGCGACAAAACAAATTCGTCAAGCCTGCCCCGAGGTCAAAGTCATGGTCCTTTCGATGCGTTCTGACAGCCGGGCTGTCTTGGAGTCTTTTGCCGCCGGCGCTTCTGCATACCTTTTAAAAGAAGCTGCTTTTGAGGAGGTGGCGGTTGCCCTCAAGGTGGTTTTGCAGGGAAAGACGTATCTCAGTCCTGCTATAGCGCACGTGGTGATCCGGAATTCAGTCGAGCACTGGTCGGCAATCCCTCGACCCATGCGTCGAGGGATTTCGGGACGAGAGAGAGAAATTCTCCAGCTACTCGCCGAAGGCAGAACTTCGAGGGAAATGGCCGCCTCTTTGTATGTCAGCATGAAGACAATTGAAACCCACCGAAAGCAGATCATGGACAAGTTGAATCTGCACAGTATCGCTGAGTTAACCAAATACGCTATCCGCGAAGGCGTTACCTCGTTATAACCGCCTCCTAAAAACTAAGGAAAATCGAAGCTAAAATCAGGGTAGCCCCAATAGGGGTTTGTCTGTAAGTTTATATTATCTAGAAGGTCGTGACGATAAGTCATTTGACGCTACGGTGTGATTGAAAGTGGTTGAAAGAAAAAGCAACCTGGTTCCCCCCATGGTCAAGAGAGCTATCATCGCTGATGACCACAGGATCATGCGGGAGGGGCTGCGCTCGTTGTTGGAAAGAAGTGGTGACTTCGAATGTATTGCGGAGGCCGATGACGGTTACCAGGCCGTGAAGTTGGCGATAGAAATGCGTCCTGACGTCGTCATTATGGATATCGCGATGCCCAATTTAAATGGAATCGAGGCGACGCGACAGATCAAGAGCGAGTTGCCTGAGGTTGAGGTCGTCGTATTAAGCATGCACGCCACAAGAAATTATGTCCTGCAAGTTCTTCAAGCCGGAGCGTCCGCCTATTTACTGAAGGATTCTGCTTTTGAAGAACTGTCCACAGCTCTGATTGCCATTAGCCGCGGTGGTATGTACCTGAGTCCGGCAATTACTAAAACGGCGGCTCTCGCCAGTCTGAAGGCCGGGCCTTCCGGTGGTGTTGCAGGGCAAGCCGAACACCTAACAAAAAGAGAACTGCAAGTGCTACAATTGATCGCGGAAGGAAAATCGACAAAGGATATCGCGGCAAGACTCGAGCTCAGCGTCAAGACGGTTGAGACGCATCGCAAACAGGTCATGGACAAGCTCGAAATACGAAGCATCGCCGGGCTCACGAAATATTGTATTCGCGAAGGCCTGACTACGCTCTAGCTGCCAAAAGCAATGATTTCTCGCCCCGGGAAAAGCGAAGCCAAAATCAGGGTTTTCCTGATTTCATTAATTTTCGCGATCTACTAGGGTTGCGCTGAGTGTTTTCGAAGAACTTGACATACAGCGGCTGAATTTATTCTATCAAATGGAAGGGGAGCAATGATGAGCGATAGAAAATCTTGGCTGGCAGTGGTTGTTGGTGCGGGTCTAGTTCTAAACGGCTGCGCGTGGATGTCGAACAGAACTAGAACTGAAAATGCATTAATCGCCGCTGCGGCCTGTGGATTCCCGGCGGCAGTGGCCGGAGGTCTGGTAGCAAACAATAATGATGCGAATGTACACATGCGTGTACCGGCAGGAGCAGCTGCGGGCTTATTCGGCGGCGCTTTGATTTGTGGCGGGCTGGCGTATTTACTGACGCCGGAGCCACCACCACCGCCTGCGCCAAAGCCAGCGCCGCCGCCTCCGCCACCCCCTCCCCCGCCACCGCCACCGCCACCGAAACCAAAGCCGGCGCCACCGCCACCACCGCCACCGGCGCCGAAAGTTGAGCGGACGATCATACTGGATGACGTTTTGTTTGACTTTGACAAGAGCACGATCAAGCCCGAGGCGGCGAAGATTCTCGATCGGCTGGTTGCTTTCATGAACGAAAACAAAGGTTCGAAGGTCGCCCTAGCGGGTTTCACAGACAACGTCGGGACGGAGGCTTACAATCTGAAGCTCTCCGATCGGCGTTGGATGTCGGTCAGGGATTACGTGGTGAAGCACGGAGTGGAGGGTGGCCGGGTCTCGGGTCAGGGATTTGGCGAATCCAAACCGATCGCTGACAACAAGACTGCGGAAGGTCGAGCCAAAAACCGCAGAGTCGAAATAAAAGTGAATTAGAATTTCCAGACAAAGTGCGGGTTGGAGCGCCACAGGCACGCCGGAGATCCAGCGATCTCTTAGTGGCCTGCTGGCGCTCTTCGCGCATCAACGAGCCTAACTTGAATCGACAGGTCTCCTGACGGTTTTATCAACACACCGTTCGGTGAGCAATCCGCCCGACCCTTCATATTCTCATCCCCGCCGCATTTGAAGTGACATTCGTGTAGGTGACCCAGATCATCTCCACAAGCTTGTATCATCGATTTCAAAGGACTGATCGCAATCCTCGGTCAATGATAGTTGGAGCAGCGCCGGGGGAGTGTTAAGACTGACCGGGTAAGATTGTGGCTCATGGGAAATTTTCTTTGAGGAAATTGTCCCTAAGGGAAAACGAGGCTCAAACTAGGGTTTTTCCTGATTTAATTTTTTTCGAAATATGCAAATAAATCTTAGAGCGAAAGTATTCATGTGATGGGAGGAACGATGACTGGCAAAAAACGTTGGCTGGGAGTTGTCGTTGGCGTAGGTCTTGTTCTAAACGGCTGTGCGGGGATGACTAAGTGGCAGGCGGCAACCGTGGGTGCGATCACCTGTGGAGCGGCCGGAGCAGCGGGTGGAGGAGTGGCCGCAAACAATGGTGTGGAAGGTCATAAGAGAAACATAGGCGCTGGGGTGGCGATCGGCATGACGACCGGCGCTTTGCTTTGCGGCGGTCTGGGGTACTTGCTAGCGCAGGAGCCCAAACCTAAGCCACCACCGCCACCGCCACCACCACCGCCGCCACCACCACCGCCGCCACCACCGCCGCCGAAACCAAAGCCGCCCACCGCCACCACCGCCACCGGCGCCGAAGGTCGAGCGGACGATCATATTGGATGACGTGTTGTTCGATTTTGACAAGAGCACGATCAAGCCTGAAGCGGCGAAGATTCTCGATCGGCTGGTAGCGTTCATGAACGAGAACAAAGATAAGAAAGTCGCTTTATCGGGTTTCACGGACAGCATCGGGACGGAGGCCTACAATTTGAAGCTATCCGATCGACGCTGGATGTCGGTTAGGGATTATGTGGTGAAACATGGCGTGGACGGCGGCCGGGTCTCGGGTCAGGGATTCGGAGAATCCAAACCGATCGCTGATAACAAGACCGCGGAAGGTCGAGCCAAAAACCGCAGAGTCGAGATTAAAGTCAACTAGGATTTTCGGATAAACTCCGGCTCGGAGCGCCAGGGCTGAGCAATCCCGCGAGGGAATGCCGCTGGCGCTCTTTTTTTTCTGGGACTTCAGGCATTCCTGTGAAGAAGAACTCGGAGATTGCACCGCGTCCTTCGGCGGGCTCAGGACGCAGTGAGCCTGCCGAACTGCGAAGGCGCGGAGGACGCGGAGTAAAGAGTTCTAGATTCAAAAATTCTCCGATCTCTGGGAACTCGGCGCCTCTGTGGTGAATACTTCTTCCAGAAACCCGGAATAACCTTTTTTCTAAGATAGGCTCCCACAAACGGATTCCATGTGGATCCGGTAAAGCACGATCTACATTCCCAGAGTGATCCTGTATTGGACCAAAGTCTAATTGCAGGAATTCCTTTTCTTCGGTAAATTAGGTAATTCGTGGATAACGCGAGCGCAGGCGGCGCGGATCTCGACCCAACCGAACACAGAACCGTGTCAGCGGCCTGGCGCCATTTTTTAGAGGCGCTTGCCGGGGTCGAGTAAAGGCAAGTCACTGTGGAGAATGAAATGAAAGAAATGCACTGGGAACGCGGTGCAGCCGAAGTAGAAGAGCCGAGCTGGGGCAGCAATGCGGCGCTGGCGGCGATCTTGGATTCCTTATCGGCTTATGTTGTCACTCTGGATCGCCAGGGTCGGGTAAATTACGCGAGTCGTTCCTGGCTCAACTTTGCGCTCGAAAACGGCGCAGATTGGGTCGGGATCGGGCTTGGCGCAGACTACCTGGCGGTCTGCAGGGCCGCCTCACGACAAGGCGACCCGCTCGCCCAGCAAGCATTGGAGGGAATTGAAGCGGTGTTGGCCGGACGGCTCGCCAGGATCTCATTGGAGTATCCTTGTCACGAGCCCAGAGGGCGGCACCGGTGGTTTCTGATGAATGTCGATCCACTGCCGCCGAATCCGGGTGGCGTGGTGATCACCCATATCGACATCACTGAACGCAAGCAGATGGAAAGCGCGTTGGCGGACCGGGACGCAAAGTTTCGGGGAATATATGAGAGCAACATGGTCCCGGTTGCCTTTTGGGATCTCGATGGACGCATCACAAATGCCAATGACGCCTACCTGGGTTTGACCGGCTTTAGCCGTGCCGAGCTCGACGAGGGCAAGTTGTGTTGCGGAGTACTCACCCCATCGGATCAGCTTCAACTGGACAAGCAGGCGATCCAAGAGGCGATGACCAGGGGTGTTTGTACTCCCTATGAGAAGCACTACATGCGGCGGGACGGCCGCCGGGTCCCTGTGCTTATCGGCGGCGGGATGCTTCCCGGTATGCCTAACCGCGGCGTCGTGTTTGCCATCGACCTCACCGAGCGCAAGAAAACCGAGGAAAAGCTGCGCGAGAGCGAAGAGACAAATCGCGCTATCCTCCAGGCTTTGCCGGATCTGATGTTCGTCCAGAGCCAAGACGGCGTATATCTGGACTATCACGCGAAGGACCCGAAGGCTTTGCTCGTGGCACCTGAAAAATTTCTAGGGAAAAATATGAGGGAGGTGCTGCCGCCGGAATTGGCCCAAACGTTTGCGCGTTGTTTCGAGTCTCTGATGGACACGAGGGAAACCGTCGTTCAGGAATATTCGCTATGTATCGAGGGGGCAACACGCGACTATGAAGCGCGGATGGTACGGCACAATGGAGACAAGATCTTGAGTGTCGTGCGAGACATCACCGAGCGCAAGCGAACCGAACAGGCGCTACAAGATCTCGTGGCCGGAACCGCGGTGACGGGAGAGGAATTTTTTCCAGCCTATGTGGGTCATGTCGCGGCCGTGCTCGAGGTCCACTATGCTGCCGTAGCAGAGTTAACGAATGAAGAGAACCCAAGATTGAGAACCGTTGCGGTGTGGGTGGGCAAAAGTTGGGCAGAAAATTATGAATATGACGTCGCCGATGCCCCTTGCGGGCAGGTCGTGCGCGAAGAAAAGCTCTTCTATTGCCGGGAGCGAGTTCAAGAGATGTTTCCTCAATGCAGATCGCTCGCAGCTCTCAATGCCGTTAGTTACATGGGAGCTCCACTGTTCAATTCAGCCCGGCAGCTCATAGGGAATCTCTGCATCATTGACAATAAACCTCTCGGTAACGAACAGCGTGCCAGATCCATACTGGAAATCTTTGCAGCGCGGGCGGGTGCTGAGATAGAGCGCAAGCGCGCGGAAGAGGAGTTGAAGCGGGCGTTGACGGAAGTGGAGCGACTCAAGGAGCGCCTGGAAGCGGAGAACGTGTATCTGCGTAGAGAAGTCTCTGAGGCGCACGCCTATCGCGAAATCATCGGCCAGAGTGAGGGAATCCGCAAAGTGCTTCATCAAATGAATCAGGTAGCGGGAACGGACATGACTGTCATCGTCCTGGGAGAGACGGGAACAGGAAAGGAATTGGTAGCGCGGGCGATCCATGAGAAGAGCACGAGAAGAGACAAGCCACTGGTGAAGGTGAACTGTTCGGCGCTACCTGGAGAGCTGATCGAAAGTGAGTTGTTTGGGCACGAGAAGGGAGCGTTTACAGGGGCCACGGGTAAGCAAGTGGGGCGGTTTGAGTTAGCGGATGGGGGGACCATCTTTTTGGATGAGGTGGGGGATTTGCCGTTGAAGCTGCAGGCCAAGCTGCTGCGGGTCTTGCAGGAGGGGGAGTTTGAGCGGTTGGGGAGCGGTAAGACGGTCAAAGTCGACGTGCGGGTGATCGCGGCGACCAACCGTAATTTGGTGGAGGGAATGCAAAGAGGGAGGTTTCGTCCTGATCTTTATTATCGACTAAACGTTTATCCGATCGGGTTACCGCCGTTAAGGGAGCGTTGGGAAGACGTAGGATTGTTGGCGGAAATATTTTTGCGGGAAGCGAGCCGGCGGTTGGGACGATTATTTGATCCGATTTCGGAGGAGGTATTGGAGGCGCTCAAGCGCTATGAGTGGCCGGGCAACATCCGGGAGCTGCAGAACGTGATTGAGAGAGCAGCCGTGATTTCGATCGGGCGCCGGCTCCAACTTCCGGAGGAGTGGGCCGCGGGTGGGAAGGCCTCGAATACGTTGCCGGCTCCACCAGCGAAGGAAGTGCAGCTTCAAAATAATCATCGCCCGTTGGAAGAGATCTCACTGGACGAAGTTGGGAAAGGTTATATCCTGCGTATTCTGGAGCAAACTAGGTGGCGGGTTGAGGGGCCAAAAGGAGCGGCGAAAATTCTTGGCCTGAATCCGAGCACGTTGCGCTCACGCATGCTAAAACTCGGCATCCGCCGTCCCTTGCGGTCAAAGGTCGAACTGCATGACTAACTAGTACAACGATGTGGCACTTCAGCCGAGACGGCATATAAATAACAGGAGATCAAAATGACAAGACTCAAACGAAGTTTAGGGATGATTGCGGTGATCGTTGCGGTGCAAGGGATGGTCGCATGCAGCTTGATGGATCCTAAAGAAAAACGGCAATGGCAGCCGACCACAGTAACCGATATGAAGAGTGTTGCTGGAAAATGGGAAGGACTCTTGGTTCGAAATCCCCGGAATCGAGACGACGACTGGGTGACTCTCGCCATCGGTGAAACGGGAGCGTACGAGTTCGTCAGCTATCGGATGATCGGGGTGTTCGCCGGGAAAGGAAAGTTAGTTTTAACTGACGGCAAGCTCAGCGCCAAATCCGATAAGGGCGGCCAGATGACACTGCAGCTTTTTGCGGATTCCGGAAGTTCCGAACGCATACTTAGAGCTGAAGCTAAGGACAGTGAAGGGTTCTCCTATTGGGCAGACCTCAAACGAGAACCGGAGAAGCTTTCTCCTCGCCGCCAAAGTGGTTCTTGATCTCCTGACTATGAACCGGCCGTCCCTAAGATATTTAGAACCCCAAAATAAGGGAAAACCCGATAGCGGAGCATAGACCGCTCAATTACGCTCAGGGAAGACTGGACACGAGGAGGGACTCATGCCTTTATCCAAGCGTCTTGCAGCAGAGTTTATTGGAACCTTGTGGTTGGTGCTCGGGGGATGCGGGAGCGCGGTTTTAGCGGCGGCCTTTCCCGATCTCGGGATCGGCTTTTACGGAGTCGCTCTTGCTTTCGGTCTAACCGTCCTAACGATGGTATACGCCGTTGGTCACATCTCTGGTTGCCATCTCAACCCGGCTGTTTCTTTCGGCTTGTGGGCGGGCAAGCGTTTCCCCACTTCCGATTTATTTCCGTACATTATAGCGCAGGTGCTCGGCGCGATTGCCGGCGCTTTTGTGATCTATCTCATCGCCACAGGCAAACCGGGTTTCGATCTCGTTCAAAGCGGGTTTGCCGCCAACGGCTATGCAGCCCATTCTCCGGGCGGCTACTCTCTCTTTGCCTCTTTGGTCTGCGAAATTGTGATGACCTATATGTTTCTCATTATTATCTTGGGTTCCACCCACGGGCGCGCGCCTGCCGGGTTTGCCGGTATCGCCATCGGCCTTGCGTTGACACTCATCCATTTGATCAGCATCCCCGTCACCAATACCTCCGTCAATCCGGCCCGAAGTACAGGCCCGGCAATCTTTGTCGGAGGCTGGGCCCTCTCCCAGCTTTGGCTCTTCTGGCTGGCGCCGATCATAGGCGCTATACTCGCCGGATGGACCTACCTCTGGCTCGGTGAGGAAGATCCATCAAGGAGAGTTCCCGTCGAGGGCGACCGACCTCGCAGATAAGAGATCTGCTAAACCGATGACTGCTCTGTTCTAAGGCGAACGGAGAGGCGGTTGAGATCATTGGAGATTTTCCTTTCGTGCTGAGGTCTCGAAGCACGAGTATAGCTTTTCAGTAGCTCGCTAGGGTATTTAGAACCCCAAAATACGGGTAATCCCGATGGAGCGTGCACCGCCGCCGCGATAGGACTCTCGATAATCAGAGGTGGCATCATCGCATTAGCAGCTCTAATCGGCCTCACAAAAAAAGAGGAGGTATTTATGGCGACGAAGGCGGATTTTACGGCGGAAGAGTGGAAAGAGATCCAGCGCGCGCCTTTCATGGCGGGTCTGGCTGTAGTTGCGGCCAGTCCGAGTGGCCCGTTCGGAGTGGTAAAGGAAATGTTCGCGGTGGGGAAAATGCTCGGCGAAGTCAAGACGCAAGGATCATCCAATGAACTGATCAAAGCGCTGGTAGCCGACATTGAGGCGGGAGCGCGAGACTTGAGCGCTCCGGCGGAACTGAAAGGCAAAACGCCGGACCAGGTAAAGAGCTATTCGATTGACAGTGTGCGGCAGGTGGCCGCGCTCATCGAGAAGAAAGCGAAACCAGACGAAGCTCAAGGGTTCAAGCAGTGGCTTGTCTCCGTTTCGCAGAAGGTCGCCGAGGCCGCCAAGGAGGGCGGATTCCTTGGCTTTGGCGGCACGCAAGTGAGCGAGCAAGAAGCCGCGACGATCAAGGATCTGTCCACTGCACTCGGGGTCAAGGTCTAGATTTCGGCACAGCGCAGTGTGTAGTGCGGGACGACACCGGGGAGGCCGGGCGAAAAACCAGCGAACTGAATTGGTGGTGGAGAAAAGGTAGCTTGCGACCTGCAATGGCCGTGATGCGCGGATGAGCGGTGAAATAGAAATTCATTTACCCTTCGTGCTGAATTTTGTAGGAGTACGAACAACCTTCCGTGAAGGAGGATTTATGACATCGACATCAAAGAAATGCGCCATTGTTGTGATGGCACTGGTCGTGGGGTTACTGTCCGGCTGCAGCACAGGCTCGGTCACCAAGGAGGAGGGAGACGCGCTTTTGAAGAGCGCCCAGGCATCGAGGCAGGAATGGAATAAAGTCGATCCCCAGTTTGAGGCCTTTGCCAAGAAGGGTTACGGCTTCGCTTTCTTCCCGGAGATCACCAAAGGCGGCCTGGTCGTTGGTGGAGCCCATGGTCAAGGTGTCGTTTACGAGAAAGGTCAACACATCGGCTATGCCGATCTAACCCAGATGTCGGTGGGGTTTCAGGCCGGGTTCCAGGACTATAGCCAGCTGATCGTTTTCGAGAATGAGCCGGCGATGGATAAATTCAAACGAAATGAAATTGACTTCGGCGCCAACGCTTCCGCGGTTATCGCGGATAAAGGCGCCGCCATGGGTGCCCAGTTCGTTGACGGCGTGGCGGTGTTCGTTAGGCCGACGGGGGGTGCGATGGCAGAGGCATCCCTTGGCGGCCAGCAGATCGCGTATGTGCCGAAGTGATTGGTATGTCTCGTAAAGGATTTCGGAGGCCGAAATCAGGAAAATCCCGATAGCAGTCAGCCAACTACTGGAGTAGTGACGAAACAGACAGACGGCTTTCCGTAGGCGAGTTTGCAATTTTGTGGTTTCGAGTTTTGGGTTCTACCAGAAGATCAAATCGGAACACTAGACTGTCTTAGCCGATTAACCAGACAGAGGAGGACTTTATGGAAGACAAAAAAACCCCCGACCCGTGGGCAATACCCGATATCGGTCCCACGGACGAAAATAAAACTGAAAGCGATGCAGATGCCTTTGATACGACTCAGTGGCATGAAGTCAAGAAGGGCGAAACACTCTGGAAAATTGCTGAGCAGTACTACGGCGACGGCAACCTGTACCCGAAAATTTTCGATGCTAACCGGGACACTCTCAAAGACCCGAACCGGATCAACATCGGTCAGAAGCTTCGCATTCCATGAGCTTCAGCATTCTCGGAAGCCAACATATTCGATGAAAAGGAGAAGTCATGCATCGACACGTTTATAATTTTTTCGTCATGATTCTAGCCGCCGCGGTGCTAGCGGCTTGTGGCAACGCCGACAAAGGCCCGGCGGAGACGGCGCTCAAGGCAGCGGAGGAGGCCATCAACACTGCAAAAGGCGAGGTGAGTAAATACATGCCGGACCAGGCAAACTCGTTGGATTCTGCTTTGGCAGCCATGAGAGAGAAATTCAACAAGGGCGATTACAAAGCCGTGATGTCGGACGCGTCGACAGTCACGTCCAAAGCCCAGGAGTTGGCCAGTGCTGCGGCCAAGAAAAAAGCGGAGCTTACGAAAAGCTGGGAAGGATTGAGCTCCGGGATGCCCCGGGTGGTAGAGGCGATTAAAAGCCGCGTGGATATCCTTTCGCAGAGTAAGAAGCTTCCGGCCGGAATGTCGGCGGAAACCCTGGCCCAAGCAAAAGCCGGTCTGAACGAGATCACGCAGCAATGGACGGCGGCGACTGAGGCTTCGAAGGGCGGTAACCTGATGGACGCAGTGGCTAAAGCGAGCTCTGTAAAGGTTAAGGCAGCCGAGGTCCTGACCCTTCTCAAGATGCCGGTACCGGAGGCGCTCAAGAGCTAAGAAGACTTCAGTGTAGCCTGAGCCGGTTTAAGAAAGCCACATAGCCGTTATCCACTTGCACATAGGGTTGTAAGTGGGGACAAATCTTTGTGCTCGCGGCGCATGGTCGTGAGCGACACCGAGATTACCGTCGTCGCGCCGAACAAACCAATAATTAGTGATTAGTGTCAGACTTGCCTAACTCCACTAACTTTGATATTCCCGGTTCATGCCACGGCATCTTCGAGTACATGCAGAAGGATTGCTCTATCATGTCATAGCCCGTGGGAATAACGGGCAGAGGATCTTCTTAAGGCAATACGACTACGAAGCGTTTCTGGAAGCACTGCAAGTTGTCCGCAAGCGTTATCCGTTTTACCTTTATGCTTACGTCTTGATGTCCAACCATTTCCATTTACTTTTGGAAGTTCAACGCTTCTCGACCGCACGTATCCTGCAATCGCTTCTAACCAGCTACGTCAAGCGATTTAACCGCACCCATCACCATAGGGGTCATTTGTTTCAAGGGCGCTACAAAGCGATTCTATGCGATCAAGATAGCTATTTAATGGAGTTGGTACGGTATATTCATCTTAATCCCGTGCGCGCCGGTGTGGTGAAGCGGCCGATAGAATGGCCGTGGAGCGGGCATGGGGAGTACTTGGGTAAACAAAAGCGCGGGCTGATCGATCCTGGACCGGTGATGGAAGAGCTAGGAAATGCAGCCCGATATGAAGAATTCATACGCGACGGAGTGAAGGAGGGTTACCGCGCGGAATGGCATCCGGGGGAACAGGCGCCGTTTTTGGGTCCAGAGAAATTCGTCAAGCAATTGGCCAAAGAGAAAACGGCGCCGCCCACATCGAGGCGAATCCCTTTGGAAGACATCGTCAAAAAACTGGCTACTCAAGCTGGGCTCGACCCGAAAACGTTGCGGCGCAAGGGACGGATGGCCAGGATCGTGGCGGCTCGGGATCGATTCATCCGCGAGGCGGTCTTTGAACAAGGCTACCTTGCTTCTGAAGTCGCCGGGTTTCTCGTTTGTCATCCGTCCAACATCAGCCGGGCGTTGCAAAAGAAACGACTAAGAGTTAGTAGATTTAGGCAAGTCTGACACAGTGTACTGATTCAGTGTACAGCAACCATGTACCCTCCTATGCTCAGCTCTCATCGGTGAGCGACGCCGGCGCAATACCGAAACAAACTGCCCCCATTCCGAAAACGCGCACCTGGCTGATCTCAGAGCGCGCCGACTTTTGGCTCGCATCCGCCGGCGCTTCAGGCGGATTACTGGCGGCGCTTGCCCTGATTGTTCTTTGTGGAGATCGCGAGCTCGACTGGATCGATCTGGTATTTTCTGAGCTCCATCTAGGTGCAACCTACGACGCTATAGCGCGCCGCCGGCTCTGGCGCCGTCTTCCCGTCGATGTGCTCATTATCCCGCTGATAATTCTTGTGGCGACCTACGCGCTTGCGACAAGCGGCCAATCGGTGTTGCTCACATCGATTGCCATGTATGCCGCGGTCTGGCATCGCGGGCGGCAGAGTCTTGGGGTCGCCAGATTTTACCAGCGTCAGGCCGGCGGGCCGATCTCGTCACTGCACAGCCGGCTTTTTTCCGGCGCGATCTATCTGCCTATGATCGCCGCGGTTTTCTTGTACGGCCATCTGGCGCCGGAAAAATATGAAGGCGACGCGTACTATGCGATCGGCGCTGGTGCAGAGGTTGCCTGGGGATTGGGCTTAATCTCGGTCGGCTGGGTCGTCGCCTATTTCGTATGGACATGGCGACAGACACAGCAGCGGCCCGAATCGAAAATTGTGGAAACACGAAATGTTGAAACCTTGCATCCGGGCGAGCGGTGGGTTGTGCTTGCCCACGCTGTGGCCTTTGGCAGCGCCTATGTGCTCGGTGCCACGAATGCTTCCTACCTACTCGTGCTCGCCGTCCACCACGAGGTGCAGTATCTCTATTTCACCTACGCCATGGCGAAGTTATCCATGCGTGGCGATGAACTGGAGAAGTTCCCAAAAGGGAGTGCTCACTCTGAGATACGATTCGCCGCTTCTTTCGCGCTCTGGCCTCTGATCGGTCTTGCGGGAGCAATCACAGGCGGTTGGTATCAGTTCCAATGGCTCGCCCCGCTCGGAGTGGGTGGACTTTTCTGCCACTACTGGCTCGATGGTCGAATCTGGAGAAGACGTTCAATAGTCACCTGATCTTGACCCAGGTACGGATCCATTATTCCACCCTTCCGCTATTCAAGTCTTTGATGTAGGGTCGTTCATTAAATCGCTTCATGCCTTTTCACCTGAAAACCGCGCCACATCGATGCCTCTCTTTCATGCGCTTGCTCGCGCTCGTTGGGATTTGGCTGTTCTTGCCGCTTGCCGCGCTCGCAGCGGCTCCCGGCCAGCTCGTGCCCAAGCCAGAGAATACAGCTCCACAGCAAAGCGAGACGCCCCAAACTAAACCTCCGACGACACCGAACGTCGCGCCTGTCGTTGAGCCCATTCCATTGAGCGACGTGTCCAAGCGGCTAGAAAGCTCGCGGCGGCAAATCCGCGAGGTTGCTGAAAGGGTTCAACCCTCTGAAGTGGTGGAGATAGCCAAAGAAATTGAAGCGACACGGAATACTTTTGCTGGGGAGGCGAAGACCGCTGAATCGGCCATCGCCAAGTCGCTGCGGCCGGAGCAACTTTCAGACCTGGAAATCTCCTGGAAAAATCGGGCGGCCAGGCTTGTCAAAATGCAACAGGCAATCTCACGGTGGACGAGCCAGCTCTACCGGGATTTCACTCTCGTCGATCAGGAAGAACAGACGTGGGAACTGACGCTCAAGGCTTCTCCTCCGGGTTCTTTGCCGCGGGAAGTTGAGCGCGCGATCCGTGGCGTACTCGGTGAGATCACAAAAGTCAAAGCGGAGACGCGTAAACGACTCGACGCGGCCCTCGTGCTGGAGAATCAGCTCTACCAACGAGAGACCGCGATCTCAGAGGTTCTGGACAACGTTGCCCTGGGCAGGGCGCGTTTCCAGGAGAGCCTTATCGTGGCGGACCGAGTTCCCCTTTGGCAGGTCAAGACAGAGTGGCAGCGCGTCGGGCCAGCCGCGGGTGAAATTGGCGCCTTGCTCTCCCGGCAATTTGCGGACGCCCTCGAGTTTTTGCGAAGTCATCTCTTGGGCGTCTGCCTGGTCGTCGGATTCTTCTTCTTGATCCTCATCGTGTCCGTACTCTTGAGCCAGAAAGTGGCGCAATGGACACAAGATCACCGGAATTTTCGAAGAAGCTACGCACTTTCTCAAGCGCCCGGCGTCCTTGGCGCTTCTTATTACCCTTGTCTTATCCCTGGTTTTTTTCACCGCCAACGCCCCGCGCCTCATCAGAGTTTTGGAAGCCTTGCTGCTTTTGATTCCAGTACTTCGATTGCTTCCGCGCCTGATCCACCCGGCGGCCCGGCCAGTTCTCTTCACCGTTGCCGCTTTCTACATCTTCGACAGCGCGCTAGATTTGCTCCTTGCGGTGCCGATCGTGGATCGGCTTGCTTTTCTCGTTCTCGGTATCATCGCCATCATCGTTTTGATTTGGCTGTTGACGCTCGCTCGGGTCAGGCGGTTATTCACTGAGACGGCCACACCGGCCTATCTAATTTCCCTTTTCCGGATAACCCTGTTGCTTGTCTGCATCTCGGTCGTCGCAAACATCCTGGGATATTTCGAGCTCGCTAAATTGTTGGGCACCGGCGTCCTTTACAGCGCATACGCGGTATTCGCAATCTTTGGCGCGACCAAAGCGCTAGCTATCCTATTCGCCGTCTTTCTCGACACGGATCTGGCCCGCTCCCTTGCGGTGGTCAAACGTTACGGCGGCAGCATTTCCCACTGGGGTTTTCGTATTCTTAACTTTGCCGCGTTTGTGCTGTCCCTTGAAGCGATCGCTCCGATTTTTTACGGTGAAGGACAACGTCGTCAAAGCGGTCACGGATTTTCTGACTTCGCCGATCCGGGAAGGACGAGTGGATTTCTCGCTCTGGGACATCATCGCTTTTGGTTTAGTTCTAACGGCGGCGATGCTGATCTCGCGGGGAGTTCGGCTTCTCCTGGAGGAAGATGTCTTTCCGAGGATGCGGGTCGGCCGGGGTATCCCCGTGATGATTACGACCACGGTCTACTACGCGATCCTGTTGTTCGGTTTTTTTGTCGCTTTGGGCATGGCGGGAGTGGACTTGAATCGCTTCACGTTGCTGGCCGGCGCCTTCGGCGTCGGTATCGGTTTCGGCCTGCAAAATATCGTCAACAATTTTCTTTCAGGGCTGATTCTTTTGTTTGAGCGTCCCATCCATCCCGGAGATACCATCGAAGTCGGCGGTGTCTCAGGCATTGTGAAGAATATCGGTATCCGTTCGAGCACGATTAGTACCGGGGATGGCGCCGATGCCATCATTCCGAACGCAACCTTGATTTCCGAGAAACTCATGAACTGGACCTTGACGGATCCGTGGCGGAGGATTGAGATTAACATCGGAGTTGCCTACGGTTCCGATCTGCAGAAGGTAATGGAGGTAATGCTCGCCGTCACCGCAGCGGATTCCAGTGTTCTCAAAGACCCTGCTCCCGCAGTGGTTTTCCAGGGCTTCGGCGAAAGCGCGCTCAATTTTGGCTTGCGGGTTTGGACGCTCGTGCAGGCTAATCTTGACACCAAGAGCCGGCTCTCCATCGCGTTGCTCCAAGCGCTTCACGCAGCCGGAATAGAAATGCCGTTCCCGCAGCGCGATCTCAATTTGAAATCGGTGGACAAGCAAATAAGAGAACTCCTCTCCCCGGGCGACCACGAATCGCGCAAAATGGAGTGAAATGATAAAGCGGTGACTTCGCGTTTTTTGGTCATAGCGCGAAAGAAGCACAAAAGATGACGAGTGGTTAGGCGCCACCCCTTAGGCCTTAAGGGATTTGGCAGGCAAAAATCAGGGCAGCCCCGATAGCGAATCGTAGACCACCCAAAGTAAGTTTCTTCTGAGTAACCCCCCGTATCCCAGATTCAGTTCGTGGCTTTGAGCACTCCGTTTCGGGATGCACAGAATATTGATCCCGGGATCTTTTGTGGCACGGGGAAGAGTTTCTAGTGTACTGTCGCACGCGTTGGTACTTCGTCTGGTTTAATCACTACACGAGGAGAGTCCTATGGTCAAAGTTCCAATATTCGCTGTGCTCACGCAATTCGTTTTGTTGGCGGTCTGTGCGACCCATGACGCTTACGGGCAAAGCCCAGCACCGTCTGGAAAAATATCGATCGAAAGCAATTCGATTGCCCTGGCGGTCGGGGTTAACTGGGGCGATGGTAGGCTGATTTTCAAAGGCAAGCACCAGCTGTTCGCCGTCAACGGTCTCACACTCGTTGATATTGGGATCGCCAAAGCGAGCGCGGTGGGAGAAGTTTACAATCTGACAGACGTCTCCAAGTTTGAAGGAACCTACTTAGCCGGCGAGGCCGGATTTGCCTTGGCGGGGACTATGGGCGGCATATTCATGCGCAACAAAAACGGCGTCGTCTTGCATCTGCGAGGAGATTCTGAAGAAGCCTTGCTTCAACTGGCGCCGAGCGGTGTAACAATCAAGCTCAAGAAATAGCGGTAGATGATTATACCCATCGATAGGGCCCTCCAAGGGTCATGCGGCTGGACTCTACGTCTCTCCTTCTCTAAGGGATTTGGAAGCTTAAATCAGAGAATCCCGGATAGTAAACGGTCAGCGCGTCGAAATAAGTTTCATTAGAACCGTTCCTATTCATTTAATCTCCAAGTTGTGCAAAGCTTTGGTCGATCGAAGTAACAAAACCGTAAACAAAGGGAGGGATCACTATGGAAGAGAATGACAAAAGTAGCTTGCTCGGGAAAGCCAGAGAGCGGCTGATGGAAGTGGGAGATGAAGTCTCGCGGCTCAAGACCGAAGCTTCTCAGGCCGTCGAAGACCGAGTGATTGCTGCCCGGCGGTTGGCCAGGCGGGGTCGTGCCGCAACGGAAGATTTGATAGACGATGCGACCCATCGCATCAAGCACGAACCGCTGCGGTCTGTGGCTATGGGCTTGGCGATCGGATTCGTCATGGGCATGCTGGCTGTATGGCTAGCGACGCGCAACGGAAGAGAGTAGCCGGTCTGCCGGGCGATTGGGCGGCTGCTTCGCTCCCTGGGAGTGGACACCGACACGTTCACATCTGGTCACGAGTTCATCGAGCACATCGAGACCATGCCGTCGTGTCATCCAGACTGTGTCGTACTTGATGTGCAGATGCCAGGAATGAACGGCCTGGAGGTGCAGGAACACTTAGTCCGAAGTGAAAGAACTCTCCCGGTGATTTTCATTACTGCCCACGACGAGGTGAGCGTACGTGACCGGGCGCTGCGGGCAGGCGCAGTGGCCTTTTTGCGCAAGCCGTTCAGTGACGAGGTATTCCTCAATGCACTCGATGAAGCTCTTAAGCGTGACCGGAGGCAAGCTAAAAGATAGCGGCCGCGTGTCTGGCGGCGCTGGCTGGTACGGCGGGTAGCGCCTCCGCGCAGGATACCCCCCTGCAGCACCCGCAGTACCAGCTCTTTCGATTCGGAGATTTTGATTCTCCGCAGCTCGTTGCGTGGAATCGGCTCCGTTACCGAAGTCCTACTGGGGGTATGACACAACCTGGGAGGGGTCTATGAAGGATGTTACGGCGGAATTTTTCGCAATTGTTTTTGTCCTCTACTCATTGATCGCACTGCTTTCGGTGGAGCGTAATCGGGATAGCACTAGTTCGCCGTTGATCAGCAACCAAGAGAGAATTTCTGAGCTCGGACTCCGTGTTGCCTTCCACGATTGGCGATGATCGCTATCGACCGTTCCTTTTGGTTAGGAGGAAATTGATATGGCAAGTTTGCTTTTGATGCTAGGGGTCGTGCTCGTCGGGATTTGGTTGGGAATACAGATGATCAGGGGACGCATCTGATCGCTCGTCGAAACCTCAACAAATAGGCTTGAGATGAGAAAAACAGAAAGCAAAAACAACGAGGAGTGGTTTCGACACTCGACCCTCGACATTCGACCCTCTTTTCCTGGAATCCATTTATGGATTTTGCAACTCTAATTCCGCTTGGGCTTAAGACCAGCGTGGCTGTAATGGTCTTTGGTCTTGGTCTTAGTTCGACCTTCGATGACACTACATATCTATTCCGCAGGCCGTCCGAGTTCGTGCGATCGCTGCTTGCTATGGCCATCATCATGCCGCTGGTTGCTACGATCTTAGCAGCCGTCTTCGATTTTCACCCGGCAGTCAAGATAGCTCTCATCGCCCTGGCCATATCGCCGGTGCCCCCTTTACTCCCAAAGAAGCAGAGGAAGGCGGGGGGACGCGCATCGTATGCAGTTGGGTTGCTGGTTGCCGCCGCGCTGATTTCTATTGTGTCTGTGCCCGTTGCTGTGGAGCTGCTTGGGAGAGGGTTTGGTACGGCCACTCATCACATATCGTTCCTGGCGATCGCGCGACTGGCTATGATGGCGGTCCTCGGACCGCTCCTGACTGGCCTCCTTTTTCGCTCTGTTGCGCCGGCATTTGCCCAGCGGATTGTTCGACCCATGTCGCTGATCGCCACGGTGCTGCTATTCTTATGCGTCTTTGCCGTGCTGTTTTCTGCCTGGCAACCGATCGTATCCTTAATTGGTAATGGAACCGTTGTCGCCCTTGCGGCCTTCATCGTTATCGGACTGATCACCGGTCATCTGCTCGGAGGGCCTGGCGACGAAAACCGGAGCGTGCTCGCGCTTGCCACGGCCGCCCGTCATCCCGGGGTCGCGATGGCCGTTGCCAGCGCTAACTTTCCGGACCAAAAGCTCGCGCCCGCCGCAATCCTTTTGTACCTGGTCCTGAGCGCGATCCTGTCTATTCCTTATGTGATGTGGCGCAAGCGGCACGCCGAGGTCGTTGAAGTGATGGGGATGGCCAAAGAATAGGGTGTTTCGGGGGTTTCTGTGAAGGAGTATTCATTGCAGCGACACAGTGCGGCAGACCACAACCGAAACTCGGAATATTTCCCGCAAAGACGCCAAGGCCGCTAAGGTCGGAAAAAATGGTGAAAAGAATTCGTAAAAATATTTATCTTTCTCCCTCCGAACTTGGCGCCTTTGCGCCTTGGCGGGAGGAATTTCCAAATCCGAGAATTTCGACCCTGAAGGCCGAAGAATAGTAAAGTATTTTGCTTGAAGAAGAAAAGGAGAAGCCAATGATGCTGAACCGTATAGCCGTTACTAAATCGTTTATTACGTTTTCCATGGCCGGCGGTCTGGTTTTTTTCGGCGCATTCGCTTCGCTTGCGCAGCAACCTGGCGCGGACACGAAGCCGGCTCCGGCGACGGCGCGTCGTGCGCTCCCGACGCAGACCAAGGAATGGAAGGGCGACTTCGACGGCATGATCAAGCGCCGGCATATTCGCTTTTTGGTTCCCTACAGCCGGACGCTCTACTTCAATGATAAAGGGCGCGAACGCGGCATAACGGCGGATACCGCGCGCGATTTCGAGCGCTACATCAATCAAAAATTCAAGAAACAGCTCGGCAACCGTCCGATCACCATTTACCTCATCCCGACGACCCGTGACGTCCTGCTACAGAACGTCGCCGACGGGCTCGGGGACATCGCCGCTGGCAACCTCACTGTCACCGAGGAGCGTAAGCAGATAATTGATTTCGTCGGTCCACCGAACGAGAAGCCCATTTCCGAGATCGTCCTAACCGGCCCAAAGTCACAAACGGTTACAACGGCGGACGAACTGTCTGGTAAGACCGTGCACGTCCGCAAGGCGTCGAGCTACTACGAGAGCCTGAACGCGCTCAACAGCCGGCTGAAGAAAGAGGGCAAGCCGGCGGTCAATCTAGTGCTCGTGCCCGACGCTCTCGAGGACGAGGATATGATGGAGATGTTAAATGTCGGTTTGCTGGAAGCCATCGTCGTCGACAACTGGAAGGCGAAGATGTGGGCCCAGATACTGCCCAAGATAAAGGTTCACGAGCAGATCGTTGTGCGCTCAGTCGGACTGACCGGCTGGGCGATCCGCAAGGACAGCCCAAAGCTCGCCGCTGAGATCTATGAATTTTTCACCAATTTCCTCAAGAAGCAGGGTGTTATGAACTACCGGATGCAGCAATACCACAAGCGCATCAAGCAGATCACGGACCCGTTCGGCTCGGCAGAGGCGAAGCGCTTCCAGGACACACTGGCGCTGTTTCGGCAGTATGGCGAGAAATACGGCTTCGATCCGCTGATGCTCGCGGCCCAGGGCTACCAGGAGTCGCAGCTCAACCAGAACGCGAAGAGCCACGTCGGCGCCATCGGCGTCATGCAATTGATGCCGGCCACCGGCGCCGAGATGAAGGTCGGCGATATCAAGCTCACCGAGCCGAATATCCACGCGGGCACCAAGTACATGGACCAGTTGATGACCAGATACTTCCCCGACGCGAAGTTTAGCGAAGCGAATCGGTCGCTCTTCGCATTTGCGGCCTACAATGCTGGTCCAGGTCGAATCGCCAGCATGAGGAAGGAGGCGGTTAAGCGCAGCCTCGACCCTGACAAGTGGTTCAACAATGTCGAGATCGTAACGGCGGAGAAAGTCGGCATCGAAACCACCACCTACGTGCGCAACATCTTCAAGTACTACACGACCTACAAGCTGATGCTCGATCACGAGGAAGAGCAAAAAAAGGCGCGTGAGACGGTCAAGGGGTCGAGCTGAAAATCGTGACAGGGAATAGCGGGCCGATCTTTCAGTTCGGCCAGTCGTCGATGTCGATATCGAAGACTCGTTTGAGCAGTCTGGCCCAACTCATGCGCGCCGGCGCTGCGCGTGATCGCATGCGGGCTCGGTTGCTTGCTCTATCGGACTGGGAATGATTTCCAGCGGCTCCAGGTTCTCCCAATTCGTTTGCCGTCCGAATTCGTGCTCGCTGCAACGACGCAGGCCGGCATCAGCGTAATCGGTCCGCGCTATCCTTACCAACAGCTCATTTGGAATCAATACGGAGGATTGACCACGACGTACTCCGGTCCCTGGGGCTGATACCAGGTGCTTCCGCATTGTTGATAGACCATGCCACCGTAGTTTACCGGCACGCAACTTGGCGGCACGCTTCGCACCAGCGAGCCGACGACGGCGGAAGTCACGGCGACGCCAGCAGTAACTGCCGCTGCAGTGGCGACCGGATGGTAGTCATTGTCCCAGCCGCCACAGCAACCGCGATGACCTTCGACATTGACGTTGACGTCGCGGTCTACGTTGACGTTGTTGACGTTATTGACGCTAGTGCTGCGGACATTGTTGGTGCGGGCATCGGCCTTGCTGTTGTCGACGTGCGCAGTCTGCCTGGCGGCGCCGCCACCGGCGCCTGCAGCGCGAGCACCCCCACCGCCGCCTGCAGCGCGAGCACCACCACCGCCGCCCCGAGCCGCGGCGGCATCAGCGTAGGGGGCGATGGCGAAGCTGGCGAGAACGAGAGCGGCCAACGAGGCCGGAAACAACTTACCGAATGATCTCTTCATGTTGGCGCTCCTCTACTTTGTTTTCACCGGAACAATCTCGATCTTGGACGCACCCTTGGGCGGCGTGAACTTGAAAACCGTGTCCTTGAAGGTAGGTTTCAAATTCCAGTCGATCAGGGAAACCGACTGCGGGCGCGCTTCGTCGGTGCGATTGGTGATCACGACCTTGCGTGGCAGCGGTCTGCTCCCGGCGGTAATCCAGATCTGCCAGTCGGCCTTGGCCTGCCGGAAGGCGTAGTGGTCACAGAGATCGTCGCCGACGAAATCCTGGCCGGCATTCATTGCCGATTCGATCTTGTCGACTGGCGCAGCTGGGGTACCCCAGAGGAAAAGATCCGCCAACGGGAGTTCCACCCCGTACCTTTCCTCCAGCCGCTCGATCAGTTTGCCGATCGTGTCGGTGAATTCGACCGTCGAGTAATACTTCTGCGCCGGCGTATAGAGTGTGACCGTCTTACCGTCGTAGACGATCTCGCGTTCGGAACGGGCGCTATGCATCAGGGCGCGGATCTTGTTCGGACGCTCGACGTCGATAACGGCCGTCGCCGTATGCTGCAGCTTTTGGCCATCGGCCAGAACGCGCTCTCCGGTCAGTTCGGTCGACACCTGAAAACGCTTCAGTGTCTGCAAGAACGCACCCATGTCCTTGAGGGCCTGAATCGACGCCGGATCGACAGCACTCGCCGGCGCAGTCTGCGCATAGGTGCTCGGTGCCGCAAGCGACATTGCCAGCACGCTGAGCACCAGAATCTTTCGTACCATGGTTATCTCCCGGGTTGAGAAACACTTATGTATAGGAAATTTAAACGCCTTTTTTTCTGGCCGGAGTAATATCGCCGGCCCTGGGAGATGTCAACCGCACGAGTGTTTGGTTGAGATTGCGCTCTTGCTGGGTTTGCGCATAAAGCTCAGTCGCACGCTCAAATAAAATCTATCTCACAGCATAGCGGGTGGTCCACATCAGGTCGCCGTTTTTTTGCTCATCAAGCAGCGTAGGATTGAACTCTATTCTCCCATGGTCTAGTCCTACTATGGTACAAACAAGGGTGAGCCGGTTGAACAGCTCAGCCCCACCCTACCAAAAGAGGCGCGTCGAGCAACGAGGACCTTGACAAACTTTTCATGAGTGACCCCATCCGAGTGACAGGATCGCCGGACGATCACAAGTCGAATAATTATTTCAAAGCCCAAAGTCAGATCTGAGGACCAACATAGATGAAATGGTTTTGTTTTGTCGTAGTTCTGATTAGCTTCGTGGGTGCTAGCTTGGTTCTGGCGGCCCAGTCACCCGTGGGCAAATGGAAAACAGTCGATGAAAAGAGCGGCAAGGTCACATCCGAAGTAGAGATCTATGAACAGAGCGGCAAACTGTTCGGCAAGATCGTGGCCCTGCCTGAGCCGAACGATAAACAAGGCAAACCAAAAACCTGCATCGCGTGCACGGGCACCGACAAAGGCAAACCGATCCTGGGGCTAGTAATCTTGAGAGACTTTAGTTCTACCGGAGATCGTTACAAGGGCACCGTCGTAAACCCCAACGACGGTCAACTCCATACGGTGGAAATCTGGGTTGAAGATGGGAAACTCAGGCTTCGCGGGTATCTCGGGTTTTTCTATCAGACGCGGACTTGGCTCAAGGCAACTTAGAAAAATAGTAAGCAGTAAACAGTGATCAGGTTTCGAGTTTTAGGTGTAGACTGGGGGTGTTTACACTTGGCCCCGGCAGCTAGATGCTGAAGACAAAGTGTAAGCCAAGAAAAGTCGTCGGGCGCGGACGGCAAGTTTACCTCCAAGGCATCACCCCCGAATGCGTTTATCGGGGGTCAGTTCCGAACCCGCCTGGATTCCCGCTTAAGCCATGTGGGTATCACGGACTTCTGATATTCGATTTACATAACGCAGCAAGCTGCGCGGAATTGACCCCATAGAGGTTAAGAAGCAAGAGAAGGAGATTATATGGCAAAATACCTAGAACCATCACACTCCGACGATTTTACGAGTTTGTTGGACAACATCCCATGCTCACACCAAAGTTCGCCGCGATCTGCCGTTACCCTCGGTGCGGTGGCCACCCGTCGGAGGTGCTCACTGATGGCGGTGTCGGTACTCGCGGTGGGGCTCATGTTGGGCGGTTGTGGCCCCGCCCTGACGCGCCCACCGGTTACGGAGCAGGATCTCCTGAAGGTGCGCACCAGGGGCGACGAACAGTCCGTAGCGGCATCGCGCAAACTGCTCGGCAAATTGCTCGAACTCACCAAGGCCGAATACGACCGGCGCGCCGCAGCAGGGCAGCCGCCGCCGGTGATCGACATCCTGATCATCTCGGGTGGGGGCGATTGGGGAGCCTTCGGGGCGGGGTTTCTCAAAGGGTGGCGGAAGATCCCCGCCCAGCACCCTCTGGCCAAACCCGAATTTGATGCCGTGACCGGGGTGAGCACGGGGACCTTGATCGCCCCGTTCGCTTTCCTGGGCGACGAACAGTCGGCCGACGAGATCGTGAACCTCTATCGCAACCCGGAGCCAGACTGGGTGAAACAGCGCGGGTTTCTCTATTTCTTGCCGGACAACATCTCGTTCGCCGAGGTGCCCGGACTGGAGCGCGAGATGCAAAAACACATTACCCTGGACATGGTTCGCCGCATCGCGAAGGCGGGCGCCGACGGCCGGGTCCTGGCAGTCAACACGACCGACCTTGATGAGGGCACCTCGCGGGTGTTCGACCTGGTGGCGGAAGCGCAGCGCGCCGCCGATTCGGGACAGGTCGACCGCATTCACAGCATCATGCTCGCCTCGGCAGGAATCCCAGGCGCGTTTCCGTTCCGGATGATCGACGATCAGCTTTATGTTGACGGCGGCGTGACGGGCAACATCATCTATGGCGGGCGGATAGGAGAAGAGGACAGTCTACCGGCGCTATGGCAGAAGGCTTATCCGAACCTACCGATCCCTAAGATCCGCTACTGGGTGATTTTCAACAATCAGTTCCGTCCCATACCGCAGGTGACACCGCCGAACTGGCCGGCGGTCATTTCACGAAGCCTGGAGACGTCCACGCGCGCGGCTACGTCGACCGCCATCCGTCATCTCTTCGCGATGGCCGAGATATCACGGCTCAAGCGCAAGGCCGATGTCGAGGTGCGTGTCGTGTCGATCCCCGGCGATTGGTCCCCGCCGGTCCCCGGGGTGTTCATCAAAGAGACCATGAACAACCTAAGCGACCTGGGGGAAAAGATGGGTGCGGATCCGGCGAGTTGGAGCAACCAGCCCTCGGAGTATTGAGCCGGCTGGTTTAAAGATCATCGGGTCTTTGTTCTAGTCTAACTAACGGATCGACGTCTTTTGCGTTCTTGGGGCTTCGCGCGATAGGCCCCTTCGCCCCCTGTTGGACCAAAGTTCAATATAGAGTCTGTTAGATCTTCGCTAGATTCCCTCAGCCGAAGTAAAAAAACTCTCCCGGTGATTTTCATTACTGCCCACGACGAGACGGATGTACGTGGGCGGGCGCTGCGGGCAGGCGCAGTGGCATTTCTGCACAAGCCGCTCAGTGACGAAGTATTCCTCAATGCACTCGATGAAGTCGTGGTGGCGTTCTCACGCCTAAGGGATTTAGAAGCGAAAAACCCGGGATCACCTGATGTCAGATGGCCTGACTGTCGAAACAAAAATCGCTAAGCTTCTCGCAGTATAAAGTTCAGGGCGACAGTAAGGTGGCCCTGGTCACCAGACGGAGGAGGAACAACATGGCACTGAAAGAATACAAACCGGGAACTACTTTCCCCGGCCGGATGGGACGGACCATCGGCGAGTCCGAACCGGCATGGCCCGCGCCGCTGCGGGCGCAAGAGGGCGCGCCCAATGTTTTGTTCATCGTGCTCGACGATACCGGTTTCGGCCAGCTCGGCTGCTATGGCTCGCCGATCCGTACGCCGAATCTGGATAAGCTGGCGAAAAACGGCTTACTCTACAACAACATGCACACCACGGCGCTCTGTTCGCCGTCGCGCTCGTGTATGTTGACGGGACGAAACCATCATTCGAATGGGATGGCCTGTATCACCGAAGGCTCTGAAGGCTATCCCGGCTCCAACGGTGCTATCCCCTTCGAGAACGGTTTTCTTCCCGAGATGCTTTTGCAGCACGGCTACAACACTTACGCGGTTGGCAAATGGCACTTGACTCCCGCCGAGCAGATCAGCGCCGCGGGACCCTATGACCGCTGGCCGCTGGGACGCGGCTTCGAGCGCTATTATGGTTTCCTCGGCGGCGACACCAGCCAGTATTATCCGGATCTCGTCTACGACAATCATCAGGTCGAGCCGCCGAGGACACCGGAGGAGGGCTATCACTTGACTGAGGATCTGGTCGACAAGTCGATCCAGTTCATCGCCGACTCGAAGCAGCTCGCGCCGGATAAGCCCTTTTTTCTTTACTTCGCCACCGGTGCCATGCATGCGCCGCACCAGGTGCCGAAGGAATGGGCCGACAAATACAAGGGCCAATTCGACGATGGCTGGGATGCGTACCGCGCAAAAGTGCTCAAGCGGCAGCTCGAATTGGGCGTTGTCCCCAAGGGCACGAAGCTCTCGCGCCATGATCCCGACGTCCAGGATTGGAAAAAACTCTCCGCCGATGAGCGCAAACTTTACGCGCGCATGATGGAAGTCTTCGCCGGCTTCTTGGAACACACCGACCATCATATCGGCCGGCTGATTAATTTCCTGGAACAAATGGGCGAGCTAAGAAATACGTTGATCATGGTCATCTCCGACAACGGCGCCAGCTCCGAAGGCGGGCCCACCGGCTCGGTTAACGAAAACAAATTCTTCAACAATGTGCCGGACGATCTGCAGCAGAACCTCGCAGCCCTTGACGATCTCGGCGGACCCAAGTTCTTCAATCACTATGCGTGGGGCTGGACTCACGCCGGCAACACGCCGTTCCGCCGGTGGAAGCGCGAGACCTATCGCGGCGGCGTCAGCGATCCGTTTATCGTTCACTGGCCCAAGGGCATAAAAGCGAAGGGGCAAGTGCGTAACCATTACGCGCACGCCATCGACATGCTGCCCACGGTGCTGGAATGCCTCGGTATCAGCGCCCCGGAGCAGATTCGCGGCGTAACCCAGTCGCCGATTGAAGGCGTGAGCTTTGCTCACACCTTCAACGACGCCAAGGCAGAGACGAAGCACCACACGCAATATTTCGAGATGTTCGCGCACCGTTCGATCTACCACGACGGCTGGCGTGCGGTCTGCCCGTTTCCGGGGACGTCATTCAAAGAGGCGAAAGCCTTTTTCGGTGCGCTGGCGCTAACCGAGGAAAAGCTTCGCGAGCTGGATGCCAAAGGTTGGGAGCTCTACAACGTCGAGAAGGATTACTCCGAAACCAACAACCTCGGCGCCAAACAGCGCGATAAGCTTATCGAGATGATCGCGCTCTGGTACACGGAAGCGGGCAAGTACAAAGTTTTGCCGCTCGACAGCCGCGGCACCCAGCGCTTTGCCGACGAACGGCCGCAACTGAGCAAAGAGCGCAAGACTTACGTTTACTATCCGGGCACCCAGGCGGTGCCGGAAAACGTTGCGGTAAAAGTCTTGAACCGGGCGCACAGCTTCACCGTCGAGGTCGAAATCCCCAGGGGTGGCGCCGAAGGCGTGCTCGTCGCCCACGGCGGCAACGCCGGCGGCTACTCGATATTCGTCAAAGATAAGAAGCTCCACTACGTCCACAACTACGTCGGCGCCGACGAATACCACGTTGAATCGGCGCAGCACGTACCTGAAGGCAAGTGTGAGCTGGGTTTTGAGTTCGAACCGACCGGTAAGCCCGATCCTGCCAAGGGTAAGGGCGCATCCGGCCGCGCGCAGTTTTACATTAATGGCAAGCTGGCGGGGCAGGGTGATATCCCCGTGACGGTGCCGCTGCTGCTCAGTCTGGGCGAGGGGCTGACCGTCGGGCGCGACCCCGGGTCGCCGGTGTCGAAACTTTATCCGCCGCCGTTCGAGTTCACCGGCAGAATCTTCAAAGTGACGGCGGACGTTTCCGGCAAGATGATCCAGGACACCGAAGAGGAGATGAAGGCGATGGCGAAAGCGCACATGGCGCGGCAATAAAACGGACGTCGTAGGCCAATTTTTTTTCTGAAAAGCGAAATCAGCGAACGTTCGAGTAGACGTGTGGCTAAGCTTGCAGAGGGTCGATGACTTCGAGAAAAGGAAAACGGTGAAAGTCGGCATCTCGAGTGCAAATTTGCCGAATTCCATGTTCACGCATGAGGATGGCCGTGTGCGCGTCGTACAGCAGGTTGCCTGCGAGGTGAGAAGTTTCTCCGAAAACCTGCTCCGCAACCATCGGGTGTCGCTCCGTCGGCACCAGTATGCCGAGGCCCGGGGAGGCAAGCATCGCTTGGACGAAGCTCCAAGCCTCCGTTACGTTCCAGGGTTGGCGCATGACACGCGGGTGGGTGGTCACGCGCAGAAACTCGTAAAGAATCGACCAGGTCGTATACCAGGCATCCGCGCGTCCGCGCGTCTGCGCTGGCGCTCCAACCAGCCGCGACAGGCCGCGTGGAACGGCGAGTCGGCGTCTGAGGCGTAAACCAGGATGTTCGTGTCGACGAGGAGCACTAGCGCCCTTCCATCGCCTGGTATAACGCATCCCGGTCCGCAACCTCGACTCGCGTGCCGCCGCTGTGGAATGTGGGCAAGGACGGAACATCATCAGGTTTTTTTTGAGAACGAAACAGCCCGCGCGAGTTGGGCCATGACCGTGTCGTCGATGTTGAGCGTCGTCTTCATATGGAAAACCATATGAACAGTACGGTGATATTGCAAGATGAAAGGCGTCGTGCAGGAGCCCGCAAGTGTGTAATGCGATTCTCGAAATGATCAAACAAAAATCTAAGCGAGCTTGAAGGAGAATAGACTAGTGGCGCAGAGCAAGAAATTATCAGTGAAGAGGACGCCCGGCCGGTCAAAGGCCAAGGCGAAAAGTAACGGTAACCGGATTGGGGCGCGCGCGCTGCTTTCAGATATTTTGCCGCTTCCCGAACGCAAATTTCAGGGACGAATCGGGACCTATTACACGGACTCCGAGGCTGAGGTGCCATCGATGCCGTCGGCGCCCGAGGGCGCGCCCAACGTTCTGCTGAACCGCGGTTTTGTTCCTCGTCACTGGTCTAAAACTGTGCGAGCAGCGAAATGCTTGGTGGTGGTGAACCTGTCTTGTTACGAAATAGTGCAGGTGATAGGCGTCAACATATTCCCTGCGTTCTGCGAGGATCTCTCTAGCCGTTACTAACCAGGGCGCACCCCAGGAGGTGATCATGAATTTGACGGGACAGCAGACACGACGTAACAGCGACGCCACGCCGGCAGGTCGATTCCAGCCTGCCAACAATAAACCCGGAGCCCCGAAGGGTACCGGGAAGGTGACGGTGCCGCCGGGCAGAACCTGGCTGTGGTTCTTGGGCATCTTGCTCGCGAACTACTTGCTGATGAGATTCTTCGTGCCGAGCCCGGACGCGCCGGTCACAGTGCCGTATACATTTTTCAAAAAAGAGGTCGCCAACGGCAACGTCGAGGCGATCCACAGCCAGGGCGAGACCATCACCGGCCGCTTCAAGGTGCCGGTCACCTACCCGCAGGCGAGCGATAAAAGTGCGGCTCCCAACCGCGATTCCAAAAAGGCAGATGAAAAAAGTGTGGCACCCACTAGCGCGGAGCCCAAAACAGCGAGCGAGGGCGCTGCGGCTCCACGGGGCGCGTCCAAAGCGGTGAGTCACTTTACAACTACCGTGCCTTCCTTCGTAGATCCCGGGTTGGAAAGTTTTTTGATCGACCATGGGGTCGAGATCAGCGCCAAACCGATCGAAGAAGGCGGCAACCCCGTGTTGAATCTCCTGTTCGGGTTTGGTCCGGCCCTGCTCTTCATAGGATTTTACGTCTGGATGTTCCGCCGCGCAGCGCAACAGGGTGGTGGCATGGGCGGGCTCATGGGCATCGGTAGGAGCAAGGCGCGCCGATACGACCAGGAGAAGGATACGAAGGTGACCTTCGATGACGTCGCCGGTATCGACGAAGCCGAGAACGAGCTGGTCGAGATCGTGGATTTTCTCAGGGATCCGAAGAAATACACTCGCCTGGGTGGAACCGCTCCAAAAGGCGTGCTGCTCGTGGGTGCGCCGGGGACCGGGAAAACCTTACTGGCGAAGGCGGTAGCGGGAGAGGCGGGGGTGCCTTTCTTCTCTATGAGCGCCGCGGAGTTCGTAGAGATGATCGTGGGCGTGGGCGCTGCCCGCGTCCGAGACCTCTTCAAGCAAGCGCGAGAGAATGCGCCCGCGATCGTCTTCATTGATGAGCTGGACGCCATTGGTCGCGCACGCGGGCAAGTGGCGATCGGGGGTTCGAGCGAGCAGGAGCAGACCTTGAACCAAATCCTCACCGAAATGGACGGCTTCTCCAGCCGCGAGGGTATCATCGTGCTGGCAGCGACCAACCAGCCGGAGGTGCTCGACAAAGCGCTCCTGCGGCCCGGACGCTTCGATCGGCGCGTGGTGGTTAACCTCCCGGATAAGACCGGGCGCGAGGCGATCCTCAAGGTCCACACCCGCAATGTCCCGCTCGCAAAGGATGCAAGCTTAGCGGAGATTGCCGCCACGACGCCGGGGTTCTCCGGGGCGGATTTAAAAAACCTGGTCAATGAAGCGGCGCTGCTGGCGGCCCGGCGCGGGCAGGACGACGTGCGTCACAAGGACTTCCTGGACGCCCTCGAGAAAATCGTGCTCGGCCCCGAGCGGCCGCTCCTCTTGACCCACGCCGACAAGGAACGCATCGCCTATCACGAGGGCGGACACGCTATCCTGGGCCTGGTGGTGCCCGGCGCCGACCCGGTGAACCGGGTGACGATCGTGCCGCGCGGTCAGGCGCTCGGCGTGACGTATCAGCGCCCCGACTCCGATCGCTACAATTATCCGGAAGCCTATCTGCGCGCGAGGATCGTCGGAATGCTGGGAGGCCGCGCGGCCGAGGAGATTGTCTACGGCACCAAGACGACCGGGGCAGAAAGCGATATCGAGCAAGCTACTGCCCTGGCCCGCGGGATGGTCACTCGCTGGGGCATGAGCGATCGGCTCGGGTTGGTGCAGCTCGCACCCCGCGAGAACCCCTACCTGAACGGCCCTGCCGGTTACGGAGGCGCGAGACCGTTCAGCGAGGACACCGCCGAAGCCGTCGATGCCGAGGTGCGCAAGATCATCGGCGAGGGCCACGAAGAGGCCAGGCGTCTTCTAACCGCGCACCGTAAGCAACTCGACCTGCTCGCCGAAGCCCTGGTAGCGCGGGAGACCCTCAACGAGAAGGAGATCCTGGAGGTCACGGGGTTGCCGCCCGCGCCGCCCCTGGAGACCGGGATGTTGCCGGTTCATGGTACAGACGGCGGGAATGCCGGCGCTCCTCCTGAGGATGCGGTGGCGCGGGTAGCTTACAAGGCATAACCGGCCGCTTTGCGCGAGATATCTATGTCGCGCCAGAGTCGAGGAGCGAGTTTTTTGCGGCAATTATAGGCGCTGCCGAAGGATGTGCCAGCCTCCTCCGATCACTTTCTTGCCCATCATTTTTTGAGTGGCGAGGGACGAGGGTCGAGTGACAAGGGAAGAGACATGAAATGGGCATTGGCAGCATCATGCGAAAGGATCCAGCACCTTTACGCCCGCTCGTTCGAAATCGCGTGTGTTACGCGTGGCAACAGTGAGGTCGTGCTCAAGCGCCGTTGCCGCGATCATGCTGTCCAGCAGGGGCAACGTGTCTCCCTCCCGCTTCAAATCCACCACCAGTTTGGCCCAGCGTTGGCTGATCGTAGCGTCCCAAGGCAGGCAATCTATCGTCTGCACTACATCCCCAAACCACTGTTCGAGCTGTCTCTGCTTACGTCCCGGCGGAAGCGAAAGAATGCCGACGCACAGTTCGCCCAGAATGATAGAGTCCACAACAAGATTCCCCTCGTTAGCTCTCAACCAATCAATGGCTTTGCTACTTGGCGCGGGCTTCGTCGGCTCGCTGAGCACGTTAGCATCGACCAGGTAAGTCATGAGAGCTTAGGTGCTCTTATCTGGTCGGTTGTTTCTCTGCGATCTATCGGCCTGAACCAACCTTTGACCGGACAGGCGAGCAGCAGTTTCACCAAGCCTTCATTCCGGCGCCGCTCCTTTCGTTTCAGCCGATATTCGCCGCGGTCGATGCGTTCGACCTCGAATTCTTGCCCCGGCTCGATTGCATCACGCTGCCGTATTTCAGCCGGGAGAATGATTTGGCCTTTCGTGGAAACGGTTGTCTTCATGAGGAGTAAGATAACGTCTTACTCACTGATCGTCAACGCTTCATGTCAAGCCGCCCTTCCGTTTCACCGGAGCGATCAAGCGGGTCATCGTCGACGTGAGTGGCGAACAAGTCGAGGATTAGGAGGCCCAGATGCGGATCGCCCTCGCCAAGCAGTGAGCCGCGTTCGCCTTTGCCGGTGCCGCATCGCGATTCGATGCGCGGCGCCAGTTGATCGTCGAGGGGACCAATGCCATAGGCACGGCCTATCTACGGGTGGATCTGCTTTCACCAGCGCGCTGCTGGCCGGCTACGCCATGGCTGGCAGCAAGTATCGCAGCTGGTTACACATTATCTGTTTCACGGTTGCGGTTGCGATCGCCATCGATGTCATACTCGACGTGGAATGAGCATGCCTGCAATCTGCCAAACAGCCACGAATTTCACATTTGCCCCGCCAGCACGCTCCGGTCATCAGCGCTGGCGTCGGCCGCCCGTCATCCCGGGGTCGCGATGGTCGTCGCCAGCGCTAACTTTCCGGACCAAAAGCTCGCCCCACAGCAATTCTTTTGTATCTGCTCGCCAAGTCGGTCTTCCAGTGGGATCAGGCTCAAAAGAACTTGTCGCACGCTCTGAAATAGGAACAGGTATTTTTTTCCTAGGGCGACCGAAAAGCTTCTCTAAACGGGTGCAAAATCACTGGCACATGCATCATCTCAGATGATCTTCAGATCGAAAACGGCATAATCAAGCCGCCGTCGAATATTTGGTTCACAGCACAGGAGACGACTTGCGCAAACGGGCAAAGTGCGCCAAGTTTCAAAAGACGGAACAATATTTTTTTGACGTCCCTACGGTGCGCCAAACATGCTTCCCGCATGAAAATCGCAAACGCAAAAATCTAATACGCAAGGTGATCGATGACGCGATGTGAGGCGTTAGATCTCTGGTCGGTTACTGCGATGGGCGTAATTGTGTTCCTTGCGCTGGGGCGAGCCTGCGCGGCACAGGAGGAGACACTGACGCCGAGGGAAGCCGTAGAGGAAAATCAGCCGGACAAAACTCCGACTACGAGTTCAAGCTTTACGATATATCCGGTGCCGAACTACGGCGGCGATTTTTGGTCGCGCTCCTATCTCACAGGGGATTGGGGCGGGCTCAGGTCGAAGCTGGCAGATCACGGCGTGCAATTCGATTTTAACGTGACGCAGATCTATCAAGGTGTCGCCAGCGGAGGCACGAACCGAACTGGGCGATATAGCGGCTCAACCGACATGGTGCTGAGGCTGGACTCTCAGAAATTGGGACTTTGGCCCGGAGGGTCTCTGGTCGTTGAAGCTCAGGTGCCCTTTGGAAACACGGTCAACCCGTACTCTGGAGGCATTCTTCCGGTCAATACCTTACTCTCGATGACCGCACCGGCGATAGACGAGTTCATTCTTCCACACCTTTACTTTACCCAGTATTTGGCTGATTGGTTCGCGCTGGTCATCGGAAAACTCGACACCACCGGGGGCGACGCCAACGAGTTCGCCCATGGCCGGGGGGACAACAAGTTCATGAATTTGGCCTTCTCGTTCAATCCGGTAGTAATTACACTTGCACCGTATGCGCCGTTGGGAATGAGTTTTCTGTTCTTCCTCCACAAAGATGTCGAGTATGCCTTCGCCGTCGTCGACACCCAAGGACTGCCTAACACCGCTGGGTTCAAGACCTTGGTTGAAGACCCCACTACTCTGACCAATGAGGTGCGAGTCACGGTTCGGACTTTTGGTTTGACGGGTCATCAGTTGCTCGGTACGGCCTGGGCCAACAAGCCATTCACGCTTCTGCCGCAAGACCGGCGGACGATCATCAGAAACATTCTCTTCGGCACGCCCCTCGAAACAACTTCAAACAACTGGGCGGTTTACTACAATTTCGATCAGTATTTATTTCAGGACAAGCTAAATCCTACTCGAGGCTTTGGGATCTTTTTTCGCGCTGGAGTAGCGAATCCGAGGACGAGCGCGTTTCAGCAGTTCTATAGTTTTGGTTTTGGCGGCAAAGGAATCATCCCTACGCGCGATCAAGATCGATTTGGCATCGGGTATTATTACCACAAATTTAGCGGCGACATTCCTGTCGTACTTCGCCGGCGATTGAGTTTGGATCACGAGCAGGGAGTGGAATTTTTTTACAACGTCGAAGTTTTTCCCTGGCTTCACGTCACACCGGATCTTCAGATCATCAGTCCATCGAGAAAAACCTTCGGCACATTGCTCACTCCCGGACCGAACATCCAGACCGGCGTCGTGCCGGGGCTCCGGGTCAAGATTGACTTCTAGCGGTCAGATAATATGAAACGTCAGTCTGCGAGAAATCGAATAAATGAAAGGAAAACGATATGGCCAAGCAGAACAAAACAAACCGAACAGTCTTTTCATCATCGGCGACGACATGGGCGGGTCAACAATAACGCGTCCCAACTGAGGGCAGCACCCAACCACTAGAAGAAGGAGGATCACATGGCAACACGCTCTGGAAGAACGGTTTCAGGAAAGCGCTCACCTGCAACGTCACGTAGGAGAAGAAGACAAATAGCGAGGCAAGAAGAGAAAAAACCCTTCGGTGGTGCTCAGGGCAAGCCCAACATCCTGGTTATCATGGCCGACGACATCGGTTGGTTCAACGTCAGTTGCTACAACCTTGGCATCATGGGCTACCGCACGCCGAACATCGACCGCATCGCCAGGGAAGGCGCGCTGTTCACCGACTTCTACGGGCAGCAGAGCTGCACCGCGGGCCGCGCCGCCTTCATCACCGGACAATCGCCGATCCGCACCGGCCTCACCAAGGTCGGCCTGCCGGGCGCAACGCTTGGGCTGTCGGCGGAGGACCCGTCGGTCGCGCAGTTCATGAAAAACCTCGGCTACGCCACCGGCCAGTTTGGCAAGAACCATCTCGGCGATCGGAACGAGCACCTGCCCACCGTGCACGGCTTCGACGAGTTTTTCGGCAACCTCTACCACCTGAACGCGGAAGAGGAGCCGGAATACGCCGATTACCCGAAGGACCCGAATTTCCGGAAGAAGTTCGGTCCACGCGGCGTGCTCAAGTGCAAGGCCACCGACAAGGACGATACGACCGTCGACCCGGTATTCGGCAAGGTCGGCAAGCAGACGATCGAGAACACCGGCCCGCTGACCCGGAAGCGGATGGAAACGGTGGACGAGGAGTTCATCGCGGCCGCGCTCGATTTCATGGATCGCAAGACCAAGGAAGGGCAGCCGTGGCTGTGCTATTTCAACCCGACGCGGATGCACGTCTTCACACATCTGAAGCCGTCATCCGTGGGCAAGACCGGACATGGCCTGTATCCGGACGGCATGGTGGAACTCGACGGCTATGTCGGTCAGCTGTTGAAGAAGCTCGATGACCTCGGCGTCGCTGACAACACAATCGTCGTCTTCACCACCGACAACGGCGCCGAAGTGCTTTCGTGGCCCGATGGCGGCGCCACGCCGTTTCGCGGCGAGAAAGACACCAACTGGGAGGGTGGCTGGCGCATCCCGTGCGTCATGCGCTGGCCCGGCGTCATCGAGCCGGAACGAGTGATCAACGACATCTGTTCGCTGCAGGACTTTATTCCGACGTTCGCGGCGTCCGCCGGCGAGCCTGATCTCGTCGAAAAGGTGAAGAAGGGCTACGACATCGGCGGCAAGACCTTCAAGGTCCACCTCGATGGCGTCAACCTTCAGCGCTTCCTTGCCGGGAAGGAAAAGGAATCGCCGCGCAAGGGGTTCCTCTACTGGAGCGACGACGGTGATCTGATGGGGCTGCGCATCAATCAATTCAAGATCGTGTTCGCCGAACAGCGCAGCAAGGGACTCGACGTCTGGCGCGAGCCGCTTTCGCAGCTGCGCATCCCCAAGATGTTCGACCTTCGCTCCGATCCGTTCGAGCGCGGCGAGGAAAGCTTCAAGTACAACGACTGGTTCGTTGAGCACATCCCATACCAGTACGCCGCGCAGGCGGTCGTCCACCAATGGCTCGAGAGCTTCCAGGAATTCCCTCCGCGGCAGAAGGCGGCGAGCTTCAGCATCGACCAGATCGTCGAGAAGCTGATGCCGAAGACATGAGGAGTTTCCACCGCCGTAGAAGTCGGCGAGCTTCAGCCTCAGCGAGGTGATGGAGAAAATGACGAGCGCACACGCCGGACGGAACTGATAGATCGCGAGTGATGAGGTCGAGAGATGCGGAACGCGCTTCACTGCTGAGGCATGGAGGCCGCGTCCTTCGTGAGAGATCAATTGTTCTGGAGAAAGGAAAGACCATGAGCGCACAAGATGCTTCACAATCTGAGCGCACATTTAATCCAACCGAACTAGGACGCCGGGCCGATGGTTCTGGAAATTCCGCCCGCGGGCAAGGAAGCGTCGATCACTGGCAGCATCGACGAGGCTTGGCAGACGGCGATCGAGGATGTCGGACCGGCCGGTGTGGACAAAGGTAAGGGCGGCAAGTATCTCATCCTGCCGCCAGGATATAAGCAGAAGCGTTTCCGACGATTACATAGCTCTGACGTCGGGAACTCTACACCGGCTTTGTGCTCCTTCGCTCCAACCTCCAGAGCGGCAGCGAGGACGATATCGCCAAGGCTGTCGCATACGGCAAGCGCATCAAGTTTTATCCACTCATGCAAGCAGTCTAATCCTCCGCCGACGAAGTTCGTCGATGCGGTCGACATTGTGTTCGACAGCACGATCCCCTACGACGTGCGCTTTTTTCAGACGCTCGACCGCTTCGTGCAGAGAGAGCCTTGGCTGGAACGCGACAAGGTCATGATCGATCAGCTCAAGACCATCGGCATCAAAAGGGGCAAGCCGTTCAACCCCGACGCAGATACACAAAAGATTCTGAGCGACGCCGCGGGCGAAGCGCATGCGTGGCTGAATTCTCAAGTACGAGAAACACTTCTCGACGCCCTTTAATCGAAGGCAGCCACTGGGCGTTGCCCGCGCGACGCAGATGTGCCTCGAAGGCTTGCAGACGAATTTCGCCCAGGCCGATGACTATCCCGTCGATGGCCGCGGCGCCGGCTATTTCCATGGGGTATTTCAGCGCTAAATCATCTTGGGCGAAGGCCAGTTCTACCTGATGACGATCGAAGACAAGGAAGGCAACGACTTTCTACGGCGCCAATACCTATCGCCTTCATGTGCCACCGAACGTGCCGGTCAAGCTCTATTGGTCGGCCACCGCCTACGACCGCGCAACGCATGCGCTCATCCGCGATATGAACTGGTCCAGCCGTTCCTCCAATACGCCGGGACTTAAAAAGAATGCCGATGGCTCAATGGACGTTTACTTCGGAACGAAAGCTCCGGCAGGCAAGGAATCGCGGCGATCCGTATCCTGGTCGATCCGAACGATCCGAAGGATGTCGAGCGGGTGCATGCCCTTCAGGACGCCGTCAAGGTCGAGCAACCCGGCGGTCTTGGCAAATTCGAGGTACCCAACTGGGACCCGGCAAACCATAAAAAGGTGCGCGATGCTCTCACGACTCTCGGCGAGACCATCCCTGATTGGCGCCAAGCCGCGGGTCGCAGGGGTGAGGTCGATCCGGTCAGACATCTGATCGTCACCGCGACGGGCTGGGGGCTCAACCCCGACAAGGACGCCATTTATCTCAACGTCACGCCGAGCAAGAACGATGGCAAGACCTTTTACAAGCTCAAGGTAAAGGATGTCCCCGTCGACGGCTTCTGGTCGATCACCCTCTACAACGCCGAAGGCTATCTCGTGAAGAACGATCAGGACGCCTATTCACTCAACAACATCACGGCGAAGAAGGATGCGGACGGTTCGGTCACGATTCGGTTCGGCGGCTGCGACGGAAAGATATGAGCTTTTGTCTGTTGTCATTGGTCATGATAAATGACGATAGCTGTGTGCCAGTCAGGAACACTATCAGTAGCCAATCAGTGGTGTTTATGATCTTTTGGACGCGTCTACTATGCGAGCCAGAGTAATGATGAACCGACGGAGACTGCTTCTCGGCCTGGTTTGCTTCCTGCCGTTCTTGCTGGCCACTTGTTCAGCACCGGTCACCGTCGAGCGGGTCGATCCCCGCACTGTTCACCGCGAGCTTACTGCCAACGTGCTGACCGTGGGAGAAGAGAGCGGCGCCAGCCGCATTGTTCTCGATCGCTGGGACCTAACGGAGCGCTTCGAGTCGGATCCAGAGGGAGCGCTGGCTCAACTGCATGCCGAGCTCATCGGCGGGCACGCCGGCAGAGACGAGCTTTTCGCCCTTGCCGAGTTGTCTTTCCTGCATGCCGAACAGACCGGCAAGCAAGATTATTACCTGGCGGCGGCGGTCTATGCCTATGCTCTGCTCTTTCCAGAGGGCGCAGCCGAGCCGCTCTATCCTGTAGACCGGCGGCTGAGAGTGGCGGCTGATCTATACAACCGCGGCCTGACCTCCGGATTCGCCTCGGCTGACCGTTCGGTTATCGAACTGCGTAGAGGAACGTGGGCCCTTCCTTTCGGCGAACTAACGGTGGAGCTCGATCCAAAATGGCTCCGTTGGGGTGATCGGAGGCTCGTGAATTTCGTTCCGGTAGCGGAGCTCGACGTACAGGGGCTGCGCGAGCGGTACCGGCGAACGGGGATCGGAGCGCCTCTAGCGGCGAGCACGGTGGCTTTTGCGGCCGACGCCAAAGTACGCGACTTCGTTGGCCGCGGTACCAAGGTACCGGTGACCGCTTTCCTTCGTCTCGATGATCCCCGTCGGTCGCTGGCGGCGGGCCGTATCTCCGCAGCCCTTGAGATTTACGACGGTTATACAACTGATTTCGTCGAAATCGACAAGCAGCGCGTTCCCCTGGAGGTTGAGCCATCGGCTGCTTTTGCTTATACGCTAAGTGAATCCGCGATATGGGACTGGGAATTGCGCGGATTCCTGGTCGGCGACATGCTGAAAGGTCTCGTGGTGGCAACCAAAGCCGGCGAGGCGCGCGCGCAACTGCTGTTCATGCAGCCGTACCGGCGCGGCCGGATTCCGGTGGTCTTCGTACATGGAACCGCCTCCGGTCCCGGCCGCTGGGCCGACATGATGAACTCCCTGGAAAACGACCCGTGGCTGCGGACCCGCTTCCAGTTCTGGTTTTTCTACTACGACACGGGAAATCCGATTACGTACTCGGCCGATGTGCTGCGAACGTCTCTACGGTACATTGTCGACCAGCTCGATCCCGACGGGACCGACACAGCGCTGCGGCAAATGGTGATCATTGGACACAGTCAGGGAGGATTGCTCGCCAAGATGACAGCCATCGACTCGGGGACGCGCCTCTGGGATACGGTAAGTCAACGACCCCTCGATGATCTTATCCTTCGGAACGATACCCGGGAGCAGCTCCGGCGCACTCTTTTTCTCCAGCCGCTTCCGTTCGTGCGCCGGATTATCTTCATTGCGACGCCGCAACGCGGGAGCTATGAGGCGGGAAGTTGGATAGCTCATCAGGTGGCTGGCTTTGCGAGTCTGCCCAAGGGCTTTGTTGATGTCATGAAGGATCTGGTCACGGGCAACCCGGGTGTGGTGACACTGTCCATCGGCGGCCTGCCGCGGAGTATCAACGATATGACACCTGGCAACCCGTTTGTTAAAGCTCTGGCCTCGACTCCCGTCGAGCCGGGGGTAGCGACCCACTCGATCATCGCGGTGAGCGGCGACAAACCGCTCACGGAGGACGACGACGGCATCGTCAAATATGAAAGCGCTCATCTGGACGAGGCACAGTCGGAGGTGGTGATTCATTCCGGACACTCAGTGCAGGGTCACCCGCTCGCTATCGCCGAGGTACGCCGGATCCTATACCTGCATGGAGAAGATGCCTGCCGCTCGGAGGGCGTCTGCGGCGCAACGGACAATCGCTAGAGCCGCGATGCGGATCGGGATGGTGCGTTCGGCTCTCAAGGTCTTCGAAGCCTGAAATCATGGAAGTTTGTATAGGGTGCGAAGCTGGTTCTGGAGTAGACACTGACAGACAGTTGATGATACGAGTGGCGTAACAAGGCATAAAAAGGGGGAGAAGGATGATGATCAGCTTTAGAAAAATTTCTCTGGCATTCAGTGCGGTTCTATTGGGTCTAACCCTGGTTGCCTGTGAGAAAGAAGGGCCGGCGGAGAAGATGGGAAAGGAAGTCGACAAGGCCGCAGAAAAAACCGGCCAAGCAATGGAAAAAACCGCGGATAGCATAAAGGACACTGCCAAAGAGGCTGCCGACAAGGCAAAGGAAGCGACGAAGTAGGAGAGCGTGGTTTCCCTAGGCGAATCTGACCGGCTTTTTAGAGAGCTGAGGGGCCCGAATTTCTGGAGCTAGCTAATATGAGTAAAAAGATCTCGTTCTAACGCCACCGGACGGGTTGGCAGATGCGTTTGAAAGAATATCTGCGGATCCGTCCCTACGCACCGAACACGCCGCATTCGATGCGGGTAAACAGTCGCGGCACAAAGGAGGAAATATGGCTGCTGGACCTATGCTGACGAATTTGGCTCGTGCGTGGCATTGGATCGTGCTGCGCGGAGTCTTTGCCGTACTGTTCGGAATCTTCGCGTTCATCTGGCCAGGCATTACGTTGGCGGCGCTCGTCCTCGTGTGGGGCGTGTACGCGATCGCCGATGGCGTGATGGCCTTGATAGCGGCCTTCACGATGCATGAGGAAGGCAAACCGATGGCGTCGCTCATCGTGGTCGGCATTCTCGGCATTGCCGCCGGAGTCGTAACGTTCCTCTGGCCCGGTATGACGGCGCTGGTCCTCTTGTTGTTCATTGCGTCCTGGGCGGTGCTGATGGGTGTTTTCGAGATCGCTGCGGCCATCCGGTTGCGCAAACATATCGAGAACGAGTGGCTGCTCGCGCTTTCCGGCTTGGTATCAATTCTCTTCGGCGTCTTGCTGTTTCTGCAACCCGGACCCGGCGCCCTCGCAGTGATTTGGTTGATTGGCAGCTTCGCTATTTTCTTCGGCATCCTGCTGCTCGCGCTGGGCTTCCGTCTCAAGGGACTCGCAGGCCGGTTGGCGCCAGGGGGAACGCCGGTGGGAGCACACCGATAGTAAATAGTGGAACTCCATCGGTCGTTGACAGCGCGCTGCGAAGAGAAAAACAGATTTTCCCACGAAGCACCCGGCGCGGAAGAGCCGGAACCAAAACAGCAAGCCTTACTTCACCGCAGAGACGCGGAGTTCACAGAGATCGGAGTATTTCTTGATGAAGAACTCTTTACTCTGCGCCCTCCGCGCCTCCGCGGTGAGTTCCCTTCTGGATCGATACGATCAAATAGCCATGGGAAAATGTGCGCAAGTTGTCAGATTTTCGAGTATCGTCGTCATCTGTTCTCGACCCATTCAAAGATTCGTTCATTTGCTTCGCGTCAGGAATTTCGAAGCAGAAAATCAGGGATGGCCCGATCTGTGACAGAGTTTTTCTTCAGTAGACTCGTGTAAACTGGTTGCATTCACGACAAATACCCTCAACTACTGCAATAGTCGAATTTTTTCTGAGCAAAATCGAAACTGAACACAGTCAGCGAAGTTCAAATTAACAAACACCGAAGGGGGTCCAATGGCAAAGCGCGATACATCGGCAGAAAAAAAAGCTGTCGGCAGTGGGTCAGGCAAGCCGAATATTCTTATCATCTGGGGGGATGATATCGGCCAGTCGAATCTAAGTTGCTTCACCAAAGGTATGATGGGCTACCGCACGCCCAACATCGATCGGATCGCCAACGAGGGGATGCTCTTCACCGATTATTACGCCGAGCAAAGCTGCACGGCGGGCCGGGCGGCTTTCATCATGGGCCAGAGCGTATTCCGCTCGGGTCTGAGCAAGGTTGGCTTGCCGGGCGCCGCGGCGGGCATGCAGGCAGAAGATCCGACGATCGCGGAACTGTTAAAACCACACGGTTACGTGACCGGTCAGTTCGGCAAGAACCACTTGGGCGACCGGGACGAACATCTACCGACCATGCATGGCTTCGACGAGTTCTTCGGCAACCTGTATCACCTCAATGCCGAAGAAGAACCGGAACTGCGCGACTATCCGCCGGAGAAAGACTTTCCCAATTTTAAAAAGAACTACGCGCCCCGCGGCGTGCTCCACTGCTGGGCGCGGCCCAACGGGAAGCAGAAGATCGAGAACACGGGCCCGCTGACGAAAAAGCGGATGGAAACCGTGGACGAGGAATTCCTCGCGGCAGCGAAGGATTTCATCACCAGAGCCAACAAGAGCAAGAAACCGTTCTTCTTATGGTTCAACACTTCGCACATGCACTTCCGTACCCACGCGAAGCCCAGAAGCCGGGGCCAGTCGGGGCGGTGGCAATCTGAATATCACGACGTCATGATCGATCACGACAAACATGTCGGCGAGTTACTGAAATTGCTCGACGATCTAAAAATCGCGGAGGATACGTTTGTCATGTACAGCACCGACAACGGGCCGCACATGAACTCCTGGCCCGACGCCGGCATGACACCGTTCCGCAACGAGAAGAACTCGAACTGGGAGGGCGCCTATCGCGTCCCGGCAATGGTGCGCTGGCCGGGGAAGATCAAGGCGGGCTCGGTCTCCAACGAGATCGTTTCGCATATCGACTGGTTGCCGACGTTGCTTGCTATTGCCGGCGATCCCGATATCAAGGAGAAACTCAAGGAGGGCCACAAGGTAGGCGACAAGACCTTCAAAGTACATCTGGACGGTTACAATCTGTTGCCGTATCTGACGGGCCAGGAAAAGAAAAGCCCGCGCATAGAGTACTTCTATTTCTCCGACGACGGCGATCTGACGGCTTTCCGTTACGACAACTGGAAGATCGTGTTTATGGAGCAGCGCGCGACCGGAACTTTGCGAATCTGGTCTGAGCCGTTCGTGCCGCTGCGCGTGCCGAAAATTTTCAACCTGCGAACCGATCCCTACGAGAGGGCCGACATTACGTCGAATACCTATTATGACTGGCTGCTCGACCATGCTTACCTTTCGTGCCGGCACAGCAAATTGTCGGGCAATTTCTGTCTACTTTCAAAGAATTCCCGCCGCGCCAGAAGGCGGCGAGCTTCTCGATCGATCAGGTCATGGAGAAACTCACCGAACCGGCGCACGGTGTGGGGTAATTGGGCTCCCGCTAAGAAAAATGGGGTGGGGACTTTGAGAGCCTAGCGACCCTTCGACATTGCTCAGGACATGCTTGGTGGAAGAATGGGTCCGAAGATGAGCTCCCGCAAAGACGCAAAGAACGCTAAGTTTAGACAAAAGAGAGAGAGGGAGAAGTTATGAGCGATAACATGACCATGACTTCGGCTAAAGAGCCACAGTCGGAAGTGGGTAAGCCGCCGTTTGAGAACATGGTCTGGATTCCGGGCGGTACGTTTCTCATGGGATCGGACAAACACTATCCGGAAGAAGCGCCGGCGCACGAAGTGACCGTCGAGGGCTTCTGGATGGATCATCACACGGTGACCAACGAAGAATTTCGCAAATTCGTCGAAGCGACCAAGCATGTGACGTCCGCTGAACGCGCGCCTAAAGCTGAGGACTACCCCGGCGCGAAGCCGGAGTTGCTCGTGCCTGCTTCCGTCGTTTTCAATAAACCGCGCCAGCGGGTCGATCTGCGAGACTGCTACAACTGGTGGATCTACGTTCCCGGCGCTAATTGGCGGCATCCGGAGGGACCGGCAAGTTCTTTGAAGGGAAAAGCAAAACACCCGGTGGTGCACGTCGCTTACGAAGACGTCGAGGCGTACGCCAAGTGGATCGGCAAAGAGTTGCCGACGGAAGCCGAGTGGGAGTTCGCCGCGCGCGGAGGATTAAACGGTGCCGAGTTCGTTTGGGGCGATGCATTCACTCCTGACGGAAAGCACATGGCGAATACCTGGCAAGGTGAGTTTCCCTGGCAGAATCTCAAAGAGGATGGTTTCGAGGGAACCGCACCGGTGGGAAGTTTTCCGGCCAACGGCTACGGGCTCTACGAGATGGCCGGCAACGTATGGGAATGGACCACGGATTGGTATCAGGAGCACAAAGAAATTCCGCAATCCTGCTGCGCGAGCTTCAACCCAAGAGGTGGAGAACGAGACAAAAGCTACGATCCCAACATGACGGATATCAAGATCCCACGCAAAGTAATGAAAGGCGGCTCGCATTTGTGCGCGCCGAACTACTGCCGGCGCTATCGTCCAGCGGCACGCATGGCCCAGCCCATCGACACATCCACCTGCCATCTCGGCTTTCGCTGCATCGTTAGGGTGAGCAAGTAACACGTTCCGGTCTTAACGTACTTGGTGCGAGAAAACGGAGAAGAATTTGCCTCCCGCAAAGGCGCAAAGCATGTCCTGAGCAACGTCGAAGGGGGCGCCAAGTGACGGGCAAGGCCCGTCATCCCGAGCGACAGACTGTGTGAGAACTCGACAGGAGCCCTTCGAGGGCCTCAGGGCGAACGGTTAACTAAATGAAATAACGTTCGTGACCGTTCGTGCTGAGCTTTGTCGAAGCACTCCCAGACCGTTTTCACATAGTCTGGCGAATGCGAGGGATCTAAGAGAGATTTCTCCCAGAGTTTACCCTGAGCTGGCCGAAGGGGTCGAAATGACAAAGCGCTGCCGTGCTGTTTCGGGGTGCCCTAGAGGGACGGAGTGGCAAAGCTCGAAATGATTGCGGGTGGATGAAGCAGAGGCGATCATGGAAGGTACGCTAACACCGACCCGGGACGTTCCCCTTGAAGGAATGCTGCAGTGGGTGGCATATGCTGCCACGGGGATCGAGGTACTCGCCGTGGTGGTCATCGTTGGGGTGATCGTCTTCGCCACGATATCGTATTCGACGAAGATCCTGGCGCGACAGGCCGACAAGACTACCTACACCGACTTTCGCCACCGCGTCGGCCGCGCTTTGCTGTTGGGCCTAGAAATTTTGGTGGCGGCTGACATTATCCGCACCGTCGTGCTGGAGCCGACGTTGTCCAACGTGCTCGTTCTTGGGTTGCTCGTGTTGATTCGGACTTTCCTTAGCTGGTCCCTGGTGCTCGAAATCGAAGAGCGCTGGCCGTGGCAAGCATCACAGGGCCGCACGAAAGACCAGCAGACTCATGTGGGTCCATGACTCGAAGACGTTCAAACCGTTCAAGTCGTTCAAAACGTTCAAATCGTTGAAGAGACCCGGTTACGGCGTGGAGAAATCACAATAGGCGAGTGGTGGAGTCGCAGGGTAGTGTAAATGAAACTCAGTAGTCGAATATTCCAATAGTCCAGTAATACAACAATCCATTCTTTCCAGAGGTTTTGATGGCAAATATCACCTTGGATGCTTCCACAAAGCTGGCCTACGACCGCACACGCCTTGCCTATGAACGCACATTGATGGCTTGGGTGAGGACCGGGACGTCACTGATCACCTTCGGCTTCACCATCTACAAGTTCTTCGCGGAATTCCACAAGGCGGAGCAAGTCGCCCAAACCGGTGGCCCGATCGGCGCGCGGGAGTTCGGGATTATCATGATCAGCATCGGGGTAGTGGCGGTATTGCTGGCCACTATCCAGCACGTGATAGTAATGCACAAGTTAAGAGCGCAGGACCCCGAACTTCCCTATTCGTTGGCTGCCGCGGTGGCTCTTCTGGTCTCTCTCCTCGGGATCATAGCGTTGCTCGCGGTATTTCTCCGACAATAGATTTACTGAAAATGGCTGAGACAAATCGCGCCGACGCTGAAATCTTCGACGGCGGCCCGCCGCTCAGGTTGGAGAAGTCCCTGGGTCTGATCAAGCCGAATGAACGCAGGACCGTCCGACGGGCGGTTCTTACCGCACTGATCGCTTGGGCACCGCTTTTCATCATCTCGGCGATCGAGAGCCTGGCGCTGGGAGAAAATAAGCTAGGCTCGTTGATTGGCGATTTGACTGCTGTCTCTCGGTATCTGATTGTTGCACCGCTTTTTATTCTGGCGGAGGAAGGTACGATTTTTCGGCTCGGACAGATCGCCCGCCATTTTATCGACGCCGGAATTATAACCGCTCTGGACCGTCCGCGATTCGAAGGGATAGTCGCCCAGGCTCGGAGACTCCTGGATTCCGTCACGGTGGAGGTACTGGTTGTCGCTCTCGCCTATCTGGCGATGATAATCTTGATGCGGTTCTTTCCGGATCAAGACATTCCGCTTTGGCACAAGGCGGGTGATGGCGGCAGGGGCTATTCCTGGGCGGGTTGGTGGCACGTGCTGGTGAGCGCTCCGATCTTTTTGGTGCTGCTGCTGGGCTGGTTATGGCGGATTCTTATCTGGGGGCTGTTTCTTTTTCGGGTCTCCCGTCTCGATCTGCAACTCGTGCGCGGCCCACCCGGATCTTGTCGGCGGGCTGCAATTTGTCGGGCTGTCCCTGCGCGCCTTTCTCGCGCTGAGCTTCGCTATCAGCACGAGCGTTGCTGGAGGGGTGGCCTATCGTGTCCTGTCCCTGGGCAGCTCTTTTTTCTCCTTCATCTACGTCATTGCCGCCGTGGTTATCCTAAACCTTCTATTGTTCGCGGCGCCGCTCTTGGTGTTCGGCGGCAAGCTCGTCGAAGCGCGGCGCCGCGGCATAATTGACTACGGCGGGTTGGCGGGAGCGGTGGGAAGCCAACTGGAAAAAAAGTGGCTCGATTACCGCAAAACTGTCAATGAAGGGGCGTTGGACGTGCCGCATTTTTCCGCCACCACGGATCTTTATCAAGTTGTTTCCAACGTCTATCAAATGAAGCCTTTTCCGATTGATACTCAGGACCTGATCGCCTTGATCGTCGTGAGCCTGCTGCCGTTCTTGCCGGCACTGCTTCTTGAGATGCCGCTCGACGAGATTCTGTCGGATCTGATGCAGTTGATGTTTTAGAAGTCTGCCCGCCGGCCCTCCCCTCGTATTGGACCAAAGTCCAATATACAGCCTTTTGAATCTTCGCTAAATTTCCCTCAGCGCCAAAGGGTCAGTCAATTTGGGCCGGGTGCCATATTTCCGGGTTGAGACTCTCATGAGCAAAACCAAGCCGACCATTGCGATTGTGGATGACGATAGCTCCGTCTGCCGCGCGATAAGTCGGTTGCTTCGCTCGTTGGGAATGAACGCCGATACGTTCACTTCAGGTCGCGAGTTCATCGAACATATGGGGACGGTGCCATCGTTTCATCCTGACTGTGTTGTGCTGGATGTACAGATGCCGGGAATGAATGGCCTGGAGGTTCAGGAGCTATTAGTCCGGAGTGATAACCCTCTTCCAGTCATCTTCATCACTGCCCATGACCAGAGTGGGGTACGTGAGCGGGCGTTGCAGGCGGGTGCGGTGGCCTTTCTGCGCAAGCCATTCAATGATGAGTTGTTAATCGAAACGCTCAATGAAGCTATCAGACGCGCCCCGTGAGAGAAGCAAGGGGGTAAGCTCCATAATTTCTCGCGGAGAAAGGAGTTTAACGGAATGAGATCCAAATCGCGCATATCGCCCAAGCGACATTTTCATCGTGCCTGGCCGGCAATAATTCTCACGACCGTGCTGGTTGTGCTTTCGGGCTGCGTCGTCTCTGAGCCTGTTCCTGCCTACGTGCCCTCTCCCAGCACCTTCGATCGTGCCTGGAGCGCGGCTGTCGGCGCGGCGCAAGATGAGGGTGTCCGAATAGCTTCGGAAGACCGAGTGAACGGGATAATCACTGGCAGCAGAGGCGACCAGAATGTGAGAATCGACGTTCGGACACAGGCCGACGGCAACGTTCGTGTCGAGATTAGCGCCAAGGGGCCCAAAGGACCGGACTCGGGATTGGCCGGTCGAATATCTCGTGCCTATGACAGGCGTAT
>CAVTUQ010000031.1:0-80970 GCA_963737905.1 uncultured delta proteobacterium | reverse complement strand
GCAAGGGTAGACAGTCCCGTGATGTTTCCACCACACCGCGCCAGGCTGGGAACGATACCGTCGCCAACGGGATCGGGATCGTTCGTCATAACAATGGGAATCGTAGTGGTCGCTTCCTTGGCGGCACGGGTTGCGCTCGCACCGCTCGTGACGATGATGTCTAACTTGAGATGCACCATTTCGGCCGCGAGTGCGGGAAGGCGCTCGAGTTTTCCGTCGGCGGATCGCCAATCAATGACGATGTTTTTACCCTCAACGTAGTGAATCTCGCGCAGTCCCTGGCGGAATGCCTCGTGGCGGGCCGTGTTAGCGGAAAGGGAGACACCCCCTAGGTATCCAATCTGGGGGACCTTCATCGTCTGCTGCGCCTGAGCGGAAACGCAAAGCGCAAAGAGCATAGCGCAAAGAGTAAGGACGGTGATTTTTGTCTTCATGTTTTTTGCCTGTCTCTCTCCACTTGTCACTTGACACTCGCCCCTTCTCGCATAGTCAGCTTGTTCGCTCGTGCGAGCACGTCCGGTGGAATCGTCAGGCTTATCTATCTGGCTGTCTTCAGATTGATGATGAACTCGAACTTCGTCCGGTTAGCACCAGTCCTGAGTTACTTGGCTTTAAGAGGAAACCTTTCTGGGTGAGAGATGATTTCTTCGCTCAAATCAACATCGAGATCGGGCCAGTAGAAGTGGCCCGGCGTTGGCTCTTCCACGTTTAGAATTGTTCCCACTGGCACGTCTTTAAACCATGGAAAATCTTCATAGGACATGAACAACTCGTGGTCGCCTGCCAACAACCAGACGCCATGATTCGAAACATGTGTAACTTCAATCGGGAAAGTGTTCTTTCCAAGCGCGCTTAAGCTCATCGTAGTGCCCCTCGATAATTTGCTCGATCTCCTTGATTTGACTGCGTGACAAGCGAACATTCTTCGCCAACTCGATGTGTGGTTCTAACCAGAATTTTGCCTCCCCGTCTCCACAGTAGACGTGGACATGCGTCCGCGATTCCTCACGAGAGAAGAAGAAAAACCGATAACCCTTCTCTCGGAAAACGGTAGGACTCATGAGCCAAATGATAGCGCAAAACGCAAATAAGACATATAGGAGCTAGCATTTAGATATCCTAACTGGGAGACTTTCGTTGGCTGCTGCGCTTCGGCGGACATACAAAGCGCAAAGAGCATAGCGCAAAGAGTAAGGACCGTGATTTTTGTCTTCATGTCTTTTGCCCTGTCTTCATCCACTTGAGTTATCCATGGACCAATATAACCTCGCCTTCAAAGCTCAAACGCGGAGCCGTTTAACCCGACTCTCTTCCCCGGTCTCTCCATTATGCTCGCCGATCTTTGGTCGTAAGCGTCAGCGGCGACGTCTACTTGATCGCTCTCTGTGCCCGCGCCATCAACTCCCGTCGGAGAAATTCGGATCTTGCGTCTGTACCAATTAGCGAACGGGATGTAAGCCACCCCATCTTAGCTACCTCTCCGCCTGCTTGGCCTCGGCCCGAAAGGCATGTTGCCAGCCACCAGAAGAAGCTTTTGGCTTCATCGACTCTCCCTCGCTATTCCCTGCTCAGCCGAGGCTTCAGGCTTCGCCTCACTTCTCACCCCTCACCTCTTCGCCAGCTGCTTGATAAATCCTGACGACTCCATTTCCTGCACAAAGCTCGGGTCCACGAATGTTTTCGGATCGGCGGCGGCAGCCTTGGGATTTTTCGGCGCCATATCGTCGAGCAAGGTTTTCATGCCGGCGGGATCGGCATAAGGCACATCCAAAAGTACCGAAGTGTAGTTCTTATAAGTTCGCTCCAGCCCCTCGGGATCGGTAAATTTGGTGTACTTGCCGATGATCGCTTTCGTACCTTCCTTATCGGCCTTAATGTAATAGATCGCTTCGGTTATGGCGTGCGCGAACTTCGTCACCATAGGGCGCTTGGTCTTGATGATCGCTTCCCGGGTAACGATGCCGTTTCCGTGCAACGGAATTTTTAACGTAGCCATGTTGACCAGATCGCGAAATCCGAGGCGCTCGGCTTCCTTGATGAACGGCTCGTTCATGATCGTAAATTGAGAAATGCCTTTAGAAATGGCCGCTAGCCGCTCTGGGTTTCCCCCCGCGGGAACGATCCGCACGTCCTTCTCCGGATCGATGCCAAGCCGCCTGAGGGAAAGACGAAGCCCCATTTCCGAGATGCTGCCGAATCGATTGACCGCCCCGATTTTCCCTTTTAGTTGTTCAGCGCTCGTGATGCTAGGCGCGCTGATAATGTGATCGATAAAAGTCGGAATGATCGACAGAATCATCACCGTATCGGCGCCGCCAAGCCGGGGATTCACCACATTGGGCGCGGACGTGACGACGATGTCGAGGTCGCCTGCCACCAGCGCCTGCATCGCCGGGGGACCGGCGCCGAAAAAGATCAGTTCCGCCGACAAGCCTTGCTTAGCTAAAAATCCTTTTTCCTGCGCCACCCAAAGTGGAGTGTGCGAAGCAGTCATCGCCGCCCAACCGACCCGCACCCGGTCCTGCGCGGTGACCGGATCAAAACAAATAAAACTTGAAGTGAAGGCCAGCAAAACTGACAGAAAAATTTTCAGCATGGTTTCAGACTCCTGGACGCTCTCCGTCCACAAAAATGCTTCGCGCCAACCTAATCTACCTAGCGACCGAATAGCAATAAGAATCCCGCGGCTCCGGACTCAGGTTCGGATGGACTGACCAGCGAGGCAAAGTCCCTTCGCGCCTCATGCCCGCCTTTTCCATCACACGGGCAGACGCCCGATTCTCAATATCGCACACCGACCAGATCCGGGAGATTTCAGGTTGCTCGAGCGCCCATCCAACCAATTTTCGAAGCGCTTCCGTCATGTATCCTTTACCCCAGTAGGCACGAGCTAATATGTAGCCTATCTGCCATTTGTGATTCTCGACTCTGGCATTGATCATTCCCATTAGCTCCTGGTCCTCCTTACGCACAATCGTCCAGTGGTATGACCGGCCCTCTCGCCAAGCGATCAGAATGGCTCGCAGAAATTCTCGGGTTTCCCGAACGCTTCGGTTAGGACGCCAGGTGAGATACTTGGTAATGTCCGGGTCTTGGGCATACTTGTCGAAGATGACGTCGGCATCTCCCATGACCGGCTTCCTTAGTCGCAAGCGTTCTGTTTCAAAAGACTCAGGCGGGCTAATCACTCAGCGTAGATCCAGTACATATGATCGCTGATTTATAGGGGTGACGGCCAGATTAATCAAGACTTATGGTTCGTCTCGGAAATTCACCGAAGGCAAAGGCACCATCCACATGCCATAAGCTATATGCAATAAGCCATAGGCTATTTTGGCCCACCCAATTCCTTTAGCGCTTCCTTCAAATAGCTCTGATCCACGAACTTGGCGGCGTTGGGCGGCGGCCCCTTCGCTTGGGTTTGCTCGGCGTAAATCTGCAAGACCACCTGGAGACCTTCGAGAGTGACATCACCGTCAGGATTCCAGAGTCCTTTTTCCGTGTAGAACTCCCATCCCTTGCGCGCCCACAACGGCTTGAGACCCACTTCTTTGGCGAGCAGGTCCGCTGCTGCATCTTTGTTGGCATAGAGCCAACGGCTGGCAAGGGCGATGGCTTTCATGAAACGGACCATGACCGGCCGGTTTTCTTCAGCCCAGGGACGCCGAACCGAATACACGGACAGCTGATAGTGCGGTATGACGTCGATGAACCGCCCGATGGTGTTGAAGCCCTGTTCTTCCGCAGCATAATTCAGCGGGAGCGAAAGCGGCGCCGCGGCGATCTGGCCGGAAGCCAGCGCGGCCAGGAGTTGTGGCGAGCCGCCGACGTTGATCAATTTGTAATCCCGCGGGTACTCCAATCCCTTGGCCTTCAGCACGCGCCGGAAAGCGAAGGCCGTTCCCGAAGTCAGGCTGTTAGCTCCGAGGGTGGCGCCCCGCAGATCTTCGTAGGTCTTATAGTTCTTGCCCCCCATGACCGACTGGCTGAGGCCGTTGATAATGCCCCCGACAATCACCATGTCGAGGCCGCGTTCGATGGCAGCGATGGGCGCGTCGGAAGCGGCACCCGATACTTGGAGCGAACCGCCCGCGAGCGCTTGGGTAGATACATCAGAACCGCGGATAAGCAGAATTTCCACGTCCAGTTTTTGCTGCGCGAAGAAACCTTGCTTCGATGCAACCCAGAGCGGCCCGAAACCGAAAGTCTTGGCGACCACGCTCGCGCGGAGTTTGACGGGCTCTTGGGCGCCGCACGGCAAAGTTTGCAAGAGAAAGACGAGAAGGATTGCGATGGGAGAGAATTTAGTCCACATGTTGTACTCCTGCAGCAGCGGTGAATCGACACTGAAGATCGATTAACTGAGAATTTCTTCCGCGCGCCATTGGTCGATCGTCGCCCTGTCGTAGCCGAGAATTTCCCCGAGAATTTGATCATTGTCGGAGCCAAGCCTATTGGGCAGCCGCAGGGGCCCTTCCGTCATTCCTCTGAACAAGATCCCGCTGCGGGGAATTTCAAACGGTCCGATCAAGGAGTCTGAAAACGAAGCGAAGTAATTTCGGTGGCGGAGTTGCGCATCCTTGAGGAGATCGGCGCCGGTCTGTACCACGCCGGCGGGAACCCCTGCGGACTGGAGCTTCGTCATCACTTCCTCCGCGCTTCGCGCTGCCGTCCACTGCTGCGCGATGGCGTCGAGCGCCGATGCGTGTTGCGCCCGCGCTTGAACACTTGCGAAGCGAGCATCACCGGTGAGTTCTTCCTGACCGATGACCCGACAGAAGTTGCGCCATTCTTCATCGGTGCGAACGGAGATCACACACCAGCGATCTTCGCCTTGGCAACGATAGCAGCCATGCGGCGCCGCGACCGGATCGCGGTTGCCCCTCGGCTGCGGATCATGGCTATTGACCGCGGCGTCCAAGTAGGTCACGCCGAGCGTGTAGGCCGTCCCCTCGATTTGTGCCAGATCGATGGACACACCCTTCCCTGTCAAACGACTGCGCAGCAGCGCCGCGACCATAATGGTAGGCCCCATGATAAAACCCAGATGATCAGGGTAGACTCCCTGGCTCCCGATGGGACGATCTTGGTCGGGATGATTCCAGAGATAGGTCATTCCGGAAAATGCCGTGAGATTAAACCCCCAGGTGCCGTAGCTGCTTTTAGGACCTTCAGAGCCGAATCCCGGTAGTTTTACAATCACAAGCTTCGGATTACTTTTTCTGAGTTCGTCATCGCCCAAGCCAAGTTTGTCGAGCACCCTGGGACGAAAATTCTGCAATATCGCATCCGATTTACCCGCCAGCTCCCGGATGAGCCTCGCGCCGGTGGGATGTTTGAGATTGATGCTCAGCGAACGCACGCCGAGATTGCACTCGATGAATCTGGGCGCCGCGTCGATATCCTTGTGTTGACCATAGTGCCGGAAGGTGTCGAGCCCGCCTTTGCGTGACTCGATCTTGATCACCTCGGCGCCGTAGCCGGCCAACAACCTGCCCGCATAAGGGCCGGCGTAACCCGTCGTGAAGGTCAAAATCCGTACGCCTTTGAGAATTTCGCTGGTGCTATGCACGCTTCGTCCTTTGCAATCACCCCTCACCCTTACCCTCTCCCGCAAGGGGCGAGGGAACTAAGACTTTTTATGCGATCGTAACTTCTGGCTGATCTTCCACGTCACACCACTCCGCTCGCTGCCAATACCTCCAACTCCCGCTGTTCCAATCCCAGCTCGCCGCGAAACACTTCGTCGTTGTGCTGGCCCAACAGCGGCGCGGGCGACGGCGCGGCCCGTTGGCCGTCGAGCATAAACGGGCTCCCCGCCTGTTGGAACATTCCCAGCGCCGGGTGCGTGACGGTGCTGAAAAAGCCGCGCGCCTGAATGTGCGGATCGTTCATGAAATCTAACGGTGAGTTGACCGGCAGCCCGGGGATGCCGTGCTTTTGCATGAGCTCCGCCAAATCTTCTTTGAGAAAACGGGAAGTGTAGGAAGTCACTTGTGCATTGATATAGTCTGCATGAGCACGCCGCAGGTTGCTATTAATCCACTTTGGATCGTCAAGCTCCGCTGGGTGATCTTCCCAGACTTTGAGCAGTATCGGCCAATGATTCTGCGTGACGAATAGGGCGATCCAGCCGTTCTTGCATTGAAACAAATTAGCCGGCGCATTGTGCTGGTGCTGGCTTCCGGCGCGTTTCATTACCCGTCCTTCCGCCGAATAGTTAAAGGCAACATGCTCGTGCAAGGCCATACTGGCTTGAATCGACGCATCGACGTATGCGCCGATGCCGCGCGTTTCGCGCTGCCAGAAAGCCAGCATCGTTCCGTAGGCCGCAAAGAGGCTGGCATAATAGTAAGATTGCGTTTCCGGCGGATTGCATGGTGCAAGAGTGGGGTCGCCGCTGATGTAGAGCAATCCTCCCATCGCCGTGCCGACGATATCCGGCGTCTTGTAGTGAGCGTAAGGCCCGTCTTGACCAAAGCCGGTGAGGGAAGCCAGGATCAGCTTGGGACGCCGCTCTAGTAAGACTTCGTAGCCGAGATCATGAGCGCTCAGATAGCCCGGCTCGAAGCTTTCCAGCACGACGTCGGCGCGTTCAACTAAATCAAGCAGTAACTTGCGACCGCTGCCTTGAGTGATGTCCAGCGTGATGCTGCGCTTGCCCGCGTTGAGGTACGCAAAACGCAGGCTTCCCTCCGGATGTGCATGACCTTTGGCAAAGGGCGGCTCGGAGCGCGTGGGATCGCCGCCAGGCGGCTCGACCTTGATAACGTCCATCCCCAGGTCGCGTAGCAATTTACCGCAGAACGCTCCCATGGACGAAGTTAGATCGAGAACCCGGTAGCCGGGCAGCAGCGAGGTTGAGTTGTCGATATCACTCATGGTCGAACTTCGCATATGGCTGATAGCTTATGGCATATAGTTTTGACCATACGAGCCACACGCTCTAAGCCATACGCCATAAGCCAACTGGAGCGAGGCGATTGGGCGCAAAGAAGCATACGGGTATTTTTCAGCGGCCTGTTATGATTTGTGATTCTTAATAATGTGCTGCGCCAACCGCCAGCGCAAGACTTCCGGCGTGCCTTCGGTGATGCGGATGCTGCGCACCTGCCGGTACCACCACTCCAGCGGCAATTCCCTCATCAATCCTAAACCGCCGTGCACTTGAATCGAACGATCCACCACGCGGCTCGCCATCTCGGCGCACATGATTTTCGTCATGTACGAGAGCTGCCGAACCTCTTCGCCGCGATCATGACGCCAGGCACACTCATAAACCATCAAACGGCAGGCGTGCAATTCCATCGCCGAGTCGGCGATCATAAACTGAATCGCTTGGCGATCGGCCAGCGGCCGACCGAATGTCGTGCGAACTTTAGAATACTCGATCATCATATCCAGTGCCCGGCTCGCGATACCCACAGGCCGCGCGCCGTGGCCGCGGATGCGACCTTCTTGAATCCAACCCTGCGCGATGGAGAATCCCTGGCCTTCACCGCCGATCATATCTGCGGCGGCCACTCGGACATTTTCGAACAGAATTTGCCCCGGCGTATCGCCCATCATGGTGGGCCACAACCGCTCCAGGGTCACCCCAGGGGCTTTCATATCGACGATGAAACAGGAAACACCGCCGCGCGCGCCCTTCTGTGGATCGGTCACAGCGATGACTTGAGCGTAATCCGCCGTTTTTGCCCCGGTAATGAACCGCTTCGTGCCGTTGATCGCATAATGATCGCCGTCCTTGACGGCCCGCGTCTTCATTCCCGCCGGATCACTGCCGGCATCGGGTTCGGTCTGGGCGAAACAAATTCGCTTTTCCCCGCGGATCACCGGGAAGAGAAACCGCTTTTTCTGTTCCTCGTTGCAGTGAAATAACACCGGTCTTACTTCCGGCCCAAAGATCGGAGCGTAACGAAAAGGTATGGCCACCGTTCGCGCGACCTCCTCCATGATCACGCAGCGGCTCATGAGATCGAGCCCGGCGCCGCCGAATTCCGTTGGAACATCGAGCAGCCATAGTCCGATAGCCTTGGCCTTCTCCTGGAGCGGCTTGATAAACTGCTCCGGCATGTCCTCCCCTTCCGGGCGACAATCCCGCTCCAGAGGAATCAACTCTCGGTCGACGAATTTGCGAACCGTTTCTTTAAGGATCTGCAACTCTTCGGGAAGATTAAAATCCAATGTTGCTCCAATTCAAATCTTCAATCGCGGATTTTGGCCAAGGCCTGAAACGGCCTGGCCAAAATCCGAAACCCACTTTGAACCTTGAACTCTTGAACGTTGAACCTATTTAGCGGCGCGCTTGTAATTGCCCAACCCCGGCCGGTAGGTCTTTTCGTCGAGGAACTGTTTCATCCCTTCCTCGCGGCCTTTCTCAGGATCCGTGGCGCGCAGCGCGACCCCCTTGGCGCCCATGTAGTCTTCCGCTTGCGCGTAATCCATGGTGCGGCAGTATTTATAAACTTCCTTGGCGGCTCTGAGAACCTGGGGGTTTTTTTCCATCAGTTTCTTCGCCAGCTTGACCGTCTCTTCACGCAGCTTTTCTTTCGGCACAGCGTAATTGACGAGTCTCATCTCCGAGGCTTTCTTGCCGTCGAAGGGATCTCCCGTCATGATGTAGTACATCGCGTCCCGATAACACATGGCGTCGGCCAGCACCCGGCTCACCAAGCCACCGGGGAAAATACCCCAGTTGATCTCACTCAAGCCAAAGATCGCATCTTCCGCTGCGATGGCAAAGTCGCAAGCGATGAGCGGAGTGAACGCGCCGCCGAAACAGAAACCGTTGACCATGGCGATGGTCGGCTTGGGAAAAGTAAACAGCCGTCTCCAGCGCCACTCCTGCGACGCCCAGCTTGCCTTACGTCGTTCCAGCGGATTGTTGTCCGTCCCGCGGAAATACTCGCGAAGATCCTGTCCCGCGCACCAACTCGGCCCGGCGCCGGTGATCACCAACACTTTAGTATCCTTATCGACCTCCAGCTCCGTCAGCGCGTCAAGCATGTCGTAGTGCAGCTGAGGATTCATGGCGTTTCTCTTCTCCGGACGATTCAAGATGGTCCACGTGATCCCGTTTTCCTTTTCAACTCTGACCGTCTTATATTCTTTTGTTTCCACTTTCTTATACCTCCTGGTTGATTTTTGCCGAGCTTATTCAAGCTCGAAAGGAATTGTCAAGGACTAGACTGCACGGGGAAGCGTTGGTTAGCTCGATTTCACCCAATCTTTGTCTTCTAAAATAACAACTCCATGGAGATCAACAGGTACAATCCCGAGAGTGATTTTCCCTCGGTAGCTTTGAGGCACGCCTCATACATCTTTCTGTATCTGTTTCGCAATTTTTTGATCTCCACATCGGGCCCTAGACACTTAGCCGGAGACAATACCGGCTCGACAGCTTTATTATTGGTTTCGAAGTCTTGGACTCGAGCGAGGCCTTGTTCGAACAGTGGAAGCGCGGCGTCATATCGTCCCGTTTCGTGATAGGTCGCCGCCAAGGGGAGATTGGTAAAATACTGATCCGGTTGTAATCGTAACGCCAGCTTTTGCACGAATTCCGCCTCCTTATAACGCTCCTCCTCTTGCAGCCGAAAACCGAATCGGGCGAATAAGCAAGCAATCTCCGCCAAGGCCGCTTCCAGGTCGATCTTCCTCGCGATCTCGGGATAGTGATCGCGTTGGTAGGCGTAATCTTCCGAAACCGAGACGAAACGCATGACGTCTTCCTTGGAACCAAGACGCGAGACCAGCTCGGCAAGAAAGCGTTGAGGGAGCCCTTTCCAATCCCCACGAGTCGCCAACAGTTGCAAAAGACACTCCTGCTCTGAAAGCCCGGTTCTTTCTAGGGCGCGGTAGCGTCTAATCATCGCGGCCACTCTGGCTTTGGGAGTCACCGCCCGGCGAGACAACAGCCGGTACACGGTAATGGCCGCAAAAAAAACAACGATCCAGAACATCAAATGCTCCATGTTGGCCGTCCTCACTCCATGAAAAACACGCAATGCCCACTTCGGTCAAGTCGCAGACGATATTTTCGTTGCGTGACGAAAATATGATAGTGGGGGTCGAGCAACAATTGTGCAAAGACAAGATAGTCAAGACGCAGAAGATAGAAGGAATTCCCCGCACGCCGCTAAAACATATAAAGGGTACCAACCATACGCCATAAGCCATGGGCTATAGGCCGGCCTTTCGGCCCCTACCGCTGATCCAGGTACCCTTAACGAAGCCGCTCGCATCGATCTCCCGAAGCAGGCTGTCGTCGACAAAAGATTTAGGATCCGCGCCTTTGGCCTTGGGGTTATCTTTTTCTAAAAATCCGATCACTGTTTCGACGCCCCGCAAAGACGGATAGGGCATCTGCTCGTAGTATTTTGCGCTGAGAAGATCAAAGGACCTCTCAAGGTTGCGTTCTCCCTCCACGCTGATTCTGAGCTTTTTCTTGACGACTTCCAGACTCTCTCTTCGGTTTTGCATGAAAAAGGCGATGCCCTCCAAATAGCCCTTGAGAAATCTTATCGCTTTTTCACGATTGCCTTTGAGGTAGCTCCGCGTGGTGGCGATCATAGTCTGCAGGTAATAGATGTCTGTATCGGCGAGATCAAGCAACACCTTATAGCCTCGGTCTTCGGCGACGAACATGGAAGGAACCGTTATGACTGCCGCGTCAAGGCCGCCCTTGTCCAAGCTGGCCAGCATGTTCGGCGACGACCCTACCTGCATGATCTGGACATCCGTCGGGCTCATGTTCCAGCGTCTCAGTATCATTAGAAGAACCGAATGAGAAACCGCGCCGATCCGCGTTACGCCTACTTTTTTCCCCTTGAGATCCGCCGGCGTCTTGATCTCCGGCCGGACCATAATCCGCTGCAGCCCCTTATTGACGACGCCCGCAATCATAACGGTTTCGCCACCGTGCAACGCCGCACTGACGAGCGCGTCTCCCGCCGAGCTGGTCATCTGAATATCGTTGGCAAGCAATGCGCTGATTCCCGCGGCGGCGCCTTGACCCGTGACGATCACCTCCGCCTCGATGCCGTGTTTGCGAAACAATCCCTTTTGCTCGGCAATCCAAACCGCGCTGTGCAGGGCACTCACCGAGCTGAGCCCCAGCCTCATCTTATCCTGCGCGACACAATTCGGAGCCGCCATGAAAATCCCCAACAAAACAATCGAACCGGCCATGCTCGTTAGCTGTTTCATACTTGCTCCTTACCGGTAACTCCTACGCCCCACCCTTACCTTTTACCCATCTCCGCCAGCGCCTGCTTGAGGTAGCTCTGATCGATGTACTTCGCAGGCTGCGGCAAAGGCTCTTTAAGAATCCCTTGCTCGGCGGTGATTTTGATCAAGGTGCGCACGCCTTCGACATTCAAATCGGCGTTGCGGTCCCAGATGCGGTTCTTCCAGTTGTAATCCGAGGCATAGCGGCAGTGCTCGAGGCTGATCACCATTTCCTTCGACAAGTAGGCGCAAGCGGCCTCGCGATTGTCCATCATCCAGCGCATTGTCGAAGCCATCGCTTTCATGAAGCGAACCACCAGCGGCCGGTTTTTCTCGGCCCAGGAACGCTTAACGATGTAGACATTGAACTGAAAGTTGGGCTGGTCATCCGCGAAATAGCCGATGATGTTGAAACCCTGTTGCTTGGCCACCAGATCCAGTGGCACGCCCACCGGAGCTGAGGAGATTTGCCCCGAAGTCAGCGCCTGATAGCGATCGGGAGCGCTGCCGATGTTGAGCAGTTTGTAATCCCGTGGATACTCCAGGCCGTGCGACCTTCAACACCAGCCGCAAGGCGAAGCCGGTGCCGGAAGTCAGCGTTTGCGTGCCGATGGTGGTGCCCCGCAGATCGGCGTAGGTTTTATATGATTTGCCGCCGATCATGCTCAATCCGAGACCGTTGATCAGCCCGCCGATCATGGTGATATCGGCGCCTCTCTCATAGGCGCTGATGAGTGTGTCCACCGTCGCATTGGCAACGTAGATGGAATCGGCGGTCAACGCTTGAATGGTCAACGGCGAGCCGCGCATGGTGACGATCGGCACTTCCAAGCCCTCGCGCTCGAAAAATCCCATCTTCGCAGCGACCCAAAGCGGGCCGTAGCTCAAGGTCTTCGACGACTCTCCGATCGGAAATTTAACTTTTTCCTGCGCGAAAGTTTTGAACGCAAGAAGCGCAATGAGCAGGACGCTTACGGTCATAACTAGTGACCTTCGGAATATCCCTCGGTGCACCATCTTCAATCCTCCATCCTCGATCCTCGACTCTCCATGGTCAATCTGCCACCTTTCCACGACTCCATTACTCCAATCTCCATTTACTCCATACTCCAAACATTTAAGGGATCCGCTTGATCACTGACAACGTATTTCGCCCGGTCCACATCGGCAAAAACACCGAGTGACGATGTTTTCCGCCTAGGACGACAACCATGATGTCTTCGGGTTTCGTCGACAGATGCACGATCCCATCCGGTGTAACATGCGGCGATTCTCGCAACAATTCCTCATCGCTCTTGTGACCCTTGCGCCGGGCCGGAATCTCCGCGAACGGAAGCGACGCATGCTCCCAGAGATACTGCTTAACCTGCTTTTTTGTAATCCCGTCCCGCGCCATGATCTCCGCGTCTTCGGTGCCGAGCGCCACCATCGGCGTTCCACCACCAAAACTGCCGACATCGAGATGGCTGACGCCGTGATGCATGGCAATCACCTCGGCCAATGATGATAAAGCCTGCTCACCCCGATTCCCGGCCGTATGCATCGGCAGAAAACCATTGATGCCGCAAACGGTGACCGTGCTCTCTTCAGGCTTGAATCCCATCTCGACGTGATACGGCTCCCAGGGACTCTTCTCCTGATTCTCGCCGAAGCACATGGTGTACTTGCCAGGCCAGCCAAAGGTGGAACGGTCCGTATCCCCGGGGAAACCGCCGCCGACGGTGATGAGGATCAAGCGAATGGCCCGGCCGATGGTTGCGTTCGACCGGTAGCCAGGTCCGAAAACGCCGGCATCGCAGTTGATATCCAGCGTCTTTCGAAGCGGTCCGTTCACCAAGAGTGCCGGACCGACGTAACCGGTGGTTGCCTGAACTCCATAGAGGTTGAAGCGCGGCTCGCACATCGCCTCGACCGCGGCGATGACGACCGGCAAATATTCCGGCAGACAACCCGCCATGACGGCATTGATAGCGATTTTCTCAACAGTCGCCGGCGCCCACTTCGGTGGGATCGAACCGATGACTTCCTGCGGGTCGCGATTCGTCCCTTCGAGCATTCTCTCAACCCGCTCCGCCGTCGGCGGCACGATGGGCAGCCCGTCGCTCAACTTTTCCCGGCAGAACCAGTCGTTAACCGCTTCCAGGCTATCTTCGACTTCGATGATGTTGGACGTTAAGTTCTTCATTCGTAATATCTCCCATCGAATCAGCTCGGAGGCTTCAATCTTCTTCGCCCCCGCCTCGGGGGAGAATTGAAGAGGGGGCGCATAACGCTTGCCAAATAACTTGCTTCACACTCTCGATTTGCGTTAAAACCTCGTGATCCCAAAACCGCAACACGCGGAATCCCTCGTTTTTTAGCCAAGCGTCGCGCCTAGCATCGTAAGACCGTTGCTCGCTATGTTGTCCGCCATCAACTTCTATTACCAATCGCTTCTCCAAACAGACAAAATCGATGATGTAGGGTCCAATAGGTCGCTGTCTGCGGAATTTATATCCGGCAAATTGGCGAAGCCGAAGATGACGCCAAAGCAAGATCTCGGCGTCCGTCGGATTGCTTCTCAGCTCTCTCGCTCTGGTTGTGGCTAATCTCAATCGCCCCCTTCCTTTCCTTCCCCCGGAACGGGGGAAGGAATCAAAACGATTTCAAGCCGCAAACCTAAGTCTCCTGTAGTCATCCGCTTTATCTTTTTGCCAGCGTCAGCTTCTCATTCACCTTATCTACCGCTCCCTCCGCGTCCGCTCGGTGCTCTCCTGGCAAAGCCCCCCCGCTCGGATGGTGCGGGATTTCCACGAGAGGCAGGCTGGAGACTCCGAAGAACCTGGCTTCGGTCCGGCCTAGCTCCATGAAGATTGACTGGCACAGTGTCACCGTCGGCCTGTCGCGCTTCTGAACTTCGATGGCGTCGTGGACACTCCACGATGTACACGACCCTCAAGCACCTAAACCGGTGATGATGGCATCACACCGGCTGACAAATTCTTCCATAACCGCTTTCGGCGCTCCCTGCATATGCGTCGGCTTGGTCTTAAACAGCACCTCCGCAGGCCGATATCTTTCTCCGAGGAGCTTCGCCAGCTCCTGGAACATCGTCGTCGAATTCGCCTGGCCATTGTCGATGATACCGATGACCTTTCCTTCGAGCGTATCCAATCCCGGCACCAGCGGCCGGTCTTTTGTATTCGCCGCCGCTCTGGGATCGAGTATTTTCAGTGTCGCCATGAACTACATCCTCCTACGAAAATACTGCTGCTTAACATGAACTTGTCCGCCCCTTATATATGCAAACTAACGTCCTCGCCGCAAACTTGATTCCTGTTCTCTATTGATTGAACGTCGGAAAATTCGACTTCTAGGCTGTTCACAAAATTTCCGATGCGAGCGCGAGAGAAGTCGATTTCTCGGAGGCGTTTGAAATGGGCGGTGTGTTTGGTGGCAGCACAAGACTCAATACGAGCGAAAATGAAACCGCGCGTCAGTGTCCTTCGGCCTGCCATATCGCCGCCCAGAGTTTGGGCGCGGTGTAGGGCATGTCGATGTGGTCGATACCGAGCGGCGCTAACGCGTCCATGACAGCGTTGGCCACCGCCGGCGGCGCCCCGTTACATCCGGCCTCGCCTACGCCCTTGACACCCAAGGGGTTAAACGGATTGCGCGCCAACATGTTGGGCGTAATCGTCAGGCCGCTGCTGGACGTTCGTCATGTTGAGTTGGACTTTTGCAATTCACTGCATTACACTGCAATACAATGGGAGACATTTTATGGAACGCCAATTAACCATGCGATTGTCGGCGGATCTTGCCACCAAATTAGAACGGTCAGCCAAACTGCTAAAACGCAAGCGCTCGGAAGTGGTACGCGAGGCTCTGGAACAATACCTTGACACCCAGCCGGAGATGCGGCCCATCGAACGTGTACGCGATCTTCTCGGCAGTGTTGCCAGCGGCCGGCCCGACTTGGGTCAGCGCCATCGCGAGTACCTGACCCGTCGGTTACGCCGTGGCCGCTGAACTTCTGCTCGATACAGGAGCCTTTGTGGCGCTCGTGGACCGTGACGAGAGGCTACACGATAACTGCGTCGCCGCGTTGGAACAATGGACCGGCCCCGTCGTCACCACGGAAGCGGTATTGACCGAAACCCTTTACTTGGTCGGACCGGGGTGGCACGCGCAAAAAACTTGTCTTCAGTTTATCCTCAGAGGCGCCTTTCAGTTGGTGCCTTCGTCGACGAAAAGTCTCCAACGAGTCACGGTCCTGATGGAAAAGTACCGCAACGTCCCGATGGATTTCGCGGACGCCACGCTGGCTGTTTTGGCGGAAGAACTTGAAACCGAGTGGGTGTTCACGTTGGACCGCCGGGGCTTTTCCATCTACAGAATGCATCGAAACCGAGCTTTCCAAATCATCCCCTAATCCGGAACAACTATCCATTTCCTTTTCTTTACCTAGCGCGTTTTTCGGCTAACCCTTCACATATCACTCCTCACCGAATCACCCGATCCGCCCGCGCCAAAACATTCGGCGGAATCGTCAGGCCGATCTGTTTGGCGAACTCAAATTTCTTCGGTTGCTCCACCGGAAGCTCCCCCGGCTTAGCGCCTTTGAGAATCCTGTCGTAAGTGATGTCGCTCTGACTCACTCCTGGACCGACGTGGAACGATCATGCAACGATCTTCAGCGGGTCTCCTTGATTATGGAGGGGTATGAGTTGGTCGCCTCTTAGCGCCAGTTCAGCGTACGTTTGCCCGTCTTCGTCACAAAACTCAACCTCGTATACATCCGGGGCGAGAACTTCAACAACAGTCCCGACTTCGCCGCGCTTGAGCTTGCGTCCAGGTAAATCCTCGTTCAATGCCACCGTGCTCAGCAGTTTAATTTTTCGCTTCGCCATTATCTGCTCCTCTTTATAACGTAACACGTCGTGAGACGCGGCACAGTCTCATTGCTTAAAATAATCCAACCGCTGCGCACGACTACTTTTCGCGTCCCTTTCGGCAATTCGAAGTCTATCGTGTACCGTTGGCCATACCTGTCAAGCTCGCCCACCTTTGCTTGTCCCGAAGCAGCGACTCGCAACAACCTTTGCCGAAGCGCCGGCGCATCGACTTTTGTCATTCCCAGGGCAGATCTAAAAACGCGTGCCTTGCGGCTTCCCCGGGCATTATCCGGATTAAGGCAATAGTCGCGCAATTTACTGATATCCACGATTGCCCGCTCGCCGTTTGGCAGAAGCATTGGGCCAGATTACAAGTCATGCCCACATCCACGCAAGCTTCCAAATTCTCACCCATCTGTGATAAGCGTGACTACGAAATACTTTGGTTGACTCCTCAAAGGGAAGGTTCGCTCACGAATTTGTTTTTCCCTAAATCGAAAATCGGCAATCTAAAATCCAAAACTTGTCCTGAACGAACGTGAAGGATCTTGCTTCATTTTATGACTCGATCCGCCCGCGCCAGCACGTTGGGCGGAATGGTTAGGCCGATCTGCTTTGCAGTCTTCAGATTGATAACAAACTCAAACTTCATCGGCTGCTCAACCGGAAGATCGGCCGGCTTGGCGCCTTTGAGAATCTTGTCCATCTTGATGGCCGCGCGTCTAATCACGTCAACAGAGCTTGGCCCATAGGACACCAGTCCCCCGGTCTCCACCCAGTTCTTATCTTCAAAAATCGCCGGAATGCGGGCGGTTACTAAAAATTCAAGAATCCGCTTTTGGTGTGGCCTCAGACTTAAATCCATCATAGCGAGTAACCCATCGGGAGGATCTTTTGTTATCATTCCTAAAACCGTCTCGAGCTCATTCGTGTCTTTCATTCCCCGATCTTGCAAAACGACACCCAATGTACCCGCTGATTCCAACGTTGCTTTCGCTTCGAGCCCCATCCCAGCATTGCTCTTGTTCCAGAACATCGCCGCGCGTGTAAGCTTGGAAAGCATCTCCTTAAGCAGCTCTAAGCGTTTGGGCCAGAGATCAGAGGCGAGCAGGGACATACCTGTCAGGTTGCCTCCGGGTTGCGCCAGACTCTCGACCATGCCAGTGCCAATCGGATCACTCGTGCTGACAAAGACAATGGGGATAACCTTCGTCGCCTCCTTAAGATCGAGAATGGCTCGCGTACCCGAGGTGAAGAGCGCGTCAACGTTGAGTTTGACCAGCTCCCTTGCAAGTTCGGCAGAACGTTTTTGGTTGCCTTCCGCGTATCGTATTTCAATGAGGATATTTTTCCCTTCGAGATAACCGAGTTCTCGCATCGCCTGCAGGAAGGATTGCAGAGTGGCGTCTGGAGGCGCCCCCGCTCGCAAAATCCCGATCCGGGGAATCGTTGATTGTTGCTGCGCAGTGGCAGCATATATCGGGAAAATAACAAGCGCGACCAAGGTTAAAACGCCGATGTTTTTTTTCATGGTATTATCCTGGTAATTAATTAACTGCCTGCACGGTTATCGAACCCCATCCGCGAATGTCGAAGCCGACATGCTGCCTAGAAGCCCAATCCGAGCAGTTTTCTCCGGCCGCTGTGCCTCGGCGATGCGTAAAGCGCGGAGCGCCGACCGAGCAAAGCGCAAAGAGCAAATGGTTAAGCGTAAGACCAAAGAATATTTTTCTCATGGATTCCTCCCGCGTTGTGCCGCTCCATGCTCCTTGCTCCCTGCTCCATGCTATTTGATGACTCTGTCCGCTCTAACCAGCACATTCGGCGGGATCGTCAGGCCGATCTGCTTCGCTGTGTTGAGATTGATGACGAACTCGAACTTTGTCGGCTGTTCAATGGGCAGATCAGCAGGCTTGGTTCCCTTTAAAATTCTGTCCACGTAGTACGCGGCGCGTCGGAATTGTTCGGCGTCGTTGGCTGCATAAGACATGAGGCCGCCGGCTTCTACGTACGGACTATCCTCGTTCATCGAGGGCAGCCGGTGCTTTATCGAAAGGTCCGCGATCTGTTTCGCGTAACTTGCGGTCAGCGCATCGCGGTTAGTAACAACAGCGTTTACGCCCGCTTTGACAGCGGATTGAAACGGATCTTCAAGATTGGGCTTGGGACCAGTCAGACGTACCGGCAACAGAGTTACATTGAGGCCACGGGCAGCTCCCTCGTAGTCTTCAACATTTCCCCGAAAATCCCCGCCTCCTATAAGAATCGCAACGCGCGAGATCGCCGGGACCGCTTCTTTGAATAACTCTAGCCGTTTGCCACTCAATTCGCTGGTAAGTCTGGTAAGACCAGTGATGTTACCGCCGGGGCGCGCCAGACTTTGAACGAACTTAGCCGTCACTGGATCTTCTTGAGTCACAATAACAATCGGAGTGGTAGTAGTCGCTTTTCTGGCTGCACGGATTGCCGGGCCACCTGGCACCACAATCACATCGACCTTCAGTTGCAGAAATTCGGCGACGAGTCCCGGCAGACGGTCCGTCCTTCCCTCCGCATAGCGGTGCTCTATCTTGATATTCTTTTCGTCTATGTAACCAAGCTCGCTTAGCCCTTCCCGAAAAGCGTCCCAAAGCGGATCGGGATTGGTAGGGGTAGGTGCCACTCTTCGCTGCAAAAATCCGATCCGCGGGATTTTGCCCGGCTGCTGCGCCTCAACCGACGAGCAAAGTGCAAAAAGCAGAGCGCCGACTGAGCTAAGCGCAAAGGGCAAAGGGCTAATCTTAAGACCGAAGAATATTTTTCTCATGGATTCCTCCCGCGTTGTACCGCTCCATGCTCCTTGCTCCCTGCTATCTTATGACCCTGTCCGCTCTGGCCAGCACGTTCGGTGGAATCGTCAGGCCAATTTGCTTGGCGGTTTTGAGATTGATCACGAGCTCAAATTTCATTGGCTGCTCGACAGGAATCTCAGAGGGCTTTGCGCCTTTGAGGATCTTGTCCATTTGAAGGGCGGCTCGCCGTGTAACCGCAGAACTGTCTGCCCCATAGGATATAAGTCCGCCGGCCTCGACCCAGTCTTTGCTTTCGAATATTGCCGGCAAGCGATTTCTTTCTAAAAACTCCAAAATCCGTTTCCGGTGAGCACGGAGCGTTATATCCATTAACGCGAGAAACGCGTCCGGTCTCTCCCTATTTATTGCCTCAAAAACCGCGTCGATCTCCCCGTCGTCTTTCACACCTCCGTCCTGCAACGTAACCCCCATTACTCCGGCTGCCTCTCGGGTTGCTTTCGCCTCAATCGCCATGCCGGTATTGCTCTTATTCCAAAACATGGTGATTTTTGAGGCTTTAGGGAGAATTTCCTTAAGCAACTCCAATCGCTTGGGCCAAAGGTCTGACGCAATCAGAGACATGCCTGTGATATTACCACCGGGGTTTGCCAAACTAGCGACGATACCAGCCTGAACCGGATCGGTCGAGCTTACGATGATGATCGGGATGGTGTTCGTCGCTTGTTTGAGAGCAAAAACAGCTGGACTGGAAGCGGTAAAGATTGCATCCACCTTCAGGCGGACGAGTTCCTTTGCTAATTCGCGCAATCGATCTCGGTTACCCTCGGCATAGCGGATCTCTATAACCATATTTTTGTGTTCTATGTAGCCGAGATCCCGAAGCCCCTGAAGGAATTCATCGGGAAAGCCACTGGGAGGCGGCCCGCCCGCTCGCAAAATACCGATCCGTGGGACCTTCTTTGTCTGTTGTGCCTCGACCACTTGTGAAGACACCGAGATTAAAGAAGCGAGGAGAGCGAGGAAGAGGATAGTGGGCATCGGTTTCCCCCGGATTAAATTAGTGTTTAGAAAGCTTGAGTCATTACGTCACGCGCTTGTGCTTTTTGCTTGATTTCGTTCTCAGACGATTAGAACGGCTGGAACTGGAACATTTGGAACCATTGGAACGCACGCAGTGCTCATCATCGGATTACTTTGTCGGCTCTCGCCAAAACATTAGGAGGAATTGTTAACCCGATCTGTTTGGCGGTTTTGAGATTAAATATGAGTTGAAACTTTGACGGTCGTTCCACCGGCAACTCGGCGGCCTTCGCACCTTTTAGAATCTTGTCAACGTAAATGGCCGCGCGACGGTAGATCTCTGCCTCGCTCGGTCCGTACATCATCAATCCGCCGGCTTCGACAAATTCTCTCTGCGAATGGATGGCGGGCAGGTGGTTCTTTGTCGCGAGCCCAGCGATGCGGCTGAAGTTTGTAAACATCAATGGGTTGGCGGTTACGAGAAGCGCACCGACACGTTGTTTCTTTGCGGCCTGAAACACATTCTCAAAATCGTCGGCTTTACGCACCTCGAGGCTTTGCAACCTAAGTCCTAGTGCTCGCGCCTCTTCTTGCGTCTCTCGGTACCGAGTGGCGCCTGCAGGACTCTCAGGGTTCCAGATAACCGCGATCCGAGAGAGTTTGGGGATGGTCTCTTGGAGGAGTTCCATTTGCTTGCCGCGTAACTCCGTGAAACTGTTCGCGAGCCCAGTGATATTCCCGCCCGGACGAGCAAAGCTCATGACTAAACCTGCTTTCACAGGATCACTGCCGCCCGCCGCCATGACAATGGGAATGGTGCTGGTCGCTTTCTTGGCGACCGTAGCGGGTGCGGCACCGCCGAACGTGACCATCACGTCGACCTTCCGTCCGATCAATTCGGACGCGAGATGGGGAAGACGTTCCAGCTTTCCCTCCGCCCAACGTTCTTCGAAGATCATATTTTTTCCCTCTATGTAACCTAGTTCCAAGAGCTGCTGGCGGAATACTTCCATCCGCTCCGCAAAGGTCGAAGCGGACATGCCGCCTAGGAGCCCAATCCGAGCAGTCTTCTGCGTCGGCTGCGCCTCGATGAGAGGTGTCCACAAAAGAATCATCACGATTAGTACGATTATGAGGTTAATTATTTTGGAACTTTGAGTTTGCACCAGGACTCCCCCTTTCTAAAGGTGAGACCGCCGAACACCGAGCTAAAATAGTTCAAGTGGTTCAAACCGTGCAAGACGTTCAAGTCGTCGCCCCCACCGCCTCCCACCTATACGATGACGTGTCAGTTTATGGAGCAAGCGATATACCACAGTTTGGCAGAAAGAGAATGGACCAGAAACATATTGTAATGATGGAAGATTTTCACGACGAGAATTGGGTGGACCCTGGGCGTCAACCACCAGGCGTAGCGGATTTGATTCAGGGGTGAATCAAATTTGAGACACCCTGGGTTATCACCCTTATATCTCTGTCTTCCCCCGTCGAGGGGGAAGAGGTTTCACAGGCCCTAACCGCAAAGTACGCACAGAAGACAAATTTTCTTTATGCCCTTTGCGATCTTTGTGGTTGACCCCAATTTCCCCTTATAGACCGTAGAGCCTTTTCGGATTATCGGAAAGCATTTTCTCGACCAGGCGGGACGAGAGATCTTTTCTTTCTCGGAACTCTGCCACCATGTCTTCCTGGCGCGACGGATCGCCGTGGGGGTAGTCTGAGCCAAGCACAAACGAATCCTCGCCAATCACTTGGGCGACACCGTTGATGTCCTCGTCCGCTTCGCAAGTGACGAAGACGCGGCCGGCCTGAAAGTACTCGATCGGGTCCTTGGCTTCCCTGCGCCGGGCGTTGTCTCTTCTCACTTGTCTTGCGACATAAGGCACCCAGCCGCAGCCGGCTTCCAAGAAGCCAAACCTGAGATTCGGAATTCTTTCGAACGCATTCGAAGTTAGAATGCTGTGAAACCCCATGGTGACCGGCAGTATGGCACTGTAAAAATTCGTCGAGGCATCAAAGATATCGGTCATGGCGGGACAGCCCCAGCCGAGGTGGACACAAATGGGTAGGTTCAAATTGGCCGCCTCCTCATAGAACGGGAACAAGCTTTCGTCACCCAAGAGCTTGTCCCATGCCATGCCGTGCAACATGATCCCTGCCGCACCGATTTTTGCCGCCCGCTTGATTTCTTTTATCGATGCATCGATATCCCGGATCGGCACCAGCGCGCCAAACCGAATTCTTCCTTTCGATGCAGCGCTGCATTCCCCAAGAAAACTATTGTAGGCCCGCAGCAGGGCTGCTTCCAGGCGTAAATCGTCAGCGGTAGTCGTCAAGAAAAGGCTGGGAAAGACGACCTGTATGTCGATCTTGACCTTGTCCATATCCCTGAGCCGCGCATCGATGTCGGTCATCTCCTGAGCGTCAATACTCTCCCGCTTCAACGACGCGGCTTCCATAAGAGTAGGCGTGCGGAAAATGGTCCCGCCTTTACCGACCAGCTTGGGATAAGTCTCCCCTTCTATAAGCCACACCGCGTTGTACTTACCGAAAATCGTATCGCCATCGAAGCGGACCGGCAGCGGCCGGCGGCTGTAATACTCTTTATCCAGGCGATCGAACATCGCCTGCGACTCTTCGACGTGAGCATCGGCGTCAATGATCATTGCAAACCCCCTGGTTAATCAATTTCCATATAGCTTCTTGACGAAACCGCTGTCTTCGATCTCCTTCAAAATCGTCGGATCGATGAAGTCGTTGGGATTGAGATTTTTCATCTGCGGGCGGGTCTTGGCGAGTTGATCGATGATGGTTTGAATGCCTTCGGGCTCCGGGTAAGGAACTCTACGGATCAATCTCTGGGACATCTCGTCGTAAGACACTTGCACCAGCGAGAGATCGTCGAGCCGCGTATATTTTTTCAGGACGTTCAGCGCAACTTCTTTGTTCGTTTTGAAGACATAGATGCCCTCGAGATAGGCTTTCATGAAACGAACGACGACGTCCCGATTGGCCTTAATATAACTCTTTCGCACTCCGATGCCATGCATCGTGTAAGGCGCACCGAGCTGACTTAGGTCAGCAAGCACAACGGCGCCCGCCCGCCTCGCAACGGTGGCAAACGGCTCCGATAGAATCACCGCGTCCACGGCCTTGTTTTGCAGCGCCAGAACCTCTTCGGGCTCACCGCCTACCTGGATAAGGGCCACGTCTTTATCAGGAACCAGGCCCCAGTGAGTCAGCGCATAGCGGATGGAAAAATCGCTGGCACCGCCCAGCCGAGAAATCCCGATCTTCTTTCCTTTCAAATCCTCAGGCTTTTTGAGCTCCGGGTTCGCAATGATCTTGAACACGAACGTATTGAGCGTCGCCGTCAGCCCGGTGAAATCGGCGCCCGTCACATTCGCGTTGATATTGGCCACGCCGCCACTTGTAATAAACTGCAACTCGCCCGCCAAGGCCGCTTGCACGGCCCGCGAGCTCACCGGGACAAAAAGCATCTCGACATCGAGACCATATTTACGCGGCAGGTTGAGTTCCTTCATGATGTAGACCGGATCAAATTGAATGCCTATGGACGTATAGGCGGCGCGGACTTTCGGCAGGCTTTGGGCCTGCGCTGGGCTAGCGGAAGCCGCTATAATAAAAACGAAAAGAATCGCAAATCGCTTCGCTATCAACATGAATCTCCCCTCTTATCGTCTTCAGAAACAAAATGCGGAATCGGAATACCGAAACCGGAATCGATCTTCACCGCAGAGACGCAGAGTTCAAGAGATCGGACTATTTCTTGATCAAGAACTCTTTACTCTGCGCCATCAGCGGCTCCGCGGTGAATTCTCTTCTGGATCCGAACCATATCCGCGCAAGCGGTTCTTCAACCCGAGACTCGAAACCCGAAACTCGAGACCTTCAGCTAAAGCTGTATCGCCTTCGTCACCGACCGCGTCGAACCGCCTTCCGGCGTGCTCTGCCCCCAGACGTGGATATACTGCGACTGGGAGCCGTCACCGCCAGCTACCACGACGATAATATCTTCCGGCGTATCGGTAACTGGAATCACGCTGTCGCGAGTCAACTTCAAATCCGGCCGGCGCTTTACCCTCTGGTTGAACGTCTCCTCCGGCACTTCACTCATGCGATGGCCCGCCCGCTCCCAAACAAACTTCTTCACATCGGCCTTGCTAAAACCGTCACCGGCGATAATCTTCGCATGCTCCGGGCAGATCACCATGATCGCTTCCGGTCCCGACGGTCCGTCCATCCGGCGGGCGAAATTGCTGAGTATCCCTTCACCCTTGGTGCTGTCGAGATCCGACGCGCGCACCGAGCTATCCGCGCTGATAGCCGTCACCGTGCTCGTGCCTGCGGCGAATCCGCGCTCGACGTGGAGCGGCGCCCACGGACTTGCCTCTTCGTTTTCCGCAACGCAGAGACTGTATTTACCTGGCCAGCCTAGTGTTGCCTTGCATGTGGTTCCGGGATAGGAACCGCCGATATTCCGTTGAATGAGACGAATGCAACGGCCGATGGTCGCGTTGGCGCGCCAGCCTTCCCCGAGAACATTGGAACCACCATTGATATTGATTTGTTTTCTGATCGGACCGTTTACGATCAACATGATCGCCGGTCCGCCCGTGGTCGCTTGCAGCGCGTATAGATTCAGCTTGGGATCGGTCAAAGCCTCCGCCGCCGCGATAAGGACGGGCATATATTCCGGCAAGCAGCCCGCCATTACCGCGTTGATAGCGATCTTTTCTACAGTCGCCGGCGCCCAGCGAGGCGGCACAACCCCGATCACGTCCTGCGGATTGCGTTTCCCCGTCGCGATCATCTGCCCCACCCGCTCTTCCGTGGGAGGAATGATCGGCAAGCCGTCCGTCCAACCCTTCTCTTCGAAGAAGGCATTTACGGCCCAAAGATCGTCGGCAACTTCGATTCGGTCAGATTGCATTGCACTTGCGTCCATGTTGCTCTCGTTCAATCTTCGAGGTTTCAGGTGTCGGGTGTCAGGTTTCAGTTCAACTTCAAAACTTTACTGCGACGCCTGAAACCCGAAACCTGACACCTGTACTTGCACCTAATCTTTACCTGTCTTTTGCTCGACCAAGAGTTCCACCAGATGATCGAAAGCAGCATCGGCGCGTTTGTTGACTTCTTCCACCTTCACCGTGCCGATAGGGTGCTGGACGACCAGCACTGGATGATCCGGCGCGCCAAATGCCTCTTTCTCTGATTTGGCCAAAGCATCGAAAGCGTGGGTAATTAACGTCACGGCAAACCTGCCGCGCTTTTGTAGCTCTATCGAGTCGTGGATACTCCACGACGTGCAGGACCCTCAATCGCCAAGGCCACTGAGAATAAAATCAGCCTGGGACGCGAGCTCGTCTAAATACTCCTTGGGGGCACCCTGCTGCGCGCTGATCTTGCGCCGCGTGACAACCTTTCCGACATCCAATCGCTCTCTTAACAGTTGAGCGAATCGCTCCCCGAGTTTGTCTGCATTGGGCTTGCTGTTGTCCAGCAGCCCGACGACTTTCCCATTCAGATCTGCGAACCTCGGCAGCGCGGCGACACGGGTTGCAGAAGTTTTGGCTTTCCCTTCGGGACTCAAAACAATCATGATTAGTGTTCCTCCTCAGTTATAAGAAGACAACACCGACTATAAATCGGTGCGGATGCTTGTGTCAAAGGCGTTTTGGCGTTGAAAATCAAGCGAATTTCGGATTGGAGCCAAAAGATTTGACTTGGTTATTCCATTTGCGATAACTGTGGGCCCGAAAACAATGGAGGGCACGCAATGGAGTACCGCCAATTTGGAACCACGGAATTCAAAGTTTCACCCATGGGGGTCGGCTGCATGAGCATGTCAGGGGCTTACGGGCCCGCCGATGATGCCGAGTCCATCGCTACCTTGCACCGGGCTTTTGATCTGGGAATCAATTTCCTGGACACGTCGGCCAGTTACGGCAGCGGCCACAACCACGAACTGATCGCCAAGGCTCTCAAGGGCAGGCGCGAACGGATCGTTATTCATTCCAAGTCCGGCAGCCCGCGCGCCCCCGATGCCAGCGGGAATCGCAGCGGCAGCTCGCCCGAATATCTCACGCAGAATTGCGAGCAAAGCGTGAAGCGGCTCGGCATCGACTCCCTCGACATATTCTGCATGTCGCGGGTCGATCCTAAAGTACCGGTAGAAGAGTCCGTCGGCGCCATGGCGCGCCTCGTGGAACAGGGAAAGACCCGTTATATCGGCTTATCGGAAGCCAGCGCAAACTCCATCCGGCGAGCGCGGAAAGTGCATCCCATCGTCTCCTTGCAGATGGAATATTCACTTTGGTCTCGCGATCCCGAGGGCGGCAATATTCAAGCTTGCCGCGAATTCGGCATGGGCTTCATGGCCTATTCCCCGTTGGGCCGCGGCTTTTTTGCCGGCGCAGTGCACAATCCCAAGGACCTTGCCGAAAGCGATGGCCGCAGCCACCACCCGCGCTTTCAGCCCGGCAACCTCGAGCACAACCTGAAATTGCTCGACGAGTTCGAAAGGATAGCTACAGAGAAATCAGCAACGCCGGCGCAACTGGCATTGGCATGGCTGATAGCCCAGGGTAAGGACATCATCCCGATTCCCAGCAACAAAAGCCGCCGTCACCTGGAAGAAAACTTAAAGGCCATCGACATCAAACTGACCCAAGACGATCTCGCCCGGCTCGACAAGCTTTTCAAACCCGGCGCGGCCGCCGGCCCGCGCACTCGCGACATGGAACGAGTGAATGTTTAAGAACGATAAGAGCGGGTTTGCAACGCCGCCACCGTAAGAGATTGCACCGCAGTGCAATGAGCAGAATGGTTTTCCACTTGGCTTTTGGCAATCCGGCTTTCTTAGCCGCAAGATCAACGAGAATTTGCTCGCCACAAAGATAGCGAAGGACACGAAGTTCGGAAACCCGCCCTATATTTCTTTGCGGCCTTTGCGTCTTTGCGGGATGTATTTCCGTCCCTGCGTTCTGAGGGCAGCTTGGCCTTCGTGGTGAAATTTCTTTCGGACTACAGACCGTAAAACGCTTTTGGATTGTCATAAAGAATCTTCTGCACCACGGATTGTGGGATCTCTCCTTCATCTGCCCGCTGCTGCAACAACTCCCGAAATTCGAGTTGCATGGACGGGTCACGGTGCGTGTAGTCGGAGCCAACGATCAGGTTGTCCTCGCCGACATATTTCAGAATATAAGGAAGGTCCTCATCGACCTGACAGGTGATGAAGACACGGTTGTCCTTGAACAAATTGCTCGCGAGGATAGTATTTGGGCCGCCAAGTATGCTGATACGGTTGCTCCGCGATTGCACACGTCTACGCAGATCATAGTCAACGAACGACACCCACGACGCGCCTGCCTCAATGCAGCCGAAACGGAGCCTTGGGTACTTTGCTGGAATGTTATTCACGAGTATCGTCTCGATGCCGTTGACGGCCGCCGCCTTAGTCCGCATGAACTGCCCGAGAGTAAATTCCCGTGCCGGCGAGAAATCGGGGATTCCTGAACCTGTATGAAAACAGACGGGCAAGTCAAGCCGTTCTGCTTCCTCATAGAAAGGGAAGAAATAGGGATCCGCCGGCCATTTTCCGGCCTCACGATCTCCTTTCTTGAGAACGCCACAAGCGCCGTGCTCCTTGGCAAAGCGCAATTCTTTGAGCGTTTCATCCATGTGCTGCAAAGGGGGAAGACAGATCCAGCGCAACCGCCCATTGGATTGGCCACAGCGGTCAGCCAGCCAACGGTTGTAGCTCCGACGCAGGGCGATTGAGACTTCCGGGCGCTCGGTGGCCTCCATCAGGAAAAGGGTTGGATAGATGACTTGGATATCGGTTCCCAACTCGTCCATATGTTTGAGCCGAACCTGCACATCCAATAGTTCCCTTGATTCTACAACCGTACCCGACTCGTCGTCGCCGCGAATAAAACGTAGCTGGCGTTTGCCATCGATCACCCAGTAACGCGTCGGCAACATATTCGGATTGCGGTTGGAAGGATAGGCCGTAGTCGGTTTAAACTGCAAATCAGATTCTTCCATGTATTCCCAAGTGTCTTCGGTCTCATCGATATGGGTATCTGCGTCAATAATGCGCATCTTAACAACCTCCTTTCACCTTAGAACTAACCTACGCCGCGAAAAAATTCCACGGTCGCCGCCCGCTATTTCTCGGGGCCGTCGGCTAACGCTGGCCCTCGGAGAGCCGTTTGATAAAGCCGGTCTTGTCCAGCTCCGCGATGAAACTCGGGTCCATGAACTCTTCGGGTTTGTGATTCCATATGTCAGGCCGCTGGAGCGCGACGTAGTCGTAGGTCGGCTGTAATCCCTGCGTAATCGGGTACGGAACTGAGATAAAGTCGTCACGATAAATTTCATATGCCCCGTCGAGCAGCTCGCGGTCGCTCGTTTTTAAATACTTCCCCAAAATTTTGGTGCTGGCTTCCTTGTTCGCTTTTAGAAATTGAATGGCTTCCACGTGGGCCTTGACCATGCGCATGACGGTGTCGCGATCGTCGATAATGGATTTGCGCCGCAGCACCACCGACATGGACGGATACGAGACTTCCTTTTTAGCATCCCACAAAACTTTGAATCCTTTGCGCGTCGCCTGCACGTCGACGGGAAAGGAAAGGTCCGCGGCATCGACAGCTCCCGTTTCCAGAGCCTGGATTCTTTCCGGTTGGTTCCCAATGGAAAGCATGATGACGTCTCGGCCAGGCTCCAGCCCATATTTCTTTAAAATGTAACGTTCGAGAAAATCCCCCAGAGACCCGAAGCCGGAGACGGCTAGTTTTTTGCCTTTCAGATCTTGCGGCCGTTTGATCTCCGGTTTAACCAGCAACTTGCTTTGCACCCCTGGAACCGTATGGGCCACAGTCACGAGATCAGCTCCGCTCAAGTCCGCGCCCATCACGGTGGTCAAGGTGCAAGGCGCGGCGAGAATGCTATTGGCGATAATCGCCTGGGCGGATTGTCCCGAGCCGCGCAGCAGGACAAGCTCGGTGTCGAGCCCATACTTCTCATAGATCTTGGCGTCCTTGGCGATCCAGGGGATCCACTGCGACGCTGAAAGCGAAGTGACTCCCCAGATGATTTTCTTAAACGGCTTGTTTTGAGCATAGCCCGCGTGCCAACCTATAAACAACGAAGACAGCACCAGACAGAGAATCTTTTTGTTCATCCGACCTCCGACCTGTGATTCATGACCTACGGCTTGAACGATTGGAACGGTTTGAACGACTTGAACGACCTCAAAGATTGTACAGCCGCGCGGCGTTGTCCCCCATTAATTTATGCATCTGACTCTCGCTCAAATTCTTGCGGCCGGTCACAGCTTCGACGGTGTGCGGAAATTTGCTGTCGCCGTGATTGTAGTCCGATGCGAATACCAAACGATCTTCGCCGACGTAATCCATGACAAAGTTCAACGTGTGTTCGTCCGGCTCAAACGAATAGTAAACCTGTTCGCTGCGCATATAATCGCTAAAGGGTTTTTTCATCAGCGGGACGGCGGGCGCCATGTATTCATAATGCTCATCCAACCGCTCCATCCAATAGGGTACCCAACCCGCGCCGGCTTCCAAAAACACCACTTTCAACTTTGGATACCGTTCGAGAATACCGCCTCCGACGATGCACATGACGCCGATCATTTGTTCGAATGCGTGTGTCGTGGCGTGAACGAAAAACGGATTGTCGAATCGTTCCGCCGCCGCAGCCGGGCGGCCCGAGCCGACATGGACACAGACCGGTACGCCGAGCTCCTCGGCTTTCGCATAGAACGGATAAAAGTCAGGATGATCGAGATTTCTCCCGGCGGAGTGTCCAGCGACGGCGACGCCGACAAACCCCAACTCTTTCACGCAACGCGTCAGCTCTTTGACCGCTTCTGCCGGCTCTTGCATCGCGACCAAGGCAACCCCCTTCAACCGCCTGGGATCGGTCCGGCAATAACCCGCGAGCCACGTGTTGTACCCTCGCGCGATGGCGCAAGCGAGGTCATGATTCTCTAGAAATGGCAGACTCAGGAACACCGTGGTTCCAAAGTTGACCGCCGTGTCGATGCCTTCCATATCCATGTCTTTTATGCGTTGTACCGGATCGAACATACCGGTGGTCGACTGTGGCCTGCGAGTAATCGGCGCGGTGCCGATGCCGCAGCCGATGCCGCTCGGCTTCGCCCAGACCTTTCCTTCCAACAAGAGATGCTTGCGGCCGTTGAATTCCACCATCGCCGGCGCCTGGTTTCGATACGGCGGGTCTAAGAGATCCTGCCAGTTGGCATCCCGTTCTTGTACATGTCCGTCGGCGTCAATAATACGTAGGTTGTTCATTGGCGGCTCTCCTTGTCCTGGGTTATTCACCGCGGACGAGCGGAGGACGCCGAGATGGAAAAATGCGAATGCCGACATTTCACTCTGCGCACTCTAGTGACTCTGCGATGATTTCTTTTACTTGCGAGTAATCGAATGCAATAATTTGTCCCAGCGATTCAGTTCTTTCTCATACTGGTCTGTCGTCAAACCATGTTCGGGACGCCACTTTTTGAATCCATACTCTTTCGTGCCGCTGCCGTAGTAAAATTTTTCCAGCACCCCCTGTCCCTCAGGACTAAGAAGAAAATCTGCCATGAGCAACGCCCCATGGGGATGGGGCGGATTGGCCGCGATGGCGGCGCTGCCCACATTGGTCGGCACAAGATCCATAGGAACCCACTCCACCGGCGCTCCCTTGGATGCCGCGAGCAAGGTGTGGGTCTGAAATATCGCCGGAGACGCGACGATCTCCCCTGCGGCGATGTTGTTGACGAGCGCCGGGGCCTCGATCGAATAAAGCTTTATCTCCTGCCCTTTGAGCTTTTTAACCGTCTCTTCCCCTTTGGTTTTAATCATGGCGCCGATGATTTTGTCACTTGTCTGGCCGATGCTGATGCCCATTTTCCCCTTGAGTTGCGGATGAAAAAGACCGTCGAAATTCTTCGGGACCGCGTCTTTGGGTACAAGCGTCGTGTTGTAAGTCAAACCAATATAAGATTCTCTGGCTAGGGCCCAATAAACGAGGTTCTTACTGGCTCGCTCCTTTCCGTCTTCCGGATATTTGTCCAGGTACAGCGAATCATAGGGACGAAGCAGTTTCTCGTCGCGCAGAAATATAAGGCTCCCCTCAGTTGTCTCAATGGTGTCCGCGATATTACGCCCTGCTTTGGCCTCTTCTTCCAGCCGGACAACCAAATCAGCTCCTGGGGCCCGAAACGATTCAACCTTGATCCCTGGATACCTGGCTTCGAACGCTTTGACCATTTCTTTGTACGAGTCGCCGGCCAGAGACGTGTACCAGATTATTTTACCTTCGGTCTTTGCCCCAGCATAAAGAACCTGTTCGCGATCGGCCCCACGGTAGCTCGCAAGCTCCGCGATCGACGCTGGCTTCTGCGCTTGCGCCCATGCCTCTGACGACAACAGCAAAAGAGCCAAGATGATGAAATTAGTATCCTTCATGACACCGGTCTCCTTTCTCGTAGAATTTCTTCAAAGGGGAGAAATTATTGTCGGTGTTAGTCTCGGCAAAATTTTTCTTGTTGCTAACAGAACACTCGCGTTTGACCCTTCAGTGTTGGCTGTCTCTAATCCCCCGCCAGTTTCTTTCCTGCCAGCTCGGACAGCGTTGCCGAGGGCGTCACGTATTCGTAGTCCGTTTGCACTTCGATCAACGCCGAGCGATCGGCAGCCAGCGCTTTTCTAAAAGCCGGCAAGAATTCCTCGTCGCGCGTGACTTTCAAACCCAGCGCGCCGTAGGATTCGCCCATGATGGCGAAGTCGGGATTCTCTAGGCCGACCCCGTATTGACGGCCGGGGTACTGGGCTTCCTGATGCATCCGAATCGAATTGTAACCCTCATTGTTGTACACAATCGTAATTATGTTCGCGCCGTATTGCTTGGCCGTGGCCATTTCTTGCCCGGTCATGAGGAACCCGCCGTCGCCCACGTGGGCGATGACTGTGCGACCCGGATGCGCCAACTTGGCGGCCACTGCGGAAGGCACGCCGGGACCCATGCATCCCAGGGTCGGTGAAATGTAAGAGTCCGGATAATCAAACTCGATGTAGCGCTGCGGCCATTGGCCAAAGCTGCCGGCATCGGTCGTCGTGATCGCATCGGCGGGCATGGCCGATTTTATGTCCTTCATGATCCGTTCCATGGAGACTTTGGGTGTGGGACGATCCTTGGGTGTGCAGAAATGTTTTTGTTTAGCGTGTTGCTCGGCAATCCACGCAGCGCGATTCTCGTTGGGCCGCGGTCCTGGATGCTTCAGCGCCGCGAGCAACGTCTGTTTGGCGTCGGCGACGATGCCCACTTCCGGGCGCGCGTTTTGGCCGATGTTCTCCTCGTCCGCGTCGATCTGCACAAACGGCCGTCCCGGTCGCGGGAAGGTAAAGGCGCCCGTCGTCTGCTGGTTGAGCCTGCAACCGAGGACAATCAATAGGTCACTTTCATCGTAGGCAAGCCTTTGTGCCTCTTTGTTCGATGTTAAAAGATTGCCGGCGTAGTTGGGATGATTATTCGGAAAGGCATCTTGCCGTTTATAGGAAGTAAGCACCGGGAGCTGAAATCTCTCGGCAAAGGCGATCACCTCTTCCCATGCCCGAGTATATTGTGTCCCTGACCCGATCAGGAGCACGGGCTTGCGCGCCGCGTTGATGCGCCCGATCAAAGTATCAATTGCCGCCGGATCGGGATTGGGCTTTACTTCAGGATACGGCTCGATCATCGATATTTCGGCGTTCTGTTCGATCACATCGCGCGGCAGTGACACAACCACCGGTCCGGGACGGCCCGTGCGCGCGATGTGAAATGCGCGGCTCACAATCCGCGGAATCTGCTTAGGATCGTTGATCTCGATAACCCACTTGGCGATGCTGCCGAAAAATTGACCATAATCCATCTCCTGGCCTGCTTCCCGCCCGCGCGCTCCGCGGCTGACCTGTCCGACTAGCAGCACCATCGGTACCGAATCGTACTTGGCGCTATGAACGGCGATGCTCGCATTGGTAGCGCCGGGACCACGGGTGACGATGCAGACGCCGGGTCTGCGTGTGGCCTTGGCGTACCCCTCCGCCATGAATGCGGCACAGCCTTCTTGACGGTTGGTAATAAGTTTGATTTCCGGAAAGTCTACCAGTCCATCCACGACCGCGATGTAGCTTTCGCCAGGCACGCTAAAGACGTGTTTTACCCCTTCATTGCGTAGACACTGAGCGACTGCATGACCTCCAAGCATTGGCTGCCTCCCGTGACTTCGAATTTCTCGGTACGTCATAACGCCTGTTTATGGCCGCTGTCAACGTTCGTACTGCTTTTCAGAATCCTGAGATTGATACTGACTCGCAGAATGTGGTAATTCCCGACGGATGCGTAGGGCGAATCATTCAACCACGGCAAACACATCCCTTATTGCAATTGACGCACAATGAGCAGGAAAAACAGATTTATTTTCGTTTTTACATATCTGGTTTTCTTAGCCGTTCTGTTTGAGGGATCTGCAAGGCTGGCTCTTTCGATACCTCAAGTGGCTAAGCATCTACAGGCGAACGAGGAGTACACCTACCGTCGCAATTGGGTTCAGGAACATCAAAAGTACGGAATGGAAGCGTATTATGCATTTGACATGTACAATTCCTCCAAAGGATGGAGACCAAAGCCAAATCTTAGAGATGTGAAGGCATTCGACAACAAGATTTTGAGTACCAACTCTAAAGGTTTTAGAGGTAAGAAGGACTTTCCGTATACTAAGAGCAAAGAAAAGTTACGAATATTGATACTGGGAGACTCATTTACTTTCGGGGATGAAGTAAGCGATGATGAGACCTATTCTTACTATCTCCAAGAAATGCTCCCTCATACCGAAGTCATCAACATGGGTGTGCACGGTTATGGTCATGATCAAATGCTGATTCTTCTTAAGGAAGAAGGAGTCAAATACCAGCCGGACATCGTCATCTTGGGTTTCCTTGCTTTAGACATGTCTAGAAATATACTCAAATTCAGAGACTTTGCGAAACCGCGTTTCGTTCTAGAAGGAGGGGAGCTTAGACTCACAGGCAACCCGGTTCCACGTCCTGAGGACATCCTGCAATGGGATTGGACCAGACCCAGGATAATAGATCTATTTTCACTTATCCGTCATTCAGTCGAAAAATTTTCAGGGCTCCAACAGCGAGAGATGGAAGCGATTACGACTGCCATATTGATGGAGCTAATACGGTCGGTGGAGAGTATCCACGCAATTCCAATACTCGCCTATCTTCCACGCGGGCGAGAAATCGCCCTGGACGTCGCCGTGACGCAAGATGAGAAATACATGTTCTCGGTGTGCCAGTTAAACGAACGAGCCAAGTGCTTTTCTACTAGGCCATACTTTGCTGAGGAAATAGCCAAAGGAAAAACCTTCAAATCGGGAGGACACTGGGAACCCGCAGGTCATCTCACCGTCGCTGAGGCAATTAAACGTTACCTGGTTGATGAGGGGCTTGTTAACGCGCCTTAATTACCTGGAATCTTGGGCCCGGTCCCGTCGTCCTCAATCATTGCTTGACCATGCGAATTGTCGCCTGCCAAACATCTTTAAAGGGATCCGTCATCGTGTCTCCGGATTCCTGCAAATGCTGTGATCGATCACGTCTTCCGGGTTCGTGATAGGGCTTCCTTAACTGTCGGCCTCTTCCGCCATGAGATCGCATGACTGAGCTGTAACCCTTTGACATTTACTTTTCCTCAAGGAAGTCCGTTTCTGGACATTTTCTTGGCCTTGGGATATGGAGTAAATTCCTTGGCAAACATTGGGAGGAGACAGATGTTTAATATGAATAATGAATCTCGTTTTTTGCGCCAATTGTTTTGGGCGTTATGTCTCACTCCGCTTCTTGGTCATGGCCTTGCCCAGGCGCAGCCGGCGAAGGAATACCAGCCGTCAGTCGGCCAGGAGGGTAAAGATGTGGTGTGGGTCCCGACCCCGCAAGCGCTCGTGGACAAAATGCTCGACATGGCCAAAGTCACGCCGAAAGATTATGTGATCGATCTCGGCTCCGGGGATGGTCGCACGGTCATCACCGCGGCGAAGCGAGGCACCAAGGCGCTCGGTATCGAATACAACCCGGACATGGTGGAGCTTTCCAAACGGAACGCCGCCAAGGAAGGCGTTGGTGACAAAGCCACTTTCACGAAAGCCGATCTGTTCGAAACCGACTTTTCCCAGGCCACAGTGATTACGATGTTTCTGCTGCCGAGCATCAATATCAAGCTGCGCCCGAAGATTCTCGATCTCAAGCCCGGCACACGCATCGTATCGAATTCTTTCGATATGGAAGACTGGAAACCCGACGAGGACGCCACAGTCAGCGGCTGTGACCATTGGTGCACGGCGCATCTTTGGATCGTGCCGGCAAAAGTCGGGGGCACGTGGAAACTGCCGCAAGGAGAGCTAAACCTCAAACAGACTTTCCAGATGGTTTCGGGAACCATTAAGGACGGTAATGTCATCACACCGGTCAACGGCAGGCTCAATGGTGATCAAATCACATTCACTGCGGGGGAGACGCAATACGCCGGGCGGGTGAGCGGCAATTCCATGGAGGGAACCATCAAAGGCGGAAGTAACGGCAACTGGAGCGCGACCCGGGCTGGGAAGTAAAGAGGTGTCATGGGTATCCGTTTTTCATCCAGACCTTAATCCTCGGCCGTCAGGGAGGAAATTACGCCTACCAGGCTTGCTTGTTTTCCGCATTGAAATCCTTTTCAACTATTTCACACAGTTCTTCGAGCAAACCTGCCTGACCTTTCAAAATCCTTTCCTTCGCCGCTGCCAGCGTGAACCATTCAGCGCGATCTATTTCGGGAAACTCCTGACGCTTACCGGAGCGCGGCGGCCACTCCATCGAGAACGTGTTGCTCACGATCGTTTTCGCATCGCCGTCGCCTTTAACCGCCCACGCGTAGACGACTTTTCCGCCCGCCTGTTTGATCGGGACAAGAGCAACAAAATTCCCCTCCGGGAGAAATCCTGTTTCCTCCTGAAACTCCCGCTTCGCCGCGTTGAGACGATCTTCACCCTGTTCAAATTCGCCCTTGGGTATAGACCACGATCCCAAGTCCTTTTTCGCCCAGTAGGGACCGCCCGGATGCACGAGAAAAACCTCCAGTATCGAATTACGGAATCGATACATTAGGATACCGGCGCTTTCTTTCTTGGCCATCGGTTTACCCGCTAAAACAATTCGCCCTCGCTTTTTCTCTCTTCTTTCGGGCGCCAGCGGAGCAAATAAGCTTCCGCCCGGTTGATCGCTTCGTTGCACACCACAACGACCAGAGCCAGAACCAGAATGCCGCCCAAGGCGCCCGTGGTGGAAAAGAGCGACGTTTGGTAGTTAATCAGATAACCCAATCCTTTGCTGGCGGCGATGAATTCTCCCACGACTGCGCCCACGATGGCGTAGGGAACGCTGATCTTTAATCCCGTGGTGATCCACGGAACGATCGCCGGAATCGTGACTTTCATCAAAATTTGCCGTTCCGTCGCTCCCATGATACGCAGTATGTTCTTGAGCTCCGCATCCACGCCTTTGATCCCGGCGTACGTATTGAAAAAAGTGAGAAAGAACACCACGATTACGACGAGCACGACCTTTGAAGTCGAACCAATGCCGAACCAGATAATAAACAAAGGCGCCAGGGCAATGCGCGGAATGCCGTTAAACGCAACGATGTAAGGATCAATAATTTGAGCCAGCGTCTCCCGCTGGCCGAGCAGAAAGCCTAAACCGATGCCGCAGATGGCTCCAATAAAAAACCCGGTAAAGGTTTCATACAACGTGATCGCGACGTGACCGAATATCGAGCCGTCGGCAATCACCTCGTAGAGATAGCCGAAAACTCGCGACGGGCTCGACACCCAAAAGGGATCGATCCATCTTCCCGAGCTCAGCTCCCACAAAGCCAGAAGCACGAGACCGAAGAGCAGCCGATAAAGAAATAATCGACCGCGCGAAATCATTTCGGTAAAAATTCGTTGCTGACGACGTCGCCGTAAGCCACTCGTTTTTTGAGCAGTCCCGCTTGCTCGAGGACGTCTTGGGTTGCTTGAACGCTTTTCTCGGTGGTTCGGCCGTCCTTGCTTAACGTCGGGAGGACCGCTCTCACCCCGACCAGGTGAATCGCTGGATCTGTCTTCGCGAAGGTCGGTCTGAGGGCATCCGCGACCTGTTCCGGGGTACTGCTAAGCGCCCACTTGTTGGCCTTAGTTAAGGCCCGTACCATTCTGCGCACCAGATCCGGATCTTTTTTTAGTGTCTCCGGACGCGCAATGAGATTCTCCATGAGAAATTCGGAGATCGAAGGATCTTCGCCTTTAGTGTTTTCTATGAACATCATGGCGAACCCTCGATTGATTGCGGTCTCGGGGACTGGAGGAGCCGTCAATGCCACATCGACTTTGCGGTTTTCGAGGGCGGCGAGCCAGGTCGGTCCGGCGCCGACAGGAATGATCTGCACGTCTTGCTGGGGGGTATACCCCGCCTTGCGGATCACAAAATGGGCCAAATGTGCCGTCAGAGCCGCTGGGTTCGTGACCCCCACCGTGAGTCCCTTGAGCGATTTAAGCTTTTGCTCGAGCGGGCTGGTCTCGGTGATTCCCTTGGCTTTTGCCGACTCTTTGTGAATCGCCCAATTGATGAACAGTCTGTTGAGAGCGCTCGCGACCATGACGAGGGGTTTGCCCTCCTGATAGGCCAGAATCACATTGTCTCCGGTGGTAAAGCTGAAATCCACCTCCCCGGCTATCAGGGCTCTGATGTCGGGACCGCCTCCACCCGTGGACGTCACATCCACATCCAACCCTTCTTCCGCAAAGAAACCTTTTGTTTGAGCCAGATACACCGGCGTCATTGAAAGTGCTACGACCGGAATAGTCAACTTGACTTTCCTGGGGGTCTGGCCGCGAAGGTCCGCGGGAAAGAACACGAGAAAAGAAACCAGCCCATAGATGATGCAGATGAGATGTTTCATACAATTTTCCTTTCTTTATTTCTTTTAGACTTCCGCCATTTTGACTTCCGGGCGCAGCTCTCGCCACAAATTCTCATAGACTGCGCGGAACTCCTGGTGTTCATGAATTTGATACACATTTCTCGGCCTGGGAATACCGACCTCTGCAATGGACTTGATTTTTCCCGGTCTGGAAGTCATCAGCACGACACGATCAGCCAGGGAAATCGCTTCCACGAGGTCGTGAGTGATAAAGACGATCGTTTTTTTCGTGCTGGACCAAAGAGCGAGCAACTGCTCCTGCAGCACAACTCGGGTCTGGGCGTCGAGAGGGCCGAACGGCTCGTCCATGAGGATCAGCTCAGGATCGTAGATCAATGTGCGAATGATGTTAGCCCGCTGGCGCATCCCTCCGGAAAGCTCGTGGGGATAATGGTCTTCGAATCCGTGCAGTCCGACCTGCGCAATCAGATCGCCCGCTCGTTGCCGTCGTTGACTTTTCTCCAGGCCTCGGATCTCCAACGCGATCTCCACATTTTCGATCAGGCTGCGCCAAGGGAGGAGATTATCTTTTTGCGTCACGTAACCGATCTTCGTCGATATGCCGTCGATCGCTTTGCCGTGAAAAAGAATACGCCCGGAGCTGGAACGCAGCAGCCCCACGATGAGATTCAACAATGTCGATTTGCCGCATCCGGAGGGGCCAACAATCGTGACGAACTCGCCCTCAGCGACGCTAAGGTCCACCGAATCGAGGGCTAAAACTCTTCTCCCCCGAACCTGGTATTCCTTGCAGACTCCTTCGATGGACAGCAGCGGGGCCATCAGCTTGACAGACCTCGATCTATTGACGCGATCAGCTCTCTTATTCTTTTGGTCCTAAAGTTTCAAGGCTGTTGCTGCGTTCGCGCCAAGGACTTGGTTCCGCTCTTCATCCGTGAGGGTCAGCAAATTGATCTTGTGGACGGGCTCGAAATCACCCATCGCCATGGGATAGTCCGTGCCCACTACTACACGGTCCGCCCCGACAACCTGGATCAAGTATTGTAAAGCCGCGCCGGAATGGACGATGGAATCGAAGTAAAATTTCTTCAGGTACGCCGAAGGCTTCTGGGGAATAGTCTTTTTGAGGTGGGGCCGTAAATCGTATGAGTGGTCGAGGCGCCAAATATTAAACGCCAGCAATCCCCCGCCGTGAGAGAGGCAGAGGCGAAGGTTCGGGTATTTCTCGAACATTCCTTTGAGAATCATGCGCTCGATCATCAACGTCGTCCGAAACGGAAACTGCAATACGTTCCCGAGCACGCCGGCGATCGGATCGCCGGCGTCGACGCCGCCTTCCAAAGGATGAACGAATAACAACATATCTAGCGCCTGGACCGCGTCAAAAAACGGCTCAAAGATCGGCTCGTCGAGCTGCCGCTCTCCAACGGCATTGCCGATCTCCAAACCTCTAAGGCCCATACTCTTTGCCTCTTCGGCAATGGCGACGGCTTCGGGAATGCTCTGTAAAGGCACGCTGCCAAAGCCGACGAACCGATCCGGATGTTTCTTGACAATCTCTTGGATCGCCTCGTTCTGCTTGCGTGAAAAGTGTGCCGCTATCGCCGGCTCTTCCCAATAAAATAACAAGATCGGCGACGGCGAAATCGCCTGCAGATCGATGCTCATGTCGTCCAGCGCTTTGAGTCCGCGCCAGCGCATCGTAGGCTCCTTCCCCGAGACCCGCCCTCATTCCTATTTGCGATGTGACCTTCAACTTTCCATTATCCAGCATGATCTTGGGCGCGCGATCCTGGTACTTACCGGGATTGGATAATGCCTCGATGGGAAAAAAATGAGAGTGCAAGTCAATGTTCATCTCGTTATCGCTCCGCGTTGCCTCGACCGTTGGTTCTAGAGTGGTTGGAGAGCCGTACAACGTATACACTAACCCACCACTTTGCACTAGAGTGTAACTTGACAGGCAATCGACCACTGCAGTATCTCTTCAAAAGAACTTTTACGCTAAGGAAAATCGCGGTTCTGTCCGTTGCCTGCAAGCCAATTAAACTCCTTCAAACGTTCCAACTATGCAGCTTGATCCCACGGCAGCGCCGCTGTCAGGCATCTCAGTAGATTTGCGCGGGATCCGGCGGGTCTTTCCCGGGCCGGTCACTGCCCTCGACGCCATCGATCTCCGCATTACCCCTGGCGAGTTCGTCGCAATCTTGGGTCCCTCCGGCTGCGGTAAATCGACCCTCCTGCGCATCATCGCCGGTCTAGACAAACCCGACTCCGGTTCGATTCAAACCGGTTCCGGTGGAACCGCTCACCGTCACATCGGTTACGTCTTTCAGGATGCCTATCTATTGCCGTGGCGCAACACTTTGAACAACGTGGCGCTACCGCTCGAGTTGAGCGGCGTACCGCGCGCCGAGCGCTTGGCGGCCGCTGCTCAGGCCATCGAGCGGGTCGAATTAGTGGACGCGATCACGCGCTATCCCGCCGAGCTTTCCGGAGGGATGCGTATGCGCGTGTCCCTGGCTCGGGCGCTGGTCACCAGTCCGTTATTATTGCTGCTCGACGAGCCTTTTGCCGCGCTTGATGAGATTACCCGCCAGCAGCTCGACGAGCACCTGCACCAGCTCTGGTTTGAACGGCGAATGACGGTGATCTTTGTCACGCATTCCATCGTGGAAGCGACGTTTCTGGCGCAGCGCGCGGTCGTGCTCACGCGCCGTCCGGCCCGTGTGATTTTAGATCACAGGCTCGATTTGCCCGAAGCGCGCGCTGCCGCGCTCCGTACCGAGCCGCAGTTCTCACAGCAAATGCGCGTTTTGTTCGAGGCCTTAGAGCGCGGTGACGGGAGACAGGCATGAACGCGCATAACTTGGTGCGCACGGTGCTTCCGCCCATTGTCCCGTTCGTCGTGGTGAGCCTGGCTACGGAACTCGCCGTGAACCAAAGGTGGATACCCTCATTTCTGGTTCCGGCGCCATCGAGCGTGGTTCTCTCCCTGTTTCGTGATTGGCCGGAGCTCTGGCGGGCAACGTTGAATACCGCGAACGCATCTCTTATCGGCTTCGGCATGAGCGCAATCATCGGCACCCTGATCGCGATTGCACTGTCTTCGGCGGCCTGGGTGCAGCGCGCGTTCTATCCGTATGCGGTGTTTTTTCAGACGGTGCCGATCATCGCCATCGCGCCACTGCTGGTCATCTGGTTCGGCTGGGATCGCACGGTGGTCGCGTCCGCATTCATCGTATCGATTTTCCCGGTTATCGCGAATACCTTGACCGGTTTATTGTCCACCGACCCGGCCTTGCGCGACCTGTTCAAACTATACGACGCGAAGCGTCTGGCGACATTGGTGAAGCTGCGCCTGCCCTTTGCGCTGCCTCAGGTGATGACTGGAATGCGCATCGCCGCGGGCCTTGCGGTCATTGGCGCCATCGTCGGCGAATTCATCACCGGCAGCGGCATCGGCGGCGCCATCATGGTTTCGCGCCAGCAGAACCGCGTCGATAAAGTCTTCGCCGGCCTGCTGCTGGCATCGCTTCTGGGTATTGTGTTGTTCACGCTGGTCAATCTCACCAGCTGGCTGGCGCTCCGGCGCTGGCACACGTCCGAAGCCGAAACTTGATGCGATTGAAAGGTAAAAGAAATGTTCAAGATGATCGTGGTTGGAATAACGGTGGCGGCTTTTTTGGGAGGATGCGGAAAGGGAAACGATTCATCTGGTGGCGGGAATCGCTCCGAGGTCACCTTACAACTCAACTGGAAGCCCGAGCCTCAGTTCGGAGGATTTTATGCCGCTCAAGTGGATGGCATCTATGCGCGCCATGGACTGGACGTGACCATCACTGCGGGGGGTGCCGGCGCGCCAACCGTCGATATGATCGGCGCTGGCACGGTACCGTTCGCCATCGTCAGTGCCGATGAGATCGTGCGCGCGCGTTTCGTCGGCAATCCAGTGGTCGCGCTGTTTGCCGTCTACCAGACCAACCCGCAGGGGATCATGACCCGCGCCTCGCGCGGATTCAAAACCCTGGCAGACGTCTTCACCCACCCAGGCATACTGGCCATGGAGCGTGGGCTCCCGTATTCCGATTTTCTCCAGAAAAAATACGGCTTCGGCAAGTTGAAAATCGTCCCTTCGCCCTTCGGTGATCTGAGTCTGTATCGCACCGAGGAAAACTATGCGATGCAATGCTTCGTCACGTCCGAGCCGCTGGCGGCGAAGAAAACCGGCATCGAGCCTCAGACATTTCTGATCGCCGAATCGGGCTACAATCCATACACGACTGTCCTGGCCACCAGCGAGAGTTATCTGAAATCGAATCCGGAGATCGTCAAGTCGATGATCGACGCGGTGCGCGAAGGATGGCAGGCCTACCTTGCCGACCCGGCGAAAGCCAACGAATATATGGCCCGGCTCAATCCGACGATGGATGCACAGACGTTCAAGGACAGTGCGGCAGCCCAGGAGCCGCTAATTGAGAGCCCAGAGACAAAGCGGTCGGGCCTGGGAACGATGACCCTCGATCGTTGGCAAACGCTGGTGCAACAGCTTGTTGAGTTAAAGGTAATCGACAAGCCGGTGGAAGCACAGACATGCTTCGCCGAACTAGCGACGGCAAAATGATTCAACGAACAAGGCTATTCCTTAACCAGCAAAAGTTGTGGTAATAGGAGCGGCAATAACTACAAAGAGGAGTTGAATAATGAACCTGGCGAATTTGAGACACTCGTGCCTGGCTTTATCTCTTATCATCTTTTTTCTCTCGATCTTCGGCAGTGCCCATGCCGCCGGCCCGCTGCTCATCGCCTACGGCGGCCATAATGAGACCATGGCCCCCTTATGGGTGGGAATAGAAAAGGGATTGTTCAGAAAGCACGGGCTCGATCCCAGGGTGCTGCAAACACGTAGCGGTCCGATCATGATGGCGACCCTCGCCTCGGGCGGGGCGCCTTTGGTTTGGGCGGCACCCAGCAGCGCTCTCAGCGCGACAGTGGGCGGCATGAAACTCGGTTGCTTTGCCGTCGGCAGCAACAAGATGCCCCGTGAATTAATCGTCAGAAAAGGAATCGACTCAATTGAAGATCTGCGCGGCAAGACTTTCGGCGTGCAGAGCATCGGCGGCGGCTTCTGGTTGTCCACCATGGTTGCCCTCGACGGGCTCGGTCTCGACCCGGACAAGTACAAGCTCAACATGCGAGTCCTTGGAGATACCACCACGGTGACTCAGGCGCTAATGTCAGGAAATGTCGATGCGGCGGTCATTCCCTACAGTTTCGCCGATATGGCTAAGCGAGCCGGCGCCCGTTCTCTGGCGGACGTTGGGGCGGTGAAAATCAACTATCAAGCAACGGCGATTTGTTCCCAAAAAGACTCCAGCGCCGTCTCGCTGGAGATCATGGTTGGGTTGACCAAAGGTCTGGTGGAAGCGCTGGTCTATATTCAAGACCCGACTCACAAACACGATGTCATGGAAGTTTTGAAAAAAAACCTTCGCCTGAGCAAGGAGGAAGATATCGAGGCTTCTTACAAAGTCACGCGCCAGCAGATGCCGAGTCTGGATGTCGCGCCGAGCACGGAGGTCTGGCGACTCATTCAGCGCATAGTCTCGCGCATCAATCCGAAGGTTCAGGAAGTCGAACTGGACCAGTTGCTTGTGACCAGCGCCGTGAGAATCTCGAGGAGAGCGGCTTCTTGCCGGAGATGAGAAAAAAATTCGCGCAATAGTCTGACGCTAACGGCCTTTCCGCCACCTGTACTCCGCCACGATCTTTGACTCATAAGACGCTTGGTTGACCGACTGTTTGCCGGCTGTTACTCTATTCCTACGATGAACCTTAAGGAATTTGGCAAATTTATTCGGACGGTACCCACGTCCGTACTGCTTCACCGAGCACGAAAAGCCAGTCTCAAGCGCATCTTGGCCCACGAAGAAACGATAGAGGCCTCACGTAAAAAGCACACGAAGAAGCGGGCAGGATCCAGATAGTTGCTCTATATCGACACGTCCGTTCTCTTGGTCTACACCCTCACTCAAGCAGTCGAACAAGACAGATATCCGCACACAGAAAGATTATTCGCTCGAATCACTGACGGTTCGCTGTCCGCTGCTACCTCGTTCTATGCCCTGCATGAACTATATGTGTTTGCCCTAAATAACGCGCCCGGCTTCACCCAGGGAGCCGCTTTCGGCAAAGCCGCACTGGAGAAGATTTTCTCATTTCCCCTGCAAATACTTCCCTTTGTATCTCGCGTGGAGCGGACACGGCATGCCCGCAGGTTCACTCGTTTGCGAGACTCCAGCGATGTACCGCATGCTATTGCCGCATTCGTCTATGGATGTGAAGCAATCGTCGCACGGAGCCTGTCAATGAAATGAGACACGCCCGATTGAGAAATTAGACTACAATATCCTCGCTCAGCTGATTTTCCCCCCTAGCCAGACCCTTACCCGATGGCTGATCGTTCGTTATAGGGCAATTATGGAAGCCGTTTTTGTGCTCGATGCCCGTCATCGATGAATTCATAACCTCTGGGCTCTGCGGCCGAGAGATTTCTCTGGGTTTGTTGATCCATGCGGCAGTCGGTAACAGAGCGGGGCTTGGCAAGCCACGCACAAAACGGTGGGGATTTTTCTCATAGGCTTGCTTGAGTACTTCGGTCCTCTGTTCGCGTCGGTTTGCCGCCAGCCCATAGTGAACCTCGTACGGCGTTAAGTATCCCAAGCCAGAGTGATGATGCTCGTGGTTGTACCAGGGGAAAAACTCGGTCAAGAATCGGTGCGCATCTTGGTAACAACCAAAGCGTTCGGGAAACTCGGGACGGTACTTCATGGTCTTGAATTGGCTCTCCGAATACGGGTTGTCATTGGAGACATACGGGCGGCTGTGGGTCTTGGTCACTCCCAGCCCCGCCAACAAAAATGCCACCGCCTTGGATGTCATCGGCGCCCCCCGATCCGCATGCACCGTGAGAGTCCCCGGACAGATACTTTGCCGCTCGATGGTTTGCTCAATGAGTTTCTTTCCCAACTCGGCCGATTCCCGATACGCCAGCATCCAACCCACTACGTAGCGGCTGAAGATATCCAGGATCACGTAGAGATAAAAATACGTCCACTTCGCTGGCCCCAACATCTTCGTAATATCCCATGACCACACCTCGTTGGGCCCACTGGCGATCAACTCGGGGGCTTGATAACACGGATGTCGGATCTGATCTCTTCTTTCTCTGACTTGCTGATTCTCTGCCAAGATCCGGTACATGGTCCGCTCTGAGCACAGATACCTACCTTCGTCCAGCAGCGTCGCATACACTTCCCCAGGTGCCTGGTCCCAAAACCGCTCGCTGTTAAGAACCCCGAGCGCCTCTTGCCGTTCGTTAGCCGACAGCGCCCGGGGATGAACACGCTCCGCTACAAGGGCTCGCCTCGGTCGCTCCATCCGGTAGTAACTGGCCCGCGCTATTCCCAGTCCCGCACAGATCGTTTCCACCGAATACCTTGCCTGGTTCTCTCTCACCACCGCCATCAGTCCTTCTCGGCGCTCTCTGCCAGTTCGATCCCCAAAATCTCCGAGACTTTTTTTTGCAGCTCCACTATCCCCTCCGCACGCTCCGCCCGCCGCTTAAGCCGCCCATTCTCCCGTTCCAGCTCTCTCACCCGATCCGCTAACGGGTTTTTCTCCCGGCGCTCAGGCCCGCGCTTTCTTGCTGATAGCCCCGCCAATTCCCCGCTCTCCCGCTGCTTGCGCCAGGTACTAAGATTCGACCAGTACAATCCCTCCCGGCGCAAAAACGCCCCGATCTCTCCCGGCCGCTGGCATTTATCTGCTTCCCGTAAAACCTTCTGCTTGTATTCCGCCGTGAACCGCCGCCGCTCCGCCTTGCCCACTACCTCCACCTCCGTTGATGTTCCTGTCTCCACCTTCAATTCCTTACTCGCCCTCTACACTAAACTATTGGCGGGTAAGTGTCTCATTCATATTGGCAGAGAGGGGCATACGACGAACACTTCTCGGCCATCTCTGACATCATTCCCTACAAAAAGCCCGAAGACTATCGGTAAAGTCGTCAATCAGAGGGCCGTTGATATTGTAGGAAACTTTCCGTTAATGCTGGAACTTGCAAGGGTTTCCAGTCTACAATGATTTCATCGCGTTCTTCTAGGACGAGGTAAAAGATGCTTAAGAACGGTTGGTTCATACAGGATTCGATAGAAAAGACGCTAGAGAACCTGATTGCGGAGTCCGAACTAGAGATCTTCACGTCCACCGAGCATGAAGAATTCGAGCAACGCTTAATTGACGAGGTTAGGATGATCGCTGCGTATCGCGCTGAGACAGAGCCAGCCGTAGAGAAGTATATCCGCGAGCATGGGGCAAAGCTCCATCAGTTTGCGTTGAAAGTCCGCGCGCGTCACCTTCGCAGGGCAGTATAAGAAGCGGGCGTCGAGACGCTCCGCAGAGCCTCCTAGACTCGAAAAAAGCCGGCCGTCCCATCTTCGCACCCGTTTTTTTCAAACAGTCCCATCCCAAGCAGCGTATTATGCGTGAATATCCTGGTCGAAAAAGGCATATTCAACTGCTCCGCAGTTTGTGACTGAAGGAAGACGATAAAAACCTGCCGCAGAAATCAAACTAACCTAACGGCTTGAGGCTATAAAAGCGCTCGGCGTTGCGGTGCAGAACAGCGTGCTTGTCGTCGTCGGTAAGATGCTCGTTCTCAACGATCTCCGCAATTTCATGCTTGCAGTATTCGTTATTCACTTCGTGGGGAAAATCGCTGGAGAACATGAAGGCCTTGTTTCCGACCGCTTCGATCAGGAGATGCAGCGCCTTTTCAGTGCCTTCACAACCGACGAATATCCTCCCGGCCTCTACGTGTCTTCGGATATAGGCGCTTATGCTTTCTCCGGGTTGGAGCCGGATATACTCTTCGCGAGGATCGTACTGGATGTGGGTTTCCCACCCACGGTCGAATCGTTCGAGACAGGTCTGCAACCACGAAACCCCGGCTTCCATGAAACCGATGCGTAAGTTGGGAAACCTATCGAAAATCCCATTGAAGATGATACCCGCGAACGCCACCATCTGGCCGAAGGGATGGCCTAGCGCGTTGATCGGCGCGTAGGGAGTGAGATAGTCCATGCCCAAATTCTCATGGGCACCGCCATGGATTCCCAAGGCGCAACCCAACCTATTGGCCTCAGCATAAACCGGCCAGTACTCTCTGGCACCCAAATGTCCTTTGAAGCCGGTGGACGGAATCATCGCGCCGCAGAAACCGAGCTCCGTTACCGCCCGGCGCAATTCTTTTACAGCTTCTTCCGGTTCCTGCAACGGAATCAGCGCGAGCCCCTGGAAACGCGCGCTCTTCTTGAGATAGGTGTCATGGAACCAGTTGTTCCACGCGCGCGCCACGTCAATAGCGAACTCCCCGGTGATGACTTTACCGAAAGCAAGGCCGCCCGTCGTGTACAGCACCGCTCGTTGAATTCCTACATCGTCCATAAATTCCAACCAACCGTCCATTCCAACTTGCCTGAAGGCCCCGGGGACCAACTGGAATAGACTTGCGGAATGAAGGTGATCCAAAGGCGGAAAGATTCGGCCACGAAATCGGCCGCTCTTGATGTACGGCTCCGGCATGTACTGCAAAAGCGAATCCCAATCTTCCATCACATGGCCGTCGCCATCGACCACCGGAATTTCGTTCCAAGCCATAATCCTGCCCTCCTTTTAGCGGTTTCCTAGGCAACATATACACCAATTCAACTTGCCTTACACCCGGTGAGTCTTCGCCCGGCATGACGATACTTGACACCAAAAAATTCACGGCCTACTGTGCGCCCAGATATTGAACCCAACAAAGAGGTCACTCATGCAGAATCCCAAAGTTATCGATGCCGACGGGCATATTTACGAAAATCACGAAGAGATCGAGGAATACTTCGAAGGCAAATACCGCGGCATGCGGCGGGCGCGCGCTTACCCACTCTTCCCTTCGCTGGATGGCTGGCCGCGTGGCTTGGGCGCCGGGCGCCCCGACAAGGTTACCGAGACAAGACCGGAAGACGTGATCAAGTTCGTCGATAACATGGGGCTCGAAAGCACCGTGCTTTATCCCACCGCCGGCCTTGCCATCGGCCTCGTGCAAAATCCGGAATGGGCATGTTCGATCGCACGGGCCTATAACAATTGGTTCCACGCACCGCTACATCAAGAAAGACTCGCGCTTGAAGGGCAGTCGCCATTCTACCCGTTCAAGACCCGCAGGGCGCAGTCGAGGAGTTGCGCTACGCGGTGGAAAAACTCGACATGGTCGGCGCTTTTCTACCGTCGGCCACGGTAATGAACAAAGCCTTCGGTCATCCCGATTTCCATCCGATCTTTCGCGAGGCGGAACATCTTGGAGTTCCCCTCGGCGTCCACGGCGCCCCGAGCCGCGGTTTCGGCTTCGACTATTTCGAAGACCAGGGCCAGGTCCACGCTTTGGAGCACCCTTTTCCGCTCATGATCCAATTCACCAGCATCGTTTGCGATGGGGTTTTAGAAAAGTTTCCCCGTCTGAAGATCGCTTTCCTCGAAGCCGGTTGCGGCTGGCTCCCCTACATGATGGACCGCCTCGACTACGAATACGAAACCCGCGGAGGGCGCTCGTTCCCGAACATGAAGAAAAAGCCCAGCGTCTATATCAAAGAGTGCCCGGTTTACGTCACCTGCGAGCCGGAAGAAACGTCTTTAAGTCATGTGATTCAGGTAATCGGTGAAGATCGAGTGATGTTCCCTTCGGACTATCCGCATGAACGCGTCTACGGAGAATTCTTGAAGGACATACCTGAGTTGCTTTCCCGCACCGATCTTGCCGATCAAGCAAAGCAGAAGATCCTTTACGACAACGCTAAGGAATTTTATCGGATTTAGCCCAGATAAGTGTCCCCTGCAATCCCGAGTGGGCCTTTCCGAAGCCAGCACTACACACTCGTTATCTGCTCGCATTTCTCGCCGCCTCGTTTCGCGGCCGGCCGGGGGTCTCGGACTCGGTTGCCGCCACTAGGCTATCGGCCAGCAGACGGGCGATGCAACTATAGCTCACGTCGTTCATGTGCAGGCCGTCGGTTGAGATGATGTCTTCTATCTTGTACTGGCCGCTCCATATCCAGTGTCGCATCACCGCGAACCTGTGGAACACGGCCACCTTCGTTTCGTTAGCGACGGCGCCGATGGAATCCACGATGAACAGATGCAGCGGCCGTGCGAGCACGCGCGGAGCGAACTGCGGATCCATCAGCACGACGTCGACGTGGGCCGCCTTGAGACGGTTGATCCCCTCACGCATGGTGGCGACAAATTCCTTGATGTTTCCGCTTCTCAGCGCCTGATTGCTTCCCGTCTGCCAGATGACGAGCTGCGGGTGATAAGGCAACACGTCGCGTTCGAAGCGCTCCAACATCTGGGAGGCGATCTCGCCGCCGACACCTTTATTGATCACGGTCACCGCGAGCTTCGGCCAGTGTTGGTGGAGCTCTTCGGCGAACCGGGCGGGATAAGTATGCGCCGGATCGGAAGCACCGACTCCCTTGGTCGAGGAGGAACCGATGGCGAGTATGACAAGCTCCTTGCCCGAGCGGATCGCGCGGGCGGTGTTGGGCAGCGGTACCGTAAAACGCGTCAGCTCCTGAGGTGCGTTGCAACTCAGAGCAGTATGCAAGGGCTCGGCGGACGCGGACGTGAACAGCCAGAGAATCGCAGCGGAGGAAACCGCCCATCGAGGCATGCTCATCGATCGCTCCCAACGTTAGTCGCGGGCTTTGCAGCAGGAATGCCGTGGGTCACAAAGTTGGCCATCGCGCGGCCGATGCAATCATAAAGCTTCGCGGCGAGCTGGCGGCTCTTCTCACCGTCTCTCACCGTCGGATCGAATAAGCCGTTCTCGGCCCAATAGCGCATGATGCCGTGGCGCCGGAACAGTGCCACATCGTCGGCGTCCGCCACCTGGCGCATCGCGATAAGATAGGGCTCGAAGTGGATCATCGCGTCGGTAGCGCGCGCGAACTGCATGTTCATCAACACCACCTCTGCCCCGGCGGTGCGCAATGCGTCAATCCCAGCCTGCATAGTTTCCCGGAACTGGTCAATATCACTGCCCTGAACCGCCTCCACTGTGCCGGTCTCCCAAATCACAAGGGTCGGCTTCAGGGGAAGGACGTCGCGCGCCAAGCTATCGACCGTCCCCTTCGCCGTCTGGCGCGCGACGGCAAGGTTGACCACCTTGACGCGCGCGGACGGGAATCTCACGGCAAGCGCAGCGCCCAGGCGTGCGGGCCAGGCGAAGCCGGCCCCGCCAGCAGCTCGCCCCAGTGTGGACGATCCGCCGAGGACAGCGATGACGACCTCCCGGCCGTCGGCGAGCGCTTTGGTCGTCTTTGCCAATGTCGGCTCAAACGTATAGAAACTCTCGGGCACAGAGCACTCGTGTTCCTGGTCGAGGGCGCCGGCCGGTGTGGCTACAAACCCCATGCCTGCCACGGTGATCAGGATAATAATATAACGGAGGAAGGCAGGTGGTCTCATCCTGGCGCTCCTTTGCCGGCTATCGGTGCCCTCAGGCCCTTGCCGTCTGACGAGCGCTGTGCGGCGGCGAACCACTCCATAAATGCGGCGATGCCAATCATGATCGCGATGCCGGCCGCGGATACGGCGAACTGCATGGGGATGCCACCGAAGAATTCGTTGAGCACCAGTTGCCCCAGCACCGAGAGCAAGATGCCGAGGCAGAAGATATGGAGGGAGTTGCGCCCGCAGATAACAAAGGGGCGCGCGGCTTGGCTGGCCAAAAACCGCGCCTGTGGCTGGATCAGACGTGCGACGAGCAGTGCGACGGCGAGTACGTTGGCGAACCGAAGGGGGCCTAGGTCTGTTTTGCTCAAGAACAGCCACAACGGCTTGCCGCTGAGTAGGACTGGAATCGGATCGTAGAAGCCATGGAGCGTCCAACTGAACCGAATTAAGAATCCGGCCACCGAGAAGCCCGCCGCGAGGCAGAATAGCCAGCGACGGCTGAGCCAGGAAACCCCACCGCGGGTACCCCGCCAGCCAAGCCATGCTCCCAGGAAGAACAGAGCCTGCCAGGCGAGCGGGTTGAAAGGCCACACCCGGTCGGGGCCAGGATAGGCGGGCAGCGCGATCCGTTTGTCGAACTGGACGGCGAGCCACAGCACGAACGATGCGAAAATTATCACCCCCGACCAGGATCGAAAACCGGCTAGCACAAAGGGTAGAACCGCCAGCAGGACAATGTAGAGCGGCAGGATGTGCATGAAGGCCGGCTGAAACTGCAAGGTCAGGGCCTTGACCACCGCCACACCGGGCTCGCCGAGAAAGTTGGCAGCGCCGAACTCCTCGGCGTAGAGCGAGTTGTTAAGTGCACCGACCGTGTACGCCACTGTCGCGAGGAATATCATGAACAGAAAGACATGGGCGACATAGAGCTGCCACACCCGGTGGTAGATGCGGACCCCACCTATCAGGAAACCCTGGCGCTCCATGGCACGACTGTACACCAGGCCGGCGGTGTAGCCGGAGATCAGGATAAACACTTCGGCCGCATCGGAGAACATCACCGATTGGAGCGTAAACTCCGACAGGATATTGTTGGGAAGGTGATCGATGAAGATGCAGAAGAGGGCGAGGCCGCGGAAAAAATCGAGCCGGAGGTCGCGCTCCATGACCGAAGGACCGCTCTCGATGCTCATCGGCTCTTTCCGGTCACTGCCCTCGGCCGCCACCAGCACGGCGGCCGGTTTGCCTCGGCCTGGAACCACAATCCGGTCGTGTTGAGAGGCACCCATGGATTCTTGAACGGTTCTTCTGTAAATCACGAGCTGTGACAGTCTTCATAAGATATCTTTCGTTCTGTTTCAAACACCCGCAAATAACGAGACAGCGAGCGATACCCCAACTGAGGCGGTAACCGCGCGCTTCGGTCTTCGGACCGTCCTTGTCTAAGAACCGCATATTCACGGACTTAGGGGGAACGGAGCGACGATCTGACATGCCTAAAGACTCACTATCAGGCATCGAGTGGGTATGCACGGTTTAATATTGTTATCGAAATTGCTACCCTTCTCGTTCTAACCGATCGAGGGCATAGGCCGCTTTATCGAACTAAGTTGGGGTCAACATGAAACTGAAAGAAAACTGGCATCGTTGGAGTACCGAGCAATCCAAGGATTTTTTGCGTTCAGGTCCGGAGGGGAAAACCCACCCGTCGCGAACGAAAACCCTTAGCCTGCTCGATGGCATGTCATCGGTTCTCGATGTGGGTTGCGGAACCGGAGTGATGTTCGATCTGATTCGCGATCTCGGACTGAATATTGATTATCTTGGCATCGATGTCACGGAGAAGTTTCTAGAGGTTGCCCAAAGCGTCCATCCCGGGGATCGCCATCGGTTTCGGCGGATGTCGCTCTATGAGACCAAAAAGCTTCGCCGCAAGTTTGATGCCGTCATTTGCCGTCACGTGCTGGAGCATTTGCCTGACTATGTTCCAGCCATTCAGTCTCTGTATTCGTGCGCGGCAAAAAAGCTCATCCTGGTTTTTTATTTGCCCCCTCAACCCCTTCGTTCAAAACGCAAGCGTGACGAACACTATCAGCGAGGATTTTATACCCATACCTATGACTTGGGAACATTCCTCGATCATATTTTGAATGAGCTTTCGCCACGGCCGCGCGAGGTTCGGATTCACCCGCGACAGGGCCGTAGTGACGCCCGATATCCTTGGGGGGACCAGCAGAATATAATCTATGAAGTGATTCGCCGTGCGGCCGATACAGCTTCATGAAGGGGTTCCGGCCGTTGAGTCGACTTTGCGAAAGAGCGACATCAAAACCTCGAGACGAACCCCGTGTTTTTCGCCGGGAAGTATCTTCTCTGCGTTTAATTCGTACCCGACGTTCAGGAACAGGTCGCGGTAGGTGCGAATGATGCAAGGACGAAGAAGAGGTTCCCCGGTTTCGAATTGTGTGTTGGCCAAGAGCATCTGGCCGCCCGGGCGAGTCGCCTCGAACATCTCTGCGGCTAACCAGGAAACATCAAAGAAGGAATAAAGCCAGCCGAGAAAGTAAACGGTCTCACTCATTACAATGAGGTCCCATGGCTCTTCCTCCCTGAGGTTGTAATCCATGATGTTTCCGACGCGGAATTCAATCTGTTTGAGATCCGATTGGGCCGCCCGCGCCCTGTCGATGGCTTCCGACGAGACATCCAGAGCGAGTACCTTATCAGCCAGACCCGCCAGCCGCCGCGTGAATGTTCCCGCGCCGCAGCCGATTTCGAGGACGCGCCCGTATCGGGGCTGATCGAGCATTGCCAGCAGGCGCGCATACCTTTCGTGCTCCCAATTTGAGGTTTCAAGCTCCCAGGGATCGCCGCGCATCCACAGGTCATTGAAGAAAGACTCCGCTTTGCGGCAAATTTGTTCGCGTTCAGTCATGGGCTCCTCCGATACAGATCCGCACGCAACAAGAGCTATGCAGCATGAGAAGATTAAACCAGGTCAGAGCTCGGCTGGTTAAGCGAACTCTTGAGATTGTCCCAGTCATTGAATGAGCAAAGATTTATCCGAAGCGCGTCGAGCGTCGCCCGAACCCGAGGATCACACAGAACTCTTAGTTCGTCACGACGCTCCGTCTGATACATTGTTTTCAGGTCGTCCGCGTAGCCGGGATGGCAGGTGATAACGGTTAACCCGGTTGGAAGGGTCGAGATGATTTCGATCAGGCGGTCCAGGCTTATATAGCTGGGTATAGGCAGCCCTTCCGGCGTTTGACCATAGAATTTCGTAAAATAATGAATTTCAGGAGACAAGTCTCTTAGCGGAATTCCAAGACTCTGACAAATCTGGAGAGTAACAGAACGAACCGGCTCGCGTATATGGATATGTTGATGAGAGTTGACATGAGTGGGAGGTCTGCCCATTAACTCCTGAAAGACATCGAATTGTTGAGAAACTTCACGCTCTACAGCCGACTTATCGTCCAGGGGAATCACGCTATACAGCTGCGTCCAACTTCCGTCGCGGCAAACCCACTCGCCCAGATCAAGATGAAGCCCGACGCTAAGCTTGGGGTGTTGCCTGGCATAGATGGCCGCTTCGCCGGCGGCAGGCCATCGGGTCATCAGACTGGTGCTGGTTACGATGCCATGCTCGAACGCTTCTATGATGCCCTTATTTATCCCCAGGCTTTGACCGAAATCGTCAGCACTAACGATGAGATACTTTTCACCGCTCATGGGTCACAGTCGTTAGATCTTCGATGACGAGGCGAGCATCGCCTCAGCGTAAAAAAACATTCCCGCCCCTTGGCGCCCGAGGATTTTCCCTACCAGTTAGAGACTATCTCAAATCGAGGGCTGAATGTAAGCCTCTTCAAATTTTGCGTTCCCCGGGACTCTAGCTGAGCGTTACAGCACGCCAGCCCTCAGGTCGACTAAATGTCTTTCGTGCCGTTCCTTCGCTCCAAAACATTTCCTGCCCGCGGTAATGGGAAACCACGACAATGTTCATCTTCAGTCTCATCCCTTTCTTGAAAAAGGGTAATTGGAAGAGCTGGGACGGAAAGTGCGCCTCACACGAAATACGTGGGGCCTCCGCGTTGAGGTGCTGCACTGTCGCTCCTGATAGTGGCCGACTTTGGCCATCTAGAGAGTAGGTGTATAGGCAAGGAATAAGGGCGATACTTTTGCTCGCGTTCGTGGCGGCATCAGGAGCAAAGGTTACCTCATGGGGCATGAAATGAATCGCAAAATGGTAAGCTTGCCCTCGAATGAACGCCAGGAGATGCAGTTGGTAAGTTTCAGACAAGGGAAAGTTATTTTCATAAGACACGTCTTCTGGATGCATGTAATCCATGCCGATTGTGGCGAGGTACAATCCGTTGGGATGCCATGCGAGATAGATGTCGGCGAAAGGAACGTATGGCGGTTCGGCGGTAAATCCCCGCATAAGAGTTCTGTCTTTGTCCCAATCCGTCAGCGAAGCATCGGTAACGTCGATCATGCGTGAAGCCCGGGGAATAGTGCCCAATGGCGCATCGTCCATGCGGGGACGAGCGTGGCCGGTTTGCGCGTGCAGGCGCGGGAGCGACGAATTAGTGCGTTGAAAGGCGGCGACTACTTCTTCGTAAGGTTGGTCATAAATATCGACGAGTCCCATGTTGTAGTCTTCGCCATCCGCCCGCCCGCCCTGGGGTTCGTCGTAATATTGAAACCAGTGTGTGCCGATAATATTGGGACGGCGGGCGAAATTCTGGAGAGCCTGCTGAACAACCATCGCCCTCTGTGTTTGGGTGGGCACTTTAAGGAGATGCCCCGTGTTTTTGTTGCCGCTCCGGTTTTCCATCGCGGCACAGAAAAATTCGGAAACTAAAACAGGTTTGCCCGCGAGCCCTGCCAGCCCCTCGAAGAAATAATGTGCCACCCAGCCGTCCGGTCCATCCAAATCATAGTTTGACGCAATCACGTCCACGTATGGAGCCATCGCCCGCACCGCATCCTGCGAGTAGTAAATCGGCAACCTGTCGCTGAAAATCAAAGCCCCCGGATCAGCAGCACGGAGAGCGTCATGGACCAGCTTGTAATATCTCTCTGCACAAAGATAGGTGAACTCGTTGATTAACTTAATCCCCGCACCACCGGGACGTATCTTGAGCGCGGCGCCAGCACGGCGGAGAGATTTGAAGCCGTCAACTTTTTCCGATGGCGCCCAGTCTCGCAGCAGCTCCGGCCATTTTCCTCCATAGCGGTCGTGGAGAAGCTGCCAAAGCAACTGCTTCGTATGATTTCGCCATCCTTTAGCAAGATAGAATTCAAAGAGTGCCGCATTCCACCATCCGACTTCATTGTCAGGGAAGTAACCGATACGCAATCCGTGTTGACGGTGCGGAGCCGTGAGGCGCTCTGCCCAGTCCATTACCCGCGACGGTAACGCCGGATCAAAGGCATCGAACCAAAGCGCTTCACTCAACCGTCCGAGATCGAGATTGGCAATATAAGGGAGACCGATTTTTTCTTCACAAAAATTCCAGGCACCCAGGTGATTGAAGCCCCAGTTCAGGAGACGCTTGCGGACGGTTGCTGCCCAGGTGTCCGTCGAAGCGTAGAGGTGCCAAAGATAGTAAGCCGGCCGTCCTTCAATGTCTTCAGGGGAGCATCCCGCATCGACCCCGTTCACCCCGGCGCCAAAAAACTTTTCACCGTTAGGGGCGAGAAACCAATGCACTCCATTCTCCACCGTAAGTCCCCAATCATTGGCCTCACGCTGCAGGACGGAGCCAGGAGAATTTGGGCTATCTGCAAACATCTTACATTCTAAAATTCGTCAACTTCGTGTTGCGGGTCTGTTTAAGAAGCTCGCGCGATTTGGCCATGGCGGTATCGCGTTTGACTGTCCTAGTTCTTTCGCAATGACATATTCACCTGCCTCACGTCTTAGGAGAGCAGTCAACTTCACGCCATCCCGAGATCGGCGAGCAGACGAGCCGCAACCTTGCCGGCTTCAAAATATTCCTCGGCTATTGCGCGAGCGCCGAGACACTGACGCCGGTAGTCACCGTTGATCTGATCGATAGCAGCGACTGCCTGGTCCATCGTCGAAAAGGCGAAAAGCCCTTCACCTGTCGGCAGAATATTCCCGAACCCTGTGTCCTGAGCGACCACCGGCTTGCCGGAAGCTAGATAGCAGGCGTCCCGCTCGCTGAACCATCCGCTCCGGAGTCGAACATTCATGTCCTTGGCCACGGTCAATTCAGCGCGCGAGCGACGGAAGTACGCCGGATAGTCGCCGAATACGTCCAGCGACATGCGGAACGGAGGCACCAATTTCCAACCGTGCGCCTCCAGCCGCTGGCGATCCGCAGGGTCTTCGGGCGCATCCCGAGCTCAAACGGTTGGTTCGTGTGTCGCGGCAAATCGAGAAATTTTTCCCACTCGTGATGCTTGCTCCAGTGATAGATCTCGCCGCGGTACTCCACATCGTTGCCGTCCTGGCGGTAGTTGCCGATGGTAGTAAAAAAACGCGCTTCGTGCTCGTAGGCCATCGGCCAAAGATTCAAATCCACCGGCTGTCGCGTTTTCCCGTAACGGTGACCATTGAGGGGAACCCCGCAGTCGGCCGAGCCAAAGTTTTCGCCGTAGGTGACGATCGCGTGATGGTTCGAGAGTGCGACTGCCGTATGAGGATCGCCGTTGGCGAGCTGTAGCTCAGCAATGACCGGATCGCATTCCACATAGACCCGGAAACGGGCGGTGAGATGCTCCTCGCGCAAATCGGTGGCACCGACCACGTTAAGCAGCGCATCGCATGTCCGGTACAGCTCATCGAGCTTTGAATTGGTAATGCCGTAGCATTCTTCGGTCCGGTAGGCTGGACGAAAGGCCCAGGTGTCCGGCATGCCCGCCTGCTTCATGCAACCCGCAATATGGCGGACGGCATACGAGCAGTCGTCCGTGACGCTGTTACGCTGCGGATCGTAGGGCCAGACCGTGTCATCCTCGACGTACCAGACTTCATGGCCCAACCGATGGAGTCCTCGGAGCCAGTTAAGGTAAAGCCAGCTCTGACCGCCAAAAGGACACCGGCCCATCATTCCCAAAACAACGAGCCTCAGTTTTTGACTCATTTTACCAGCCCGCTTCTTTCCTCGTGTGCGCGCTCCCGCGGAAATCCACAGCAAGATTTAAGTTGATACGAGCGCATGTGCTCTTTCTTCTTGAGCGCTGAATTGGGTGCGATAGAGCTTGGCGAAATCGCCTTGGCGACGCATGAGCACATCGAATGAGCCTTGCTCGATGATTCTTCCTCCGCGCACGACCACGATCAGATCGGCCTGGCGGACCGTAGAGAGCCTGTGCGCGATGATCAACGTGGTGCGGCCGGCAGTCAGTTCCCGCAGGCCTTCCATAATCAGAGCCTCGGTCTCGGCATCGACCGAAGAAGTCGGCTCATCCAGAATGAGTATGGGAGCATTGAAGAGGATAGCGCGGGCTATCGTGAGTCGTTGCTTCTCCCCTTCAGACAGTGTCGCTCCTTGCTCGCCGACGACGGTATCGTAACCCTGAGGAAAGCCCATAATAGACTCATGGATCCGGGCAAGGCGGGCGGCAGTGATAACTTCTTCTTCGGTAGCTTCGGGCCGGCCATAAGTTAAGTTCTCGCGGATAGTGAGCGGAAACACCAGCGGAGGTTGAAGTACCATTGCGATCTGACGACGCAACGATTTGAGCTGGAATTCGCGAATATCAATGCCATCGATGGTCACCCGGCCGCTTCGAGGATCATAGAAACGCGGGAGTAGGCTTACCAATGTCGATTTGCCTGCTCCGGTTCGGCCAACGATCGCCACTTTTTGGCCCGGATGAACATGAAGGTCAACGTGCCTCAAGACGGGCTGGCCGGCGCTATAGTGAAAAGAAACCCCGCTCCAGGCTACTTCTCCCTTGGCTCCACCATCGGGAATAACTCTGGAGCCCTCCTTGAGATCGTTTTCCTCTTCTATGATCTCGAACACTCTTTGCAGACTCACTTTCGCACCCTGAATAGAGCCGTAGGCCTGGCTGATGGAGTCTACGGCGCCATAGAGCGACGTCAAATAAGCGGCAAACACAATAAGGCCGCCGATGGTGAGCGTACCCGCGAGTACGTGGCGGGCCCCCACCCAAATGACGGTGGCGGTTCCGATTGCGATCACGACACTGACCGCGCCTGCATAAAAGTTTTCTAGCAGGTAAAAGTGAAGGTCGGCCCGTAGGCTTTTTTGACTTTGGGCCATGAAACGGCGGTGTTCCTCTTCCTCTTTCGTGAAGGCCTGAATCACCCGGATAGCCGGAATGGCCCACTGGACGAGAGAAAAAACACTGCTCTTCTGCTGGTGCATGTGGGTAGCGGAAGCGATAAGCCAGCCACGTAGAGGCGAGATAGTAACGAGGACCGCTAAGATCGGACACACGATGAGAGCAAAAAAGGTGAGATGTGGATCCAGGCGGACCATGACCAAGAGCATGCCGGCAAAAAGCGTAAGCGAGCACAAGACAGGGAAAAGGCCGTTCATTGTGATGGTCTGGATCGCGTAAGTGTCCGAGGTCAACCGGTAGAGCAAATCGCCGACCTGACGGCGGTGATGAAAAGAAAGAGACAGACGCTGGATTTGGCTGTAAAGATCCCGTCGTAGGTCGTTGACCATCTTCTGACCAATTCTGATCGTCGTATAGTCGTTGAGTATGCGGAGCCCTCCAAGGAGGAGATAAATGACGACCAGACCCGTGCAAGCAAACCAGAGAATGCTTTGTGAGGACCAGGTCTGAACGAACTCCCAGGGTACGGGTGTTCCGGTCAAAACATGGTCGATGATGACTTTAAGCGGCCACGGCTTGAGGAGCTCCAGGGCGCTGATGAAAACGACCTGTGCCAGGGCGAACACGAAAGCCGGAAGGTACGGGCGTAGGTAGGATCGAACCGTGCGTCTCATCTGCAGGATGTTCTCACTGCGCCTCTTCCGATGATTTTTGCACCGGCAAGAAATCGAGCTTGTGCGCTAGAGATTCCACAACATGGTAGAGTACGCGCCCGAGACGAAATTTTTGGTACGCAATCGCACTACCATGAATCAGACCAGTGACGAACGCCGCAGCGGCGACCTGCGGCATGGAAAGGAAAGCTGCCACCGCCATCAACACAGCATAAAGGCAGAGACAGGTAAAAGAAATCCTCGACATCCGAAGCGCACATCGCACCCTCAACAGACGCTTTGCACTGCCGTGATTTTCCGTAGCCGCTCGGATTTGTGCTTTGGCCCACGGACCTTGGCAAATTTCCAGGTCCCAGTGACTCCATCCCTGGTCCACGGCAATTAGATATTTGCGCGGCAGGAGAAAGTCCATGACCGAATAAAGCAAACTCTCCTTTTCCCGTCCTTCCTCGTTCCAGTAGGAGAGATAAAAGGCGCGTTCGTGCCACAAGATCCTCGGGACTTGCCTGGGCCCATTATATTCGACCGGCTTCACTTCTCGATGCCTGCGAATGCGCCAGCGATAGCGCTCGAGTGTACGGATGAGAGGTCCAATATAGACCAACAGAGCCACCAGAAGCGTCGCTCGCAAGCCGCGAAATGGCGGAGCCATTCGAGCCTTTAAAGCGCTTGCGACACAGCGGCTGAGAGTAAGAAAGAAGGGCGCAAGCCCCACCCAGAAAACGCCGCCGAACACAAACGCGCAAACCAGAAGTAGTGTAGAGAGCAGACTCCACTCCAACGTGAGAGGCAGGCATGAGATTATTGAAGGAGGAGGCTGATATAGTGTCTGAAAAAGGCCCCTGCCAAAAACTCCGGTGTAAATCCGCGGCTGCCGGCTCGCCAGAAAAGAAGAGAGATCGCCGTAAATTCTTCCGAACCAACGCGATTGACCAAGCACGTTAAAACGAGAGGGGTGCTTAAAGAATAGGAGAGTTTCGGCTTTGCCGTACCCCTGCTGCTGCTTGATATAGTCTCGCACCGTGTTCCGGCGAAAATGCCATACGACCGCAGCCGCGCTGAAACCGATCTTGTAGCCCTTGTTTTGCAGTCGCCAACAGAGATCTACGTCATCTCCGGCGGACCGAAATACCGGATCAAACCCATGGATCGCCTCCAGCGCTTCCCGCCGAAAAGCCATGTTGCAGCCCGGGATGTGCTCGGCAACTTCATCATCCAACAACACATGAGTCGGCCCGCCCGGCGAGACAGCCACGCAGTTGGCGACCAATGAACTGTCCGGCGGGGGGAGGTTCGGCCCCCCTACGGCACCAAAGTCCGATGAGAGAAAGCGCGCTACCAGATGGGTCAGCCAATCCGGATCGGCCATGCAGTCACAATCGGTATAGGCAATGATATCGCCGCGCGCCGCGCGCAGTCCGACGTTACGCGCTGCGCTTAGCCCCTGATTCTCCTGGTTGATCAGACGAATATAGGCGTAGCGCTCGGCAATTTCCCGCGTCCCGTCCGTCGAGCCGTCATTGACGACAACAACTTCATAGTTGGGATAGTTGAGGGTTTCCAATGAGGCGAGACAGCGGTCTATGGTTCGCTCGCCGTTGTAAGCGCATACAATCACCGAGACCTTAGGATAGCGGGGAAGAGCGGGAGGGAGAGGACCATCGTAGAAATTTTTCACCGCCCAGAAAGCGGGCTTCTTTCGGCGGCTGCGCTCCACTAAACCGAAGGCCCAGTCGTCAACTTGAAATCCCTCTGCGCCCGAGAAGGCGTGCCAATCATCGGTCCAGGAAAAAATTACAGTCCCCGCAACACCCATTTCGTAGCTAGCGCCGAGTTGCCGAGACAGTGCTTCGGCCTGAGGTTTGAGTCCTTCTCGGATGGAATCCATCCCGATCTCCGTCAAAACCAACGGCCGTTCGCCGGCTAAATTGAGGAGGTGAAATAGATAGCGCCGAAAATCCTCTTCTCGATGAAGATAAACATTGAAGGCCAAGAAGTCCGTAAAGTCGGCCTCAAGATATTCCGTCGAAGGAAAATTGGCATAACTTACCAGCACATCGGGATCGGTCGTTTTGGCTACGTCAACCAACTCACGAAGAAATCTGCGAATGCGCTTGGCGCCGTACCAGCGCACGATCTCAGGAGGAATCTCATTGCCCACCAGGTGAGCCAACACCGCAGGATGTTGTTTACTGGCACGGACACTATCAGCAATAGTGTTACGGATTTCTGCTCGAGTGCGGGAGGAGTCAAGAAAAGAGATATGTTGCGCCCAAGGAATTCCGGTGATGACTCTAAGACCATAAGCGGCGGCCTTATCGAGGAGCCAATTCGGAGCCGGAGTAAAGGTGCGAAAACTGTTGACTCCGAGCTCTGACATCAAAGCAAAATCGATCTCAATCGTCGCAGCTTCGGGAAACGGAGCGCCGTTTCGTGAAAGCGCGAACGGCCCATACGTCACTCCTTTTAGAAAGAACTTTTCTGAGTTGAGGCAAAAAGATCTACCGAATGGCCTGACTTTCCCCGAGCTCGTCAGTGGCGCGAGAGGAGACTCAATAGGCAATTGCATTGGGACACTCACGATAAACTACTCCTTCGAAGAACCAGTGAATGTCCCATAGTTGTGGAAAGCGCACGTGAAGCGAATAACCTACACTGCATGCGCAACAATGATGCCACTTTGCTAATTGAAGAACTTTTGCTCGTTTTTCCGGAATGTTCTTAGGGGGACTAAGAGAAAACGATAAGCAGATGAAGGATTTCCCCTACATGCAACAAGAGCTTTCTTGCATACTACTCGTTTCTGTAAATCGCTGGCGTTTCGTTCTGGAACGAAAAACAAAGTTTTGTTTTCCTACAAATTTTTCATTCTCTATGAAAAACATTCTCGCCTCCGGGAGCGCTTCGATTCGATATATGGCCCGAGCAAGCCGGGGATTCTTTTCGTCTCGGTTTTTTTGGGGCGCCGATTCATTTCGGACTGGAGTAGGGGTCTTATCAGTCTCCCTCTATCAAGGCAAGACCCTTACGGGTGTACAAATCGGCGGTGGCGGCGGCCTTGGCGATATGCAGCGCCCGGGTATAACCCAAAGGCGCGGGTACAGATTCTTCGCCAGGCGATGAGAAAGCCTATGAGGAGCCCGAATTACGTAAAGAATTCAAAAAACTCTCCGGCCCGGATCCATTGCCAGCCCGCTAACCACGGTGTCTCCGTTTTCGCCGGAGTTAGGTTAGCTTCAGGAGCCGCTTGATGTTGCCTGACATGATCAGGCGGAGATCTTCGATCTTGAGCTTCAGGTGCCGCTGCGCGTGTTTGACGATTTTCTCGATCTCCCATTCCATCGGGTTGAACGGCGTGTCCGAGCCGTAGAGGACTCGATCGGGTCCGGCCCAGGAAATGGACTCGCAGAAGAACGGCAACCATCCAACCCCCGAGCTGTCCATGTGAACGTTTTCACATTTCTTGGCAATCTCGACGACGTCTCTCACACCCTCCACTAACCCCGAATGACCCATGATGACGGGCAGCTTGGGAAAGTCTTTGGCCACTTCGCCGATCCGTTTCGGACTGGCGTCTTCTCCCAGGCCGCAGTGAAAAAGCACGGGCAGGCCGTGGTGCTGCGCTGCTTCCATCAGCGGATAGACCTTTTCTTTGTCGTTGGCCGGACAATGTTCGATCAAAGGATGAATCTTGATGCCTTTGAGTCCCAGCTTGACTCCTTCTTCCAGCACCTGGAGCGTATCCTTTGGCCCGTTCCCGGGGCTCAGCCTCATAAAACCATGAATGCGTCCGGGATGCTGTTTCATGGTGTCGGCGATATACTGGTTGGTTTCCCGGTAATCCGATGGCTCACCGATACCGATCGCAAACGTGACCACCCCGTCCACTCCGGCATCATCCATCGACTGCAGCATGTCCTCCGCCATGAATTTCATGATGGGGGGAATCTGGTGAATGGCAAGTTTCTTGCGCGCCCCCATGTGCGAGTGCGCGTCGACGACCTCGATCTGTTCCCCTTCGACATTAATCATGCTTTCCTCCTCAGCATTAGATTCTAAACTTTCAAATATTGCACAAAACCACTTCGAGAAAATTTATCGCGTCAAGACGCCAAGGCGCAAAGAAAAGGATCTTCCTATTTCTCCGAACTTGGCGTCCTTTGCGTCTTTGCGCGAGTCATCTTCTTCCGATTCGCTAATTCAAAAAGAAGGCAAATTCAAATATGTTGGGTTAGAACTTATCTCCACCCCAGCTCCTTCCAGGCCTGTTTCAAGTAGCTCGAATCGACATATTTTTCCGGATTGGGGAGCGGTCCCTTCATTCCCGTCTGCTCGGCGTAGATATCAACCACCGTCCTTAATCCATCCATATCAATCTCCAGCTCCGGAGGCCAAGCCTGGTTAGCAAGATAATAATCGAGTCCCCTTTCAGCGAGGCTGGGTGTGAGTTGAAATTCTTTGGATAAAAATTCAACGGCGGCTTTTCTGTCCTGCTCGAACCATTTCTTCGCCTGAAGAACGGCCTTCAAGAAATGAACCACTTGCGGCCGATTTTTCTCCGCCCAACTGCGTCTTACGGAATAGGCCGACAGAAGATAGTTTGGGAAAATATCCGCGATGCGCCCGATCACATTGAATCCCGCCTCCTGTGCCTGAAACGCGTTGGGGACGGCTTGCATGGCTGCAGCAATCTGGCCGGCGCTCAAGGCCGCAAAGGAAGAAGAAGTTCCGCCGACATTGAGAAGCTTATAATCTCGAGGATACTCAAGGCCTTTAGCCTTCAGCGCTCGTCTAAGAACAAATGCAGTCCCTGAAGTCAGGGTCGAAGCGCCGACGGTTGCGCCACGCAGGTCTTCGTAGGTTTTATAGTTTTTTCCGCCGATCAGCATGTGAGTGATCTTGCTGCTAGCGGCGACCATGGCAAGATCCATCCCCTGTTCCACGGCGGCAATCGGACCGTCATTCGCTACGAGTCCCGCGGAAATCGATCCTGCAATCATGGCTTGCACGGCCGGCGCGGTTCCACGCATCAGCACGACTTCCACGTCCAACCCTTCACGTTCAAAATATTTTAGCTTCCACGCCGCCCATAAATGGCCGTAGCCAAGGACCTTTGAAGAAACTCCGACAGGAAACTTGATTCGCTCCTGAGTTAATCCGACATCGGAAGCAAGAGCATCAAGACGAGGGCGAGCAAGGTTCGCTTCATGGCGGTCTTCCTCCTTTTTGCGAGCAGATATAGCGCCCCAAGGTGGATGTCAAGATGAAGGGTCACCATATCCTTGTCTTCGTCCTAAAAATTTGACATTTAGCGTTAACAAGCAAACACGTCGCTGACCTACGCCCAGTCCCATGCTCAAGGATCTCTTCGATAGAGGAAAATGCACGCTCGGCTTTCATGCCGGGGAATGGCGATACCTACGAAAAGGATCATGCCAGCAGACCCGTGTCTGCTCGCGCTGCAAGACTGAGAGCCAACAGGTGGTCCACACGTGGCAAGCTTGGGAATACCAAAATACCGATGCTTGCTTGATGGGTCGAGAATGCGGCCGGTGCGGCGAGAAGGAAACCAAAACCGAGCACGTTTGGGGAACGCCCGTTTATCAATCGGAGGGATCCTGCGCCCTGATTCGCCCCTGCTCGCGTTGTGCGGAAACAAAAGCCGCGGGCACCGCTCACCTCTGGGAATCCTGGAACTACGATGGTGAACAGGTTTGCTCGCAAGTCGTCACCTGCTCGCGATGTGGAGATACCGGGCCACAGACGCGCATCACTCATGAATGGGGCGCTTGGAATAAGAGCCAGTTCTACGGCACGGGCGTGCGCGTCTGCCGCCGCTGCGCGGAGATGGTCTTTGATTTGGAGGAAAGCAACAAGACGGATCAAGTGTCGCTCCAAAGGGTCGATCGAGCGGTCTGGAACGTCATGGAGTCGAAAGATAGCGCTAAGGTGCGAGAGCGTGTGACCCAGCATAGTCAAGTGTTGTTCAACCCGGTGGCCGAGAAATATTTCAAGTTCGCAATCGACCAACGCGCGCCGGACGAGAGCACCAAAGATACCCTTCGCCAGCTTGCCGGACTGATCGAGCGCTGTCGCACTCAAGGCATCGATGCGGTCTTCAGCCCGCCGGTCAAAGCAGCAGCCCCCGCACCGGTCTCGACAACCTCAACCGTTGTCTCTGCTGCCAGGCCGGCAACCGAAGAATTGGACAGACGGCTCGTGGGACATTGGCGCAGCACGGAAATCTTAGGTTCCGGCGGATTCACGATGGTGACCGACACCCATTGCGTTCTGGACGCCGACGGCCGTTTCCAATGGTGGAGCAACTCAAACGGTACTGCGAGGGGACGCGAACACGGCAACTGGTCCGCATCGGGTAACACGCTTGTCCTCAATTTCGACCAAGGAAATTCTCTCGCGCGAAACTATGTAATCGAAAGCGCGACGATGCTTTGGCCTGGAGACGGACGTTATCGACTATGGGAGCGGATCAACTGAGTTCACGCGTATGGCGCTGAAGGATTGGCTCGATACCGGCAAGTGCTTGCTCGGCTTGCATCAGGGAGATTGGCGCCTGGAAGCTCCCGGCGGCTGTGCCTTGGTGCAAACTTGCGAGCGCTGCGGCACCGTAAACCAACGGATCGAGCATAGTTGGTTGGATTGGCATTACATCGCCGAGCAACGCTGCGATTTGTCGCGAAGCTGCCACCGTTGCGCTGAATCCGAGCGTCGTATCGAGCATCAGTGGGGTGCTTGGATCTACCGGAAGGATGATTCTTGCGCGCAGGGTATTCGCTGCCAGCGTTGCAGCGCATGGAGCGACGAAACTCGCACGGCACACGATTGGGAACCTTGGGAATATAGCGAGCGCTATCGCGCCCCGGTGCACGGCTGCAGCCGTTGCGGGCTGCGCGCGGCCTACTTCACCGATCAAAGACTGGACCAGGACGGGCGTTCTTCCGACGCCTCCGCGACGAAGGTTCGAGAGCTGATATCGAGCGACCGCGCCATCGAAGAAATGCTCCTCCGGGCGGAACAAAGCGGTCACAGTCCCGAGTCGAGTTCAAGCGACGCCACACCCACAGACGATGACAACACCGAAGCGCAACAGGAAATTATCGCGCTCCGGCAGTTTTACGAGAGTCAAGTCGCGAGCGGTCAAATTGCTCCCGAGCGCCAACCTTTTTTAGCGTCGATTATGGCAGAGCTCGAAGAGCTCATCGGGAAACCCACTCCCAGCCTCGCCGATACACAAATCAAAGCACGCCGGGTTCAGGACTTGGTTGGTCGCATGCAAGAAGTTCTTCTCAATCCCAGCAGAGCACAACCTGTGGAAAAACCTTCACCGGGTTCACACCTGGCGGTCATTACCGAACTGCACGCGGATCTTTTTCGCTATGTTGTTACAGAAATGGCGGGCGGCATCTTACCCCGCGAAGAAGGCGAGACGGCAGGTACCTTGCTCGGACACCTCAGGGAGAGCCGCGAAGCTCTTGCAGGCTTTCCCGTGAATAGCGATCCGGTAAAACTCGAAATCGAGACCTTACGGCCGCTCGCAATCAATATCCGTAATTTTTCGCTGCGTCACCATCTCACCCTCGCTCAACCGGTGTGGCCATCCCGCACCGTCGCGCAACATCCTAATGCGGTCTTCTACTCCGGCGGATCATATTTAGGCGAACTGCTCGCCCAGGTTTGTGCGACCGGGGAGCTACGACGGCTCGTGCCGCAACCGCATCAAGAGCCCGCATCTCTCCGCTGGGACCAATTGCGCGAATCCGCCCTGGCGGTATTTGATTTTACCGGGTACAAGCGTTCCGCTTCTCTGGAAGAAGCCAGCCCGGTTGCTGCCGTGGCCTATGAATTGGGGATCGCACTCACGCTCGGCCGGGCCGTGGTCATCGTGGCAACGGGGGACCAAGAATTGCCCTTCGATCTGGACATCGAACCCATTCGTCTCGGCAACAAACAGACCGATCTTCTCAACCTGTCTACTGCTCTAACCCACGCGTTCTACAGGCTGCAAAGGGGCGGAGCCGGGAGCTCCGTCCAAGCTTCCGTCAAGTACATCCATGATCAATTTTGCAATCATGCCGATCACCACGTACGCGTATCAGTAAACACACTCGCCGCCGAAGCAAAGGGAGATCCGGTCAGAGCCAAACATCTTGTTGCCTCCACCTTGAACTTTCTCGGTGCGGACGCCCCACAGGCTTTGTGGCCGGTCTGGCCCGGCGACTATCCGGACCCCGCTGCCCAACGTTGCTTTCACGTGACCGCATTCGGTCCAGCGTGGTCGACCAAGACGTTGGCGCTTGTCAAAGAGGCCTGCGCCGAGCGTGTGGAATATATCCGGGGCGATCAAGTCCTGGCGCCCGATGTTCTTCGTTCAATTTGGGATGAGATTTGCGGGGCCACTCATGTCGTGGTCGATCTCACGGGTCTCAACGCGAACGTGGCGCTCGAACTCGGCATCGCGCACACCCTCGGCCGGAACGTTTTGCTCATTTCACAAGACCAGCAGCCCGAGCGTTATTTCCGAGCCATCGCCAAGCATCGCATCCATCGCTACGCGCTCGATAGCGAATCGTCCGTTGACGCATTGAAGGCGACACTTGAGAAATTCCTAACATAGATCCCCGAACACATCGGTCACGATCTCCGATTCGGCAGATCCCTCCTCTCACCGTGATACTTTTATCGATTCAATTTGGACTACGATTACTGGACTTTTTGTTGGCCGTGAAGTATGCAATGGGTATCATCCGCACACAAACAGCGATAAATCCAATTATAGGGAAGGGCAAATGAACAGATTACGTTTCACACGCCAATGGTTTTTTCTCGTATGCCTGTCCGTGGCTACTGCCAGCGGTTTCGCCCAAGCGCAGCCGGCAAAAGACTACGCGCCGGAAGTCGGCCAGGAAGGCAAAGACGTCGTATGGGTGCCGACCCCGCAGGCGCTGGTGGACAAAATGCTGGATCTAGCCAAAGTGACGCCGAAAGATTACGTCATCGATCTTGGGTCCGGCGACGGACGCACGGTCATCACCGCAGCCAAGCGCGGCGCCAAAGCGCACGGCATCGAGTACAATCCGGACATGGTAGAGCTGTCGAAGCGCAACGCCGCGAAAGAAGGAGTCAGCGATAGAGCCACTTTCGCCAAGGCTGACCTGTTCGAAAGCGACTTCTCGCAGGCCCAGGTGATCACCATGTTTCTGCTTTCGAGCATCAACATGAAATTGCGCCCGAAGATTCTCGATCTGAAGCCAGGCACGCGCATCGTTTCGAATACCTTTGACATGGGAGAATGGAAACCCGACGAGACAGCCAAGGTCAGCGGTTGCGAAAGCTGGTGCACGGCGCATCTCTGGATCGTGCCGGCAAAAGTGGGCGGGACATGGAAGCTCCCGCAAGGAGAGCTTAGCCTCAAACAGACTTTCCAAATGATTTCCGGGACGCTCAAAAACGGCAATGTTATTACGCCGATCTCAGGCAAGCTGAACGGCGATCAGATCAGTTTCACTGCCGGCGGCGCCCAATACACCGGCCGGGTGAACGGCAACACCATCGACGGGGCCGTTAAAGGCGGAACGAACGGCAAGTGGACCGCAACCCGCGCAGGCTAATTTTCACGTAAGCGGTTAGGCGTGAGGGGTAAAGTGCGGGGAAAATCCTCTGGCTCCTTACGCCTCACCCTTTGCGGTTTTACTTGCTTGTTACTTTCTCGGCAAAGCTCCAGTCACGCACTTTGTCCAGCGAGATCGGCCCCTTGATCTTGAGCTCCGTCTGCGCCTGGTCCACGACGGCTCGGACCGCTGCATCAGAAATGATCAGTTTTGCCGGCCAACTCTTTGTTCCCAGCTCATAGCTCTTCGTCGCAAGTTCCCGGTCCACTCGGGTCCATTCCATGAAGGCCTGGACGGAGTCTTCCGGGTGACCGTTGGCGAAAACCACCGCGCGATGAATCGCCCTGAGGAGTCCAAGAACCTGCCCGGGATTCTTTTGAATCGTTTCGTCTCGGACGCCCACTCCGGAGAGCGGCATCTCTAAGCGCTCCCCGAGCCAGAGAAGGACGTTGAAGCCCAATTTTTCCGCTTGAAGATTGAATGGGAAATTTAGAATAGTCGCGTCGACGGTTCCGCCAACCAGCGCGGCGAAACGTGAATCGCCCCCGCCCATCTGCAAACGAACCACGTCCCGCTCGGGGTCCAAACCTTCTTGCCGGAGCACCACGCGAAGAGCTATGTCGGCCGCCGCGCCGAAAGTGCCAATCGCAATCCGCTTACCCCTAAGATCTTTGAGAGACTTGTATTCTTTTTTTGCCGCAAGAAAATAGTCGGGACGGCCTGTCAATACAGCCACCGCCTTCACCGGCAAGTCGCTGGCGGCTCCTCTGATCACGGAGGTGGTCGGCGTACCGTAGTCAATCCCGCGGGTAAGCAGCGCGTTCATGATGACGTTCGTTCTCATAATGATCATCAAAACGCTGAGTCCCTCATCTCGAAAAAAGCCCATTCGTCGGGCGAGTTCAATGGGAAAGGCGCTGATGCTTGTTGATGTGTACCCAATCTTTACTTCCTGCAGAGGTTCTGCAGCGAGACTCCGTCCCAGCGAGCACGTCAAGACCAGCGTCGCGGAAATCCAGATGATTGTCGTCTTCATATCCCTCTAAATTTCGGGCCGACCTGTACGCTTCGCAGAAACGGAGTTGCGTTTGCTATAACGCCACCGAATCTCTTCCCATAGTTGTACTAACGGAGAATCGAGTTGACGCACGTCACCGCGAAGCCCTCGCCAAGCTTTTCAAACTCCCCCAAACCCCTCATCCTGCGCCTCGGCCAAAAGCCACGGATCTTTGACCTCCGTGGTGGGTTCTTTGCCGCTCAGCACCAGTGCGACCTCGTGGGCTGCGTGGGTTTGACAATCTACGTAGGACTCGTCGGAGTTTGCTGCGGTGTGGCAGGTGACGATGACGTTGGGCAACGTGAGAAGCTTGTGATCGGCAGGCAGCGGCTCGGGATCGGTGACATCTAAGGCCGCGCCGGCCAGCTCGCCGGCTACGAGCGCGTCGTAGAGCGCCTCGGTATCGACAAGACCACCGCGAGCGCAGTTGATTAAATAGGCGGTGTTCTTCATTGCCTTGAACTGCGCGGCGCCAAACATTTTGCGGGTCTGCTTCGTCAGCGGCGCATGCAAGCTGATGAAGTCAGAGGTTCGAACCAGCTCATCGAAAGAAACCATCTTCACGCCCATATCCTGGGCAATTTTCGGATCAAGATAGGGATCATAGGTCTGAACATTAAGCTTCATACCTTGTGCCCGCGGCGCCACTTGCTTGCCCACGTGACCCAAACCGACGATGCCCATCGTGCATCCCGTGATGCGATAAACCCGGCCGCGATAGCGGTGCAGCTCCGCGGTGTGCCGCCGCCACTTGCCGTCGCGCACGTACTGGTTCATGCGCATGAGTTTTCGCGATATGGCGATCAACAAACCGACCGCCTGCTCGGAGACTTCGATGGAGTTGCAGCCCGCGGCGTTGCAGACCTTTATGCCGAACTCCTCGGCGGCCGCGAGATCCATCCGATCGACCCCAACGCCGGTGCGGCAGACGACCTTAGTTTTTTTGAGCTGCGAAATAATTTCCTTGGTGAAGGGGACCGCGCCGTGCATGATGATCCCGTCCGCGTCGCGACCCATTTCAATGACCTCCGCATCGTTTGTTGGCCGCGCGATCACCAGCTCGGCGTCGATCTCATCAAGGATGGGCTTGATGAGGTCGACGGGAACGTCGTTGCTGCCGAAATATTTAACACGAAATTTAGCCATTGCTCTTCTATGCCCCCAATCCAAAGGTCTTGGTGGGATTATCCCAAAGAATTTTGCGCCGCGATTCGGCAGAAATCTTGTCGTTGCTGCTGATCGCACCCACGGTCTTGTCCGGGAACTTGTCGATGGCATCGCTGTGCGGGTAGTCCGTGGCGATCATCAAGTAGTCATCGCCGACGTGTTCTACGAATACAGGCGCCAGCTCTTCGCCGGCTTCGCAGCTCACCCAACAATTGCGTTTGAAGTAAGTGCTCGGCTTCTCTTTGGTGATCTTGGCCGAGCCATGGGACTCATGTTCCCAGTGCTCGTCCATGCGCTCCAACCAGAACGGCACCCAGCCGCAGCCGGATTCGAGGTGCGCGACTTTCAATTTGGGAAATTTTTCAAGGACGCCGTCGGCGCAGAAGTTGAGACAGGCGAGCATCTGTTCCAGCGGATGGCAGGCGATATGGCGCCCGAATTCGCTGTAGCGATCCGAGCCCGCCTGGGGCAGCACAGTGCGGGCGCCTTCGTGAACGCAGACGGTCACGCCGAGGTCCGACGCGGTCTCGTAGATCGGATAATAGTCGGGACTTGCGAACGTCCGGCCGCAGAACTTGTTGGGCCGCCAGAAAATGCCGACAAGCCCCAATTTTTCCCGCGCGTACTTCATTTCCTCCACCGCGCGAGCGGGATCCTGTAGCGGAAGGAGCATCACACCGTAAAGCCGCTTGCGGTCATAGTCGCAATAGTCCGCCAGCCAGGTGTTATAGGCGCGGCAGATCGCGGCGCTCAGCTCCGGGTCAATATCGTCACGCCACATGATATAGAGACCGATGGTCGGAAAAAGGACGCTCACATCGATCCCTTCGCGCTCCATATCGCGGATGTTCGATGCCGGGTCGAATTTGTTCGCATAGGCGTCGGCGAAGCACTCGCGCCAGCGTTTTGACGAGGAGAAGATGTAGCCGTAATCCTCTGTGACCCGACCCGGCCTTTGCGCCGAGTCGGAAACTGGTTTCCCGTCCACCTCCCGAACTGTCTGATTGGGACCCGCAAGGCGTACGCGTCCCTTGAACTTTTCGGGCAAGTATCGCTGATAGAGATCCGAGGGCTCTAGAATATGCCGATCGGCATCAATGACTTTAAATCCGTCTTTCATGTTTTTGCTCCTTCCGTTGACAATGTGGGTTTCTGGTCAATATCGTTACTTTTACATAGATCAATCCTCTAGTTCCGGCAAGCCCCGCGAAGAATGTAGGGGCAAGTTTAAACCTGCCCCTACTGCCGAGCATGGACTGGGTGCACCGGGTCGTAGTAGATTGAGCAGCGCCATGATCATTCGACGCGTACGACTGGTCTCGGGTCTCGTGTTGCTCACTTACCTTGCGACCCACTTCATCAATCACGCTTTGGGCTTGATCTCTCTGGAGGCGATGGAAGCCGGCCGGTTTTGGTTTTTGGCCCTGTGGCGAAACCCGCTGGCCACAGCCGCGCTCTACGGCGCTTTGGCTATCCATCTCGGGCTTGCGTTTTATTCGCTTTACCGGCGCCGCCATTTGCGGATGCCGCTCTGGGAAGCGCTCCAACTCGTGCTGGGGCTAACAATCCCTCTGTTTCTCGCTGCCCACATCGCCGGCACGCGGATCGCCCACGAGCTGTTCAACGTCAAAGATTCTTATGCGCTCATCGTTCTATCGCTTTGGAACGTTAACCCACTCCACGGCGCGCGGCAAGCGCTACTGATCCTTGTCGCCTGGATTCACGGCTGCATAGGATTGCACTTTTGGCTGCGACTGCGACCATGGTATTCGCGTGTCGTGTCGATTTTCTTTAGCGTCGCCTTATTGCTTCCGGTACTGGCGCTGCTCGGTTTCGCAGAGGCCGGCCGCCAGATCTCTGATCTCATGGCCCGGCAACCCGACTGGTTTGATCGAACTCTGCTTGAAGCCAACGTTCCAAGGGGGAGCGAGCGTGACCTCCTGGCTTTGCTGGAGAACTGGACGCTCCAAGTTTACGTTGGGCTTCTCGGGTTGGTGCTTCTCGCTCGGGCGATACGTTCCGCTGCCCAAAGACGCACATCGCATCCACCTGACGTACCCTGGAGGCCTTGAAATTGCCGTCCCTCGCGGGCTCACGGTGCTCGAGGCGAGCCGCTTTGCTGGAATTCCCCATACGTCCGTTTGCGGCGGAAGAGGCCGATGTTCAACCTGTCGGGTTCGCGTTGTACGCGGGTGGGATTCACTGCCGCCGGCGAAACCTGCCGAGGTTCGCGTCCTGCGGCGTGTCGGCGCGCCACCCAACGTGAGGCTCGCCTGTCAATTGCGACCGACAGCAGATCTATCGATCACACCGCTCGTACCGGCAAGCGGTCAAGCCCGACACGGCTTCATGCAGCCTTCCTACCTCGCCGGCGAGGAACTCAACATTGTCGTGCTATTCGCGGACCTTCGTTCCTTCACGGGCATGGCGGAGCGTAAGTTGCCCTATGATCTGGTCTTCATCTTGAACAGCTATTTTAAAACCGCAGGTGAAGCGGTCTCCCGCGCCGGAGGCATCGTCGATAAATTCGTCGGCGACGGCGTCATGGCGCTCTTCGGGATCGAGACGGATCCGAACGACGGCTGCCGTCGAGCGCTAAGCGCAGCCCACGAGATGGTCAATGGAGTCAAACAACTAAGCCAGCTCCTCGCAGCCGAGTTGCGCAGAGCCCCTGAAAATCGGCGTCGGGATACACAGCGGACCTGCTGTCGTAGGACGCATGGGCTATGGCTCGGCCGTGAGCCTCACCGCCATCGGCGATACCGTAAATGTTGCCAGCCGTCTACAGGACCTCACCAAAGAATATGGCTGCCAGCTAGTGATCTCAGAAGAAGCGGCCCGATATGCCGGGATGCAGGTTGACTCGCTTCCACGCTATCAGCTAACGGTAAGAAATCGCCGTGAACCGCTCGCGATCTATGTCATCAAAGATGTCCAGGCCGTCGTGGCCGAACGGACGATCAAATAATCTGGTTGTTCCGGGTTTTCTGCTAAGAAGTATTCACCACAAAGGCACGGAACTCGCAGAGATCGGAGAATTTTTTAACCAAGAACTCTTTACTCCGCGTCCGGAGCCTGTCCTGAGACGTCGAAGGGCGCCTCCACGGTGCAATCTCCGAGTCATGCTTTATAGGAAAGCCTGAAGACCAATGATCTTAAGGAGCCCATATGACAGCAACAATGACTGTTTGGTTCGCGCTCATCGCTTCTTTACTGTCGGCAATTTCGCTGCCGCTTGGGGCAAGCATCCGCACTTGCCGCTGAGCCAAGCACCGGGTGGCAATCGGACTGGGACAAGACGGTAAAGGCGGCGGAGGAAGAAAGAGAGGTGGCCATCTACATGACCCAAGCCTTCGAACCGATATTTCGCGAGGCCTTCCAGAAAAAATATCCAAAAATCAAGGTGGCTATCGTGACGGGAAGAGGTCCTGAGCTAAGCCAGCGCGTCATGAGCGAGCGCAGGGCCGGCAGAACCATCGTGGACCTATATGTATCGGGAAATATAACTCCACTGACTGTATTTCACCGAGCCAGAATCCTAGAACCCATTAAACCCTTGTTGGTTTTGCCCGAAGTTGTGGACCCAACCGCCTGGTTCGAGGGCAAACATCACTACGACGACCCTGAGAATCGCTACATCTTTGTCTTCGAGGGAACGCCGAGGAGCGGCGAGATTACTTACAATACGAAGCTGGTGAATCCGTCGGAGATCAACTCCTATTGGGATTTATTAAGCGCGAAATGGAAAGGAAAAATCGTTTCTGTGGACCCGCTGATCTCCGGCCCCATCAGCGCGGCGCAAATTTTTTTCTACAAGCACCCTGATTTAGGCCCGGAGTATCTCCGGCGGCTTTATGCCGAGACGGATATCACCATCTTGCGCTCCAATGAGCAGTTATTGGATTGGCTCAGCGCGGGAAAATACGCGTTCGGTATCGGCGCGAGGCAAGTTGACACGGCAATGACGCAGGGACTGCCGCTCAATCAATTTCTGCCGGGATCGCTAAAAGAAGGGTCCTCCGTCACCGCGTATAACGGCACCTTGAGTCTATTCAACCGCGCGCCCCATCCCAACGCCGCCAAGGTCGCCGCCAACTGGCTGTTGTCTCGGGAGGGACAAACGGCTTGGCTCGACTCCAATCAAAAGACCGGAGGACTCTATGATTCCCTGAGGGAAGATATCTCGAAAGAAAAAGTAAGCGCCCAGGCGCGCCGCGTTAAGGGAGCTAAATTTCTTTGGTTGAATCCCGAATGGATCGAAGAGCTCGACACGATTCGTGATATCATCAAAAAGGCTTTGGCGAACAAGGGAAGATAGAGATGTATTCCTTCACACGGAGGTGAATCATGAAACGCAGCACTGAACGCATTCTGGTCACTCACGCCGGGACACTGCCGCGGCCGGCCGATCTCACGGAGATGCTCGTGGCAAAAAACGAGGGGAAGGCCTATGACGAAGCGTCCTACAGCAAGCGGGTTCACACCGCCGTGGCAGGAGCCGTACAAAAACAGATCGATTGCGGGGTCGACATCGTCAACGACGGCGAACTGGGAAAATCAAATTTCTCCCGCTACACGCGGGAGCGGCTCAGCGGCTTCGTCGAGAAACCGGCGAGCCCAAACTACAAGCCAACCTCGATCTTCGGCCGTGACGCGGTTGAGTTTCCCGAGTACTTTAACCGTGGCGGACGAACTTCCATCGGCCATCATGCCCGGGTGTTCTTCTGCGTTGAGCCGCTCAAGTACGTTGGCCAGGCCGCCGTCAAAGCCGACCTCGACCACTTCAAAGCCGCGCTTCAAAACGTCGAAGTTGCCGAGGCGTTTTTGCCCGCGGTGGCTCCCGGCACCATGGAACACTGGATGAAAAACGAGTATTACCCGACAGACGAGGCCTATCTCTTCGCCATCGCCGACGCCATGCATGAGGAATATAAATCTATCGTCGACGCCGGCTTCATCCTCCAGATCGACGACCCGGATCTGGCGGATGCGTGGCAGATGCATCCTCAGATGAGCGTGGCGGAGTATCGCAAGTACCAGGAGCTGCGCATCGACGCTCTCAACCACGGTCTGAGAAACTTGCCCATCGACCGGGTGCGCTTCCATATGTGCTGGGGCAGCTATCATGGCCCCCACAAGTACGATATCCCGCTGAGAGATATCGTTGATCTGATTCTCAAAGTTCACGCCGGCGCTTATTCCATCGAAGCATCCAATCCCTGCCATGAGCATGAGTGGCGCGTGTGGCAAGAAGTCAAATTCCCAGAGGAAAAAATATATATCCCGGGAGTGGTCGGACACTACAGCGACTTTATCGAACACCCGCGGGCCATCGCCGATCGTTTGGTGCAATTTGCCAAGCTCATCGGTCGCGAAAACATCATCGCGGGAACCGACTGCGGGATCGGCTCGAGGGTGGGTCATCCGCAAGTCGCCTGGGCAAAGTTCCAAGCTATGGCCGAAGGGGCGCGGCTTGCCACGAAGGAGCTTTGGGGATGACAAGAACAATCCCCATGGTTTGGTTTGTCAGCCGCCAAGATTCTACTTGTCTTGAAAAAAGGTTATTCCGGGTTTCCTGTGAAGAAGTATTCACCGCAGAGGCACAGAGTTCGCAGAGATCGGAGAATTTTTTAATCAAGAACTCTTTACTCCGCGTCCTCCGCGCCTCCGTGGTGCAATCTCCGGGCCCTGCTTCACATCGAAGCCTGAAGAACCTAAAAAAACGCTTTGCTATCGATTGTACAAACTATTAGGAAGTTCATTGGTTAGTAGACATAATGACGCCCAAGGGGCGAGTCCTGGAGAGCGCGGGCACCCAAACGTAAAGGAAGCGTTCAGGCCCCGGCGTTGCCATAACCACCCCTGGAGTGGATCGGGTGGCGGCCGACAAGGCACAGGCTGATTGCCCGAGCACGGAAGGGCTCGTCCCTTGGGCTTTTGCCAAACCTCATGTTGTGCACCTAATTATAAACCCCTTAGTAACTTCTGGCGTGCTCATGCCAAAAGCAAACAATAGCTCACACTCAGTTCTTCAAGTCGTCGGACATTCCGTCATACGTACCGATGCCCGAGCGAAAGTCACCGGCGAAGCGCAGTTCTCCGCCGATCGGATGCCAGCGGATGGCCTGTTGTATGGCAAGACCCTTCGAAGCCCTCACCCATATGCTGAAATTGTCGATATCGACACAGCGAAAGCGGTCGGGTTGCCTGGCGTGCGGGCCGTCGTCACATTTCGTGACGCACCGGAAAATCCATTTGAAGACGGCGATGCGGTACATCGGAGGAACCGCTAGCGCCGGTTTACATGCTCAATCGATCGTCCGTCATGTCGGACTAATATCATGTCTGACCCCCAAGCTTCCCCGTGGAATAAGCTCGGACCGTAATGGTTAAGCGCGGCTCCAATCCTAGTTCTGATCAATCCTTACCGCCGCCGTTTGCCGCACGAAGCCGGGAGGGCGACCGTGCTTGGAACGAATTTCTAACCAACCATTGCGGGAATCGACAACGTTGATTTTTATTCCCGGGTTGATGTTGGCGATCAGCCGTGAGGTATCGCTCGGCTCACTGTAAACTTGGGTTGAACGAGTTATTTTGTAAGTACCCTGGACGCGTCTCCGTATTTGTTTGGGAAATTCATTAGCCCCCGACGCAGGACTTGATCGTTTGAGCGTTTCTGAGCCAGCCTCGATTGGGATCGACTGCTCAATAGACACGGTTTCAGACGCGACGGCTAGTTCTTTCGACCCGGAAGGCTTGTTGGAGCCTGTGTTCAGGGCGCCGACAGCGACGGTGGCCACGATTGCAATCGCACCCGTGGCCGCAATCATTCCGACGCGCCGTGTTCGCTTTCCTGGAGTCTGGATGAGCGGTTTGATTTCTTCGTCGTTTGCCACGTGGACCCTGGCCGCCGAGTCGTCCGAACTCAAATCGATGGGATTGCTACTCTTATCACCTAAGCCATCGATCAGGGAATTCGCTTCCGAGACTGCCACTTGCTGCGCTTGTAATTCCACGCAGTGCTGCCGAAGGGTGCTAACCTGCGTTTGGGTTTCCTCACTCTCTACGGGCCGTTCTTGCCATCGCGAAATTTCTTCTTCGAGTCGGCGGTTTTTCTCGCGCAGCTCCTGACCGACGCGCTCCATTTCCGCCAACCGTTCGCAAGTCGCATCTAGCTCTTGAACTTTTTCTTGTCCCGTATCGAGCTCCCTTTGCAAGTCCGCGATTTGTGCTTTCAGCTTGTCTTGCTCCTTGCTCAAGATCATTTCCCGAGATTCAACCATGCCTAGTTGTTCCTGTGTGGCCTCCAATTCACGGACTCGCGCTTGGCCTTCTTCTGCTTGTCGTTTCAACTCGACAACTTCGTTTTGCAGTCGCGCATAACATTCGGCGGACTCCTGACTCTGCCACGCGGATTCGCTAAGCCGGGTTTCGCTCGTTTGAAGCTGGTTTTGGAGAGTCGCAATCTCCTCGCGCAGTTGCTGGTTTTCAAGATTGACGCCACATAGGCGCTGTTGCTTGGCCTCAAGCTCCCTTATGGTTTCTTGGCTTGCTTGCAGCTGATTGCTCAGTTCGCTGACCTCGGTTTGGAGTCTCGAATTGTGCTCGGTAATCTCCCGGGCCTGAGTGACTGCTTCATTACAACGGCTTGCGGTCGTTCCTAGTTGTGTTTTTACGCTTGCTATTTCCTCTCGAAGCGCTTGGTTCTCGGTGTGCAACTGCTGATTCTCGGATTGAATACCAGGCATGTGATCCTGTAGTGTTCGGAGTTCTTCTACGGTCTGTTCGCTCGCCGCGAGCTGACTTGAAAGCGAGTTAATCATCTCCAGCAGCTCGTTGTTTTTCATCGTCAGTTTATCCATTTGCTGTCTTGATTCGGCTAGGTCAGATTCTAGTTGTAAATCGCGATCAGCAACCTCCTTGTACTGACTGGCAGTTGTGTTAAGCAGCGATTCGCTCTTTTGAAGCTGGTTTCGGAGGTTTTTAATCTCCTCGCGCAGCTGCTGGTTTTCGAAATTGATGCCACCTAGACGCTGTTGCTCAGCCTCAAGCGCCTTTATGGTTTCTTGGCTTGCTTGCAGCTGCTGTTCTAGCTCGCCAGCGCTCACCAGCTGGCGTTGCTCGCACTGAAGCTCCTCCACCATTCTTTTGCTTTCTTCAAGTTCGCATGACAGGGAGGAGATCTTTTCGATGAGTTCCTTGTTTCTCGTCGTTAATTCCGCCGATGGTTGCGTTTCGGAGCCTTGAGCCTCGGAGGTCGGACATAGCTGGCCAATTATGGCGCGGATCCGATGATTGCGTCGGAGTTTCTCTAACTCGCGTCGCTGTTTTCTAAGCTCGCGCTCGGCAGCCAGCAGAAGTATCCCTAGAACTATCATGGCTGCGGCGGCGAACATAAGCAGCCAGGGTAACAGGGTTTCCATGATATTCCTCCTATACCGACTTCGTCGCCGGTGACTCGAAAATATTCTCTAAGCCGTTCTTGAGGAGTTAATTTGTTGCCGCTGGTGTTGAGCAACGTTCTAGGGGGGAGCAATGGATTTGCCATCCGGCTAAGCACCCCTAGGAGTCAGCTTAACAAAAATCGTGACCGCGACTTGTCCGACTGCGAGCGTCAGGCGGCCTTTGCTGGCGCTGGCGACAAGCGGGTAGGTCTTCGATAACTGCATGAAGGCTAGGGGCTATTAGTAGAAGCCCTCGTCACAGCAGGGAGATTGCCCGCCGGAGACCGATCGTTGACCCGAACCCGCCCCGGCCGTCCCCGAAACCGCCTTTTTTAACGCTCTCCCGAGGTCCTGTAGATCTTCCCCTATGCCGCGAGTCGTTGCGCATCCTTCCAAGGTTAATACGGCCAAAAGCAACGCCCAGAGGGGCAACGTCTTCCTTTTCATTTTGCCTCCAGGTGAATCTATAGCGCCGGGTGAATGGAGGATCGACTTTTCGTTTCTTCGTTCCGTTCTTTACAGTAGACTGTTCCAGTCTGGCTAAATAGAAAAATAGCCGACAATAAAATAAAATAAAACGATATTTCTGGTCACGATTGCCTCGGGGTGCTTACATGCAGCCTCCCAATTCTCTAAGGAGCAATGGATATGCCATCCGGCTAGACATTGTCAACGCGATGATTTTTGCGGTTTTACAAAGCAGGTCGGCGATTCGAGCTTGGAGAATTTACCTGACTAGCGAAAATTTCGGCCTGTTCTAATGGACTCGCCACCCCTCTCTGAAATTTTCCCCCCGTAACAGGGGATACTATCAGACGGGTTGACCGGCCCCTTCGAACTGATCCCAAGAAAATTCACTTGCTTAGCCTCGTTTAGATCGGTGGCATTGGCGTTGCTCAGGAAAACATGCATATCACGCTGCCGCAGTTGGCAGGTTTATCGCCGTTAGGACGGAGCGGATATTTTCAGTAAGGGGATTAGAGACACACGACCAGCACGCCGTAGGAGATGGCATACGGAGTCGCGGGAGAGGACTTTGCACAAATCCGCAACTGCGACAAAGATGCAGATTCTATTTCTCTAACTGCCCAGTCTCGGGTACAACCCGAAAGAAGAAAACCAGCTATTAGAAAAACTGCGTTGCCAAGCCGTATAAGAT
>CAVTUQ010000030.1:0-106249 GCA_963737905.1 uncultured delta proteobacterium | reverse complement strand
CTCGGCCAATTGATGACCGTGGACGGAGTCGACTGGGACCTCGAGCTGTCGACCCTCACGGAAATCATCAACGAGCGATCAAAGAATCGGCCGGCGATCCTTTTCGATCGCATCAAAGATTATCCGCAAGGCTATCGTGTCGCGGCCAATTTGGTTTCCTCCGTCGGGCGCTTGGCACTTACCCTCGGGATGAAGGCCGGCATGAGCGACATGGATTTCGTCCAGGCTTGGCGCCACCAGGTGAAGAAGATTACGCCGATTCCCGCCAAGACGGTTTCCACCGGTCCGCTCTTTGGGAACGTCAAAGAAGGCAAAGAGATCAACGTTTTGAAATTTCCTGTGCCACGCTGGCATGAGCTCGACGGCGGACGCTATATCGGCACGGATGATTTAGTGATCACGCGCGATCCGGAAGAGGACTGGGTCAACGTCGGCACCTACCGCATTATGGTTCACGGCCCGGATCGGTTGGCTTTACACATGTCGCCGGGGAAGCACGGCCGCGTGCACAAGGACAAATATCACGCGCGTGGAAAACCGTTGCCGATTGCGGTTTCTTTCGGTCATCATCCAATCAACTTCGTCTTTGCATCCACCGATGTGCCGAATCGCGTTAATGAATACGATTACGCCGGCGGAGTTCTCGGCAGGCCGTTGGAAGTGGTGAAAGGACCGCTCACCGGTTTGCCAATTCCCGCAGACGCGGAGATGGCCATCGAAGGCGAAGTGGCACCTGACGATCTTTTGCCCGAAGGTCCTTTTGGAGAGTGGACGGGCTACTACGCGAGTAATCAGCCGGCGGTGCCGGTCATTCAAATCAAAGCACTCTACTTCCGCAACGATCCGATCCTGTGCGGCTTCCCGCTGCTCAAGCCTTCCGCCGGCGACAATATTCATTTCTCGCTGATGCGTTCATCCCTCGTTTGGAACGCGCTCGACGAAGCGGGAGTGCCGGACGTCAAAGGGGTATGGTGCCATCCGTCGTGCGGCAGATTCTTAACTGTGGTTTCGATCAAGCAGCGCTATCCAGGTCATGCGCGTCAAACCGGCATAATCGCCAGTCAATGCCGCACCGGCGCCTATCTCGGCCGGTACGTGATTGTCGTTGACGATGATGTAGATATCACGGATTCCGAAGAGGTCTTGTGGGTGCTCAGCAGCCGCTCTGACCCGACGCAGTCCATCGAGATTCTCAGACGTGCCTGGAGTGGCCCCCTGGACCCTCGCATCCCGCGCGACGAGGTCGGCCACAGCTCGCGCGCCGTCATCGATGCCACGCGCCCCTACGAGTGGATCGATAAGTTTCCCAAAGTCAGCGGCGCCAGCCGGGAGTTAAAGGACAAAGTTGCGACTAACTGGCGCGACTTTCTCGAAAAAAAAATGGTGGGCAAGTGACACGAGTTCAAAGTTCAATGTTCAAGGTCAAGGAAACTGAACGCTGAACCTGGAAATACCTTATCTCAGGTTCGTAATCGTGCCTTTATGGAGACGAAAGCGGAAGCAAAGCGATGGCTGTGCTCCCGCATGGTTGCTTAGAAGTTGAGCAGCGGAATATCCTTCGCCGCGGGCGACGGTTTGGTCAACGAGAGGTAAGCGTAGATATCGGCGAGTTCCTGGTCGCTCAGAAATTGTTGGCGGTAGGGCGGCATGTCGAGACGCGGCGTACGCACCTGGAGCGCAAAGGCTGCGTAAGGAAGCATCCCCGGCGCCAGTTTAGGACCCGTGCCCCGGTCGGCGCCCTGGCCAACGGTGCCGTGACATGTATAGCACATATACTTCATAAAGGCCTGTTGGCCGCGGTCGGCGGAACCCGGGGGTGGCGGGTCTTGTGCGAACACAGTGGACGCGGCCAACGCCAATAACGCGGCTGAAACTAGCTTATACATTCTGGCTCCTCCTCTAAGTGTCAGCGCCCTTGAGAAACTACATCGACCAGCGCCGGCTCCCCGCGCTTTACCACGGCAAGAGCGCGGGATAGCGCCGGACCGATGGCCGCCGGGTCACTGATCGGCCCTTCGCCGTGCACGCCCATGGATTGCGCGAGCTTGGCGAAGTCGATGTTGGGGTTTTCGATGGTCGTGCCGATGGCCGCCGTGTCCATACGGCGATTGTGCAGGGCGGCCATTTTTTGCAGGTGCATCACCTCCTGGTGATAGGCGCGATTGTTATGCACCACCATCAGCAGCGGAATCTTGTGGTGCGCCGCGGTCCAGAGTGAGCCCGGCGCATACATCAAGTCGCCGTCCCCCTCGATCGAGATAGTGACAATGCCCTTGTCCCGGTTGGCGAGAGCCGCGCCGACGGCGGCGGGCGCGCCATAGCCCTGTCCGGCACCTCCGGAGCCACCGATGAAATTATGATACTCCGTAGCCGGCCAGAGATTCCGGTTCCACTGCACGCTGGATACGGCGAGACACCATTTATCGTTTTTGATGATGTTGTACAGCTGCGCGGAAACGCGCGCCGTGCTGCACGGGCTGGCGTCCCAGCCCTGGCTTGCCGCAGCGCGCGCTCGATCTTTCATGCGGCGGTGGTCTTCGCGAAGCTTCGCCGCGCGGTCAGTGAGCGCTCCGCGCCGCATCAAGGTGGTCGCGTTCTTCACCGCCTCGATCAATGCTGGCAACGTCGCCTGGGCGTCGCCGGAGATTGGCAGATCCACCGGCATGAAACGCTGCATGTCTTGGTAGTTCGATTTTGTCAGGGTGTCGCCGAGGGAGATGTGGATGATTTTAACGTCGGGCTTAGCGAGCCGCCGGTATTCGTGGTGCGGGTCGCTGATGGTATTAAACTGCCCCCAAGAATCTGCCACCTCCAAAAGCAGAACAACGTCGGCTTGGCCCACCAGCGAGCGACGATCTGCGCTACGGCAAAGATAATGGCTGGTGGGAAAATTCATCCGGCCGCCGATATCGACCACCGGCGCATTCAATGCTTCGGCGAGCTCAACCAAGCGCTGCATACCCTCCTGCGAGCGGCAAGCACGGTCGGCCAAAATCACCGGGTGATCGGCTGCGACGAGCAGCTTGGCCGCTTCGGCTACCGCACCGCTGTCGCCCTGCGGTGGAATTGACAGCGTGAGCTTAGGCATACGCAGCTTCTTTTCGTCGTGCACCGGTTCTTCCGCCAGGTCTCCATCGGCGCTGATGAGCACTGGCCCCATGGGTACCGTAGTGGCGATCTTATAGGCGCGCATGACCGATTCGGCGAAATGCTGGAGCGACACCGGCTGGTCGTCCCATTTGATGAAATCGCGCAACAACGCTGCCGGATCTTGAACACAATGATACCACTCTACGCCCGGCCGGCGTTTGTCGGCGTCCATGAAATTGCCGGCGAACATAACGACCGGAACCCGGTCACACCAGGCATTATAAACCGCCATCGTCGCGTGCTGCAGCCCGACAGTCCCGTGCGCCATGATACCCATGGGTTTGCCCGCCGCCTTGGCATAGCCTTGCGCCATGCCGACGGACGATTCCTCGTGCATACAGGTCAGGAACTCCGGCTTTTTGTTATCGCCGTAGTTAATGATCGACTCCTGCAAACTGCGGAAGCTCGATCCCGGATTAGAAGCGATGTACTCGATGCCGGTGGCCTTGATGACATCGACCATAAAGTCAGAGCCGGGCCTGGCGATGATTTTTTCCGAGGATCGGCCCGAACCGTGAGCCTCTGCGTTGGAATTGTCGGATTGGGCCGCTGCAGCATTGGCGGCGAGTTGGGTTCCGGACGCTAGATTGCTACCGATGACCGTGGCCGCGGTGGCTGCGGCACCTTTCAAAAAAGAACGGCGGTCGATGTTCTGATTGCTCATAATCTCCTCCTCTTTCGGTTATTGGGCGACAGTGCAAGCGGTTGACCGATCGAGCCCGCAAGTCGTTTTCGACTGCGGTTCTATCAACGGGGCCGATCTTGCACCGGAGGGTAACCGAGCAAACGCTTTGTTGTCAATATGAAAATATTAGCCACGACTGAAGTTCACGGGGAAAAGCAAATGAGAGTGGGGACCGTCGCTGAGCCGGAGGAATGGCGTGCGGGAATTCCAAAGCGTCTTGCTTCGCTAGACCATCCAAACTAGAATCCCCAGCCGTGAAGAGCGCGCCAGCGCGCGACTCAAAGATAACGCGATAAAATAAAAATGCCTGAAAGAGAAAACACAACGGGGTATATTATGAGAAAAACCATCTTGATTTGTTTGTTATTGATAACTGTCTTTTCATTGGAGGAAAACCCGGTACTCGCCCAAACGCCGCTTCAAAAGGTAACCCTCAGTTATTCAAGCAGCGGGATTACCTCCATTGAGTTTTTCATCGCCAAGGAAAAAAAATTCTTTCAAGAAGAGGGATTGGAACCTCTGCTGGTGCAAATGTCGGCGAATACGGCGATCGCCGCCGGGGTAACCGGCGAGTTGACCGGATTGAGCTCCATCGGGAGCGCCATCCGGGCGATCCAGCGCGGCGCGCCATTGCGCGTGGTCTCCGTCAGTCTTCGCCGTCCGATTTTTTGGCTGGTCAGTCGACCCGAGTATCGGTCGGTGAAGGATCTCAAGGGAAAAGTGTTGGCCACGGCCACGATCGGCGGCAGCCAGCATACCGCGGCGAAAAAAATGATCAGCTTGGCCGGCCTCGATCCCGACAAGGATCTGACGACGATTGCGGGCGGAGAGGAGAGCCGGCACCTTCAGGGTTTGATCAGCAACACAGTCCAGGTTGCGGCGATCAGCCCGCCGTGGGTTCTGCTTGCGCGTGACAAATACAAGATGAATGTTCTGGACAGCGCAGTCGACAAATACGCTAGCATTCAAAACGGCTTGGCGGTCGGCGTGAAGACTTTGCAGGAAAAACCGGATCTGGTGAAGAAGCTTCTCCGCGCCAAATCTAAGGCAGCTCGTTATTTTGAGCAGAATGAAAAAGAGGTGAGTGAAATGCTCGCGAAGATGTGGAACACCGACGTGGCGACTGCCCTGGAGTCGTACCGTTTAGCGAAACCCGCATTCACTGTGACGGGCATTCCCACTGAGGACGAGATCAAGGAGTATCTGATTCTCGATGCCCAGATTCTCAAATTACCGCAGGCCGTAGCTCCTTCGAGCGTGTTTGACTTCACCATTCAACGCGAAGTCGACAAGGAGCTAGGGATTAAATAGTCAATCGTCATCAACTCAACTACTCCGGGTTTGATTCCCGGCTGCTTGCGGCGTCAGACAATCCGAGGTCCGTCATTCCCGCATGCTTTAAGCGGGAATCCAGGCGAGTCCGGATCTGGACCCCCGATTAAAACATTCGGGGGTGACGAGGTTCGGACAAATTGTCATAAAGGCCTTTCGATACCGCGCTGCTTGCGGCGGGGTCTTCATTCCTGAAAACGCGAGCTAGCAGAAAAACGGGTTTTTTGGCACGGTTAACCTCTAGTCTCTCCCGGAGCACACCTGCGTTGACAGCCGGGGCTTCGCTATTTATTCTAAATGGCTACATTCGAATTACCGGAGGAATTGACCTGAGATGGATCGTAACGCAATGAAATTTGGGGCTCACTATCTGCCGACTTATGTGCCGGATCTGGACGGGCCCATCAATGAGTTTTATCAGCGGATGTTTAGCCAAATGGAGGAGATGGATCGGCTTGGTTACGATCATGTTTGGGTCACGGAGCATCATTTCGCCATGTACGGTGGCACTTTGCCGCATCCGCCGACCTTTCTGTCGGCAATCGCGCGCACGACGAAACGGATTCGTTTGGGCGTCGCCATCAACGTGTTGCCGCTACACAATCCGCTCGATGTGGCGGAGTCCTACGCGATGGTGGATGTTGTCTCCAACGGGCGTTTGGACTTTGGCGTGGGAAAGGGCAGCGAGGCTCATGAGTACCGAAAGCTGGGCGTTCGCCAGGAAGAATCTACCGGGACGGATGGTCGAAGGAATGGAAATCATTCGGCAAGCCTGGTCCGATAAGCCGGTCAACTTCAAAGGCGAGTTCTACAACGTCAACAACGTCCCCGTCCTTCCGAAGCCGGTGCAACGCCCGCATCCGCCGATCTGGGTCGGGTTGCGCACGCAGCGAAGATTCGTTTCGCTGGGCTGGTGAAAACGGTTACCACTTGATGACCTTGCCGTATCTCTACCGCGACCCACAGATGCTTGCCCGGATTCGTGAGAGCTTATCGCCATGGACTGGCCAAGGCCGGGCATGACTTTACGGCAACCGATGTGCTTGGAAAGTTTCATATCTACGTGTCGAGCAGCTTGGCTCAGGCGGTGGAAGAGGCGTCGCCTTACTTAGAAAACTATCTCGAGGTGCACCACGCGGCGGACACCGATCGCAAGGAAGCAGGGCTACTCATCCAGCGCGACGCCAAGACTCAGATAACCGAGGGGTTTGTGATCGCGGGGGATCCCGAGCGCTGCGTCGACACGATTCAGAAATGGCGCGAATCGGCCGGTTTGACGACTATCTCAGGCACATTCCACTTCGGCGGCATGCCGCAGGAAATGGCAATGAAGAATATCCGACTATTCGCAGAGCGCGTGATGCCGGAACTCAGATAGTGCTGCAGTTCAAGCCGTTCAAAAAGTTCAAACCGTTCAAGTCGTTTTGAGTTTTGTTCGGCGCAGTGACGTTTGGAACGGCTGGAACTGCTTGAACATCTTGAACCTTTGATTCGGGAACTCAGCGTGGGGGTAGGTATGAGAAGTCGAATACCTGGTTAACCGGAATCTCCTTCGTGATTCCTTCGGTTTGACGGACGTCGCGGACGGTTTCACTGGCTAGGGCCATGTCAACTTTGCCGTCCGGTGTCTCGGCCTTCCTGTGGTAGTCATAAATTTTCGAGACTAAGTCTTCATCTTGTAGTCTGACAAAGCGCTTCAAGATGGCGACCGTGGCGGGTTTGTTTTCTCTGGCAAACGCCCGCGCGCGGGTTAACGCGCGGGTCAGGCGCCGGACTTGTTCCGGAGAACGTTCTAAAGTTTCCCGCATAGTTACGATGCCCGTGCTCGGAGCGCGAAAGAAGTCTCCGGCGAATCCCAAATTTTTGAGTCCCTCCCGGTAAGCGAGAAAATTGTGGGGCGGGTTGAGCAATCCGGCTGAGATCCGTCCGGTTTTCACTCCGGTCAACATCGCGCCCTGCTCTCCGACGGTGATGAAGGTCGCTTGCGAAGGATCCATCCCCGATTGCGTGAAGATGCGTCGCATCGTGACATCGTGCAATCCCCCCCGGGAAGAGATTCCGACCAACTTTCCTTTCAGGTCTGCGATCGAGTTGATCTCTGGGTTCCCAACGAGGTCGAGTAGCGGCCGATCGACAAAGCACATCACGACTCGCGTGTTGACCCCGCGCACGTTAGCCACGACCCCGGAGGTTATGGTTGTGGCATATTGGATGTCACCGCTCAGAAGTACTTTGATGTTCAGAGACGCGGGCATGAGCACCATTTCAACGTTGAGTCCCTCATTTTGGAAGAAGCCCTGTTCCTTTGCGACCGCGACCGGCATCATGGTCACGGTTAACGAGGGAATGCCGATCTTGATGTTCTCGGCGAGCGCGTTATCGAAAGACAGCATGTACGATGATCAACGCGACTCCAACTCTCGAAAAAGCATCGACCTGTTCGCGACATGAATTGCCCTTTCTAGCCCAGTGAATAGAGCCGCCGGGCGTTGTCGTTGAGGATCTTGCGCTTGGATGAGTCACTGATCTGTCGTTCTCAATAATGGGTTGAGAAGCGCCGGGGAAACGGCTGTCGAAATGGCTGTAATCCGAGGCGAAGACGATCCAGTCATCTCCGATGGTTTCGATAACTCGGGGAATTTCCGTCTCATCGGCCTCGCAGGAAAAGTACAGCTGCCCGCGCTCCAGAAGCTTGCTCGGCATGTCTTGAGTTCCGGCACCTGATTGCCCAGGACTTCATAATGCTCGTCCAAACGATAGAACCAATAGGGCAGCCAGCCGGCAGCCCGATTCTAAAAACACAAAGCGAAGATTTGGAAAGCGGTCCAACAGCTCCTTCCCCTAAGACGACGCAAGAGCAATCATCTGTTCAAAAGTATGTCCGAACAGGTGGGAATAAAAAAACTTATCGACACGCAGAGTACCGGTTGCCTCTGATCCATAACGGCCCAGGAACATGTGGACGCAAATAGGGAATGTTGAGGCGCTCTGCCTCTTCGTAAATAGGAAAGAAATAAGGATCACCCATGTGACGCCCGCGCAGATTGGGCAAAAGCGAGACGCCGACGAATCCGAGATCGGTTACAGCGCGTCTAAGCTCAGCCACTGCCGCCGCCGGATATCTTGTTGCGGCAGCACCGCCGTCCCCTTTAGACGCGCAGGATTTTCCGCGCAATATTCCGCCACCCAGGTGTTGCGCGCGCGAGCCAGTTCGTTGGCCAAGGCAGCGTCCTCAAGCGCCGGAATAGTCCCCGCAATCCCACCCTCCGAAGAGCACGGCCACATCGATGCCTTCGCTGTCCATGTCAACAAGGCGCGCCTTAGGATTCTTCATTCCTTCGCGTCGAGGATGCGGATTTACGGTACGGTCCGCCCACGCCGATGCCCAGGTCCGCTTGGGTTTTGGCCAGGGCTTGCCTTCCAACGTGAGTCGCAAATGGCTGTCGCTTGCCGGACGCTCTTCCGGAGCCATGCGCCGATATTTCTCGGAGACTCGTTCTTTCCAGTTGATGTGCACCTCTTCGAGATGGCCGTCGGCATCGATTGTCGGAAATTTACTGCTCATAGGCGTCTCCTTCGCCTAAGGATAGGCTTCTGCGAAACGAAGTGAAATACGGTTCAAGTGTCCAAGGTGGTTGGGTGGAAAATGTCCTCTACCCGAGCGGGCTCGTGGGTTAGCCCCTCCTCGTGGGAGTTGCGGAAAGGAACTCCAACATCCTGCGATTGTCCTTGATGCCATAGGGATAGGGATCGTCTCCAAAGAGATTAGCTTGGCTAGCTGCGTCGTTGCCTTCGAAATAAAAATAAGCCGCGCTCCAGCGTTTCGCGTTTTCGTATGCAACCTGTTTAGCCTCTTGGAAGAGCTTGAATAGCTCCAGCGCCAACCAGGGATGCTCGTTGAGCAAACGCTTTTGGACGGCAATCGTATGATTAGCTGGCACGATGCCGGTCTTTCCGGAAATAGTCGATAATCAATTGGCGGCCCCCATCTGCAAACAATTTTCGCAGGCGGGGATTGCCAGCGATCTCGCGTTCCCCCATAACGGTCGATATTGTTGCCAAATGTCTGCAACTTGGGGTCGTGGCTGGGCACGATGCTGTAGGCGGCGTCCAGATCGCCGCGGTCCAACATGCGATCAAAGGTTTGTTCCTCGGTCAACCAGTTCAGCGAAACACCGGCCGGAGGATCCTTGTCGATCCCGAGTATGGCGCCGTGGCTGAATTGTTTCAGCCGGCCGATGTACCAGGATACCTCCTGCGGCTTGATCCCGTAAAGTTCTTTCAAGAAAGAACGGAACCATAGCGCGGCGGTCATCGCATAATCCGGCACGCCCACGCGCTTGCCCCGCAAGTCGCCGATGCCTCGGATGCCGGCTTGGCGGTTCACGTAAAGTCCAGACCACAGAAAAGCTTTGGCGGGAAATATCGGGCAGAGCGCTCCACTGCCATCGCGTGCCTGGGCTTTGCTCACGAGAGATCGCCAGTTCGGAGAGAGACATTTCGAAAACGTCGAACTCGTCGTATTTGAGGTTACGGTAGAAAAGCTCTGGCGGCGTGGTAACTACGAATTGGAGATTAAGAATTTTCGAGGTGATGGTGCCATCGATGAGCGGCTCAAAGCGGAGATTCCTCGTAACCGCTACCGTTAGATTCAGCATACCCTGTTTGCTCCTTCTCGCATGTTTAAGATCGCCCGCTTCTAAATACGACGGCGGGGTGACTGTCGTCAAACGCACACGAGGGTCGAGGGTAGAGTGTCGAGGGAGGAACCTTCTGATTTTTGAGGATCGGAAATTCTTTCGAATTTCGGATTTTGAGTAGCGAATTTTGCCGGCGACGTGTTGGACTTTATCGAGACCTTCAGGTATGAGGGGAAAGTCTTTGAATTTGAGAAGCGGAGGCAAACATGAAGATATGCCATTACAATAATAATCAAGCCGGCGCGGTCGTCGGCGATAAGGTTCATAACATTGGCGACGCGTTGAATTAAGGCGGGTTTAGCTCGCCAGGGTTACACTATGCTCGAAATTATCGACGCGCTTGCCAACAATCCCGCGGCGATGCAGATTGCCCGCGATGCTTCCTCCGGAACCGGGGGTATCGATCTGAGCTCCGTGAAACTGCTCGCCCCGATAACAAACCCCGGTTCTCTATGGGCGGCCGCCGCGAATTACTACGCGCACCGCGCGGAAATGGTCGATCGGATGGGCAGCGCGAACAAGGAGATCAAGAACAAGGATGACTTGATGGCGGAGTTCTTTCTTAAGACCACTTCATCGATCATCGGTCCCGGTGACACGATTATTCTCCCAAAAATCTCGAAGCTGGTTGATTTCGAATGCGAACTTTGCGCGGTGATAGGCAAACGAGCGCGGAAAATCACCGAGGAGCAATCGCTCAATTATGTATTCGGTTACACGATTTGCTGGGACATCAGCCAGCGCGACCCCTGGGGTAAGGGCATGCACAACACACGCAATATTCGTAAAGGGTTTGATACCTTTAGTGCATTGGGGCCGTGGATCGTGACCCGGGACGAAATTGATGAGCCGCAAAATCTTTCGATCAAGGTCCTACAAAATGGGAAAGAAGTCATGACGGCGCACACGAGCGACATGATTTGCGGTCTGCGTGAACATATCCGGTTTCTCACGAGCTGCCTGACCCTCCGGCCGGGGGATCTGATCACGACCGGAACGCCCGCCGGCGTGAGCAAGCTCAACGACGGTGATCATCTCACAGGAACAATTGAGAAGATCGGTCAGATGGAATTACGCGTCAAGGCGGAGGCGTAGCTGGGTTTATTGATCTTCAGAGGAAAATACGACACTGGTGTCGATCGATGTCAAGGTCTTCAACTCGTTTCGAACGTTGAATCTTGAACTATCTCGGTTAGGACGCTGCTTCGTTGGGCAGGGATCTCTCGGATTTCGCAGACGAGTTTGGGCGCTTCGTAACCAAACGTTCAGTCTCCACGATATCGAGTAGATCTCCATATTCGGGACCGATCAGACGCTCCAATTTTTTCTTCATAAGCTGGGCAAAGCCGCGGCTTCTCCCATTCGTTGAAACGGCTATAGTGAGGTCGCCTCTTTGAATAATCGGTGGGCTGAGAAAGTCGCCGAGCGACAGCCGGTCCGCCACGCTCAACAATACGTGCTCAGATTCCGCATCCCTGGCTATTTGTTCATCGAGAGCGGAGAGTCCGGTCGCCGCGTAGCCCAGATAAAAGCCTCTGAGATCGCCCCTGGCATAGGGCCTGCTAACCAACTGCAAATGGCCGGCTGCGGCAAGCCTTTCGATAACCTCTGTGACATGCGGGCTGATGACTGTCAGCCTCGCGTCGGCTTTTAGCAATGCTTCGACCTTTCTTGTGGCGGCTACCCCGCCCCCCACCACTACGCAAGGGCGGTCCCGAAGTCTTAAAAGAATCGGCAGGTAACTCAACTTCTTATCCTCCGAGATCACCTCAGATCCTCATGTCTGCAAGCCAAAGCGAATCGTTCAAGCTCCGGCGCTCAATGACCGGAAAGAGTTTCCGCTTAATCTCGTCCCGGTCAATTTTAATCAGATCTCCATGGATGTGGACAGCGTAGGTAGTCAGCGGCTTTGTGGTTGCATCCAAACATTCACCCGTTGGGAGATAATAGGTACAGCGATCCGCTGAACATATGATCGTGGTGCCCATGAGTGTACCCTCGGAGAGTGATCCCCCATCGCCGGTACAGTATTCGTCGGTGGCGTAGAATGCTCCCCCGACATTGAATATGGCGATGCTCTGGTATCCAAAGTGAATCAGTCCCGCTCCGCCGGGCTGTATATCTTTAACCTTAGCTACCTCGATGAATCTTTCCATTGTTTTGTCTCCCTTTTCGCCTCGTCAAATCCCGCCGGCAAAGGCGATGAGGATTTCCCGGTTTCCAGCTCGAAATCAGTGGCGCGCGCTTCCGAATTGGTTCCGGCCCTGTGTGACCTACCCCCACGCGGAGGCATGCGAGGGGCACAGTTACACAAACGGAAGCGCGCGCCAGAGTCGGCTCATCCCGCGCTTCACCGACTATCGATTCCTAGCGTTACACGATATTTGCGCTTCAACTTCCCTCCCCCGGAAAAACAAAAAACGCTACCATTTTATGGATGGGAGCGCCTTTGCTCTGTTTCCGTCTCGGATCGCGCCATTGCTTCCCGGACAGTAACGATAAAACTATACTTATCAGCGGCTCAACAAGTTCTAAAATTTGAGTGAGCAATGGCCATGCCAAAGACCTTCAAGGAAAAAGTCAGCGAGAGTCTATTTGTTTTCGGCATTGCCTCGGTGAGATGCCGCATGCTTACTCATTTCTCTGCCTAAACAAAGGGCATCCAGGTTCCAACGGACAGGTTAAGCGTGTTGAGTAAACTATTTAGAACTTGTTTGCTGCTAGCGGTGTCTGTTAAGGGTAGAACGATTGTAAATGGCTCTTGGGATATTCGTAAAGCTGTATCAAGAAAGAAGCTGAGAACGGGATGCATCCGCGACACGTCCTACCGACCGGCTAAATGAAAGGAAAGTCCATATGGAAATTCCGCCGAAGGTTAAACCACCCTTGCGCACCCTACTCGGACCGGGTCCGAGTCCCGTGAATCCGCGCGTGCTTCAGAGCTTGTCTCTGCCCGTAGTGGGTCATCTCGATCCTGCGTTTCTCAAGATCATGGACGAGAGCATGGCTATGCTGCGCGAACTGTTTCAGACCAAAAACCGCCTTGCCTTGCCCATGTCCGGCACCGGCAGCGCGGGTATGGAGACCTGCTTCGTCAACCTCCTCGAGCCCGGCGATGCGGTCCTCATAGGAGTGAACGGGGTGTTCGGCACGCGGATGGTGGACGTCGCTCAACGTTGCGGCGCCCAGGTGGATACGGTTGAAGCGGAGTGGGGGACGGCGCTCGATCCGGCGCGATTCCGCGCCGCATTGGCAAAAAAGAGTTTCAAGCTCGTTGCGGTCGTTCACGCGGAGACTTCGACCGGCGTGCTTCAGCCGCTCGACGAAATATCGCGACTGGTTCATGAGTACGAAAGCTTGCTTCTCGTGGACACTGTGACATCGCTTGGCGGGGCGCCGGTAAGGGTAGACGAGTTAGGTATCGATGCGTGCTACAGCGGCACGCAGAAGTGCCTGAGTTGCCCGCCGGGGCTTTCGCCGGTGACCTTTAGCGAGCGGGCCATCGAGGCCGTGCGAAAACGTAAGACCAAAGTTCAGAGCTGGTATCTCGATTTATCAATGATTGAAAAATACTGGGGCAGCGAGCGTGTCTACCACCACACCGCGCCCATTTCCATGAACTATGCTTTGCATGAAGCCCTGCGGGTGGTGCTTGAGGAAGGTTTGGAAGCCAGTTGGCAGCGCCACCGTCGTGTGCATGAGGTCTTTATTCGCGAGATGCGTAAGCTGGAGATCGAGCCTGCTGTATCGGAATCGATCCGGGCGCCGATGATCAACGCCATTCGTATCCCCGAAGGCGCGGACGACGCAAAAGTGCGGCAGCGTTTGTACGACGAGTTCAATATTGAAATTGGCGCCGGTCTTGGTCCACTCAAGGGAAAGATCTGGCGCGTCGGCCTGATGGGGCACGGAGCCCGGGTGGAAAATGTCGAGTTGCTGGCTAAAGCGCTACGGCAGTTGATCTAACCAGCGCTGGCGGCCTCTAACAATACATCTCGTAGGATTCGTCACCGCGAACTTCGCAACTAGATATTTTCCTCTCAGTCTCTTTGCCTTATTTGTGCTGTTACCTATATAAATTCGCGACCCATTCCCCGTAGCCATTGTAAGAGAGTGTCTTGCGCCGCTCACCGGTGTCGATGAGGCGTTCGGATTCCTGCGACCAGCGCGGATGTGGAACCTTAGGGTCGACGTTCGCCGTAAAACCGTACTCGTGGGGTGTGATACTATTCCAGAAAGTTCTCGGTTGCTCCGCTGTAAACTCAATCTTTGCTATCGACTTGATGCTCTTGAAGCCGTATTTCCATGGAACAATTAACCTCAACGGCGCGCCATGCTGCTTCGGTAGCGGATGACCATAGATGCCGGTCGCCAGCCATGTGAGATCGTTGTTCGCCTCGGCCATTGTCAGACCTTCCGTATAGGGCCAGGGCCCGTAAGATGAACTTTGGTTTGGGGCATCGGCCGGGTTGAAAAATGAAACGAACCGAACAAATTTAGCCGAGGAGAGTGGCTGCACCATTTTTATAAGAGCGTCGAGCGGGAAGCCTGTCCATGGGACGGCCATTGCCCAGGCCTCCACGCAGCGAAAACGGTAAAGGCGCTCTTCCAGCGGCATTGCACGAACGAGTTCGTCAATGTCGAAGACACGCGGTTTTGAAACGAGCCCGCCGACCGCTACCTGCCAGGGATAGGTGCGCAGGCGCGCTGCCTTTTTGTAAACGCTTCCTTTAAAGGTGGTGAATTCATAAAAGTTGTTGTAGGAGGCGGCGTAGACTTCATCCGTTATGGGGCGGTCGAGATTGAAACGAGTATCTCTGGGGGCTGGATACATCTCTGGAGCAGGCGGATGCTCCTGGCCGCCGATTTTTGCTGCGTCCTGAGCGGGACCACAGCCGAATACGGTTCCGGTAATAAGTCCGAGACCGAGAACTCCGGCCGTTTTAATGACTTGGCGGCGTTCCCGAAAGAAGGCCTCGGGTGTCTCGCTGTTCCCTGAAATTTTCCACCTGCGATTGTCGAATCGACTCGGCATAAGGGTTTGACGAAGGGTTCAAAAGAACGGCGACCGAAGCTATCTTATTCGTGGCCGCGCTATTCCACAATAGCCCAGCTGCCATAGCTGTGACCGGTTTCCTGTCAAGCAATGGATCGCCGGGCTTTGGGAGCAAACTTTGTAAGATCGAGAGGCTTTAGGACGCTTCCGTGTTTCGAGAAGGGTGATTAAAGGAGAAAGGGCCGGCTACTGCGATGAAACGCTTTTGCTTTTCTGAGTTAATTCGACGGGTGTGACAAACTCCCTTCGAATGAAACCGGCTAAACCGCCATCATCCGCTCGCACTTCGACCCAGTCGCCGTGTGCTGAAACGAACGGTAACCCTAGCTCCCGCCCGTGAATTTACCGAGCGCGAAGCGGAACTCAAAGTTCGGCTCCTGACGAACTCGCGGTTGGATGCTTGATCTGATATATTCGCGGTAGCGACTTGGGTTCCGGATTTTGTTCGGCTTTGGGTTTATTGGACGCCGTCACGGTTTTGGCAACAGGTTCGCTTCGCTTCAAGCGCTCCGCGGTCTGGCTTTGTTGAATCGCCGTCGGGCTCATTTTGGCAACGGCAGATTTTTCGCTGAATTCTCCGAGAGTTTTTTCCCACTGGACGATTGTGGTGATGTCCATTCCTTCGCGAACGAACAGGATTGGACAAGTGATAGTCGTGCTGTCCGTTATGATTTCTGGAAACGTCCACTTGGCTGCCTCGGCCAGCACTTCCTTTTTAAATTCATCGTCGGCGATGCGCGAGACGAGTTCCTTCACATGAGTGACATCCCCTGAAGGGCTGACGGTCAGTTGTAGCAGCATCCCACCCATGAGGGTCGGATCTTTCTCACTTTCCTGGCGATAAAATTCACGCAGGCCCTGCAACTGGCTTTCGAGTCTGAATGAGATCTTCGACTCTTCAACCTGCCCGCCCTTGAGAGCCTTGGCATTCAAGCCCAGATCCTGGGCTACCACAACCACATTACCCAGAGCGATATTCCAGGCACGCTGGGTTTTCTTTTTCTGGGCTTTTAAAGAGGACTCCTCTCCTGTCGTACCGGTTTTATCCTCCGACTTGGAGCCCATTTGTGATACCAATAGGATCAACGCCGCACCGAAAACACAACTGGCGAGCGCTATCACGGTTCTCCGCACTCCAGACTGTCCTTTGTTTACCAACGTGTTGTCGTCCATCAAGACCTCCCCCGGTTCGTTGAGGGGCGAAAAGCGAGCAATTTTTATACCGCTCTTATATCAGCGTCTTCAAGATAAAGCGATTTCTCCACAGAGAAGTGTTGTCTTTCCGTGGGCGTATTTGTCTTGAGTTGGCAATTGCTCACCGGTCAGAAACAACGATAAATGCAAGAGCGATTTTGTTGCCGGTTGGAAGTCCCCAAGGATTGCCGGTTTGCACGTACAATTTTCGCTGCAAGCCCAAGCTTTACGAACTCTCTCTGCTTATGGTGTAACGTCGCGCGTAGATTTCTGCAATTTTGAGAACTTTGCAGGGCCGGAGCCACAACCAAAGCAACAAGCCTTACTTCACCGCAGACACGCTGAGTTCCCAGAGATCGGAGTTTTTCTTGATCGAAAACTTTTTATTCTGCGCCCTCAGGCCTCCGCGGTGAGATCTCTTCTGGATCGATACAATCAGAATAGGCACTACAAGATTTACGCGAGCTGCGAAACTTTTAAACACAGTAGTAGGCAGGACACAAAGGTGAAAATCAACAATATTCTGAAACCTTTCGTTGGTCATCGTGCTCGCAGCCAAGATGCCAGCGCTTTGCTAGTCTCGGGTCATCCCTCAAAGACTTTTTCCACTTGATCGTATATATGCGTCCGATCTAGTATGGCGGGCACTTGAGTCGAGCGTACGCGCTGACGCGCCAAGAAATTATGGAAAGCACAGGAGACTCCCCAATGAAACGTATCGCTTTGTTAGTATTTTTACTTTTGTTACCGAGTCCCGGACCTTATGCTCAGACGCCATTTTACCAAGGTAAGACGATAACATTGATTATCGGTTCGGGTACGGGAACCGCATACGACATGTACGGGCGACTGCTCGGTAACTATATCGGAAAACATATCCCAGGAAATCCCACCGTGATCGTGCAGAACATGCCCGCGGCCGGTGGCATGGTGGCGGCGAACTTCGTTTACGAGGTTGCCAAACCTGACGGCTTGACCATCGCATCGATCAACCCGGCACATTATTTCAACCAGCTCCAAGGCAACAAAGAAGTGAAATTTGATTGGACCAAATTCACCTGGCTCGCCAGTTCCGACAAATCGGAACACATGCTCTACATGCGCTCCGATGCGCCGTATAAGACGATGCAGGACGTTCGTAAAGCTACCGAACCTCCCAAATGCGGCGCCACCGGTACCGGAACCAGCGGGCACTATATCCCGCGCATGCTTGAAGAGGCGTTGGGCACAAAGTTTCAGATCGTGACGGGTTACGCCGGCGGCAACGAGATCGATTTGGCTACTGAGCGAAACGAAGTTGTGTGTCGCTCGTTCACCACGGCGGCGTACTTTGCCCGTGAGCCCTATCATACGTGGCGCAAAAAAAACTTTGTCCGGATACTGGTGCAAACCGGCCATAAGCGGGACCCGCGATTGCCGGATACGCCCTTGCTCAGCGATCTCATGAACGAAGTCAAGACCTCCGACCTCGGGCGACGCGTCGTTACCGTCATGCTCGGTTCCGGCGAGCTCGGCCGACCGATCGTGACTCATCCGGCGACTCCGCCGGAACGGACGAAGATTTTGCGCGAGGCCTTTATGAAAAGCATGGCCGATCCCGCACTCCTGGAGGACGCAACTAAGAACAAGTTGGAGATTACCCCGGTCAGCGGTGAGGAACTGACCAAGATCGCCAAAGAAGTGATCGAGCAGCCACCGGAGGTTGTTGAAAGGATAAAAAAAATTCTGGCGCAGTGAAAACAGTTTCGAGTTACGGGTTTCTCGTTTCGAGTTGAAACCGGCCCTTCGGGGATCCCACAGAGCTAGTTATGACGCTGCTACTGCGCCGATCTGAAGTCGCTGCTTTACTCGATCTCCGCCAAGCGATGCGGGTGCTGGAAGAGACCTTTCGCGAACAAGCCGCCGGCAAGGTCAAGCAAGTGCCGCCACTGCGCTTCATGAATCGCGGGATGCGCATGGTGGTCGGCGGGCTCGAGGCGCAGGATAAAAACGGTCTTCGAGTGAGTGTCACCGGCGGAGAAAGTATTGCCCTTTTGTTCGAGATTAGCTCCGGCGATCTTATTTCGGTGATGGGCTATCCCTTTAGCAATCTTCGAATCAGCGCCACCGTGGGGCTTGCGATCGATCGCTTGTCCAGCCCAAGAACAAAGTCGATTGCGTTGATCGGCAGTGGGCGGCTGGCCATGTCGATTCTCGAGCCGGCGGTTGCAGTTCGTTCGATAGCGCAAGTGTTTGTCTACAGCAGAAATCCGGAAAACCGCGAGTCGTTCGCGCAAAAGGCAAGTGAGAAGCTCAAACTGCCGGTTACTGCCGTCGCTTCCCCTCAGGCGGCAATCGATGAGACTCAAATCGTGCTTGTGAGCACCCATTCGCCGGTGGCTGCATTGCTTGGCCAATGGCTGCGGCCGGGCCTTTCAGTTTTCGGGATTGGACGGCCCAATGAGTTTGACGATGATGTTTATTTGCGATCGAATTTGATTTGTGTGACGAGCAAGACGCACGAACTGGGATATTACGATACGAAGTTGGACCAGCCGCTGATCCGCTTGGCGCAGCAAGGAAAAGTGTCTTGGGACGACATTGCGGAATTTGGCGATCTCTTAGCCGGCAAAATTCTTGTGCCTGATGCGTCCAAGAGTGTTATCGTGTTTCGCGACTCCCAGGGCGGCTACGGCGATCTGGCGCTGGCAGCATGGGCTTATGAAGAGGCGCGGAACAGGGGGTTGGGACAGGAGATTAGTACGGAATGAATGCTTCGACTATGCTCAGCATGAACGGAAAATCTCAGATGATTTCAACCACTCCTCCGTTCGTCCTGAGACCCTCGAAGGATGAACGGAGGGTCTCTCAGCAGAATCAACAACGGAGGCAATTATGACACTGGCTTATCGTTGGCTCATCGCCGTTTTTATATGCTTAGGAGCTTTCAGTGTTGCGGGTGCGGCGATTGCCGCGCAGCCTGGCTGGGAGGAAGTTGTCAAAGCGGCCGAAAAAGAAGGAGAGGTAGCGGTCTATGCGACTAATTCGGTGGGCGATCTGACGGTGATCTGGGATGCTTTCAAGAAGAAATTTCCCAAGATCAAGCTAAATTCCGTCGGTATCAGCACGACCAGTGAGATTGTTACGAAAGTCATGGCGGAACGGCGGGCGGGCCAGTTTTTGGTCGACGTCATGCTTGGCGCGCCGGGCGCTACCTATAATAGCTTTTACCGCGGCAAGGCCATCGATCCATTCCCACCGGCATTGGTCCTGCCCGAAGTGACTGATCTGTCAAAGTGGTGGAAGGGCAAGCACCGCTACGTCGATCCCGAAGGGCAATACGTCTTTGTTTATCAGAGTACGCTCTATGGGCCGCCGTTTTACACGAACACAAAACTGGTTAATTTGGAATCCATCCGTTCGCTGTGGGATTTTCTCGATCCGAAATGGAAGGGGAAGATGATCGCTCTGTGGCCGCGGGCCAACTACGTTTCGACGGCACTGCTTTTTATGTACCATCATCCGCAAGTCGGACCAAAATTTCTTGAACGGCTTTACGGTGGTGAGATGGATCTCACTTACTTTAGCGATTTTCGCCAGGGAACCGATTGGCTGGCATCAGGTAAATATCAGATCTGTGTTCTCTGCCGGCTCAGGCGCGCTATGGAACAGGGACTTCCCGTAGCCGAGGTGAATCCCTATCAATTCAAAGAGGCCCCCGGGCATCGGCTCGAATAACGGAGCCATCGTCTTGATGAACAATCATCCTCATCCCAACGCCGCTAAAGTATTCATCAACTGGTATTTATCGCGGGAAGGCCAAATCGCTTTTCGAATGGCAAACAACACGAAGGAAGACGAAACCACAACTTCGATGCGCGAAGATTTGCCCGCGAATGTCGTGCCGGAAGCGGCGCGGCGACGCAAGGATGTCGATTACATCGAAATCAGCCGCCACGATTGGATGGAATGGAAGCCGGTGGGTGATCTCATCAAGCGGCTCGGCAGAAATCCGGCAAGTGACGGCAGCTTTGAGTTTGGATTTTCGATTGCCGATCTTTCGGCGAAGCTCAGGACAGGTTTTAGATTGGGGGATAAGAGACATAGCAAGCGATTGCCGGATTCTAAAATCGAAAAATCCAAAATTGGAGGGGAATCAATATGGTAACTGAAACGGTGACAATAGAAAGGATCGACCATGGTGTCGTTCCGAGTAATGACTTGGGGCGCGCGCACCGCTTCTGGAGAACTTTCATGGGCGGGGAGATCGACCATCTCACCAACTTGAATATCCGCGGGCTCAATCGCGAAGTGCCGCAGATTGTTTTTTACACGCTGGCGAACCACAAAGGCTGGGGGGTGGCCCTGCAGGACTTTCCGATCTCTCCCACACCGTCGCGACCAATGGAAGGTGTCGTCTACGGCTTCGAAGTCGCGGCGGAGGATTTGACCGCCGTGGCGCGCGCAGCCGAAGAGCGGAAACTCAAATGGCATGGGCCGGTGGAATACACTGCGCCCTGTCCAATCAAAGAGTCGCTTTTCGTTCTGGATCCTGACGGCAACACCGTGGAGCTTTCGATCCGCCGGGATCCCGTAGCCGACAAACCTCAGGGAAAGACCGTTCCGTTGCGCCGCATCAGCCACGTCCGCGTCGAGGTGACGGACTTGGAACAGGGAAAGATCTGGTACCGGGATACATTCGGTCTGACGGAAGGGGGACAAGTGCCGGGTGAAGAGCAGTTTACGCTCACCGTGCCGAACACAGGGCAGTTGGTGATTCTGCGCAAGGTCGATCAAGTCGCCGAACGCAGCACGCGCGCGGTCAAGGGACCCCACATCGATTTTCGGATCGCGCCGGAACTGTATCCACTGATCCTTGAACGGTTCAACCGAAAAGAATACTACTGGGGACCTGATCCCACGAAAATTCCCTGGCACGAACAGGGCGGCCACACGGTTTATGGCTATGATCCCTTCGGTAACAGAATACAGATCGGGCATCGATTCGAACGAACCACCAGGCACTGATTCCGACGGTTTGAACGACTTGAACGACTGGAACCGCTTGAACGAAATTGGTTCAAACAGTTCAAAACGTTCAAATCGTTCAAGAAGTTATCGGAAACCACAGAGATTGAGGTAAAGAGATAATGATTCCACAATTATCTATTGAAGAGCGTGATCGTCGCTACAAAATCGTTAGAGGTGAGATGGCGAAGCGCGGTATCGATTGCTTGCTGCTGCCGGCGAATACCGGTCGGTGGGAACAGCTGCAAGGCGACTCACGCTATCTCACCACGATTGGCGGCTTTGCTACCGAAGTTTTCACTGTATTTCCCCGTGAAGGCGATGTCACCGCGTACATCTTCAACCGCGCGGCCTGGTGGAAACAGGCGCAGAAATGGGTCGCCGACGTCCGCGACGGGCGCAACCGTTGGGGACAGAACGCGATCGAGCGGATTAGCGAACTCGGCTTGCAAAAAGGCACCATCGGGATTTCCGGGCTCGCCGGTCTATTTCGCGCGCCGGAAGGAATCATTCCCTACTCTTCGGTGAAAGCGATTCAGGACGCGTTTCCTCAAGCGAAGATCGTCAACGTCACGGAGATGATGCAAGAAATCCGCGCCGTCAAAAGCGCGGAGGAAGTGTCGATGCTCGAACGGTCCGCCGCGATTGTGGAGAAGACCATCGAAGCGATGGTGGAAAACGCCAGTCCCGGCGTAAGCGAAAAGGAGCTTTATGGGGCGATGGTGCAGACGATGCTTGCCAACGGCGGCGAGCTGCCGACATTGTTTTTTCTGAGCGCGGGGCCGGGCCTCAGCAACAGCTCTTTCGTTCCCACCGACTATCGAATCCAAAAAGGCGACCGGATCATCGACGAGATTGAAGCGAAGTATTGCGGCTACGCGGCGCAGGCCGTGTGTCCGGTGGTCATTGGGACGCCGGACACCGAGTATCAAAAGATGATCGATATCTCGCGTGCCTGCTTCGACGCAATTCTCGGCGCGATGAAACCGGGCGTGACATTCGGCCAGCTATTCGAGATCTACCGAGATACCGTCGAGCATCATGGCAAGAGCAAGTATCTGTGGAATCATCCGATGATGCACGCGCGCGGTCTCGGCGACGACGGACCAGCGTTGTTGGGAGATAAAGACCTGGAGCGGTTCTCTAAGCTTCAGGTGCAAACCGGCATGACGTTCATTCTCAAGCCTCAAGTGAGGCCCGCTGAAGGCAAAGGCCGCGCCAGCCTCGGCGATACCGTCACGGTCACGGAAAACGGCGCCAGACGGTTGGGCAAGCGAGAGCTTCAGTTGATCGTGAAGGATTAACGAGAAGCGCTTGCCCGCTCATCTTGGATGGGCGTCCAGCAATTCAATCTTTTTGGGGTCCATTCCCCGCACCTTGCTGTGTAATGCAATTCCTGTCCTCTCAAGTCGGTCATTCCCGCATGCTCTTAGCGGGAATCCAGACGAAACTCTGACTGGACCCCGATTAAGACATTCGGGGGTGACGCCCTTGGGATAAATTCTCATCGCTACGTTCTGATACCCCGGCAGCTTGCTGCGGGGTGATTCATTTCACCCTTTCCAGTACCCTAGCTTCCCAATCCCTTTGGTGATACTTACTGGCCGTGCACGGGCGGTTGTAGTCGTAGAAATCAACTGAAGTAACCGCAAAGCGGAGTCGTATTTATGGCTGAACTGTATCCTTATCCCCGGTTTTCATTAGCCGAGCGAGATCGACGGTGGAAGGCGGTGCGCGAGCTGATGCGGCAACAACGATTGGACGTCATCGTCACCCCGCAAAACAGCGGTCATTCGACGGACTACCAGGCCAACTCCCGCTATCTCACCCACGTGGGCGGGGGCGGAGATGCCGACGTCGCGGCCGTATTTCCTCTGGAAGGTGAAGTTACTGCCATCGCGACTTCAGCGGCGCCACGCTGGCCGACAGTGCAGGATTGGACCGACGATGTGCGCGAGGCGAGACGGAACTACGGTCGCATCATCGTGCAGCGGCTGAAAGAACTGAACATCGAGCGCGGCCGGATCGGCATCACCGGTCTGGGAGAAGTCGAGGGAACGCGGACGCCGGAAGGAACTATTTTCTATGGTACGTGGAAACAAATCCGCGAAGCCTTTCCCAATGCCGAGTTGATCGATACGACTTCGCTGCTTACAGAAGTCCGCTACATCAAAAGCCAGGAAGAGCTGGATGCGCTGAGCAAATCAATGGAGATCATCGAGCTTGCGTTTGAAGCCGAGATCGAAGCAGCGCGGCCGGGTGTGAAAGATTGGGATGTCTGGGCGGCGAACCAATACGCCCTCATGCGCAACGGCTCCGAGATGCCGGTGCACTTCAACTGGGTGTCCGGAAAAAATCCGCGGCGCACGTTGACCCGCCCCAGCATGCGTATCTTGGAGCGCGGTGATTTGATTATCAATGAGACGGAAGCGTCATGGATGGGTTATCGCTCGCAAGGCGTGCAGCCGGTATTTGTCGAGGAGATCGATCCCGTGCATGCCGAGCTGATCAAAGTGCAAAGAGAAGTATTCAATCGGGTTCTCGAGAACCTGAAGCCTGGTGTTACCGTCGGTGATCTGGCTGAGCTGACGCTTCAAACCGGACAAAAGGCCGCGCCGAAGTCGGGCCCGGCCGCTGGGGCGAAGGCGGATCTCAACATGCATGGCCGCGGCGCCGGCGACGACGGTCCGATCATTACTGCTCACGCCCACAGTGCAAAGGAGCTAGGCGTCGCGCTGCGCGAAAATATGGTTTTTATTTGCAAGCCCTCGGCGATTACCGCGGATAACCAGTACATCTGCACGTGGGGCGACACCGTGGTGATAACGAAGAACGGCGGACGACGGCTGGGCAAGCGGCCCCACGATCTGGTAGTGGCGGGGGACTGAAGAACGTTCAAAAAGTTGAAATCGTTGCTTAAACCCTTGAGGTCATTCAATGATTCAAGGTTCAAGGTCGAGAGAAATGCGGGCGCCAGCCGGAGCTAAAGATGCCGCTAATACTCAGCCGCGATGAGCTTCGACCCTTGCTCGATCTCAAGAAAGCGATCGAGCTGATCGAAGAGGTTCACCGGCAGCAAGCGCAGGGGAAGATAGTTCCGCACGCGCCGTACCATATTCCGGTCGGTGCCCACAGTGGCCTGCGGGTGGTTTCAGGCGCCGCTTTGGAATCGCGGCGCGTCGGAGTCAGACTGGGCCCGAATAGTGGTTTGGGCGGTGGCGACATGATGTACGCGCTGCTTTTTGATACGGAATCCGGCGAGCTGCTCTCTTTCATGGGTTTTCCGTTCGGAACCTTGAGAACCGCCGGAGTCGTGGCGATCGCGGCGAAGCATATGGCGCGTGAAGATTCTCAACGCTTGGGCTTGTTCGGCGTCGGGCGAAACGCGTTGGGCATTCTCAAGGCTCTGCTTACTGTTCGCGGCATCAAAGAAATTTCCGTTTCCAGCCGCGATCCCGTGCGGCGGCAAAAATTCTGCGACGAGGCGGCGCAGCTGCTCGGCATAACCGTTCGGGGGGTCGACAATCCTGAACAGTCCGTGCGTGGCATGGATGTTATCCTGACGGCGACCAATTCGTTGAGTCCGATATTTCCGGAAAGCTGGGTCGAGCCCGGTACTCATGTGAGCAGCATGGGGAAACCCACTGAGTTGAGCCGTGGCCTGCTTCTTAAGGCTAGTCGAATTGTCGTGGGGAGTCAGGAGCAAGAACGAAACTATAACGACCGCTCTGCGGCGCTTCCTCTCGTAGAGTTGACGGCTGAAGGCAAGCTTTCCTGGAGTCGGATTCCCGAGTTGGGAGAATTGGTCACCGGCCGCGTGGTTGGCCGCGCGGATGGCGATGAGATCAACATCTTTAGAGAATCGCAGGGCGGCTACGGAGACATGATTTTCGCCGCCTGGCTCTACGAGGAAGCGGTGCGTCGAGGCCTGGGAAAACGGATGGACCTCTAGCTTGCGCTGTTCAAGTCGTTCAAAACGTTCAAGCCGTTCGCAACGAGGGTTCAACGTTCAAAGTTCAAGGTTCAAAGTCAGAGGAGCGGACTATGAATGCGCAGATTCAACGGATCTAGATTTTCGCTAGTGCTCGCTGAGTTTGATTGTGGGCATTGGTAGTCACTCCCGCGTAACAGCTTTCGCCCAGACTCTGCCACAACTCATCGAGGGGGCTAAGAAGGAAGGTAGTCTCACGCTCAGCTGGGGCACCGGGACCATGGGCGGGATCGAGGGCGCGCGGGCAATGGAAAAAGCTTTCGCCAAAGCCTACGGCTTGAATGTGCAATTTAGATTCACCCCTGGCCCCGCGATGCCGCAATTTGCCAGCCGGATCATTCAAGAGGCGAAGGCCGGGCAGGCCGCCTCCAGCGATCTCTTTATCGGCTCGGAGAATCACGTCGTGCGGATGTCGCTGAAGAAATTCGAATGGACCAAAGCGTTTCCCCATATCACGCGCGAGATGACAGACTGGGACGACCGGGTGCTTGTCGTGGTCTCGCGTACGCCGGGGTTTACTTATAATACCAATCTCGTCGCCGCCAGCGAAGTTCCACAGAAAGTCGAGGACGTGCTCAACCCCAAGTGGAAGGGAAAAATCGCTTCGACTCCCTATGCGGCATCCTTTGACCGCCTGGCGCTGATATGGGGCGAAGAGAAAACCACGGCTTTTCTCCAGAAATTCGTCAAACAGGTCTCAGGACTGATCCGCTGCGGCGAGGAAGAGCGCGTCGCCAACGGCGAGTTTGCCATGTTGGTTTTCAACTGTGATCTCGCGGACGCCAATGAAATGCATCAGAAAGGGGCGCCGGTAAACGGCAGAATCTTTAAGGACGCCGGTATTCTTTCCTACTGGTATCTCACGGTGCCAACGAACTCCGCCCATCCCAACGCAGCGGCGCTTCTGGCCGGCCTGCTGCTCAGCAAGGACGGGCAGGATATTCTGTGGCAAACGGAGAAGACGAGTTCTCACTTTGTCGAAGGAACTTACATGAACAAATTCGTCAAAGAGCAGGAGCGCCAGGGGGTTAAATTCTTTGCCAACCCTGTCTCCGAGGTCGTAAAAAACCGCGAGAACCAGAGTCGGGTACGCCAGAAGTTTCAAGATATCCTGATGGGGAAATAGCCGTGAAGGGTCGTTGGTTGCTCGTGGGAGTGTCGGCGGCAGCGCTGCTGCCCGTGATCGGGCTCCTGCTGGTGATCTTTTGGATGGGCTTCTGGCAAAGCGGGCCGGGCGAGCCTGTGGTTTACACGCTCAATCACTACCGCAATATCCTCACCGATTCTTTTACCTTTAAGACACTGCTCAATACCCTGGGATTCGCATCAACGACGGTGGCGATTTCTCTGTTTTTCGCCATTCCTATCGCGTGGTTGGTGGAACGAACTGACCTGCCGGGAAAGGAATGGGTTTTCACGCTCATGGCGGTGGGCGCGTTGGTCCCGACTTTTTTTACAGCCATGGGTTGGGTATTTCTGTTGCATCCACGCATCGGCGTGGTGAACCGGATCTTTGTCGATGCCTTCGGCCTGGCGCAGGGTCCATTTAACATTGCGTCGATCGTCGGCATGGGCTGGGTTGAAGGACTCGGCCTATCCTCTATAGCATTTATCATGATCGTGGCGACCTATCGCACCATGGATCCGTCCCTGGAAGAAGCCGGAAGAGTCCACGGTCTGAAAATGGCGCAGACCCTGCGCTACATCACCTTGCCGCTGACCTTTCCCGGCATTCTGGCGGCGGCCATTTATATTTTCACTATCGGGCTCTCGGCTTTCGAAGTCCCGGCAATCATCGGTATGTCGAACAAGATTTTTACCTTCTCGACTTTCATCTTCTACAAAATGCAGCCGCTGGAGGAATTGCCTAATTACGGCGTCGCCGGAGCGGTCAGCAGCTTGCTCGTCGTGTTGGCGCTCTTGCTCAGCTGGTGGTATTTCAAAGTGCTCCGTTTCTCTTCTCGTTACGCTGTCGTTACCGGCCGCGCCTATCGCCCAAAGCTCGTCGAGCTTGGAAGGCGCGGACGGTTTTATGCGTGGATTTTTCTTGGGTTCTTTTTTCTCGTAGCCAAACTTTTGCCGCTTTTTCTCCTCGCCTGGGCTGCGCTGTTGAGTTACTTTCAACCGCCGTCCTGGGCGGCGTTAAGCCAGGTATCGCTGCGCAACTTTTATGGGCTGCCGTGGGATCTCTTGTTGACCGGCGCCCGAAACACCTTGCTTTTGATGTTGGCGGTGCCAAGCCTGACATTAGTTCTTTGTTTGGCGATATCCTGGGTGATTCTTCGATCGGACTTAAAGTGGCGGATCGTGTTTGATGCGCTGGCCTTTCTGCCCCATGCCGTGCCCAGCATCATCTTGGCGATCGCCGCCGTGTTTGTAGCACTTTTTCTGTTGCGCGGCATTCTGCCCCTTTACGGCACCCTATCGATCCTGGTTTTGGTTTACACCATAAGCCGTATCAGCTTCGCGACGCGCATCATCAACAACTCCCTGGCACAGATCCACCCCGAGCTTGAAGAAGCCGCCTTTGCCGGGGGGCTGCGGGTGTTGCAGGTGATGCGCAAGATACTGCTGCCGTTGCTCAAGCCGGCTTTGGTATACGCCTGGCTGTGGATGGCTTTGCTTTGTTATCGCGAGTTGACCATGGCCTCGGTTTTGGTCACTAACCAGAATAACGTCACATTGCCGATGATCGTTTGGGGATTGTGGCTGGGAGGTAGCCTCAATCAGGCCGCGGCGGCCAATCTGGTGATCCTCCTTTTCATGTTGCCTCTGGTCTTGCTGTATTTGACGGTGGGCCGACGGAGCCGTTTGGAAGAAGCGCTATGATTTCCGTCTCCGGTTTGCGCAAGAACTTCAAGTCGGGCGAACAAACGGTGGCTGCCCTAAATGGCATCGATCTTCAAGTCGGGAAAAAGGAGTTCTTCGTTCTTCTAGGGCCTAGTGGTTCGGGGAAGACCACCTTGATGCGCTGCATTGCAGGACTGGAGAAACCCGACGTAGGGAATATTATTCTCGATGGGAAAACCGTTTTTTCTGTTAATCCGCGCAGCAATGTCCCGCCGGAGGAGCGGCAGATCGGTATGGTCTTTCAGTCCTACGCGATTTGGCCGCACATGACCGTCGCCGAAAATATCGGACTCGTATTGACCCATGGTCCCGCGCGGCTTTCTCGAAACGAGGCCACAGAACGGATCCGGCATGCCCTGCGTCTGGTGCAGCTTGACGACTTCGAGAAGCGGCCGGCCCGGCTGCTGAGCGGCGGCCAGCAGCAACGGGTCGCTCTGGCGCGGGCATTGGCGATTAATCCCAAGCTGCTCCTCATGGACGAACCGCTGAGCAATCTCGATGCGCGGCTCAGAGAAGAGGTGCGCACGAAGATCAAGAAACTGGTCAGCGAGCTGGGAATCACTGTTCTCTACGTGACCCATGATCAAGTGGAAGCCATGGTGCTGGCGCATCGTATTGCGGTCATGGCGCATGGAGAACTCTTACAGGTGGGGAATCCTTACGAGCTTTACCGTGACCCGAAGAGCCCTCAGGTGGCCGAATTCTTCGGCTCGATGAACTGGCTTCACGGCACAGTCCTTGATAAACATTGCGTAGAGACGGAGATCGGCAGGATCGAAGTCGATTTCTGTGGGGAGACAAACCGAAACGTCGTTGTAGGAATCAGGCCGGAAGATATGAAGATTGATTTCGCGGACGGTTCAAGTAATCGATTCGCGGCGACAGTTTCAAGTTCCACGTTCGTCGGGGATCAAGTGATCTTCGAAATGAAGATTAAGAATTCAGTATTGACGGCCAAGGCCATGCCGGACGGTAATAGACCGGAGGGAAAAGTTTCTATTTCCTTCCCCAAGGAAAAGATGGTCGTGTTTCCTGATAGTTCGTCAGAATAAGGATTCCCCTCACGAGCTCCATCGGGAGCTAGAATCTGAGCTTGGCCGCTGAACATCAGAAAGATTCCTCGAATCGCGGCTCGGAATTGCACCGTTAAGGCGACGTGTCAGGCCCGAACGAAGTAAGGAGTTCTTAATTAAAAATTCTCCGACCTCTGCGAACCTCGAAATGTCTCCGTAGCAGAAAACCAGAATAATCACAGACAAAGAGAAAAGGAGGACTTGAACATGGGCACTGAAGCGAAGACCAAAGGGGATGTCCGGCACTTGGACCATTTTGTCGTGGCAGTGATGGATGCGGACCGGGCCGAGAAGTTTTACACGGAGATTCTCGGGGCGAGAACTCTGAAGCGGTTCGACAGTCCGAACATGAACCGCGTATTCATGAAATTGGGGGAAAACCATGTCGGATTGTTTTCTCAGGGAAAGACTATCTTGCCCAAGCGCGAGAGCGCTGCTTCTTACCCACGGCATTCCTTTATCGTTCCCGAAAATGAATTTGAACCGATGGCGGAAAAAATCCGCCGCGCGAGTCCCTTTGTGAAAGAGATAAAAAACGAAAAGAGATTGGGTTGTTGTTGGAACGAAGGATTGGTCTTCCAGGACTCCGAGGGTAACTTTCTGGAAATCGCCGGGGCCAAAGGAATCAGCAAGACCCGGCTTCATCACCTGCATTTTGACACCACTGACCTAGAGGCCAGCGTCAGTTTCTACAAGAGCCTCTTGAATTTCGCTTTGGTGGAGCAGAAAGACGGCATGGCCGTCATCGGAGTTCCCTCGGATCAGTGTGTCGTTCTCAACCAGGTCGACGAGCTCAGCGAAGTTACGAAAACGACCTATCGAGGGCGCCATTTCGCCTTTACCGTGACCGACGATAACTTTCACGCAATCGTCGACAAACTCCACCGCGCGGGAATTGACGAGCACGACGACCACGGCGAGCGCGAAGGAAGGCGGCCGGAACAGTTGGGCACTTATTTTAGGGAGCCTAGCGGGTTTCGCCTGCAGATTACCAACGAGGATTCCGCGACGTTTGCTCTGCACGCGAATGACTGAGGATCAGAGCGTCAAAAATCACAGCCTTTCCTCAACTTCCGAGCCGATCCGGGAGATCGATATTCTATGGATTACGGCCGGTCTCGGGTGTGACGGGGATACCATTGCCATCACCGCCGCGACGCAGCCGAGCCTGGAAGACATTTTACTCGGAGCTCTCCCCGGTATTCCCAAAGTCAATTTTCATAATCCCTTTCTCTCTTGTGAAAACGGGGAGAACTTCCTGCAACCCTTTCATCGCGCCGCCGAAGGTAAGCTTGCCCCTTTCATCCTGGTCGTTGAGGGATCCATTCCCAACGAAAAGATCAAAGAAGAAGGTTATTGGGCTGCATTAGGAACCGACAAAGCAACTGGCCAGCCGATCACGACTTGTGAGTGGATTGATCGGCTCACGCCCAATGCGTGGGCGGTGATTGCGGCCGGGACATGCGCTACCTATGGCGGCATCCATGCGATGGAGGGAAATCCGACCGGTGCCATGGGACTGGCGGATTACCTGGGCTGGCAATGGAAATCGAACTCCGGTATTCCCATCGTGTGTGTGCCCGGTTGCCCGGTTCAGCCGGACAATTTCATGGAGACTTTGCTCTATCTATTGTATCAAGCCGCCGGTAGCGCACCCATGATTCCCCTCGACGAAGCCCTGCGGCCTACTTGGCTTTTTAGCCAGACCGTTCATGAAGGTTGCGATCGCGGCGGATATTATGAGCAAGCCGAGTTCACGGACGAGTACGGCTCGCGCCAGTGCATCGTCAAACTGGGATGCTGGGGGCCGGTGGTTCAGTGCAATGTTGGCAAGCGAGGTTGGATATCGGGAATAGGGGGCTGTCCCAACGTAGGGGGCATCTGCATCGGCTGCACGATGCCGGGATTCCCGGACAAGTTCATGCCATTTATGAATCAACCTCCGGGATCGATTCTTTCAACGACCGCGGTTATGACCTACGGAAAGACGATTCGCGCCCTGCGCAGTTTTACCCAGGCGTCCTTAAATAAAGAACCCGAATGGCGGCATCCGACGACTCGACCCAACGAGGTTCAAAGTTCCAGGTTTAAAGTTGAAAGGGACAAGCGGTCTCGTCCAAGTTGAATCCTTATAACCGTGAACGTTGAACGTCCGATTGGATGAACTAATGTGAGCCAGGTTGCTGAAACGCCACTGAGTCTGAAGGAAGCGGAAAGTATCATCCAGGGCCTCGCCGGAGTCTTTTTCGAGGCAAGTGCCAAACCATTCAAAAACGGCGAAGGGGGGATCCAAGAAGATCATCGACCCTTGCCAGACATCGAAGCCAGGTACCGCACCTTAACCGAACAAGTCCCCGCCGTCGTCTTCATGATTTTTCTTGATCGAGGGATCAGCGAGGCCTACGTCAGTCCCTATATTGAGGCCGCGCTTGGATTCTCGCAGGACGAGTGGCTTGACGATCCCATCCGATGGTATCGGCAGATCCACCCTGATGATAAAGAGCGTTGGAACCTCGAGGCTGCCCAGATGGTGCTCTCGGGTGAACCTTTGCGATCCGTGTATCGGATCATCGCGCGGGACGGACACACCGTTTGGTTCCATTGTGACGTCAAGATGGTCCGAACTGAGGAGGGTCGGCCCTGGTTCGTTCATGGCATTGCCTTTGATATCACCGATCTCAAACACGTCGAGGCGGAACTGCAAGAGGCCCACGACGAATTGGAAAATCGAGTCGAGCAGCGGACTAGAGAACTTGCAGCCGCCAACACTCTGCTACAAGCGGAAATCGCCGAACGGGCGCGGGCCGAAGCAGCGTTGCGCCAGAGCGAAGAGCAATTTCGCGTCGCGGTCGAAGGAGCTCCCAATGGGATGATCACGGTCGGACGCGATGGCACGATTTTGATGGCGAATTCCCAGATGGAAATCATTTTCGGCTATATGAGGGAAGAGTTACTGGGCCACCCGGTGGAGATGCTGGTGCCCGAACGGTTTCGCGGTCAGCATTTCCGCCAGCTCAGCGAGTTTTTCGCTAAGCCCATGGTCCGGCCGATGGGGGCGGGCCGCGATCTTTACGGTCTTCGTAAGGATGGGAGTGAGTTCCCGGTGGAGATTGGGCTGAATCCGATCGGCACGGTCAACGAGATGCAGGTCTTGGCCTCGATCACGGATATTACGGAGCGCAAGCGTATCCAAGACGCCCTGGTCAGGGCGCGTCATGAATTGGAGATCCGCGTTCAGGAACGCACCGCTCAATTGGCGATTACCAACGAGACTTTGAGAAGCGAGATGATCGAGCGCAAACGGCTGGAGAAGTCGATCCTGGACATCAGCGAGAAGGAGAAAGGTCGTATCGCACAGGACCTGCATGACGGCCTTGGGCAACATCTGACGGGTGTCGCTTTCCTGAGCAAGGTATTGGAACGCAAGCTGATTGAAAAGTCAGTCCCGGATGCCTGCGATGCCGGTAAGATAGCGCGGCTGGTCAACGAAGCCATTAATCAGACCCGCGAACTAGCGAGAGGGTTGCTTCCGGTTCCATCGGGGTCGAAGGGGTTAACGTCGGCACTCCAACACCTAGCAACCGAAGTCGAAGAGCTTTTTCATATCTCGTGTCATTTCAAAGTGGATGAGGAAGTTTCGATTCGCGACATTGATGTGGCAACCCACCTCTATCGAATCGCTCAAGAAGCTGTAACGAACGCTATCAAACATGGCCAGTCCCGGCGAATAGTCATCGGTCTGTCGCACCGCCGGGATCAAGTTCTAATCAGTATCCAAGACGATGGATCGGGATTCACGGATCGGCCTGGAAACAAAGAAGGCATGGGAATCCGTACGATGAATTATCGCGCCAATATGATTGGTGCATCGCTGGATATTCAGAAAAATCCCACAGGTGGCACGGTCGTAGTTTGCGCGCTCCCGATGCGGGTCGAAGATTAACGGAGGAGTTTTGTCGAGCGAGCGGAAACATCCGATCAAGAAGAAGTGCACGGTCTTTGTCATCGATGACCATCCGATTGTGCGCGAAGGACTTGCCCGGTTGATCAACGGGGAGCCGGATCTGTTTGTTTGCGGTGCGGCGGAAGACATCTACGCGGCGCTCAAATCAATGGAGATTTTGAAGCCTGACATTGCCATTGCGGATATTTCGCTGAAGGGCCCCGATGGCATCGAGCTGATCAAGCACTTGAAGACCCGCATGCCCGGCTTGCCGGTGCTGGTTCTCTCCATACATGACGAATCCATCTACGCTCCCCGGGCGCTGCGTGCCGGCGCTAGAGGATATATTATGAAGCAAGAAGCCACCGAGAATGTGCTGGTCGCATTGCGCCGGGTTCTAAGCGGGGCAGTCTATTTGAGCGATCGCATGGCCAACAAGATGCTGCAGCAATTCGTTGGCGCCGGAGGAGCAAACCTCAAATTTCCCGTGGATCGGCTCAGTGACCGCGAGCTGGAGGTCTTTCGGCTCATCGGCCAGGGTCATGGAACGCGCCGCATTGCAGAAGAGTTGCACCTGAGCGTAAAAACGGTGGAGTCCTATCGTGAACATATCAAGGAGAAAATGACCTTAGGTGATGCCAGCGAGCTTGTCCGGTACGCGATTCAATGGATGGAGCAAGAAAAATCCCAGTGACCTTAGCGCAGACTACGGAAGTTCAAAGGCGGGAGAGAGACTGCGCGGGTAAAACGCTCTACGACAGCGTGAGGAAGGGTCGTCCCCCAGATGATTCCCCTGAATCAATATCTGCACAGGTCCAACCCGAATACTTAGGAACTGTATCATCTCCCTCAAAGTCCAAGCCATATCTTATTCCAATCAGAGGTGGTACAGTTATGTAACACCGAGGTTCTAGCGAACTTCTCCTGCTTTCACCTTAGTATCTGGCACGCTTCTCCGATGACCCCGTAAGCACTGGACGAGATCGAGTTCCACTTGCCAGGTGTCGTTTCAGTGGACATGAAGAATCCGACGCGAAGGATGCTAGTTTAGAAGCTGGCAATATTGGACTCAACAAACTGGAAAATTCACTTTATCCGGGATCCAGCAGAAGTGGAGATTCGAATGACGTTGACAGTTGGCGATAGAGTTATCTATCCGGGTCGGGGACCTTGTCTTATCGGTGGAATCGTCGAGAAAGTGGTATGTGGCACGTCGGTGAGCTTTTACCGATTAGCCCTATTGGACGATAGCAGGGCCGAGTTGTTTGTGCCGGTCGATAAGTCCCGCGATTTACACCTGCGGGCATTGCTCAAGCGGTCTGAGATTCCCAAGCTGCTAGGCCACCTCAAGACACGAGCCGGAGTGACTAGAGATCTTGGAACAGGCAAAAACTGGCGCCAGCGCGAAGTAGACAATTTAAAACTATTCAACTCTGGATCCATATTCGAATTGGCTAGCATGGTCGAGTCGCTGACTCAGTTGAGCGGCACCAAGACCCTCGCACCGCACGATCGGGATGCGCTGTATCGTGCGAGAAAGCTACTGATATGCGAGATCTCGGAAGTGATGGATGAAAGCAAAACCGCGGCAGAAGCACGAATTGACAGCGTGCTCGAATCCGGTAAGCACAAGATAAACCGGTCACGCAACTGAAATCGCACGCGTAAATAATTAACCCTGTTCCGACAATGAGAATCCATAAATCAGGGAAAAATCAAAACATCACTATTGGTGAAACATCGAGCAGGCCAAATTTAGACCTGGTTATCCAGGAAAAGGATCACTGCAACGCTCGAATGAATGTCGGCACAGGGTTAAATGTCCGATACCTCTCCCCTTTCGGAAATTCCCCTCTTACATGAAGCCAAGATCGAGCTTAGCCGCTTCGGACATCTTGGACGGTTCCCAGGGAGGGTTGCAGACGACGTCGACCGTGACGTCCGCTACGCCGCGAACCTCCTCGTCTTAGCTTGCACTTCTGCAGGCAATGATTGCGCGGCCGGACAACTGAGCGAGGTGAGGGTCATTCGAACCCCTCGACCGCCGTCTTTAGACACACAGAGATGGTGATTGCTTATGTCATTTAAGCTCACAAGCTCTATTCGACTTTCCCTAGTTCCACAGTATGGACGACGACAGCATTTCATCCGGACACACCCAAAGTAAAGATTTGGCGCCCATGACTCATGACTTGCTTCAGAATCTTTCAACCAAAGTATTATAAAGCCAACCGAAGAGCCCGCCAGCAACGGCGCCGGCGATGAGCGAGTATAAGGTCCCGATGAGCAAGCTAATCAGACCCGCCGTGGGATCATAGCCCAGATACAAAGAAGACAGCAGTGCGAGAAACGCCCCACCATAAGGAGGCAAGATTAAATTCAACAGGGAGACGAAGAGAAAACAAAGCGCCTTGAGGAGGGCTGCTGCGATGACTAAGGACTTTACGGAAAGCTTCACGTTTCCTCCTTGTTAAAAAATCTTTTGGGCTTAAACAAACATCCCAGCCTTTTACCCATGCCCTGGGGGATGATCATAAAGAGTCGCAAGAGTTAAATAAAGCAATGCCTGGGAGATGCGCACAGTGTGGATCGAAGACCTATTTGGGCCGGACAACCATACACACCGAGCGACTTGAGATCCGTAACGTCCCATGCACAATTTGCCAGGAATGCGAGCATGAGCAGATTGGATATCAGGCCCAAAGTAGAATCGACAAGCTGGTGGAACGAGCAGCCAAAGGGAAACTAAGGGATCGAGTGGTGACAATGTGACTAAGTCATCCTACGGATCAAGATAGCGCTGGGCGACCCGGCGGGAGTCCTTTGTTGACCATTAAACGGGAGTGTACAAGGAGGGTACGCTCGTCTAGGATGAAGGCTATGCTAGACAACTTTATGCAGATTCTTCCAGAGGTTATTTTCGACGCCGCCGAGAAATTGGGCGGGCGTTGCACGGGCCGCTTCAACGCGCTCAATGCGTTGGAAAACCGCGTGTACGACATCGAGATGGAAGAGGGCCCGCACGTCATCATCAAATTTTACCGCCCCGGGCGCTGGAGCCGCGCCACGATTCAGGCCGAGCACGATCTTCTGAAGGCCCTCGAAGAAAGCGAAATTCCCGTCGTCTGCCCGCTCACGGACGACAAGGGACAAAGTATTTTCGAAATTAGCGAAGTGATGTTCACAATCTTCCCGAAGCATCCGGGGCGACTCGAGCCGGAACTGACGACGGAACAGCTCACGCGCTTGGGAAGGTTCATGGCTCGCCTTCATAACGTCGGGGCGACGGTAAAAGCCGCGCCCCGGTTACGGCTTGACCCTCAAACTTATGGGCGAGACCCTTTGAAGTTCTTAAAAGACGGAAATTTCGTTCCGATGGAACTCGCAAGTCGATTCGAAACGATCGTAACGCAAATTTGCGACGCCATTACTCCTCGTTTCGAGGACGTCAAGTACGTTCTGCTCCACGGCGATTGCCACTCCGGAAATATTTTGTGGAATAGAGCCGATCCGTACTTCATCGATTTCGACGACATGCTCTACGCGCCTCCCGTTCAAGACATCTGGATGCTCACGGGCGCAGACGACGACTACGGAAAAGAGCAAAGGCGTATCTTGCTCGAGGCCTACGAACAGATCAGAACTTTCGACATGACGACAATAGAGCTCATCGAGCCGTTGCGGGCGCTTCGCATGATTCACTTTTCCGCGTGGATCGCGCGCCGCTGGGAAGACAGCGCTTTCAAAGTGGCGTTTCCTGCCTTCGGTACCGAGCACTATTGGCAGGAGCAAATCGAAGGGCTCGCGCTGCAATTAGAAAAAGTGCAATACCACGACTGAAAATTTGCTCCACCGAGTGCAAAAACATTCATGGAAAATCTCCTCGTCGAAAGCGTTCCTGGTAAATATCCCAGTTGCCGTTAATGTCCTTGTCCGCGAGATCCAGTGAATCCGTGTAACTCAGTGGGATCTCTTCCTTATCATGATCGCCCTTTGGATTGTAGCGATCGTGATGAGCAAAGTCGTGCGCGCAATCATAACGAATCACCGGTGATCCGTGATCGCCCGTCTAAGTAACTGCCACCTTCAAATAAATTGTGAAGGGTTCGCGAGAAACAGCGATTGGAGAATTTATGCTAGGAAATAGGGGCGGGTTTCAAACCCGCCCCTACATTGTTGACTAGGCCGCAACCAAGTTCCTATAGTGTCCTGCTTTGGAGATCGGCGGTAAGCCGCTAATGATTTTGTTCCAGTGCTCACCCAGATCTTCGGAGCAAAAAACCTCCCCTGAAGTCGTTGCCGCGAAAAGTGAAGAAGATGCTCCCGCCTCTTCGAGGGAGAAGGCTTCGATGCTGGCTTGCAATCGATCCGGCAATCCAGCACGCAAAATCTCCCAGCTCCGACCGCCGTCGGCGCTGCGCGAGATTCGCGCGCCCGCGAAATGAGTCGTGCGCCAGGTCCCCGGAGCGTCCTGAGCAGCCGTCATAAAAATCAGCTTCGGATCGGACGGACGGAACACAAACCCATCTGGGTACCCGCCGATCTCATCTTCCCTTCGTGTCCATTGCTCCCAACTGGCGCCGGCGTCTGGACTAACGTACAGTCCTCTCCCCGTGACTGCATACAGGAATCTGGGATTGCTCGGATGAATCATTAACCGGTGCACGTCCTCGTAGAGACTCGGAAACTCTTCCCAATGCTCTCCCGCATCCGTGCTTTTCAGCAGGCCGCCCACTTCAACGGAAGCGTACATCGTCGTCGGGTTGTCGGGATCGAAGTTGATATGCTTCACATGCCCAATGTGCGGCGGAGCAGGAAAGCTCCACTTCGGCACGCTGGGCACGGAACGCAGCGACGGCACTTCGCTCCAGTGGAGACCGAGATCCTCGCTAGTGAACAGGTGCGCCGGCTCGGTGCCGACGTATAAACGCACGCGCCCGTTCACGCGCCGCGCTGCCAGCGAGTAAACATCGGTTTCCGTTAATCCGTTGCCCCTGGGCTCCCAGGTTTTGCCGTCGTCCGCACTGGCATGCACTGAGCCGTGAAAGGCGCCGGCAAACGTCAAACCGCTCTCCGGTTCCTTGATGATCGCGCTGATGTGCTTGTCGGTCAGAGCGCGGTGTTTTACCCGCCACTCCGACCCAGAGGCCTCGCGCTCGATCGTGACGATGCCTTCTCGTGTTCCCACCAGAAGCTCCCGTGAAGGGGATGGGGAAGAGTAGATGGTCGAACCGCCGTGGGACAATCCGATCGCCATATGTTTGCCCTCCTAAACTGGATTTTGCTGATCAATGATTCTCTCGACAAAAGCCGTCTTTGATCCTGCGCGTACCATTATGGGTTTTCATTGTCAACTCAAACGAAGTGAACATCAAAGTCTCGTCAAAGTCGTGTTGAGCAGATGAAAATCCCTCTCAATCTCCCTTTACAAAAGGAGACTTCCTAGTTGCCGAATCCTCTGTGAATCACGTGTGCCATGGCGTTGTCACTGAAGTGACCGACCCGTCGGGTCGAATTTCGCGTACGTGCCGATTTCTTTGAGCACCTGATCGACGAAGCGCGTTTCCGCCCATTCATTGACGTCTATCTTTGGAACTTTCTCCAAAGCTCCTGTCTGATAAAAGAAGTCAGCGCTTTTCTTATAGGAGTCGAGGTTCATCAAGCCGTTTACCGCCCATGCGGTTTTGAAGCCGGCCCAAAGATTTGACGCGTCCTTGCTATCGAGGTCGGGGCGACGCTTGGTCATGGCAGCCACCCATGCCTCTTGGTTTTCGGCAAAGTGGCGGCTTGCTTTCATGATCGCGGCGGTGAAACGGCGCAAATGTTCGGGCTTATCTTCCATCACTTTGGTAGTGACCGCGTTCACTTTCTCCACGACCATGGCCGTCTCGTAATAGGTGTTGTGATCGACGAGAACTCTGACACCGGGTTCTTTCTGGATTGTAACCCAGGTCGCCAGTGAAAGGGTGGTGGCATCGACGCGCCCAGCCACCAGCGCCTGGGCGCGGGTTGATGGGGTCCCGATAGCGATCGGCGTTAGAGAAGCCGTGTTCACGCCCAGATTTTTGAGCGCAATCATCGAAAGGGTGTGGTCGACGCTGCCGATACGCGCCACGGCGAAAGTTTTGCCCTGGAGTCCGCTCGCTGACTTGATATCGTCTCTGGCGGCAATGAGGAAGTAGAGCCGGGCATCCGGGGAATGGATGGCGCGCATGGCCTGACCTTTGGTCGCGTTCATCCTGATAACATCAGAAGTCGAAACATTGCCTACGTCAATGTTCCCCGCAATCATCGCAGCGATCACAAGAGGAGTTCCTTGGAACTCATTAAGCTCGACCTCAAGCCCTTCGCGCTTATAAAACCCCAAATCCTTGGCTAGCCACAGCACGGAATTGGGCAGCGCCGGAGCCGGGGCGGAGCCGAGCCCGAGTCTTAATTTCAGCGGCTCCGTTAGCTTGGATTCGGCGGCAGGAAGAGTCGTTCCTTGCGAGAGAAGAGCGAGAGCAATACACGCCATTAGAAGTTTCATCGGTCATGCTCCATAGCCCGCCTCCTCGTTTAACGTATCGAGGGAATTCCTTCCGATTTCTGTTTCTTGTCTTGCTCGAGATCGGTAAGCATTGGATGAGAATAGAGCTTTGGGTTCTTGGCGTCACCGTCGGCAACCTGTAACCGGTTAAGCAGATCTTTCTCCATGATGTCCAGGTGTTGAAACATCGCTCCTTCAGCCTCCGCCGCATCGCGCTCTATGATTGCCTTTAAGATATGTTCGTGCCAGCGCCGGGCGAGTTCATGACGCGCCGCCCTGGCCGTCCTCACTTCCGCATCATCGAAAAGCTTCCAGTAAAAAGGTAGACGGAAGAAAAGGTGTCTTCCCGAGTCATAAACCTGCACCAGGGCGGGATTATGTGCTGCTCTAGCCAAAGCGTCGTGGAAAATTCGACTGGGATTACCTGCGGCCGTGTTACGAGAGATGTCGGCTTCGATCGCCAGCCGCATCGCGTCCATGTCTTCTTCGGTCGCGCGCGAAGCCGCCCAACCCGCGACTCTTACCTCCATCAGCTTGCGCACTTCGAAAAGCTGTCGGATCGAGGTCTGGGCGGCAAGACCCGCGAGATCGGTGCCCGGAAGACGTATCGTTTCAGCGTCGGCGACTACGGCTCCACGGGCGGAACGGGTAACCAACCCACTCACCGCTAGCGACTTTAGGGCCTCACGGACGGTAGTCCGCCCAACGCCGAACACAAAACACAGGTTGCGTTCCGAGGCCAGCCGATCTCCCGGTTTTAGTTTACCTTGGACGATCTGTTCCTGCAGATCTTTGGCAATTTTGTCGACCCGGCTATTAAATTCAATCATTGGTCAGGCCAAAATCTCCTTGACAGCCTGAATTTGACTGCTATATATCAAAACCGAGTTTGTTTGGCCAGACCAAACTGCAGATTCAAGTCAGCCGAAAGGAGATCGCGGATGAGTTCCAACGAAAAGATCGTCGTTTTTGGACCGGCTCTCCCTCTCAACTTAGCCCCGATGTGGGTCGCTCACGACAAGGGTTTTTTCAAGGAAGAGGGGTTGGACGTAGATTTAAGACCGGTCCAAGGTATTCCCGACAGCCAGCACCCGCGCCATCAGTGGCGCAAGGATGGCGCAATCATTTTCCAGTCGCCCGGTGGCTCGCCGCCGTTTCGTTCGGTTCTGGAAAACCGCGATCACATCGACGGCGAGGTCAACGTCGTGTCGATCGCCAACCGGACGGCGCATGTCTTCGTGGCGAAACCCTACATAAAAGACATTCCCGACCTTAAAGGAAAAAAAATCGCCGGGGATCTCAAGGGTGGGTCGAGCATGGATGCCAAGGTCGTGTTGCGCCATTATGGTCTCGATCCCGAAAAGGACCTTACCTGGATCGATAGCCGGGGCAAGCCACCCAACACGGAACGCTTTCGTCTAGCGCTGTTTGACAAAGGTGAAGTCGACGCTGTGTGCTGTGATCCACCGCACTGGAATATCGCCGTGCAGATGGGCGGGCATGCGCTCACTTCCTGCCGCGATCTCTTCGCCATTCCTGAAGCCGGCTTTTCAACCTCGCCCGCGGTCATCGCGGAAAAGCCATTCGTCGTCAAGGGCATGGTGCGGTCAATTTTACGCGGCACGGCCATTGCTCGGGTCAGCAAAGAAGAGACACTGGACTCGATCCTGCGACATAACCACTACATCACACGCGAGCTGGCAAGCCTCGCCTACGACGAGGTTCACAAAGAGTGGGGTCCGGTGCTCGACTTCGAAGCCTATCAACGGAAGGTCGATTTCTACACCAGCGAGTGGGCCCTGCCGAAAAAGCCCGTGAGTGACTATTACAATTTTAAGTATCTCAAAGAAGCGCTGGACGAATTGGGCATGCTGCGCTCGTGGGATCCGCGGATGGATTTAAAAAAGTGACTTAAATGGCTGCGGAGAACCAGTAGCGAAAAGTATAGCGGTAAGATAGATAATCTTAAAACTCGCTGGGAGGTTCTATGGGCGTTATTGCCGTCAACGAGAAAGACGTCAAGTTGGTGAAGAGCGGTCATGGGGAAACGAAATGGTTGGTTCCCAGCAAAAACGGTGCGAGCCCGGAGATGATGATTCGCCACTGGGGGCCGGATACCAATATTCCGGTGCACAGCCATCCGTATCACGAAATGTTCTACGTGCTGCAGGGAGAGATCGAGATCGGCGGGACGACTTATACGGCCGGCTCGTGCATCTATATCGAGAAGGATACGCCCTATGGTCCAACGCGCGCTCCGAAGGGCGGCAAGGTGTTGAGGTATGCAGAAGCCAGCCCCGGCAAATAGATTCAAAAGTGATTCCCAGACCGCAGGCCTCGTAGTGGCAGCCGCTGATGACGGTTGCCCGCGTCATGGCGTAGTCTTTGAGCCGAAAGGAAAACCATGAAAAAAAGCTATCCGCGTGGTTCTTGTCACTGTAGTCACAGGGCTGCTTTGTCTCTCGAATGTTCTCGCGCAGGAGAAAAACCTTGAAAAGATCAGGGTCGGCGGTGGTTCTGCGTCGGCCACTCAGATGTCGTTGTGGCTGGCCAAGGATGGGAATTTTTACGAAAAGAACGGCCTCAACGTCGAAGCTATCAGTATCCCCGGAAGCTCGCTCGCGCTCCAGGCGATGCTCGCAGGAGATCTGCCGATTATTCAGCTGGGTGGCGCCGCGTCGATCCAGGCTAACTTTTCCGGCGCCGACACCGTCATTGTCGCCACCATCGTGCGCAAGTTTCTTTTCTGGATTTTTGCGCGTCCGGGTTTCGAGCGAATGGAGGACTTAAGGGGAAAGGTGTTCGGCACCACTCGCTTCGGGACGTTGTCCGATCTTGCCGCCAGGTTTGCTTTGCGATCACACGGCATAGATCCGGAAAGAGATATCACGATGGTCCAGACCGGCGGTCCGACGGAAGCGATTACCGCTATGGTTGCAGGCAAAATCGATGCCGCAGCCTTGAGCCCGCCGTCAACGCTAAATGCGAGGAAGTTCAAATTAAGAGAGCTACTCGATATGTCCAAGCTGGAGGCCGAGTATCACATTAACGGCGTGGTGACCACGCGAAGATTCTTGAAGACTCAGGAAGATATTGTCCGGCGCTTTCTCAAGGCTTATATCGAAGGAGCGGCTCGCGGAAAGAAGGACAAGAATTTTGCGTTAAAGGTCATGGGCAGATATTTCAGGACCGATGACAAGGAGATTCTTGAGGAAAGTTACGAAACCACGATCAAATCTAATTTTTCGATCCCGCCCTATCCTTCGATCCCGGGCATCGCCAGTTTGCTTCAGGGGCTGGAAAAACAGAATCCCAAGGCCCGAGGCGCTAAACCCGAAGATTTCGCCGACAGCCGGTTGGTAAAAGAGCTAGATCAGAGCGGATTTATCAAATCGGTCCTCTCAGAGCGTTGAATCGGTTGAAGCCGTTCAAAACGTTCAAGTCTTCAAGCCGCTGGAGGAAAAACTAAGAAGATGACAGTTTTTTCCGTTTTGACGGGGGCAGATATAACTCTCCCTTTTTTCACAAGTCATAGAAATGCTTTGGGTTGGCGTGGGCGATTTTGTTCTTCGCGGTGGCCGACAAATCTTTGCGGTCAAAAAATTCTTTCACCAACTCATGCAAGTTGGTGCGCGTTGCTTCGTGGGGAAAGTCCGAGGCCCAAAGGAGGCAATCGTCCCCGAGCAGTTCGACATCCCGCTCCGTCGTGTTCTCTTCGCCGCATTGAAAGAAAAACTGCTTCCGGGCAAGCAGCTCGCTTGGCAGCACCGGTCGCTCGTTGGGTGAAACTCGCTCCAATCGTTCTTCGATTTTACTGATCAGAAAGGGAGCCCAGCCACATCCCGCTTCGAGAAAGCCGAGTCGGAGTTTCTTCAGTTTGTTCATCACCCCGGCGAAGACGATATTCGTAAACTGGCGCATCTGGGGAATCACATGGGCGAGCGTGGCGACTTCGTTGGGCTGCAAAAAACGGTCGTTGTCTCTGAGCGACGTGCAGGAGTGCACCGAGAGGACGCAGCCTAGACGGTCGGCCTCGACGAAAATCGGGCGATAGAGCGCGTGGCCGAGGGGCAGGGGCAACCCTTCCGCCGGCAGGATACCGCCCACCATGCCATGCCGGTTTACTGCGCGGCGCAGTTCGTTTACTGCCGCTGGGACATCCTGGAGAGGCAGCAGCGCCATGCCGCGGAAGCGGCGATCTTGCATGAGAAATTGCTCGTGGAGAAAATCGTTATAGGCTCGGCATAGCTCCACGGCGTATTTTGGATTGCCGATCTGACCGATGTGCATGAAGCGCGTCGGATAGAGAACGGTTAGCTCAATATTGCCCTCGTCGAGCTTGGCCGCCCACTCGCGCCAGTCCGGCACGCGAAAGTCTTGGTGGCGATAATCATTCGAGGGAATCGATCGGTGCCAGCCATGGTGCGGCACCAGAGGAAAATAGAGCATGGCGTCGCGTCGTGAGCGGTAGCCAGCGGACATATAGTCCATGATTTGCTCATCGGTCTCGCGCACGTGGCCGTCGGCATCGATGATGCGCCTTGCGCCTCCTCTGTTATAGCCGTTTGATTTCCGGTGCGAGTTTGTTTTCATGACATTACCTCCACGTTTTTGCTTTGCGCTTATTCTCACAGAGCGAATCGGATTGTCAACGAACGTTTTGAACGACTGAACACTGGAACGGCTTGAACGAATCTTGTTAGGGATCGGGTCATAGACTTTTTCGTCCCAGTAAGTTACTCAGTTTTTTGTATGGGTTATCTCACAGAAGAGTTGTCCGACGAAGTGGGTAGACTCTCCCAGCAGCGGGGCCGGCAGTATTTCTTGAGCGGCGCAGTGAAGCGTATTAAAGGCGATGCGTTGTCCATAAACGCCGTTGTTCAAGGGACGATCCAATATGACGTCACCATTTCCAGTGTGGACGGCTTCTTGGATTACTCATGCACCTGCCCGTACTTCGAGAGAGATTTCGAGCCTTGCAAGCACATCTGGGCGGCCTGTCTCGCGGCGGAGCAGAAAGGCTATCTAAAGGGAGCCGGCGATTTCGCGGCGCCCGACTTTTCCGAAGCGATTCCGGAAGTGTTCCCCGAGAGGCATTATCCAAGACCAGCGTTGGTGAAGAAGCCGGCGCCGCCGCCGGGTTGGAGAAAGCAACTGCAGCCGCTGCTGGCGAAGATGGGGGCCGATGAAGGTCGCTTGCGATTCACGACGGCACCGGAGCGCGAATTCGTGTACATCATCAATGCGGGGGCAACGTTGGCCCAAGAGCGGCTTACCGTTGAAGTGGCCCAGCGCGACAAAAAGATTAACGGTGAATGGGGGAAGCTCAAGACAAAAAAGCTCGGCCTCCATGAGATCAATGACCTGGTGGATCCGAGGGACCGGCGAATTCTGGCGATTCTCTTCGGCTCGCGGCCGGGGGCCGCGTATGGCTACTCGCCTTACTATAGCGAATCGGTATATCCCGAGTTTGTCGTGCCCCGGCCTCTATGGGATGTCGTGCTGCCGCTCATGTGCGCGACGGCGCGTTGTTTTTTGCGGGTGTCTATCCTTGCCAAAGAACATCCGGCAGTCTATTGGGATGATGGGGATGCGTGGGATTTGTGCCTTAAAGTCACGCGTGAAAGCAACACTGGGAACTATTCCGTCAAAGGCGTGCTACGGCGCGGCGAGGCGGAGATGGAGCTGGCGAAACCGGTCTTGCTCCTCGCTGGTGGTTTGGTGTTCTGGGACAGTTGGATTGCGCGTCTTAACGACCACGGCGCCTTTGCCTGGATTTCCCTGCTGCGCGCGCAGGGCGCTCTGTCGATTCCCAACGAAGAGGGCGAGACTTTTCTTGCGGAGCTGCTGCGCTTCTCACGACAGCCCAATCTGGACCTTCCCGAGGAACTCAAATTCGAACTGCTTACGCCGCGCCCGAAACCCAACTTGATCATCAAGCCCGGAGAGCGTCATCCTTGGGCCCGGCCCCATCTGCTGGGAAAGCTGTCCTTTGATTATGAAGGCGAGAGGGTCCAGCACGATCACGAGGGCGGCGGGATCTTTCAAAAAGAGCGACGCCGGCTGATACGGCGTGACCCTGAGGTTGAAAACGCAGCCGAAAAGCGACTTGTGCAGCTCGGTTTTCGTAGCGGTTATTCCAGCAAAGATTCTGACCTCGGATTGTCACCCGACCAGCTTCCCAAAGTCGTGCGCACCTTGACAAATGAAGGCTGGCATGTCGAAGCCGAAGGCAAGCTTTACCGGAACGCGGGTGCGCTGACGATGGACATCAGCTCCGGCGTCGATTGGTTCGAGCTCGAGGGCGGCGCGCAATTCGGCGATACGAAGGTGGCGTTGCCACGGCTGTTGCGTGCGATCAAGCAAGGCGAGCAAACTGTACCCCTCGACGACGGCACCTTGGGGATTATTCCCGAAGAGTGGATGAAAAAATACGGCTTTCTCGCCGGCCTTGGAAGCGTCGAGAAAAATTACATCCGCTTTACGCGACCGCAGGCGGGCCTCTTAGATGCTTTACTGGCTTCGGAACCGGCGGTGAGCGCCGACGCAACCTTCGAGCAGGTGCGCCAGGAGCTCAGGACCTTTGTCGGGATCAGATCTGCCGACCCGCCGACTGAGTTTTCCGGCCGTTTGCGCGGTTACCAACGGGAGGGATTAGGCTGGCTCTATTTTCTCCAGCGCTTCGGCTTCGGTGGGTGTTTGGCCGACGACATGGGGTTGGGCAAGACGATTCAGGTCCTCGCGCTTTTGGAATCGCGACGCGATCTCCGCGTTCAAGTTGACAATCAATCTCGCCGTCCATCGCTCGTCGTTGTGCCGCGTTCGCTGGTCTTTCACTGGAAGAAGGAGGCGCTTCAATTTGCACCCAAGCTGCGCGTTCTCGATCACACGGGAGGGGCCCGTCTCAAACCCGGCGATCATTTCGATGAGTACGACGTGGTGCTTACGACCTACGGTACGCTGCGGCGGGATGCGCTGCAGTTCAAAGACCTGCGTTTCGACTACTGCATTCTCGATGAAGCCCAAGCCATCAAGAATGCCGGGACTCTCTCCGCCAAAGCCGCTCGTCTGCTCAGCGCTGATCATCGGCTGGCTTTGAGCGGTACGCCGGTGGAAAACCATCTGGGCGAGCTCTGGAGCCTTTTCGAGTTTCTCAACCCGGGAATGCTCGGGAGCGCGTCGGTGTTTGGCCGCGCGGGGAGAAATCCCGACCCTGCCACAAGGAGTGTGCTGGCACGGGCCTTGAGGCCTTTTATCCTGCGGCGGACGAAGGACGAGGTCGCGCGGGAGCTGCCGCCGAAAACCGAGCAGACGATTTATTGCGATCTCGAGCCCCGGGATAGAAAACTCTATGACGAGCTGCGTGACTATTACCGCGGACGGCTGTTGAAAAACGCCGGTGGTAACGGCATAAGCCAGATAAAGTTCCAGGTGCTCGAAGCGCTGCTGCGCCTCCGCCAGGCGGCCTGCCATCCCGGCCTGATCGATAAAAAGAAGGCCGGGGAGCCGAGCGCCAAGATCGACACGCTCTTGGCGCAGCTCGATCAGGTGCTCGATGAGGGGCATAAAATTTTGGTTTTTTCTCAATTTACGAGCCTGCTCGCAATTTTGAGGAGCCGGCTCGATGGGGCCAAGATTCCCTATGCCTACCTGGACGGACGAACGCGCGACCGCGAGTGGCCGGTCGAGCAATTCCAAAATGATCCGAATTTGAAGCTGTTTCTCATCAGCTTGAAGGCGGGCGGCCTGGGGCTCAACCTGCACGCGGCCGAATACGTCTATCTTCTCGACCCCTGGTGGAACCCTGCGGTTGAGACTCAGGCCATCGACCGGGCACACCGAATCGGACAGACGCGTCAGGTGTTTGCTTATCGGCTCATCGCTCGCGACACGGTGGAGGAAAAGGTGATCGAGTTGCAGCAAACCAAGCGTGACCTGGCCGACGCCATCATTACCGCCGACAACAGCCTGCTTCACAATTTGACTCGCGAGGACCTGGAGCTTCTGCTTTCCTGAGGCTTTGGGCCCGATCTTGTGAAACAAAGAGCCTCGGCGTGCAGACGATAAGTCTCGTTGGTTGACATCAATGTAGGTCTGTCGATAAGCTCGGTGTAATGTTACCGAAAACGAGGAGGGTGGCGTATGGCTTATGACCTGGTTATCAAAGGCGGTCGGATCTACGACGGCAGCGGAATGCCCTCGTACCTTGGCGATGTGGCGGTTAAAGATGGGCGGATCGTTGAAACGGGGCGGATCGGCGGCGAGGCGAAGCGCGTGGTCCAAGCCGACGGGCTTGCGGTATCACCGGGCTTTATCGATTTTCATACTCATCTCGATGCGCAGTTATTATGGGATCCGCTGGCAACATCCTCCTGCTTTCACGGTGTGACGACGGTTATTCCGGGAAACTGCGCGCTTGCGCTCGCACCCTGTAAGGAGGAGGACCGGGACACGATTCTCAAGAGCTTCGAAAGAGTCGAAGCGATCTCGCTGCCGGCTTTGCGGGCCGGCGTCGAGTGGGGTTGGACGACGTTTCCGCAATATTTGGATAAGCTGCGCGGTCATCTTGGCGTCAACGTCGCCGCCTTGATGGGGCACTGCGCGCTCAGGCAGTTCGTGATGGGCAATGCCGCCACGGAACGAGCCGCCACTCCGACGGAAATCCACCAGATGAAAGAGATTCTTAAAGCCGGCGTGCGCGCGGGCGCCATGGGCTTCTCGACCAATCAAAATCCGGTGCACATGTTTGCTGACGGGACGCCCATCCAAAGCCGATTCGCCACCGATGAAGAAATCATCGAGTTGGCCTGCGCGCTGGGCGAGATCAATCAAGGCGCGGTGCAGATTTCCCGGGGTTCGCTTGGAGTCTCGGTGCCGATGCGCGAGACGGTGCAATTGTTCGATGAGATCTCGTCCCGATCCGGGCGGCCGGTGATCTGGCAGAGCATCGCGCATCGTTGGGATAAACCGAATGAATGGCGCCAGCTGCTGGATCTGGCGAAGGAATCCTTGGAGCGCGGCGTGCAATCCTATCCGCTGTGCAACGCGCGGCTGTTCAATAACCGTCTCACCATGAAAAACGCCCAGGTGTTCGACGATCTGCCGACTTGGAAAACGATTCTCTTCTTACCGCTTGACGCTCGGATCGCAGCGATCCGCGATCCGGAGACGCGGCGCAAGATGCGCTACGAAGCGGTGGAGGAGAAAAAATCTTCGCGGTTCTCGCGGCGCTGGGATCTCGTGTATCTCATCAAGGCCGCGACGCCGGCAAATAAACATCTGGAGAAAAAAAGTGTGGCGGAGATCGCCAAAATTCGCGGCCAGGACGTCATCGACGCCTTCCTGGATCTGTCCTTGGAAGAGGGATTGGATACAGAATTTCAAACTTCCAGCACCAACGGCGACGAAGAAGCGGTGGCGGAGATCATCCGGAGCCCGTTTACTCTCGTCGGCCAGTCCGACGCCGGTGCCCATCTGATTTACGACGCCGGTTTCGGCTATGCGACGCGGCTATTGGGCTACTGGATCCGCGAGAAAAACGTCATGAGCCTGGAAGAGGGCGTGCGCAAGCTGACTTTCATGGTCGCCTCGATCTTCGGTTTGCACGATCGTGGTTTAATCAGGCGCGGCATGGCGGCGGATCTGGTGCTCTTCGATCCGTCAACGATCCGCGAGTGCGAGCCAGAGATGGTGCAGGACTTGCCGGCCAACGAAAGACGCTTCATTCAAAAAGCGGTGGGCATCGAGATGACTCTCGTCAACGGCGAAGTGCTGGTCGAAAAGGGCAATCACACCGGCGCTCTTCCGGGTAAGGTCCTGGGCAACGGCAACGGTGCAGGGCTGAGGGCCGCAGCATAACGGAAAGTATATTTTTGACCGCAAAGAACGCATAGAACGCAGATCCGTAGGGGCGGGTTTGAAACCCGCCCCTACTCTATTATCGTGGCAGGAGAAGAAGAGAGATGTATTACGGCGCGCGAGGAGTTGTCGGATTGGTTAAGCCCACTTATCGACCGGGTTCGATGGAAAGTTTTATCAAGCTCATGCCGGAGGGCGTGGGGTTCATACCGTGCCACGCCGGCATCCGAGCCGGCAATGAGCAAGAGCTTCAGGAAGCGTTGTCGGTGGCCGAAAAAAAAGTAGCACGTTTGGCCGAGCTGGGCGCCGATGTCGTCATGATCATGGGGGCGCCTCCAACGATGGTGCGCGGCCACGGTGCGGACCGTGAGATCTCTGACCGGCTATCGAAAAGATACGGTATTCCGGTGCTGGTGGCGACGATGGCGCAAGTCGATGCTTTTCGTGCTTTGGGAATGAAAAAACTGGTAGGTATTACTTACTTCCAAGACGACATGAACCGCCGCTTCGCCAAATTTTTGGAGGATGATGGCTTCGAAGTGAAAGCGATGAAGGGAATCGAAGTGCCGTTCAAAGATGCCGGGAAGCTTTCTCCAGAGGCGATCTACGGTTTTGCCAAGAAAGTCTTCCTTGAGCATGGTCCGGCCGACGGGATCTACATGTTGGGCGCCGGCTGGCACAACTTGCCGGTTCTCGAGATGCTAGAAAAGGATCTGAAAACCACGGTGGTTTCGAGTATCCCGGCACAAGTTTGGGCTACGAAGAAGATCCTCCAACTAAACGAGCCGGTGATGGGTTACGGACGCTTGCTTGCCGAAATGCCATGACGTTGGGTTTCGCGTTTCGGGTTTCGAGTCTCGGGATCAACCCGGCATCGAGAAGCAAACTCATGGAGAGAGCTAGTTCTGTGAAGCAAGTTGGCTGCATTGCATTGGTCCTTTTCACCGCCTGGGCGTGGATATCGCCGATCTTCACTGGCGCGGCGGAAGTCAAAGACCGCGCGGAAGCGGAAGGGAAATTCATGTTCTACGCTTCCTTCAACGCGGCCGATTCTAAGACGCTCACCGACGGATTCAAGCAGCTATACCCGAAGATTGACGCGGTATTTTATCGGACCACCGACGCCGCGCTCATGGAGAGAATTCTAACCGAAGCCCGCGCCGGCCAATATCTTTGGGATGTAGCGATGACGACGAGTTTCTACGGACACAATTTAAAAAAGCGCGGGGTGTTTGCGTCCTACGATTCGCCGGAGCGTAAATACTTTAGAGAAGGATACAAGGACCCGCAGGCGACCTGGACGTCGATCTATACGAACTATGCCGCGTTCGGCTACAACACTCGAACCGTGCCCAAGACGAGCGTGCCGAAGTCTTACGACGATCTATTGAAGCCGGAGTGGAAAGGTCAGATTGGCATGGACAGCAGGCCTTACGAGTGGTTCGGCACACTGATCAAAGCGATGGGTGATGAAAAGGGGATGAGTTTTATGCGCGAGCTGGCCAAGCAGGCGCAGCTTCGGGCCGGCCGGAATCTGGTCGCACAGCTCGTTGCGGCGGGAGAGTTCAAAGGCGGGTTAACGGCTTACTCCCAGACATTCGAAACATTGAAACCCGCGGGCGCGCCGGTTGATTGGGTTTATCTAAATCCGGTTTTCGCCAATATTCACCCTACCGGTATTTTTGCCAAGGCGCCTCACCCAAATGCGGCCCGGCTGTTCATGGATTTCGTGCTGTCGAAGCGAGGACAAGAACTCATCCGCGGCATGAGCCGAATTCCCGATCGGATCGATGTCCCGCCCGAACATGCGCGTTTAATGGAAGGGATTCGGCCCGCCTTTGCGCCCACGGAAGTTCTTGATAATTTCGAACGCTACGCCAAGCTGTTCGATGAAATGTTTAGCGCGAGGTAGAAGGGGCGTGATTGTCGGAGAAGATTCTTAGATTAAAAGAACAAAAGATCTAACCGCACAGAACGCAGGACGCAAAGAGTACCCGGCGCACAGGAGGGTGAGAGCCTTATTGAAGCTATGTGATCTTTGCGTTCTTTGCGGTTTAGATCTCCGAGTATTAGAGATGAAAGTTGTTGTTCACGGTTTAACCAAAGAGTTCACGACGGGAAAGGGAAAAAACCGCGCCTTGGGCGGCGTCGATATCGAAGTGCGCGATCGAGAGTTCTTCGGCATCATCGGGCCGACGGGCTGCGGCAAGACGACGTTGCTGCACATCATGGCGGGCCTTGAAAAATCGACGCAGGGGAGCGTGGAATTTGTCGGGGAAAAAAGAACCCAGTCGCTGGTATCGATGGTCTTCCAGGACTCCGCGCTGATGCCCTGGCGGACGGTGGAGGAGAACGTCCCCTTGGGTGCGGAGTTTCGTAAAGAGCAACGCTACACTTACAAGCGTATCAGCCAATTCTTTTTGGAAATGGTGCGGTTGCTGGATTTCAGCGGCGCGCGGCCGGGGGAATTGTCCGGCGGCATGAAGCAGAAAGTAGCCATTGCCCGTGCTTTGGCTAACGATCCCGAGGTGATCTTGATGGACGAACCGTTTGCGAGTCTCGACGCCCAGACGCGCCTGCTCCTGCGTGAAGAACTTTTGCGCATTTGGGAACGAGATAAAAAGACGGTGGTCCTGGTTACCCACAATATCGAAGAGGCGGTGATGCTCTGTGATCGCATTGCCGTCCTGAGCGCGGCGCCAAGCGTGGTGAAGAGCATCGTCACCGTGGACGTACCCCGGCCGCGCAACTTCAAGAGCATGAGGGACCCCGACTTTGGCCGCTGCGTGGATAAGATCTGGGAGATGCTGAGGTACGACGTTGATAAGGCGATGCGTGAAAGTCATCCATCACAGACACCGGAACAGGAAAAAGGCATGCGGCGGAAGCCGTTGTTCAGTTGGTGGGAGTAGACAGAACCTTATGTTTGAGTAGAGAGAATCTAGTCCGGGTCTAACGACTAATGAAGGAGTCATCTATGGGCAAACAGGGTCTGATCAGAATCTATGCGTGGATAGGAATCTCATCGATTTTGTTTGTAGCTGCTTGTTCGACTGCCGAGAGATCGGAAAATAGATCGCAGGATTATACAGCCGCTCTGACAAATTCGGAAAGGCCCGACACGGAACGTGCCCTAGACGCGGCGCGGAAACCGAGCGAAGTATTGGCTTTTTACGGCGTCAAGAAAGGCGACAAGGTGGCCGATATCTGGGCGGCCCGCGGATACTACACCGCAATTCTTTCGCAGGTGGTCGGACCAGAGGGAGTGGTCTATTCCACGAACCCCGGTTCGCGGCCAGAATTCACTGACCGCTGGAAACAACCGATTTACGCAAATGTACGGATTGTCGATGGTCCTTTCGAAAAGATCGCGCTGCCTCAAGACGGATCGCTCGACTTCGTGATCATTCATTTAAACTACCATGACCTAGCTCCCGACGTTCGAATCGCGATGAACAAAAGAATTTACGGTGCTCTGAAACGTGGCGGGATTTACGGCGTCGTGGATCACTCGGCTAAAGACGGCACCGGCAATGAAGCGGTAAAAACGCTCCATCGTATCGACAAAGCATTAGTGATCAAAGAAGTCACGGGTTCAGGTTTTACCCTAGCCAAGGAAGGGACAATGCTGCGCAAACCTGGGGATACGCGCGATTTCAACGTCAACAAGCAGCGGAACCAAGACGATCGCTTTGTATTGGCGTTTCAGAAAACCTAGGGAGGGCACCGTGCCTGCGTGAGTGGGTCATCGCGGGGGAGTGTCACCTACTTCAACGCAGGGACGACTTCATTTGCGAGCAGTTCGATCGCCTCTTCATAATCGGGGCCGAGCTTGGCGAACGCGACGTGATGGTAGCCGAGGCGGCCCGCGGCGCCCACTAATTCGATGATCTGGTCTTTGACTTCCTCCGGGGTGCCGGCCGCGTAATATGTTTTCACCATATGTTCGGTAACGAGCTTAGATGCCTCTTCGACGGTCGCTCCCGCGGCATAAGCCTCTTTTAGCTTTAAGACCTTCTCGCGGTCCACGCCTAATTGCGCATACTCTTTGGCCGTGAACCCCAAAGCTTCCCATTGCAAGATCGAGTGGGAAACCTGACGCTTGGGGAATTCGATCGCTTGCTCGCGGTTCCGTGATATTGAGACATTCAGTTCGCAAATTTTACGCAGGCGCTTGGTCGGATCGAGTTCCGTCGCTGCTTTGTCCGCGGCTGCGAGCATTCCCGGAAGCCTGCCAGCTTTGAGCATAGGAATGTAGGTCCCCGAGCTGATCAACCCGTCCATCACACGGCCGCACATGCGGAGCGCTTGCGGGCCGTTGCCGCCGCCGTAAAACTTGAACGCAGCTTTCGGCTCGAAAGCGAGTCGGAATTTTCCGTTTGGATTGAGACGGTAGAAGTCCTGCAAGAACGGATAGTCTCCGTAGGCGATTTCCTCGCCCGCCAGCGCCCGGCGCAGGAAACGAACTGTTTCGTCCACCATGGCCACGGGCTTCAACGCCTGAACATGTTGCGGCGATTGTCCCAGATCGCCGCGCGCGATGCCGATGCTAATTTCCTTTCCCTCGCATAACTCGGACAGCGCCGCTAAGGAATCCGCGACGTCCAGGGGATTGTGAAAATAAGGTACCATGATGGCGGTACCCACGCGTATGGGCACATGAGACGCGATGGCGGTGAGAACGACCATCTGTCCGCGGTAACGAATGTTGTCGTTAACCCAGATCTGTTCGAAACCCCTATCTGTTGCCAGCTGGGCTAAACGAACGAGATCCGGCACGGTGTACTGATTGGCAAGGTGCGTGACGAATTGAAGCCCGAGTTCGCCATCGAAGATAGGCATGCGTGGCGCCTCTAGATCTCTGTGATGCGTTTCATTTTGAGTTTTTTCTTCTTTGCTTGTTCCAGTACATAGCGGCCCACGGCCAGATCCTCATCGGCGATGCCGTTGGATTGAAAGAAGATCCGTTTGGGTCTTGGTTGGGGCACGCCTTCGGCGACGATTTTCTCCAGGGGGACGATGTCTTCCCACCGGGCAATGCGGGTTTGGCAAGCCTCGACGAGATCGCCGCTGTCGGCTCTGGCGGCGGCAAGGTCGTCGGTCACGATCAAATCCATGTGGCGAATGAGATTGTTCGAAACCTCATGCTTCACCATTGCGTTGGCGCCAATAGATGCGACCAAGGCTTCGTCTCTTAGGGTCGCGCCCGTGGCCACCGGCGTCGACGAGTCCGTCGACACGACTAAAATATCCGACGCGGCTTCCACTTCGTCGACCGTGTCCGCTTCCTTCCAATCGGCTTTGATCACTTTGTTCATCTGCCGGATGAATTCTTTTCGTCTCTTCGAATTTCGGCCATAGACCACAATCTCCTTAATGGGACATGAGTTCGCAACCGCTTCGACTTGAAAGGTCGCCTGCCAGCCGGGTCCGATCACGCCTAGTGTTTTTGCCGTGGGCGGGGCGAGATATTTCGCCGCGACTCCGGTGGCCGCGCCTGTGCGGAGGCTACTGAGATAGCCCATGTCGATGATGGCTTGGATCTGGCCCGTGCGTCCGTTGTAAAGGGTGATGGTATTAGAGGCTCCGGCGTAAGCACGCAAGCAAATCCAGTCCCAGTCGGCTTGCCATGCCGCCATCATGTTGAGCTGTTTTTCGCTTCCTTTGAGCCGGCGCCGCGGTACACTGCGCACCTTTCCGGCGGCGCGGGCACGAAACATTCCGTCGACGAGCTTTAAGGCCACCTGCATGTCGATGAGTTTTCTGGTCTGCGCTTCGCTTATGATGAGAGCCATGATTTTTTTCCTCCCAGGGTTCTATAGCTTAAGGGTGCTGGTAGGGCAAGTTGCGGATGGCCTGAGCAAGTTTCATTCGAAAGTCGACTTGACGTCGGCGATTCCTCTTGACGGACAAACGTATTATATTCAGAATAATTCCCATGAAGCGGTGCCCGCAATGCTTCACCGAATACGACGACAAAATGAGTGTTTGCCCAAAGGACGGCAAATCTTTAGTCACCAAGGGAGGAATTCGTACGAAGCTATGTCCCCACTGCGCCAATAGCATTGCCGAGGACGCCCTAAGGTGTCCGTACTGCAAAGCAGATCTGAGCTCAACTGTCGCTCCAGAATGGCCGACGCGAGAATCCGATATTATGGAAGCGCGTCTAAGGTCCAAGAAGCCCAAGACCTCGATCACGTCGAAAGCGATCTTGATCGCGGGTTTGCTGGTTTTCGGTATCGGCGTCTTTTTGATCGGTGGACAGCGCCAGCGCAGTGAATCGCAATCGTTGCTCGAAGAGAAACTAGCGCAGCTCAGGGACAAGGACCAAAAGATTCAAACCTTGGAAGCTGAACTGGCTCAAGCGCGAAAGGAGCTGGCCCAGAATTCGACTCAGCTTGTCGAGCTCAAAAAAAAGCTCCAGGAAAGCCAAAAGAATCTAGCGTCAACCCAGCAAAAATTGACTCGCACGGTGCGGGAGACGGAGCGATTGGCGGCGACCAAGGTAGCGCCGGCAGCAAAGGCTTCGCCGCGTCCGGCAGAGCCGAGCCCGTCATCGAGTCGGTCCGAGGGCGCGCGCAGTGCGGCTGAGCTGGGAGTTTACCAAACCCTCCGCGCAACCTCGGTTTACGAAGGGCCCTCTGCATCTTCACGCGTCTTGTCTCAGATCACCAAAGGAACCCGGGTCAATGTCGTCCGCTCCCTCGGTGATTGGCTGGAAGTGAGGTCGAGGCGCAGCAATCCCACCGGCTATGTTCGCCGGGATGATGTGACGTTCGTCGCTAAAACGAACTAACCAGCGCCTAGCCGAGTTTTAGATTTTTCATCCACCGAACCCTTCAACTCCGCTCCCCCGCCGTGCTGTCGCTGTCAAGTGTGTCCATAGCCAAATTCGTAGAAAGATGTATGCCTCACAAGGGATCAATCGCGGTGGACGATTCGACCACTCTGCACGGAGAAAAGCGACGTTGATGCCTTAGCGCGACGGTTTCGACTTGGAACTTTTTCTTCTCTTCGACACCTAAATTTCAGATATCTTTCGTTCGGTACGCTATTCATGAGCGCCGACTCACATCTTCTTTACCTCTGGTAAATGTCGGAGCCAATCGCATTCAACGACATTGCTCTCCAGCTGTGTAAATAGAAAAGCGGCCTTCACAACGGGTGTTTTCGCGGAAGTCGGTCATCGACCGTAGCCCCCCATGAGTTGGGCTTCGCCCAGAATGTGTCCTTTCATGGCGTCGAGTAGCTGCTGCTTTGTCGCGCGCGGTTTTAAATTAGTCGGTGCGTCCAAAGCATAAAGTTTGAAGAAATAACGATGCGGTAAGCCCGGCGGAGGGCATGGTCCACTGTAGCCGACTCGCCGGAAGTCGTTTATTCCCTGTTTAGCTCCGCGCTCTAACGTCTCAGTTTTGGCTGTGCCTTCTGCCAGCTCTTTCGTTTCTGCCGGTAGATCGTAAATAACCCAGTGAACCCAGGTGCCGCCCGGCGCGTCCGGATCGTCGGCAATCAGGGCAAAGGCTTTAGTCCCCGCCGGAACGTCGTCCCATCTGAGTAGGGGAGAGACATCTTCAGCATCGCAGGTGTGCTTGCGCGGGATGTTGGCGCTCTCCGTGAAAGCGGAGCTTTTCAGTTCCATATGAGCCCCCTTGTTTTCGGCTGCGAAGAGCGACCCAATCAAATTGGCCACAAAAAGAGCAACAATAGCGAAGGTCAGAGACGCTCTATGGATCATGGCGATTCAGCTTCATTTTTCACTAGCTTAGCTTCCTCGTCAGTTAAGCCGTAGAGTCTGTAAACAATCAGGTCAATGAGGTGGTCGGTTGTAGTAATGCTCTTTTTAAGGGGCGAAAGTTTCGCCAAACTTTTTTCAAAGGCATCTTTAAGTGGATCAAAAAACTCTTTGCTAGCAGGATTGATTTTGAGGATCCTTCGGTTTTCCTTTACTACCTCCAGCAGTTCCTCTAGGCTCCCGTCGTGATAAGCGAAGAGTTTGGTCTTGTTTTTAAGCGCATCGACCTTTGCGCCGATCGTTATCTCCAGCCAATGCAAGAATCCTTTCGTCTCTGTCAGGACCTGTTTGTTTAGCTCTATCATTCGCTGTGCCAAAAACGCTAAGAGGTCATGCACCACGTCTGTCTGTTCCGGCTTTTGTTTTAAACAATGCTCCACGAACCCGGTCACACAGAGAAAATCACTCTTGGCCATGCAACGCCCGTAAAGAGATTTGCTTTTTTCCAAAAGATTCGCTCGTTGCTTTGACGATGTTTGAAACGTGATGTTCCGGATGGGGAAGGTTCGAGCCTCTTCAAGGGAGAGTTTTGGGAAATCATCTCTCTGGGCGAGTTGAGATCTTTTGACTTGGAAATGGGAAAAAAGAGTTGAATTAAGTATAGCGAGAACAAAGAACAAGTTGTAGCGTTCGTCTCTTAGAATTATATCAAAGGTCGAGGAATCGTTGGCAAATTTGTCCTCGGTAAATGTCGCCATTATACGAAACTGTCTGCTGATTAGGCGCCGAAGCAGAATTCTTGGTTTCTCAAAGAATTCGATTGCCGGAGACTCCGCAAGATGTGATCCCCACTTCACCCAGAGTTCTCCATCTTCGGAGAGTATATATCTCCGTAGAGTGCCTTGAAATTGTTTAATGTAGGACTCTCCAATTTTAGAGGCGGAATGGTATATTTTTCGTCCTATTTCATCCGGAGACTGCCGATACTTGCTGTAGGCCTCTAACCCGCGGTCAATTTCCGCGATGCTTTGTAGCGGGACAACGTTGTCCGATAGCTTCTTCTCAATCGAGTAGTCGCCTGAGGAGAGAGATATTCGGAAAGCAAGGTACGGGTCGTTTGCCCAAACACCATAGTCTAAATAGACTCGTTTCGACACGTGGAGATTAATGTCTGTGACACGATCTCGTTTACCGAAATTGATAACTCTTACTTTGCCAAAGATTGGATTCGCGCTGGGATCGCGCTTTTCAAAGACTATGGTGGCACTGTCGACGTAAGCGTCGGAGAAAACGTCATACGGAAGATTCACAAAATCAAGCAGGACTCCGTTTATAAGCAAAAATCTTCTAAGTGGGATGTATGAAACCCCGGTTAGCCAAGCATTAGGTATAATAAACCCTAACGTGCCTGCGCTCCTCAGTATTCCCACGTTCTTCTCGATCATGGCCACGTAGGTGTCAAAATTCTTAGCGGTTGTTGGATAAACCGATCCAAGATATTTCTTCTCATTGTTTTCCAACGCAGCTCCCCAGGGTGGATTGCCAATGATTACATCGAAGCCGGCGTTTTCCTTTTCACGTGTCCCTTTATAGAAGACCTCCGGGAATTCCAGCTCCCAGTGAAAGAAGCTTCTGCTCTCAGAGAGGGTGTCACTGATTTCTCGAAGAGCTTTTGTCTTTTCCGGTAGTCGATTCGTGCTCTTTTGAAAAGCCTCTATGTCGCCACCATGGGTGAGAAAGCGTTGGGCGTCTTTGTTGCCGAAATATTCGCTAGTCCAGAGGTTAAGCATGAGTTTGAAAGGCTTCAGGGCCTCGGCGGCTTTTTCGTATTTCTGTTGGCTCTCTTGAACCTCTTCGAACGTAGAGTCTGTTAGTTCCCCCACTTGTTGCATCAACTCTGTGGCCGACAGAAGCCCAGCGAAGTGCGATCCAAAGAGGAAAAGAGATGATTGACCAGAGTAGGTTCGCTCTTGGCCTTCCCAGTCCGCTATAGTCGTTTCCTCGCTCTCCTTTTTTTCCTGCATGGATGTTTTGACCCTGTTTACAGTTGTCCCTATCAAACTGTTTCCGCATTTCAAATGATGGTCGAGGAAGGAGAGCGGGGCACCAAGGGTGAAGGAGTGAAGCCACAGAGAGAGCTTGGCAAGCTCGACAGCCATTGGATTTAGATCCACGCCATAAATGCAACGCTTCATAACCATGCGCCTGACGAGATTGGTAGGGGTAAGCCTTTGCTCGTCTATATCGATGCCTTTTTTCTTGAGGTCTATTAGAATCGTAGAACGAAGATTTTCAATCTCTTCCAAAACCGGGTTGTCGGGGTGATCCGTCAAAAACTTGATGATGTGGTCGGACAGGAAATCAACGGTTTCCACTAGAAAATGGCCGCTGCCCATCGCCGGGTCGAGAATCTTTAAAGAGAACAGCTCATCGGCTGCTTCCCTCTTTTTGTTGCTCCTGAGCCAAGATTCTCTTTGCGCCGGTGGCTCGCTTGGCCTTGGCTCTTAACAACGCGATCTCCCCGAAGAGCTTCTCGCCCTTCTTCATTTTCTCTTCCAGAACCGGCCCGACGGTATTCTGAACAATGTATTTGACGATGTAGTCAGGCGTGTAATAGCTGCCGGTACTTTTCCTTTGATGCTTGTCATTCTCTAGGTAAAGTTCTCCTTTCTTAACGATCTCCTTTGGATTCTGGACATCACTGACCGGCTTATAAACTTCTCGCCCTTTCTCTTTGACGACACCTTTGTCCTCCTGGGCCATCATCAGGTGAAATTCCAGCAGGCCTTCATAGATGCTTCCCAGGTGGCGTACCTCTAACTCGCTGTAGTCGATGAAGTGTGGCTTGCTGCTTTCCTTGTCAATGTCGCGAGTGAGATAATCGAGTGCCTCAGCGAGCCATGGGTCAGGCACCCTGTTTTTCTTCAGGAAATCATTTTTCGGATTCTTTTGGCTAAAAAGACCTCCGTTGTAAGTGGGAACGTTCAGTTTAGCGTCACCGACATCAATGATCTTAAACAGAGTGTCCAAATCGCTCCAAAGATCAGTTGAAAGCTCAGTCAATGTTGATCTTTTGTCGCGTAATTCCGCCACTCTTTGCTTAAATCTGGTTAGGCTATAATGGTGGTATGCTTGTTCTTCTACTGGCAGCAGGTCGCGGGCCTCGGCATAGAGAATGAAGAGAAGTCGATACAGAAGGGTTAGGGTGGCGCTGTAAGTCTCCTTCAGTGACTCATCAGTCTCCGTCTGCACGCCTAGTTCTTTCTTGCGATAGTGTACGAAGCCGCGCGCTAGGTGGGGGAAAATTTTGTCAAAGACTTTGTCTTTTAAGCTGTCGCTTAACTCGGAGGCATAATTGGTCGAACCTTCGAGGACATTTTCTAAAAAAGTTTTGCCCTGGCTATCTTTGAGCAACGCCTCTTTACGGAAGAAGAGATAGAAGTAAAGAAATCGTTCCGAGTCACCCTTCAGGAGGAGCTCTTCTAGGTCAACCTCGTAGAAAGTCGATGAGCGCGACGATGCCTTTTGGTAGTAAAGACGCCAGAGTCTACCGTTGGTTAGGATGCCCCAATCGACGTTGGCGCCGACGAGGTAATTGACGATCTGGAAACTGGGATTGATATTCGTGAAAGTGTCCTTTTTGTCGCTAAGCTTGATATCTAACGGGCGCCCCCAATACTTAGCGTCACAAATGGCCAATGCCTTCCCGTAGAAAGCTTCTTGTTCTTTGACTTTGAAAGAACCGGCCTCTTTCTTCGTCCTGTCGTCGGGGAAGAGAGCGTAGTCAGGCTGGTTGCTTTTTCCTTTATGTTTGAGCGAGGTCTGTACGATGTAGGAATAGCCAAGTAGCGCCAAAACGGGACGGATAAAATCATCTTCCGTTTGCGCCTCGTTGGGGGATTTGTAGGTGGCGGTGAACTTCTTGTACTGGGCGAGGATCTTTGCGAGGCAGTTCTCGGCAGCTAGTTTTTCGCTACTCCATAGCGGGACTCGGCGGGTAGTCTCTTGCTCAGGAAATAGTCAGAGAAGAGACCGACGTTGTTAGACGGAAAGAGTTTGCCAGTTTCGCTGGCCATTGATGATGGAGGGAAACTTAGAAAGCGATCTTCGCTCGCTTTACCTGGCGATAAATCTCATCGAGAGACTTTCCGCGCCAGAAACGCTTGATTTCTTTGACAGAGTCTCCTTCACCACGCTCAAAGCTACTAGGAAGTGGTTGCCTTGGCTGCACCCATCTTTTTCACAAGAGTATCCCAGCTTCTCTAATCACTGCTTCCTCGACCTTCGTAGCGGCTTTGCTCATAGATCACCATCGCACAGTGTCGACAAAATGCTGCCGGATTCATTACTCCCAAGATCCAGCGATGCATTCCAATGGTAGCAGAAAGGGAACATCACTTAAACCTCTTTGTTATTCCATCGTCGCACGTTAGAAAATATTCGCTCCCGTCCAAAAGCGCGCTTACTGCATTGTAGTGCATCGCGTAGCTCAATTTGAATCTGTCTTCAACTGTTCTGGCTATGGTAAGCGTTTCATCCGTCATGGCATGATAAGTGCGCGCCATACGGAGATAGACAGAAGCCTTCGCTCTCTTGGCCGGTTCGATAATTCTTTGAATCTCAAAAACTAGGATTTCGGAGCTAACTATATTAGGGTGGCATCGGCTCGTCTTACTTTCTCCAAAATCCGCTCGAACGCATCAGTTTCAACGCGCACCCTGCTGATCCCCTGATCATCGAACGACGACAAAGTACGTTGGTGTCGAGGTACAGTTGGATCGGCACAAGTTGTCACTCAAAAATGTTCAGCAACGAGGCTGTGTGGGATCGGGTCATGCCTCTACGCTCCCCTCATGCCGGCGCACATGATCGAAAGCCGAAAACTGAGATCGGCTAGATGTCCGATCCTAGGCCGCATACAGCTTGTCGATGAAGCCGCTGTCGTCGATGGCGCGAAGATAATGCAAATCCCACGGCTCCATCGGACCGATGTTTCTCATCGCGGGATCTTTGCCGACATCGAGGTCATAGACATTTTGAATGGCGCTGGCCAGGGGATAAGGTTTCTTGGATAACAGTCGCGCCCACTCGCGCTGCAGGTAAATATAATACTCGTCCTCCTCGAGTCCGTAGCGCTTTGCCAAGTTTTTCTTGAGGATCGGGACCACTTTATCGGGTTCGGTCTTGAAGAAATGGAGGGCTTCGATGAAACCCTTGATAAAGGCATAAACGGTTTCTTCGTTTTGTTTGATGTAATCCGTCGTCGCTAAAAGAGTTGTATTGTGGATGACCGGCCGATCCGGCAGATCGACGATCTTCAGTCCCTTTTTGATGCCGTAGAGATCGAAGGGCATGTCCACCAACGCCGCCGCGGCTTCGCCGGAGGTCAGGCGGTCGACAAATTGCAGAAACTTGCCCGACGAATCTTCGATGGCTTGGATGTTTATCTCCTCCGGTTTGAGACCGCAGATTTCCAATACTGCGCGCAGGTTCCCGGCGACGCAGGGCGCTTTGCCGTGACAGATGATCTTTTGGTTTTTCAGGTCCTGGACGGTTTGGATCTTTGGCAGCGCGACGAGCCGGTCATCCCAGTTGTTTTGGGCTTGAGCGAGGTAGGTGAGCCGTTTCTCACCCTTGGCGCGCTCTCGATAAGTCTCGTGATGTAAACCGCTCAGAAAGTCGATTTCGCCGGCCAAAGCGAGTTTCGCGCGATGCGCCATAGTCGGCGCTTTGGCCCCGCCGACTATGTGGAGGTCGATTTCGAAGCCGTATTTTTCCATCACGCCGGACTCCTTGAATACAAAGAGGAAGGGCAGATGGGAGGGATCACTGGCCAGAAGATCGAGTGTTCTAAGCATGGAATTACTCCTTATTCTTAAGTGGTTTGATTTTGCGGCCGGTTGCTACATGCCAAGGTCACGCTGCACTTCTTTGAGTAAAGTCATATCATGAGCGATGGAAACTGGCACGGTGGTTTTTTTCGTTTGTTGTTGGATGAAACTCCACTCGATGCTTCATTCCGGAAAAACCCCTTCTCCACGGCTACCTTCACCGGAAACCAGGTCATGCTCACCGCAGAATAAGACAGAGTCACTTTTCTAGCTTCCGTGGCGAATGATAAGTCAGTCTGTGCAAGCGAGGCCAGCAGGCATAGTAATAGAGCGTTGTTAAATGTGGAAAGCGTCGAAGTCACTGCTTTGCTCTCGGGATTTCAATCGGCAGGTCGGCGCGGTCGCCCCATTCTTTCCAGGAGCCGATATAGTTTCTGACTTTTGGGAAGCTGAGCAGGCGCAGCGCAACATAGCTATGCGCCGCGCGATAACCACCCTGGCAGTAGGAGAGTACTTCTTTGTCCGGGCTGATGCCGGCTTTGTCGTACATGGCTTTTAGCTCCGCGTTGGATTTGAATTTGCCACTGGCGTCGAGATTGTCGGTCCACTCGATGTGAATGGCGCCCGGGATGGCTCCACCGCGGGCGGCGCGGACGTGGGTGCCAAGATATTCGCCATCGCTGCGGGTATCGAGTATGGAAAACTCTTTCTTCTGGAGTGATTTAAGAACGTCGTCCGCCGTAGCCAGGACTTCCCGGCGCTCGGTGGTTTTGAAAGTCGCTGCCTTCGGAACGACTGATTCCGTCGTGATCGTCCCGCCCGCTCTCTTCCATGCGTCGAAGCCCCCGTCGAGCATGCGCGCATTAGGGTGGCCGAAATATTCCAAAAACCACAGTCCCCGTGCCGCGCGCATGCCGGAGTTGCTTTCGTAAAAGACAACTTCCTTGGTTTCGCTCACGCCGCGTAGCTCGAGCACATGATGGATCATATACATGAATGCCCTGAGCGGCGCTTCGCTGGTGTCGACTAAGCTGAGACCAAAAAGATCAAAATGAACCGCGCCCGGGATGTGACCTTGAGCAAATTGCTCCGCCGGCCGAACGTCGACGAGGCAGAGATCAGGTGAACCGAGTTTTTTCTGTAATTCAGCCGGTGTTGTGAGCAACGTTTCGCGCATGTATTGTTTTTCCATAGACACCCTATAGCATTAGTCAAATTGCCTCTGCAAATATGGGATCTAGGAAGAACCTAAAAGTGTTGTTCACAATCTCTTTGCGGCTTTTTCTATTCGTCCTCGTTTCAACCCTCTCCCTGCCAGGGAGAGGGGAGGGTGAGGGTGGCTTTACGTACCAGCTGGCGTTACCCGGACGCAAGCTTTCCTTCCCGGCCGATCACTATTCCCACCCGGATTTCAAAACCGAGTGGTGGTACTACACAGGTCACCTGGAGTCCGAGACCGGCAATCATTATGGTTACCAGGTTACTTTTTTCCGGTTCGGCCTGCGCGACCGACAGGGTGAGGTCAAAGGCAAGCCACCGTATTTCACTGATCTCTACATGGCTCATTTCGCCGTATCGGATATCGACCGGAAGAAATTCCTATTTCGAGAGAGAATCAATCGCGGCTATCAAGGAAAGGCCGGCGCCGAGACGGATCGTTACCGGGTTTGGAACGAAGATTGGAAAGTGGAGGGCGATGAAAAAAATCACCAGATCCAGGCAAGCGACCGGGGAACGGAGCTGCGGCTCCGGTTGGTTTCGCTCAAGCCGCCGGTTCTTCATGGTGACAACGGTCTCAGCCAAAAGGGGCAAGGCGAAGGACGGGCTTCTTACTATTATTCGTTGACGCGCATGAAAACCGAAGGGGAGATTACGATTGGCGGCCAAAAAGAAAAAGTCCACGGATTGAGTTGGATGGACCATGAATTTGGCAGCAATCAATTGCGAGAAGATCAGGTGGGCTGGGACTGGTTCAGCCTTCAGCTCGATAATGAAACTGAGATCATGCTCTATTTGATTCGCCGAAAGGACGGATCGCCCGATCCTTACTCCAGCGGCACCCTGGTAAAAGCGGACGGTACGACGAAACATCTGAGGTTGGAAGATTTCCAAATTGAGGTGTTGGAACGATGGAAGAGTGCGAAGAGCGGCGGAAATTACCCCATGAAGTGGAAAGTAACGATTCCTTCAGAGGGTATTGAGTTAGCAATCGCGCCGGAGTTTACGGACCAGGAACTCATCACCAACAGAAGCACGCGGGTGACGTATTGGGAAGGCGCGGCACGTGTCAACGGGATGATCCGAAACAAGCCGATTGTCGGCTCAGGGTATGTGGAAATGACCGGCTATGTCGGGAAGCCAAACATTTAACGTTACTACCTTCGCCGCATTTGATTTGCCCGTGCAAAAGCCTCAAGGATTTGGTGATGACACTTAACGACCAAGTCAAAAGAAACATCGATAAGCATCAAATGATCTCGCGGGGCGACGATTTGCTGGTTGCGGTTTCCGGCGGACCCGATTCGGTCGCGCTGCTACATCTTCTCGCCGGCCTTCGCCAAGATCTCAGCTTGCGCCTCGAAGTGGCGCATTTGCAGCATGGGATTCGCGGGGCGGAGGCTCAAGAGGACGCACGGTTTGTGGCGGAGTTGGCGGAAAAGTTAGGGTTGCCGTTTCATCTCAAGGAGGTCGATCTGCCCCGGATCAAAGTTGCGGCCGGAAAAGGCAATCTCGAGGCGCTGGCGCGGGCGGAACGATATCGTTTTTTTGCCGACGTGGCTCGGGAGCGCAGGCTTAATAAAATCGCCACCGCGCATACAGAGGACGACCAAGCGGAAACCGTGCTGATGTGGTTCCTGCGCGGCTCTGGCTTGAAGGGTTTAGGTGGGATGCCGTCCAGCTATGAGCTCGATGGAGCGAACATCGAGTCGGCTAGCCGTCTCATCGTGATTCGTCCATTGCTCGACGTGTCCGAAGCCCAGATCGTACAGTACTTGAATGAAAACCACCTGACCTTCCGGCTCGATCGCAGTAATCAGGATCCCAGCTTCTTGCGCAACTGGATTCGCCTAAAATTGATTCCTCAATTGAAAGAAAGAATGGATCGGAATTTGCCTGTGAGATTGGCGCAGCAGGCGGAGTTAATTCGAGATGAAGAGGAGTTCCTGGAGGGGCTCGCGCGTGCTGAGCTTGACCGAATTGGGACACCCGAAGGAATCAGTCGTGGGGCATTGCTCAAGTGCAACAAAGCCGTGCAGCGGCGACTCTTGCGTCTCTGGATCGAAGCCGCTCGGGGTCACTTGCGGGGTCTGGATTTTCAGCATATCGAGGCGCTGTTGGATCTGGTAACGGATGGACCTCCTCAGGGGCGCCTTTCAATTCCCGGCGGCTGGGAATTGGTTAAGGAGTATGAGAAAGTAAGACTCGAAAAACGGTCTCGAAGGCTGAAGCAAGAGTGCGCGTGTTATAGCTATGACCTACAGGTCGGTGAGGATTTGCACATTGACGAAGCCGGCTTGACGATTCAGGCGCGAGAGATTTTACCGCCGCTTCCAAGGCTACCTGATAATTTCATGGAAGCTGTGTTTGATATCGCCTCTCTGGCCGCGGATTTGACATTACGCAACTTTCGTTACGGCGACCGCTTCCAGCCCCTCGGTATGACCGGCCATAAGAAAGTGAAGGAACTCTTCATTGACAAAAAAGTGCCGCTATCGGTTCGCGCGAGTTTGCCGCTTCTGGTGCTTGGCAACGAGGTTATCTGGATCCCTGGATACGCTAGAAGCGAAGTCGGCAAGGTGACTCCCGCAACCAAGGCGATTTTGCATCTCAAAGCAGTTCCTGTTCGGACTTTAGTATGTTGATCTAACTGCTTGGGTGTGTTAGGCTTTTCATGTTTTTCAGATACGGAGGATTGGGTTGAGCCAGTCATCAAAACACATTGCCCTCTGGTTGGTTCTGGCGCTGATTTTTCTGGTGATCTTCAGCGTTTTCAGTAAACAGCATGGCCGCGAGCCAGAGATTGTTTTTAGCGACTTCATGAGTTCGGTCGATCGAGGGGACATCCAGGAAGTCATCATCCAAGGCCACAACATTCAGGGCAAATACAAAAACGGCGAACGATTTCGAACCTTTGCACCCAATGACCCGGAGTTGGTGAAATCGCTGCGGGATAAGAATGTCAAGATCGCGGCAAAGCCCGAAGACGAATCGCCCTGGTATATGGTGTTGTTGCTCAACTGGTTCCCCATGTTGCTTCTGATCGGCGTTTGGATTTTCTTCATGCGACAGATGCAAGTGGGCGGCGGCAAAGCGATGTCCTTTGGCAAGAGCCGTGCGAAGCTGCTCACCGAGAATCAACATCGCGTGACTTTTAGCGATGTTGCCGGCGTAGACGAAGCCAAAGACGACCTACAAGAAATCATCGCTTTTCTAAAAGACCCTAAGAAATTTACCAAACTTGGCGGGCGAATCCCTAAAGGATGCCTTCTGGTGGGGCCTCCGGGAACGGGTAAGACCCTGCTGGCGCGAGCCATTGCTGGCGAGGCCGGAGTGCCGTTTTTTAGCATTAGCGGCTCCGACTTCGTTGAAATGTTCGTGGGCGTAGGTGCATCCCGCGTGCGCGATCTGTTTGTTCAAGGCAAAAAGAACGCGCCGTGCATTATCTTCATCGACGAGATTGATGCTGTCGGTCGTCACCGCGGAGCCGGGCTTGGCGGGGGCCATGACGAACGTGAACAAACGTTGAATCAATTGTTAGTTGAGATGGACGGTTTCGAAGCCAACGAGGGCGTTATTCTTATCGCAGCGACTAACCGTCCCGATGTTTTGGATCCGGCGCTGCTGCGTCCAGGGCGATTCGATCGAAGAGTCGTGGTACCGCGCCCGGACGTCAAAGGTCGGGAAGGTATCCTGCAGGTTCACACCCGTAAGGTTCCGTTGGCGACCGATGTGGATGTCAGCGTGCTGGCGCGGGCTACACCGGGGTTCGCCGGCGCCGACCTGGAGAATCTCGTGAACGAAGCGGCGCTGCTGGCAGCACGCAATAACAAAGAAAAAGTCGACATGGGCGACTTCGAGCTCGCTAAAGACAAGGTGATGATGGGCGCGGAGCGGCGCAGCATGATTATCAGCGATGAAGAGAAGCGCAATACAGCTTATCATGAAGCCGGCCACGCTTTGGTAGCGAAACTACTTCCGGGAGCCGATCCGATCCATAAGGTCACCATTATTCCGCGTGGTATGGCGCTGGGCTTGACGCAGCAGCTTCCCATGGACGAGAAACATACTTATCCCAGGGAATATCTTCTCAACAACCTCGTGATTCTTTTTGGCGGCCGGGTGGCGGAAGAATTGGTGCTCGAGCACATGACCACCGGCGCGGGCAACGATATCGAAAAGGCAACGGATCTAGCGCGCCGGATGGTGTGCGAATGGGGCATGAGCGAAAAACTGGGGCCCATGACTTTCGGTAAGAAGGAGGAAGAGATTTTTCTGGGAAGAGATTTTACTCAAAAAGTCGATTACTCCGAGAACACCGCTATCGAGATCGACGCCGAGGTCAGACGCATTATCCAAGAGAGCTACCATCGAGCAAAGGATCTGTTGAAGACCAACCTCCGATTGCTGCACAAGGTAGCGGAGATGCTGCTCGAAAAAGAGGTCCTGGACGGCTCGGAGATCGACGCCATCGTTAGAGAGTTTGGCGGGAACGGTGGAGACCCGCTCGCCTCTTCAACCGCCGCGGCCATTGCATAGATTTGCATTTTAGCTGGATTGAGCCAGTAGCCCCTCGGAGCTCCACTCTCCATCCCGAAAATCTCTCTGGTGCCTGCCGCGAGCCGTTTCACAGCAAGCGGGTTGCGAACACTTTAATTTCCGGTTGAAAAAATCGGTTAAAATTGACGATGTCCGAAGCCAAGATTCATAACGCCAAGCTCTCAGTCGGGGATTTTGACGAAGGCTTGGACTCGATGCACGCCAGCCGTTGCGTGATTAAAACCCGCCACGGTGCGATGGACCCGAAGCGGCGGACCCTTTTGATGGGCATTATCAATGTTACTCCCGATTCTTTTTATGATGGCGGAAAACGGCTGGATCCCGAGAGAGCGGTGGCGGATGGGATAGACCTGGTCGAGGCGGGCGCTGACATGATCGACATCGGGGGAGAGTCGACGCGCCCCGGGGCAGGCCCGGTATCCGTGGAGGAAGAACTGCAACGGGTTCTGCCCGTTATACGAGGACTCCGCCGGTCGGTGCAGGTGCCGATCTCGATTGACACGTACAAAGCGCGGGTGGCCCAGGCGGCTTTGAATGAAGGTTCTGATATCGTCAACGATATCAGCGCGCTGAGGGCTGACTCCCGGATGCCGGTCCTGCTCGCCGCAGAAAAAGTTCCGGTTGTGCTCATGCACATGCAGGGAACACCGCAGACAATGCAAACAGAACCTTGCTATAATAACGTGCTTCAAGAGGTGCAGGATTTTTTGACGGCTCAAGTTCGCTTTGCTGTTGAGGCAGGCATAGAACGGGAGAATATCATCATCGATCCTGGCATCGGTTTCGGAAAGACCCTCGATCACAATCTGACTTTGCTCAGAGGGCTGCCCACACTCGCCTCCCTGGGACAACCGCTGCTGGTCGGAGCATCACGCAAAACGTTTATCGGGAGGATCCTCGGGGTTGAGCCTGATGAACGATTGGAAGGCAGTCTCGCTGCCGCCATCGCTGCTGTGTTCGGTGGCGCTGTTATTCTTCGCGTGCATGATGTGAAGGAAACGCGCAAGGCCATTCGTGTCGCCGATGCAATCCGCTTCGGTGTTCCGGGACCGGAAAGGTAATCCCGTGCTTGAGATGATCGGTCAACTACGCTGGCAGGACGGGGTCGATCTCGGGATTATCACGTTTCTGATCTACCGCTTGCTGCAAATCTTGCGAGGGAGCCGCGCGATGCAGATGGTCACTGGTTTGGCAGTGATCATGACGGCTTTTGTTCTTTCGCGTGCCTTGGGGCTGTTCACCTTGAATTGGATTCTGGATAATTTTCTTGGATCGATCATCTTAGTCATCATCGTTATCTTTCAAAGTGATATCCGCCGAGCGCTGACGCGGGTAGGCACGGCGCCGCTTTTCGCCGCCGAGCGGATGGTTCAACGACGGGACGATATTATCGAAGACGTGGTCCCGGCGGCGATGGTGCTGGCTGAGAAACGCTTTGGCGCTTTGATCGTTTGGCAACGTGAGGTGGGGCTAAATGAGTATATGGAAATCGGTACGCGTCTGGATGCCCGGGTCAGCCGCGAGTTAATGGAAAGCGTTTTTCAACCCCATTCGCCGATTCACGATGGCGCTCTCGTCATCCAAAGGGGTAAAATCACTGCGGTTCGCTGCCTGCTGCCACTCAGCACCAATCCAAACTTGAGAAAAAGTTGGGGAACGCGGCATCGCGCCGCCATCGGTGTCACTGAAGAAACGGATGCCGTCGCGATTGTCATTTCGGAGCAAGAAGGGACGGTCGCCCTCGTGGTCGGTGGCAACGTTACAGAGAACATCGACGGTCCGAGGCTGAGAAACGCCCTGCGCGAGTTGGTCGGTTCATGAAGTTTGTGTGGGACAAAATCGTTTCGCTTGCGGGGAGCAATTTCGGACTCAAGGTCCTTGCGATCGTTATCGCTGTGGGACTTTGGGTGGCGGGCCATCGGGACGTCGAGCGAGCCGTTGAGGTGCCGGTCGAATTCCGCAGCATTCCCTCCGACCTCATGGTTATGGATAATCGCGTGGACTACGTGGTTTTACGCTTAACCGGGCCTCGGACTTTAGTGTCCACCTTGGATGCGGGGGACTTGAAGCTCGGCTTGGATCTTGATGGCGCGAAGCCAGGGTCCGTAAGTTATCCACTGGGACCCAGTTTTTTTAACATTCCCCGCGGCGTGACGATTGCACGGATTACTCCGCCGGTCATTCATTTGCGTTTGGAACCGGTCCTGAGGCGGGTGCTGCCGGTGGTGGTGCGCTTTGTCAACAGGCCGGCCGCGGGGCACAAGATCGCAGAGACGTTAGTGGATCCTGCACGTATTTCGGTTCTCGGACCCGCGGAAGAAGTACGTCGCCTCGCATCCGTGGAGACTCTTCCCATCGATCTCGAGGACAGCCGTAGTACTATCAGGCGCAAGGTTCGACTCTCGACGGATGGAAAACCGTTTTCGTTCTCTCCGGACCAGGTAGAGGTTGCGATAACCATGGAAGAAGAGGAAGTCAGCCGAGCTTTCACCGATATTGACGTGGAAGCGAAAGGGTTTTCGGGGAAATATATCGTAAGCCCGCGATCGGTCTATTTGCGGCTCTCGGGTCCCAGGGACGTCATTGAAAAGCTTGAACTAGGAACGGATCAAGTTTATCTGAACCTAAAGGGGTTGGCACCCGGGGAACATTCCGTTCCGCTGAGCATTAGTTTACCGCCTGAGGTTAAAGTGACGGAGCAAAAGCCACAGCGATTTAAAGTTCGAATCACGAAAGCAGAGCCGAGGTCCTCTTAGCAAGAAGGAGTTGAGATCGATGGCCCAAGCAGAAGAGAAAAAAAAGAAACCCGAGCGCCGCCTTTTCGGAACCGACGGCGTCAGAGGAGTCGCGAACCAGGAGCCGATGACATCGGAAATGGCGCTCAAGTTGGGACGAGCGATTGCCCGGGTCCTGCAGGATCCGGTAGCGCAACCCGATAACGGATCGGGGCGCCGCAGCCCACCGTCTCTAACGAAAATACTCGGCGGGGACACGGGGCATCGCTACAAAATCCTTATCGGCAAAGACACCCGGTTATCTGGTTACATGCTGGAAACGGCGCTGGCTTCAGGTATTTGTTCCATGGGAGCGGATGTGCAACTCGTGGGTCCCATGCCCACGCCAGGTGTCGCCTTTCTCACCCGCAGCATGAGAGCGGATGCGGGTGTGGTGATTTCGGCTTCCCACAACCCTTATCAGGATAACGGCATCAAATTCTTCTCGTGGGATGGATTTAAGTTGCCGGACGAAGTCGAAGCACGGATGGAGGAGATGATTTTCAACGGCGAGACGGAACATGACCGACCCACCGCTTCTAAGATCGGTAAGGCCGTTCGGATCAGCGATGCGGTGGGTCGGTATATCGTGTTCCTAAAAAACAGTTTTCCACGTCATCTCACTTTAGAGGGGCTACGCATCGTCACCGATTGCGGCCATGGCGCCGCCTATCGGGTTGTGCCGGAGGTTTTATCGGAGTTGGGCGCCGAGGTGATTCCGCTGGGGGTTCAGCCCGACGGCGAAAATATCAACCGCCGTTGCGGGGCCCTCCATCCGGAGACCGCGCGAGACGTTCTGTTGCACGAACATGCGGATTTCGCGGTGTCTTTGGACGGGGACGCGGATCGCGCGCTGTTCGTCGATGAAACCGGTGAAATATTGGACGGCGATCAAGTTCTAGCTATGTGTGCGAAAGACATGCAAGAGAAGGGAACCCTCAAGCAGAAAACCGTTGTGGCTACGGTGATGAGCAATCTTGGCCTGGAGCTCGCGCTAAAAGATCTCGGGATTACACTGCTGCGCACCGAAGTCGGGGACCGTTACGTGGTCGAACGGATGCTGGCTGGCGGACACAACCTGGGCGGTGAGCAGTCGGGCCACATCGTTTTTTTGGATCACAATACCACTGGTGACGGCGCAATTACCTGCCTGCAAGTCCTGGCGCTGTTGATGGAAAAAGGAAAACGGCTGAGCGAGCTCAAAAAAGTCATGACCCGACTGCCTCAAGTGCTGATTAATGTCCGAGTGAAAGATAAGAAAGCTTTGGCAACCATGCCGCGCGTCCAGCAGACGATGGCAAAGATACAAGAGGATCTCAAGGAACGGGGTAGAATGCTGGTCCGCTATTCCGGCACCGAGTTACTAGCGCGAGTGATGCTGGAAGGCGAAAACGAAGACAAGGTCAAGCAGATGGCGGGCGAGATTGCCGACGCGATTCGCGCAGAAGTAGGGGCATAGTCCGTGATTCGTTTAGGCGTCAACGTCGATCATGTGGCGACGGTGCGACAGGCGCGCCGTGCCCAGGTCCCGGATCCGGTGGAGGCGGCGTTGTTGGCCGAGAAGGCCGGCGCAGATGGCATCACCGTGCATCTCCGGGAAGATCGACGGCATATCCAGGAGCGTGACGTGGAGCTCATGCGCCAACGGCTAAGAACAAAGCTTAATTTAGAAATGGCTGTGACTCCAGCCATGGTTGCATTTGCGGAGAGGTTGCGACCGGATGATGCGTGTTTCGTGCCGGAAAAGCGGGAGGAGCTCACCACCGAAGGTGGTCTCGATGTCGCGGCAAACAAGCAAAAAATTCTGGAGGCCGTCGGACGTCTCGAGCAACGAGGCATCCACGTAAGCCTGTTCATTGATCCCGAAAAGAGTCAGATAGAAGCGAGTCAGTCGGTTGGTGCTCATGCAATAGAGATCCACACAGGAGCGTACTGCAACGCTGCCGAAACCGAACGGATCAGGGAGCGTGATGCAGTTGCCGCAGCGGCGGCTCTTGCCCGCAGCCTCGGTTTGGAAGTTCACGGGGGGCACGGCCTCGATTACAATAATGTTCCACCCATCGCCACCATCCCGGAAATCGTCGAACTCAACATCGGCCACAGTATTATCGCCCGCGCGGTTATCGTCGGGATCGAACAAGCTGTGCGCGAGATGAGGGCAGTGCTCGACAAAGCGAGAGAATAGCCGTTCAAATTCAACGTTCAAATGGTTCAAGACCGTTTTGATCGGAGCGGAGCGGTTGAACGATTTGAACGCTTGAACGTTTTCAACCATGCTTGTCGTTACCGCTGCGCAGATGCGCGAGATGGATCGGTTAACGATCCAGAAGTACGGGGTGCCCAGTCTCGCCTTGATGGAGCAAGCCGGAGAGGGGATAGCAAAGGCGATTCTCGAACGTTTTGGAGGAGCCGCCAAAAAAGGGGTTTTGGTAGTTGCCGGCAAAGGCAATAATGGCGGGGATGGATTCGTCGTCGCGCGATTGCTCAAGAAAAAACGGATTTCTTCCGAGGTTGCACTCCTAGCGCGGAAAAACGAGGTGTCACCGGACGCCGCTCACAATCGCGGGGCCTATGTAAAAGTCGGTGGAAAAGTCACCGAGATTACCGAAGGATCTCGGAGCCTGCTCAGCGAACGGATGCGCGGGAAGGGATTGATCGTGGACGCGATTCTTGGAACGGGGATAAAAAACGCCGTGGGCAGTCTTTACGCTGAAGCAATAACAGTCATGAACGCATGCGGGGTTCCGATGGTCGCCGTCGATATTCCATCGGGTCTCGATACGGATAGTGGAACGCCGCTTGGCGTCGCTGTTCAGGCGGAAATGACCGTGGCCTTGGCCTATCCAAAGCTCGGTGAGGTTATTTATCCCGGCTTGAACTATGCCGGCGACTTGGCGATTGCCGATATTGGTATCGATTGCCGCGCGGTTCAGGAAGTGTCTCCGTACATCGAGCTTTTGGAAAGAGAAGAGATCCGTTGGCTTGTTCCCGTCAGAGAGTCAGACACGCACAAAGGCACTTACGGCCACCTGCTGGTGATGGCGGGTTCCCGTGGCAAAACGGGCGCAGCGATGTTGGCCTGCCGCGCAGCCATGCGGAGTGGGGCGGGTTTGGTGACCCTTGCCGCGGCGCGATCGCTGAACGATATTTTCGCCGGCTCCCTGGTCGAAGTGATGACTGAGCCACTGCGTTACAACGAGTCTGAGGAGATGGAACCGCTTGGCGATGAAGAATGGCGCCGTTTGCTGGAGCGAAAGAGTTCGTTGCTGTTTGGTCCGGGCATCGGAGTCAACGACTCGACGCGGAGTGCGCTCCGCTGGTTGCTGCGGAATCTAGAGATTCCGTGGGTTGTCGACGCGGACGGCCTCAACAATCTAGCGCTGGAAGCGGATCGATTACGCATGGCCAAGACGCCTCCTGTTATCACACCCCACCCGGGAGAGATGGCGCGATTAATCGGCAAGGACACCGTGGCCGTAAATGGAGACCGCGTCGGCACCGCTCGCTCCTTTGCGCTTGAGCGCCACTGTCACGTGGTGCTCAAGGGGGCGAGAACGGTGATCGCGACAGCGGAGGGAAAGGTATTCATCAATCCCACCGGTAATCCTGGAATGGCCAGCGGCGGTATGGGCGATGTTCTCGCCGGGATATTAGCGGCCCTTTTGGGCCAAGGATTTAGTCCCGAGGATGCGATGAAGCTTGGAGTCTATCTGCACGGTTTTGTGGGTGATCGTGTGGCGGCGGCGAAGGGTCAAATAGGGCTGATAGCATCAGATATTATCGAGGGCCTGCCGTCGGGAATTCGCGCGTTGTCAATGGCGGCGCCTTAGTCCTCGAAATCTCAACAAAAATATATTAGTTGTGCTTGTGGGGCGCATTGCCTGATGGCTACGTGGAGTGTCTTGACCCGTTCGCCTCGCCAGACGATGAGTTTGGGAAGCCGGCTCGGTAAATTGTTGCAAGGCGGTGAAATCATTGCTCTTATTGGCGAGTTGGGAGCCGGCAAGACGTGTTTTGTTCGGGGTGTGACACAGGGCCTCGAAGTGGACAAAGCAGCCTGGATTCGAAGCCCGAGCTTTACTTTGATAAACGAATACCAGGGCCGGTTGCCGGTTTATCACATCGATCTTTATCGGATCGAGACTCGACCTCAACTGGACGGACTTAACCTTCGCGAGTACTTGTTTGCGGACGGGGTGAGTTTGATTGAATGGTTCGAACATCTTCCCGCCGACGAAGTGGATGAATATCTCGAACTCAGGGTGGCGCATGTCGATGGTAATCGACGGCGATTAACGTTTAGCTCGCATGGTCAACGGTACGGAGAAATCATCGAAGGTTTAAGGCTTTAAAATAGCAATGTCGTTGCTGGTACAAAAATATGGCGGAACGTCGGTGGGAACGGTGGAGCGCATCAAGCATGTGGCGGAGAAAATTCGCGCCGCGAAGCGGGCCGGCAATGATGTTGTAGTGGTAGTTTCCGCTATGGCCGGCGAGACCAACCGGCTGGTAGCCCTGGCGCACGAAATCTCAGACACGCCGGACGAGCGCGAGAAGGATGTCTTGCTCGCGTCCGGGGAGCAAGTCTCCATCGCTTTATTGAGCCTCGCCTTGAAAGAACTGGGGCAGCCGGCGCGGTCCTTCCTGGGTCATCAGGTGAGGATCGGAACCGACAAGGCGTACGGTAAGGCGCGCATCAGAAACATCGATTCCACGAAAATCGTACACTCGTTGCGAGCGGGGGAGGTCGTCGTGGTGGCCGGCTTTCAGGGCGTCGATGAGGAGGACAATATCACCACCCTGGGGCGGGGCGGGTCGGATACCAGTGCGGTCGCCTTGGCGGCATTTCTCAAGGCCGCCGCCTGTGAGATCTACACCGACGTCGATGGTGTTTTCACCACGGACCCGGGGATCTGTCCGCAGGCAAAAAAATTGCCTCGCATTTCTTATGACGAGATGATCGAGCTTGCCAGCACGGGAGCCAAAGTCCTGGAGATTCGCTCCGTCGAGTTTGCCAAGAAGTTTTCGGTTCCGGTGCATGTCCGTTCCACTTTTGCCGATGTCGAAGGGACGTGGCTGGTCAAGGAGGATGAAAGCATGGACGACGTGTTGGTTTCCGGCGTCAGTTACGACAAGAATGAAGCGAAGATCACGCTGGTGCGAGTTCCGGACCGCCCGGGGCTCGCCGCGCAGATTTTTGGCCCCATTGCGGATGCCCATATCGTCGTCGACATGATTATACAGAACGCCAGCGAAGACGGCACCACCGATTTGACTTTTACCATCTCCAAAGCGGATCATAAAAAGGCGCTGGCCATCGTCGAGCAAACATTGCCCGCGTTGAAAGCCAAAGGGGTAAAAGTCGACACCGACATCGCCAAAGTTTCCGTGGTCGGAGTGGGAATGCGCACCCATGCGGGGGTGGCGGCCAAAATGTTTGAAGTGCTGGCGCGGGAAGGAATCAACATCGAGATGATTTCAACCTCGGAGATCAAGATTTCCGTCGTCATCGACGCCAAATATACCGAACTAGCGGTGCGCGTGTTGCACGATGCATTTATCGGTAAGCAGGGGCATGTATGAAAGACGTTTTGCTTTATGACACGACGTTGAGGGACGGCTGTCAGGCGGAAGACATCTCCTTCACTCTTGAAGATAAACTGCGCATTGCCGAGAAGCTGGAGGAGTTGGGGATTGACTACATCGAAGGCGGCTATCCGGGGTCAAATGCAAGGGACGCGGATTTCTTCAAGCAGGTGAAGAAGCTCAAGTTGAAGAATGCCAAGATCGCGTCCTTCGGCACCACCCGAAAGTTTGGTGCCAAGCCGTCGCAGGACATCAATCTCAAAGTGCTTCTCGCCGCGGACACCCCGGTGGTGACGTTAGTCGGCAAGGCTTGGGATCTGCACGTGCGCGATGATTTGCGCATCAGCCAAAAGGCGAATCTGGAGCTCATTGCCGATTCGATTGCCTTCATGAAAAAGCGCGTCGATGAAGTGATTTTTGACGCCGAGCATTTCTTTGACGGCTTTCGCGACAATCCGGAGTACGCCTTGGAATGCCTCAAAGCGGCACAGGACGGCGGGGCGGATTGGATCGTGCTCTGCGAAACTAACGGTGGGCGACTGCCGGGCGATATTCACCAGGCGCTCATCCACGTGAACCGGATGATCAAAACACCGCTCGGCATCCACTGCCACAATGACGGCGAGCTGGCGGTCGCCAATACGCTCGCCGGTGTCGAGACCGGAGCCACCCAAGTTCAAGGCACGATCAATGGTTTTGGCGAGCGTTGCGGCAACGTCAATTTGATTTCCGTGATCGCCAACTTGCAACTGAAGCTGGGCAAGAAGTGCGTCACGCCGGCGCAGTTGAAAAAGCTGCGCGATGTTTCACAACTGTTTTACGAGCTGGCAAATATTCAACCGAACAAGCATCAAGCGTATGTCGGCGATAGCGCCTTTGCGCATAAGGGCGGGTTGCATGTTTCGGGCGTGCTCAAGAACCGCGAGACCTACGAGCACATCGACCCGGAACTGGTCGGCAATCGCCAGCGGGTTCTCGTCTCCGACCTCTCGGGCCGGAGCAATATCGTCTACAAAGGCAAAGAGTACGGTATCGATCTGAACCATAGTGATGCGGTTAAGGAGATACTGCGCCGCACCAAAGAGCTTGAGGGCCAGGGATACGAATTCCAAGCCGCCGAAGCGTCGTTCGAATTGTTGATCCAGGAAGCGCTCGGCCGGAAAAAGAAAAATTTCAATCTCGTCGGCTTTCGGGTCATCGACGAGAAGCGCAAGGAGGGCGAGCCGCCGATTTCCGAGGCGACCATTATGGTGCAAGTCGATGGTGTGATGGAGCACGCCGCGGCGATGGGCAACGGCCCGGTGAACGCTCTCGATCAAGCCTTGCGCCGGGCGTTGACGAAGTTCTATCCGTCGCTCAAGCAAGTGGAATTGTTGGATTACAAAGTACGGGTTCTCTCGACGGGCGAAGGGACCGGCGCGGTGGTGCGTGTGTTGATCGAATCGGGCGACGGCAAAGAGCGCTGGGGAACGGTGGGCGTGTCACATAACGTCATCGAAGCGAGCTGGCAAGCGTTGGTGGATAGTATTGATTATAAGCTTTACAAAGATTCGCGGCGACGGGCCAGCTCGTAGAAAAGGAGAGATGGAGCAACGGAGTAAAGGAGTGATCGGAGGGGCAATCCGACCCGTGTTCGAATACTCCAACACTCCAACGCCGCAAGTTCTCCGCCATGTGGCAAACCATTAAAGAAGATATCCAGGTTATTTCCCAGCGCGACCCGGCATTGCGGTCGGTGTGGGAAATCGCGCTTGCTTATCCTGGATTTCACGCGATCCTGTTGCACCGGCTGGCACACTGGTTATGGCAACGCCAACTCACGACCCTGGCGCGTTTCGTGAGCCATATCGGGCGCTTTCTTACAGGCATCGAGATCCATCCCGGCGCAAAAATCGGCCGGCGTTTTTTTATCGACCACGGCATGGGTGTCGTTGTCGGCGAGACAACCGAAATCGGCGATGATGTTACGATCTACCAGGGTGTCACGCTCGGTGGTACGTCGACGCAGCGTACCAAGCGTCATCCCACCATCGAGGACTCCGTCACGATCTTCAGCGGCGCGGCGGTCCTGGGTCCCGTGACCGTCGGTCGCCACAGCCGGGTGGGAGCCGGCTCCGTCCTGGTGACTTCGGTTCCGCCACACTCCACTGTGGTCGGCATCCCGGGCAAGGTCGTAAAGATCGAGGCCCAGCATACGCCTGCAGGCAAAGCGATTATTGACCTCAACTCGGCCGACCTGCCCGACCCAATCGCTAAAGCGATCGGGAGCTTGGCCGAGTACGTTGAAAGATTGGAGAAGAAGATCGATGAATTGAATGCCCGGCAAGGCGGCCTTGAGGAAAAAACCGCCGAGGAGAGCGAAGTTCTCAACAAAGTGAAGGAGCTGCTCAGAAATACGGGAAGCTGACTCGAAAACTGACAGCGATGATTTGAACGCCTGGAACTTATGGAACGCTTGGAACCGCCAAAGATTTTCGTTCCAGTTGTTCCAACCGTTCCACGTTCCAGCCGTTTAAGAAGACAAGTATGAGGTCGCGAACGATGAAGGTTGCTGTCGCGATGAGTGGCGGCGTTGATAGTTCGGTCGCTGCCGGTTTGCTCGTGGAGCAGGGCTACGACGTCCAGGGAGTTTCTTTGCGCATGTGGGAAGGCAGTGCCGGGCCGCGCGTCTGCTCCGACCACCGTGGCGCTAAGGAGATCGCGGCCGAGTTAGGCATATCTCACACGCTGATCGATTTGCGCAGGCCATTTGCCGACACGGTGGTGAGGCCGTTCGCAGAAGATTACCTCCGCGGGCACACGCCAAATCCCTGCGTTGCCTGCAACCGAGATTTCAAGTTCGGTACGTTGCTCCAATGGGCGATAGAACGTCGGCTTGATTATGTTGCCACGGGCCACTATGCGCGCGTCGGGTGCGATGCGGGCGGGGGGCGAAGTTCGCTATTGCGCGGTGCCGACCGCGGCAAAGACCAGTCTTATTTTCTCTTTTCGCTCTCCCAACAGCAGTTGGCGCATACGCTGTTTCCACTAGGAGAGATGCAGAAGAGCGAGGTACGCGCGCTTGCCCGGCGACTAAGATTGTCGGCCGCGGAGCGTCCGGAAAGCCAGGATGTCTGTTTTGGCGATTATAAGGCCCTGGTGGAATCCTATGCGCCTGAGAACGAGCGTAGCGGTGGTGACGTGGTGGATCGGTCGGGAAAGGTGCTGGGCCGGCACAGTGGCATTCATGGCGTTACCATCGGGCAGCGAAGGGGGTTGGGAATTTCCGCATCTCGGCCGCTCTATGTGGTCGATATCGAAGGGGAGTCGAAGCGGGTGGTGGTGGGCACGAAGGAAGAGCTTGTTTGTAAGGGCCTTATTGCTGCAAACATCAACTGGATCGAGCCGTTCTCTGAAGCCGAGATTGCAGCGGAAGTACAGATCCGCTACCGGTCACCGGCGATTCCGTGTGTTGTTCGGAGAACGGTTGAAGGAACCGCCGAAGTTCGCTTCACAGAAGATTCTTTAGCGGTAACACCTGGGCAGGCGGCAGTCTTTTATAGTGGCGATCGCGTCTTGGGGGGTGGGTGGATCACGCAAGCGATCCGCTAGCGCGCGGCGGCGCGATTGCAAATCTCAAATGCCAGATCTCAAAGTTCGACGATGTTCTGAGATTTGAAACTTGATGGTCTGGACGAAGTGAAGATAGCCATTACAACTCTAGGTTGCAAAATCAACCAATACGATTCCGCGGTGATCCAGGACCGTTTGGAAGGCCAGCATTCATTTGTGCCCTTCGACGCGGAGGCGGATTGCTACATTATCAATACCTGCACAGTAACCGACCGCGCCGATTGGGAGGCGCGACAGCTGGTGCGGCGTGCGAAACGGTTAAGTCCAGGTGCAAAAGTGCTGGTCACCGGTTGTTACGCGCAGGTTAACCCGGCGGAGGTCGCGCGTGTGCCTGGGGTTGACTATGTTGTCGGGCTCAATCGTCTGGACGATCTACTTCAATTCGTTGACCTTCCCAAAGATCCCGATGTCAGAGTTGCGGTCAGCGATGTGAAAAGAGAGCGCGGAGTCCCGGTTCTAGGGACGAGAGCGCTGCCGGGGCATACACGTGCGTTTCTGAAGATTCAGGAAGGCTGCAATTATTCCTGTACCTACTGCATCATTCCCAGGGCCCGGGGCTTGAGCCGCAGTGTATCACCTCGAGAAGTCCTGGAGCAGGTCCGCATGCTTGCCGATGCCGGCTACACGGAAATCGTTCTGACGGGAATCCATCTCGGGGGTTACGGGCAGGATCGCATGCCCAAGATCGATCTCACCGCTCTATTGGAAATGATCGGCCAGAGCCGATTGATCCCGCGCGTCAGGCTGAGCTCATTGGATCCGCGCGAAGTACCGGATCGTTTGCTCGACCTCATGGCAAGTTCCGACGTCATCTGTCCGCACCTGCATATCTGCGCGCAAGCCGGTGATGACGAAATCTTGAAATCGATGCGGCGAAACTACGACCGAGCGTATTACCGCGAGCTCTTGATGAAAGTTCGCGAGCGCTTACCGGAGGCCGCCCTGGGGAGTGATATTATCGTTGGCTTTCCCGGCGAGACGGACGAAGCATTCGAACGTGAGCTGGAATTCTTTGCCGCTTTACCGCTCACCTATTTTCACGTATTTCCCTATTCTTTGCGGCGTGGAACGATCGCAGCCTCATTGCCGGACCATGTGGGTGGTGAAGTTAAGAAGACTCGTGCCCGCAGAATGCGCGAGCTGGGCGCGATAAAGAAGAGAGATTTTTGTCTTCGCTTCCGGGGCCGGAGGGTGTTGGTGCTCGTCGAAGGAAAAATTGATCGCGCGACTGGCAGGCATTGCGGCTTCAGCCGAAACTATTTACCGGTCGTAGTATCTGATTGCGGAGACCTTGTTAATCGTGAAATCGAGGTTGAAATCGACGGCCTTGAGGAGGGATGGCTGCGGGGGGCTCCGTTGGAGACTGTTTCGGCCCGGTGTTCAGTGACATGACGCGCTCGCTTCTAACGCAGGCTAGGTTGAAAAAAGAACCACAGTTAGCGGAACTCGAGAAGGAGTTGGAATACTCCTTCACGGATGCTTCTTTGCTTGTTCGTGCTCTGACCCACGTTTCTTATGACCGTGAAAAAAGCGCAGGGCACAACGAAGTGCTGGAGTTTCTCGGCGACGCGGTCCTGGATCTTGCCATCAGTGATTTCTTGATCCGTACCTTTCCGGAAAAAAGCGAAGGAGACCTGTCCAGAATGCGTGCGGCCCTGGTGAATTCCACGGTGCTTCCTGAAAAGGCGGCTCTGCTCAATCTTGGTCCGTTGCTTCGCTTAGGCAAAGGTGAAGAGCGCAGCGGTGGCAGGGACAAGCCTTCCATCTTGGCCGGTGCTTTCGAAGCGCTGCTCGGCGCAGTCTACCGGGACGGGGGTTATGAAGCTGCCCGCCGTCTGGTGGAAAAGTATTTTACTACCGATGTTAAAGGGAAAAGCCTCGGGCAGCAGGATTATAAAACCCGGTTGCAAGAGATCAGTCAGATGCTGTTTCATGCTCCGCCAAGCTATCGCCTGGTTTCTGAGAGCGGCCCGGACCATGACAAATGCTTCGTTACAGAAATAGCCGTAGGTGGCAAAATGCTCGGCCAGGGAGAAGGAAAAACCAAAAAACAGTCGGAGCAGGAAGCCGCGAAGCAGGCGCTACACGAACTGCAACAGACAGGTTTGCCAGACGCCAAACACTAACTACATTCTGCCCAGTTCAAGTATCGGTGAGAACCGATGTCCCATCTTATCACTGACGTGCTAATCATAGGCGCCGGAGGGGCCGGGATGTACGCTGCCATCGCAGCGTCTCGAAAGGGCGCGTCTGTCATTCTGCTCGACAAGAGTCTCGTGGGTCGCGGTGGCGCCACGGTCATGGCTCAAATGACCGTGGCCGCAGCCATTGGGCAGCAAGAGCCGGACGACTGGACCATTCATTTTGAAGATACTCTAAGAGCCGGTCGAGGCCTTTGCAACGAGGAGTTGTCCGCGCTTCTCTGCGACGACGGTCCCAGGCGTATTCTCGAGATGGAGCAGTGGGGCACACGCTGGGCGCGGGAGAACGGCCACATCAAGCAAGAAATGGCGCCGGGCCACGGCCGGCGTCGCTGCTGCTACGTCGATTTTCTCAACACCGGTCCGGCCGTGGCGGCGACGTTGCGACGCAAGGTCAGCGAGATCAGTGACATTCGTCGTCTTAGTAATGTAACCATCATCGAGATTGTCACCAAGGACGGTCGCGCCGTCGGGGCTGTGGGCCTCAACGTGATCGACGGTGAGTTCATTACGTTTCAAGCCAAGGCTGTTATTCTGGCCGCCGGCGGTTTGACCAAGCTCTATGCTCGCAGCAGCGCATCGGTAAATATGGGCGGCGAGGGCTACGCGTTGGCCTTGTGGGCCGGCGCCGAGTTGGTGGATATGGAATTCGTCCAATTTTTTCCCATCGGTCATCTGGCGCCCCGGCTGGTGGGCATGGATCCGATCATGTGGGACCCGTTCCGCTACAAGCTCGGTGGGAAATTGCTCAACGGCCAGTTCGAAGAATTCGTCGATCACTACGGCGGCACGGACTTTGGTCAGTACACTGCCACGCGAGACTTGGCATCGTATTCGATTCTAAAGGAAGCCGAAGCGGGCCGAGGGTCACCGCACGGCGGCGCCTACCTCGACTTTCGCCATATCTCTGAGAACCGGCTACGGGCTGCCTTTGGGCCGGTGATTGATCGCTTGCTCCTGAACGGTATTGATCTGACGAAAACGCCGGTGGAGGTGGGTCCTATGGCCCATTATCATATGGGCGGGGTGCGAGTGAACAGCCACATGAAGACATGCATTCATGGGCTCTACGCCGCGGGCGAGGCGGTGGGTGGGGCCAACGGCGCGAACCGACTGTCAGGTAATGCAATTACGGAAGCATTTGTGTTCGGCGAGCGCGCCGGTTCGTCCGCGGCCGAAGCAGTGAAACACACACACAGTGATTGGAAGAGCGAGTTAACTGCAGCTGCATTGGAGCGCGTGAGAGCATTGAAAAATAGGTGTTCGAAGGGCGGTATTCCGCCAGTCGTGCTTCAAGCGGAGCTGCAGAATCTCATGTGGGAAAAGGCAGGGCCGTTTCGTACCGGAGAAAAGCTTGCCGCGGCACTAGCGCGGATCCAGCAGATGCAAAGGGATGACCTGCCGAATGCCTCAGTAACGGATGAAACTTCGTACAACCTTGATCTGCAGGATTGGTTCGAGTTGCGCGCTATGTTGGCGACCGCAGAAACGCTTGTTGGATCGGCACTGGCGCGCAACGAAAGCCGCGGCGCGCATCAGCGGGAAGACTTTCCGGATGCCAATGAGTCGTTGCTCAAGAACCAAGTAATTGAAATGCGGGGCGGTGAGATCCTTTCTCGCTGGACGGCGCCGGTTCAGTTGAATCGCCGCGATGAAAGTCATGACTGAGCGATCAATTAGGAAAGCGGTTCTCCGCGTACGGCGCGGCACCATGAACGAAGCGAGCCATTATGACGACTTCGAAGTCCCCTTCGAAGAAGGGATGTCGGTGCTCGATGCGCTTCGCTGGATCCGCATAAATCTCGATAGCTCGCTGGCGATCCGCTACAGCTGTATCAACGCCAACGCGTGCAAAACCTGTATGGCCCTGGTTAACGGCGAGGTGGAATACACCTGCATCGCGAAGCTAACCCCCACTGTCATAACCGTCGAACCCCTGCCCAAGCGGCCTCTGATTCGCGATTTGGTGACCGATACAATGCCGGACGAAGAAAGACTCTAGCCGAGCAGCGGTGGGCGAGCGCCAGATTCCAAGTCATTCTAGTCCCATCAGCCGAGCTGGATTGGTGGCGGCGACTTGTTTCACCTCTTCTTTGCTCAAGCCGCCCTCGTGCAGCATACCTAAGAACATTCGAAAGAGTTCCGCCGGGTTCGGGCTATAAGGACGGAAGTAGTCGGTGCTCGCAATGACTTGCCGCAATCCGACGGCGCGCAATTGCTGGACTAGCTCCGGAGAGTCCATGCGGCCGGGGGCCAGCGCGTTCCAGCAGACTTCGACGAAGGCTCCCATATCGGCGGCGCGTTTCATGGCATCCAGCGGCATCGCGATGATGTGACTGTGCGCATGGTTAATGACGATCCGGTCAAAGCCCATGTCGCGCGCCGCTTCGATAAAGGCCAGGGATTCTTGCCACGATACATGACCCATGCCAAGCGTAAGGTCATGCGCTTTGCAACACTCGATGATTTCACGGCCGCGAGAAATCAGCTTTCCCTTGTCGTCGAGAAAATAGTAATTGGGATTCTCTAGTTGGGCGTGGTGCTCGTAGTACGATTTGATCCGGTTGCTAAAGCCCTTCCGTTCGACGTCGTTGCGAGCGCTCCAAGTCGGGAGAAAGACCATCTTGCCGCCCAGCTCGGCGCAGGCCTCGACGACGCAAGGGTTGGGACCACCGGCGGTGATATTGAGTGCGACGCTCGACCAGAGCGCGATCTTGGTTTGTACCGGCGCCAGAATATAAGGAACAACGTTGACCGTAGGCCACCAGTGGGATTTCAAAACCACGCCGCGCATGCCCATGGCCTCGGCCTTCGGCAGCCATTGAAACTCTGGCTCCCGTTTTCGTTCTTTGGCCGAAAACTCGAAATCGATATGACAATGGATGTCAATGGCGTCTTTCATCATGTCGTCATAGATCGTCATCGAGTTGGCTCCCTTTCTTTCACTCCCTATGGTTTGTACCGTCGATAGGCAGGTGCTGAAAAAAGCGGAATCGTATCTCGAGAACCTCAGCCCGAACGGATGTTATAGATCGTTTCAACCTGTTTCCGTCCGTTCACTAGCAGCGCCTCTATCTCGCGTAGGTTTGCTTTCCCAAGCAGCACCTCTTGTATTTCTTCCCGCTGCCGCATGGGCACGGATCGTTGCGACCGGCTTGACGGACAAACGTCTTGGCGTCTGTCGCGCGCACGATTTCCATGAGTTTTTCCGTAGGCTCCCCGGTGTCCGTCAACTCAGCGAACTTTCTAAAATAGGGCTTGCTATGGGTAAAGAACTGTTTTAAGCCCGCGCACAGATAATTCAGCCCTTCTTCACCTTCCGGTGTCTTGATCACGCGATCCTTTGGACAGCCGCCATTGCACATGCTGAGGACCTCGCACTCCCTGCAGTAGCGCGGCAAACTCGTCCATTTTTTCTGTCCGAAGTCACGCTGCCGCGGGTCCTCAACCATTTCCGCCACGGTTTGCTCGTAAATATTGCCGATCTTGTATTCCGGCAACACGTAATGGTCGCAGGAGTAAAAATCACCGTTGTGCTCGATGACCGGGACATCGCCGCAGGTCTCGCGATAAATGCAAAGCGCGTGTTCCATTCCTAAAAACGGGCGCACGGACTCGTCAAAGAGCTGGATGAAGATCTTGCCTATGTCGTTTCGTACCCATTCGTCGAAAATCGTGCATAGAAATTCACCATAGGCAGCGGCGGGGACGGAGCGCGGATTGATCGACCTCGCGGCATCGTCGTTGATTTCGACAAGGGGGAGGAACTGCAGATACTGCCCGCCGATCTCTTTCAAGTAACGATACACCTGCGTGGGATGCCTGACGTTAACGTCGTGCACCACACAGAGGAGATCGACGTGCACCTTGGCCCGCCGCAGCATCTGGAAAGCGTGCACGACTTGCTTGTGGGTGGGCTTTTGCCCCTTGGTCACGCGATAGTGATCGTGTAACTCCTTTGGCCCGTCGAGGCTGAGACCGATATAGAAATTCTCGTTGGCTAGAAACTCGCACCATTCCTCGTCGATCGTTGTGCCGTTGGTCTGGATACCGTTAATGATCTTCTTCCCGTCGGGCAGATGTTTTTTCTGCAGTTCGACAGCCTTGCGAAAAAAGTCGACACCCAGCAAGGTCGGTTCGCCGCCGTGCCAGGAGAAGCTCACCATCTCCTTGGGCGTCGCCTGGATATGCTGGATGATATATCGCTCTAAAGTTTCGTCGTTTAGACGAAAATTGGATCCCTTGGGATAGAGCTCCTCCTTTTTGAGGTAATAGCAATAGTGACAGTCGAGGTTACAGATCGCACCGACTGTCTTCACCATGATCTGAAATTCACGCGCCGCAGTTTCCAAAGGGATTACCTCCGAGCTCGGGGCTCGAGCCACTCTACTCAAAAAAGGCCCCGATGTCATCACCCGTTGGTTCGGGGGTTCGGGAAGGTAGTGGAAGTGAAAGAGTCGGTCTTACCGAACCCAGTCGGCTATAAAGATGTTGAATTCCCGGGGCTCTTTGGCGTTTCTCGTGGAGGCGAAGACCAATTTCTTGCCATCCCGTGAGAACATCGGGAAGCTGTCGAATCGAGCCTCGTGGGTAACCCGCTCCAGGCCGCTTCCATCCACGTTGATAACGTAAAGGGAAAAAGTCCGCCGCTCAGGATCGTGCAGATTTGACGAAAAGATAATCTGCCGGTTGTTAGGGTGCAGGAATGGCGCCCAGTTCGCCGCCCCGTTATGGGTTACTTGCCGTTTGTTGATCCCATTGGCAGACATTGTGAAAATTTCTGCCCTCGTTGGCTTGATCAGGTTTTGCGCGAGCAGGGATTCGTATTCCTTCAGCTCGTCCTTGGTCTTCGGGTGGTAGGCTCGATAGACAATGGTTTTGCCGTCCCAGGAAAAAAAGGGCCCGCCATCGTATCCTTTCTCGGAGGTGAGCCGCTTGGCGCCGGTTCCGTCGGCATTCATCGTGTAGATGTCGAGATCTCCGGATCGCATAGAGGTGAAAACGATCTTTTTGCCATCAGCAGCGATGGTTCCCTCTGCGTCATAACCCGGAGGTTTCGTTAATCGCATCGATCCGGAACCGTCGAGATTGGCACTGAAGATCTCATACGCGGGATAAATGGGCCAGACGTACCCCTGGCTTCGATCCGGCGCCGGTGGGCAGGCATCGCCCGCTAGATGCGTGGAGGCATAGATGAACCGCTTGCCATCCGGAAAGAAAAACCCGCAAGTCGTGCGGCCTTTCCCGCTGTTTAGGAGTTTCACATCGCTCCCGTCGACATTCATGCTGAAGATCTGATCGCACTCAAAGGGAGGCCGGGTGGATTGGAAGATGAGTTTTGTGCCGTCGAAGGAAAAGTACGCTTCGGCATTCTGTCCACCAAAGGTGAGCTGCGTCAAGTTTTGTAGGTGGGTCTCCTGCGCTTTTACCGGTGGACGTGAAAGCGGATCTTCGGCTCTGACGAAAAGGGAAGTGATCGCGATTAGCAACCCCGCGAAGACAGGCCATGCGAGTGAGTTTTTCATTGCTGGATAAAAGTTAATAAGAGGGACGGTTGCTTCACTCTACTTAAAAAATCCGCACATGTCACACTAAAGTAAGAGGATCGTAGAGAGAGCCCTTGCTAGCGGACACTCGCATCGGGAAATCCTAATCAGCCTCTGCAATTTCAATTTGAGTTAAGGGTGGCGGCGGAGTAAAGAACAATGAGAATTGCTGTCGCTGGTTGACACCCAGTTTCCGCAAATAGTGGAGGCATTGCGTCACGGCAGTGAGCGTATTCGTATCGCATGGCCCCGATGATATCGCGTGGGTCACGCCGAGAGTGAAACTCCTGCGCCCCAACAAGGCGTTCGTATTTCAATGCTACCAATTAGCGTCGCGCTGTCTGCCCGGCGTGTGGCCGACGCCGATTTCGAAGGACTGGCGATTGAACAATCGGTCACATAGGTAACCTAGGAGGAAGGAGGAACATCCGATGATCAAGGGTGCATACGAAGAAGTTTATGCCCGATGGCGCGACGCGCCCGAGAGTTTCTGGGCCGAAGTAGCCGAAGCGATTCATTGGTACAAAAGATGGGACAGGGTTCTCGATACTTCCCGTCCTCCTTTTTATCGCTGGTTCACCGGAGGCACGGTTAACACGTGCTACAATGCCCTCGATCGGCAGGTCGAACAGGGCCGAGGAAACCAGCCTGCTCTCATCTACGACAGCCCCGTTGCCAGAACAATCAAAACCTTCAGCTATCGTGAGTTGTTGGATCAAGTGGCGCGTTTTGCCGGAGTGCTGATACGCCAGGGGATTCAAAAAGGAGACCGGGTCATCATCTATATGCCGATGGTGCCAGAGGCGGTCATTGCCATGCTGGCCTGTGCCCGGATTGGGGCGATTCACTCGGTCGTCTTCGGAGGTTTTGCCGCCCATGAGCTGGCCAGTCGTATCAATGATGCGCAACCTAAACTGATCATCTCGGCTTCCTGTGGCATCGAAGTGGACCGGGTGGTTCCTTATAAACCCCTGGTCGATAGGGGAATTGAGATCGCATCAGTGAAGCCCGAGCGGTGCATTGTTCTCCAGCGTCCTCAAGCAACGGCGTCAATGATCGCCGGCCGTGATCTCGACTGGTCGGAACTGATGGCGGACACCAAGCCGGTCGATTGTGTTCCAGTTGCCGCAACCGATCCGCTCTATATCCTATACACCTCAGGCACGACGGGCCTTCCTAAAGGAATCCTCCGCGATAATGGCGGCCACATGGTTGCGCTCAAGTGGAGCATGAAGAATATCTACGGCGTCGAGCCGGGTGAGGTGTTCTGGACCGCGTCTGACGTGGGTTGGGTAGTGGGCCACTCCTATATCGTCTATGCCCCTCTTCTCAACGGCAACACGACGATTCTCTACGAGGGCAAACCGGTCGGCACTCCCGACCCCGGCGCTTTCTGGCGGTTGATCTCCCAGCACGGTGTGAGAGTTCTCTTTACAGCACCGACGGCTTTCCGGGCCATCAAACGGGAAGATCCTACCGGCGATTACATGCATAAGTATGATTTGAGTTGTTTCCGCACCCTTTTTCTTGCTGGGGAGCGGTGCGATCCCGATACGCTCCTTTGGGCCGAGAAACAGCTCGGTGTTCCGGTCATTGATCACTGGTGGCAAACCGAAACCGGATGGCCAATCGGAGCCAATTGCGTTGGCTTGGGGAAGCTTACGGTGAAACCCGGGTCATGCACAAAACCCGTTCCGGGGTATGACGTCCGCGCGCTGAGCGATGACGGCCAGGAGCTTTCGGGAGGTCAAATCGGCAACATCGTCATCAAGCTTCCGCTGCCGCCCGGTTGCCTTCCCACTCTGTGGAACAACGACGAAGGTTTTCGGAAGTCATATCTGAGCCGTTATTCCGGCTACTACTTGACTGCGGATGCAGGTTATAGAGATGAGGATGGCTACCTCTGGATCATGAGCCGTACGGACGACATCATCAATGTCGCCGGCCATCGTTTGTCGACCGGTGCGATGGAGGAGGTGCTGGCAGCGCATCCCGACGTCGCCGAATGTGCTGTTGTGGGAGTAGCCGACACAATCAAGGGAGAAATTCCGTTGGGTCTGATCGTGCTCAAAGCGGGCGTGCGTCGTGCTCACGGCGAGATCGTTACGGAAGTGGTCGAGATGGTACGCGAGCGGATCGGCCCGGTGGCGTCCTTCAAAGTCGCGATGGTCGTCAAGCGGCTGCCCAAGACTCGATCGGGCAAGATTTTGCGTGGTACCATCAAGAAGATTGCCGACGGAGTCGACTACCGGCTCCCGCCGACCATCGACGATCCGGCGATTCTCGATGAAATTACGACAGACTTGGCGGCGTTAGGCTATCCCGGTGGCTTGAGTAAGAAGCCGGCATAATTGCTCCCGCGGCGGCACGGTGAACTCTTATTCGCTCAGCTTCGACGCTAACGCGCGCAACGGAAGGAGGACTTGTGAACATATCGACAGCTTCGCGTCCTGAGGCGTGGCCAAGCCTGGCTCTCGAGGCTTGGAGCGATACTTGTGCCACGTTACACATGTGGACGCAGATCGTCGGGAAGATTCGTCTCGCTCAAAGTCCGTGGATCAATCACTCGTGGCACGTAACGCTTTACGTTACAGCTAGAGGGCTCACCACTTCCCCTATTCCTTATGGTACGAGGACGTTCCAAATCGACTTTGACTTCATCAGTCATCAGTTGACTATCCAGTCTAGCGATGGCGGCGTTGCCACGGTTCCGCTCCAACCGCAATCGGTGGCGGTGTTTTATAAACGCTTGACGGAGGAGATGGGGAAGCTCGAGCTACACGTGCAGATCCAGAAGAAACCCAATGAAATTGCCGATGCCATCCGGTTCGACCAAGACGAACTTCACGCAGCATACGATCCTGACTACGCGAACCGGTTCTGGCGGATCTTGATCCAGGCAGATCGTGTCTTCAAACAATTTCGCGCGCGCTTCATCGGTAAATGCAGCCCCGTGCACTTTTTCTGGGGCGCTCCCGACCTGGCCGTCACCCGTTTCTGCGGGCGTAGAGCTCCCGAGCATCCTGGCGGCGTTCCCAACCTACCGGACCGAGTGGCACGGGAGGCCTATTCGCACGAAGTCAGTAGCTGCGGCTTCTGGCCAGGCGGCGGTGCTGTTCTCTATCCGGCGTTCTATTCGTATGCCTATCCCGAACCTGATGGCTTCTCAAAGGCGCCAGTCAAACCGAACGCGGCATTTTACTCGACGGATCTCCACGAATTCATCCTTGCGTACGACGCCGTCCGCCAGTCCGATTCTCCCGATGAGACACTTCTCGACTTCCTGCAGACGACGTATGAGGCGGCGGCGAATTTGGCTGGATGGGATCGCAATTCGTTGGAACGTCGTGAAGATCCGAAGCGCTGATCTTCGAATCACGGGAGCTAAAGCATGAGACCGACAAAATCCAAATCATGGTTTACGCGGTTTACCAAATTGACGGCTCGTTTGACCGGCAGACCCGTCACTTTTATGCTGGCCGTGACTGTTATCGTCGTGTGGGCAATCACGGGGCCAATATTCGGCTTTAGCGATACATGGCAACTCATAATAAACACGAGCACAACCATTATCACGTTTTTAATGGTGTTCCTTATCCAGAGCACACAGAACCGGGACTCCGAAGCGATGCAGGTAAAATTGGATGAATTGATTCACGTAATGAAAGGCGCACAAAACGCCCTTTTAGACTTGGAAGAGCTTGAAGAGGAAGAACTCGATCGCATCCGTGCCGGATATCAAAGAATAGCAGAACAGGCCAGAGGGGAACTTCGTAAACTCGCTCGGGAAAGGAAACAATGAAGGGGAGATAGTACTCTCATGGCAGACGGAAAGAGACAGATCATCGCCATCGGCGGAGGCGGATTCTATCGGGATCCGCAAAATCTCGGCTTGGAGCGCTACATTCTTCAACAGACGAATACTGCGGGGACTAGAGTAGCGTTTGTGCCTACTGCCAGCGCCGAGCCGGATAGTTATCTTGTCAGTTTCTACACGGCGTTTTTGAAACTCGGTTGCCGTCCTTCGCATCTGTCGTTCTTCAAAAGAACACCGGATCTTCGAAGCTATCTCCTCAACCAAGATGTGATCTTTGTGGGTGGTGGAAATACGAAAAGCATGCTCGCGGTCTGGCGTGAGTGGGATCTTCCGGAAATGCTCCGTGAAGCATGGGAATCGGGCATCGTGCTGACAGGGGTTAGCGCCGGGGCGATTTGCTGGTTCGAGCAAGGGGTGACGGATTCATGGGCCGGCGAGCTGCGTTCTCTTGATTGTCTCGGATTTCTGCCGGGGAGTTGCTGTCCTCATTACGACGGCGAAGCCGATCGCCGCCCCTCGTATCACCGGCTCCTGGCTAACGGCGAGATCGCCGCCGGTCTTGCGATCGAGGATTGGACAGGCATTCACTTCATCGGCACGGAGCTTCACAGCGTGATTTCTTCAAGGCGCGGCGCGCGGGCCTACTCCATGCGCGCAGTCTACGGTTCCGTGCAGGAAGTGCCACTGCCGGTAGAATATCTCGTATGACGCCATGCGGAAACTGTGCCGGGAAAGCGTTCGTTTTAGCGTAGGAAGCTATCGCCAGCCCTCGGCGATTTCGACTCCTCATATAGCGGGCCAAGCAGAGCAAACGACTCGGGTCAGAAGGGATGAACTCACATGAAACCGCACAAAAAGATGCCGCTCGTCGGCGCTGTTATGACGTCATTTCCTTACTTCGTCGAGACCCACGAGCCGGTTTCGAGCATCGAACGTTTGATGGACGAGCATCGGATTCGCCACGTGCCGGTTCAGGAGAATGGAAAGGTTGTAGGGGTCGTCACCGAGCGGGACTTGCATCACTTGATCAAACGCAGCGCTTCGCCGGAGGACAAGGCGAGGTTTTATGCCCGCGATATCATGGTCTTCAATCCTTACGTCGTTGCCTTTGACACTCCGCTCAGTGAAGTCGTTATCGGTATGGCGCAGCGTCACATCGGTTCGGCCATCGTCGTCCGGCGTGGAAAGTTAGCCGGCATTCTTTCCTCCATCGACGTGTGTCGAATTCTCGGGGAGTATCTGGAGTCGATGTTTCCACCTTCGACGGGCGATGACGCAGCGTAGCCGTTCGGGCTCTGGGAAGTTGGTCCTACAAACTAGAGTGGGGGAACGAGAGTGAAGATGAAACGCGGGTCTATAGCGGAACGCCAAGAAGTCAGTATGGCTTCACGCTTCTGTGCCACTGGCTGCGATGCTCACCGGCTCGGTCCACAAGTGAGTTACAGATCGTAAACCGGGGTATGGAGCGCGACGTGTTTGCCCAAGGCGATGGCGCTGACGATATCGGCGCGGCTAACGATGCCCACGACTTTATCGTCGCGCATGACCGGAAGCCGTTTTATCTTGTGGGTCGTCATGAGCTGGGCGATTTGCTCCACCGGCGTCTCTTCTTTGACGCTGATGATTTTCTTGCTCATGATCGCCTTAACGTCTTTACCCCTCTTGGCGACGATATCGGCTTCGGAAACGACCCCGACGATCTTGCCGTTCCTGGCCGAGACCGGCGCACCGCTGATCTGATTTTTGATCAGGGTCATCGCCAAATTTTTCACTGTCATCGTGGGAGTCACGGTGATGATATCTCTGGTCATTATATCTTTGGCAATCATTTGCGGATTCCTCCTAGAGTCCTTTTTCTGCCATCAGTGTCGCCAGGTCGCCGACGCGGCAACTATAGCCCCATTCGTTATCGTACCAAGACAGAACTTTCGCCATTTTGTCCTCTAGCACCACGGTGGATAAGCCATCCACTATCGATGAAGCCGAATTACCACGAAAATCGCTGGAAACCAAGGGCTCGTCGCAATAGGCCAATATTCCCTCGAGTTTGCCCTCGGCGGCTTGCTTGAGGGCATGGTTTAAATCCTCCACCGAAGCCGATTTTTTGAGATCCGCTACGAGGTCTACCACGGAAACCGTCGAAGTCGGCACCCTCAAAGACAAGCCGTGCAGTTTTCCTTTGAGTTCCGGCATGACCAGGCCGATGGCCTTTGCCGCGCCGGTGCTGGTGGGAACGATATTCATGGCGGCAGCGCGAGCTCGTCGCAGGTCTGTGTGCATGAGATCCAAAATCCGCTGATCGTTCGTGTAAGAGTGGATGGTCGTCATCAAACCGCGCTCAATGCCGAAATGGTCGTGGATCACCTTCGCAACCGGCGCCAAACAGTTGGTCGTGCAGGATGCATTAGAGACGATGTGGTGTTTGCGGGGATCATAGGCAGCATCGTTGACTCCCAAAACCAGCGTAATATCCTCGTCTTTTGCCGGAGCGGTGATGATCACCTTTTTGGCGCCAGCTTCGAGATGAGCCCGCACCTGGGCCGCATCCGTGAAGACGCCGGTGGACTCAATAACGATGTCGATGCCCAATTGTCTCCATGGCAGGCGTGAAGGATCTTTCTGATTCGTGACCGCAACGTTGAGCCCGTCAATTTTGAGAATCCCTTCTCCTACTTCAACCTTGCCCGGGAATATTCCGTACGTCGAGTCGTAGCGAAACAAGTGCGCGTTGGTTTGCGGATCGGCCATGTCGTTAATGGCGACGATCGTCAGATTCTTCTTGTGCCGCCCGAGAATAGTCCGCAAGGTCAATCGTCCAATGCGGCCAAATCCGTTGATCGCTACTCTGGCATTCATTCACCCTCCTCCTGGGTCTAGCAGATGTTGAAATCTGGTTCGGAATTCATCCGGGCTGTAGCTCTTGCTGTGGCTCGATGCTGCCTCGGCCAGGACTCTAAGTTTTTCTTTGTCTTCAAGATCTTCTCGTTCCAATCGGATCATATACTCGCGGGCGATTTTGTAAGACGGTTTGTTGATATCCACGACACGAATCCGCGATTTTCCGGTTTTTGGATCGAGGAGCTGGGTGAAATCCAGAAATTGCAGCTTGCCATCCACGAGACAGATCAAAGCGCCGTTCAGCTTTTTGGCGTCCTGACTGCGATTCAGAAAAAATTCCACCGCCCCATAGCCAAGAGTACGAACGTATTCGCAATCAAAAGCGATGGGTGAAGCGGACCGCAGTTCATAGCCGATGTTCTTATGAACTACGGTGATCGGCGCTCCGCGAGCGGCGAAGCGCTGTTCCAACAGGGTCTTTAGGATGTACGCTAAATCCAGCTCTGCGAGGCGCAAGTGGCCGTAGCTGTCATGGGTGATACGAACACCCTCGATGGAGGCAAGCTCCTCTGCTGGAACGCGTTCGAGCAATCCCTCGGCAACCACCGCCACGCCGTCGGCGCGGTTCCACAAAGCCTTTCGTTTCAAAATGGCTCCCTCAAGGATATCGCAGACCGTTTCCAAATGGACCGGGCCGCGAAACTCCTCCGGAATAATCGTCAGCGTTGCGCCGGTGGCTTTGCCGATGCCCAGGGCCAGGTGGCCCGCGGAACGTCCCATGACGACCACGAAATACCAGCGACCGGTGGTCCGCGAGTCCTCCATTAAATTTTGTACCAGCTCAAAGCCGTGTTGCCGGGCGGTCTCGAAGCCGAATGTGGGGATCTCTCCCGGAAGCGGCAGATCGTTATCGATGGTCTTCGGTATGTGACAAACGCGGATTCGGCCTGCGGCCTGCTTTGCGACTTGGCTCGCGGCAAACATGGTATCGTCACCGCCGATCGTGGCGAGATAACCGATCTTTAGAGCATCGAGGGTGGTAATGACATTTTGGAGATCGCCTGTGTTTTTTGTCGGATTGGCTCGCGACGTATTAAGGAACGACCCGCCTTGGAAGTGAATCCGAGAAACGTCGTCATGATCCAGTTCCTTAACGTGCTTGGTATCCCCTTTTATTAGCCACTGGAAGCCGTCGTAGAGACCAATTACTCTATGGGCGCGACTGCGCGCCTCGAGGGTGAGGGCGCTGATAACCCCATTGATTCCGGGTGCAGGACCGCCTCCCACCAAGATGCCAATGTGATCGTTCATTGTTTTTGAAGGTTCTTGTGCCATGACTATTGTTCCGCCGTGCTTTGCCGATGTTTTCCGATCGTACCAGTCAACTTGCTATTTCTGTGCCTCCGATGGTTTTCCTTACAGTTTTCATGTCTTGTCTTAGCCGCGGGAAATTTTTTTCGCAGGATTGGGAAATCTCATCGGCTAAATCCCGAAAATTGGGAATTTTTTTTCGTTAGAATGAAAAGAATCCGAAAACAGTTTAGTTTTTCTTCTGGCACGAGCCTTGCGCAAACCCTCCTTCAGGGTAGCAAATCTGTGTTCAAGAAAAAGAGGGGATCAATGAAAAGGAATGAAGAACGAGTAGTGATAGAGGAACCACGACTGGCACGACTTGTTTTCGCAGATACGCGGTTCGGTTGGCTTTGGTTGCCGCTTCGCCTTTATTTGGGCTGGGCTTGGTTTGAGGCAGGCTGGCATAAATTTATTGATCCGAAGTGGATGGGAACCGGCGAAGCCCTGTTGGAGTATTGGAAAAGGGGCGTGAAGATGATCCCGAAGCCGGTGATCGCTTTCGATTGGTATCGTTCTTTTATCGAGTTCTTGATTAATACAGAGGCCCATACCTGGTTTTCAAAAATCATTGTTTTTGGTGAGCTGTTGGTGGCGTTGGGACTGATTCTCGGCGCATTCACGGGACTAGCGGCTTTTTCTGGCGGACTCATGAACTGGAGTTTCATCATGGCAGGATCGGCTTCAACGAACGCCCTGTTATTTGCGATCGCAACGTGGCTGACGCTTGCGTGGCGCAACGCCGGCTGGATCGGGCTGGATCGTTGGCTGCTGCCCGCGGTTGGAACGCCGTGGAAGCCGGGCCGTGTATTTCATGAGACACCAACCGTCAGAAGTACTTAGAGTGCGAGCCGTCCAAGACGGACGGAACCGGAAAGGGAAAAAGGAGGAGTCTATGGAAGAAATTTCTGATATGGCGGCACTGTTCGCGTCCAAAATAGATCCGAGGGGGTCGCCGGAAATATCTCCTGTCGAGCGTTTGCTCAATGAGTTCGAGAGCCATGAGGCGAAAGAAGAGAAGTCCCTGGAGCAGTATCGGAGGCTGTTGACCGAGATGCCGAACCCCATCACGAGGTTTCTCTTGCAGCTCATTATTTCGGACGAGGAAAAGCATCGCGCGGTCATTCACGCGATGATTGCGACCTTGAGAGGTAGCCTCATGTGGAATAAACCGGAAGGAAGCCTTGAAGGCGCGGCCAATCTCGCCGAGACGAACAGCCAGCTTCGGGCCAACACCGATGCATTCATCCAGCTTGAAAAGGAAGGCATCCGGGAATGCAAGACGCTTGTAAAGGAGAGCAGCGGATACTACCATGGCGTTTTTAAAATTCTTTTGGACTCGATGATAAGAGATTCGGAAAAGCACATAGAGCTACTCGAATTCCTCAAGGAGAATCTAAAAGCAGCATGAGCACCCCGGAGCCGTTCGATCCTCTGATGCGATTCGGCGAGATCGAACGGCTTGTTTCTAAAATTTATTTCCGTTTCTCGCATCTCTTTTTTCCCGAGCCTGAGTTGTGAGAGACTTCTGGTGGGTGAGGAGCCATGCGTGAGGAAATGCAAACTAGTGTCAAAAAGAAACCCGGTGGGGGCTCACAGTCCGAACTTGTTTCGGCAATGCTGGAGCCGGGTTTTTACCCGAAGCGACCGTCGAAAGTCGCACACAAAGAGACTCATATTTCGCATGTATTTTTAACTCGACGATCTTGTCTATAAGGTAAAGAAAGCGGTCCGTTTTTCGTTTCTCGACTATTCAACCTTGGGCAAGCGGCGCCATTTCCTCAACGAAGAATTGCATCTCAATCGAAGATTGGCACCGTCGGTTTATTTAGCGGTCATGCCCATCAGTTTCGATTCAACCGGTTGGCGGCTCGGCGGATTGAGCGAACCGGTGGAATATACGCTCGTCATGCGACGATTGCCCGAGCGGCGCATGTTGCCGTTTCTGCTCGATTCTGGCCAGTTGACGCCGGAGATGATGCGCGCCGTGGCGGAAGTTCTGGCGCCGTTCCATGCCGGTGCGGAGCAGGTCAAAAGAGGCGCGGCTTTTCAGTATCCGTCGAGTATTCAAAAAGAGTGGGAGGAAAACCTCGGCGAGCTCCAGCCGTTTTCTGGAACCTTTATTGACGGGGATGCCCTTGCAGCGCTGCAGAAATTCGGCGCTCAGTTCATTGATGGGCATCACGATTTGTTCATGCGACGTTTCAACGAAGGGTGGATTCGCGATGTGCATGGCGACCTGCATTGCGAGCATATATGCTTTGCGCCGGAAGGCATTCAAATCTTCGACTGTATCGAATTCAGCCAGCAGTTGCGTTGCTGCGATCTCGCCTCAGAAATCGCCTTCCTCTTGATGGATTTGGAAGTTCGCGGCGGTGGAGCCATGGTGCGGCCTTTTTTGACTCGTTATCTCGAGCTGCTGCATGATCCCGATTTGCCCGTGTTGCTGCCGTACTATCAATGCTACCGCGCGCTCGTGCGCGGAAAGGTCGAAGCGCTTCGTTCCGGCGGACCTAATAGCAATGCGCCGCGTTATTTTCATTATGCCTCGCGGTTCACTTGGTTATCCTTGAAGCCTTTTCTTTTGATTGTCTGCGGTTTGACCGGCAGCGGCAAATCCACGTTGGCGCGAGAGCTAGGGGAGCGTCTCGGAATGCCGGTGATCAACTCGGACACGGTACGCAAAGCGATCGCCGGGAGGCACGGCCCTCAGGCTGTTCCATTTAATGAGGACATCTACAGTCCCGATATGACGGAAAAAACCTATGCAAAGATCGCACGTGAGGCGGAGAAACAAATTCTGGAAGGCGAGGGCGCTATTCTCGACGCCACCTTCGGCCAAAAAGCGCATCGAGAGAAGATCGTTCGGTTGGCAGAGAAGCACGGGATTCCCTTGTTATTAATTCATTGCGTTGCCTCTGACGAGACGACGAAGAAACGACTGGCTCGAAGAGAAGCTGAAGGGAAGGATGTCTCCGACGGTCGGTGGGAGATATATTTGAAGCAGAAGACCGCGTACGAACCCGTCGATGAGATTGCCTTCAGCAAATCTGCCTCAAATTGAATACGGAGCTATCGCGGGAGGAGCTCGCACGGGCTAGTGAAAAGTTTCTGCGGGTGCGACTTGGGCAAGCGCAAAAGTAGTGTTGGAGCGCCGCTTCGTGCGGCCAGAACAGCACAGAGGCACTCAACCCGTTCTCAGCCTTTCACGATAGTCTTGGCAGTCAATGCAGAATTGCGCCGCAGGGTAGATCTCTAATCGATCGGCATCGATGGGTTCATGGCACGCTAGGCAGAGACCGTAGCTGCGCTCCTCGACTCGGCTATGAGCATCCTCGATCTTTTCCATTTCGTTGCGGTACAACGTGATTAGGCCGTCAAGGAGGCTAGCCCTGCTTTCATATGCAGCTCTGTCGGCCCACTCGGTGTTTTCTTCGACTTCCTGCCGCTCTTTTTCAAGATGCTTTATCGTTCGTTCGACCTCGAGTGCGCGTAGCCGGAGTTTATCCCAGTATGTGATCCCTTCATTCGTATCCATGGTTTTGCTCCTTCCCGCCACGTAGCCAGGGGCGGTCGCCTGAGGGCTTTAGGCCTCTATTAGCGTCTTTACTTTCGGAATGACCAATTTCAGCACACCGTCATTAAACTGCACATGTATGCCTTCTTCATCCACGGACTCTGGAAGGCCTATTCGACGCATAAATTCACCGGCGCAACGTTCCATGGTGTGAAACCGGCCGTCACTGCGGCTGAGCTCCACCACGCGGCATCCCTGAACCACGAGATCATTTCCGTCGACCTTGACATGAACGTCTTCGGCCTTAACTCCGGGGAGGTCGGCTTCAAGGACGAACGCGTCCAAGGTCTCATAGAAATCTATCGAAGGGCTCCAGGTACGCAGTTGACGGTTGCAGTCCCACGGACGGTGGATCATTTCATCGAATAGCCACTGGACCTCGGTGGAGAGTCGAAGGGGAAAGGAGAAGAAGTTTTTTTCGTTAGGCATCAGATAAACCCACAAGCTTTCATTAAACTTCGAGCGCAAGAACAGTGCCACCGCCGCTCAGAAAAAAGTACCAAGACTAAACCGCTTCTAGCGGCTCTCTTGCGAACCACCGGTACGGCTCTCTTATTTCTGCAACTCGAAGCAGAATCTTTTTCCCAATGATGCAAAATAACCTCGTTCCGCGCGGCGACAAAACAACGAGAGATGGTGGCACCTTGCTTGCCTAGATGATTGTGCGGTTCAAAGACGCCGGCGTGGGCTATCCGAGTGCAATTTTTCTCTTCTCAACTGTGAGAAGCCAGCGCCGACAAGATTCGCAAGGCTGAGGAATGATCTTTTGTCCGTCTCACAATAGCTTTGACGAAATGCCGGAAATGGACTGCATTTCGGGTCACAAAACATCGGCATGATTCTTGTACATCAAATTATCCGACTGAAATCATGGTTCACGCATAAGGCAAGGAGGTATATATGCCGATTTTGAGAAGGCTCAAAGAACTGCTTGATGAAGCGAGGGTTTCTTACGAGGTTTACAATCATCTGTTGGCCTATACGGCCCAGGAGATTGCTGCGCAACAGCATTTCTCCGGCAAAGAGATGGCCAAGGTCGTTGTGCTCGACGTAGATGGTCGTTTGGTCATGGGAGTAATCCCGGGGAGTCAGAGGATCAACTTGAATACGGCCAAAGCGAGTCTCGGCGCCAAAGCGGTGAAGCTAGCGACGGAGGCCGAATTCATCTCCCGGTTCCCTGAATGCGAGATCGGAGCCATGCCGCCGTTTGGTAATTTGTTTGGACTGCCTGTGTTCGTCGACCCAGCGCTGGAGAAAGACGAACACATCTACTTCAACGCCGGCAATCATGTACAAACGGTGCGGTTATCTTACAAGGACTTCGCGCGACTGATTGAGCCGCAGATTGCTAGCCTCGTACAAACGGGCAAAAGGGAGGCAGCTTAAATCGGTTAAGTGTCGGACTTAATCCATGCGCAGCTGAGGTTTTCAATCGCGGGGCCCTAATGGTTCTTCCTAGCGGGATAAATAAAGCTCTGGGGATTGGTTCCGCGCTGGACGAAGTAAGGGCGCTCCGCACGTAACCTTGTTTTTGAGGTTCTCGTTCATTCTGTTCATGATGCATTAGCTCTCAGTTTGTTTGAGCCTCGTCGCCACGCCGCTCCCCCAGTTTTCTAAGTACCTGTAAGACCCGCTCTTGGGAGCCCCAGTCGCTCCAAAGTACCCCGGAGACGGGAAGCACTGATACGGATTGGGGATAGCGTTCAGCAATCTTCTCCATAATCGCTTTTGAAAAGTTTACCGGTTCTAACACTTCGTACAGGTCGTTGATGCTTCGCTGTTCGCCGGTGGTTCCAATAACTTCAAGGATACGACAGAACTTGAGATAGATAGTGGGGTGCACCTTTCGCACCAGCTCCAAAAGCGTATCGAGTTTGAAGACCATGGTCATGCTATTCCATAGCCCGCCTGCCGTCATGAGTTGCAAGGCGAGGTCCCGCTCCGGCTTTTCAATAAATGCCGAGACCGATTTGGTGCCGAAGTGGCAGAGTCTGCGCATGTCTTGCGTTGGCATAACGTACCCGTACTCGGTTTCCGGCTCATGGGCCTCGATCGCTAGAAGAACCATACGCGTGGGGTCATGGCTGACTGCTTGGGCGGCACGATAGACATATTTTATGAAGCGTTCTTCTTCAAGGATGAAGTGATCCGATGGAAAAAGCACAACGATTGCCTCGGGGTTTCGCTTATAAAGAAACATCAGGGGCAAAAGTATCCCCGGACCGGTATCTTTGTTCATGGGCTGGACGATGACCGTCTCTACCGGACGGCGGTTAAGTTGGCGGCGCACTTCCAAATATGCGAGATGCTGCTTGCTGACGATGGTGAGTATTTGCTTTGAAGGGATCAGCTTCTCTGCTCGCTGAAACGTGTGTTTGAGCATGGAACGTTGGCCGATGAAATTGACAAACTGTTTTGGTAACTGTTCCCCTTTGGGCTGCTGAACATAGTTTTGTAAACGTTTGCCGTCGCCTCCGGCCAAAACGAGTCCCCAAAGAAGAGATCTATCAAGACCAGTGATATCGATCACGGGTTTATCTCCTTGTCGATTGAGCGCCGTCAGGCCGTACGACTAGAGAAAAATTTCTATATGTAAATCCGCAAAAGATGTGCCGATATATTCCGCGCACAATTGCAAGAGATAGCACTTATTCTTTTGCATCTTTGAGAAGAAAAATCGTGGATTTTTTCTATTCGTGATAATCCCGAGGCGATAGCTTTAGGAACCACGTTTTCGCTGCGAGCTTAGCGATTGAAATCTCAAGCGTTCCCGAGCACGCGACGTCCGCGGCGCTAAAATCTACTTTGGGCATGTCCTTTGCCTATTTTGGGCATAGAGGGACGTAAAAATGAGAAGAATTCTTTGTCCCGTGTTTATGATTGCCGGGTTATTGCTTCTCTACAATGAGGCGCGAAGCGAGCCCATGCGCATCAGCGAGAATTTGCGTCATGAGAATGTTCTTTTGCCATATGGACGCCAGACAAGGGCCAATTAGTGATAACCGACTATGCCAAAGTACATGAAGAAGCCGGAGGTAGCGGTATCATCGTTTTCTACGACGATCCGCAAACCAAAATGGACCTGGATTATCTTGAACTTTACGATATCGATGGTGATCTACTGCTGGTAAGCTGGATTGATCGCTTCGGCATCTGTCAGATCGCCATCGACCGTGCCTTGTTAGATGAAGACCGGGTAAGTGTTGATCGTGTATTAGTCCTGATTACGGGCGGCACGGAGCTATAGATCGACAACGGCGCAGGCTAGCATCCCTGGGGCAGCCACTACCATGCTTCGTCGAAAAACCGGGCAATTATGAGTTTAGACTTCGAAAGGATTTCTGCCTACGTCAGCTTTTCTTCGACGTTTTCACTTCAAAGGCAGAAATTTGGCGCCTGACCCTGGTGCTGCCGCATTTTGGGCACTTAATGTTTTTTTCCTTCCGCTCATATTCCGTGATGGTACAGGCGAGTTCGAATCGCTTCCGGCATTTCTCACATTGAAATTCATAAGTGGGCATAGCCTACTCCTTGAGTTTGCATACAGTCGTTGCGCACGTAGAATTTTGCAACGGCAACCATCGCTGGTGGCCGGACCTGTTTCCCATCGCACCCGCTCTGTTTCCGTTGTCAACTCAACGGCGCCGCGGATCCCTCGTATTCAAAATGAGATGTATGATCAGCGTGAGCAAGAGCATGATCACTAGGTAGAACAGTTCAGTTTCGTTTACCATAACTACCTCCCACGATAATCTTTAATGGCAAAGCGTGTGACCAGTATGGAAACCCGAAAAAGGGATAGTTTTAGATTTTGTTTAAGATAGTTTGCAGCGCGAGAGCCTAAATTCAAGTGGGTTCATGGGTGCAATAAATTAGTCGGTTCCACCTTCAGGAATCTAAGCCGCCGACCTTTTGGTCGAGAGATTCGCCGCTTTTAACGCGCCATCTCTTCATTTCACTCTGACAGCCTCAAGAAGCTATCGGAAACACAACCTTTCCCTCATCGCAAGGTCTGGCACAGATAGTGCTCTACAAAACTTAGAAAATAAAATCCGAAAACAGGAGATACAAATATGCGCCCAATAATCTTCGGAACACTATTGATGTTTGGTCCTCGTGGGAACGAACGTGGCTTGCAACACGGTTCACGGTTTCGGGCAAGACGTTGAGCGGGCGGGCGAAAAGACTCAGGACGCGGCGGACGCCGTGAAGAAGAAATTGTAGTGCCGATGCTAACTAAATATGGCCAAGATATCGGTGGAAGAGCCCCCTTCGCAGGTTCTGGCCTCATGACATTTCTTTTCTAATTGGTCTCTTATTAGACAGTTTTCTCTAACTCGTCAGCGGTATCATTAAACGTCTTTAGGCCGATTACGTCAGAGTTCACAGATTTACCATCGGCGTTGGTTGGCTGATGACGGAGAAGCGATGAGATTCCTTCGGACTACAGCAATTTTGATCCTCGTTGGATTGCCAAGCGGCTGCGCGCTGGAGACCGCTTCACCGCGCCTGCCCGCCCCACAGGAAACAGCACGCTCTCCGACCAGCCGCCCGCTGGATGCGCAGCAGACGGAGCGATTACGGCGAATCATGATGCCGCTGATTCGTGCGATGAATAACCCGCGCCGCTTAAACGAGATACGAGTCCGCGTTATTGACGATCCAACCATCAACGCCGCCAATGCGGGAGGCGGCGAGTTTCAAGTGACGACCGGCCTTCTTCAAAAGGCCAACGATGAGCACTTAAGGGGGGTACTGGCGCACGAGATTGCTCACGATGACCTTGGGCATGTGGCCCGAGCACAGACCTTGGGTATAGGTCTCAACATCGGCGTGATTCTGCTCGAACAGTTCATACCGGGCAGCAGCGCGGTTACCCCGATCGCTGGCGCGCTCATTGCAAATAGCTACAGCCGCTCAGAGGAGATCGAAGCGGACCGTCACGGTGTCGAGATCTTGCGTCGGGCTGGTTATTCCAAGGAGGTCATGATTGACACGCTGACGTGGCTGCTACAGAGCTCAGGGGGAGACAGTGGGGGCGGTTTCTTGTCTACGCACCCGGCAACCAAAGATAGAATCGACGCGTTGAGAAAATCGGGCGTAAGCCAGGGATGAGAAGAGGAAAGAGATCTCTAACAAACAGTATGGAGGCGTTTATGGTTCGTGCATTCAAAACGTTGGTTGTTACGTTAGTAGTTCTGTTCTTGATGACCGGCTGCCAAGCCTTGACCGGTGCGACCATGGGACAGAACATCGATGATGGCACTCTTACGTCATACGTGAAGAGCAAGCTCGCCGAAGACAAGATTGTCAGTCTGACACGCGTCGGAGTCGAGACAAACAACGGAATCGTTTATCTCACCGGCGAAGTGGAGACCGCCGAGCAGAAGTCCCCCAGTGGATCTCTTGCGTCTGAAGTGAAAGGCGTCAAACAGGTAGTCAATAACCTGCAAGTCATCAAGCATTAGAGCGAGACTGCACCAGAGTGAGCGTAATAAAAAGAGAGGGTAGACGTATGAAAACCAATGGTGAATCCAAATTCTCCTACTTGCTTATCGGTCTGGGTCTAGGGGCCATCGGTGCGCTGATGTTCGCGCTGGTCGCGCGTAAAGAAACGCGGGAATTACCGCGGGAACGCAGTAGTGAGCCCCTCGATTAGCTGAATCAGCATGCGGGAAAGCTACGCGAGAGTGCCGAAGCGGTGGTCGAAAAAGGAAGAAAGTTTATGGGCCATCAATGCGACGCGGTACGGAAGCCGGAGAGCAGGCCTACCAGGAAGAAAGGCGAGAAACATTGGGGGGATAGGAAATCCGACAGGGTGGGTTCTCTATAAAAAGGAGTTGAAACATGCTTTGGACGATCTTTGTGATTCTTTTGATTCTGTGGGTACTGGGATTGGTCACCTCTTACACGATGGGTGGGTTTGTCCACATACTATTGGTGATTGCCCTGATAGTTCTCGTGGTCAACCTCGTTCAGGGACGGAGACCCTGGTAGCCGTTGCGCTTTTCAAAGGAAGGAGTTTTATGGGTATCAAATCGATAACGCTTGTTGGGATCGCTCTCATCCTTCTCGGGATCGTGGCTTTCGCTTACCAGGGGATCACCTACACAAGCCGCGAGAAAGTTATGGACGTTGGCCCCCTTCAGGCCACCGTTGATACCAAGAAGACCATCCCGCTTTCACCTCTCTTGGGCGGATTGGTGCTTGTAGGCGGGATCGTGTTGGTCGTGGTGGGA
>CAVTUQ010000029.1:0-109222 GCA_963737905.1 uncultured delta proteobacterium | reverse complement strand
CAGCTCGACGAGATAGCGTCGGTCGATAAACTGCTGCGGCTTGATTGTCTTTGCCCGGGGATCCGTCGGGGCGATTTCGTCCAGTGAAGCTTGCAGCGCCGCCTCGCTTATCTCCAACCTGCGCTCCAGCGCCGGAATCTCCGTTTTGTAGGCCGAGTCGAGAACCTTTGTGTCGGTGATGCGCAGATATTTGCCGAGCACCTTGTAGACGAAGGCCCGATCCGTGTGCTGGATTTTTGCCGCCTCCGCCATAACCCGCATAAACCTTCCGATTACCGGGCCGCGCTTGGCGATGTTCGAGCGCAGTGTGACCAACTGGGTGGCGCCATACGGAATACGGAGGTCAAAGCCGTTGATCACGTAGCGAAATCCCTGGGCCACCGCGGCGGCGTCACCCGGCGCAACCAGTCCCGCCGCGTCGACTTTCCCGGCGAGCAGTGCGGCCAGTGTCTCCGGACCGCCGCCGGTTTGTATCATCTGAATGTCGTGGCTCGCGTCCATGCCGAACTTTTTGAGCGCCTGAATCGTGAAATAATGAGTGTTGCCGCCGAATCGGCCGACGGCGACCGTCCTGCCTTTGAGATCCTCGGGCCGTTTGATATCCGGCTTGCCAAGAATGCTGTGCGTCAAAAAGTTTTTTATGCCGCCGACAAAAACCAGGTCGGTGAAGCCTTGAACGTAGGCGCGCACGTTGCCGACCGCGCCTGTGACACCAATCTCTGCGTCGCCGTTCAACGTGGCTGCGGTGGCGACCGGCGACGACGGAATAAAAACCAGCCGGAAGTCCAAGTCGTATTTTTTAAAGAGCCCCGCTTCCTGAGCGATCCACGGCATCGATTGCGACATCACCTGGGCCGACTGAAGACCGGTGAGCCTATCAGCAGCAGAAACCCAGTCAGAGGTAAAAACACCCAAGGAAAACGACAAGATCACTACCGCTAAACTGTAAACAGGTTTGCAAACCCAACTCCGCATGTTTTATCTCCTTTTCATATTCTATAACTAGGGTTTCGGTTTGGTACGAGGCCCATTAACACGGGCAAATCAACACTGTCAAACAAGCGACAAACTTCAAAGCACTCTAGATAGCACTCCAGAGCAACTCGTTTTGATCTTGATGGACCGCCACCATCGCCGAAACGATGCCATGATGTTCTTGCCCATCAGAGGCTCCGACGCGCAGTGCGTAGACTCCGCCCTCTTCGAGAGCGTCTTCACTGTTTGACGAAAGCTTTGGCTCCTCTTCAAGAGAGAGCCCGATGCCATTCCCAATGTTTCCGGCAGTAATCGCATGCGCGTTGTAGGGCCTGATTTTCTCCGCTGCCAGATTCACAAGATCTCTGCATTTCCTGCCGGCCGTTGCCTTGGCAATGACAGTCTTCAACGCCTCGGCGGCTTTGATTACAACGGAGTTCCGCGAAGCAGCCAATGATATAAAGCCCTCTACCCAATAGCCGACGTGACGGACGGCCATATAGATTTGAAGAGAATCGACGGGAGCATCGATGGGCTCCTCGAAAGGTCTCAGAGTCCGGCCGCCATCGACACTGAACAATGTCCTTACATCCTGAGCCCCCAAGTGATTCGGCGGAACGTTCGGCTCCCAGGACGGCCGCCGTGATACCCGCACCGCTACGATTGGCTTCCGCTAGCGATTTCGTCGCAGCGTCCAAGATTCCACACCCTTCGCGGATAAAGCCGAGTTCTCTGGAGGATTTGCAACGCATTAATGTTCGCAGCAAAGGTGTAGCGTCGAGAAAAGAACTCGTACGATCAAAGGATTCAATGAACGATCCATAAAACGCCGATCGCATGTAATCACCGCCGATCAATGCGGCGTGGCGCCTGACTGTGGTTGGGTCGGAATCGATTCCGCCGTTCAGCCACCGGGCAATAGTTTTTCCAGCATCGCGCAGCGGTTCAATCCCTTCCATCCAAGTTAGTCGTTTCGCTGCGGGCAACATATTTGGAGCACCCGAAACGAGCAGCTTCGGCTCACCTTCCCTCGGAATAAACATCAAGGCGGGGCCGAGCTTCGGAACAAAATTGCTGAGGTAGGCGAGCTCGGAATGATTGCGGCTGTCTCCATAGACGATCACCGCAGAACACGTTGGATCCGAAATCTTTTGCCAAAGAGCCTGACCGCGCGCGAGAAACTCATGCTTCGGCAGGCGTTCGGGTTGCCAGTCGTAGGGCCCGATGAGCAATGTCGGATGCATTGTCAGCACAATGCGATCTCCGAATTTACTTGGCAACAGGCGCTTATTTCTTTTGTTGCGCTCGACGTTTTCCCCTCGCACGCATGGTTCAAGCCGTTCAAATCGTTCAAGCAGTTCAAGTCGTTAACCCTACCGGTCCAGAGACACGATCCATGCGCGCGCTAGAGTGCAATCTCAGCCAAGGACGCCTTCCGCTCGCTCAGGATTTCCGGTTTGTTCGCGGTGATGAGAACCGGTTCACCGCACAGGAGATAGCCCGTTTCCGGCAGATACTGATTGGGATGGATGACGAAAAACATGTCGGGCTCCAGGACCGTTTTGTTGTCCAGACTCACGTCGCCCGGCATGTTCGAACCAAATCCAAGGCCATGCCCGCGCCGCCGGATGTGCGGCGGATGACAATATTCACCATACCCTTTGGCCTCGAGAACCGAATCAATGGCGCGACATACGTCCGACACGGTTGCACCCGCCACCGCCGCGGCGATGCCTTCTTCCATGGAGCGAACGACCAGCTCATAACCGCGCTTTAGCGCCTCGTTCGCCGATCCGATCACCGCCGTCCGGCAAATCTGCGCCATCTGTCCCATATAGCTCGGCGTGATCTCGGCAAGAATAATATCACCCATTTCCAAGCGCCGGCCGCTGGATGGCTGCACCGCTGAATTATGAGAGCCGGCGCAGAGCATAAGAAAGTTATCTTCTGCGCCTAGCGTCTTCATATGCCATTTAAGCTCCACCGCGAGTTCATCCTCGCGCATGCCAGGCCTCGCGATCTGGAGCAGCTGCTCGTAGCCTTTTTCTGCAATGCGCGTTGCCGTACGGGCCCGGTTTACTTGAGCGGATGTTTTTCGCCGTGCGCTACCAAATACCATCCTGTCCATTGTCCGCGCTTCCCCTTGCAACATCGCGTTCACCTGTTTGGCGATCCCCCACGGCATACCTGCCAGCCCAGCAGTGCCGACTCTGGATATTGAAACGTGATGGCGCTCAAGATAGGCCTGAAGCACATTCAATATATTATCGGTTCCAATGGTGCGCATGGCCGGGCAACGTTCCGCTGCCCTTTCCGCATCCCAGGGCGGCGTCACAGCGAGCATGCCTGGGTCGCTTCGAGGTAGGAGGACCATGGCGTGTCCCAGCGACTTGAAGTCACTCAACACCATGACGGCGTTCGGCTTTTCGATGAAATGCGCGCCGTCATGGAACGCGAGCAGCAAATCGATGCCATGCTCTTCCATGTCGCGTCGTATGGCTGGCAGGAGGTCGTTAGAATCCATCACCGTTCTACTCAATAGTGGCCTTCGTCGCCGCCGGCGTCGCCTGGATCAGTGTCGACAAATAGCTCCTCGATGGACCTCTCTCTGTCGATCAGCCCCTGTTGATGGCAATAGCGCATAATGGTAGCGAGATTTTTTCTGTTCGCTTCGCCGAGACCGTAGGCCCAGGGATCGGGTCCCAGAACCTTACGCTCTTCGTTCCATTGGTGCGAAAACCACGCGAGTGGGACAATTCTTGGGTTGACCACCCGCTGATAACAAACTTGCTTGGCCTTCTCGAAAGCCTTAACCAAGCTCACCGCGGCCCAGGGATATTTGTCGACGATCTCCTGCTTGATCACCGTCACATGCATGATCGGAAAGATACCCGTTTGCTGAAAGTATTCACGCTCGACTTGTTTGTACTCCGGAAACAGTCGCGTGACCCGCGCATCGCCATTGACGATGGGCCTCGGTATATAAGGATTGATCATCGCCGGGATCTCGCCTTCCGCTAGCATGGTATCCATCGACTTGCCGGGCGGAATCATCTCGATCTTCAATCCTGGCGGCGGCGTGAATTCGACGTCTTCGCTGCGATCGACGACCCAGGTTATGTCCTTGTGCGGCACGCCGTAGTGCTCCTCCAAAATTCCCCGCAGCCAAATGTTGCCCGCCGGCTGAAAGTTTGTGCCGCCCACTTTTTTGCCGATCAAGTCCTTTGGCGTTTTGATGCCGGAGTTTACATTGACAAAAGCAAACCCGTGACGAAATCTGCGGTGGAGAAAGACCGGAATCGCAGTGATCGCCACGTTCCGGGCCCGCGCCATGAAATAGGCACCGACGTTGAATTCACAAACGTCGTATTCGAGGTTGCGCGCCATGCGCCAATGACGCTCGCGCGGCCCATGGGCGGTCAACACGACCAGCTCGATCCCGTCAACGTCGACGGAACCTTCCTTCAGAGCGCGGATGATCTCGTAATCACCCCCCGCGAACGCCAGCCTAATTTTGTTTGCCATCCCACTCTCCTTTCTTGCTACGCGAGCGAAAATCGCATATGGCTGATCGCATATAGCGTATGGCCGGCTGTACGAACCATAAGCTATAAGCCATAGGCTATATGCCATAGGCAGCAGCCTGCCCTAGTCCACTTTGTAACCCAGTTCCCTGGCGACTTCTCTCGCAATGCGCGCATCGGCGATCTCTTCGAAGGCAACTTTTTTGCCGGTGAACTGTCCCAGCATCTGGAGCGACTTGACGATCTGTTCCATGCCTTCGCGGGTGGGAACACCGCTACCGCTGGATGTCTTCTGATAGTCGCGGTAACTATCTTCAGCCGTTTCTCGGTCCACTTTTATCGTTCGCATGATGAAATCGACGCTTTTCTCTTTTGACTGAAGCAGCATCCGCCGGGCGATTTGCATAGAGCGGATGATTCGCTTCAACTCGGCGGCACGATTTTGAATCGAAGCGTTGGAAGCCGTGAGACCTCCCAGCGGCATCTGTGCATGCGTGCCGACGTCGAGAAGCTCGCGAAACCCTTTTCTCTTCGCGAAGTATAGAAAGGGCGGGTTAAAGTTCGCTGCCTCGATGCTGCCGCTTTCCAGGCCACTCATCAACTGCGCAGCGCCCAGCCCTACGATGACGAAATCCTTCGAGTTTTCACCCGCGGCCTCCAGCCCGATTCGCAGTACGACTTCGGATGTTCCTCCTAACCCGTGACGGCGATTCGCTTGCCGCGTAAATCTTTCAGTGATTTGAATTCCGGCCGCGCGACGATCGAATAGACGAGTCGCTCCGAGGCGAACCAGACGGCCTTCGAAGGCAACCCCCGCAGAGTGGCGGCAACCGAGTTGGGGCCCACGCCGGCGACATAATGAACATCGCCGCTCGCCAGCGCGGCATTGGCAGCCTGAGATCTCATTTGAATGCTTTCTACCTCAAGCCCGTTTTGCTCGAAGATCTTCCATTGCTGCGCGGCAAAGAGGGCCAGGTTAGCGATGGATGTACTGGGATAGGAAATTCTGATCTTTGTTCTTCCCTCTTGCGCAAAAGCCGGACGGACGAAGGCAATGGTTAGAACTGTCACTCCGAATATAAGTGACCCGATCAAGCGACCCCTGTTATGCTTCTGAATCATTGTAACCTCGCAATAGTTGACAAACGGAACGCCCCCCTCTCCTTTATTCTTATGCCTGTCCTCGCAGACTGAGCCACAATAACGGAAGTGACGCATCTATTGACCTTTCATGTCATTTCGAGCGCAGCGAGAAATCTAGATCCCTCGCATTCGCTCGGGATGACAACCGATGTGGAACATTTCCAACTCAGTCTCTCGCGGGAGAGAAATGAGGGGGGAATAATGGCATCATCCGATTGCATCACGCCGCAACGATACGGTTCGCCTAGTTTACCTATCTGCGGCGACGAGAGTTCCACGACGTCGCCAATCTTGAGAAATAGATTCGGCGACTGAGCGCTCTCCGTTTTTCTGCGTGACATGTCGGCGGCGGTTCCTGCCGAAGTACCGCCGGCAATGACATCGCCCGGAACAAAACTAAAATCCCGAGAGAGATACTCGATCACTTCGCCAAACGGCCAGATCATTTCCTTGGTATTATAACTTTGCCGTACTTCGCCGTTGATCCGCGTCTCTACATTGACGTTGCGGTGATCGAGCTCGCCGACGACGATGCAAGGCCCCATCGAAGTCGAACCATCGAAGTTCTTTGCCAGATTGTAACTGATAGGCCGGCCTTGAGGGCCGCTCGACCCGCCGTCACGAATGCTCCAGTCGTGGAACAACGTAACGCCCCAGACGTACTCGTCGATCCGGTCCGCGGGAATATCTTTGCCGCGCTTGCCGATCACGATGGCAACTTCGCCCTCATAGTCGAAGCGCCGGGTGCGCTTCGGATAGGGAATCTCTTCGTCCGGTCCGGCAACCTCATGGGGATTTTTCCAAAATCCCCATTGCCCTTCCTCTTTGGCCAACTGTGTAATCTGCGCCAGGTCGCCAGTGACACCCGGACGACCGGCCCACATGCCGGCGAGGTGCGCGGCATAGTTGCCGCCGACGCAGGCGATTCGCCGCTCGGGCCAGGGCGCGTGGAGCTTAACGCTCTTAACATCGTGGACGACGGCTTCGCCGCTATGCTTGGTCGCATGCTCGATAGCGCGCTCAGCATCTTCGATGGCTGCTTTCCCCAGAGCAATGAAACGCTCCAATCGCGCTGGAATCTTCTCGTCGGCGTGGGCTTGAGCGTTGGTGTCACCGCGCTGGTCGCGCAGATAGTTGGCCAACCCGTGGTTCAGATCAATGACCTTGTCATTTTGCCATGCGCCGATCCGGCGCTCCGGACCAAAAAGAACAATCTTCATTTTTGTCCTCCTGCCTTTTTTTGGTTCAAGGTTCCAGGGTTCAAAGTTCAAGGTTGGGAGCGTGGCACGTTGAACATTGAACATAAAGCGCTCTTAATCGCTCGCCATTCTGTGCCGCATTTCCTTCGTCGCTTCAACATCGAGGTCGAACCGGCGGCCTTCTTGATTGATAACCACGCCGTAATCCCGCCGGGCCGCTTCGAGCGAAACATAGCCGGAACGGACATCGGCGAGAACTTTTTGCTGGATCGCGATCTAACGGGTTCCAGAATCCGCCGCCGCCGCCGACTTCGACCAGGAAACCGTCGCTAGCTTCGAGTGTGACATGGCCGGCAGTTTTTCCCGTCGCAAGTTTCTGCATCGAACCGTCTTTGCGAACGATGCTGAAGCGGTTCGCCAGCGCGTCTTTGCCGCCGTGCAGTCCCCAAGGTGCACACAGCGATCGCTCCATGGCCGACAATACGCTTCCCGGCGAAAGCAGACGCACCTCTTGTGATACGCCCAGCCCGCCGCGGAATTTTCCTGGGCCTCCGGAATCTTGCCTGAGCTTACGATAAGCCACGAAGATCGGTGCTCGCCCTTCGCCGGCTTCGACGGGCGTATTGTGCGTGTCGCCGTCATTGATACAAAAAGTCGCGTTCTGCCCGTCCCTGTCACAAAGGGCGCCCCAACCGCCACCGGAAAGCATTGGCGGAAAATGAAAAGCGCGGCCGGTCTTGGGATCGAGACCAAACGTGCGCGGCGCTGCGAGGTCCGCGTGTTGCCCGGCCATTACCCTGTCGGGGCAGGCGGTAGCGAGCGCTTTGAAGATCGTATCCGCCACAGTCATCGGCACAGTCATCCAGGTGCGCACCGGCGCTGGCTTTGTCGCGCTCACGACCCGGCCCGGCGGCAGAATGATTTTTAATGGTCGGAACGAGCCTTCGTTGATCGGCAGCAACAGCGGCGTCGTCAAAAACTTAAACGCCACTTCGGATGCGGAGCGGCCGGCGGTAGCGCCCGAGTTGTAAGGACCCGCGACCTGCGGGCTGACCCCGCTCAAGTCGACCGTCATCTCGTCATCCTTAACCTGAACACGGACCTTGATTGGAATGTGCTTGCCGATATTGACTCCGTCGTCATCCATGAACGATTCAGCTTCGTAGACGCCGTCAGGAATTTCGCGCACCGCAGCGCGCGCGAGACGCTCGCTCTGGTCGAAGATGAGCTTGATACTTTCCTTGAACGTCTCCGCGCCGTAGCGCTTTAGCAATTGGGTGATGCGCCGTTCCCCGGTTCGAACCGCGGCAATTTGCGCGCGAAAATCGCCCATCGCAAACTCCGGCAGGCGGCAGTTGGTGCGGATGATCGCGGTGAGCTCGGGGTCTTGCTTTCCCGCTTTAAAGATCTTCACGAAAGGCATCTGCAACCCTTCGGAAAAAACATCCCGTGTAACCGCGCCAAGCACGCCCCCAACGTCCTGCCAGTGGCCCATCGAAGAAGAGAAGGCGATCAGCTCCCCGGCGTGGAAAACCGGCAAGGTGAAAATCATGTGGTTCAAATGGCTGCCCATCACCTGCGGATCGTTGGTGAGCAGAATGTCGCCCGGCTCGATATTTTCTTTGCCCCAGTGGCGAAGCTTCGCCTTGATCGCATCCGACAGCCCGCGGATGAACATCGGCAACCCGAGACCGATGGAAATCGTGTTGCCGTCGGCGTCGAAAAGGCCGACGGTAAAATCCTCGGCCTCATAGATGATCATATTGTAGGCGGTGCGCATGAGATTGGTCTTCATCTCATCCGTGATCGCCACCACCGTGTTGCGGATGACCTCCGCGGTAAAAGCATCCACGGCCGCCTCGCTGCGTTGGATATCCAAACTTTCCGATCTCATAAAAATCGTATCATCGCGGTAAACCCGCTACCTTGAGCGTCGCTGCCACTCTGCGGGGTCGCGACTCGTATGTAGAACTGCAAGTACAACGATGATCTCGTCCTCGACAACGAAGTAGACCGCGTATGGGAACCGCTTAAGCAGTGCCCGTCGCGTCTTCGAACGGAGTTGTGAATACTTAAAGGGTCCGTCGACGATACGATCGTATGCGGCGCGCAGTTCGTCGAGAAATTCTAGCCCCAGGCCAGTTTGTTCATTCTCGTACCATCGGAAAGCCGCCTCGATGTCGGTATCTACCTGAGGCTCGGAGACAAGTCTATAGGCGGTCACTCGGACTTTTTGCGCAACCGGTCCAGAACCTGATAGGCGGGGCGAGCTCGCTTCGGATTCCGTCGATAAGCCGCGAGTCTTTTTTCAGCAAGTTTGAGATGAGACCCCAGGACAGGAATGTCATCCGGGTTCTCGGAGATCCGGTCCCAAAGTGCTTGCAAATAGCGAATCTGCTCGGCCTTCGAAAGATTGCTAAATCCGGGAGGATCGGGGATCGATGCGTGTTCCATGATTTGACCTCGGGAGGATAATAGCCCAAACTCTGCTTCTGTGCCAGATCCATCTTCAGGTCTACAAGTGGATAATCGCTTGAGTCGGACCATGAAAGGTTGAGTGCGGATAGGCTTCGTTCCGCTCGTCTTGTCACTCGACACTTGACACTCGACACTTCTCATCTGATGACCTGATCCGCCCGCGCCAGCACATTCGGCGGTATTATTAGGCCGATCTGCTTCGCTGCTTTCAGATTGATGATAAACTCGAACTTCTTCGGCTGTTCCACTGGAAGATCGGCTGGCTTTCTTCCCTTTAGAATCTTGTCCACATATGTGGCAGCGCGTCGGAACGAATCGGTAATGCTCACGCCGTAGGACATAAGCCCCCCGGCTTCCACATGTTCCCGATCTGCGTATATTGCAGGGAGCCGGCTCTTTGCTGCCAATTCTACGAGCTGTTTTCGGTGAGGATCAAGGGCGACTCCCCACACGAGCATAAGAATCCCATCAGCCCGCCCCTTGGTTGCGTCCCGAAATGCGGTCTCAAAACCCTTGGAACCTCGTAAATCGAGGTATTGAAGCTGCACGGCGAGCGCCCCTGCGGCGCGTTCCGTCTCTTTTAACGCTTGTGCGTTGCCCGGAAAAGTCGAAGTCCCAAAGACGGCCACATGCGAGAGCTTAGGAACGATCTCCTTCAAAAGCTCCAGTCGCTTTCCGCTTATCTCCGGGGCAAGCGTGGACAATCCAGTAATGTTCCCACCAGGTCGCGCTAGGCTGGCGATGAACCCCAAGCCAACGGGATCAATATCAAACGCCATGACAATAGGAATCGTAACAGTTGCTTCCTTGGCGGCACGAGTTGGTATCGGACCACCCGTGACGATGACGTCTACCTTGAGGCGCACTAGTTCGGCCGTAATCTCACTAAGCCGATCTAGTTTTCCCTCTGCAGATCGCCACTCAATGATAATGTTTTTCCCCTCGACGTACCCGAGCTCGCGCAGACCCTGCCGAAATGCCTCGATGCGAGCCGAGATAGCGGACGGCGAGGCAGCACTTAGAAATCCTATCCGGGGGACTTTCATTGCCTGCTGCGCCTGAGCAGAACAGCAAAATGCAATGAGCATCGTGCAAAGAGCAAGGTGAAAGACTTTTTTATCCATTGATGAGTTTCTCCCCGCGGTTTTTGCTGCTTACTGCTCACCGCTCACTGTCATTTAATGACTTTGTCTGCCCGGTACAGTACCGACTGCGGAATCGTCAGGCCGATATCCTTTGCCGTCTTGAGATTGATGATAAGTGAGATCTTATCGATCCCCTCCACCGGCAAGTCCTTAGGTTTGACGCCGGTAAGAATGCGCTGGACGTACTTCGCTGACAGGCGGCCAACTTCGTGCCGGCTTACGCTGTAGCTGGCCAGACCTCCTTTGACGACAGAACTGTGGTTGACGAACATCGTCGGCAACCTCTTGACCCTTGCCGTGTCGATGATCAGTTGATCTTGGATAACCGTCAGGGCGTCCGACACTTCAAAGACAGCATCCACTTCCCCGGCCTTGAGCGATTGCACACCTGCCCGAAGTTCCTCGACGGAAGCGACATGCCGTTCGACCAGCTGGATTCCCATCTGTCCCGCAGTTTCCCGCACCAACTTGGCGGAGTCGACGGAAACAGGATTACTGGGGTTATAGAACGTCACTACGCGGCGGAGCTTCGGGACAATCTCCTTCAGAAGTTCCAGACGCTTTCCGGTGAGGTCGGTGTCCCGGTAGAAGACGCCTGTAAGTCTTCCGCCCGGTCTTGCGAAACTCTCCACTAGCCCGAGTTCAACCGGGTCGGCCCCGGCACAGAAGACGATAGGGATGTCTGCCGTCGCCCGCTTTGTTGCTAAGGTGACTGAGGTTTGAGTTGTATATATCAGGTTGACTTTCTCTTTTTCGAGATTCCTTGCCGCCTCCTCCGCCACCTTCGCATTGCCCTTCGTATCTTAGATCGCCAAAGCAAACTGCTTCCCCTCTTCAAGTCCCAGCTGCCTGAGGCCGACCCGGAGCCCGTCAATTACTTCGTACCATGCGCCGCCTGCAGTAACGACACCGATTCGGTAGAGCTTTGGCTGCTGGGCTTCGGCTGGTAGGACAGCCGCCAGAAGAACAATTGCTAGCAGAAAGGAGTTGATCTTTTTATTCATGGCTTCCTCAATCCAAAATCAAATTACTTAATCACCCTGTCTGCTCTGGCCAACACATTCGGTGGGATGGTTAATCCGATCTGCTTTGCGGCCTTAAGATTGATCATGAACTCGAACTTTTTCGGCTGCTCGACGGGAAGTTCGGCGGGCTTGGCGCCTTTCAGAATCTTGTCGACGTACGTAGCGGCACGCTGGAAAATATCGGTGAAGCTAGCGCCGTAATAGATGAGACCGCCAGCCTGTAGAAACTCTGGCTGCGCATACACCCCCGGCATTCGGTGTTTCACTGCAAGCTCTGCAATCTGGGTTCGGCGAAGATTGACCACAGGACTACCCAGCACGACGATGGCCTCAGCATGCCCCTTGCTCGCGGCGCCGAAGGCCGTGTCAATGTCCTTGGGGTTCTGTATGTCCAGATTTTGAATCTGTATTTTGAACGCTGCCGCGGCGAGCTCCATTTCTTTTAGCGATAGTGACGTACCTGAGCGGGTCGAATTTCCGAAGACGGCCACGCGAGAGAGTTTGGGAACGATCTCTTTCAAAATCTCCAATTGTTTTCCGCTTATTTCCGGGGCCAGGGTGGACAATCCCGTAATATTTCCGCCCGGCCGCGCCAGGCTAGCGACAAATCCCGCGCCGACGGGGTCATCGTCAAACCCCATGACAATTGGAATCGTGGAAGTTGCTTCCTTGAGGGGCCGGGTTACTGTCGGACCACCCGAGACAATGAGTTCGACATTGAGCTGCACCAGTTCGGTCGTAAGCGGCCTCAAGCGCTCTAGTTTGCCCTCGGCAAAGCGATATTCAATGACAATGTTTTTTCCCTCTACGTAGCCAAGCTCGCGCATACCCCGACGAAAAGCTTCGACACGGGATGCGGCTGAGGAAGCCGAAGAAGCATTGAGATATCCGATGCGCGGGATTTTCCCCGGTTGCTGCGCGTGCGCAAACGGGGCGATTACCATGACTGTTGTCACGAAACCGAGGATGACTCTCTTGGTCATGTTTTTCACTTCTGCTATTGCCTGTTGCCTTATACCTATTGCCTTCTTCAGCGAATAACCCGATCCGCTCTCGCCAGCACGTTCGGCGGTACCGTTAATCCGATCTGCTTGGCCGCTTTGAGATTGATGATGAATTCGAACTTCGTTGGCTGCTCTACGGGCAGGTCTGCTGGCTTAGCGCCTTTCAGGATTCTGTCGACGTAATAAGCGGCGCGCCGGTAATTCTCTGCATCGATAGCTGCATAAGACACGAGACCACCAGCGTCCACGAAGTCACTCCCTTCGGACATGAGAGGCAGGCGGTTTTTGATGGCGAGGTCGGCAATCTGCTTTCGGTAACCGACGAGCGCCCTCGCCACGATAAGCGCTCTCACCTGCCCCTTGACCGCATCTCGAAATGCACCCTCCAAATCAGGGTTCGGAGCTCGTACCTCCAGGGACTGAAGATGTATCTTTAGCACGCGCGCCGCAGCCTCGTACTCTCTAAAGATTGTAAAGCCGGCAACTGAGAGGACTCCGACACGCGTTGCTGTCGGGACCACTTCCTTAAGAAGTTCCAGGCGTTTTCCGTTCAGCTCCTGAGTAAGTCTGGTGAGTCCCGTGATATTTCCTCCGGGACGGGCCAAACTATCGACTAGCCCCGTTGCGACTGGATCATCAGCTATTACCATGACAATGGGGATCGTCTTGGTCGACTCCTTCGCTGCGCGGATCGCGGCTACAACCGGGGAGACAAGGACATCTACTTTCATTTGCACCAGTTCCGCCACAAGGTTAGGGATGCGGTCCGCTTTTCCCGCGGCGTAGCGATCCTCAACCAGGATGTTTTTCCCTTCAATATAACCGAGGTCTCGCAGTCCTCGTCGGAATGCCAAGTTGTTAGGTGTATCGGGAGCAGTAGTGGCGACATAACCTATCCGCGGGATTTTCGTTGGCTGCTGCGCCTCGGCGAAAGAAACAGTAAGCAGGAAGACAGTAAGCAGTAAGCGGACATTAAACTTTCTCATCATTGTTTGGCTCCTCTTGTTTTTACTGCTCACTGCTCTCTGCTTACTGTTAACCCTGTTCCGACAATAAAAACCCGTAAATTTGGAATGACTATAGCCAAACGTTCGCTAATGCGATGCTATCAAAACCTCACCCCTGGTGAAACATCGACAAGGCCAGATCTTCACTCGGTTGCAGAGGGGAAGAATCATCGTAATGGTCGAATCAATGTCGGAACAGGGTTAACTGGTCACCCTGGCCGCCCAAACCGAGCGCTTGGCATCTCGCGACCGCTGGACGCCGGTTCACTAACGTTTCCTGCCCTTGTAAAGCTCGTCGATGAAACCGCTGTCGTCCAGTTCCTTAATGAAGCGCATATCGACAAAGTCCTCGGGTTTCGCGGCTTTTGCTTTTGGGTCCGTCTCCGCCAGCGGTTCGAGAATCTTTTTGATTCCCTCCAGGCTCGGGTACTGTTTTGGGGGAAATTTCTCATCAGTAATTGCGTCATCGTAGGCTCTTTCCAGGACCTCTCGGTCCGGTATGTTGAGATATTTCCCCAATACCTTGATTCCTCCTTCCCGGTCGGTCTTGAGGCGGTGAACGGCTTCGACCTGAGATTTGACATAGCGCCGGACAACGTCGGGATTTTCCCTGATGAATGTGCGCGTCGTTCCCACCCCGATGCCCTGGTAAGGAAGGCGCACCTCAATTAATTTATACAGCCCTCTTTTCTGGGCCCGGAAGTTGTCGGGTGCGTTGAGCATCGCGGCCTGAACCTTTCCCGACTCTAACGCGCTCAAGCGCTCCGGGATCGTTCCGATCTGCACGAGGGTGACATCCTTCACAGGATTCAATCCAAGCTTCTGAAGCGCAACCCGAGAGAGAGAATCGGACAAGCCACCGAAGGTAGCGATGGCAACCGAGCCTCCCTTGAGCTGCGCGCCGGTCTTGAGCTCGGGCTTGCTCATGAGCCAATACTCTGAGACCACGTTGCCGGCTGCAACCATGACCGCGTCGGCTCCCTTGAGAGCAGCGCTCACGATCGGCGGCCCGGAAACCTGGCTGATCGGAGTCTCGCGGGCGATCAAAGCCATGGCCGTAATAGTTCCTCCTCGGAAATAGACGATCTGGACATCGAGGCCGTTATTGCGAAATATCCCGGCTTCCTTGGCCATCCACGCGGGAAGACCGTTGGTGCTGAGCGTGTTGTTGCCGATGATCACTTTAGTGAGCTGAGCCGAGACGGCGGTGCAAAAAGAAATCGAGGTAACCAGGCTCATTGCCAAAATCATTGCCTTCATAGGATCCTCCTTAGTAAAAAGGTTGTTCCGGGTTTTCTGTGAAAAAGTATTCACCACAGAGGCGCCGAGTTCGCAGAGATCGGAGAATTTTTTAATCAAGAACTCTTTACTCCGCGTCCTCCGCGCCTTCGCGGTGCAATCTCCGAGTCCGACTTCACAGGAATGCCTGAAGTCCCAGTAAAAAAGACGTTCTTACTTGTGGGTTGCCTTCCGCGTTTTCCGCTGCTCACCGCTTTCTGCTCACTACTCACCGTCATCTTATGACTTTGTCTGCTCTAGCCAAAACGTTGGGTGGAATGGTTAATCCAATCTGCTTGGCCGCTTTCAGATTGATGACGAACTCGAACTTGATCGGCTGCTCCACCGGGAGGTCGGCAGGCTTGGCGCCTTTCAAAATCTTGTCCACGTATGTGGCGGAGCGCCGGTACAAGTCGTTGATGCTCGCCGCGTAACTTATCAGCCCTCCGCTTCCAAAAATTCTGGAACGTGGTAGATCGTCGGAAGTCGGTTCTTTATCGCGAGATCAACAGTTTGTTTTCGCTGAGAATTGAGGACATTGTTCTGCAGCACGAGGACTCCGCCGGCACGCGTCTTGCTTGCTGCTCGAAACGCCGTCTCGATGTCCTTGGATCTTACACGTCTAGGTATTGGAGCTGTAACTTCAGCGCTTCTGCGGCGAGTTCCGTTTCTTTTAACGCTTGGGAGTTGCCTGGATAGGTTGACTGCCCGAGCACGGCTAAGCGGGAAAGCTTAGGTACGATCTCCTTAAGAAGCTCTACTCGTTTTCCGTTTATCTCCGGTGAATAGGAGGAGAGTCCGGTAATGTTTCCGCCAGGTCGCGCAAGGCTGGCGACGAACCCGTTTCCGACAGGATCGGTATCCTGAGCCATGACAATAGGGATTGTCTCCGTGGCGTTCCTTAGCAGGACCGGTGACCGCTGCCCCGGCAGACAGATGCACGTCCACTTTGAGACGCACTAGCTCGGCCGCGAGCGCCGGAAGGCGATCGAGCTTTTCCCTCTGCATATCGACATTCGATGATAATGTTTTTCCCTTCTATATAACCAAGCTCGCGCAGCCCTTGCCGGAATGCCTCGATGCGAGCCGCGATTGTGGAAGAGGAGGCCCCACTTAGATATCCTATCCGGGGCACTTTGGTTGGCTGCTGCGCTTGAACCCCCGCGCTAACAAGCACACAGTGAAAAAGATGCCTAGGATCCCCACCATTTTCGATTTCGATTTTAGATTTCCGATTGTCGGATGGAACCCATCGGATCGTCGCTCGAGTTTTCTTAGTCATGTTTTTGTCTCCCTCACTCTAAAATCGACAATGAAAATCGTAACTTTCATCTTATGACCCGATCCGCCCTCGCCAACACGTTCGGCGGAATCCCTACTATTTTAGATTTTCGATTTTGGATTTTAGATTGTTCGATCATCGGATTACTTTGTCAGCTCTGGCTAATACATTCGGTGGTATTGTTAATCCGATCTGCTTTGCGGCTTTGAGATTTATGATGAACTCGAACTTGTTCGGCTGCTCCACCGGGAGATCGGCTGGTTTTGTACCTTTGAGAATTTTGTCGACAAAAACCGCTATGCGCCTGTAGCGTTCGGTGCGGTCGGGTCCATAGGACATCAAACCTCCATCGATAATAAAACTTCCCTGGACGTAAATCGCCGGCAACCGATTTCTCGCCGCCAGCTCCGCGAGCTGGTCTTGATTGGAAGAGGCCAATGGGGTCGACAACACGGCAAGAGCGCCGCTACGCGCCCTGATGGCCTCTTTGAACGCGTCCTGGTATTTGTCGGCGCTGCTTACTTCCATAGAATGAAGTTGCAGGCCGAGTTCCCGGGCCGCGAGTTGGCTCTCTTTCCATTCCTGTATAGAGGCTGGATTCCGAGGATCCCACAGGACCGCAACCCGAGAAATTTTCGAAACGGTTTCCTTGAGTAACTCGAGACGTTTGCCAGCCAACATTGCCTCGATGCTGCTGAACCCCGTGATGTTTCCCCCGGGTCGAGCTAAGCTATCAACCAGTCCAGCCGCAACGGGGTCCGTGGCGTCTAAAAAAACGATGGGGATAGTCCGGGTAGCTTTTTTTAGAGCTAGGGCGCCGGGAGTTCCGGGCGTGAGGAGAACATCGACCTTGAGGCGGACCAACTCATCGGCAAGGGCGGGAAGCCGGTCGAGCTTATCATCCGCGAATCGATACTCGAAAACTACGTTCTTGCCTTCAACGTAGCCGAGGTCACGCAGCATACGGACGATAATTTCTTGGCCAGTGTTTGAAGCGCGGCGGGCTGAGAGCCAGCCGATCTTAGGTATCCTGGCTTGCTGTTGCGCATGGGCGCATGGGCATAAGACAAAAAGCAAGGCGCCGAGCGTTAAGCCAATGAAGACTTTTCTCCCATGACTTCTCCGGCGTTTCTCCGCAGGCGCTTTGCGATGTTTCATCGAATTACTTTGTCAGCTCTGGCCAGTACATTTGGTGGGATCGTGAGACCGATCTGCTTGGCCGCTTTCAGATTAATGATGAAATCGAACTTATTGGCCGCTCGACCGGAAGGTCTGCGGGTTTCGCGCCTTTCAAAATCTTGCCCACGTAGGTGGCGGCCCGCCGGTGCAGGTCAGCCAAGTTCGTCCCGTAGGACATGAGGCCACCGGACTCCACAACAAGCTAAAGGGGTACATCCCCGGCAGCCGGTTCTTTGCTGACAGGTCCACGATCTGCGTTCGACGTTCGATGGTGACAGCATGCGGCAGTACGATGAGCCCCTGGGGATGGCCCTTGGTGAGGTTCGCGAAGGCGTGCTCGATCTCGTCCGGTCCCACCACCTCTTGGCGCTGGGGAGTCACCTTCAACGCTTGGGCCGTCGCTTGGATCTGTGCCCAATAGGTGCGGTGGGACGAGGTCTGGGAAACTGCGAGGACGGCGATGCGGGAATCTTGGGCACGGCCTCCCTGAGTAGCTCCACCCATTTGCCTGCGACCTCTTCGGCTTGATTTGAGAAGCCGGTAATGTTCCCGGCCGGCCGCGCGAGGCTGCCGACGAAGCCGCTCTCAACAGGATCGCCCATACCCGCCACGACGATGGGTACGGTTCGGGTCGCCTGCTGAAGAGCTGCCACCGCTGCGTTGCTCTGTGTAACGATCACGTCTACCCTGAGATTGATCAGCTCGTCGGCAAGGGCTGGGAACCGATCGGGCGTTCCCTCCGCCCAGCGGTAATCAATGAAGTCTTCCGGCCCTCCACGTAGCCAAGCTCGCGCAGCCCTTGGCGGAAAGCTTCAAGGAGGGAGGCGCCAGCGGAAGGGGTGAAGGCACCCAAGTAACCTATCCGTGGGATTTTCTTCGGCTGCTGCGCCTCGGCGGGCGGGCAAAGCGCAAAGAGCATGGCGCAAAGAATAACGACCGTGACTTTTTTCTTCGTGTATTTTTCTATGCCTCGATCCACTTTGTCACCCCTTCTCACTTGATGAGCCTACTCGCCCGGGCGAGCAGCTGCGGCGGAATCGTTACGCCGATCTGCTTCGCGGTCTTGAGGTTAATCACCAACTCGAACTTCGTTGGCTGCTCAACAGGCAAATCAGCCGGCTTGGCGCCCTTCAAGATTCTGTCCACGTAATAGGCGACGCGCCGGTAGCTGTCTGCGAGGTCCGCCCCGTAGTACATGAGCCCACCGGCGTCTACAGCTCCTCTCTCGGCAAACACCGACGGTAACCGGCTCTTTAATGCCAATCCCGCGATCCGTTTTTGGTTAGCATTTGTGAGCGGGCTGCCCGCCACGTAGAGTCCATCCGGGCGCTGCTTGTTTAGCGCATCGAATACCCCGTCAAAACCCTCCGCAGCTCGTACCTCCCAAGGCTGAACCGTCAACTTCAGAACACGCGACGCAACTGGAAGATCCTCGTTTACCTCGAGCACATTAGCCGGAGTGGCGGGTTGGTAAAGAACCGCGACACGGGCAAGCTTGGGAACAGCTTCTTTGAGGAGATCCAGCCGCTTGCCAGCCAATTTTCCCGTAAGGTTTGTAAGACCTGTGACGTTGCCGCCTGGACGGGCAAGGCTTTCAATCAGGCCTGCTTCGACAGGGTCGTTTCCAATGCCCGCCATGACGACGGGAATCGACTTGGCTGCATTCTTGGCCGCCCTGATCCATATGATCCCTCCTGCTACCACGATAATATCGACGTTGAGACGCACCAACTCGGCCGCAAGCTCTGAAGCCCGATCGGTCTTCCCCTCCGAATACCGATACTCGATGGCGATGTTCTGTCCTTCCATGTAGCCGAGCTCGCGAAGTGCCAGCCGAATCCCCTCGGCACGGGCAGACTCATAAGCTGGGTCTTGCGACGATAGATACCCAATTCGGGTGACTTTCTTCGGCTGCTGCGCGTCGGCGGAAACGAAGTCGATCATAAGAATAAAACCGAATGCCAAAATCAGGATAGTTCTCTTCATGGACTCACCCCGATCAAATCGCTACAATTGACCCGAGATAAGGTTGACTCGCAGACCGCAGACAATTTAGAGTTAAGGTCGAAAAGTGTCTGGAGCAGAAGGGAAAAGACGATGGATAAAGACGATCTTTGGATTGTCGACCACTTCAGCGAGCTGGTGACGAAATATGCCGGAAAGTATGTCGCCGTGGTAAATGAGACTTTGGTGGCCGTTGGGGATTCCGGAAAAGAAGTGGAGAGCAAGGCGCGTGAGATTGAACCTAACAAGATGCCATCCGTGCTTCGTGTCCCGCGGGAAGAGGACATGGCGTGCCTGCTATAGAATTTCCTTACACGCGTCACCGGGGCTATTTGATGCCCATTGTACCCATCTCCATCCATGCCCACAGGCTCTGGGTTTTTGTTGACTCTGGGGCGACGTTTAGCATGCTGAACGTCGATGAAGCGGCACGCATCGGTATCGATTGGCGCGCGGGCAGGCATCAGATGATCGTGGTTGGCGACGGGAGCTATATTCCTACTTTTATTCACGATCTTCCAGTCCAAATCGGCGGCACGCAAATTACGGCGCCGATCGGTTTCTCTGAGCGGCTCGGTGTTGGATTTAATCTTCTCGGCCGAACCGGAGTGTTCAACCAGTTCGAGGTTTGTTTCAACGACCACGCCCGTAGAGTGACGTTCGAGCCGATTGCGTCGGGTATTGTGTGATGATTTCGACCCATCATTCGTTCTCCTAGCCCCCTCATCCTGTCGGCTCACACCTCACCGAATGACTCTGTCCGCCCGCGCCAGCACATTCGGCGGGATTGTCAGGCCAATCTGCTTGGCGGCTTTCAGATTGATGATGAACTCGAATTTCGTCGGTTGCTCGACCGGAAGATCGGCGGGCTTAGCGCCCTTTGAGAATCTTGTCCACGTAAGTTGCAGCGCGCCGGTCCAAGTCGCGAAAGCTCACGCCGTAGAAGATAAGTCCCCCAGCTTCCACAAATTGGATGTCGTTGTATATCGCGGGGATCCGGTTCTTCACCGCAAGGTCTGCAAGCTGTGCTCGCTGAGAACGGAGGATGGGGCTCGTTAGCGTGAGCAATCCGTCAGCCCGCCCCTTGGCTGCGGCTCGAAATGCAGTCTCGATATCCTTGGACTTTAAAACATCTAGATATTGAATCTGCACCTTGAACGCCTTTGCGGCGAGTTCCAGCTCTTTTATCGCTTGCGCGTGGCCCGCTTGGGTTGAAGTCCCGACGATGGCAACGCGGGAGAGCTTAGGAACGACCTCTCTGAGAAGCTCCAGTCGTTTTCCGCTTAACTCCGGGGCAAGCGTGGACAAGCCAGTAATGTTTCCACCCGGGCGCCCGAGACTGGCGACGAACCCGGAGCCAACGGGATCGGGATCGTTCGTCATGACAATGGGAATCGTAGGGGTTGCTTCCTTGGCGACGCGGGTTGCTTGCCCGCCGGCCGTGACGATGATGTCTACCTTGAGACGCACCAGTTCGGCCGCGAGCGCCGGGAGGCGATCGAAATTTCCCTCTGCATATCGCGATTCAATGACGATGTTTTTCGCCTCCACGTACCCAAGCTCGCGCAGACCTTGCCGGAAAACCTCCGTGCGGGCCGCGGCAGCAGACGGGGAGACAGCAAGTAGGAATCCTATCCGGGCGACTTTCGTCGGTTGCTGCGCCTGAGCGGAAAAGCAAAGCGCAAAGAGCATAGCGCTAAGCGTAAAAACAATATCGTTTCTTCGCATGAGGTTTCTCCCGTTTCTGCTCTTTGCTCTCTGCGCTTGGCCCTTTGCTATCTTATGACCTTGTCCGCTCTCGCCAGCACGTTGGGCGGGATCGTCAGACCGATCTGCTTCGCTGCCTTTAGATTGATGATGAACTCGAACCTCTTTGCTTGCTCGACAGGAATGTCGGCAGGTCTGGCGCCTTTGAGAATCTTGTCGACATAGGTTGCGGCGCGGCGCGACAGATCGACCAGGTTCACGCCGTAGAACATCAGCCCGCCAACTTCCACGAATTCGGCCTGGGTATAAATCGTGGCAAAGTGATGCTTTGCCGCGAGGTTTACGATCTGGCTTCGCTGGGAATTGAGGATCCCGCTGTTGAGTGTCATGACTGCGTCGGCGCGCCCTTTGACCGCGGCTCGAAAGGCAGACTCGATATCCTTAAAATCCAACACGTCTTGGTAGTCAAGCTGAAGCTTGAGAGCGTTAGCGGCTAGATCGATCTCTTTCTTGACGGGCCGGTAGGCCGGGCTCGTCGAGGTCCCGAGGATGGCGACGCGAGAAAGATTGGGAACGTACTTCTCCTAATTTCTCCAATCTTTTGCCGCTCAGCTCCGGAGCGAGAGTGGATAATCCCGTGATGTTGCCACCTGGTCGCGCCAGGCTAGCGATTAATCCGTTGGCTACGGGATCGGGATCATTCGTCATCACAATAGGGATCGTGGCGGTCGCCGCCTTGGCGGCGCGCGTCGACGGACTGCCGCCGGTGACGATGATGTCCGGCTTGAGCTGCAGCAGCTCCGCCACCAACGAAGCGAGGCGATCCGATTTTCCCCCTAATAGCGATATTCGACGACGACGCTCTTGCCCTCGATATAGCCTAGCTCGCGCAGCCCCTGGTTGAACGCATCGCGGCGCGCGGCTTCTGCGGCAGGGGAAACGCCACTCAGGTATCCGATCCGCGGGACCTTCGCCGGCTGCTGCGCCTGGGCGGGGAGACTAAGCGCAATGACAAAGGTTAAAACAATGAGAAAAACATGTGTCGGCATCGGTTCCCTCCGGGTTTGCTTTACAATGACAGGCCTCCACTCACCGCTTCACGCTCTCGCAACGCGTTTGTCCAATCCGTACTAACACCATTCGAACGTTTGAAACCATTGGAACACGCGTAGCGCTTTCATCTAATCACCCGATCCGCCCGCGCCAGCACGTTGGGCTCAATCGTAAGTCCAATCTGCTTTGCCGCTTTCAGATTGACGATGAACTCAAACTTCTCCGGTTGTTCAACGGGCAGATCGGCGGGCTGGGCGCCCTTTAATATTTTGTCGACATAAGTAGCGGCGCGACGGAAAAGTTCGGGATAGTTGGTGCCGTAAGTCATCAGACCACCCGCCTCGACAAACTCAGGTCGCGCGTACGCCGCCTGTAAGCGGAGCTTGGCGGCAAGATCGACAACTTGTTGACGATTGCGATTGAGGATCGGATTGCCCAGCACTATGAGTGCGTCGGCGCGCCCCTTGACGGCGGAGCGCAGCACCGGCTCGACATCCTTGGCATCTTGGACCTCCAGGTATCGCAGATAGATTTCGTATGCACCCGCCGCTAGCACAGTCTCACGCAGTGCTTGTGCGTCACCGGGATTGGTCGAATTGCCAATCACCGCTACACGCGAGATTTTGGGGATGATTTCTTTCATGAGTTCCAATTGTTTGCCGCTCATCTCCGGTGAGAGAGCGGAAAAACCCGTAATGTTACCTCCGGGTTTCGCCAAGCTTGCAACGAAGCCGCTGCCAACTGGATCGGTATCTTGCGCCATAATAATCGGTATCGTCGTCGTCGCTTCCCTCAGAGTGCGCGTTATCGTCGGCCCAGCCGAGACGATAAGATCGACTTTCAGACGCACCAGCTCGGCAGCGATCTCGCTGCGCCGCTCGGGCTTCAATTCTGCGGCGCGCCACTCGATTAAAATGTTCTTCCCCTCGACGTAACCAAGCTCGCGCAGACCCTGGCGGAATCCATCGACTCGCGCGGCAATTGACGTCACCGGTGAGTCGGACTCAAAGCCAATTCGCGGAATTTTCGCCGGCTGCTGCGCGTGGGCGGAAACAGTTGCCAGTAACAAAGTGGTCAGTAACCAAACAAAGATTTGTCTACGCATCATTTTCGCTCCCCCGATTTTGCCCGCGCTCTCCGTTTTATTTACGTCTCATTTTTTTACTTCTCACCGAATTACTTTGTCCGCACGCGCCAACACGTTCGGCGGGATCATCAAGCCGATCGCTTTCGCGGCTTTGAGATTGACGATGAATTCAAACTTCGTTGGCTGCTCTACCGGAAGTTCGGCCGGAGTTCTGCCTTTCAAAATTTTGTCGACAAAGACCGCAGCGCGTCGGTCCATATCAACGACGCTCACGCCGTAAGTCATCAGCCCCCCGGCATCGATAAATTCTCGCCTGTCATAGATCGCCGGAAGGCGGCTCTTGACCGCGAGATCGACAACCTGGGTTCGATGGGAATTCAAAACGGGACTCGCCAGTGCGAGGATGCCGTCGGCACGCCCCTTGATTGCGGTGCGAAATGCAACCTCGATGTTTTTGGGAAGCAGAACGTCGAGGATTTGCAGCTGCACATTGAGCGCATCAGCGGCGAGTTCAATTTCTTTTAGCGCTTGGGCATTGCCCGGATTGTTCGAAGTTCCCAACACGGCGATGCGGGAGAGCTTCGGAACGATCTCCTTAAGGATCTCCATGTGTTTTCCGCTCACCTCAGATCTGAGTGTAGCCAGACCGGTGATGTTTCCACCGGGCCGGGCCAGACTGGCGACAAACCTGTTCGCCAAAGGATCGTTGTCCTGCGATATGACAATGGGAATCGTGCTCGTCGCATCCTTGGCGGCCTGGGTTGCCGTCGAACCACCTGAGACGATGATGTCTACCTTGAGACTCAACGAGCTCGGCCGCAAGTCCGGGCAGACTATCTTGTTTTCCCGCTGCCCATCGCCACTCAATGAAAATGTTTTTCCCTTCTAGGTAACCAAGCTCGCGCAACCCCTGCCGGAAGGCCTCGATGCGGGGAGCTGCGCCGAGCGAGGTACGAGGGATAGCGGTTAGGTATTCGATCGCAGGGATTTTCTTCGGCTGCTGCGCTTCGGCGCGATGAGCAAAGCGCAAAGAGCATAGCGCTAAGCGTAAAAACAATATCGTTTCTTCGCATCAGGTTTCTCCCGTTTCTTGCTCTTTGCTCTCTGCGCTTGGCCCTTCGTCATCTTATGACCTTGTCCGCTCGCGCCAGCACATTCGGCGGAATCGTCAGGCCGATCTGCTTGGCGGCTTTCAGATTGATGATGAACTCGAACTTGGTGGGTTGCTCCACGGGGAGATCAGCAGGTTTGGCGCCCTTTAAAATTCTGTCGACATACGTGGCGGCGCGGCGGTCCAAGTCGAGAAAGCTCACGCCGTAGAAGATAAGTCCCCCGGCTTCTACAAACTGGATGTCGTTGTATATCGCGGGGATCCGGTTCTTTACCGCAAGGTCTGCAAGCTGTGCTCGCTGAGAACGGAGGATGGGGCTCGTTAGCGTGAGGACTCCGTCAGCCCGCCCCTTGGCTGCGGCTCGAAATGCAGTTTCGATATCCTTGGACTCTAAAACATCTAAATATTGAATCTGCACCTTGAACGACTTTGCGGCGAGTTCCAGCTCTTTTATCGCTTGCGCGTGGCCCGGTTGGGTTGAAGTCCCGACGATGGCCACGCGAGAGAGCTTAGGGACGACCTCTCTGAGAAGCTCCAGTCGTTTTCCGCTTAACTCCGGGGCAAGCGTGGACAAGCCAGTAATGTTTCCACCAGGCCGCGCGAGACTGGCGACGAACCCGGAGCCAACGGGATCGGGATCGTTCGTCATGACAATAGGAATCGTAGGGGTTGCTTCCTTGGCGGCGCGGGTTGCTTGCCCACCGGCCGTGACGATGATGTCTACCTTGAGACGCACCAATTCGGCCGCGAGCGCTGGAAGGCGATCGAGTTTTCCCTCTGCATATCGCGACTCAATGACGATGTTTTTCCCCTCAACGTAACCAAGCTCGCGCAGACCTTGCCGGAAAGCTTCCGTGCGGGCCGCGGCAGCGGACGGGGATGACAGCAATGATAGGAATCCTATCCGGGCGACTTTCGTCGGTAACTGCTGCGCCTCCGACGGACGAAACAGTTATCAGCAAGAGAGTTGCCAGTAAGCAGATAAGCGATTTTTCCATTTCATCATTTTCACTCCTCTTATTCTTCCAACTGATAACCGGCCATTGTCCAGTGTTAACTGGCGATAACGTCTACCTTGAGACGCACCAACTCGGCCGCGAGTACCGGGATATGATCCGGTTTTCCTTCACCATCTCGATATTCGATGAAGATATTTTTCCCCTGCTGGTACCCGACCTGGAGCAATCCCTGCCGGAATGCCTCGATGCGGGCCTGGATAGCGGAAATCGGTGTAGCACTGATGAAGCCTATGCGCGGAACGTTCGCTGGTTGCTGTGCCTCGACGGACGAGCAAAGTGCAAAGAGCAAAGCGCTTAGAGCAAGGCAAATCGTTCTCTTACTCATAGGTCGTCTCCCTTTTTACCGCTAACCGCTCTCTGCTTACTGCCCACCCTTATTGTCCCGTTTGTGGATCCCCGCACCGGTCAGGTAGTCGTAAAGATTGGCGACGTTCAGACGCATCACGTGGGGTGACATGCCGTCTTGACCGACATCCATTGGATACCTGTCCGTCATCGCCGTCAGGTTGGCGACGGACTCTTCTTTGGTCATCCCGCGTTCGATCCCGCCGCGCACATAATCTACCCATTCGCGAATGAACGAGCCTTGTTCGTCCAGATATTTCTTATCGCACACCGGTCCATGACCGGGGACAAAAGTCTCCTCGCGCAGCGCTCGCAGCGATTCGAGCGCTTTCAGCCAATGGTCCGGGTTAGCTTCTTGGAGCCAGGTCTGTACTTTGCAGAAGATGTTGTCGCTGGTGAAGACGATGCCCTCTTCCAGCACGATCACTGCTGCTTGGTACGGCGTGTGGCCGGGCATGTGAATCATATGGAACGTGTGATTGCCCACGTGCAAGGTCATTTCGCTCTGAAACGTGATCACCGGCGCATTGGGTTTGTAGTTTTCCAGAAGTTTCGGCTCGTCGGGTCCGAACGATGCCACGCGGGCAATATGCGCGGCCAGATCAGTCCCCAGAATTCGGGACCGCACGCCTTCGTGCGCAACCACAGGAACGTTGAAAAACGCGTTGCCAGTCCAGTGATCACCGTGAGGCTCGGTGTTGATGATGTAGCGGAGCCGGCCGCGCCGCTCGATCTCTCCTCTGAGGCGCACGGCATCGCTCGGCTTGTGCGGCGTGTCGATCAAGACAATGCCATCTGAAGTCATCACGAGGCCGTGATTGGCGCCCTTGAGTCCGGTCTCCACAAACACGTTAGCTGTTAGCTGTTTCATAAATCACCTCTTCTCGCGCAAAGGCGCAAAGAGCGCCAAGAAAAGAAGAGATTTAACCGCAAAGGGCACATAGAACACAAAGAAAAGTTTGGAACAGATGTAATCTTAAACTTCGTGCTCTTCGTCCCCTCCGTGGTCAATTTATTTTTGTGACCTTTGCGTCCTTTGCGGCTGAAATTCTGGTTTCTTTCAGTTGCGATCTCGCCGCAGCGCCGCTGTCGCTTCCACGTCGAGCTCGAAGCGGCGTCCTTGCTGGTGAATGATGACACCGTAATCCCGGCGCGCCGCTTCCAGTGAGACGTAACCAGAACACACGTCGGCAAGCACCCGCTCCGCGGGACGTTCCAGCGGACTCCAGAATCCCCCGCCGCCGGCGGTCTCTACCGTAAAGCCATCGCCCTGGTCGATTTCGGTGGGATTGATTTTACCCGTCGGGAATCGTTTAACCTTGCCGTCTTCGCGCGTGATAAAAATCCGGTTGGCCAGCGCGTCTTTGCCGCCGTGGAGCCCCCACGGAGCGCAGATCGTTCGCTCCACATGCGCGTGGATGGTCGCCGGCCGGCGCATGCGCACTTCGTTGGATACTCCCAGGCCGCCGCGAAATTTTCCCGCGCCGCCGGAGTCCGGGCGCAGCGCGCGGTGTTCGACAATGATGGGGTTTTTCGCCTCGGTCGCTTCCACGGGGGCGTTATGCGTGTCGCCGTCGTTGAGGCACACCGTCGCGTTCATCCCATCCTCGTCGTGCTTCGCGCCCCAACCTCCGCCCGGGTGGCCGATATGCGACCAGAAAAACCGTCCGGTCTCGGCGTCGAAGCCATGCGGGTTAACAGTGCAGAGGTCGGCGTAGTGCCCGGCGATGGTGCGTTCGGGGCACGCCGGAGCCAAAGCTCTAAAGAGCGTGTCGCAGACGGTCATGGGCACGGTCATCCAGACGCGCACCGGTGCCGGCTTCGTCGCGCTCACCACACGGCCCGGCGGCAGAATGATTTTCAGCGGCCGGAACGATCCTTCGTTGATCGGCAACAATAGCGGCGCGGTAACGCATTTGAAAACCACCTCGGCGGCGGACCGTCCAGCGGTGGGTCCGGAATTATAAAATCCCGCCACCTGAGGGCTGACGCCGCTCAGGTCGATGGTCATCTCGTCGCCGCAAACTTCGACGCGGACCTTGATCGGAATCGGCTTGTCGAGATTGACACCGTCGTCGTCCATGAACGACTCCGCTTCGTAAACGCCGTCGGGGATCTGGCGGACTGCGGCGCGCGCCAGTTTCTCGCTCTGCTCATAAACCAGGTGGATGCTCTCTTTGAACGCCTGGTTGCCGTAGCGCTTGAGCAATTGTAAGAGCCGCCGCTCGCCGGTGCGGATCGAGGCGAGCTGGGCGCGCATGTCTCCCATCGCGCGCTCCGGGACGCGCACGTTGGCACGGATGATCGAGGTGATCTCGGGATTTTCCTTGCCGGCGCGGAAGATTTTTACAAAGGGAATCTGCAGCCCCTCGGAAAAAATATCCCGGGTCACGCCGCCGAGCTGCCCGCCGATATCCTGCCAGTGGGCCATCGAGCAGGAAAACGCGACCAGCTCGCCCTCGTTGAAAATAGGCAGGGTAAAAATCAAGTGATTGAGATGGCTCCCCATGGTGTAACTGTCATTGGTGAGCAAAATGTCACCCGGCTCGATGTTTTCCTTGCCCCAGAATTCGATTTTCGCCTTGATCGAGTCCGACAGGCCGCGGATGAACATCGGTAGACCCAAGCCGATGGAGATCGTGTTGCCGTCGGAGTCGAACAGCCCGACGGTGAAATCCTCCGCTTCGTAAATAATCGTGTGATAGGCCGTGCGCATCAGGTTGGTCTTCATCTCACCGGTGATGGCGACCACAGCGCTGCGAATGACCTCGGCGGTAAATGCGTCGACGCTACTCATTTTTGTCTCGCTGGGCTCTCGCATTGTTTCCCCACGTCTTGAACGATTTGAACGTCTGGAACGACTGGAACGAGTTTGTTCAAATAGTTCAAACCGTTCAAGACGTTCAAGTCGTAAGATCCATCACGGTGCGACTCCTAAGTTCATAATGAGATGTCCGAAGGCATTGACCGTGACCGTGTCGCCGGGCTCCACCACGGTGGTGGAAGCAACCTCTTCGATGATGGCAGGCCCGGTGATCACATTCCCGTGCAGCAGCTTCGTGCGGTCAAACACCACCGCTTCGAGTGACCCCGATCCTTCGAAGATCACCGACCGCGTGCCACGGCGGGCTGCGGCCAGAGGAGTCGCGTCGCCCTGAGGAATCTTCGGGAACTGCGGCTTTCCTAGGCGTCCGATCGCCGATACACGCAAACTGACAATGTCAGCAGACTCCTCGGGCGCGCTGTGGCTGTAGCGCAGGTCGTGGGCCTGGTCGAACAGTCGCTTGATCTCTGCTCGCGCATTTTCATCTCCTACATTGGCCGGCATGCGCACAGCGACCGCATGCTCCTGGCCGACATAGCGCATATCAGCGGCGCGCTCGAAAACGATCCGGTCCGTCGGGATCCCCGATGCTTCAAGCGCGCGGCGGCCCTCGGCCTCGAGATTTTTAAATTGATCCTCCAGCTCGAACATCTCCAGATCATCCATGCGCTCGAATAAGGTTTGCACGTAATCGCGGCGCAAATCGGCCATCAGCATGCCGAGCGCCGAAAAGTGGCCTGGCGCGTGGGGGATAATAATCGTATGAATGGCAAGCTCTTTGGCTACAGACGCTGCATGCAGCGGCCCGCCGCCGCCGTAGGCAACCAGCGTGAAGTCGCGCGGGTCGAGACCGCGCTCGAGGGTGACGTGACGCACCGCGTTGGCCATTGCCGAGGTGGCAACCTGAAGCATTCCTGAGGCCGCGCGCTCGAGGGACACACCCAGTGGCTGGCCAAGCCGTCCGCGCAAAGCGTTTTCCGCCGCACTACGATCAAGGCGCATCTCACCGCCAAGAAAACGTTCAGGTGAAAGACGGCCGAGGATAACGTTCGCGTCGGTGACCGTCGGCTCGGTTCCGCCCCGGCCGTAACTCGCCGGCCCCGGTTCGGCGCCAGCGCTCTTCGGGCCGACGTGCAACCCGCCGCCTTCGTCGAGCCAGGCGATACTGCCACCGCCGGTTCCCACCTCGACGATGTCGAGGACGGGAATGCGGATGGCGAGTCCCTCATTGTAGCCGCCGATAAAATAATCGGGCGAGAGACTCGGCTCGCCGCGCCGGATGACGCTGGCCTTCGCCGTTGTTCCACCCATGTCGAAAGCGATGGCGGCTTCGAGATCGAGCAATTCGCACAAGGCCATGGTGCCGACGACGCCTCCCGCAGGTCCCGATTCCATCATTTGCACGCACTGCCGTCGTGCCAGCTCCACGTCGGAGAGACCCCCGTTGGACTGCATGATCAGAAGATTGCCAGCGAATTTGTTGCTTCGCAGGCGCCGTTCGAGGTCGCTCAAGTATTGACTCACCCTCGGACCAACATAGGCGTTGGCGGCCACAGTGGAGGTGCGTTCGTATTCGCGGTATTCCCGGGATAGCTCATGGGAAGCGCTGACAAACAGGCTTGGATTCGTTTCGCGCAGTATATCGCACATGCGGATTTCATGTTCGGGAGCGCGGTAAGAATGGAGAAACAGCACGGCCACCGCCTCAAAACCTTCTTCTTTTATGATCCGCGCCACCTCGCGCGCCTCTTGCTCGTCGAACGGCGTGCGCACGGAGCCGTCGGCGAGCATCCGCTCGGTGACCTCGAAGATATTCTCCCGCGGCACCAGAGGCCGGTGCTTACGGAAGCGCGGGTTGAAAGATTCCGGGCGATTGATCCGGCCGATCTCGTAAACGTCACGAAATCCTTTGGTGGTAATCAAGGCCGTCTTACCGCCCTGGCGCTCAATGATCGCATTCACCACGATGGTCGAGCCGTGGATCAAGGATAGGACTTGGTCCAGCGGCACGCTCGCCTTGTTTAAGCCCTCCTCGACCCCTCGCGCCAGCTCCGCCGGCGTAGAGAGCGCTTTCGCCAGTGCCAGTGAACTCATCGCTTCGTCAAAAACCACGACGTCCGTGAACGTGCCGCCGATGTCAACCGCTACTCTCAAAGCTTTACCCCTCCTTTGCTTTTCCGCCCCACCTCACCGGTTCAAACCGTTCCAGTCGTTCAAAACGTTCAAGCCGTTTGATAAATTCGGTCCGGCTGGTGGGTTGAACGCATCTTACACTCGTCTGACGAATTGAACGTCTTGAACTCTTTGAACTGTTTGAACGCGCGGCATAGCCGCGGTCTGTTGCTTCACTGGATCACCCGATCCGCTCTTGCCAGCACATTCGGCGGAATCGTCAGACCAATCTGCTTGGCGGTTTTCAGGTTGATCACGAACTCAAACTTTGTCGGCTGCTCAACCGGCAGATCAGCAGGTTTCGTACCTTTGAGAATTTTATCGATATAGGTGGCAGCACGGCGAAACAGATCAGGTAGGTCGGCTCCGTAGGTGAGCAGACCCCCGGCCTCTGCAAATTCTTTGTAAAGGGACGCCGTCGGCAGCCGATGCTTTGCCGCCAGTTCCAGGACGCGTTTCCGGTAGGAAGCGATCACGGCTTCTTCGATCACAAAAAGCGCGCCTATATGCTCCTTGGCAACGGCTTCAAAGGCCTTCTGGAGGTCGTCTGGATCTCGGACACCCAGGGCGTGAAGCCGGATACCGAACTGTGGGCTTGCATTCTCCATATCTTTGAAGAGCCGTACGGGGATGGGATTATCCGAATGCAAGAGCACGCCCACTCGAGAGACGCCGGGAAGCGCCTCCTTGAGCACCTCCAGCCGTTTACCGCTGAGATCAGCGGTAACAGTGGTGAGCCCCGTAACATTCCCGCCCGGCCGCGCGAGGCTAACGACAAGGTCTAGTGGATCGGCAACCCAGACAAATACGACAGGGATTGTCTTTGTTCCGTTCTTGGCGGCGCGAGCTGCTGGGGTGTTCAGCGCAAAAATGACATCAGGTTTAAGGCGGACCAAGTCGGCCATGAGGTCGGGGAGCCGATCCAGCTTTCCCTCAGCGAATCGGTGTTCAAGAACAATGTTCTTTCCTTCAATGTAGCCAAGCTTACGAAGGCCTGTGCGAAATGCCTCGATCAGGACCTCAACCCCTGCATCACCAGATCGCTCAGGATGCAGAATGCCTATCCGCGCAATCTTCCCGAGTTGCTGCGCCGCGACCGAAAAGCTGATCGCCAAGAGCCCAACGGCGAGCGCGAAGCAAATAAATTTTTTCTTCTTATCTCATTCCTTACCTTAACAATAGATCTGCTCGGACGGCTTGAACGTTTTGAACGCTTTGAACTGTTTGAACGCAGCGAGCGCCTGCCGCGCTATCCGCACCTGTGATTCGCTAAATATTCAGCCAACCACTTGTCCCAGGCGTCATCGATTGCTCGAATCGCACTGAGTTGCGGATCCACACCATTGATACTTTCGACCAGCGCGACCACGCGGAGATCGACGCTGGCCAGATGGGGATCGGCGCAAAAGTTATCACGGATCATCACTACGCCGTCCGCTTGGAGCTCGGCTAGCGCTTGTTCCATTTCTTCCTTACCGATTCTTGCGCGCTGCAGTGACACTGCCAACTCGGTCGTGAAGCGCGCCTTTTTCGCTCGATTGCGCAGCAGCTCGATGACCGCCCGCCTGGCATCACGAATATTGGCGTTTGTTGGTTCACTCATCACGCGATTTCCCCTAACGCTTGACCCCCACCCTTCCCTCTCCCATCAACGGAGAGGGTGAGACTAAAAGAAAACGAAAACAACATGAAATGGATGTAGAAATTTCCGGCGTTTGGATTACTGACGTTTGCCCATTAAAACGACAATCGCGTTCTCAATGCAATCCCTATTCGATTTCCCTCGCGCTCTGGGAGAGGAAAGGGTGGGGATCTCGAAGAAGCATATTATTGGATTTTGTATCCAAGCTCCCTCGCAACCTCTTTAGCGATGCGGTCGTCGGCGACCTCATCAAACGTTACCTTTCGATCCGTGAATTGGCCCGCGGCCTGGAGCGACTTTATGATCTGGTCTATACCCTCGTGCGTCGGCACGCCGTTGCCACTGACCGTTTTTCGGTAGATCGGGTAGGTATCTTCCGCCACGTCTCGATCCACCTGTAGAAAGCTTGCGATCATCGCCACGCTTTTTTCTTTCGACCTGAGAATTTCCTGCTTCGCCGCCTGCATGGATTTAATCACCCTTTTCAGCTCGTCGCCCCGGTTCCGTATCGTCGAATTCATCACCGTAAGTCCGCCGAGCGGCATTTTAGCTCGTGAGCCGACGTCGAGCAATTCTCTAAACCCCTTTTTCTTCGCGAAGTATAACATCGGAGGACTGAGCAGCGCAGCTTCCACCGTGCCACTCTCCAATGCCGCCAATAACTGCGCGCCGCCCATGCCGATGTAGACGAAGTTTTTTGGGTTTTCACCCACGGCCTCCAGGGAGATTTGCAGGGCGACATGTGAAGTTCCGCCGAGGCCCGTCAGGGCGATTTTCTTGTTTCTGAGGTCCTTTATATTTTGAAACTCGGGGCGGGCGATTACCGAATAGATCAACTCTTCGGTGGCGAACCAAACCGCCTTGGACTGCATCCCTCTCAGGGTCGCGCTTATGGATGCAGGACCCACCCCGGCGACATAGGGCACCTCACCGCTGCTCATTGCCGGGTAGGCGAGCTGAGACCTGACCTGAATGATTTCCGCTTGCAGGCCGTTCGCCTCGAAGACCTTCCAAGTGAGTGCGCCAAACAAAGGGAGACAACAAATCGTATTGCTGGGATAGGCGATTCTCACCTTTCTCAGCCCCTCTTGAGCTGCCAACGAAGAGGTTATGAATAGAAATCCGACAAGAGCTAACGAAGTCCAGAGTTCTGTTCTCCGCATTGATTTCCCTCCTTGTCATGCGGTGCCTGAACACGCGTTGGACGGACTGTAGTTTAGCCACTCCCCCTTGTCAACTTACACGTTGCTGAAGCTCAGACGGTCGCCAGGGTCGCTTTCCCTCGTGTTGAATTCACCCGTTGCTTGTGCAAGTTTGATTTAACTTATGACCGAACCCGTGACAAATTTATTGCGCGAAATTCCATCTGTCGACCGTCTTCTCAAGCATGGCCACTGTGAAGCTCTCCTAACTCGCTACAATCGTGATTACGTTACGCAAAAATGTCGCGAGGTCCTCGACCAGCTGCGGGCTGAAATCAGACAAGACGCGGGGCTTCCACCCGGCGACCTTGACGATGAAGCGGTCATCCAAAAACTGGAGGCCGCCATCCGCGCCGACAGTGTGCCGGGTCACGTTCGTGTGGTCAACGCGACCGGCACGATCCTCCATACCAACTTAGGTCGCGCCTTGCTGCCCCAAGCGGCGATCGATGCCATGACGGCGGTGGCCGGCTACCCGATTAACCTGGAGTATGATCTGGCGGCCGGCAAACGCGGCCGGCGTGAAGAAATGATCCAGCAACTCCTTGTGGATCTGACCGGAGCGGAAGCCGCTACCGTGGTCAACAACAATGCCGCGGCGGTTCTCCTTGGGTTGAACACCTTCGCCCAAGGTAAGGAAGTGATCGTTTCCCGGGGCGAGTTGATTGAAATCGGCGGCGCTTTTCGCATACCCGAGGTCATGGCTAAAAGCGGCGCGATTTTGAAAGAAGTCGGCAGCACCAACCGCACCCATCCGGCGGACTACGAAAACGCAATTCATGAGCAGACGGCGCTATTGCTAAAAGTGCACGCGAGCAACTACAAAGTCGTGGGCTTCACCTCCGAAGTGACTCTCGATCAGCTGGTCGCCATCGGTAAGAAGCACAACGTTCCGGTAATGGAAGATCTGGGCAGCGGCGCGTTGATCGATTTGAGCAGGTATGGCCTGCCGAAAGAACCGATCGTCTCTGAACGCATTCGCGCCGGCGCCGACGTCGTTACCTTTAGCGGTGACAAGATTCTCGGCGGCCCGCAAGCGGGACTGATGGTCGGCCGCCGAGAGTGGATCGAGCGAATCAACAAGAATCACCTGCAGCGAGCCTTGCGTTGCGGCAAATTGACTCTAGCCGCGTTGGAGGCGACTCTGAGACTTTACCGCCAATCGCCGGACATCACTCAGGCGATTCCAACTTTGCGGGCCTTCACCCGTCCTCTTGATGAGATCCGCGAGTTCGGCGACGCTATGTTGCCAAAGCTTCAAGCCGTATTGGGAGAGGGCTTTCGTCTTGTGCTGGAAGACTCCACTTCTCAGATCGGCAGCGGCGCCTTGCCCACGGAAGAACTGCCCACCGTCGTCATTGCCATCGGGCACGCCAAGCTGACCGCCGCGGCAATCGGAAAGAAATTTCGAGACGCAAATCCCCCGATCATCGGCAGAATCAAGGACGACCGTTTCCTCCTCGACTTGAGAACCATCTTCGATCCTCAGGAGCTGGTCCCGAATTTAAACAGGGCCGAGCCCTCGTAGTGATTTCAGAATTACGCAACCATGACCGGACTTACTGGTTCAAGGTTCAAAGTTCAAGGTTCAACGTCCCCACGTCCCAACCTTGAACACAAAACTTTGAACCGGGCCAAAGGCGGCACGTTGAACATTGAACCCTGAACTTTGAACTGACTCAAAGATGCCCTACATCATCGGCACCGCCGGCCACATCGATCACGGAAAAACCAGCCTGATCAAAGCACTGACGGGACAGGATACGGACCGCCTGAAGGAGGAAAAAGAGCGCGGCATCTCCATCGATCTGGGATTTGCTCATCTCGATCTACCGGATGGAACGCAAGCGGGCGTCGTCGACGTTCCCGGGCACGAGCGCTTCATCAAAAACATGCTCGCCGGGGCGCACGGCATCGACTTGGTTCTCTTCACCGTCGCCGCCGATGACGGCGTCATGCCCCAGACCGAAGAACACTTGGATATCGTCCACCTGCTCGGCGTGAAGATGGCGATCTTCGCTATTACCAAAGTCGATCTGGTTTCTCCCGAGAGAATCCCGGAGATCGAAGAAGAAATCAAAATTCTTACCCTTGGCACTGTGTTGGAGGATGCTCCGATTGTTGCGGTATCGTCGGTGACCGGACAGGGACTCACGGAGTTAAAGGATTTACTTTCGCGGACACTGAAGAGCACCGGCAAGTCCGTCCCGAGCGGCTACTTTCGACTCCCCGTGGACCGTGCCTTCGTAATGCAAGGACATGGCGTCGTCGTCACGGGAACCGCTCTCAGCGGCGAAGTTCAAACCGGCGATCGTGTGCGTTGTTTGCCCGGAGGCGAGCTTTTTCGCGTGCGCAGCTTGCAGGTGCATGGTCGTTCGGTGGACACGGCGGGATGGGGCCAGCGGGTAGCCCTGAACTTGAGCGGGCCGGAGCGAGCGTCAATCGAACGGGGACACGTCATCTGTCACGAGAAACTCACTCTAACGTCGGACCGATTCGATGCATTTTTGGAAGTCAGACCAGCAGCGGCAAAGGGAATCAAAAATCATCAGCGAATCCGAGTGCACCTTGGCACCGCAGAACGGCTTGCCAAGATCATCCTTCTGGGCGCCGAGGACAAGGTCGGTCCGAAGGAGTCGACGTACTGTCAAATCACGCTTTCCGAGCCTCTGCTGGCTCTGCGCAACGATCATTTTATTATCCGCGACGAGACGGCGAGAAAAACACTCGGCGGCGGGGTCGTCATCCATCCCTGGGCAAGTAAGCATAAACGCAGAGAGCCTAACCTAAAAAACCGTCTGAAATCGCTGCATCTGGGGGACGTGACGCAACTCACCGAGAGCTTTCTAAACGAAAGCGGTGACTTTGCTCTACCCATGGAATCGATCCAACAGTTCTTAAACCTGCACGAAGAGGTGGTAAAAGCGCAACTCGATAAGATCGAAAGTCTTCGCGCTTTCAATGCAGAGGGCGAACGAGTTTACACGACCGACAGCAAAGGGCAGCGGTTGAAGGCCACGATCCTCGTCACATTGAAGGAATTCCACAAAACGCATGCTCTTGTACCAGGAATGGACATGGAGGAATTGCGCGGAAAACTCCCGTACACGCTCTCGGCGAAGATCTTTCGCGCTGTCGTGGATGCTCTCATTTCGGACAAGGCCATCGCCAAGGAAGAGAATCTGCTGCGCACAGCGGAACATCGGGTCCAGCTCGGCGGCCAGGAAAAATCCCTCATGGACGGAATCAAGAAGATCCTCGGCGAGCAACCGATGTCACCGCCGGACTTGAAGGAGATCGAAAAGCAGCTCGGCGTCAACCGTAACAAGTTGACTGAGGTCATCCGGTTATTGGAACGAGACGGATCTGTAATTCGAGTGACGAGCGATCTCTATTATCTATCGAGCACGGTCGATCGGGTGAGGGCTGTTCTCAAGAAATTTCTCTCTGAAAAAGGTGAGATTGCTGCCGCATCATTTCGCGATCTTATCGGTTCCAGCCGCAAGTACACGATCCCCCTATTGGAATATTTTGATCGCGAGGGCCTGACCATTAGAATCGGCGATGTTCGGCGCCTCAAATCCTCGGCTGGCGCAGGGAAATAGCCCGGATTTCACGGACCGAGACCAAGAAGTGAGCATCGGAGTGAGCGGGCACGGAAGTTCAAAGTTCCAGGTTCAAGGTTCAAGGAGACAGGCGGTCTCGTCCACATTGAACTTTGAACGTTGAACCTTGAACGAAGGTACAGGTCCAGAGACACTTTCTCGGTCACTCTTCTGTGAATAAAGGATAGCACCCCCGCATTGAATTCAGGTTACGATAGAATTAGAGTCAAATCCTATGAAGCTCGGGAAAAACAAAGCAGTCCGGCTGACGCAAGAGGTCAAGGCCGCGGGTTGAGCCGCCAAGCTCGGCCCCGCCGACCTCGTGCAAGTTTTGCACGGCCTGCCTAAGTTCGATAACCCCAATATGCTGGTCGGAACTGAAACCTCCGACGACGCGGGGGTGTATCGTCTGGGTCCCGACCTCGCCATCGTCAACACCGTCGATTTTTTCACTCCCATTGTCGATGACCCTTATGTTTTTGGCCAAATCGCCGCCGCCAATTCCCTGAGCGATGTCTATGCCATGGGCGGGGAGCCCAAAACGGCAATGAACATTGTCTGCTTTCCCAAGGGCAAAATGGACATCGAGATCCTCGGGGAGATTCTGCGAGGGGGTGCCGACAAAGTAAAAGAAAGCGGCGCTGTGATCATCGGCGGGCACAGCATCATCGACGAAGAAATCAAGTATGGCATGGCCGTCACGGGAGTCATCCATCCCGACAAGATCTTTCGCAATGTGGGCGTGCAGGAAAGCGATGTCTTAATCTTAACCAAGCCTCTCGGCACCGGCATCATCAGCACTGCGCTCAAAAAGGGAAAAGCTGCTAGGGAAAGTGTCGACGCTGCGGTGCAGTCGATGATTACACTCAATGCGGCCGCTTCTAAAGTCGCACGGAAATTTCCTGTGCACGCGTGCTCAGACGTGACCGGTTTTGGCATCCTGGGACACGCACTCGGGATGGCGAGCGGCAGCAGCGTCACCCTGGTGATAGAATCGGCGAAGCTGCCTTTGCTCCACCGGGCTGCCCGCCTGGCCGAAAAGGGCTACATCACGGGCGGTTGCAAGAGAAACCGCGAATATCTGCAAGACAAGATCACCATTGAGAAATCCATCCGCGAAGGCCTGGTCGAAGTCGCCATCGACCCCCAAACCTCAGGCGGTCTCCTGATTGCCATTGGAAAAAAGCAAGCCGCCAAACTCGTCGAAGAACTTCACGCCGCTGGCGTCAAGGACGCCACCGAAGTCGGCTATGCGACCTCGCTTCAGAAACCCTGGGTGCGTTTGATCTGAGCCGCGTGACTTTTTCTCTCACTCCGCTCATCGAAACTTACAGATACCCTTTTTTCCTGTAATAGTTGAGCGCGCCCGGATGCAGCGGAATCTGCAACGAGCATTTTTCCGTGCTGCGACATAGATTTCTCATATCGAGCGGCTTGTCATCATCCACCGGAATCATTTTTTTCCTCTCGTCGATAGTTTCCACCGCCGCATAGGCCACACGGTTTGGCAGCCATCGATGAGTCACCAAAGACCAGCCGCTAAAGTCGATGGTCAAAGCGTCCTCTCTCAATTGCCGGTAGCGCTTCTTTGGCAGCAGAGCTTTGCTATAGCCCATCTCCTCTAACTTCTTCACGATCTCCGGTTCCAGCGAAAGAATCTCGTAGCCGCTTTCGAGCGCTTGATCCAACCAGCCCCCGACCGTGCTCACCCCTTCATCGAACACCGCATTGATAGAACGTTTCGCAATGCCCCTAAGGCGCTCCGGAGCGAACGGTCGCGGGCATTCCTGCACTTGTCCGCCCCAACGCTTGATCTTCTCGAAAGAGAGCCCGTAGAATGAAAGAATCGTCGAGATCGTGTAATAGGTCGCGTTGTCCACGCCCGAGAACCTCGTGGATACATCCAATGGTATCTTTCGCCGCCGGATGTCGTGCAACGATTTAACTCCGAGATCCTTGGAGACAACGATGGCGATTCGATCCCAGGACGGAAACGAACCCAGGACCCGCAGCGCCATTTTCTGTTTGTAGTAACCTTTCCCCCGGTAAGCCATAGTCACCATCGCGGACGGATTGACATAAGCGATATCCACGCGTCTCGTGCCGACCTCCACCGGCGCTCTCATGCCGCCATAGACATCGCCGTTAATGCCGATGCGCAACGGGGTTTGCCCGGATTCTCGGTTGCCTGAACTCAGCGAGACCGTGAGCTGGCTCGCCAGTTCATCCGAACACTTGGTGAACACACCCGCGGCAAGCTCTAGCCCGGTGATGGCACGGATTTGCGGCGGAGCGATCTTTGAAATCATGACGTTCTCTTCTCCTCATCGTGGCGTTCTCTTGCTTTCCAGTTCTGCCTTTACCTCAGCGATGAGCTTGAGATTCATGAGGCTCTCTGGCGCTATTTCCCGATCAATCTTCAGAGGAAGTTTGACCTCGTATTCGATCACGTTCTTAATCCCTTCGCTGGACGGCAGCCCTGGCACGCCCGATGCCACGGCCCGGGTGTAGCGTTTGATGCCGCCGAGCATGGCGGCTTTGGTGATAGCGCCGACCCGAAGTCGTTTGATCCCGACTTCCGCTGCTTCTTCCGGTCGATCACGGATAAACATCAACGCATTGGCCATCGCCTTGAGCCACCGCTTCACCTGTTCCGGGTTCTCTTTTAGTTTTTTGTCCGTGGTTGCAAAAACTTGAAAAGGAAACGGAAACAAGTCGCCCATGAAAGCCAGAACATTGAGCCCTTCTTGCTCCGCGAAGCTGAGCGTGCCGGGGTCAAGCAGTGTGGCGTGAATCGATCCTGTCTTGATCGCAAGAATGCGCCGTCCAGCATCAGCGCCCATGGCAATGCGCGTAATATCGCTTGATGATAATCCGGCTTGTTCGATGTATTTAAGGATGATGCGATCCTGGCTGGAGCCAATGCCTCCGACGCCGATTTTCTTCCCCTTGAGATCGGCCGGTTTGACGATGCTCGTGTCCGTGACCAGATAAAACGTGACCGTGTCGGTCTGGAAGAAAATCGCCTTCAACGGCGCTCCGCTGCCCGCCGCAGCACGCATCGCGCTCCCGCCGCCACCACCGAAATCGACACTGCCGCTAATTAGAGCGGCCGCCGCTACGGGTCCCGCCAGCACGAGGGTTTCGTTTTCGAGACCTTCCTGATTAAAGAATCCTTTGCTCTCTGCAACATAGACGGAAAGATAGTTGAGGCTCGATTGTGGCACCACCGTACGGATCGGTTCTGCCGGAAGCCGAGCAGGGAAAATAATGAACCATAGAAAGAGCGCGGCCAGTCTCTTTGTCTTATCGCCGCAAAATCTTCTCGACATTCTCCGTTCCACTTCTTTGACGCTTCGTTCCACTAGCGGGACTTAGCAAACGTCTATGTAAGCGACCCATGGTTTCTTGAATGGTGGCCTTGCAGCCAGGAGCGCGTCAGTTTCCCGTCTCCTTCAACGCTTCGCTCAAGAGACTGAAATCCGCGACCTCCGCCACCGCCACGTTCTTGGTGACCCCGACCTCTTCTTTGACGACCTTCACGAAATCCCGCAAGACTCCCTGGTCCAACGTGCCGTCTTTCGTCAAGGTTCGAAAGGTCGTTTCGTACATCTCCGCGGCGATTTCCGGTTCCAACCTATAGCTACGGGCGATAAATCCTGCCGCTTCTTTTCGCTCTGTTATCGCTTTCATACGATGTAGAAAGACGCGCAACATTTTTTTGACCTGGGTTGGGTTGCTTTGGATTTTTTCGACGCTGGTTGCAATGCCAACAAAGGGCTCGGTGACATGCTCGCCGGCGAATGCCAATTCCTTAAATCCTTTCTTGTCTGAGTCGAAAGTTCCAAGGAGGAGGAAAAATCGTGGCTTCCACGGATTTTGTTTCCATAGCCAACATCCGGGTCGAGGATTGGCCGACAACGGTGAAACAATCGTCAGGAACAAAAGGAACGCAACCCAGCAAAGGCAGCGACACGGTCGTTTCATGAAATTTCTCTGTCCGCTGTCAATCGCAGACGCCGCGTGTTTACAAGTCAAGGAGCTCCAGTATTTCGTGAATGAGATACATTCGCGGCGCATCCGGCGGTAACTTTGGGCCGAGGGTTTCCGGCGCTTCCAATTGACTTAGGCGCGCTGCCTCCGCCTTCCGCCCCGCTAGAAGAACACGGCGATCTTGGCCGGTCTGCAAAAGCTCGCGGACTTCTTGCCACTCAAGCCAGAAAACGTCGTCGGCTTTGTCGATGACGTTGGCTTCAACCAATCGCTCGCCCACGCGCGTGAGCGCCCATGTAGCGAGCGCCCGTCCGCGATCCGCGACCCGCTCGAGCCCCTGGCGTGTGAGGCTGACGGCGAGCCCGGCGACCTCCGGCCCGAATTCGTGAACGTTGGCTTGCAAGAGCGCCGCCGGGGCCACGATTCCGCGAATCATAGTAAACCACTGGTTGCCACGCTCGCGCCTGAGCTTGCGGACTTGCCAAGCCAGTTCTGACGACGAGCCGGCAAAGTTCGCGATCTCTTCAAACCATTGGTTATGCTTTTTAACCGCGGGTTTAATTTGCTGCTCCCAGGCGCGTTGGATATTCCTCGTAAAACGAATGCTCTGATCGTGAATATTTTTCAGCCGCTGCCCTAGATCCCTCTCCGCCATCGCGGACGGCACCGCAGCAAGGTAAATACGCCCATGGAGCAGACGCGAGCGCAGGGCGTGAAGGGGAAACTCATTGCTCTCCAAAGCGTAAGTCAAGCCGAACACCAGAGCATGGATTTCCAATGTGCAGTCGAGGGGTCGCGGCGTAGCGAATAATTTTTGGTCGGCGCGAAACCAGCTGAGTTCTTCGTCCGGCGGCGGCGCCCATGGTTTTTCCGAAGTTGCCTCAAGGCTCACGATCAGATCTCCCAAAATCCCGTGTTTGGTCTTCGCGGCGCCGGCTTGTGACGGACAGCCGGCCGCTATTTACGGAAGCCCCACACACACCGAGCGCACCGTGTTGGGTCCTTCGTAGATCTGCCGCCATGTATCTCCACGATTGATGCTGACCCACACGGCGCCGTGAGTGGTGGCGGACTCGATCCGTTGGTCTTGGGCTTCGCCGGTGCCAGCGTAAAGGTGATCGGGATCGTTTGGATCGACGCTCAGGTTCCAAACCATGCGCTCCATGCTTTGGGGCAGCCCGCCGGCGAGCTGGTGCCAGCTTTGCCCGCTGTCGCAGCTCCGAAAAATCGCGGACTGGGCTTTTTCTTGCCTCATCCACGCCGGCGGCGTGCCATTAGCTGTCGTCAACAGCAACGTCGGAGGTTCTCCCGGGATCACCACCAAATCGTGAAAGTAGCTCCGATCGATTCCCGCCTCTGAGAAAATCCAATTGCGCCCATATTGATCGCTGCGGTAAAAACCGCGCGCGGTGGCGGTATAGTAGAGAGTCGCGTGATTGGGGTCGCCTTTAACCGTGTGAATGTCTAGATATTCGATTCCCGTGGATAGATCCTCCCAATTTTCGCCGCCGTCAACCGACCTGAGTATTCCGCCATGCTCCAGCCCGACGCAGAGTATCCGTGGATCATGCCAATCGACGTAGATGGACAACACGTGTCCTTCGTGGGGTGGGCGGGGAAACCACCATTTGTCAGTCACTGCTTCCGGCTGATTTTTAAGTCCGGGTAATTCACACCAGCTCCTACCGCTGTTTTTTGAACGAAAAAGACTCACCGGCTCCGTGCCCGCATAGACAACCTGCGAGTCATTGGGGTCTACGGTAACCGAATGAACGTTTCCCGGAAATACTAATTCCCAGCTATTGCCGCCGTTTCTCGACGCGAAAACCCCCTCGCCGGTAACGCACGCGTAAACGCTATTGGTGCCGGCCACGCTGGTCATGGCTCTCACGAATTTTCCGCTGAGAGCCTTTTGACGGTGCCGCCAAACGTCGCCGACCTTCGTCAACACGGTCAGCCCGGAATCCGTGCCGATATACATTCGGGTTTTCTCTGCCATGGGATCGCCCACCACCGCCTGTTTCTGCTCGCTACGATGCTTACTCGGTCAACAATATGAATAGTGCGGATTGGCTATCCTAACGCTCCACGCACAAGCGAGACTATCCTCGCTCGACAATTCGTGTCAAACAATCTTCTAGAACCCTACCCGAGCAATCACGGGTTGGAGGTGCTCGAGATTGCGTTTCACTTCTTCGGTCTGGGAGACCTCGTGCCAGGCTTCCTCCACGAGCTCTTTCCGCAGTACCTCTTCGATATCCGCGCCACCGATCGATCGGGAAAGCGCGCCTCCGGCTTTATGTTCTTCCAAGATGCGCCGTATCCCTTCAGCGCTGACCTGGCCATCCAGCGGAAAGAAATGGTCATCCATGAGCATCATCGGAAAGAGGTCGCGCGCGCGCTCGGCTTCGTCGGGGTTGTTGACCCGCAGCTTGGCCTCGACAAAGCGAAAGAACGGGTAGTTTTCTTTGATGCGCATAAACTGATAGGCGCGAATCGAGGCCTTCCAATAGCGCTTGATCAACTCCGGATTGCGCTCGATGAATGATTTGCGCGCCACCGTCACTCGGTCTGGCCGCCCGTGAGGTTTGTTGTCTTCGACAAAATCATAGAGCTTGTTAAACCCGCGCTCCAACAACTGGGACACAAACGGATTCTGCACAATGGCCGCATCCGTCTCTCCCGCTAACAAAGGCTTCCATGCTTCTCGAAGGGATCCATACCTGTAACCGATCTTCCAGTCGATTTCTCGGTCCGGATCGATCCCGACGTTACGAAGCTGCTGCTCATACCACATCGTGGCTATGCCACCTTTGTACCAGTCCCCGATCCGCTTGCCGCGCAGTTCTCCCATCGACTTGATTCCAGGCGCCGCTACCAAGGTGCCGCGAAACTGGCTCCGCCAGCCCCCAATGATCCGCACTTCGTCGTTGCCCAACGCGCGCTCGGCAAACGGCGTGCGCACGTGGACATCGGGAATGATGTCGATGCCAAAGGCGACCATGTCGCGCACCACGGTGCCGACCTCGTCGTAGCGCTCGCCACCCGGCCGGCTCGACTCAATCGCCTTGGAATTAATTTTGGCGTGCACGATCTCCGCATCCAATCCTTCTTGAGAGAAAAAACCGGCTTCGAGAGCCAATGCGGCATGTTGAACATGAAAAGCATGCCAGCACGCATTGCCGATTCGTAGTTTCAACCCCGCCCTCCTTTCAATTGATCGCCATATCCCATTACTTACTCCCGCTGCTCAACTTCATCCGGGATTAGTTCTCAAGCAGCTTTTTCATTCGTTCGATAACATCAGGGGGTTGAGCGATCACTTCCTTCGCCACGACCTCTAGCTCTTCACCGCTAGAGGGGCTGAGCTCCAACTGTCTTTTCTTGGCCTCCGCGATCAGCTCAGGGTCGGCAACCGCTTTTTGGAACGCGCCGCGCAGGACCTTGACCCGGTCTGCGGAAATACCCGGCGGTCCAACCATTGGCCAACCAAACTCCCCTGGGCTAAGCAACACCGCCGCTAAACGACGGCCCCACTCCGGAGTCTTGAATTCATCCATGAGTTCGAAAACCGTGGGAACATCGGACAACTTAGGATCTCTTTTTCGCCCGGTTTGCACCAGAACGCGCGCGGAGCCGGTTTGACGCCAATCCTTGAACGCGCCAAAGCCGGTAAAACCTGAGACGCTGGTGGCGCGGCATTGGGTCTCGCCTCGCTGCACGGCAAGGTCCAGTTCCGCGCCACCGCCATACCCGGTTACGATATGAAATTTCGTGCTGAAAATTTCATTCATGAGCTTTGGAATGTAATAGCCCGTCGATGTCGTCCCCGAAGCACCGCATTTAACCGATTCACCGGAGCTCACCACATCGCGGATGCTCCTGTAGGGTGCCTTACCCGCAACAAAAAGCACTTCATGCCCTTCAACCGGGCTGCCGATCCAGGCAAACTTCGCCCAATCGAACTGCACCTCCTTGCGACCCACGAGCTGATCGAAATAGAGCGCTCGCGAGACCACTCCGATGGTCAAACCATCGTCCTTAGCGACCTTGAAAAGGTAGTTGGCCAAGATCATCGAGCTGGCGCCAGCCCGATTCTCGACGATCACATTCGGATTTCCCGGAATGTACTTCGATAAGTGTCGGGCGATCAGACGGCTCATTTGATCCTGAGTGTTGCCCGCGCTGCTGCCCACTACGACCCTGACGGTTTTCCCCTGGTAAAATGGCTCCTGGGCGAGGAGGTTTAAGTGCCACAGCGTGAAGATTACGAGTGGCACGACTTTTTTCATCATCGGGCCTCCCTAGCTTCGTTGGTCATGACCTCCCGGCCAAACATCGAACCGCACTGTGAGTCGCTAATACCCATACTTCTCCACCACGGGCTGGAGCCGTTCGAGATTGCGCTTCACTTCGTCCGTCTGAGAAATTTCTTGCCAGGCTTCTTGGACCAGCTCCTGACGCACCACTTCTTCCACGTCTCGCCGCGTGATCGATTTTGCCAGTACGCCGGCATCCTGATGCTCTTCCAAGATACGCCAGATTCCTTCAACGGTAAGCTGTCCGTCGAGCGGAAAAAAAGAGCTTTCCATAATCCGGATCGGGCGGAGGTCACGCATATTTTCCGACGGATCAGGATTATTGACGCGGATCTTGGCTTCCACGAAGCGCTGAAAAGGATAGTTCTCCGGCACGATGCGCATGAAGTGATAGCCGCGGATCGTCGCCTTCCAGTAGCGCTTGATCAACTCGGGATTGCGGTCAATGAAAGACTTACGCGCTACGGTCACGCGGTCGGGCCGGCCGTGCGGCTTGCTATCTTCGACAAAATCATAGAGCTTGTTGAATCCTTTTTCTAAGAGCTCGGGAACAAACTGATTTCGCACCAGCGCAGCATCCGTTTCGCCGGCATGGAGGGGTTTCCACGCTTCGCGCATCGAACCGTACTTGTAGCCGACTTTCCACTCCACATCCTTGTCCGGATTCAAACCGACTTTGCGTAGCTGATGCTCGATCCACATAGTGGCGATACCGCCTTTGTACCAATCGCCGATGCGCCTCCCCCTGAGGTCTTTGATCGATTTAATTCCCGGCGCTGTGACAAGGGTGGCGGGAAACCAGTTGCGCCAGCCGCCGATAATGCGCACCTCGTCGTTGCCCAGAGCGCGCTCGGCAAAGGGCGTGCGCACATGGACGTCGGGAATAATGTCGATGTTGAAAGCGATCATATCCCGCACGACGGTGCCGACTTCGTCGTACCGCTCGCCGTCAGGACGGCTGGACTCCATTCCCTTCGGGTTGATCTTGGCGTGGACAACTTCGACGTCCAAACCCTCCTGCGCGAAGAAACCCGCCTCCAGGGCGTTCATCGCAGCTTGCACGTGGCCCGCATGCCAGCAACCATTACCGACTCTTAGTTTCATGGCTTGATGTGAACTCCTCCAGGTGAAATTCGTGCCCATCTAAAATAGAAACTGATTCAAGGCGGTGCGGGAGAAAGGACGGTCACGTTTTTTGTAGCGTTACCGATTAACCCCAGACTTTCTCAGCCGTGGCGACCACCAATTCCAATTTTTGGAGCTGATCGTCCCTCGACCTCTCGCAATTGCTCTAAGGTCATCCGCGCGGCGGCATTAGCGGCGCGAGCTTCAAGTAACTCCGGCGGACGCAAAAGGCTGCCCACTTGATCTGCGCGATAGAGCATAGCGGCCATGATGTTACTCAGAGATCTCCACCTACCCTAAATTACAGCTTCGCCGTCGCTTCCACTTCCAACCCCCTGGTGTAATCCTTCCAGTCACTGGTCGCGGGGATCATATCCGAAATCACCAGTAGCTGAGGAAAGCGGTTCTGGTTGGGCTCCCTGGCGATATGGGCGGGATCTCGTCCCTCCTGAACATCCCGGATGGCTTTTTCGAGAAGCTTGCGTGCCGCAACGATCGCTTTGTCCGAGGAAACCAGGTGCTCATCCGTGCGGTCCTGGATCGTGCCCTGGCTAGCGGTAGCGAAGGCGTCGTGAGCTTGAAAACCATGACCCATGCCCGCGAAGGTTTTTGTTTTCATGGCTTCGCGATCCTGCAGAAAACGGTTAGCGGTGTTTCGGATCAATCGGTAATCTGAGGTTAGCTCCGAGCGTTCTCGGTCAAGAATAGCTTTATCGAGGGGCGCGCCCGAACTGTAGATAAAGGTATATTTCCAGTGCTGCGAATTATCGATGGGGACATGCCAGTTCACTGAATACCCCTCGCCCCCTGTTTGCCCAGGAAACGCGCTCAAGTTGGGCAAGATAAAATAAGAGACTCTGAGATAGGATTGGCCCGCTTCCATCTGCCGCACCGTGTAGATGCGCACTCCGAAGTCGACTAGCTCCACATCGATGGTAGGCGTGACCGTTCGGCCCACCAGATTGTAATGCGACTCGTTGGCGCCGCGCACGCCGCGGTATTGTTCCTCTCGGTTCTCGAGAAACCGGTGCAGAAAAGAGAGGTGAACCGGATCGATGTTCCCTTCGTTGGCCTGGAGGTAATTGCACTCGTGAAAGATCTTTTCAACGCAGACATGCTCTCGGGATGCTTTGAGAAAATCATAGTTGGGAAACAAGGGCGGTGCTCCTGGTCCCATATAAGTGAAGACGACTCCTCCAGCCTCTTCACACGGATAGGCAAGCTGGCGGATTGCATCCCTGTGCTCTCCGCCGCCGGGTTCCCCGGGTTGCTGCAGGCACCGGCCGCCAATATCGTAGAGCCAACCATGATAGAGACAGCGCAACCCGCCATCTTCGATTCGCCCGTAGCTCAAATTTGTTCCTCTGTGCGCGCAGTGAATCCCTAAAAGCCCAACCTGCCCCTGATCGTCGCGAAACAAGACCAGTTCTTCGCCCAGAATCTTCACAGCCAGTGGCGCGCCTCCCGGAGGTAGCTCCTCTGAAAGAGCCACTGGTTGCCAGTAGCGCCGCAACAGCGCTCCAGCAGGCGTTCCCCGATCGGTATGAGTCAGCAGTTGGTTTTCTTCTCGCGTTATCATATCAAGATCTCACCTTCAGTGAATTTTCTCGGCGAAAACAACCCACTGCCTTCTCGAACCACAGCCAGCACGGGCTGTCAAGAGAATCTTGCTTTAGCCGTTGAAGATTTAAGTGCCAACGGAAGTTTAATTTCTTTGCGACCCCTTCGACATCGCTCAGGACATGCTTTGCGTCTTTGCGCGAGTCACTCCATCCCTACTTGATAACCCCCGTGGCGCGCAGATCTCCCAGCTCTGTTCCGCTCAACCCCAGGATTCCGCCGAGCACCTCGTCCGTGTGCTGGCCGATAGCCGGCGCATCGTCGCGGATGCTGGCGGGCGTCTTGGACAGGTGAATCCACGGCGCCAGCAGTGTCGTCGGCCCGGCAGTCGGATGATCGCGCTGAATGTATGCTTGCCGTGCTTTGATGTGCGGATCTTCGAACACCTCGCGAGTCGACAAAACAGGCGCGCCGAAGTAGTCCAGGTCGCGCAGCCCGTTCCATAATTCCTGGCGGGTTTTCCCCTGCGCCCATGCTTTGATTATTTTCTCCAGCTCAGCCTGGTGTTGCCGGCGTGCGGCCGCGGTGACAAAACGCGGATCTTCCACGAGTTCGGCCTGGCCCATCAGACGAGCAAGCTTCGCCCAGACACCGTCGCTTATTTCGGGAACCCGAAGCGTGAAGAAACCATCGGCCACTGGAATCGGCTGGTTGCCGACGTCGATGCCGGTGAAATACTCGTGCATCGAGCTGATCATGAATCCGAGCACCGCCTCTTGCATCGACACCACGATTTTCTGCCCTTCGCCGGTGCGCTCGCGGGCGTGCAGCGCTGCGAGAATGCCGACGCACATGCTAACGCCAGCTGCTTCGTCGCCGATGCCCAGGGACTTCGTCCCCGGGGCGCCGCTGTACCCCCACGACGTGTGGGTCCATCCGGTCATGCTGTTGTTGGATTGCGCTGTGTTGCCGTAGGCTGAATAGGGCCCCGATTCGCCGTAACCGCGCGAGCAAGCATATATCAGCCGCGGGTTGAGACTTTTCAGCGAGTCATAGTCCAGACCAAACCGCTCCATCGTCCCTTTCTGAAAATTCTCCACCAGCACGTCGGCAGTGGCGATCAACCGGCGCGCTAGCTCTACGCCCCGTTCGCTCTTCAGATTGAGGACGACGCTCTTTTTGTTGATATTTATCCAAAGAAACTCGTAGCCATCCTTTTTTGCGTCCCGCGGCATCCATGACCGGCGAAAGCGGTCGCCGCTCGGCGGCTCGATCTTGATGATCTCCGCTCCCAGATGTCCGAGTAGCATCGTGCAGAAAGGCCCATTCAAAGCGTGGGTAAAGTCGATCACGCGCAAGTCTTGGAGAGCTCCAGGCATGGGTTACCTCCTTGGGCTGGAGTAATGGAGTGGTGGAATGATGGAGTGATGGAACTCAATATCCAACCCGTTCTGAGGCAGCAATAACAAAACCTCGACACCATCGTCAATGTCATGCGCGCATCATTTTCGCGCAGCGAGCGACTATGTACTCGCGTGCGCGACGCAGGCTGCTTGATCAAAGCTCTGCACAATGCCAGATTGGACCATTGGAGTAGTGGAGTGATGGGATCCAATACTCCATTGTTCCAGTATTCCATTGCTCACCACAGGAGGCTCTTATGGCAAAAAACTTCACGATCTGCGTCGGCACTTTGGGCATGGGTCTATGGCGCAGCGCCGATGGAGGTATGAGTTGGGCTAGAGGCAAATTGTGGAAAGGGTACCAGGGCGGCAGGTCGGTCTTCGGCCTCGCGGTGCACCCGAAAGATCCCCGCGTTATTTATGCCGGCGCCGATGACGGCATCTATCGCAGCGAGGACGGCGGCGCCAACTTCGAGCATATCGACTCTCCGTTGGATGGCTACAAAGTTTGGCGCATCGCCATCGATCCGGTGGCTCCGAATACGATGTTTGCCGGAACCGCGCCGCCGGCGATTTTTCGCTCGCGAGACAGCGGCTTGCACTGGGAGAAGCTCCCGGCGGATTTTTCGACGGAATGCGTTAATGTTACCACGCCCCGCGTAACTGCTCTGGTCGTGGATCCCCTGGATCACAAATTTGTCTGGGCGGGAGTCGAAGTCGACGGCGTCCGCGTGAGCCGGGACGGTGGTGAGAGCTGGACGCGCCCGTCCGGCGGGCTCATGGATGAACCCGATATTCATGACATCAAACCGCTGCCCGGCAAATCTGGAGCCGCGGTGGTCACTCTCCCCGACGAGATTTGCATCAGCAACGATGGCGGAATGAATTGGCAGGCGCTCGGCGTGCGCGGAAAATTTCCTTTGCCGTATTGCCGAAGCATAGTCTTTAAGCAAGACGATGTGAGAGTGATTCTTGCGGCTATCGGCGACGACGCCCTCGGCGGCCTCGGCTCGATACAGCGCTCTTCGGACGGCGGTCACACTTGGGAAACGCCACTGCTGCCCATCGCGCCGAACACTCACATGGAGTGCTTCGCGACCCATCCGGCAGATCCCGACCTGATTCTCGCGTGCAGCCACTACGGACAGCTCTTCGCCAGCTCGGATGGCGGCGAGTGGTGGGTCAAGTTGCCGCGCGAATTTACCGAAGTCCGCGGCGCGCTTGCGTGGTTACCCAACTAGTGTCCTGTCCCAAAAGTTCGCAAAAGAAGTCGAAGGACTGATGAAAAATGCTGGCTTCAAAGACATACAACTCCGCATTGCCGTTCTACCTATGCGGGTGACTTCCCTTGAACACACACGGCTCCCGCAGTGTGTACATCCCGCTTACCTCGGCAACTTCGCGATGCATCGCTTTGACCCCAAGCTCACCTCGTCACTGAAAGCCAAACTGCCAGCGGACCAGAGGTGTTCAGTACGAATAATCGTCACCAAACAGAGTAAAGGGGCCATATTATCTGTCTACTCCACGTTCGAGGCGAACAGTTCCTCAGGCCCAACAGCGCGGGGCGAGAAACCCTGCTCGTACACATACTGACCGATAGCCTGTAGCGCCGGCCGGTTAGGCTCCAAACCATAGGCCCAGAAATCCTTCCCTAAGACCCGCCATGTCTCCTCGATATGGTTGATGAGCCAAGGAAGCGAGAGGCGTAGCGCGTCCGTGTCATAGAGTCCACCGATCGCTAGATCCCGAGCTTCGCAGAAGGCCTTGTATATACTCCGGGTCACCCACGGGTGCTCTCGACAGACATCATCGCGTACTACCACCGTATGCATGATCGGGAAGATGCGGGTGCGACGATAATAATCTTGCTCTACCTCACAATAGTTCGGAAACAGGCGCGCTATGCGGGGCGAGCCCTTCTGGAAAATGGAGGGAATATACAACGCGAACAACGCGTCGAGGTTCCCGTTCTCCAGCATTCCCTCCAGTGTCTGGTCCGACGGCAGAAACTCAATCTTAATTTTCCCCGGCAGCTTCAACGGAATCACGGGTCGTGGGGTCGCGTCAGCCAATCCGCCAACGAACCAGTGAATATCCTCCAGTGTCACACCGTACTCGTGTTGCAGCATCCCATTCATAAAGACGACGCCGGTAGAACCGAGCTGAGTCGTTCCCACCCTTTTGCCCCGGAGGTCTTCAGGCGTCCGGATGCCGGCATCGGTCCGTATGTAAATACAAGAGTGGCGGAAGATCTTAGACAACGCGACAGGCACCGCCACGAAAGGGCAAATGTCGCGGCCTTTGAGGATCACATAAGAGCCAAGCGATAGCTCCGAAACCTCAAACTCTTTGTTCTCCAGCATCCTGGGAAAGATCTCGCGGGGACGCATGATCTTGATCTCCAAATCGATGCCTTCGGCTTGGACACGACCATCGATGAGCGGACGGGTGCGATCATAGTCCCAGCATGCGAGGGTAAGTTTGAGTTTTGACATCAGTACAACTCGTCTCCCAGGAGGAACCTGCCACCTGTGGATTATAATACTACAACTTAATGTTGTCCGCCGACTCTCCCGGGTTGCCGCCTAACGACGTGGGTGAGAGGCGCGCTTCTTTTTCAACCCAAGGGTCAGGTTCAGATCAGTTGGCCTTGTTTTCCGGGCGGCTAGCTCTCGACGTAGGTGCTGTCATCACGAGCATCCATGAAAATTTCTGAAACGATGAGCCATCGTCCATCCGACTGCCGGCTCAATACTTTGAGCGAGTGATTCCGTCGCATTGGGAGTACGCCACCTGCGACCGTTTGTTGCCCTTGAATTTCCACGTACGTCTTGGCTAGGGCCACGTCGTCGGTAACGAAGCGGACCGCCAGTTCCGGTGCGCCGACTGGCTTACCGGCAGCAAAGTGCGGATCAGCGAAGAGCCCCCTGAGATAGGAGATAATCGCGTCACGTCCATGTCGGGTTGTGCCAAAGGCATTTGTCCAATCAGCATCCTCCACGTAGATGCCGCTCAAAGCACTTGCGTCGTGCTCACGAAATGCTGTCGATAATTTTTGCAGCGTCTGCTCGATACCGGCTCTAACCAACTCTTGCGATTGAGCTTGCGGATTCAAATTTGTTCTTTTGGTCATTTTTCTTCTCCTTTGCCAAGTTGTTGTCGAGCAGGCCACAAGATACGAGAAATGATCCCTAGTCCGGGAGTTATCCATTTCACTATTGTTGCCTATAGGCGCGGATTCTTCCGATAGTCAACCGCAGCGGCAAACCCTCCGACCGAAGTCGATGGGCCTCTACCACGGACGCTATTGTCGACGAGTTGGCTCGACCGGCAATCTGTTTTCTGAACTCCGCCTTGTTGCATCCTTTCTGTTCCACTGGTCATCAAAGATTTAACATAGAGGAAACAGGCATTTAACAGCCACACGTTAGAAACGACAACAAGGACAAACTTATGAATTACCTAACGTTGACGGGCACTGTCCGCAATCGAGAAAGCGAATGGGCAGTCATTCTGGCGGGCGGCGACGGCACGCGCCTCAAGTCTCTCACCAGAAAGATCGCTGGCGACGAGCGGCCTAAGCAGTTCTGCTCCGTGTTTGGCAAGAAAACGCTTCTCGAAGAAACACGAACTCGCGCCGCCCTGGAACTGGCGCGCGAACGAACCCTCTATGTTGTCAATCGCGTTCACGCGCCCTACTACGGGCCCATTGTGGGCGGTGAGTCCGGAAGACACCTTGTGGTTCAACCCAGCAATCGTGGCACCGCACCGGCAATTCTTTATAGTTTGTTGCGGATCGCCGCCGTTGATCCTAAGGCTTTGGTCGCCTTCCTTCCTTCTGACCATTACATTTCAGACAACGAAAAATTTATGAGCCATATCCGCGCTGCACTGGACACCGCCCGCCAACGACCGGATTTGGTCATCCTACTTGGATTCGACCCGGAAACTCCGGAAGTGGAATATGGTTGGATCGAACCGTCGGAGCCGGTCCGGGGTCAATCGCGAGTCTATGGCGTGCGGCGTTTTTGGGAGAAGCCCAATCAACTCTTGGCTCAGGTGCTACAGCTTCGCGGGTGCCTGTGGAACAGTTTTGTGATGGTCGCCTCGGTGCAAGCTTTACTCGGAATCATTCAAAGCGCAATTCCGCAACTCTACGGAACGTTTATCGGTCTCTCTCCATTCCTCGGCACGGCCGAGGAATCTATTATCATCGATGAGCTTTACCAGCGCATCACGGAAACAAATTTTTCCCATCACGTACTCGCCCACCGTCCAGATCGGCTCGCCGTTCTCAAGGTCATCGGGGTAAGATGGAACGATCTCGGTGAACCCAAGCGGGTCCTCGCGTCGCTAAACATAGCCGGCATTCGTCCTCATTGGCTCGAGGCCGGTCTCCCGCTGTTCGCATAGTTTACCTTGCACCCAAACACCCCTGTCTAACACGTCGCGGATACCGCCAACCGACCTCGAACGCCTAAGCTGGCTGCCCGACCAATATCGGTTAAGGCGGCGCTTTCACGTAGCAGGGTGGGCTTGGATTGTCTTGCCGTTTTAGGTGACGTGGTAGAATACAGGCAATGAAGTTTTCTGACTTCGCCGCTCTCTGCTACGAGCTCGAGAAAACGCCGAGCCGGCTTGCGAAGATTGCGTCGGCGGCGGCCTATCTCAAGCGGCTTCAGCCCGATGAGATCCGGTACGGCATTGCGTTCTTGTCCGGCCGGCCATTTCCGGTCTCCGATCCCCGGACCCTCGACATTGGGGCAGGGGCTTTTTTCGAAGCATCGAAAATCCCCGCAGTCGAGAATCTATCCTCAACGTCGCTCACGCTCAAAGATGTCGCGGACAGTTTCGGCAAAATCGCCGAGGCCGGCGGCAAAGGCTCGCGCCGAGAAAAATTGGCTCGGCTCACGGAGCTTGTCGAAAGAGCCGATTCCCATGAACGGCCCATTCTATTTCGCCTGCTCCACAACGAACTGCGCATCGGTCTACACGACGGCCTCATTCAAGAAGCGATCGCTCGCGCTTCCAACACGGATTTGAAAACCGTCCGCCGCGCGGCTCTTTTTCTTTCGGACCTCGCCGAGGTTGCCACAATTGCTCTTACGGACGGAATGGCTGGTCTGCAACAGGTCGATATCAAACTTTTCGTTCCTCTGCTGCCCATGCTCTCCGAGCTATCTCAGGACTTCAACGAAATTTTCACGGCTCATGGAGGAAAGACAGCGCTTGAGTTCAAGTACGATGGGGCGAGGGTTCAGATTCATAAAGAGAGAGAGCAGGTGCGCATCTGGAGCCGGCGCCTTTCTGAGGTAACTTGGAGTCTACCGGAAATCGTTGAGATTGTGCGCAAAGATCTTCAAGGGAATTCTTTCATTCTCGACGCGGAGGTTGTGGCCGTAGGCAAAGACGGACGGCCGTTTCCTTTTCAGGAGCTCATGCGCCGCTTCAAGCGGATTCATGGAATTGAATCCGCGGCCAGCGAGATCCCTCTTTCTCTTCACCTCTTCGATTGCCTCTTTTTCGAAGCTCGTTCGCTCATCGACGAGCCTTATGAAGCGCGCTGGTTGAAACTGAGCGCTATTTCCAGAGGCAAAAACGTCGCGCACCGAAAAATCACGACCGATATCGCCGAAGCCGAAGTTTTTCTGAACGAGGCCCTCGCCGCAGGTCATGAAGGGCTGATGGCCAAGGCCTTGGATAGCCCCTACATGCCAGGCAACCGAGGAAAGCTTTGGTTTAAAATCAAGCCCGCGGAAACGGTGGATTGCGTGATCACGGCCGCCGATCGCGGTTCGGGAAGACGGCGCGGCTGGCTCTCTAACTATCATCTCGCCGTTGCCGACGGCGCGGATGGATTTGCTCCGGTGGGAAAAACTTTTAAAGGCTTGACCGATAAAGAATTCATTGAGATGACGGCCCGGTTGCGTGAGCTACAAACTGCCGACGACGGCTATACGGTGACGGTAAAGCCGGAGGTCGTCGTCGAAGTCGCCTACAATGAAATACAGCGAAGCCCGCAGTACAGCTCGGGCTTCGCGCTGCGCTTTGCGCGGATCACGAGAATCCGGGACGATAAAAGTCCCGAGCAATCTACCACACTGACAGAGCTCCAGGCTCTGTATGATCGGCAGTTCGTCTCCAAAAGCCGAAGAGAGATCTAGCCAAAAAAACCGCTTGACAGCTGGCCTGCCCAGGCATAAACCACGTCCACATAACCTCTCAGGTTAAACTGGGTCTTCAGATCCGGTCACCCCTTTTGATTCGTACTACATGAGCCCGGACTGGATGTACCAGCCGGGCTTTTTCGTTTGTGAAGCGAATAATGGCTATAAGGGGGGTGTCCGATGAATCGGATCTTTGTAGCTTTCCTCACTATTCTTGCCATTCTTGCTTTCCGCTTCTCGGTTCATGCCGCAGATAAAATCAGGATCGGCTATCCGGACAACTCCGGCTCGTTTCTTTCACCGCCGGTGGGAGAGAGGCGGGGCTTCTATCAAAAGGAAGGGATTCAAGCAGAGCTCATCAGGATTAGATCGACCGTTGCGCTGACCGCCCTGGTTAGCGGAGAACTCGATTATCACACGGTGATAGGCCCCGCGGTGGCGGCGGCGATGCGCGGCATTCCAGTCAAAATCGTGGCCTGTTTCACGCCTCGCGTAGCCACTGCCCTCATCGCCTTGCCCGAGTTCAAGTCAGTCCAGGACCTGAGAGGTAAAACGATCGGGCTAAACAGCTTGGGCGGCGGTCTTGAGGGTCAAACGAAGTTGATGCTCAAGCATTTTGGTCTGGACCCGGAAAAGGACGTAAAGCTTCTTCCCACCGGCGGAATGGAGTCTCGCCTCACGGCCATGAAACAAGGCTTTACCGTTGCGACCATGGGCTCGCCCCCCATCGAGTTTTTCGGCAAAAAGTTGGGATTTGTTGTGCTTGCCAGGGCCAACGAACTGTACACTTACCCTTCAAGCGGGTTGATCGTAAATGCCAAAAGGATCAAAGAGAGACCGGACGAAATCAAGCGAATGATCAAAGCAGGCATTCAAGCGAACAGGTATATTTCTCACAATCGCGAGGGCACGCTTCAAGTGATGATGGAGTGGATGAGGATCGATCGAGAGACGGCGGCAGCCACTTACGATGGCATCGTGAAAACCTATAGCGACGACTTAAGCCTTCCTGAGGATGGGCTTAAGCTCCTGATCGACGAGGCCAAGAAAAATGCCAAGGTGGACCGCGAGGTCTCGATCGATCAAGTGGCGGATCTATCGCTTCTTAGAGAGGTGCAAAGGGAGATGGGAAACAAGTAATTTTAGATTGCCGATGGATCGACAGAGTTTATCCTGAGCCTAGGCGAAGGGCTCACCACAGGTTTTGGATTTTCGATTCCGTCCAACAATCGGAGGGCTCAGACGTAAGAAGGATCAGGCAAACGCGAGGCAATGTTACGATGGAGGCTTTTAAAAATGGACCTTTTTTTTCGCATACAAACTTTACTCGAAGATCGGTGCAATAGGCTCGTTTTCCGGAAGTTTCTTTCGCTGCTCCTGACGGGAGTCCTGTTAGGCTTCAGTGCAAAGGCTTCTGCTCAATCCATCAAGGTCGGCTACGCGGCACTGGTCGCAGGTCAGGTGGCCGTTTGGATTGCAAAGGAAGGCGGTTATCTCTCAAAGAACGGCATCGACGCCGACCTTATCTATATTCCCGCGGTCGCAGCTACCCAGGCGCTGATCGCAGGCGAGATTCAACTGGCCCAAGTCACCGGGGTCTCTACTGCCGGGGCGATCTTGGCAGGGGCGGACGTGAGAATCATAGCCAGCGTGCAGGATCGGCTAGCCGGCTCGATCTACGCCCGCCCGGAAATCAAGACGCCGGAGGATCTCAAAGGAAAAAAAATTGGGATATCGAGATTTGGCGCGGTGAGCGAGACCGCCGTGGCGATGTTTCTTGCGCGCTTCGGCCTCAAGCGCGGCACCGACGTGGCTATCATCCAGCTGGGCGGTCTGCCGGAGATCATCACGGCGATGGATCGAGGGGCCGTCGAGGCAGGATTTGCCAATCCTCCCCAAACAAGCCGGGCCAGACAGCTCGGCATGAGAGAGCTTTTTGATCTGAACGCGCTCGGCGTAGAGCTGCAACAGACCTGTCTAACGGTTACGACCAAATACTTGCGCGAGCGGCGGCCGGTTGTGAAGTCTTTTCTCCAAGCCTACGCGGAAGGTCTGCACCGTTTTATGACCGATCGGGATTTTTCCATTCAGGTGCTAAAAAAATATTTGCGGGTGGAAGACAAAGAGATTTTGGACGAAGCCTATACCTTCTACTCGCAAAGACTGCAAAAGATCCCCTACCCAACCATGAAGGGAATAAAATTTATCCTGGATGAAATGGCCGAGAAGCAGCCGCGGGCAAGGAACGTGGCGCCGGAAAGTTTTGTCGATCTTTCGCTGCTTCAAGAGCTCGACCAGAACGGGTTTTTCAAGCAGCTTTGGAAAAACTAATCGGACTGGAGTTTTGTAGCGGTCGGCGCACAACACGGAGTGGCTATGAGAAAGCTTTTGGGGATTTTGCTCGCCATCTTATTTCTCCAGACCTCAGTCCATGCAGTAGACAAGATCAGAATCGGATTCCCGGACCGTGCCGCCCAATTTGTCCCGCTCCCTTTGGGAGAACAGCGAGGCTTCTTTAGAGAGGAAGGGCTTCAGGCAGAGTTCATCCGGATCGTGCCAACCGTTGCGATCGCAGCATTAGTCAGCGGAGAAATTGACTATTACACTTCAATCGGTTCCGGGGTCGCCGCATCCATTCGGGGATTGCCGGTTAAAGTTGTGGCCTGCTACGTTCCCAGCGCTCCGATTGCGATCATCGCCCGGCCGGAATTCAAATCGGTTCCCGAGCTTAAGGGTAAGACGATTGGGATCAACACTTACGGCAGTCCGCTCGAGGTCATCGGCAGACTGATCGTCAAACACTTCGGTATTGACCCGGACAATGAGATAAAGTTCCTGACCACGGGAATGATCGAGTCGCGATTTGCTGCGATGAATCAGGGGTTGACCGCTGCCACTTTGGGCTCGGCGCCGTTAGATTTCCTAGGCAAGAAGCAGGGGTTTGTAGTGCTTGCCAGCGCCCACGAACTTTTCAGCTACCCCGCTAGCGGCTTGATCGCCACCGTAAAGAAAATCAAAGAGAAGCCGGATGAAGTGAAGCGGGTCATCATGGCGGGAATCAAGGCCAATCGATATATCCCGCAGAATCGCGGCGGGACGATTCAGGTGAAAGCGGACTGGCTGAAGATCGATCGAGAGATGGCCACGGCTACCTATGACAGCGTCTCCAAAGCGTTCAATGGCGACGGCAGCGTACCGCAAGATGGACTCCGTCTTGTGATTGAAGAGGCAAAGAGAACCACCAAGGTAAACCGTGAAGTGTCGATCAATGAAGTTGAGGATCTGTCGCTTCTCAGAGAAGCGCAGAAGGAGCTGGGGATTAAGTAATTTTAGATTGCCGATTTTAGATTTTCGATTTCCCAACAAGCCGGAGGAGTTAGACGTTAAAAGGACCAGGCAAACGTGAAGCAATGTAAATAGAGGAGGATCTAAAAATGAATTTTTATGATCGCCCACGAACGTTGCTCGAAGATCGAATTTTTATTTGGAGACGAGGCCGGCTCTTTTTCCGCAAACCTCTTGCGATGGCCCTGATGGTAGTCCTGTTCGGCTTCAGTGCAGAGGTCTTTGCTCAACCCATTAAGCTAGGCTATGCGGCTCTATCAGCAAGCCAAATCGGCTCTTGGATGGCAAAGGAAGCCGGGTATCTCTCAAAGTATGGCATAGAAGCGGAGCTCATTTATATTCCCGCGGTCGCAGCTACCCAGGCGTTGATCGCCGGCGAAATTCAATTGGCGCAAGTGACCGGGGTCTCTACTTCCGGGGCTATCTTAGCAGGGGCGGACGTGCGAATCATCGCCAGCACGCTCAACCGGCTCGTCGGCTTTATTTACGTCCGGCCGGAAATTAAGACGCCGGAGGATCTCAAAGGGAAAAAACTTGGGATATCGAGATTCGGCGCCTTGAGCGAAACCGGCTCGGGGATTTTTCTTGAGCGCGTTGGGCTCAAGCGCGGCACGGACGTGGCCATCATCCAGTTAGGCGGTCTGCCGGAGATCATCACGGCGATGGAAAAAGGCGCCGTCCAAGCCGGCTTCGCCTCTCCTCCCAATTCGAGCCGGGCTAAAAAGCTCGGCATGAGAGAGCTTTTCGATATCGACACACTCGGCATCGAGCTGCAGCAGACGTGTATCACGGTCACTACTAAATACCTGCGCGAGCACCGGCCCATCGTCAAGGCCTTTGTTCAGGCTTACTCAGAGGGTCTTCATCGTTTTGTGACCGACCGGGATTTTTCCATTCAAGTATTGAAAAAGTATTTGCGAGTGGATGAAAAAGAAATGCTGGACGACGCCTACGCCTTTTACTCACAGAGAGTTCAAAGAATTCCCTACCCGACGCTTAAGGGCATAAAGTTTATTCTAGACAGCATGGCTGAAACACAGCCACGGGCAAGGAACGTGGCGCCGGAGAGCTTTGTCGATCTTTCGCTGCTTCAAGAGCTCGATCAGAGCGGTTTTTTCAAGCAGCTCTGGAAAAACTAGTTGGTTCTCATGGAAAATACTGCTCCCTGCCTCAATCAGGTCTAGCGTGAACTGTAAATGAATTCATGATAAGCCGGTGCTAAAAGGAGGAGTTAGATGTCATACGCCCGGCCGATGCTAAAAGCCTACTGGTCAAGAACACTAATGCTGGCAATCGGGATTGCTGTTGCCTTAGTGGCCTTTGTCTTCCCGGTGGCCACCGCCGATTCTCCAAGCGAACCCAAACGAGCTGCTATGGAAGTGATCGATCGCAATGCGGATCAGATCGCCACTGTCGGCGACGTGCTTTATTATTTCGGCGAACCTGGCATGCAAGAGGTTGAGAGCTCCAAGTATCTAAAAGAAACGCTGGAGCAGATCGGCTTCAAAGTCGAGGTCGGCGGCGCTGGATTACCCACGAACGTTTGGGCGACGTGGGGAACGGGTAAGCCAGTAATTGCAATCGCCACCGAGATGGACTCGCTGCCGGAGGGTTCACAAACGCCGGGAAGTATTCCACGCAAACCTCTTGTCGAGGGCGCCCCGGGCCACATGGAAGGCCACAATGTGATGGCGGCGGTAGCTGTGGGCGCCGCACACGCGGTTAAAACGACGATGGAGCAATTCAAAATTCCTGGCACCGTTGTGGTCTCGATCGGTCCAGCGGAAGAGCAACTGATGAGCCGGCCCTATTTGGTGCGCGCGGGTTATTTCAAGGATGTCGACGCGGCGATCATCACACATGTCGCCGACCAATTGGCCACCGGCTATGGATTACAGAACTACGCGTTGATCGGCGCCAAGTTCACTTTTAAGGGCAGAACTGCGCATGGCGCCGTGAATCCCTGGGACGGTAAAGACGCTGTCGATGCTGTAGTCTTGATGGATATCGGCTTCGATAAACTGCGTGAACATCTGCGCCCTACTTACCGCGGTCATCGAGCGATCACCATGGGCGGCGTGCAACCCAACATCATCCCGGACGTGGGCCAGATCTGGTGGTTCATCCGCGACGCCAACGGCCCGTGGGCAAAGGAAAACTTTGATAAGCTGGTCAACATTGCGCAGGGCGCCGCGCTCATGACCGGAACCACGATGGAGATGGAACCGTTCGGTGCGGCCTGGCCGTCGCTGGGTAACAAAGCGATCGCTGAAGCGGTGCAAAAGAATATCGAGATGGTAGGAATGCCGAAATGGACCGAGGAAGAGAACAAGTTCGCCAAAGAGTTACAAAAATCCTTGGGTAAAAAAGAGGCGGGCCTCCCAACAAAGGAAGCGCCACTCCAAGCTGCAAGGCAGAATAGTTCCTCGAACGACATCGGCGATGTTACTTGGGTCGTACCGACGGGTACTGTTCGCTTTCCCGTTGTCGTGCCTGGGGTGCAAGCGCACCACTGGACGGCAGGAATTACGCCGACGATGTCGATTGCCCACAGGGGCGCGGTCGTCGGCGCGAAGGTGATGGCAGCATCGATCCTAGACTTATTGACCTCGCCTGAACTGCGGGCAGCGGCGAAGAAACAGTTTGAGGAGGACACGAAAGATATCAAGTATTTTTCACTACTTCCTCCGGACGCCAAACCGCCGCTGGATCTCAACAGGGAGATGATGGAAAAATATCGGCCGCAGATGCGGAAGTTCTATCTGAGCAAAAAAGCGGAGTTCAAATAATTGGAGTTCGAAAATCAGGTTTTCCAGTGTGGGATGAAGGCAGAAAAAGGAGGTAGACAATGGGACGAATTCGGCACATCGCAATAGCCACCCGGGATCTGGAGGCGACGACGCAGTTTTACATTGAGGGCCTCGGCTTGAAGCAGGTGGGTAAGGTCAACACGCCAACTTCCGAGGGTTACTACCTGAGCGACGGCCACGTAAACCTCGCAATCCTGAAGTTCAAATACGACGATCCCGCCACTACCGAGGGCACCCTCAGGTACGCCGGCATCCACCACTTCGGTGTCGAAGTCGAGGACATGGCGAAGGCTCAGGCGCAAATCGAGAAGGCGGGTGCCGTGCATCGTCCCTACCCGGGAACCGAAGAGATGGCGAAGCGAGGCAACGTCGAGGTCAAGTTCAGCGGCCCGGACGGCGTCACGATCGACCTGTCCGAACACGGCTGGCTCGGCACCAAGTAATCGGCCGTGAAAGTTTTCGCGGCTTCTGCAAGTCTACCGGCAGTCTTTGCCCTCTAGTTGAGAGCGCTTAGGATTATTCTCGCGCCAAGACGCCAAGAACGCCAAGTTGAGATTCATTCTTTCCTTTGCGGCCTTTGCGCCTTTGCGCGATTCACTCTTACTTGGTTTTGTCTCCGTCGTGTTAGGGCCCAGAGGTGCATCACCCGCCCCGGCGGCAACGTCACCGGTATTGCAAACCTTACGAGAGACCTCGGCGGGAAGCGGGCTAGAGCTGCTCAAGGAAGCCGTTCCCAAACTTGCTCGTGTCGCGGTTCTCTACGATTTGGGTAATCCGGCCGGTGTACGAGAGGTAAAAGAGCTTCTCCCAGTGGCCGCGCACGCACTAAAGTTGATTATCCAACCTTGGGAGGTGCGAGTTCCGGACGATTTCGATAAGGTTTTTGCCGCGATGGGTAAGCAGCGCCTGGATGGACTCTACGTGGCCGGCGCCAGTCCAACAATAGTTACTAACCAGAAACGGATTGTGGGCTTCGCGTTAAAAAGGCGATTGCCTTCGGCTTACAGCAACAGAAATTTGTCGGTGGCGGCGGGCTCCTGTCCTACGGGGCCGACCAAGACGAAAGCTTCCGGCGCGTCGCTTATTATGTGGACAGAATCCTGAACGGAGCTAAACCCGCCGATCTGCCGGTCGAGCAGCCAACGAAGTTCGAGCTTGTCATTAATCTTAAGACAGCGAAGCAAATCGGCGTAACATTCCGCAATCGTTACTATATCGGGCGGACAAAGTGATCCGATGACCGAACAATCGGCGCCGCAAACGAAAATCCAAAATGGATCGGCGATCCCCCGAATGGGCTGGCGCGGGCGAATCAGGTGATTCGGTGGAACGGCAAGTAGCGGCTTTCGCCGCTGAAGTGCGCGCAATTGAGCGGCCTGGCGATTAAAATTCTTGAAAGCGAAAGCTAACAAACCGCCGGATTAATTGAAAATCTTCTATGTTCTGCGTCACAACCGTTGCGCCAATATCACGGCATGACAAGGCGATGAGCGTGTCGTTGACCAAGGCGATTTTTTTGCTTTTCAAGTTAGGCTGGCGCAGAGTTATCTTGACGACAATCAGCCCGGCGTCTTTCCAGTTCTGATAGGTTGGATTGACGATGCGCCGTACCCGTTCAAAAGGCAACAAAAAGTTTTGCACCCGTCTTACAGCGAGGTCATCGGTGCAGCCTACGAGGAGCTCTTGGGCCACAACGCTTGAAAAATAGGTCAATGGCAGAAAGCGAGAATATTGGTCGGCGTGCCTTAGGGCAAAAGCGCGGTCCTGCAGGCAGTGAATATAAATGTTGGTGTCAAAAATATATTTAGCGGGCATAGAGATCTTCGACGCCGCCCGCCCCCGCGTTCTCGATCCACGCTTTGACTGCCTCCTGCTGGAAAAGCACCAAGTCGACAGCCTTATGGACTGCTTCTGTATCGCTGCGGGTCTTCAAAAGGCGTCTCAACTTTTTGACCTTGGCCTCATCCAGGGAGTAGTTTTTGCGCTTGATCCCTTTCATGGAAAATCCCTCCGCGTAAGAATAAGAGTATTTGATCGTTGACATCGAGTCAATTCGTAACCGTGCAGCGCGACCAACCGCGCTTTTCTTGGCTTGAATCCTGAGCGGCAGTGACTAGCAAAATCAAAAATCCGAAATTCGAAACGAATTCAAATGTTCAATTAGGAAAAATTCTATACGGCCCCTTGCGGATTTGGATATTCGGAATGCGGATTTGCTGATAGGATCCCGACTAATGTGCTGGCGAGGGCGGAGAAGGTGATCAGTTAACAGGGCAGAGCGCAGAAGGCAAAAAGCATAGCGCGGAAATAAAACGGGGAGAAACTCATGAGTAGGAACGGGATCGCTTTTGCACCTAGCGCCATGCGCTTTGCCTTTACCCTAGTGGGCGCCATGCTCCTTGCGTTTTGCGCGTCCGCTGCCGCGCAACAGACAGGGAAAATCTTCCGCATCGGTATCCTGGATAATAGCACTGCAACCAGTCAGGCAGTCCTCTGGGAGGCGTTTCGGCAGGAGCTGAGCAAGCTTGGATGGATTGAAGGTAAAAACATCACCATCGAGTATCGGTTTGCCGAGCAAAAAAATGAGCGGCTACCGGAGTTGGCGGCGGAACTCGTTCGTCTAAAAGTTGATGTGATCGTCATCTCAGGGGGAGGGACGTCGTTACCGGCGAAGAGAGCAACCAGCACCATCCCCATCGTAATGGCGACCTCTACGGACCCCGTGGGACAAGGTTTGGTTGCCAGTCTGGCGCGGACGGGACGCAATATCACCGGGAACTCCGGTTTATCGCCCGAGCTAGGTACCAAAAGGCTAGAGATACTCAAGGACGCGGTTCCCAAGCTTGTCCGAGTTGGATTTCTCGTGACGCAGAGGAGTGAACTAGAAAACCCCCAACTAAAAGAGCTCAGGCCTGCGGGTGTGGCACTGAAGATAAAACTGGAGGAGATCGAGACTCAACCCGACGCCAAAAAACTAGAAATCGCCTTCCAAACCGCAAAGCAGAAACAGGTGGGCGCGATTATGCCGCAGGCCGGTGGGCGCTTTCGCGCCGAGAGAAAGCGGATCGTCGAGCTTGCCGTCAAATACCGTTTGCCGGCTATTTACCCAACGAAGGATTATGTCGATGAAGGCGGTCTCATGTTCTACGGGATCGACTCGACTGACAACTATCGGCGTGCGGCTGTTTACGTGGACAAGATCTTGAAGGGTGCCAAACCGGCTGATTTGCCGGTGCAGCAGGCAACGAAGTTTGAATTCGTGATCAACTTGAAGGCAGCGAAACAGATCGGTCTGACACTCTCGCCGGAGTTTCTCTCGCGGGCGAATCGGGTCATAAGATGACATTTTCGATTTTAGATTTGGAGAAAAACAAATGCATGAGAAAACCTGGATGCGATCTTTGAGTTTCCGGTCCAACAATCGAAAATCTAAAACCTGTGCTGAGCCTTGCCAAAGTATCGAAAATCTAAAATGGGCGGGGATCTTCTCTATGACTCTCACATTCATCTTCGGTGGGGCGATGGCTCAGGCGCAGCAGCCAAAGAAAGTCCCGCGGATAGGATATCTGGCGCTGCGCGAGCATGGCTACATCGAAGGACAGAACATCGCCACCGAGTACCGATATGCGGAGGGGAAGAACGATCGGTACCCTGAGCTTGTGGCCGAATTAGTGCGTCTCAAGGTTGATATTCTTCTGGTATCAGGAGCGGAGCCGGTGGTCCGGGCCGCCAAGAATGCGACCAAGACAATTCCCATCGTTATGATGGGCTCTGGGAACGATCCTGTCGTAGCAGGCCATGTTGAAAGCCTTGCCCGTCCCGGCGGCAACGTCACCGGCATTACTCTCCTTGACAGAGAACTAGGCGGGAAGCGTTTAGAACTGCTCAAAGAAGCCGTTCCCAACTTGCCCGTGTCGCGGTTCTCTATGATCCGGCCGTTTCGACCACTGTACACGAGGTGAAAGAGGTTCTCCCGGCCGCGGCGCGCGCCCTGAAGTTGACCCTTCAGCCTTGGGAGGTAAGAGCTGCGGACGGTTTCGAGAAGGCATTCGCCGCGCTAAACAAGCAGCGCCCGGATGGACTCTACGTGACCGCGAGCCCACTAATGAATAACAACGAAAAACGGATCATTGGCTTGGCGTTAAAGAGCCGGTTACCGTCGGTGTACAAAAACAAAGAAGCTGTAGAGACCGGCGGGCTCATGTCCTACGGGGCGGACCAAGCGGACAGCTACGGGCGCGTCGCATACTACGTGGACAGAATCCTGAAGGGAGCCAAGCCCGCCGATCTGCCGGTCGAGCAGCCGACGAAGTTCGAGCTGGTGATCAATCTTAAGACCGCAAAGCAGATCGACCTGACCATTCCGCCGGAGGTGCTCGCCCGGGCGAATAAGTTGATCAGATAACATTTTCGATTTTTGATTTGGGATTTTAGATTGGGGGAGAAGACGCATGGATGCAGCTTCTCGAAGAGAATTTCCGCTCTTATCCGACAATCGACAATCGCTAGAGCTTGTAGAGGGGAAAGCGAAGGGCACGGGCCGCGTCAAGAAGGCGGCCCTCGTAAACTGCCACAGAAACGCTCTGCCCCTGCTTTCGGAGAAATTCCATCGATGCTAGATGGAGGGCATCTAGAGTACGGACGGGTTTTGGGAAAGGCTCCAAGGCTCTCGCGAGCACCGGCGGGGAGAGCTCAATAAGTGCGACGCGGCCCAGCAAGGAACGGACCTCATCCGCATGCGACCCGGTCAGTTTAAGCGCGTGAATCCGAGTCCAGATTTCATACTCAAGAAGGCGGCTAGAAATCAGATCCTCCTGCCAAAGCTGTTCGGGTGGCGTCCGGTCTTCCGCCAGCAGATGAGCCAGGGCAACCGAAGTATCGAGATAGATCAACGCTCGCTCCGGTCCTGCTCCAGCTCACCAAGTAGTTTGCGGAAGGACATGACCGGCTTGCGTGGCGGAGGGCCTTCGGAGCGCTGCATCGGAGGGGTTATCCAGCCCTGGCGTACCGCCTCAGCAAGCAATGCGTCGGCCAGAAACGGGCTGCGGTTCTTTTGGGGCGGAACCAGCTCGGCGACTACACGGTCGCGGTCGGTGACCAGTACGGTTTCGCCGCTCGCGGCCAAGCGAACATACTCGCTAAGCTTGTTTTTGAGGACTTTTAAACCAACGGCTCTCATGGTTAACAATGTAGCTTCTGGTAGCTACCTAGTCAAGCATTTGGCAGTGCGTCTCGGATTTGGGACGTCCGATGAATAAGAAAATTACTTGTCTTGCTCTTGGCGCGACCGAGCCTACCTGAGTTTGACTATTGCTGGGGAAAAGCATTTATTGTCAATCTCAGGACCGCGAAGCAGATCGGTCTCACGATTCCATCCAGCCGAGATGCGGTTCGTTAACGCAGAATGCCGTAAAGGTCGCTGCAATTACCGTCGTTCTAATATTATAATGGGATATCGACGCATGGTCTCAGAACATGCTAAAACTCACGCCGTCATTGAAGCAGGAGGTCAGAAATGAGCACAAATCTCGAAGATGTAAAGCGCGAGGTGGCGGCGGCGAACCGCGTCCTCGCCAACCTGGGCCTGGCAACTGGCCTGACTGCCGCTCTGGGACACGCCAGCATGCGCGTCCCCTCGGAGCCCAAGCATTTCTTTGTCAAGGGTCGCGAGTACGAGTTCGACGCCCTGTCGATCATGGAGCCGGACGATATGGTTCTGTGCGACACCGAGGGATTTCTCATCGCGGGCCGACCGGGATTGACGCAGTGCTCCGAAGTGAAAATCCACGCGTGCATCTACAAGACGCGACCGGACGTTCAGGCGGTCGTGCACGTTCACCCGCGCTACACCATCCTCATGAGCGTTCTCACGGGCTCGCTGAAGCCGATGTGCCAAGAAGGCGCGCAACTGGTGCGCCGTGCGCTCCCCATTTACCCCCACGTCAAGACGATCCAGAGCGATGCTGAGGGGATGGAGGTCGCAAATCTGTTGGGCAACAGCCGAGCTATGCTGCTTCGTGGCCATGGCGCCGTAACGACGGGGAAAAACCTCTCAGAGGCGGTGATGGGTATGGCGCAGCTAGAAGAGCAGGCTCGGATGAATTACCTAGCGTACTGCGCAGAGGGCAAGGACTACACTTACCTATCCGACGATCTTATCGATGAGATGTCGAATCGCACTCCACTCTACGAGCACCCGCACTTTAAAGACGTCCTCAAAGGCCGCCCGCCGCAGCGCGACGGCATCTGGAATTATCAGAAGCGAGTAGCGTCGGGGAAGTAGTGACAAAATGATGCTTGGAGCGCGTTTACGGTTTGCCCTCAATCGCACATTGGAGAATTTTGACCACCTTGTCGGGTAAGTAGGGCTTCGGCAAAAAATACTGGACTCCGGCCTGATCCATCTTGGCCTTGAGTTCGGGTTCTAAATAACCGCTGGCGATAACAACTTTCACGCCCGGGTTCTGTTGTTTCATTTTTCGCAAGACGTCCTCACCCGCCAGTTTTGGCAGTCCGATGTCAAGCAGCACGACATCGATGGTTCCGTTGTGATGCTGATAGACCTCCAGCGCCTTCTCTCCATCAGTCGCAGTGAAGACCTGATATCCCTGCTGCAGGAGAACTTTCTCTAAAAGATTCAGCATGTTCTTCTCATCTTCCACGACTAATACCGTCGCCGTACCACTGACTGCGGCGGGATCGATGTCGGGCTTGACTACCGGTTCGTCGACAGTTTTCTCGAAATCGCTGATCGGGAAGTACAATCGAAACACTGTCCCGGACATCGGCCTGCTTTTCACGTCGATCAAGCCGTTGTGGTTTTTTACAATGCCGTAGACCACCGAGAGCCCCAATCCGGTTCCCTGACTCTTTTTGGTCGTGAAGAAGGGCTCGAAAATCCGCTCTCGAACGCCCTCCTCTATCCCCTTCCCGGTATCACTCACTTCAATGCAGACGTAACGCGGTTCGAGGACATCGCCCAAACCCTGCAAATTCCGGGGGTCTACTGATTCGGTTTTGAAGGTGAGATTGCCGCCGTCGGGCATGGCATCGCTGGCGTTCACACAAAGATTCAGCAGTGCCTGCTCGATTTGGTTTCTATCGGCCAGTATCGGCGGGAGATCCGCCTCGAGCCTGGAGTTCAATTCGATGGTCTTGGGAAAAGTTTGGCTGATCAATGAGATCAGTCCTTCGATCAGCCCGTTAAGACTTACCGATTCCAAATGAATGCTGCTCTTACGCGCCAGAGTCAAAAGCTGCTGCACTAGGATAGACCCGCGCTGGACAGTCTCGCTAATGATGGCCAGGCTTTCGCCCGTCTGTTTGCTTTCGACGCCATCGGCGCTCAAAACCGAAGCATATCCCTGAATGATGTTGAGAATATTATTGAAATCGTGTGCGATGCCGCCAGCCAGGACTCCGATGCTTTCCATCTTCTGAGCCTGCAGCAGCTGCTCCTCGAGCTTCCTTCGTTCCTCCATGTCCCGCAAGATCGCCGCATTCGCCTGCTGCAGCTCCCGGGTTCGGTCCGCCACCGTCTTTTCCAGACGCTCATTGCCTCGTTTCTGGTCATCAATATCGGTGCAGGTGCCGACCCATTTGAGGATCTCGCCTCGATCGTCGCGGATGGGCATCGCGCGACCCATGAACCATCGGTAGCCGCCGCTGGCGCGATCTTTAAACCGGTATTCAATCTGATAAGGCTTGCCCTCGTGTATGCAGCCGAAGTAAGTCTCAACGCAACGCTGCACATCATCAGGGTGGAGAATCGGTTTCCAGCTGCTTTGGCCGAATTCGGCGCGCGGGAACCCGGTGAACTCATACCAACGTTCGTTATAGTAGTCGATATAGCCGTCGGGCCTGGCAGTCCAGACAATTTGAGGCATAGCATCGGCAAGCTGGCGGAAACGCGCCTCGCTCTCCCGTAATGCTACTTCGCTTCGTTTCCGCTCGGTGATGTCGTTCCAGTAGAGATTCGCATAATCAGACTCCAATACGGGCGCAATGCAGACGAGGTAATCTCGGTCACCCACAATCTGTTCCTGTGTGCGTACTTCTCCTGCGCTCCAGGCCTCCGCGATCACTTCATTGAGCACACGCGGAACTGTTGCGTCGATGCGAAGATCCCATTCCTTAAACGATTCGAGAGCAGCTGGATTAGCATAAAGGAGCGTGCCAGCACGAGTAATGCGCAGCACCGGAGCTGGATTTTGACCTGGCAAAAGCGAGACGATCTGCAGAGCTTGTTCCGCCCGCATGCGCTCGATGCCGAGCGCGAGGTGGCCAGCAATGGTAAGGCTCAGTTCAAGTTCTTCATCGCCAAAAACATGAGGCGCGTTATAATAGATCATGAACTTGCCAGCAAGCCTCTGGTCGTTCACCAACGGAATAAAGGCAAGCGCGCCGATCCCTTCGGCCGTGACCACCGATTTCAGCGCACCATCAAGATCAGCAACGGCGACATCGGGAACACAGACAGGCTTCGGGTTAGGGTCGTCTTTCCTCCACGGAGAGTGACCTTCGGTGGTTTTCCGATAAATGTCGGACAATCCACGCCATGCTACGAAACGCATAACCCCCGACTCGTCGACAAGCAAAATCGAAGCGCGCTCGCAGCGCAGCGCCGACAGAATCGCATCCAGCGCCGTATCGTAGATCTCTTCGAGGCATCTGGCTCGCTGCCGCTGCTCCACGAATTGGTAGAGCGCTTCCAATTGGCGCATCTTTTCCGCTAACGACTGTTCCGCCTGCTTGCGTTCAGTGATGTCGCGCATTCCCCCGATCATGCGCAATGCATCCCCTTTTGCATCCCGGACCAGAAAGGCCCGGTCGACCACGTACACGTAGGACCCATCCGCTCGGCGATAACGAAATTCGTCCGACCATACTTCGCTTGTGCCCTTGATAGCTTCAGTCATTCCGCCAACAACTCGATCTCGATCATCAGGATGAATGTGCTCGCGGAGCCAGGCTGTATCAAGGCCGATCTCCTCGGGCGCGTATCCGAAGACGCCTTGCATAGCCTCGCTCCACCAGACCCGGTCTTTGTTAATGTCGATTTCCCAAATTACGTCATTGGCCGCGCGAGCAACTAAACGAAGCCGTTCCTCGCTTTCCCTCAGCGCCGTTTCGATTCGGACGCGCTCTTCGATTTCTTTCTTGGCTTGCCCATGAAGCTTCGCGTTATCGATAGCAACGGCTGCTTGAGCTGCGATACCCAGAGCGACGCTCTCTGCATACTCGGTAAATACAGCCGGCTCAGGGTGACCAAAGAACAAACCCCCTAGGACTTCGCCGAAGCGCGAGATAACTGGAACCGCCAAATAACTGCGAACGGCAAGATGGCCCTGGGGCATGCCGCGGTGAGGTGGGTTTTGGCCATAACGCGAATCCTTTAGCACATCATCAACACGCACGACCCCCGCGCCTCGAAAAGTTGGTTCGAACAATGGCGTATTTCGCGGAATGCCGAACTTTTCGAACGCTTCACGAGGCGCACCTGACAGCGTGTATAACACGTAAGACTCGCCTCGCTCGTTCATCGAGTTGTAAAAGAAAGCCCCAAACTTCGCGCCCGTCAGCTCAGTGGCCACATCGGTGACCTTTTGAAGAAGCGTCTGAAGGTCAAGCTCGGATGTCAGGCTGCGCGCCACCTCATTGAGCTTCTCGGCTTGAGAGCGCAATCTTCGCTCCCGTTCCAGAACTTCAGTGGAAATTTGTGAAATCATCGATTGTGCTTATCGATGCCAGCGGCTCTCAGGAGTTGAAAGGGATAAAGTACTCGGACGCGCCGTGCTCGAATTCGCCGACGCGAGAATCGCCACCGGCTGGGGTCGAGCGAAGGTTTCTTCTGTGGAATTCTGTCTGTATTCGGGCCCGGAAACGTGACCACTTTTCGTCCGTTAACATGGCTGTTTCTGTGACGTAACAAATCATTATTAAGCCCTGGTTCAGCCTATCAAAGAGCGGGCCTTTGTCAATCAATGTTAAAGAACGGCCAGCCATTAAGAAATAGGACAAACTAGGGACGAAGTCAGGAAACGATCTAGACGAGCTCGGCCGGGGAACTGTGCTTGCAAAGTTGTTGGCGCTGGACGGGCAAGGCATTGCTGAAAATCACCGATCTCGGGATGTTTGGTGCGCGGCCCTGCTAGCGGAAAGAACAGGGGCATGCCCACTCATATAATGGCACATGAATTGCCTAATTTTTGCTGGTCGAATAATTCGAGAGCTAAGCGCTTGGGTGCTTTTAACATTCAGAGTATCGGACGGTTCCTGCTAGCGATCGCTATGAGCCTGGCCTTATATCTGATGCCGATAGGTCGCCAATCGAACCTCATAGCTACGGAGAGGCAGTCTGATGAGATTCGCTGTCTCGCCTTGACAGTTTACTGGGAAGCGCGTGCTCAGGGGCGTGCGGCGATGGAGGCCGTTGGGTGGGTGGTTTTGAATCGAATGAAGAATCCAAACTTCCCGGACACAGCCTGTGAAGTGGTACGGCAGGGAGGTGAAAAGTCACCGTGCCAATTTTCATACTGGTGCGACGGCCAGTCTGATACACCGCACAACGCCGACGCCTGGAAGGAAGCACGGGAAGTCGCCGCACAGCTCCTGAAGAACCCTCCAATCGATCCAACCGGTGGCGCTTTGTTCTTTCATTCGGTGGAGCTGACGCCAGCTTGGGCCAAAGAGCACAGACGTACTGTGGAGATCGGAAAACACGTTTTCTACCGATGAGACGGCGCGATAGATTCCATCTCAACGGGATTTTTTGTACGGATTTTTCTCAGATAGAGAGGCCAATTGAAAGCCAAATCAGTACAGGTCATCCGACATACTCGACGAACGCGCCATCGACGATCACTCGCTTCGAGGATCCCACCGAGCAATAGTCGATACAGAGATCCTCTGATAGTCGACTGACAAACGTTTCGTAAGAGCCGAATATTTGGCACCTGCCTTGCTCCGTCCAATTGCAGGTCCAATCGACGAAGCACATGTCTCACAATCTGATTCCAGCGTATACGGCGGTCACAGGATACATAAATCTAGTTCAGGAACAACGGTTTCGTCTGATACTGGACGACGGCCGGAGCTTGATTTTGCTCCTCGGACGTAAAGCACCTGTTGACGTTAGCGGTCTAATTCAGCTCAAGCGCACGCGCGCACGCGTGCGGGTATGGTTTGCGGGAGAAGCAAACCAAGCCTCCGGCATAGCGTGCGCTGTCCAACAGATGGATAAGCTTAAACCGGAGGAAAAACATGTCAGCTAAACTAGCAAGTGTCGGCGAGCGATTGCGAGGCGTTCTGCATGAATGGTCGATACCGCGGCAACTGGCCGGGCAAGATCCAAAGAGCACCGCAGCAGAATCCACTCAGTCCCGTACGCTGCGGCCCCGTTTGGAAGAGGCCGATCGGGTCGGCACGAGCATCTGCCCGTACTGCGCTGTGGGCTGCGCGCAGCTAATATATGCCAAGGGGAACGAGGTTATCCATATCGAAGGGGATCCCCGCAGCCCGATCAACCAGGGAACGCTCTGTCCCAAAGGGGCGGCGACTCTCGGCTGGATGCTCAACCCGAACCGGCTTACCAAAGTGAAATATCGCGCGCCCTATTCCGATCACTGGGAGGAACGCCCGCTGGAATGGGCGATGGACCGCATCGCGTATTTGGTCAAGCGTACCCGCGATGAAACCTTTGTGCGCCAGCTGCCGGACGGAACCCAAGTGAATCATACTTTAGCTGTCGCAGAGCTCGGAGGCGCTACCCTCGACAACGAAGAAAATTATCTGATCAAAAAATTCTGCGGCGGCGCTCTGGGAATGGTCTGGATAGAAAACCAGGCGCGGGTCTGACACAGCTCATCGGTGCCCAGTTTGGGCGCCACTTTCGGTCGCGGGGCGGCAACGACGTCGCAATGGGATCTGGCGAATGCCGATTGCGTCATGATCATGGGCTCCAATATGGCCGAAAACCACCCGATCGCTTTTCGGTTCGTCATGCAGGCCAAGGAGAAAGGCGCCACGATTATTCACGTCGATCCGCGATTCACCCGCACCTCAGCGCTATGCGATATCTATGCTCCCTTGCGCGCCGGCAGCGACATCGCTTTTCTCGGCGGCATCATCCACTACATTCTCGACAGTGAGCGCTGGCACAACGACCCCTTCTTCAAAGAGTACGCGCTCAACTACACGAACATCGCGACGATCATCGAGGACGACTTCAAGGATGCCAGCGAGCTCGACGGATTATTTTCCGGATGGGAGGCAGAGACGCTTTCCTACAACGTGGATTCGTGGCAGTACCGCGGCATGGATATTCCCGCGACACTCGCTGAAGCGTACGTGCATCCGAGCACGGATGATCCGGAAAAGATGATCAAGAAGCAGCAGGAACTGACGCGCCGGCCGCCGCCATGCGATCCGACATTGATAGATCCGAAGTGCGTGTACCAGATCCTCAAAGCCCATTATTCGGCCTACACGCCTGAAATGGTCGAGCGAGTCACCGGATGTCCCAAGGAAACCTTCTTAAACATCGCGGAAGCGCTCTTGAAAAACTCCGGGCGCGATCGGACCGGCGCCTGGTGCTACGCGGTCGGCTGGACTCACCACACGACCGGAGTTCAGATGATCCGCGCGGCTGCGATCATCCAATCCTTACTGGGAAACATCGGCCGGCCAGGTGGCGGTATCCTGGCGCTTCGCGGTCATTGCAGCATTCAAGGCAGTACCGATGTTCCGACGCTCTACAACCTGCTCCCGGGTTATCTGCCGCAGCCGAGCGCTATGAAGCCGCATAAATCGCTTGATCGATACCTCGAGGTCGAAACGCCGCCCACCGGATGGTGGCACAACTTTCCCAAATACATGATTAGCCTGATGCGCGCCTGGTACGGCGATGTAGCAACTCCGCAGAATGAGTGGGGTTACCAATGGGTTCCGAAGATCATTGGCGATCATTCCCAGGAGCCGATGATGCTGGCGATCGCCGACGGCGTCATCCGGGGTCTACTATCTGATCGGCCAAAATCCGGTGGTCGGCGGACACAATAGTCGTCTCGTGCGCAAAGCCCTTGCGAACCTCGAATGGATGGTCGTGCGCGAAACATTTGAAAACGAAACCGCGTCGTTTTGGTACAAATCGCCGCAAGTCACCCTCCTCCCTCCCGAAGCAATCAAAACGGAGATCTTTTTAATGCCGGCGGCATTGCCCGGGGAGAAGGAAGGATCGTTCACCAATACCCAGCGGCTGATCCAGTGGCACGAGAAAATCGTCGAACCGCCAGCCGACTGCAGGTCGGACCTCTGGTTCATGTTCCATTTGGGCAACCGGTTGAAAAAACTTTACGCGAACAGTACCGACGCCAAGGACGATCCGATCAGGAATATAACGTGGGACTACCCGACGAAGGGTCCGAACGACGAACCATCGGCCGACGCGATTTTGAAAGAGATGAACGGCTATACCTGGCCAGATCGACATGCAGATCGACGATTTCAAAGAATTAAAAAACGACGGCTCGACAGCCTGTGGCGTCTGGATCTACACGGGCGTTTACCCGCGAAATGATTTCAATCATTCCAGGTCGCGACAACCCGACCCACCGGATGGTCCGGGCACTCATCTTGAATTGGGCGTTCGCCTGGCCGAGCAATCGGCGCATCATGTACAACCGGGCTTCCGCCGATACCCACGGGCAACCGTGGTCGGAGCGCAAACGCTACCTGTGGTGGGATGCGGAAAAGAAAGAGTGGGTCGGAAAAGACAAGCCTGATTTTTCCTCGAGCAAGTCTCCTGACTACCAATCCCGATTTTGCCACGGGCCCATTATTGGGCAACGATGCGCACGACGGCAAATCGCCGTTTATGATGTCGGCCGATGGCAAAGCGTGGCTATTCGTTCCATCAGGATTGAAGGACGCGCCGCTGCCGACGCACTATGAGCCCGTCGAGTCGCCGGTGCGAATCCGATGTACAAGCAACAAGACAATCCGCCGACCCGCAAGTGGCCGCGGCCGGACAACGTCTACCACAAGGTCGGCGATCCTCGATTACCCGTACGTTATTACGACGTACCGTTTGACCGAACATCATTCCGGCGCGATACCGACACGGTTCGTACCAACCCTCGCCGAGTTGCAACCCGAAGGCTTCGCCGAGATCCCACCGGAGCTAGCGGACGAAAAAGGGATCGCGGAGCCTGGATTGGATTGTGATCTCCACTGCGCGTGGCGAGATTGAAACACGCGCGCTTGTGACGGATCGCCTGCGGCCATTCGAAATCAACGGCCGGCGCGTCTATCAGATCGGCATGCCCTGGCACTTTGGCTGGCAAGGGTACGCGACCGGCGACATTGCGAATGTGCTATCAGCGATCGTCGGTGATCCAAACACCACGATTCACGAAGGCAAAGCGTTCACCTGCAATTTGCGCAAGGGACGAGTGAAACGTAAAACGACGAACGGGACCATGATGAATGAGAGGTTATAACAGCATGACATTTACCCCACGCGCTTTGGATTACACCGAATCGATCCTTGCCAGGCAGTCGATCCGCAGGAAGCCGAGTTGACTGCAGGCGTCACGCATCGAACCCGGCCGTAGTTATGGTTTTTTCACCGACACATCGCTCTGCATCGGATGCAAAGCCTGTGAAGTCGCCTGTAAAGAATGGAATGCGTTGCCGGCGGAAGAGTTCAAGCTCAGCGGTCATAGCTACGACAATACCGGGGGGCTTTCGGCGACAACCTGGCGCCACGTCACGTTCCTAGAAAAGCTAAGAAAGAGCGACGGCAACCGGGCCACGGCGCTCCAACCGTTTCAAAGCAACTGGCTGATGATGAGCGATGTGTGCAAGCACTGTTCCCCGGCGCCCTGCCTCGAAGCCTGCCCCACGGGCGCGTTGTTTCGCACCGAGTTCGACACGGTCGTGGTCCAGCAGGATATCTGCAACGGTTGCGGCTATTGCGTCCCGGCGTGCCCCTTTGGAGTCGTCGAGGTGAATGTGCCCGACGGCAAGGCGCATAAATGCACGCTGTGTTACGACCGCTTAAAGGGCGGGCTTGAACCGGCTTGCGCCAAGGCTTGCCCCACCGATTCGATCCAGTTCGGAGAGCTGTCCACGCTGCACGACCGAGCGCGCAAGCGCGTCGATAGCCTGCGCGCCCAGGGTAGAAATGATGCCTACCTTTACGGCGCGCCCGATTCACCCGGTGCGACAGGCGGAATCAACCAACTAAATGCTTTTTTCTTGCTCACGGATCGTCCGGAGGTCTACAACCTGCCGCCCGCGCCGAGCTTGCCGTCGAAACAGATTTTACCGAGCTTGTTAAGCGGGCTGGCGACTATGGCGGGCCTGGCGTTGGCAGCCATGGTCGCCTTCACTGGCAGCCACAGATAGAAAGGAAACCCTTTATCCATGCAGACTCAACCCATCGAGCGCGCGCCCTATGGACGGCACCAAGGCGTCCCCGCCCCGTACCAAGGTCAAACCTACTACGAGCAACCGGTTCTCAACCCGAGCCACTACGGTCAGCTCGTTGCGACCTATCTGTTCATCGGCGGAGTCGCCGGCGCCAGTCAAATGATCGCTACCATCGCCGATCTCAGCGGTGGCGAAAAAAGCAGCTCCGTTGTTCGCGCCGGCCGTTATCTGGCACTTGGGGGTGCGGTCGCCGGCCCCGCCTTCCTGATCGCCGATCTCCACACCCCCGAACGTTGGTACAACATGCTACGGATTTTTCGCCGAACATCGGCTATGTCGATCGGTTCGTGGACACTTGCTGGCTTTGGGACCTTCAGCGCGATAACTGCGGCTCTGCAGTTTCTCGCCGATCGGTTAAGGAAGCCTTTTTACCGGCACGCCGCGCGCGCCGCAGCGCTGCCTGCTACAGCCGCGGGTATGGTCGTAGCGACCTATACCGGAACTTTGCTCGGTGCGACCAGCACACCGCTTTGGGCGCGCGCCAGTCGCTGGTTGCCCGCACTCTTCGGGATCTCGGCGGCGGCAACGTCTGCTCGATACTTTCAATCGCCGCCGAAATAAACGGCGCGCCCGAAGAGACGAGACGCCGTTTAGAAAAATTCGCGATGATCACGGGCGCTGCGGAGATCATTGTAAGCAACGGACTGGAACGGCAATGGGAGCGAGAAAACCTAGCGGGACCTATGAAACAAGAGCCGGTCGCAAGCGCTTATCGCATCGGCTATCAAGGCGTAGGCTTGCTTTTTCCTCTAGTCGTGCACGGCCTCAATCATATGATGAAGCGGCGCTCCGACCGCTGGGCGATGGTGGCAGCGATTGCGACATTGGCCGGTGGGTATTTACTCCGTTCGGTTATCCTTCAAGCCGGGAAAGAATCAGCAAAGCGTCCGGAAGACTATTTTCACACGACCCAGCCAAGATGACTCCTATGATAGGATCACACCAAGAGATCTCCCTACCTACGCAATGCCAGGAGCTGATTGAGAAGCTTGATCGAGCGACAAACCTTCCAGCAAGAGAGGTTGAGCAAGAGGTCGATCAGATCCAGCGCGACATGGTCCGGCTCCGAGACCGTTTGATTGGTGAGCTCCGCCGTAAGGAAGCATCTCCGGTATCGGGGCGACCCCACTCGGGACTTGAGGGGGTGAACGTTGCCCTTACGCTTATCGTCGGTGTGGAATATCCCCTCACGGCTATCAAGCGCACGTTGCTAGAACAAGCCCGCGATATCCTAAAACAAATAATGGATGAAGGCCGCCTCTCCACAGATTCGGCGTTGGGGCAGGACTGAGCCTGATCATAAAATTAAAGAAAAGGAGTTTTTTATGGCAAGCCGCAAACAACGCAACGCTGCTCGAAAAAACATTCAGAAGGCGATCAAAGCCGCAAAGCGGAAACAAACTTTAAAGCATTTACCCAAAAAAACCCGAACGGCGCTAGGTAAACAGGCCGCAAAGGCACGAAAGAAATGAACTAACACACATGGGTTGGGTACACACGGTCGCGCTCGTCTCTCTTCTTCTCGCCGCCGGCTGCACGCTTGTAATCGTTATACCGGTGAATCGCTGGTTCATCCGGACGGGAACATGTAATTCGCTTCGCCAATTGCAAGCGGGGTCCTATCGTCCCACGATTGCGGGAAATTTTACAAACTTGATTGAGATCTAAACGAAGAATCCCAAAGCTTGCTGAGCCGGTTTACAAATTAGCCAGTATGCGTGGTCAGAAAGAATATCGCGGCCAAAAACATAGGGATCATTGCCACCGGGGTCAGCCGGAACATCCATTTTTCTATCCTTAATTTGTGTTTCACCTGATCCAGTGTGAGTTTGGCATCGCCCCAGCGTACGATAGAAAAGTAACGCGGCTCTATACCGGTAATGCCAACCGCCATCGGATCGTCCGAGCGGCTCCATATCTCGATGTGATCGAACAAACCCGGCGCCTTTTGTGCCTTCTCGATCTGCTCCAGGGCAAGGCGAGGCATATTATCACGCAACCAGAAGGGACGCTTTGTATTTCTGTTCGCACTGGCAGATATTTTTGCCAAACCCTCAACTCCTCTCCCTTTAGCTCGGGATAGGGAATGACTCGCTCACCTGCCCACTAGGAAACGTCAACCGCTCATCGCAATAGGTCTCAATGAACATAGAGAAACTCTCCTTTCTTTTTGATTTCTAACTCGATCGCGTGACACCTTCATTTATCAGCGATCAGCAAGCTTTATGCCGAGAAGCATTAACACGACAACAATAGCAACGATCGAGCCTTTGTGAAATGGGTTAAGGCGAGATCATCTTGTACCACTTTTCTATACAAAACTATCTCAGAAAAAGCACACCAGACAGGAAATTTCCGACTTCACGCTTTACTCGAATGCGTCGTCCATGTGGCTCCGCGGCTTTGAGATCATCGATTCGTCGATTAATGAGGATCATGTTGCGCTACGGCTAATATCTTTCATCGATCCTTTTGTCATCATCATATCAAGCTTCTCGATTGGCCGACCCTCAACCTCGGCGTTGCTCTCAACTAATTTTGCTCGTTCTCGTGCCCTGCGAGACAGCCACAAAGTCACCGATACTTGTTCGACAATAGGTTCGCCGGCTTAATGGCATAAATGTTGCGGACACATCACGATATTTAGGCGATGTACGGAAAACTCTGGTGGAGAATCTGAGTGTACGCTCATTTGTAAGCCACCGATACTCCATCCTGCGTTCCATCCATTCTTAAAATTAACCACTCTAACTATCTAAATAGGAGAGACCATGAAAAAGAAACGCGCCACATCCAATAACATGAGAAGCCGAGGCGATAGCGACCGAAAAAAGATTCGATACGCCGACCAGATTATAACCAGCGGAGCGGGCGGGGAAACCCACCAAACGGCTGGAGGCCAACACACCCATATTGACGACGCAACAAGGCGTTCCCGTAGCAGACGACCAGAACTCTCTCCGGGTCGGCGTCCGCGGGCCGACGGCGCTTGAAGACTTTCATTTTCGCGAAAAGATTTTCCACTTTGATCACGAGCGCATACCTGAGCGTGTCGTTCACGCTCGCGGTTTTGGAGCGCATGGCTATTTTGAGAATTACAAGTCCCTGTCCGATGTTACGAAGGCCGATCTCTTTCAGCGAGCCGGGGAAAAGACTCCTGTCTTTGTCCGTTTCTCTACGGTGGCCGGCAACAAAGGCTCGGCTGATCTGGCGCGAGACGTGCGCGGATTCGCGGTAAAAATTTATACTAAAGAGGGCAACTGGGACATCGTCGGGAATAACATTCCAGTATTCTTCATTCAGGACGCCATCAAGTTTCCCGACATTATCCATGCGGCCAAAGCGGAACCGGATCGAGACTTTCCGCAGGCGCAGACGGCGCATGATAACTTCTGGGATTTCATTTCCCTGACGCCGGAAAGCATGAATATGGTGATGTGGATCATGTCGGATCGCACGATTCCGCGCTCCTTCCGATTCATGGAAGGTTTCGGCGTCCATACGTTCCGCTTCATCAACGCCGACGGGAAGGCGACCTTCGTCAAGTTTCATTGGAAACCGAAACTCGGCCTGCAATCCGTGGTGTGGAATGAAGCGGTAAAGATCAATGGCGCTGATCCAGATTTTCATCGCCGGGATCTGTGGAACGCGATCCAGATGGGCGACTACCCGGAGTGGGAGCTAGGTTTGCAGCTCTTCGATGAGGACTTTGCCGAGCGTTTCGACTTCGATGTGCTCGATGCCACCAAGATCATCCCGGAAGAGGAGGTTCCAGTGCGCCGGGTCGGCCGGCTCGTGCTCGATCGTTGTGTGGAGAATTTTTTTGCCGAGACCGAGCAGGTCGCCTTTTGCACGCAGAATATCGTGCCGGGAATAGATTTTACAAACGATCCGCTACTTCAGGGTCGCAATTTCTCGTACCTCGATACGCAACTCAAACGGCTCGGTGGCCCCAACTTCACGCATATTCCCATCAATGCGCCCAAGTGTCCCTTTCACTTCTTTCAGCAAGACGGCCACATGGCTATGATGAATCCCAAAGGTCGAGCCAACTATGAGCCGAATTCGTGGAATGGCGAGGCCGCTGGTCCACGCGAATCGCCCGAAAAGGGTTTTCAGTCGTACCCCGCCGAGGAAGGGGGACAGAAACTCCGCGTCCGTTCAGAGACTTTCGCCGACCACTATAGCCAGGCACGGCAGTTTTACATCAGCCAGACGGAGACGGAGCAAAGCCATCTGGTGGGCGCGCTCGTGTTTGAGCTCAGCAAAGTTGAACGGCTTGAAATTCGAGCCCGCATGGTATCGCACCTCTTGAATATACACACGGAACTCGCAAACAAAGTGGCGGACGGATTGCGTCTCAAAGAGATGCCCAAACCGGCAGACGCCGCAAAGCCGACGCGGGAGGATCTGAAGAAATCGTCCGCCTTGAGCATCGTCCTCAATGGCCCGAAGAGTTTTAAAGGCCGCAAAATGGGCGCCCTGGTGACCGATGGTGTGGATATCGCGATGCTGAAATCACTTCAAACCGCCTTGAAAAAGGAAGGCGCGATGATTGAATTCGTCGCCCCCAAGATTGGAGGGGTCAAGGCCAGCGACGGTTCTTGGATCGAAGCGGCGCAAAGGATCGATGGCGGGCCATCCATCCTTTATGACGCCGTGGCGCTGTTGCCTTCGAACCAAGGCGCGACGGCTTTGGCTAACAATGCAGCCGCGCGCGATTTTGTCGCCGACGCGTTTGCCCATCATAAGTTCATCGGCTACGTCGAGGCAGCGACGCCTCTCTTTGAAAAGGCTGGTGTTTCCGATAGTCGCGATGAGGGATTCATTGCGCTCAAAAAGCCGGCGGATTGTTCAGCGTTCATTACAGACTGCCGACAGCTACGCTATTGGCCCCGGGGAGACAAGCAATGAGAAATAGTGGTTAGAAAGTCAAACTAGTCCTTGCGTTGGAGGCACGCCGGGGAGCTTGCTACTGAAAGTAATTTCAGTAATAATCTGCGCTCGGCGCCGACTATAAAACAGTTAGCTATCGATCCATGTCCTCCTACGCTCCTCTCTGGTGTAAAAGTAACTTTTCGTTTCTCGAAGGCGCAAGCCACCCCGACGAACTGATCGAGGAGGCGCATCGCCTTGGCCTCACATCTTTAGCGCTTACCGACCGAGACGGCGTGTACGGCATTGTCAGGGCACACGTCAGAGCTCAAGAGCTGGGCATTCATTTGATTATCGGTTCCCAGGTCAATATCGATGATGGGTCGATGATTATTCTCCTAGCACAAGACAGAGACTGGGTATGCGAATCTGTGCCGGCTTTTAAGCGCCGGTCGGCTGCGCTCCGAGAAAGGCCAAAGCCTCGTGAGTTGGGATGAGATTTACGGGCACGGGGATGGATTGATCGCACTCTGGGGCGGCGATCAAAGTTTAGCTTCAGGGGAAATGGAACCGGATAGTATTGCGGCCCATCTCCATGAAGCCTTTAGCGACCGGCTCTATTGCATGATAAGCCGCCATTGGGCGGAGCATGAAGTAGTGCAGGAAACGCGGGTACGTGAGCGGTCGAAACATTATGGACTTTCGGTCGTCGCGGCGACTGAGGTTGTCTATCATACGCCGGCTCGTCGACCGGTTCAGGACGTACTGACCGCCATTCGCTATGGCCTTCCCCTCGTTTCCTGCGGCACCAAGCTCAAACCGAACGCTGAACACGGCCTCAGATCGCCTTCGGCCTTCGGAAAGCTTTTTAGCGATGATCCTGCGGCCATCAGTCGAACCCTCGAGATCGCCGAGCGGTGCACATTCTCTTTGAATGAGATCCGTTATCGTTATCCGTCCGAGTATCTTCCGAATGGAACCACCTCGGCAGAGTGGCTCCGCCAGGTCACGTTCGAAGGGGCAAAGGAACGCTATCCCAACGGCATTCCGGTCAACGTTATAAGCCAAGTAGAAAAGGAGCTTGAGATCATCGAAGCGCTGGACTATCCCGGCTACTTCCTAACCATGTGGGAACTTGTCCGGTTCTGCCGTGAGAAAGGCATCCTCTGTCAAGGGCGGGGCTCCGCAGCCAATTCGGCGGTCTGTTATTGCCTCGGTGTTACGGCAATCGATCCGGTACGTATGGATCTACTTTTCGAACGCTTTATCTCCAAGGAACGCGCCGAGCCGCCCGATATAGACCTTGATATCGAGCATGACCGGCGCGAAGAGGTGATCCAGCACGTTTATAAAAAATATGGTCGTGACCGGGCTGCAATGGTGGCTAACGTTGTGCGTTACCGCTCCCGGTCGGCTCTACGAGATGTCGGCAAGGCTCTGGGGTTTTCTGAGACCGCCTTGGATCGGGTAGCCAAGTTCCTCTCAAGTTATGAGGCCGTTGAACCTCCAATGTTTCAACGGATGGGACTCGATCCATCAGAAGAACGGCATAGCCAACTCCTCCGGCTTACCAACGAGATTCTCGATTTTCCTCGTCATTTGTCTATACATCCCGGAGGCTTTCTTCTTGGCCATGAGCCGGTGCATGACATCGTTCCAATTGAAAATGCCACGATGCCGGAACGAACCGTTATTCAGTGGGATAAGAACGATCTCGAAGACCTTGGCCTATTCAAAGTGGATCTTCTCGGCTTGGGAGCGCTCAGGCAACTTCATCTGTGTTTTGATCTTCTTCGGCGCCATCGAAGCTTGGAATATTCCATGGCCACGATTCCGGCGGAAGATCCTCAGGTCTTTGACATGATGCGCAAGAGCGATACGGTTGGTGTCTTCCAAATCGAAAGCCGGGCGCAAATGGCGATGCTTCCGAGGCTTAAACCGAAGAATTTCTACGACCTGGCGATCGAAATCAGCATCGTAAGACCCGGACCTATCACCGGCGGGATGGTCCATCCCTATCTTCGCCGCCGAAGCTTGAAGGAGCCGGTGGAGTTTCCTCACCCGAGTCTAGAGCCCGTACTCAAAAAAACTTTAGGGGTACCGCTATTTCAGGAACAGGTGATGAAGCTGGCTATGATAGCGGCGGATTATACCCCAGGAGAAGCTGATCAGCTTCGGCGCGATATGGCCGCATGGCATCGTACTGGAAGGATGGAACGCCATCGGGAGCGCCTGATAACCAGGATGCAGGAAAAAGGAATAGCGCCCGAGTTTGCTGAAAGAGTCTTTGAGCAGATTAAAGGCTTCGGCGAATACGGCTTTCCGGAAAGTCATGCGGCAAGCTTCGCTCTCATAGCTTACGCGACCGCATGGCTTAAGTGCTATTATCCGGCGGAATTTGCTTGTTCTCTGCTCAATGCCCAGCCGATGGGATTTTACATGCCGGCGACGATCGTTGAGGATGCCAAGCGGCACCATCTAGTTGTTGCACCCATCGACGTCGCGGTTAGCGACTGGGATTGCACTTTGGAGCGCTCTGACCAAAGTGCTGGCGGCTTCGCGGTGCGCATGGGGCTTCGATATGTGAAAGGTTTTCGTGAGAGAGATTGGGAAAAAATCGCAAGAGCTCGCCGCCAGATGCCGTTTGACTCGCTTGAAAATTTTGTCCAACGCTCTGGATTGGAGGAAGGAATTTTAAGCGTGCTAGCGGAGGCCGGCGCTTTCGACGGCTTGGGCGTGGACCGGCGTAGGGCTCTCTGGAATATCCGGCGGCTTTCTCGCACCCGCTACGAATCCCTTTCTCTCAAAGACCGCGAGCCATCGCCCCATTTTGATTCCTTGACTGATTTCGAAGAGGTCAAGTGGGACTATCGCACAACTTCGCACAGCCCGCGTCGTCATCCGCTTGAACCCATGCGGGCTAGCCTTGCCGATCAGGGTTTACCGGATGCCCGTACGGTGTCGTCTATGAAGAACGGCGTCAAAATTCGCTATGCCGGCCTGGTCATCTGCCGGCAGCGCCCTGGAACCGCCGGCGGTGTTGTTTTCATGACCCTGGAAGACGAAACGGGATTTGTGAACATTGTGGTGTGGGAAAGTGTCTTTCAGCGCTATTCAGTTTTGGCCAAGACGGTAAGCTTTCTAGGTATCACGGGGAAGCTCCAGGTTGAGGACGGTGTCGTTCACCTGGTTGCCGAGGAACTCTGGAAGCCTAGCGTGAGACTGCAACCGACCGGCACACCCAGCCGGAATTTTCACTAGGGCCCGGAATTCCGGAGGATGATATTGCCAGTTCTTCAGAGCGGCCGCGTGTCTCAAACTTTTATTCACGGATAGTTCCGCGCCACCGTTTCCAAACCGCGGCGCCGGTAGAGATCATCTTGTTGCCGCCAGCGCTGCATCCGCGCTAAGTTCCTCACTGCTGCGGGGAAAGTCACCGATCAAACCTTTGAGCGCGTAGAGCTCTCGATCGATCTCCTCCTGAGTGCGTACGCCAAGTCTGCGCAGCACCGGCACCGGAGGACACCAACCTTGGAATGCGTGGAGCAGAAGGAACGATAACACGACACCCGGCAATAAGATCCAACGCTTATCAACCGTGAGACTCAAGGCGATCCCCGTCAGGGAAAAAGACGCCGCCATCGTTTGCAGAATGCGCTCTATATCCCATTCTTGCTCTAACTCCCAAATACGCCGGGCAATTTCCTCGGGCGGCTTATCCGAGTAAAAGCGCACGTTTTCCTGAATCCGCTGGTCGATACGCCAATTTACTTCCGCAGAAGTATTGGCTCTCACTCGTTCCGGCTCTGTATTATTTGGCATGCTGTCCTCCTTAAAATATTTGAATAGGGCGTGCCTCCGAGATCGCGCGCTTGATGAGCGCACATAGTTCAATCAGCAACCCAGATGCCAAGTGGCTAAGAAGACCCCGCGAAGAGGTAAAAAAACATTCGCCGCGCAGCAGCAAGAATAGGCTAGTTATTTCCGTCCCACGAATTTCTAAATCACCCGACAGGGGAGGCTTTTCAAACTTTCAGGGGATAGTCCTGTCCTAATTTACCGAATCGTGCGCTCTTCGGTTTAAGGAAAATTCGTACACCTCGCTACGGAACAAAGCCGTTAAATCAAATTTTCGTGACAAACTAATCTTTGGCACCACGTAAGACTCGATAGATGCGGGTATTCGTAAACACTTCCTGCTTTTTATGCTCATTTCACTTTTTGTTACGGCCGGCGAGGAAAAAGCCTAAACCAAGACCGATCAATATAGAGCGCAGAGGGTAGCGACGAACCAAGCCCCTGAAATCTTCTCCCAAATGTTCAAATTTCTTCTCTTCTAGATAGTCACTTGCCGATTCCAATCCTCCCGCTACTTTGGTCGCAGTTATCCCCATCTTGCCTTCGCGCGGCGCCTTTTCGCGGATCGCGCCCGCCAGAGATTTCATTTTCTCGCCGATAACAGGTGCCGCCTCGTTCGCCTTCTTCGCGGCAGTCGCGCCGAACTCTCGTGCCTTGGCCGACATGCTCGCAAGAGCCGCGGCGGTCTTCTCGTCATACTCTTGAAGGCGCCACTCCACTTCTCGATCGGCCTGCTCGCGAGTATATCCGTATCTCTCTTGTAGCAATCCGACTAGTCTGTCCTTCTGACCGGCGATCCTGTCGATATCATCATCGGTGAATTTGCCCCACCAGGTTTTAAGCTCGCCACGAATTTGTTTCCACTTTCCTGCCAAAATGTCCCGGTTCACGGAACCGTTCTCAATATTGTTTTCCATCTGTTACCTCGTTTCATTCGAGCGACTTTAAATAAACGACAATCGCCGTCTTATGTTTAAGAAACCAGAGCCAAAAGAGAGAGAGAGAGAGAATTAGCTTCCCTCTCTCTTTTGGCGAATCGACCGGCGCCACTACTTGTTCATGGGCGATTCTTGTTGTCTCATCGAGTCGCTTCTGCCCGACGAACTTGACGACGAATTATCCATGTTGAGCTTTTGTTTGGTTTGAGCATCCAACATACCCGTCTGTTTCAAGCCATTTTGACTTTGAAACTCCTTGAGCGCCTGTTGGGTCTGGGAGCCCATAATGCCATCGATCGGACCGGGATCATGCCCCTGGCTTTTTAACGCCTCTTGCGCTTCCCTCACTTCATCCATTCCCGCCATTCCCTGATGTCCAGCAACGCGCCGGCTCTGTCCCGCCTTCATCGAATCGGCTGACTTCGCTGAACGATCCGCCTTTGGTGTTGGTGTTTGGCTATCACCGCCGCTTCGCTGGCTCTGGGTGCCACCGACCGAAGTATCTTTTTCACCTTGAGCACTGCTGCTCCGTGATTGACTACTGCCGGATTTTCCCACATTACCGGGTCCTGAGGGAAGCGGCGTCTGACTGTCGCTGCTTCGCTGGCTCTGAGTGCCGCCCACGGAATTGTCGTCTTTTTGACTTTGAGCGGTGCCGCTTTGAGATTGGCTAGCACTGCCGGATTTTCCGACGTTCCCTGGCTGGGGAGCCATTGGAGTTTGACTCTCTCCGCCGCTGCGCTTGTTTTGGGTTTCACCCACCGACTGCGACCACGCCGGCCCGCAATTGAGTATCAAGGCGGCAATCGCCAAAAACGATACCGCTATGCTTTCTTTAAATTTCATAATCCCTCCCCTTTCTCTGAAAGATGAAAATCATGTAGAGCAAAGCATGTGCCACGTTCTCCACATTTTTCTGCAAGTAATTCCTTCGGCAAAGGGTTTTTGTGACCATCTCTTAGTGGGCCAAATGCAAACGCATAGTATGTGATTTCCCACATAGAGATGCTCCGTACGACGGGGCTCGCTTTATAGGAATTTCGCGGCACGTTTTTTCGGATCACGATAACATTCAAGTACTCTTGAAAGAGCCCGAGAAAAGCCATTTTAGATTTCTATTGACGACAGCGAACCGGTTTGATCATTAGATTAGGATCTGGGGTTAATATTGCGTACCTATTGACCTCTGTCGGCCGAAGGAATTAGGGTAAAAATATGAATGGCGACAATGATTCGCGCTCCAGGGACTATCGCGACGCGGCTTGCCACCGGAGCTTCGAGGTTGTCGCCATTGCGGCCTCGGCAGGCGGTCTCCGCGCGATCAGTCAAATACTCGGCGCCCTGCCGGCTACTTTTCCGGCTGCAATCGTAGTAGTGCAGCATCTTGACCCGCGCCATCGGAGCCTGATGGCCGATATTCTGAGTCGGCGGACTGCGTTGCATGTTGAGGAAGCGAAGGAAGGAGCGCTTCTGGTGCCCGGAACCGCCTATATAGCGCCACCCAACCGCCATTTGCTGGTCAATCCCGACGCGACCCTTTCCCTTTCCCAAACGGAGCTGGTTCATTTCGTTCGTCCTTCGGCCGATCTCTTGTTTGAATCCGTCGCCGCCAGCTACAAGGATCGTGTCATCGCCGTGGTGCTGTCGGGGACCGGGAGTGACGGTTCCATGGGCGTTAAGGCAATCAGAAAGATGGGCGGCACTGTGATCGTCCAGGATGAGCACAGCGCCGAGTTCTACGGCATGCCGGCAGCCGCCATGCAAACCGGGTGTGTCGACTTCGTGTTGCCACTTGACGAAATTGCTTCAGCCCTGGCAACCCTCGTTTCCACTGGAGCTGTTTCATGAGCTTATCGGAAAACAATGAGGAGATTAAAAAACTGTTGACCTACCTTCGGCAAAACCGGGGGTTCGATTTCACCGGCTATAAACGTCCCAGTCTAATGCGCCGGGTGAGTACGCGAGCGCAGCTTTTGCATCTCGACAGTTTTGCCGACTATATGGATTTCCTCGAAGTCCATCCGGAGGAATTTTCCCAACTTTTTAACACAGTGCTGATCAATGTTACGTCGTTCTTTAGAGACCCGCCGTCATGGGAGTACCTTGCTCATGAAGTTCTTCCGGCGATTCTCCGGGAAAAGCAATCGGGCGCGCCGATCCGCGTCTGGAGCGCGGGCTGTGCCTCGGGTGAAGAGGCTTACACCGCAGCGATACTTCTGGCCGAGGCCATGGGGGTCGAAGCCTGCCGCCAACGAGTCAAGATCTACGCCACCGACGTTGACGAAGAGGCCCTGAACGCGGCGCGCCAGGGGATTTATGGGGCCAAAAATTTGCAAGATATCGATGATCAGCTCAGAAGCAAATACTTTGAGCCGCTTCATGACCGTTATGTTTTTCGCGCCGATTTGCGACGGTCGGTTATTTTCGGCCGTCACGATTTGACTCAAGACGCGCCGATCTCTCGGCTCGATTTGTTGATCTGCCGTAACACGATCATGTATTTCAATTCCGAGGTTCAGGCGCGCGTTCTCTCGCGTTTTCATTTTGCGTTGAACGATAGCGGGTATCTTTTCCTAGGGCGCGCCGAGTTGCTGCTGACTCATGGCAATCTGTTTACGCCGTTGGATCTCAAGTCACGGGTTTTTATCAAGGTGCCGCTGGGCAATATGCGCGACCGGCTGGTGACGATGACCGAGATCGGGAACAATCACATGAATAACCTTACAGTACGGCCGAATCGTCTTCAGGAGTTGGCTCTTGAATATTCACCGATGGCTAGAGTCGTGGTTGACGTAACTGGAATTCTCGCGCACGCCAACCAAAAGGCGCGGCTGCTCTTTACTCTAAATCCCAAAGACATCGGGCGTCCGTTGCAGGACTTGGAGCTTTCCTACCGGCCGGTGGAGTTGCGCTCTTTAATCGAACAGGCCTATGCCGAGCGGCGCTCGATTACCCTCACCAGCGTGGAGCGACGTTTTCCCAATGCCGAGGTTCAATATTTCGACGTTATAGCGATGCCGCTTTACGACGATGGGAACAATCCCTTCGGCGTGGCCGTCTCTTTTGCCGACGTGTCCTCCTATCACAGACTGCAGGAGGAGCTGCAGCGTGCCAGGGAGGAGATTCAAACCGCCAGTGAAGAACTGCAATCGAGCAACGAAGAGCTGGAAACGACCAACGAAGAGCTCCAATCCAGTAATGAAGAGTTGGAAACAACCAACGAAGAGCTTCAATCCACCAACGAGGAGCTCGAAACCATGAACGAAGAATTGCAATCCACCAATGAAGAATTGCAGACCCTCAACGACGAGTTGCACCAGCGCACCGAGGAAGCCAACCGGGCCAATGCTTTCCAACATTCCATTGTCAGCAGCTTGCGTTTGGGCGCCATCGTCTTCGATCAAAATTTCAATATTCTGGTCTGGAACCCCCGGGCCGAGGATCTCTGGGGCTTGAGAGAGACGGAGGTCCAAGGACGGTCCCTTTTGAATCTGGATATTGGCCTTCCAGTGGATCGCCTGAAGGCGGTCATTCGCCCTTGCTTGTCGGGTGCCGAAAATCGCACGGAGGTTTTATTGGAAGCCATCAACCGCCGGGGCAAAGCCATTCAATGCCGCATCATTTGCGCGCCGCTTCTGTCGGCGAATAAGGAACGGGCAGGCGCGATCTTGTTGATGGATGAAGAGGAGGGGTGATCGGTTCGGCTTGAATGACGTCGATACATTTTTCTCGGTACCCCGCTAGCGCTGACCTGGACACATGTTAGAATTGAAATATGGCCGGGCGCGACATCATTGTAGTCGGCGCCTCGAGTGATATGGCCGTTATGCCGAGCCACAGCAGTCTGGGCGAAAAACTCGCACTCGCCCGCCGGCGCTTTGACGCGCTCTATCGACGGTCTTTGAATTCGCCCACTGGAGCTGCCTCTTGTGCACGAAGCGTTGCAGGAACTCTCCACATCCATCGAAGAATTGACCGTCACTGCGGAGGAACTACAACAGCAAAACGATGAGCTGGCTGTCGCGCGGAACCTGGTGGAAGCCGAGCGGCGGCATTTCCAAGATCTCTTCGAATTGGCCCCGGACGGCTATTTAATTACCGACAGGGATGGGATCATCCAGGAGGCTAATTGCAATGCAGCGAGTCTGCTGCGCGTGCGCGCGGATTTTCTTATCGGCAAACCGATTATTGTTTATCTTTCGGAACCGGCGCATGAATCTTTTTATCAACTCCTCGAGCGCTTCGACAAAGTGGACCAGGTCTTGAGTTGGGAGACCGAAATGCAGCCGCGTGATGGACCCCCATTTGAGGCCGCCTTGACCGTATCGGCGGTTCGCGAGCCGGTCGCCGGTGAACAACGCCTCGTGGGGTTGCGCTGGCTTTTACGCGACGTGACCCAGCGCCGGACGGCGGAACAGCAAATTGAGGCCCAACTCACGCGCATCAGTGTCCTGCGCGACATCAACCTCGCTATCACCTCAAGTTTGGATCCGCAACAAGTCCTGGACGTGCTCCTCGATAGGGTGACACTACTCTTTTCGTATCCCATTGCGACGACCGTTAGACTCATAGTGCCGGAGAGGCAAAAATTGACGCACATTATATCTCGAGGTCTCAACCACCAGGAGTGGCAGGCCCATTCGCCCTCGGTTCCGGGCCCGCGCACGGAGGAGCTGCTCCACCGTAAGCTCCCGGTCATGGCGCGCAACGTTCAAACCGACCCCAGCAGCCGATCCCCCGATTTTTATATCCGCAACGGCTTGGTTTCTTACCTCGGGGTCCCATTAACCGTGCAGGGAGAAGTCCTAGGTATCCTGGGTCTATACACCAAAGAAGAGCACGAATTCACCAAGGATGAGATCGACTCGTTTTCTTCTCTGGCGGTCCAAGCGGCGATCGCGATTCATAATTCCCAGCTTTACGAGAAACTCAAAAGCCAGACCGTGGAGCTCCGGAAAACCCGGGACGAGCTGGAATCAAGGGTCGACGAGCGCACGGGCGCGCTGGCCAAGACCAATGAAGTGCTACGGTCGGAGGTCAACGAGCGCAAGGAGGTGGAAGAAAAGTTGCGCCACAGCGAGACCCAGTTGCTGGCCTTTGCCAATCAGCTGGAGGATCACCTCATTGCCAACGACCGATTGATTTCAGTTGGCGAGTTGTCTGCGTCGCTCGCCCATGAATTCAATAATCCGTTGCAGATCATTCTCGGCTTTGCGCAAAATCTGCTACAGGAAGAAAATTTTTCTGAGGACCGGCAGCAGGACCTGCGCGTCATCGAGGATGAAGCACGGCGCTGCCGGGGCATCATTAGAAATCTGCTCGATTTTGCCCGCCCGACCAGCAATGAGCCGGTGCCCATCAGCGTCGACGCCCTGGTCCGGGATAGCATCAAGTTAGTTCGGGGCTATTTGGATAAATTCCATGTCTCGGTTGATATTCGGATTCCGGAGGATCTCCCCGCCATTTACGGCGATCCGCAAACGCTGAAACAGGTTCTGATCAATCTCTTTTTCAATGCGGTGGATGCGATGCCGGCCGGCGGGGTTCTGTCCGTCGGAGCGACCGCTGAAACGGCCGATGATTTGACTATCGCGGTATCCGACACCGGTCAAGGCATTCATCCTGAAACCCTGCCGCATATTTTTCAGCCGTTTTTTACGACAAAGCAAAAACGCGGCACTGGCCTGGGGCTTTCCGTGTGTGATCGAATCCTCAAAGCCCATGGCGGCAGCATCGCGGTGGAAAGCAGCCTGGGGCGAGGCACGACTTTCCTTCTTCATTTCCCATTGAAGGGGGGCAAATCCGATGACCGAAGCTCATGAACGAATTCTTGTCGTCGATGACGAGAAGCATGTCCGGGTTCTCTTTAGCAGGATTCTGGAAAAAGAAGGCTATGAGGTGGAATGCGCCGCTTCCGGGAGCGAAGCCATCGAGAAATTGGTCAAAAGTTCATTCGATTTGGTGGTCACCGACCTGAAGATGAATGGCATCGACGGATTGGACGTGGTCAAAAAGGGGAAGACGGTAAACCAGGCGCTGCCGTTTATTTTGATATCCGGTTATGGCACCGCGCACACAGCCGGAACCGCTGCCAGGGAAGGCGCGGACATCTTTCTCATGAAACCCATCGATATCGCCGATTTCAAGCTGGCGGTAAAAAAGGCGTTGCGGAAATAACGGTAATTATCGAAGCTTAAAGCCCAAATCTAAAGCGTGTAAGAAAGATCGCAAGCGCCAATGTCCTCGATGGAACGGCCGCACCAGTTCTGCAACAACGCGCAGATTTGGCGGCAGAAAGTTTGATCATCTACCAAGAGACACCCGATATAGGATGCGTTTTGGTGTTCCATATAGAGAAACATGCGATCCGGCGGTTCGATCCTTGAAGCTTTGGCTTCCGTGAGAACTCCGACCTCTCCCTCAGGACGTGTGTTATCCGCGCCCCCTACCCATGTCCAAACCGGTGGCCAACTTCGAATCCCCCGATAGGTCATCAGCGGATGGTCTCGCAGTCTCATGAAATGTCCAATAATACCGCAGAGGCTTATTTGTCAATGGGTCATCATAATCAAAATTGGAGGTGGTTCGAGAGAGTCTTTGACAGACGGTTGTACGCAAAACCGGCTGTGATTTGTAGGTAAAGCGGCCGCAAGGTGGCCGCGGAAATCAGGACACTCTAGATAATTTCCTTTGGAATACGTTTTGCTCCATCCTGTGGAGCAATCTACGAATATGGCTCAATCAGTTCGTTCGATCCGCGCGTCGCAGTTTGGTGAGAAACTGGAGCAAAGTAAAAACAAACGGTCCCGAAAAGCCGGTTGAGGGTCGCAGGATTCTGACAAATACAGATGCTCGACGTCTGGGCATCGCACGGAGGTTTTTAGGTGAGAGCCACTATCTTCTCAATTGCAATTGGACTCCTGGCGGGGCTGGCCCCTGCTGTCCACGCCGATATGCAGGCGGACGTTGATCAGGCCGTTACGATCATTGAACGCTTTCAGGAGATTCCCGAGCAGGCCATTCCGCAGGCAGTGTTGCGCGAAGCAAAGGGCCTGGCGATCCTTACCGTTACTAAAGGCGGATTCATCGTGAGCGCCAGGGGTGGCACCGGGATCGTCGTTGCGCGAACGGAGAAAGGCTGGAGCGGCCCTTCAGCCATCGGCACGGGAGGGATGGGTTTTGGTTTTCAGGCGGGGGTTCAGGTGTCGGAGCTCGTAATTATCCTTAATACTCCGGAGGCCGTTGCGGCGTTTTCCAAAGGAGGCAATGTTACTCTCGGGGGCAGCCTGAGTGTAGCGGCAGGTCCCATTGGGCGCGATGCCGAGGCCAGCTTGACGCTGGGAGCGGCGATGTACACCTACAGCCGCAGCCAGGGACTGTTTGCGGGTATTTCTTTGGATGGCACGGTCATCGGCACTCGCGACGAGGCCAATGCGGAATACTACGGTAAACCGGTCGATGCGAGGGACATCCTCGCGGGCAAAGTGGAACCTCCCGCCGGCGCGAATAAGTTGCGCGAGGTTTTAACGCGATACTAAAGCTCGTCACCCTTCTCACCACGTGGAGGCAGATCCAGTGAGGGAGAAGATGACTGCGAAGAATCACAGCACCCAGAGACGAGTTTCCCACCTTGTGTTGGCTTGGCGCCTGGGGGGTTGTGTTGGTCATGACGTGGAGCTGCGCCGGCGTGCCAGTGCAAGGCCAGGTTGGGATGCAAACCATACAGACCCGGGTCGACTCGGAGGCGGCGCGTTACTATGTAGAAAACTATCTGGCGGGAGAAGTCACCGATGCGGCTCTCAACGACCGTATCGATCGCGCAGACCGGAGTGCTGACCAGAAGCTTCCGGATCGGGACCAGCTCAAGCAATTGACCGAAGAATTCTCGGTTGATTTTGCGTCTTTATACTTGGCCGACCATATCGTTCGCGTGCCCGTCAATCGTCGTTTTCGAAACGCTTTTGATCAGGCTTATGATGCTACTCGGAAAGCTTCTCCCCAAGGGGCGGAACTCCCCATAACGGCGGCGCGTTATGAGGCGCTGTTTGTACCCATCTACCTCTATGCTCGGCTTCCTGGCGCGGGCGCGGATTTGGCCGCTCCGCGGGAGGCACTTCAAAGCCTGGGCATCCCATGCCACTTCGTCGAAACTCAGGACGATGGTGCCATCGAAACCAATGCCAACCTGGTGGCAGCTGCGATCCAGGATCGCGCCTTGAGCAGCCGTCGGCTGATCATCGTCAGTGCCAGCAAAGCGGGTTCGGAAGTCGCGCTAGCCCTGACGCGCCTGGGGCCGGCTAAGACAGCCCATGTCGCAGCATGGATCAACGTCGTCGGTGTGCTTCAGGGTACCCCGCTGGTGAATGAACACCTTTTCCGGGAATTGGAATTTCTCGTGGGAAACGTGGACGTGGCGGGCAAGGAAAGCTTGACGACCAGCCGCAGTCGCCAACGTTTCAATTCTTTCCGCATTCCCGAGCATGTGCTGGTGGTCAATTACCTCGGCGTTCCTCTCACCGGCAGCATGTCGCTGTGGGCGCACAGAGGCTTTTCCATTCTCAGCAAGTACGGACCAAACGATGGCGTGTCCTTACTAGCCGATATGATTCTGCCTCGCAGTGTGACCCTGGCTGATCTAGGCAACGATCACTTTATGCGCGCCAAACCGCTCGATCTGGTCACCGTGGCCTTAACGACAACTGTGATTCGCTGGCTGGAGGTGGAGGATCCGAGCCCTAAGATGGTCCGAGGTCGACGCCAATAGAAGTCGCCGTTCAGAAGCTTGGCGTCTAGACACTTACACTTTACATGCGTTCCAGGAGCCTCAAGTCGCCTCTGGAACTTGTCGGCTGGTTAGCTTTCAGCCCTCCCTTAATCAGTCGAAACTTTTTTCTCAGCACTTGTTTCGCTTCATGATTCAGCTCAAAATCTCGCATTACTTTTCTCACCCGCCCCGCCAGTGCAGGGCCGTAGTCATCGATATGGTGTATCTCGTAAAGAAACACCACATCCTCGCGAGACGCTTTCAGTTCTGTTTCATGGCCGCAGACCCTTTCGTGTCGTCGGTATAGATCTACTAATATCGGCATGACGTCAGCGGCGTATTGCCTTTCCGTTGCATTTAATATTGCGCAGAATCTCCGCCAGATGGCTCGCGCCTCAGTCAACTGTCGCTCATGTAGGCCTCGCTTTTTCATCTCGATTTACCTTTCTTCGAGTGCCAAATCTCGCACATGCTACGACTACTTAAATAATGACTCTTATCTACGAGCCGTCAAGATGGGTTTAAATCTCGCATCCGTTGTCAGGTATACGACAACGCTAATTATCGGACGTTACCCCGCTCATTAATCCAATATCCCCGGGCGTAACGAGATTTGGCATGAGCTGTTAGTTGGAATGCTGGGAGATTTCCTTTTCGAACCCGGGAAGGATTGCTTTAAAGAACGCATTTTGAACTAGCCGCACTACCGTTTCGAAGGTGCTGGTTTCAGGTTTTTCTATGTCTCCGGAAACCGACGTTTCCGTTGCCACTTCTTCGCGCGGTCGGTTTTGCAACAAACCCGCAATGCCGCCGACAAGTCCCTCATAGAGTTTCCGGAACAAACTTTTCTCGCGATCCTGGCGTTCATCATAGACTTTCATGTCGCGGAAGAGAGGCTTGACATAACCCTCGATCTTTCCCTGCCGAACTTTGATTTCCGAATAAAACGAAAACACCCCGGCGGTAACGTCAAAATTGCCGTAAGCGCGGAAAAGATCATTCATTGTTCGCATGTCCGTGTCCTCGATGCGGAGCGCTAGATTAAAATCAGGCCCTTTATTCTCCGGACGAAAAGCGAAGTCAATCAAAGTCGATCCGCTTCCCATGAATTTCGCCTGGGCTTTCCCGCGGGCGACGCCGTCTTCCAGGTGGTTACTGAAATTCTCTATCGCTAAAGTTGTATCACTTAAAAAAACCCGGTAGGGAGGTTTTGCCGCTCGATTGACATATCCGAGCTGGCTCTTGCGCACTTCCACTTCGTTGACCTTAAGCTCCAAGGTCGGTTCGTTGCTGTATTTTCTTGCGGTTTTGCCAACCTTACTTGCGGTCTCTTTCACGGGCGCGCCCGGCGCGTCATAAATATAGTCCGCCTCAACCCCGTTCAGACTCACTTTTTGAATGTTCAGTCTGGTAACGTCAGGAGTATATTCAGCCGAGCCTGCGGCAGAAAGCACCCCCTTACGCACTGAAGAATTGTATCGTTCACTGATCGGCTTGAAATAATCAAGAGCGATATTTTCGATTTGGAAATCGGCCTCGAAAGTCAGATGAGGCTCGGCAAGAAAGTCGGCATTGCCCTTTAGCTCCAATCTGCCGGTATCAAATACAACGCCGGCCAATTCGACGGGTGACGGGTAAGTTCCTTCCTCTGACTCGACATTTCGAATGTTTTCGGCGAGAAAATTAACTTTCGTGAGCTGCAGTGGTCGGAATGGCCCTTTGTCGATGTAAGTGATGTCGGCGTTCCGAATCACAAATCGATTAATTTTAAGGGGATAAATCGCCCGCACGGCATCCTGCCATCCTTTTTCTTTGATCGGAGTCTTATCCTGGGCTTCTTGACTAAACTGGCTGAGATCGAATCGTAGAGTTGGATCGTCCAGCTCAAAATCAGCCACGAGACGCCCATGCAACAAGGCTTTCCAGTGAATGCTCGCGCTCAGACTGGGTATGTGCACGACCGGGGGATCGGGATGAGCAGTTTGATAAATCGTCGAATCTTCGAGATCGAGTGAAAGCCCGATGGGGTGGAAGTCGAGGTGCCCGATGCGGACGCTGTAGCCTTTCAGGCTCTTATTGATGTCCGCTTCCATCTTCTTTCGCAAGGGCTCGTCAAGAAGGAAGGCTGCCGCAAAGATAAGAATCAGGATCACCGAAATTGATGCCCCTATCCAAAGAACGGATCTTCGCTCGACGAGCTTGCTAAAATAGGAATCGACGTTTCTGAATGCCATGGATCACATCGCTGACAACCGGTAGTCAGATATTTCTATACGCTCTCCTACGTTTTGAAATTCCTATACGACTACGGGCAAGAGCTGTGCCAGAGAGCACATTCAGGTCTCTAATTAACTACACTATCGGTGCAGAGCTATAGCGGCTGTTGAATTTTGGCAAACTACATGAACATCGCTCTGCTCTCCCCTTCTACCAACGTCCGTGCCTTGGGCGCAATGGTATCTTCCTTGCACTGATTCGAAATCACTCGGAGGTAAGGCATGGCCAAAAATAAAAAGTTAGCCAAAATTCGCTACGCGATTGTCGGTCTGGGACACATTGCTCAAGTTGCCGTGCTGCCGGCTTTTGCCCATGCGGCGCGGAATTCCAAACTTACCGCATTAGTGTCTGACGATTCCGAGAAATTGGAGGCAACTTGGCCATCGTTACGGCGTCAAACTTACCTATCCCTATAAACATTACGACGACTGTCTGCGGAGCGGCGACGTCGATGCCGTATATATCGCGCTCCCCAACAGCATGCACGCAGAATACTCGATTCGAGCGGCGCAGGCTGGCGTCCACGTCTTGTGTGAAAAGCCCATGGCTGTCACCGAACGGGAATGTCAAGCAATGATCCGCGCCGCACAGAAGCACAAGATCAAGCTGATGATTGCCTACCGGCTTCATTTTGAAGAGGCCAATTTGAGGGCGATCGAGATCGTGAAAGCCGGCAAACTGGGCGAGCCCCGCATTTTCAGCTCGGTTTTTGGACTACAGGTTAAAGAGGGAAACATCCGGACTCAGGCCGATCTGGGGGGCGGAACCCTCTATGATCTCGGCATCTATTGCATCAATGCTGCGCGCAATCTTTTCCAGAACGAGCCCGTGGAAGCCTTCGCTTGTGCCGCCGCACGCAACGATCGCCGATTCAAGGAAATAGATGAGATGACGTCTGCGGTCCTTCGATTTCCTGCACAGCGGATCGCAAGCTTCACCACCAGCTTCGGATCTGCCGATGTCGCCTCTTATGAAATTGTTGGAACCAAGGGAAAACTGCGCTTAGATCCTGCCTTTGAGTACGCTATGGCGCTAAAGATGTACGTTACCATCGGCGATAAGACCACCGCCCGCACTTTCGCGCGACGCGATCAATTTGCCTCTGAGCTACTCTATTTTTCGGATTGCATCCGGAAAAATATCGAGCCGGAACCATCTGGAGAGGAGGGGCTGGCAGACGTCCGCATTGTTCGCGCGCTCTACCGCGCGTCCGAAACCGGGAAGCCAGTAAAGCTGAAAACGACACCGATCAGAAAGCGCCCGACGGTGCAGCAAGAAAAACACCGGCCCCCCGTAGCCAAATCTCAGCTGATTCACGTCGAAGGCGCCTCGGCCTGAGCCAGCGAATCGCCGGGGGAGCAAAAATGCAGAGCCGCCGGCACGAGTGGCGCGCTTGCTCTTAAAGAGATGGCCGCTTGAATGTGCATCCTTAGTGCGCCTTTCCCGAACGCTGTATCGAAAAATCTGACAAAAACTTAGCGAATCTCATAGCTCTTTCTGAAAAATCCCGCCAAATCGCCCCACCAAAATGTTTTCTGGGATTGGCACAGACTTTGTTTAACGACAACAGCTATTTAACACCGATAGATAAATCCGACGTTGAGAAGAAAGCCGAAAGTAATGTAGCACCAGGCAAAATCCGTGAGGGAGGGGAAACAGTATGAGCTGGCATCGAGGAATGGCTTTAGAAAACACCCACAAAAAAGTACTTACCTTTGACCGGTCCAATCTCACTTCCAGCATTCCGCTTTGCGGAATCGTATTGGCGGGAGGGGAAGGAAAACGGCTTCGCCCGTTCGTCCATTTATTGAGGAAGGATCTACTGCCCAAGCAGTATGTCAACTTCATCGGAAGCCGTTCCATGTTGGAACATACTCTTAATCGAGCGGAAAGACTGATACCTTCCGAGCGCCTGTTCACGGTGATCAATGAGGCCCATCTTGGCTTTCCAGAGGTTCAACGACAGATTTGGAAGCGGCCGGCGCAAACGTTGGTCGTGCAACCGCAGAATAGGGAAACGGGGCCCGGACTGCTTCTTCCTCTCATTTATTTAACGAAGCATTATCCCAACGCAGTGGTGGCCATTCTCCCCTCCGACCATTTCGTCTTAGAAGAGGAAAAACTGATGCGCTATGTGCATCACGCGCATCAGTACGTCAAGGGAAACCCATCCCGATTGGTGCTCTTGGGTATCGAGCCGGATCGGGAAGACTCGGAGTATGGTTACATTCTACCGGAAAAAATGTTGAAAGAAGCAGCAGGTCCAGCTCCGGTGTCCGCTTTTATAGAAAAACCCGATCCTGGAAAAGCGCGAGACCTCATTCTTAACGGCGCATTGTGGAATACGATGATAATGGTCTGTCAAGCCGAGACCCTTCTCCGCCTCGCCTCTGAGGTCGCGCCCAATCTGTATCTTACATTTCAAAAAATTTATGAGGCTGTCGGCACCCCGGGCGAAAAAGACGTGCTGCGGGAAACATATCAGCACTTGGCTCCGGTAAATTTCTCAAAGGAGTTACTCGAGCCCTATGTTCAAACCCACCCGTTTAGCCTGCTGGCCATACGCGTGCGAGATGTGCTCTGGAGCGATTGGGGGACAGAGAGCCGCGTCATGGAGGTTTTGCGAAGAACAGGACATGTCGGGCGTCTGAACGGCCTTGCGTCTCACCAGCCAGTAACCATCGGGATCGAGCCGGCACAAGAAGGAGCGGATTCACAGATTCCTCGCCCAAAACAGATTTCAACTCGATCAAAACAGCGGATGATCAGACTGGCGACCAGACCGCTCTCTTAGATTGATAAACTTCAGTGGACAGCGAACATCTCTCGACGGTCAGAGATTAACCACGAAAGCGATATCGAATCCCATAGCGACCGCCTCGCTCGACCGTGCGGCCGCTATATGCTGGCAAATCACGGTAAACAAAGACGATGAGGCCAAAATCGATTTGGCAATTCCTCAAAGACACCATTACCCAATGGATTGAGGATGAGCCGTTCCAGTTAGCGGCCGCGCTTTCCTATTACACCGTTTTCTCCCTCGCTCCGCTCCTGATCATCGCTATTGCCATCGCCGGCTTCGTTTTCGGCAAGGAAGCGGCACAAAACCAGATAGTCCAAACGATCCAAGGATTGATCGGTCGAGATAGCGCACAGGCCGTCCAAGAGATGATCCAAAACGCTAGCAGCAAGCCGGAGACAGGAATGATTTCCGGATTGTTCGGAATTGTTGCCTTAATGGTGGGTGCGGGCGGCGTGGTTGGCCAGCTACAGACCTCGCTCAATACGATTTGGGGCGTGGTCCCGAAACCCGGTCAAGGCATCTGGACTTTTGTCCGCCAGCGCTTCATCTCATTTGGGATGGTTCTGGCGATTGGCTTTCTTCTCCTGGTTTCACTCGTGATTAGCGCATTGCTAACGAGCCTGACGCAGATAATGGGTACGTTGCTCGGCGAAGCCGCGCTCATCGCCCATGCTCTGGACCTCTTGATCTCTTTTGGCTTCGTAACGGCGCTTTTTGCAATAATCTACAAATTTCTTCCAGACGCTCGTATTCAGTGGAAGGACGTGTGGATCGGCGCCGGGCTGACCTCATTTCTTTTCACAGTAGGCAAGTTTTTAATAGGACTATATCTAGGCAGTAGCGGGGTGACTTCAGTCTATGGCGCCGCCGGCTCATTGATTACGATTTTGCTGTGGGTTTACTACTCATCGTTAATATTTTTCTTGGGAGCAGAGTTTACCCAAGTCTACGCAAGCCAGTACGGATCGGGAGTTGTGCCGGCGGAAAACGCCGAGACAATTTCTGCCGCTCGGGAAACGCAAAAGAGAGAATCGCCACCGCCAGAGAGACGAAGCCGACCGCAAGTCAGATAGGCAGCTCGCAGCGATCAAAACCATGGTCCGCAGGTACGTTGATTCGTGACTTCTGTGCCATGACGAAGCGTCTTGGCATCATTGTTGCGCAATTTTCTCATACAGAAAATTCGGCCTGGACGATTTAGAAAAAATGGAAGTATAGCAATCATGGAGTGCGAACCAAATGGAGGTAATCATGATAGGCGATTCCCAGACTATTCCCGTACGTGTTTACGATCGCGGGCAACTGATTGTTTTGGCAGCTCCACTTCCGGGGCTTGAACCCGAAGACATCTCGGTAACAATTGCCAATAACAAAATTCTCATCAGTGGCGAAGAGCGCGGCCCGCGCCAGCATGGAACCGATCTCATCATGGATGAGTGGACTATTGGCCCGTACCACCGGGAAATCTCACTTAATCGGGGTTTAAACGGCAAGTTGACCAATGCAACTTACGGAAATGGAGTACTCGTTTTGTCGATCCCGAAGAGTATGGATGACGAAGATCAGTCCGACGTTAGCTTCAAGCTTCATCCGATTGCGGCAACACGCGGAGAATGGATTGGATATATCGGGAGCGAAATCCATTCGACTCACGAGGACCGGCGGTAAAATTGTTAAAGCCCTTGGAGTGGTATTCAACTTTCTTTGAGAAAACGGGAAAACCCGGCGCTCCCAGTTCTGAGAACGCCGGAAGGGCGGTTGAATATATCCACGCCGCGCGCGTGTGCGCGCTGCTTTACGGGCAGCGGCGATTTCTTGTACAGCGCCACCGAAGCAGCCATGCGGATTTAGAGGCATGATACTTGCTCGACTGTCACACCAGAAAGGAGATCGAATTATGGCGACGAAAGATTGCGCTCATTCAGGCTGCGGCTGCAAAGTCGAGGAAGGAAAAGCGGTTTCCCGCGGCAACGAAATGTATTGCAATAACCATTGCGCTAGCGCGGAGCCATTGACAGGGGAGGGGAACTGTGGCTGCGGTCACCCTGACTGCGGAAAGTGAGAACCCCCAACCCTTTAAACGACAAATGGCGCCTCAACTCATGGCGCCATTTCTCGCACGACATCGCAGGCAACCCCTAGATTTCGTTCCGGAACGATAGTCCGAACGATAGCTAGTCCGGCAGTATTTTTCCTTGCGCTTGAAACCTGACTATGAAGGTCGGCGTTTTTTGACGGGTGTTCGAGGAAAGATTCTATTGAAAGGTGTGGCAAGAATCCTGATGCTCTGTGCGCAATTTCTGACGGTAATGCGAGAGGAATTGCCACTCTGCCTCTCGTAACACAAGATTTTTTAAGTACCTCAACTCTCACTTCCCTGGCATAAGGTTTGCGCACAATACGAAGTAGTTTCTAAATGCAAGGAGAAAAACAATGTTCACAAAACCATTTGTTCAAGTTTTAATTTTCGGTCTCGTGGTGAGCTTACCGGCGGGCCTCGTCTTAGCCGCTGATCAGAGTGAGCCGAAGAAAACGACTGACAAGCTGTCGAGCTCGGACGAAAAGTTCGTCAAAGAGGCGGCCGCCGGAGGAATGATGGAGGTGGAGCTAGGAAAGATCGCTGCTGACAAGTCGACGAATGATAAAGTCAAAGCTTTCGGCCGGCAGATGCAGGAGGATCACGGCAAAGCCAATGAGGAATTAAAGGCCATTGCCGCCAATAAAGGGGTAAAGATCCCGATGACACTTGAAGGGAAACAAAAGAAAACCGTCGATCGCCTTTCGAAGCTCTCGGGCTCTGAGTTCGACCGTCAATATACCCGAACGATGATCGAGGATCATAAAGAGGACCTGAAAGTGTTCGAGCGCGAAGCCGACAAGGCAAAAGACCCCGACCTCAAGCAGTTTGCCGGAAAATATGCTCCGATAATCAAGAAACATTTAGAGATGGTGCAAACAACGGGCGAACAGCTCAAGGGGGCGTCTAAAGAAACTCGTTAATCGAGTGGATGTTTCAATTGGACCGACCAATTCTTCGTATGCGTGAGATCGAGACGAAGAGGTCTCACGCAGCCGTGTTTCAACGGCCCCCCTTTGGTCTATTTCTCAATTGAACCACTGCCGCTTAGTGCAAATCCCGTCTATTCTTTTCTCACCTATTTTTCTCTTCTACGCATGAAGGTAACCTTAATCCACAACCCCGACGCGGGGGATAACCAACAACCGTCCGCCGATGCGCTGTTCGAGCTCATCAGCCGTGCAGGACACACGCCCAGCTACCATTCATCGAAAGACGAGAATTGGCAGAGCGCGCTAGAAAAACCTTGCGACGTGGTAGCGGTAGCCGGGGCGACGGCATTGTGGGGATGGTTGCCAAGCATTCCGCAACTGCGTCAAGACACCGTCCGGCTGCTGGCGCTGGCAGGGCGCCGTCGACCAAGACGGCTACGCCCTCGTCCGCGTGGGAAAGCAGGTCCGCCGCGGCCACCAGGTCACGTGGGAGATCCACAACGGCCGACGGATCCCGCCCGGGTACCAGAGTTATAGCCGCCGTCAACTGCGATTAACTGAAAATGGCAGTGCTCAGGAGATTCGGAAGTGGAAATCCGGCATTTCCCGATACTAGCAACCGAAAAATAAGTTGACACATATCAATTCTATGTTAGCGTGGGGCTAGAAACTCCATCACTGCTCATCGCGACTGCCGTTCCCTGGAGGGAGCGCGCCGATGAAGCCCTCGAGAATCTTCCGATTATCCGGAATGCCAAGCAATTTTCATTTCGTCGAGCTCGCGCAACTCATGGTCCCTACCACATCGCCTCCCGGTTAGAGACCTTCCTATTTTCCAGAGCAATAGCAAGATTCAACTGAAGGTGTGCCTCTTCAATCCTCTCAATGAAGGGGAGTCAATATGGGTGCGGAGCTATTCGGTCATGGCTAGTACATCGACCCGATCGGCACCATGGTGCCTCGGGCAAAGAACGAGAGGTTAATTATGCTGAGGAAGAAAATAATAATGGTGGTTCTGTTATCTCTCATTACCGGCACGCTGATGGCTCAGGAGGCTAAGTAGTTTGGTTCATAAGTTCGGCAACGTATTCATCTAAGCCGCCAAGCAAGTAGGTTGCACATGGAGCTTTTTCATCATTGCCTTAAGGTCGTCACGCGTGAATTTCCACTCGAATGGTGCAGCGATGTTCTCATAGTATTGTTGGAAGCCGAGGAGTCGATTCTCGACTTCCTCAAGGGAGTGGAAGTCGTTGGGCGTGAGCGCTTTGCGTTCAACAATGGAGAAGTAGATTTCGATTTGATTGAGCCAGCTTGCATGGACCGGTCCATGCACGGGGACAAGGTTGGGGAAAGCTGCCTTTAGGCGCCGAACACAAGGCTGGCCGCGATGCGAGGAGCCGTTGTCCATGATCCAGAACACGCGCTGGGCGTTGCGATACGGGGGCTGTGTCATGACCTGGGTAACCAGACGATTGAACGGCTCGATACCGGTGGACTGCTCGCAACGGCCGAAGAACTTCGCGCGATGAACATCCATCGCGGCCAGGTACGCCCAGGCGCCGCCTCGCGCGTACTCGTGCTCGACACGAGCTGGCTGGCCTGGACGGGGTGGCAAGGAGACATGCTTTCGAATGCGCGCCTGGATGCTGGTCTTTTCGTCAGCGGAGAGCACGAATTCGTCGTCTCGCAGAGGACGGCCTTCCCAGTGCCTCGCGTACAGGTCTAGGATGCGCCCAGCTTTGGAGATAAATTGCGGATCGCGCGGGAAAATCCAGGTGCGATGTTGCCAAGGGCGAATCGCATCTTCATGCAGCCACCGCCAAACGGTCTTGTTGCTTAAGGTTGCCACGATGCCAGAGCGTTGCGCCTCACGGACAATATCTGCGGAACTCAAACGGGAAAGCGGAACGCCGAGCGTCGCTGGCAGCTCACACGCGATGGCTTTTACCTGCACGACCACCTCTGGGGGAAAAAACCGGGGGGCGGCCCGGTCGGGTTCGCTCTTCCAGGCCTGGCAATCGCTCATGGAAGAACCGCTTGCGCCACAGACTGACCACGTCGCGTCCGATGTCCAGGGATGCGCCGATTTCATCATTGGATCGTCCCTCGGCAGCGAGCAGGATCATCTTGGCACGCAACACCTCGAAATACGGCAACGTATATTTTCGGGCGCGGCGTTCCAGAACTTCTCTTTCTTGTTTCGACAGCACGATTTGGAACGGGCTTATTCGCGGCATCCTGACCGTCCTCCGCCGGGACGACGGTAGCAGAAACCGCAGAAATAAACAATGACTTATACGTCGCCATATTTATGCGAATTACTACTAAGGTAACGCCTCTCATGTCGAAAGATCTGAAGGATTTCCCTGGTAAGGAAGGCCTGCTGATCAGAGTAGAGTATCCGCCCGGGGCTACAGACCCTATACATCGTCACAATGCACACGCATTTGTATACGTGCTGGAGGGCTCCATCGTCATGCAACTGAAAGGCGGAAAAGAAGTCACGCTGACACCAGGACAGACCTTTTATGAAGGCCCCGACGATGTTCATATCGTTGGTCGGAGCGCAGACAAAAACAAACCAGCAAAATTCCTCGTGTGGTTGGTCAAGAACAAGGACGCTCCAGTGTTCGTGCCAGTAAAGTGACTGGGGAGCGTCTTTCCCGCATGCTCCGAATTATCGTCGACGGAGCACTGGAAACACACACGAGAAACGAGCTGTTATGGTTCAATAAACATTGGCAATGTTCTCACACGGATGCGCCTTAACGTAATGCGAATCCGTAGTGAACTTAAAGACTCGTCCGATTGCGGGCGACTATAGAAGGAGAGCGCATATGAAGATCGTCGTCATCGGCGGCACCGGCCTGATCGGCTCGAAGACCGTCGCCATTTTGCGCCAGGGCGGCCACGAGGTCGTCGCCGCCTCGCCCAATACCGGCGTCAATACCATCACTGGTGAGGGGTTGGCAGAAGCGCTTGCCGGCGCTCAGGTTGTCGTCGACTTGGCGAACGCGCCTTCGTGGGAGGACAAGGCGGCGTTGGAATTCTTCGAGACCTCCGGCATCCCCTACACCATTATCCGCTCGACCCAGTTCCTGGAATTCCTCGGCGGCATCGCCGCTTCAAGTACGGATGGAAATAGGGTCAGGCTTTCGCCCGGCCTGTTCCAGCCCATCGCAGCGGACGACGTTGCTGCCATCGTTGCCGATGTGGCGCTCGCGGCGCCGCGAAACGGCATCGTCGAGATCGCGGGCCCGGAACGAGCGCCGTTCAACGAAATCGTCGCCCGCTATCTGAAGGCGGTCGGCGACCCGCGTGAGGTCGTGAGTGACCCCGAGGCCCGATACTACGGCGGCCGGGTCGAGGAGCGCTCGCTCGTGCCGTTGGGCGAAGCGCGCCTAGGCCGCATCGGTCTCGACGAATGGCTCCGCCGCTCCGTAGCTCAAAGGTAAGTTAGCCCAGGCAGGGTTGACGCGCAGCTTCGAGTACTGCGCCGAACCGTAAGGAGTTGCCCGTCACCCTGCCAACGTTTTACCGCGCGAAGGTCGCTTTCGTATCCGCGAAGATGTCAGAACGGATTGCTCGGTTCGGCATCTCTTCTCTCGTCCCAAAAGCTTGAAACTCTTAAGTGCAGGTTGGTGATGTTGTGAACTGCCCCGAGTGCCAAACTCAAAATTCCGCCGATGCCGTCTTCTGCGAGAATTGTGGGTCTCGGCTTGAAGTTGCCTGCACTTACCGGGTGTCAAAGAGCCTACCCGGTCGGAAGTTGCGGTGGGGCAAACCATCTACCCACGACGTGGATGTCGTCTCGCGGCGTGTTGGGTCGGACCAAGCGAAGTTCGTAGAGATCGCTCTCCGGGATGAGTTGTAGGTGCGAGACGCACGGTGGTCGGAAGGAGTTCCAGTTGGCAATCTGAATTTTGTTGAGAAGATGAAGAGCGAAAAACGGGGCTGTGCATCGCGAACTGATTTCTTAGATTTGAGCGCTGATTCGGTCGGAATCCAAAAATCAAAATCGATTCAACAGCCGCAGGGTAGCGGGTATTTGAACTGCTTGAACGGCTTGAACGGAGCGCAGCGATTGAGCGGTTTGAACGCCTATCTTTTTACAAGTGAGGCTCTAAGACCAGAAAACACACTTCCATGGGAGAGACTTACCGAACTTCCGGGCAACTTAGCGTGGTCCGACCCGAGCCCCTGCCTATTCCTAAATCGACCCCAATTACTATTTTACATCAGCGATTCAATAGGTTGCACCGGTCGGATCCTAGCATTCATATGGGCAACCCTTTTGTTAGCAACCGCAACAGGACTCCCAACCAAAGATTTGACTTCTTGCCCGCTTGGAAATTGAACGCTAAACGTTATACTTGTTCCCAAAATGGGCACATAGTAAAGTTTAGTTCATGCGGGTCATTGCTCGCCGGACGTTACGTGAATTTCTTCAGTCTCGTGCGGGCCACAGTGACCATGCAGCACTGAAAGCCGCACTTGATGCTTGGTTCGAGGAAGTGCGTAAAGCGAAATGGAAAAATACGGCTGACGTGAAGCGCCTCTATGCCACGGCTAGTGTCGTGACCGCTGACCCGATCGTGTTTAATATCAAGGGCAACGATTATCGCCTTGTGGCCTCAGTCGATTTTGAGAAAGGAATTGTTTGGATCAAGTGGATCGGGACTCACAGTGAGTACGATAAGATTAATGTGAGGGAAGTTAAGTATGAAAAATCTTAAACCGATTAGGACCAAAGCTGATTACGAAGTGTCGCTCGCGGAAATCGAGCGTCTATGGGGAGCACGGAGAGGCACTCGGAGGGGTGACCGGCTCGACATTCTCGCAACGCTTATCGATGCCTATGAGAGTGAACACTATCCTATGGACCCCCCAGACCCTATCGAGGCGATCAAATTCCGCATGGAACAACAGGGTCTGAGTCGCAAGGATCTGGCAGAAATATTGGGAAGTCGCACCCGAGTGGCCGAAGTATTGAACCGTCGTCGCGGCCTATCAATTAACATGATCCGCCGCTTGCATCAGAAGCTAGGCATATCGGTGGATGTGCTAATCCGTCCGATTCGGACGAAGAAAGCTGCCTGATTTAACGCGTCTGGCGCTAAGCGTCAAGGGTCCTATGCGTAGCGTTTCGAACCTGTCCTCCTCGTTAAGCTTCATAGTTCACAGGCAAAGATTTGACCCTCGGATCTCTTAACTCACGATTGGCGCGCGGTATGTGTCTATCTAGAACGCGCGTTTGCTGGCCAAAAACACACGTCTAAGCCCCTAAATCGGCCCTGCTTACGCTATTTTACATCAGCGATTCAATAGGTTGCGCCGGTTCGACCCTGGCATTTCCTTGTCGAAAATCCAAAACCGATTTAACAGCCGCAGGGTAGTGGGTATTTGAACTGCTTGAACGGCTTGAACGGAGCGCAGCGATTGAGCGGTTTGAACGCCTGTCTTTTTACAAA
>CAVTUQ010000028.1:0-246941 GCA_963737905.1 uncultured delta proteobacterium | reverse complement strand
TCGACGACAATAAGTTTGGCACCGGCAGCTTTGGCGCGACTGATTCTTGCAGCGGCGGCGGGCCATGATGAGTGAGGGTTGAAGCCCCAGAGGAGAATGCACCGGGAGTTGTCGTAGTCTGGCGGCGGGGTTGCTACACCGTATGTGTAATGGGATCCCCACTCCCGGTTCCAGTTGCAAATATAGACAGGAGCCATGAAATTAGGGCTACCAAAAGCGTTGGCCAAACGCTCGAGCCAGCGGGCTGCATCGGAGATACTGCTTCCTGAAGATGTTCCCATGCCAAAGACCACCGCTTCCGGGCCAAATCTCGCTTTGACGTCCAAGAGGCGCGAAGCGGTTAGCTCCATGGCCTCGTCCCACGAGATGGCCACCCAACCGGGATCGGAGTCTCCTTTGAGTCGTGTGCGCTTCATCGGACAGCGGAGGCGGTCAGGAGAGTAAACGATTTCGGGGGCGGCGGTTCCCTTGACGCAGATACAGCCGTTTGGATGCGCGGGATCGGCATTGACCTTCGTCAATCGCCCGTCCTCGACCGTCGCCACGACGCCGCATCTGGAAATGCACATGGCGCAGTAAGTGTGAAGTTGCTGGATAGTCATGAAAGTAGGTACGGGCAGTACCGCAAGGAAGTCAAGCCTTACTTCCCGCAGAGATGCGCAGTCACAGAGACGAATATTTCTGAGCAAGACCTTCTTGCTCTTCGCGCTCCGCGCCTCCGTGGAATTTCTCGAACTCGACGCATCAGATCGGCCACTAGCAAACCGTTAAGCTAACGAACCCTCACTGAAATAGCTTCCGAAACGTCTCGTTTACTTCAACTTCTCTTTGACCCAAGTCGACGTCGGTCATCAGCAGTTTGTGTTGCTTGAGAATCTTGCCGTAGCGCGATTCAACGTCATCACGAATCGGCACCCGCCCATACTGGTTAACGACTTCCTGGCCTTCTTTTGACAACAACCATTCAATAAAAAGCTTAGCCGCAAACGGGCGGGGAGGTTGAGAGGGGAGGGAGACGGCGACGGTATAGGTGATCACGGGCTCCAAGCCGATCCAATCCACCGGCGCGCCTTTTTGTTTCATGTCCTCGACCGAGTATTCATAAACTCCTGCTGCGACCGGAAACTCGCCTGCGGCCAACAGTTGTAAGACAAGCGTGTTGCCGTCCCGTAATGTGGGCGATTGCGCGGCCAGTTTCTCCATAAACGGCCGGCCTTTGAGCTTGAGTAACATGGCGAACCATTCGATCTTGTTCGAGTCAATGGCAATCGCGTTCTTCCAGCGGGGATTCAATAGATCCTCGTAAGTCTTCGGCGCCTCGGCACGGTTGACCTGGCGACTGTTGAATCCCAGAAGAGTGCCGCTGGCATAAGCCGACGTCCAGTAGCCCTCCGGATCTTTGTACTGGCTGGGATAGGAAGCGGCTTCCTTCGGAATGTAGCGGCTCAAAGCGCCGCGCTTTTTCAGAATGTTCGTTTCGATCACGCTGGTGTGGATGATATCCGCGATGTGCTGCTTGGCCTTTTCTTCGAACAGTATCTTCGTTACGAGCTTCTGTTTGCCGGTGCGAAAGAATTCCGTCTTGATGAACGGGTACTTCTTGTTGAACGCCGCGAAGTACATCTGTAGCTGCGGTGCGGTTGCCGAAGCATAGACGACCAGCTTCCCTTCTTTCTTGGCGCCTCCGATGAGCTGTTCTTGAGTTTGGGCAAAACTGCGGATGTTCCCGTTCAAGAAAAAACCTACGACCAAGATGCTAATCGCTAATTGTTTCATGAATCCTCCGCCTGCCGCAGAATTATTAGAATTAGGCCGGTTGTGTCAATGGTTCGGCGCATCGACAAATTGAGTTTTTTTCAGTACGATTCTGATAAGTGAGGTAAGGCTTATGGCAACCCCTGAATTTGTTTATCAAGACCCGTTTCCCCTGAGCAAAGACGATACGCCCTACCGTCTTCTGACCAAGGAGCATGTCTCGTTGACGAAGTTTGACGGTAACGACATTTTGAAGATCGACCCGGAAGGGCTGACGTTGCTTGCCAATGAAGCGATCCGAGACGTTTCGTTTTTGCTGCGGACTCCCCATCTACAAAAGGTAGCGGCGATCCTGAAAGATCCGCAGGCCTCGGACAACGACCGCTACGTGGCGTTGGCCATGTTGCGCAACGCGGACACCTCATCCAAGGGAATCCTCCCGTTCTGCCAGGACACCGGTACGGCTACGGTGTTCGGCAAAAAGGGCCAGCAGGTTTGGACGGGAGTGAAGGATGAAGAGTATCTCGCAAAGGGGATTTACAAAACCTATACGGAGGAAAACCTGCGTTATTCCCAGACCGCGCCGCTGAACATGTACGACGAGGTTGATACGGGCACGAATCTGCCGGCACAGATCGATCTCATGGCCACGGAAGGAACGGAGTACCAGTTTCTGTTCGTCACTAAAGGCGGCGGCTCGGCGAACAAGACTTCTCTCTATCAAGAGACCAAAGCGCTGTTGAATCCGGCGAGTCTGGAAAAGTTTCTTACCGAAAAGATGAAAACCTTGGGGACGGCCGGTTGTCCGCCCTACCATCTGGTTTTTGTTATTGGTGGAACTTCAGCCGAAGCTTGTCTGAAGACTGTGAAACTGGCCACCGCAGGTTACCTCGATCATCTACCTACGTCAGGCAACGCCCTGGGACGTGCTTTCCGTGATGTAGAAACGGAAGAGAAGATGCTCCAGGCTGCTTACAAGTCTGGTTACGGCGCGCAGTTCGGCGGCAAGTACTTTGCTCTGGACGTACGGATCGTTCGCTTGCCGCGTCACGGCGCTTCTTGTCCGGTAGGAATGGGCGTTTCCTGTTCGGCGGATCGCAATATAAAGGCGAAGATCAACCGCGACGGGATTTGGCTCGAGCAACTGGAGCGGGAACCCGGACGGCTCATCCCCGAGGAATTCCGCGGTAAGGTTTCCAGCAACGTGGTCAAGGTCGACCTCAATCGGCCGATGGTAGAGATCCTCGCGCAGCTGACCCAATATCCTGTTACTACCCAGCTTGCCCTCACCGGTACCATGATCGTTGCGCGGGACATCGCCCACGCAAAGCTCAAGGAACGCTTGGACAAAGGCGAGGGACTACCGCAGTATTTAAAGGATCATCCGGTCTACTATGCGGGTCCTGCCAAGACGCCCACGGGCATGCCGTCTGGATCTTTCGGTCCGACCACTGCTGGCCGCATGGATTCATATGTAGACCTGTTCCAATCGCACGGCGGTTCCATGATCACCTTGGCGAAGGGCAATCGCAGCCAGCAGGTTACTGACGCGTGTAAGAAGTATGGCGGCTTTTACCTCGGCTCTATCGGCGGCCCGGCGGCGATTCTGGCAAAGGAAAACATCAAAAAGGTCGAAGTGCACGAGTATCCGGAGCTCGGCATGGAAGCGATCTGGAAGATTGAGGTGGAGGATTTTCCGGCGTTTATCCTGGTCGACGATAAGGGCAACGACTTCTTCCGGCAAATCTGCGCGTAGCAAGTCCTCCAGGGCGAGTGCGGAGGTTCTAGCTGTTCCTAGTCCGGATTATTCATGCTGACAGGAAAACCCACGACACAGTGTCGATCAAGGGGCGAGCTTGGAGGAGCGAAGGCACAGAGGCGAACAGTTCCAATGACGATTAGGGTGTTTGACCTTGCGCTCGAATTTTTTCCCAGGTATCCGCTTCAGAAATTAGGTTTGCGGGCCGCCTCAAAGTAGAGGCCCATTGTCTTCGATCCGGAGGGCTCGCCCCTTGATCGTTGTTCGCCAGTGAACTATCCAGGCTAGTCCTCTAATAGTTCGTCATTCCCGAATGGTTCTATCCCTCGATTTCCCTCGGGATGGTGAGGTTCTCGAACCGTCGGGAATCCTGGCGACACCAGAACTGGACCCCCGATTAAACCTTCGGGGGTGACGACTTTTGGATAAATTCTGTTCAACCTAAAACGTAGCAGAATCCAGTGGTTATCATTCATATGCAAAAAAGTGTTGAGCTTCTGTGCGCACCGCTTCCGTTTTTTAATATCCCGCTTGTGCTATTTGACGTTTGACCGGAAGCGGAGTTATCTTGCAGCGAAACGTGGACGGAAAATCTTTTAACGCCGGAGGTCGCTCATGCCGACTATCGATGCCGATGCGCACGTAATCGAGAGTGAACGGACCTGGGATTACATAGAGGACGAGAAGTTGCGGCCGTTTCTAATCACTCCGGGTGGCGGGCGCCCGCAGAATTGGCTAATCGACGGCAGAGTTTTTAATCGCGGCGTTAATGTCGATCGTGGTCTGCCCGAGGCGCGCCGGGAGATGCTCGATATTGAAGGCCGTCTCAAGCATATGGACGAGCTGGATATCGATGTTCAAGTTCTTTATCCGTCTTTATTTCTTCGCCCACTCACCGCCAAACCGGAAGTCGAGAAGGCGATCTGCAGAAGCTACAACCAGTGGCTGATCGATATCTGTAACAAGGGAGAAGGGCGGCTTCGCTGGATCGCTGTGGTTCCGATGATCGATATAGCAAGCGCCGTAGCGGAGATCCGCTTCGCCAAGGCCAACGGGACTTGCGGCATCTTCAGCCGTGGTTTGATCGACGACAAGCGTCTCAGTCATCCCTTTTTCTTTCCGCTCTACGAGGCAGCGGAGCAGGCGGATTTGCCGTTTTGCGTTCATGCTTCCACGGGAAATTTCGACTGGGTGCAGCTGTTCGAAGGGGAGAGCGGCTTCGCGCGCTTTAAAGTCCCGGTGCTTTCCGCCTGTCATTCTATTGTCCATGACGGCATACCGCAGAGATTTCCAAAACTGCGCTTCGGTTTTATCGAGGTCCGGGCACAATGGGTGCCCTATATGGTTGTTGAGCTCGCCAAGCGCTTTGAGAGAAACGACCGGGGCGGGATCCAGAATATCATCCGCGATAACCACGTCTATATCGCTTGCCAGACGGACGACGATCTGCCTTACGTTCTAAAATATTCCGGCGAAGACAACATCGTCATCGGCTCCGACTATGGTCACGCGGATACCTCCGCGGAAATCGAAGCTTTGCGCAAGCTCAAGCAAAAGGGCGAGGTCGAACCCCGAGTCATCGATAAGATTCTTTACGACAATGCCAAGGCGCTGTACGGACTATAATAGTTTCGAGTTCGGGGTTCCGAGTTCCGAGTCAGGAGAAAACCCGAGACGCGGAACCCGAAACTCCAAACCGCGCCGCCGCGCTTCATATCGAATAATACGTACCGGACGCATCGTTACTTTATGCTCGATAGTCTTTATCATCCTCATCTTCCGTTCGGCGGCGCCCGCTCAGGAGCGAATCCGGATAGCGCCTTCTTCCCCGGGGCTCGCTGCATGGCCGGTGCATCTGGCGGCCAAAGAGAAATTTTTCGCCAGCGAAGGTCTCGACGCCGAAGTTATCGTGATGCGCACCAATGTCGGCATCGCGGCCTTGGTCACCGGCAGCATCGACTTCACCACCGCCGGCGGTTCGGCGATGCGCGCCGCGGTCAACGGCGCGCCACTCAAGATGGTTCTCAACATTACCAAGAAGGCCGATCTCTGGATTCTCTCACAGAAGAATATTCAGCGGGTCGAAGAGCTGCGCGGTAAAATGATCGGCGTCGGTGGCAACTGGGGCACGCAGTTCTACATGGTTCTCGAAGCGTTGAAACACTACGGCGCTGACAAGGATGTGCAGCTGGTCTCTACCGGCGATGTCGCCAACGGCTATCTCTCTTTGCAGCAAGGGAGCATGCCGGCGGTCGCCCTCACTCCACCCTACAGCATTCTGGCGAAGCGCCAGGGCTATCGGGATTTGGTGCGAACCGGTGATGTCGTCAGCGTGTCGCCGACCACAGGATTGGTAACCACAAAGGATAGGATAGAGCGTGAGCCCCAGCGGATTCGCCGCGTCCTTCGTGCGGTGATGAAGGCGGTCGATCATGCGAAGGGCCGCAGGGCGGAGACGGTACAGTTCATCATGAGGCAATACAAGATGGAAAAGGAAGTTGCCGATTCCGTTTACGACGCTGTCATGGAGACACTCAATCCGACGCTCTGGCTGACCGACGAGGAAATTCAGATCGAGCTGAATCGCATCGGGGAGCAGACCAAGACAAAGATAACCGCCCGGCCATCGGACATGGCGGACTTTTCGATCATCAAGCAAGTGGCACAGGAGTTAAATCGGTGATGTTTCCGCCTGCGGCGAGAAGCTTGTCCGGGGCCCAATTAAACGGAAGGGGAAAAAAGATGAGAAGATTTTTCCAGCAGCAGGCGATCCTTTGGATGATGTTTGTGCTTATCGAAATGTTCTCCGCTTCCGTCCAAGCCGCAACCTTGGAGAAATTGAACGCGAGCTATGGAGCAATCTCGGGTTCCATGGCCCCGATTTGGATGGCCAAAGCGGCGGGACTTTTCGAAAAACAAGGCCTGGATCTCAACCTGGTTTACATCCCCGGCGGGCCGCGCAGTATTATGTCGCTGCTCGGTGGCAGCGTCCAATTCGTCAATCACTCCGGTATGCCCGCCTTGGAAGCCTATCAAAGGGGCGCCGACACCGCGCTCATCGCTTCGTCCATGAATCGACTCGAACATGCGATTATGGTCCAGAAGAACATCAACGATGTCGAACAGCTACGGGGGAAGGTGTTGGGGATCAGCACGGTGGGTTCATTGACCGATATTTTGATGCGTGAAGGCCTGCGCCTAAACGGTTTGTCCGAAAAGGATGTGACGATTCTACCGCTAGGGGATGAGGCTGCCCGCTTGATTGGACTTCAAACCGGACGGGTTCAGGGCGCGATAATATCCGGCATTCAACGCTTGGCCGCAACCAAGATCGGCTTTAAACCGTTAATCGACTTCGCCAAACTCCCCATCGAAGTTTCCGGCTCGAGCATTCTGGTAAGACGCTCTTACGTCGTTAAGAATCCGGACATCACCTTGAAGTTTCTTAAAGCCTGGATCGAAGGCGTCTATGTCCTGAAGTCTAAACCAGAGTTTTCCGTTGGGGTCTTGAAAAAGTACGTGGCGAGTCAGGACGCTGAAATTCTGAACGCGATCTATGCACAAGACAAAGAGCACCTTTCGACCAAGCCGACTCCCTATGCGCGGGTGGCAAAATCAATGTTTAATCTGCTAGCTCGTACGAATCCGGAAATTCCCAGTGCCGCCAATCCAGAGGGCTTTGCCGAGCCGCGGTTCATCAACGAGCTCGAAAGCTCCGGGTTCTTCGATGAGATGGATCGGCAATATGGGAAATGAAAAGATCTCATCGGCCGAAAAGGAGACTCTTGGATTAACCGCTGAGGCGCGGAGGGCGCAGAGTAAAGAGTTCTTGATCAAGAATATTTTGATCTCTGTGAACTCTGCGTCTCTGCGGTGAATGGTCTTTCGTAGTAAACTTGGAAAGGATTCACTTATGGGACGTCAGTATAGAGTCATCTCCGGGGATGGACACATCGATCTCAACCCGGATGTTTGGCGGAACCGGGTTGCCGCTAAATGGAGAGACCGGGCGCCGAAGCGGATAAAAATGCCGAACGGCTCCGACGCCGTGGTTGTCGATGGCGGCAAGCCCAATACCATCGGTGTGACGCGCAGCGTCCGCGTCGCCCACCAGGATATGGGCAAGCAGGTTCCGACGTTCGAGAACAGCGCCGGCACCGGCACACCCGAGCAGCGTTTACGTGAGCAAGATCAGGACGGCATCGGCTGCGAAGTGTTGTTTTCCCAGATTTCATCGGTGCTGCGGCAAGCCAAGGAGGACGATTTCTACTGTGAACTGGTACGCGCCTACAACGAGTTCCTCGCTGAGGAGTATATGGCCGCAGCGCCGGACCGTCTCATCTGCATGGGCACGATTCCTGTCACTGGGTTGGATGACGCGATCAACGAACTGGAGCACTGTGCCAAGCTCGGGTTTAAAGGCGTGAAGATCGAGCGTTATCCCAGCGGTAAAAGTTATCCAACCGCCGAGGACGACAAGTTTTGGGCTGCTGCGCTTGAACTAAAAATGCCGCTCACCAATCATAGTGACGGCAACATGGGATCAGGCAACGGCCAGCCGGACTTTCTTTATCCTAAGGAGCCAGGGCCCGACATTCATCAGAGAAATGCGTTTAGATTCTTCACTCGCTTCACCAACCCTTGCATGACTGGGCCGTTGCAGATGGCGTTTGCCGGTGTCTGGGACCGTTTTCCCAATCTCGATTTTTACTGGGCGGAGACGATGATCGGCTGGCTCGAGTACGGCTTGTGGCAGGTCGATGACCACTACACCCGCTATATCGGAATGATTCATGACCACTGGGGTCTCAATCGTCTGGAGCGTAAACCGAGCGAATACATCAAGGAACATAACTACTGGGGTTTTTTGCACGATCCTGTCGGGGTCAAGCGACGCGATTGCATCGGCGCCGATAAACTGATTTGGGGCACCGATTTTGCCCACGCGGCCAGCGAATGGCCGAACTCAATCAAGGTTGTGGAACAAGACTTCGCCGAGGTACCGGAAAAGGAAAAGCGCGCCATACTGTTCGACAATTGCGTCAAGTATTTTCACCTTGATCTGTGACGGCGAGTGGAGTCTTGTGATCTTACCTTGAACGTTGAACCTTGAACATTGAACTGCGACCCAGTGTTCCGGGTTCAAGGTTCAATGTTCAAAGTAAAAGACCCAAGTACCAACCTGGAGGTAAACCGTGAACGATGTAGGAAAGACCCATGAAGATCTCGAACGCTTTCTTGCCGAGCACCATCTCGTCGGTGCCGGACTCAGACGCGAGGGGCGGGCAACCCCGCGTAAAGGCAACACCGCTGCGCACTGGTCTTGGGAGGGAATTTACAAAGGCTTGATGCGGTCGGGGGAGATCGTCACCGTCGGTCCCAACGGTATGACGGGAATGCGCTCCGTGGTCGGCATTGAAGCGCGGAGCTTTCCCATCTGGATGAATGCCCAGATCCTCATGCCCAGCGAGCGTACCCAAGCCCATCGCAACTTGCGGAGCGAAACTCGGCTGGTTTGCCAGGCGCCAAAGGAAGCGGTCTTTGTGTGCGAGTACGAATCCTATCCGATGGAGCGGGGCGACGTCGTCGTCAGCCCGGCCTGGACCTTCCACGACCACTGGAATTTGGGAAGCATGCCGGCGATCTGGATCGACGGCTATGACAACGGCTACAACCCCAACGTGAACATCAACGAGCGGTTGCCGAACGACGCGCCCTACGAAGAGATTAAGAAACCTGCCGGATACGGGCAACGAACTCTCGGCCACGCCAAGCGCGTCTCGGAGGAAACTCCGTTCCCACTGCCGCCGATGCGTTATCCATGGAAGAACACGGAGGCTTGCCTCGCGGCGATGCGAGAGGCCGGCGAGAGCGATCCTTATGACGGTATTCTGCTCATGCTGGCCAGCCCGGTTGACGCCGGACCCACTCTGCCGACTATCGCCTGGCAGGCGCAGCTCTTGTCCGCGCGACAGAACACTTTACCGCACCGGCATAACAGCACGACCTTCTACTTTGCGTTTGAAGGCGAAGGCGCTGTGGTCATCGAAAGCGAGCGGCTGGAGTATTGTAAAGGCGACATCTTCGCGGTGCCGGCCTGGAAGTGGCACCACCACGAAAACACCAACAACGACGACACGATTCTGTTTTCCATCGACGATTGGCCGGCCATGAGGAAGTTGGGCTTCTACATGAAAGAAGAAGCGCAAGGATTTTAGTAGGGAACGGATTTCAACCCTGGCCCCTAGCCATCGGCACCATTGTTTTCTTTACTGCGCCCTGTGGTACCATCCGCTATCTTTTTTTTGCTCAAGGAGGTCAACATGCCCAATCCTAAGCTCCACTTTTATTTTCGCGAGCCGACCGTGGACACCAATATGCCCATTACCGATGGCACCGTGAAGATTGAAGGCTTCGAGTTTGAGATCGTCAAGCGGGAAGAGGACGCCGATGCGTGGGACTGTGGCTTTGCGGCGCGCGTACGCGCTCATGCCGACGGCCTAGCGCACGTTTCCATACCAGCCTTCCCCAACCGCAAGTTTCGTCTGTCGTATATCTACGTCAATAATAAAGCCGGGATCGAATCCCCGCGCGATCTTGAAGGAAAGCGCGTGGGTATTCCCCAGTGGGACAACACGGCGGGCGTATGGGCGCGCGGCGCGCTGCAGAATTATTACAAAATCGATCTCACTCGCATCAGCTGGCGGTCGGTGCGCTCTAAAATGATGAGCCCTGCTCCGGGGATTCAGATCGAGCTTTTACCGCAGGCGAGCGACCTGGACTCGCTATTGCTGGAAGGGGCGTTGGACGCGGTCATCGAGCCGGACGTGCTGCCGTCCATTACACGGAAAGACCCGCGAGTGCGCCGCCTGTTCCGTGATTACAAGACGGAAGAACAAATCTATTTCAAAAGGACAGGCATCTTTCCCATCAGTCACGTCGTCACACTGAAGCAGGAGTTTGTCGATCGCTACCCAAACGCGCCGGTGGCGCTGCTAAAGGCGTTTCGCCAGGCACGGGATGAAGCCTTCAATCGGCTAGAGGGAGACAATCCGCAGATTCTGGTGATTTCGTGGGTCGCTGCCGCGGTGGACGAACAGCGCGCGCTGATGGGCGAAAACTATTGGGCGTACAATATCGAGAACAACCGGCGAGTGCTTGACGCGCTGACTCAGTTTGCTCACGAGCAGGGGCTATCCTCGAAACGAATCGATTACGAGACTTTTTTTCACCCGGAGGCGGCCGCTCTTCCAGGGAGCTAGGGGCGGCAAGATTCTCGTCAGCAAGCAACCGGTAACATGTACAAGAGCGCCTCCACCACGAACATGCGGGGTGATACTCGCCTGCCCAACGAGACCGCCAGCCCGGCCAAGATCGCGATGCGTCTGGAGGGGCTGTGGAAAACCTATCCTGGGAGCGTGCAGCCGGCGGTCAGGGATCTCTCTCTTGAGGTGTATGACGGGGAGATCGTGACCTTGCTCGGTCCGAGCGGCTGCGGGAAGACCACCACCTTGCGCATGGCGGCCGGCCTCGAGGTACCCGACCTAGGCGATATTTTCTTCGGTGACACTGCGGTTGTGATGAGCTCGCGCCGGTTATGCCTTGCGCCCAATAAACGCAATGTGGGTATGGTATTCCAGTCCTACGCGATTTGGCCGCACATGACTGTGGCGGAGAACGTGGCGTTCCCGCTTAAAGCACGCAAGTTTCCACGAAAGGAAATCCGCGATCGCGTGCGGCGCGCGCTGGAGTTGGTCGGCATGGCCGGTTTCGAGGATCGACCGGGGCCTTTGCTGAGCGGCGGGCAGCAACAACGCGTCGCGTTTGCGCGGGCGCTGGTCACTGAACCTCGAGTCTTGCTGCTCGATGAGCCGTTCAGCAACCTGGACGCAAAGCTGCGCGAGCAGATGCGCATCAGGGTAAAGCTTTTGCAAAAGCAGCTAAATATCGCGTTGCTGTTTGTTACCCATGATCAGATCGAGGCGCTCAGTCTGTCCAATCGCATCGCGCTCATGAACTTCGGCGTCGTGCAGCAGCAGGGCGACCCACGGTTGCTTTACGAAAAACCGGTCAATGAGTTCGTGCGCGATTTTGTCGGCCGGACTCTATTGTTCAAGGGCACCGTGCAGAGCAGTAATCCATCGGGCCAGTTGGCCATTGCCCTTGAAGGGGCGCAGGACTGCGTCGTCTTTGGGCGCACTTACGACCCGGATAGCATCAAGACCGGCTCGTTGGTCTACATGGGCGTCCGCCCCGAGGATGTAGAAATCCATCCGGCGTCAGGCATCAAAGTTCCGCCTGGCATGATCGGCGGGGCCGCGCAGGCTGCGCTGTTCGTCGGCGAACGAATCGAATACCAGGTTGAAATCCAGGGGCAAGGGGAAATCCTGATCTACGGAGAGCGACACAACCCTATCGATGAAGGCAGTAGGGTCTGGCTCAAGCTAAGGCCGGAAGGTCACTCCGCCTGGGCTTCCAACTGGTCCCATAAGGAAGAGGGAGAGTAAGGCACTATGACCGTAGTGGGTTGAGGCGGCACCAAAGAAAGCGAAAAATCCCCCTCTTACATCTCCCCCGGCGCGCGGGGAGAGAAGAGAGGGGGCTTAACACCACTGGTGCAAAGTGCAGTCATAACCGGAAAGAAACTCTAAGGAGGAATACGATGTTGGGAATTTGCTCAGACAAGGGACAGTGCTGCGGGGAAGCAGTTGGCAAGCTCCGCAAAGGGACACAAACTTTTTTATCGGCTCTCGGCCTCTTTTTCCTTTTCGTCGCCGCCGCTCACGCTGCTTCAGCAACCGCTAACTTCGAGCAAGAATGGGCCAAGCTCATCGCCGCTGCGAAGCAAGAGGGGATGGTCGCGATTGCTTCCGGGGGGGCGCCTTCGAGACAGTATCGTCCGGTTATCGATGTCTTCCAGAAGAAGTTCGGAGTCACAGTCGAGGTGTCAACGGGCAATGCGATCGACACGGTAAACCGCGTGCTCGCAGAGCGGAAGGCCGGAAAATATACGATGGATGTCGCCTTGATTAGTAGCCGAGAGAACAACCAGCGCCTCGTTCCCTCGGAATCGCTGATTCCGTTTGCTCCCTTGCTCATCCACCCTGAAGTCGTGGATAAGTCCGCCTGGTATCGGGGCCGATACTGGTACAGTGACAAAGAATCAAAGTATGCGTTCATCTACCACGTCTCTAAAGAAGATCAGTACGAAACCTGGTACAACACGGACAAGATCAAGGAAACGGAAATAGCCACGATAAAAAAGCAGACGGACTTTTTCGATCCGCGCTGGAAGGGGAAGATCGCGGGTCAAGGGATGGGCGACCCGTCCGGGCTGAGGCAGATGATTGACAGCTACTTCGAACCTGATCGGGGACAGGAATGGGTACGAACTTATCTACTCGATGCGGGAGTGACGTTCTCGGATGACCGGCGAATCCTCGAAAGCTGGCTCACGGGAGGGAGGTTCCCGCTCCAGGCCGTGGCAACGGGAAGTGAGGAGCTGATCACCTTGGCAAAAAAAGGAATCCCCATCAAGCAGATATTTCTTCCCAAACAAGTCGGCTTGATCCGGGCGGGGGGCTCCGGTTGCTGCATTTCCGCGTTTGCCAATGCCCCGCATCCCAATGCGGCAAAACTGTTTGTGAACTGGTTTCTTTCGAAAGAGGGCCAGACGTTGACGCATACGATGATTCCAAACATCGACCGATCATCGTTGCGCAATGACGTCCCGTTCGGCGAGGTGGTGCCCGAGCAGCGCCGCGTTCCCGGTGTCGAATATGGGTTTCCGGACGCCGACCCCAAATTCGGAGCGCGCCAGGAGGAAGCGCAAAAGTGGATTCTAAAACTTTGGGAGTCGAGGCAGAAGTAACTCGAATGGTTCAAGCCGTTCAAAACGTTCAAGCAGTTCAAATCGTCCGATTCTCCGAATCGAAAAAAACGGCTTGAACGGTTTGAACCATTTGAACGACTTGAACGAGTAAAAATTGCCGTGGATCATTCCCCCGCCATAGAAGAGCTTAGCGTTCCGCGTAGCGTACCGGCGCCGCGTCTAACGTCGGGTCATTTCGTGATGGCAGCGGTGTTGTTGTCCCTGGGTTACTTTCTCATCTGGCCGGTCATTCTCCTGCTGATCAACAGTTTTAATACTGCAACGGATTGGTTCGTCGAGCCCTGGCGTTTGGGATTGCGGCACTGGCAGAACGCATTCCAGCGGCCCGGTTTGCTCCGGTCGTTGGGCAACTCTCTTCTCATCTGGTTATTCACGGTGGCTGCCAGTTTCCCGATCGGGGTTGCCATTGCCTGGATCCTGGCGCGAACCAGGATTCCCTTCAGCCACACGTTGGAATTCATGTTCTGGATTTCTTACATGGTGCCCGCTCTTCCCACCACCATCGCGTGGATTACCTTGTTGGATCCGGACATCGGATGGATCAATGTGGGCCTCAAGAAGCTCGGATTATTCGAGCAAGGTCCTTTCAATATCTTCAGTGTCCCGGGCATCGTCTTTGCGAACCTGATGGGTCACGGCATTTCCATCAAGGTCATGCTGCTCACGCCGGCCTTCCGCAACATGGATGCGAGTTTGGAGGAGGCTGCGCGAGTCGGCGGCGCCAGCAACCTGCGTACTTTGTTTAGAGTCACGCTACCCCTGATGATTTCACCGATGATTCTGGTCCTTGCGTTGCAACTTCTGCGCGTTTTCCAGTCCTTTGAAACTGAATACCTGTTGGGAGTGCCCTTTGGCTTTTATGTCTATTCCACAAAGATCTTTGCGCTGATACGAGACCCGATCCCCAACTATGGCGAAGCGACGGTACTTGCAAGTATTACCTTATTGATGATTGCGTTGATCATTCCCCTGCAACGTTGGATCCTGGAGCGCCGCCGCTACACGACCATCACGGGCAGCTTCCGGCCCGGTCTCATCGATCTTGGCCGTTGGAATACTGTCGCCTTCGGATTGATTACCTCGCTTCTCGTGCTTCTCACCGTCGGGCCGCTGATCGTTTTGGTCCTGGGCAGTTTCATGACCCGGATCGGATACTTCGTCCTCGGCTTCACGTTCGATCACTGGAAATTCGTATGGAGCGATCCTGTGTTCGTCAAGGCGCTGCGTACCACGCTGTTGCTGGGCGTCACCGCTGCTATCTTGAGCCCGCTATTGTTCTCGGTGATCGCCTATATCCTGGTGCGTACGCGCCTGCCTGGCCGTGGGGCGCTGGACCTGATGGTCTGGTGTTCCGGGGCGATCCCGGGTATCCTCGCGGGCCTCGGTCTTTTGTGGTTGTTCCTCGGCACGCCTGTGCTCAACTTTCTCTTCGGAACCATCTGGGCGCTCATCATAGTGGTCATCCTTCAGGGAAAAACCACGGGTGTGAACATTATGAAAGGCGTGTTCGTGCAGGTGGGCTCGGATATGGAGGAAGCCGCGCGCGTGTCCGGAGCGGGATGGATCCGAACTTACTTCCAGATCTGGCTACCGTTGCTGATGCCCAGTCTGATGCTCCTGGCGGTCATGAACTTCGTCAGCGCAGCTGGCGCCACCGGCAGCATCATCTTGCTTGCTTCCCGCGATACCATGACGCTTTCGCTCATGGCTCTTGAATTGTCGTCGATTGCCATCAGCAATCGGGAGGCTGCGAGCATCATCAGCATCTTCATCATCGGCCTCACGGTGACCGGAGCACTTATTGTCAGATACTTTGGCCTGCGCTTCGGCGTGCGTCATGATATGCAGAGTGTGAATGCGGGCGGACTCGCTGGGCCTGCGGTGTCCAACCCGGCCGGCCGGGAAGTACCCCGGCATTAATCGCCGCTGAGATGGGTGGGTGAAAAGCAATGCTTACCACGAAGGCCACGAAGAGCCCGAAGTTTATAATCAAAAACATCCGAACCTTCGTGTCCTTCGCGCTCTCCTTTGAAAAATACGCGGCCGGATGTGTTTCGGTCAGTTCAAGTAGAATCCCTCGATTGCGTCATTCCAGCATGGAGTGCTGGAATCCAGGCCGACACGGATGTCTCCGGACGCATCCTGCGCACCTGGATGCCGGCCATCCATGCCGGCATGACGAGCTCTTTATTTTCATGTTTTGTGGACGAGCGTAAGATCATGAATCACTTCGTGGTGAACAAAACCAACGGGATGCCGCGACTTCGCTAACCACCGAGTTAGAATCAAAAGAAGCAAGAAAGGAAAAGTAACATGGAAGCAACAACAACGGAAAAACGAAAGGCGTTGCGCACAATGATGGAGGGGCCGGGATGCCACGTTGCGCCGAGTTGTAATGACGGCATTCAGGCGCGGCTGGTCGAATGGCTCGGATTCCCCTTGGTGCATATTTCGGGCAGCGGCCAGCATCGCTCTCTCGGGTTCGCCGATGCCGGGTTGCTCACCCTCACCGAGATGATCAATCGCGCGCGGGAGATCGTCGACGCGGTTCAAATTCCTATTGTAAGCGACGCGGAGACGGGCTACGGCAACGTGGTGAACGTTGTCCGCGCGGTGCGGGAGTTCGACCGTGCCGGCGTCGCCGCGATTCACATCGAGGACCAGATGACTCCCAAACGGGCGGGTCACGAGGGATTCGACGTGGGTGTCGTTTCTAAAGAAGAGTTTGTGGCCAAGATCAAAGCAGCCGTTGACACGCGACGTGACGAAAACATGGTGATCATCGCCCGCTCCGAAGTGAAGGACTCGCTGCAACAGCGGCTCGACCGCTTGCAAGCCTGCGCCGAGGCCGGTGCCGACGCCGTATGGGTGAGCGCCCGGAGCGAGGAAGATGTTAAAGCCTTCGCCAAACTTGGCAAGCCCATGGTCGGCGTTCCACCGCGCCAAATTATGACCATCGATCGTTACGGTGAGCTGGGTGGGCGCGTCGGCTGTATTCCCACGGTGTTGCAGGTGGCGGCGTTGCACGGCATGCGCCAATGTTTAGAGGAACTAAAGAAAAGCGGCACCGAAGCGCGCTACTTCAAGGAAACACCGGGCATCGATGAAACGCGCAAATGGTACAGCGATCTCGGTAACAAAGAGTTAAAAGAGATCGAGGCGAAATACCGAGCGTAAAGGGCAATCAGCATCGCACTCCGTCGAGGGCCTGAACGAGTCAGAATGGGGGCGAAACAATTGGTTTAAGAACAGCAAACCGGAAAATCACGTTCTGTCCGACCACAGGATGTTGTGACTGATTCTGGTAGCATGAACCTTCGCACCAGAATTCTCACTTGTGGCAATCTAATGGTAAAGCAGAAAAATTCTATTGGGTTTTCTCTCCAATACCCTTCGCGCCGTTGGGGCGTTTTTAGACCGCAAGCCTGATACGAAACTTCTCTTCGCGTCCAATCGCGGTCAAGAGGCAGTCATTCTGCGAGAAAACCGAAGGCCGGAATTAAATGCCGAGTCGCGGAGGATGATTCCCTCGGTTACGAGCTAAAACTTGTTTGTTCCTGACATTGATTTCCTCCGTATGGAGACCAAGCCTTTTTGCCTCCATAGAGCAGAGGGAGCAAACAATCAAGTCAAGCAAAGGGATGCCTTCGTGTTCACTCGTCACCCAATAAGCGTCACCTACAATTAACTCCCCACAATGTTGACAATTCTGTTTCATAATTTTTTCCTAAGAAAATCTTCCGAACTAAAATATTCCTATCAGATTTGATTTACTGATGTACAGATCTTTTTGACGAAATTCTACAAATAGAGGGAAGTGTTTTTGTTGGTTGTGCAAAATTGGCTATCAATCCTTTCACTTTCGTGGACGAAGCAAGCATTTAACAACCGCTGACTAAAGTCGCTTCTGAAAAAGAAAAGAAATGGCCGTAATGGTTTCGACGCACCAAAAAATGCCTTCCTGCACTTCGCTGTTCCTAGGGGAAGTTTAGAAATGGACTAAGAGCGAAACTATTTAAGATTTTCAGTCACCGCCGTAGATGATTAACAAATCATCCCATAGCACCAGGCGTGCAGACCACAATAGACGTGTTAGTGGAGCGTGCGAGAAAGTCTGATCGCCTCTGCGATCTCAGCTGTGGCTTCAGGGCAGTACATCTCAGCAGCAGCGAGGATCATTCGTGCGTGAAATTTTTCGCACAGGATTTCAACCGTTCTAATTTCGTTACCTGCCTCATGGTGGTGAATTACGAGACCGTTTTTGAGAATAGCATAAATGCGAGACTCCTCGTCAAACTCACTGAGTATACGGTCATAATGTTCCGGTGAAATGTCGAGCAATATCTTCATGGAGAAGGACTACTCAATCCTTAAACTCCAGAAGTCATGAAGCAAGATGCCTGTGTAGGTGATCAGTTTGTAGTTGAAGTAGAAATATTTGATGCTTATCTTTCTGGATGGATTGTCTGCCTGTATTGGGCAACTGACGCTTCGACCGGTGAGAGCCGCGAGAATCGTCGGAAGAGTCTTGTCATCGTACACGTGCCCAATGCTTTGTTTCTCAACAGGGCCATCGTTTAAAATCACGGAAACCGCCATGTCATGAGTACTGCCGCATTTATTGCAAAGAGCAAAGATACTGTATCGAGCTGGTAAGTTTTTAATAGTTGATAGCATTACTTGTGTGGCGGGTTTAGCTGCATGGTCGGACACACGTTGTCCGTTGCTTAGATGGTTCCCGTCGCGGTGAGATTTCCACAAGAGATGTGGATAAAGCTGTGAGTAAGTTGCCTAGTTACCCTGTAATGCGGCATACCCAGAGCACACCTCTACCAGATTGCCCAAACAATGAACAGCGAAATCTCAATTAAATCAAACAATTGTAATGTTATCGACTTTTCGCAGTTCCGATGATTGACAAATCATCACAACTTTTGGTTTCTTTGTATTTGTCATTTATAGGAGGTTCTAAGGAATCCAGAGATTTTGCCGGAATTTCATGACTTGTCGGTGCCTAAATACTAGACAGAAACTCCCACGACAGCCGAATTGTACGGGACGACTTGGGGAGTTAATCTGGTTCGGCTGGCAGAATGTTCACAAGCATGAAGGTTCCCTGGTCGGTAGGAAACAGGATAAAGCCGGTCGCTGGAGGTTGGCCAAGGTGCCCTACTACTCGACTAACCTCATCCATGCCTATGCGATAGAAGAACGCATGAATCAGCTTGGGCGCTTGGAGCAATACAAGACGGAACTCTATAGGCTTACTCGCTCTAAAAGTTTTCCATCCTTTTTGGCCACGCCGGAGCAACGCTGTCGGGCCGCGATTAAAGGCGGTGGGACGATACGGCCAGGTCATTCCACTACGGAAATCAAGAGGAGAACCGTGACTATCGAAGTAATGCGTCGTGCTCTTCTGTGGTGCACAATAATCAATTATGGAATTTTATTAGTTTGGTTCCTGTTCTTCATGCTTGGGCACGATTGGATGTATGGGCTTCACGGAAGATGGTTTCATCTTTCGGTGGAGCAGTTTGACATGCTTCACTATGCGGGGATGTCGGTTTACAAGATAGGCATTATCCTGTTGAACTTGGTCCCGTATTTTGCCCTACGCATAACCGAGCCTCGAACTTGAGATCCGGAGTCAGTCGGTTAAGTCAACGTCGCAAGTAGACTCAAAAAATAGAATCTGTCTCCTTGTCGCACTCTGGATTGGTACCAAGTTCTCCCGCAGCTCCGCAGCCATCATGCCCCCACGGCTGATCTAGATGGTCTTCGCAGACCCACCGTGGTTGCATGAGCAATCTGTTTCAACCTTTGCCACGCGTTGAGTTTATCAGTTTACGGAGATTTGCCGGCAATGAGTTACGAAATGCAGCGAGTCTAATTGATTTCTCAATTTGCGGTACAGCGGCGGGACAAAAATGTTTTGCAACTCCGCGAAGCATCTGTGCTTGGTCTAGATCGCACAGAATGGCAATAGTCTTTGCCTCAGTCTTCACTGCATTTTTCAGCCTTAGGTATGGGGGCGAGGTTTCGCTGGCGTACTTCAGAAGTGACTCATAGTGAGCAATAGAAATTTCAACCAACTAGACTATCTATGTCAACATCGGCTTGTCAGCTATGCGACAACTAGAATCGGCCAGCAATAGGGTCCGGGAACATGGAGAGACCGTGCTATCTCCCGCATAACCGTATTTCCAGCAGGCAAGTTACTTGTGTATGCGGAATTCGTATTGGGTGGTTTCTCTATATGAAATACCCTTCACTGTTTCGTCTTACTATCATAAATTCAAATCGCAAAATTGGCATAGGGGTTGCCTGCTACTGTTCATGGACGACACTAATCAGATCCCTTCGCTGACCTTTTACGAATACGGTGGCTTTATCATCGGTGCGTGGGCAAGACCCGAGTCGGCGAAGGGCTTGACGTCAGTTGGTGTTATTTATCAGCGGGACAAGTTTGGATCGATGATTCAGGTTCAAAAAATCGATGGCAAGTTGTTCGAAAATAAGGAGCAAGCGGAGCAACACGGAGTAGACCTATGCAAGGAATGGATAGATAAGCGGCGTGGCTAAATATGCTGCTTCGCCTGGGAGGACGACGGGCCTCCGCTCGTGGTACAAGCGCAAAGTCCCAATGTGGGTTTATCTCAAGGACCGACAGCCGTTTGGACTGGCTGGCTTGTGGGGGGTTGCTTGACTTGTCATCAGGTAGTCCCGATGTAGAGAGATTGCTAAACAGCGACGGCGGAGATTGAGAGCCTCCTGTCGGTGGGGAAATGGTGAGTTTCTGGCGGTCAAAGGACTCTTCAGATCCCTGTAATAAAAGCCCAGGTCAAAGAAATCGGCAACCAACGGTGCATCCTTTTGGTTACGCACAGTGTTCACAAAGTTACCCGCTCTCTTGCTTGGGTGACCACTGTGCGTTATGTACGAGGAATTTCTCCTGTAATTCAACACATTGGGTCGCTCTGTCAGAGATTCTGGTTGTGGTATCCCTATTGCGCACATTCCTGAGCGCTGAGGCGCGAAAAGTTTTCGGTAAGAGTATTTTCCAGTTGCTCTTGTAGGGATCAACGCAGATCACTAGCTGGAGGAACGAAAAGGTGCAGGAACTTTTTCGGCTTGAGACAAATAAGATGAACCTTGCCAATGTCGTCGGGTTCATGTTCGGAGACTACCCTTGCGGCTGTGCGCCTGGTCTATGCCGGAGTTTTTGAGCGCTCCCCCTCGCTACAAATGATCTTTCCTCACTTGGGCGGACTCGCGCCTTACCTCATTGGTCGGTTGCAATGGGGTTACGAGCGGTTCCCAGCGTGCAGCGAAAAGATTAGCGCGCCGCCCGAAGCCTACTTCAAGCGCTTCTACTACGACACTGTGTGTCGGAACGTGCCGGCTCTCCGCATGGCTCTCTCGATGTTTGGGGCGAAACAGATCATGTTCGGCACCGATATCCCTTTGCGGGAAGACATCGAGTTGCAGCGGCGCGATATTGAAGCGCTAGGTTTAACAGCGGCGGAGCTAGACGATATTTACGCTGGCAACGCGACGCGTCTCTTGGGCATCTCGCTATCGGGCTGACCGGATGAGTAATTTTCGATCCCCCCGAGGCGTAACTCTCACGGACAGGGAGGCTCCGGTATATGACAGGAGGCACGGAGCACGTTGAGACGGCCATCATCGGCGGCGGTCACGCTGGGCTGACGATGAGCTACTTTCTTAGCCAACTCCGACGAGAACATGTGATTCTTGAGCGGGGCCGAGTAGGTGAACGTTGGCGCAGCGAGCGCTGGGATTCTTTCTACTTCCAATTTCCCAACTGGACTATTGAATTGCCTGGGTACAAATACCAATGCGACGACCCAGATGCCTTCGCGCCGGGTCATGAAGTCGTTCGATTTCTTGATGGTTATGCTGATTTCATCAAAGCCCCGGTGCGTTGTGGAGTTGCTGTGACGTCCCTGGAGCAAGGCTTATCCGAAGGGCGATATCTCGTCCGCACTCAAAATGGCACGATGGAAGCCGCTACTGTGGTGATCGCCACGGGTCCATATCAACAGCGGGAGGATGCCGCGTACATCGCCGCGGTAATCCAAGCGGGAGGGATGCCGGCATAGTACAAGCAGGTCGTCCGAATGTGATTTATTCACACGCAGGAAGATTAGTTGACCAGCCAGGACCGCGGAGGTATCAGAAGCGCCGTCTACATCCGTCGATCACCGCAACCGCTCGGCTTATGGGTCTCTGCCAGAAAACGATTCAGGATTTGAATATTGATCGCGAGAAGTTGCCAAACTCGCACAGTTAGATTTCATCGTTGACGCCGCCAACCACCTGAAGTACAAGTCAGTTCGGTCGCTGGGGAAGTTTGCTGCGGCGGCGTAAGCCGATCCTGTCATACGTATAGTTTCTCTCCCGACCAACATCTCCGGTTCGGTCTCGTTGTTTATATGGCAACTACGACCAAAAAAGGCTCAAAGAATACCAAGGCAAAACCACGCCGTGCCGCGGTGAAAACGTCGCCGGCTAAACAAGCCCAGACGAATGCGGAGCTACGCCTAGCACTCGCCCAATCTTTGCAGCGGGAAGACGCGACTGCCAAGGAATTGCGTGAGGCGCTGGAGCACCAGAAGGCGACCGCCGAAGTGCTCGCAATTATCAGCCGGTCGCCCACGGACGTGCAGCCGGTATTGGATGCAATTGTCGAGAGCGCGGCCCGGGTTTGTGGCGTTGATGACGTGGTGATGCGACTCCGCGAGGGAAGTGGCTTTGTTCCGCGAGCTCATTTTGGTCCCATATCCCATTGGCCGCGTCGAGATCGGTATTGATGAGCCACAGTTCCGCTGGATGCGGGAGCATGGCACGCTCCACGTTCCCGAGGTCCGCGCGCAGAATGATTTCCCGACGTTGGGTGTCGTCGGCGGGTTTCGCACCTACTTGGCCGCTCCTCTTCGTCAGCGGGGGGAGCTCATTGGAGGACTGTTCGCGCGTCGCATCGAGATGCGCCCCTTCACCCCGGCGCAGATCAAGCTGCTCGAAACCTTCGCTGATCAAGCTGTGATCGCGATCGAAAACGTGCGGCTGTTCCAAGAACTCAAAGAGGCGTTGGAGCAGCAAACGGCGACGAGTGAAATCCTGGGTGTGATCGCCAGTTCGCCAACAGATATTCAGCCGGTGCTGGATGTGGTTGCCGAGAATGCAGCGCGGGTGTGTGGGGCTGACGACGCAACGATTCGCCTTCTCGATGGTGAAGAGATGGTTTTCGCGGCGCACTTCGGGACGATACCCCCCGGTGGACAGGGACGGAGAACCTTGGGATTCCGTTCAGTGGGCAACCAAGCGTTAGTGCAACGCAGAACGATCCACATTCGCGACCTTCAGGCCGAGTCAGAGAGCTTCCCGGATAGCTCCCACATGGGTACTGGTATTCGAACTTTTCTTGTAACACCACTACTACGGGAAGGGACGGGCATTGGTGTGATGACCATTCGCCGCACGGAGGAAAAGCCTTTTACCGATAGGCAGGTGGCGTTGCTGGAGACCTTTGCCGCGCAGGCGGTCATCGCCATCGAGAATGTTCGATTATTCCAACAGCTGCAAGCTCGCACTGGCGAGCTAGCTCGGTCGGTAGGGGAACTCAAAGCACTAGGAGAAGTTAGCCAGGCCGTCAACTCGACCTTGGACCTTGAGACCGTCTTGACCCGCATTGCCTCACACGCCGTCCAACTTACCGGGGCGGCCGGTGGAGCAATTTACGAGTACGATGAAGCCACAGAACAATTTAATCTCAGGGGCAGCCACCAAATCGACAAGGAGTTTGTCGAAGCGCTGCAAGCCAATCCTATTCGGCTCGGTGGAGGGCCACTGGGACAAGCGGCATCCAATCGAGCGCCGGTGGAAGTGCCAGACATCCTAGATGAGAGGGATCAGAGTACGCTGCGATTGCGGCCGCTGTTGCGCCAGCTCGGTTATCGTTCTCTGCTGTCGGTGCCACTATTTCGCGAGGGGCGGATCATGGGAGGTATAACCATATTTCGTCGCACGCCGGGGAGCTTTGCGCCGGAAGTGGTGAACCTGCTGCAAACCTTTGCCACGCAGTCGGTCATGGCGATCCAGAACGCGCGGTTGTTCCGGGAGATCGAGGAGAAAAGCACGGAGATCGAGGCCGCCAACCGCCACAAGTCGGAATTTCTCGCCAACATGTCGCACGAGCTGCGCACGCCGCTCAACGCCATCATCGGCTTCTCCGAAGTCTTGGGAGAGAGATTGTTCGGCGAGCTGAACGAGAAACAAGCCGAGTACACCGACGACATCCTTTCCTCCGGCCGCCATCTTCTCTCTCTGATCAATGAGATTCTCGACCTTTCCAAGGTGGAAGCTGGGCGGATGGAGCTGGAGCTGGCTACGTTTGATCTCCCCTTGGCAATCGATAACGCGCGCACCTTTGTGCGGGAACGCGCCACAAAGCACGGCATCAACCTCGACGTTACAATTGATGAGCGACTTGGCGACTTCGTCGGTGACGAGCGCAAAATCAAACAGATACTTCTCAATCTGCTTTCCAACGCGGTGAAATTCACGCCGGAGGGAGGACGGATCGGAATTAAAGCCAGGCAAGCCGACGGCTCAGTGGAGATTTCAGTCAGTGACACCGGCATCGGGATCGCGCCCGAGGATCAGCCAAAGATATTCGAGGAATTCCGCCAAGTGGGAGCGGACTATGCACATAAGGTCGAGGGTACCGGACTTGGATTAACTTTGGCCAAGAAGTTTGTCGAACTGCATGGCGGGAAGATTTGGGTAGAGAGCGAGGTGGGGAAGGGCTCTACCTTCAGTTTTAGCTTACCTGAGAGATCATCGCCAAGCTGATTTTAATCGTGGAGGATAACAATATAAGCCGTCAGCTCGGAAGGTTCGAGTATTCGCCACGTTAGATTGGAACATCTCATATTCAGTCACCGGTGCATTCTCAATTCGATGTCCGCTCGCCCTAAGTGAGCCAGCCTCCGTCGCCCACATGCCTCTTGCTCATCTGATCACTTTGTCCGCCCGCGCCAGCACGTTGGGCGGAATCGTCAGGCCGATCTGCTTGGCCAACCTTCAGGTTGATAATGAGCATGAATTTATCTAACCCCCCGTTTGGTTTTCGGGCGTCGTACTCGGGTCCGACTCTCATCTGCGACCGCGAGGCAACCTGCTAGCGTTTCAAGTCGTCGCTCCATTAAGACACGCCGCAGAACGTTCGACACCGCGTTGCGCCCTTTTCTACGCGGACGTAGAAGTAGTATTCCTGGGTGTGTGCCCGGAGCGTAGCGACGAACATCCGAGAATCCTAGATCAAGGGTAATAAGAAATTGACCGTCCCGCAGAACACGTTACCAAAGGTCGGCATCTTCAATTCCTGACAAACCTTGATCAAACACTCGATCAGCTTCGTACCTATGACGCTTAAGAAGAGCGATGTGGGGACGGCCCAGGTTCTCGTCAAGTTTAATCCTCACTTCCCCGACGCTCTCAGAGGTAGCAATTCTTCCTCACTGGCTAGCTCGGCTGCATAGGCAATAGCAGCCTTTACGTCATCGACCTTTAACGGTGGATAATCACGGACGATTATTTCGGGTGTTGCCCCTTCCGCCAAGTTGTCGAGGATAACCGAAACCATAATTCTTGTGCCCCGGATGCAGGGTTTCCCGTGACAGACCTTTGGATTTACCGAGATTCGTCTTAGAAGATTTGCCCTTGCCATAGAGTCTCCCCTTCTCCAATACTAACCATCCTATTCTAGCACCTTGTTCGGCCACATCTTACGACTTCGATTTTGGTTCTTTAATTTCTGATTTTGGATGGCTCATTCGATCGCGATTTGCCACCACTACCGATCTTGCATAGGATGATATCAACTGTGAAACTTTACGTCGATACTTCGGTTCTGGGCGCTGTGTTCGACACAACTTTGCCAGAACTATATGTTACTATGTGTTCGAATCGGTAAAATCGACCGACTGGAAGCGCCGTTAAACGCTTGAATAGATACAAATAGCGACCAATGGTGTCACATAGTCTCGCTACGGTCAGAGGACTGAAAATTCTCGGATCGGCGGTTCGATTCTATCCCTGGCCACATTACGGTTATAAGCTCTGCGCTCATCAAAACAACTCTCCAACGTGCAGGAGCAGGTCGACGTGATACTTCGATAACCTTTGGTGCCCCATGTAGAGGTCCTAACAAGTTGCCACTGCGCGCCAGACGTATTACATTACCGCTATGAAATCATCCACGGTAACTATCCGCGTCGATGCCAAGCTTGATCGTGAACTGAAGCGTCTGTCACGATCCCTTAGGCAGAGCAAAAGCGAAATCGCGCGCGATGCTCTCAAGCGCCAGGTGGCCCTCCTGCGTTTTCGAAAAACCCGCCAAGCGGTTCTCTCCGAGATTGAAGCTAAGGCCGGTATTCTCACCGATGAGGACATCTTCAACGCCGTATCGTGAGGATATTTCTCGATACGAACGTGCTTGTCAGCGCATATACCGCCCGTCAAGAATTTTGCGCGGAGCTGCTCGAACTAATCCTAACTGATCCGCAATGTTCGCTTCTGACGGGAGAAGTCAATCTTGCCGAACTTCGGTCTGTTCTGCGCCGGCGCCCGTTTAGAGTACGGCCTGCTCTGATCGAAGAGATCGAACGCGAGCTCAGAGATCAAACCATCGTTCCCAAGCCTCTTCACCCCGCCGATCTTCCGATCCGGGATCCTGCTGACCGTTGGGTGTTGGCTTCCGCGGTCGCCGGTCAGGCGGATCTGTTGGCCATAGGTGATAAAGACCTTCTCGACATTGCCGATCAATCATCGTTGCCAATCGTAACGCCGCGAGAATGCCGGGAGCAATTACTGATGGCCCGCGCAGGGAAGAGAGAATAATCCTCCAGACCCTGACCGGCTCCGGCTCCCCGATCGAAAAGCCGGGATTAGTTGCTCACGGTAATTCACTGAGCCTGCGGCCGATGAATGCATTAGTTTCTGATAGTCGAGGAAACTTCGTGTCGGTAGTTGGATTCCGTTGCTGTCCCCGCTGACGGAGCAGGCGAAATCGTCACGTCGTTGTCACGAGTGAATGATCAGAGCTAGGAAGTTTGCTGATTGTAGCCCTGGTAGCGCCAGCGAAGGAGCCGATGCTCCAAAGCTTCCGCGCATACGAATAGAAGCAGGACAAACGCCATGATGAGAAATATGAGCCCCAGGGTCAGCGCCGCATTATAGGTGCTCTGGGCAAACTGGAGCAGGTAGCCAAGACCTCGAGTGGCCGCAACAAATTCCCCGACGACGGCACCCGTAAACGCGAAGCCGACCGCCACCTTGAGGCTGCCGAGCACCCATGCCGTAACCGACGGAATGTAGACTTCACGCAACAGGATCATTCGCCCGCCGCCAAGCGTCCGCACCCGGTCGACCAGGAGCTGATTGACATCCTTGATGCCGCTGTAGACCGCGAAGAATATGAGCACCGCAACGAGGACTACGGAGAGAGCAATCTTCGACGGTAGCTCGATGCCGAGCCAGATCACAAATAGCGGCGCGAGGATAACCCGAGGAATGGCGTTCAGAAGCATCATGACAGGCTCAAGGAGCTCAGCAACCAACGGGATTAATGCCGCAGCAAAACCACAGATGATCCCAAGCGCGACACCGATCACGAGTCCCGCGAGGGCAGCGGTGAAGGTTGCTTCCAAATGGCTGAGAATGCGTCCTTCGGCGAACAATGAGTAGACAACTCGCAAAATTTCGCTGGGAGGTGGAGCGTAAAACGGATCAATGATTCCACGGCGAGCCAGCACTTCCCAGACAAGAGCGAGAAGAAATAGAGACAAACACCGCCGCACCCATAGTTTTTTTAAATAACGCGTCATGTCACTGACTCGTGTTGACGCGGTGCGACCTCGTCGAACATATCTTTCCAAAGCTCCGCCAGAAGAGGGGCAAAGCTTGGGTGTTGACGAGTGGCAAGAAGATCTCGAGGCCGCGGAATCGATACCGCATAAGATTTTCGAATCCGCGCCCGTGGCCCCTGCGAAAGCAGATAGACGGTGTCAGAGACAGTTAACGCCTCTTCGAGGTCGTGGGTCACCAAGAGCACGCTCAAATGCTCCTCCTCAACCCAGCTCAGCAGTTCCTGCGTAAGTCGGGTCCGCACAATCGCGTCCAGCGAGGCGAAGGGCTCATCCATGAGCAGCAATTTTGGTTTTAAGACCAGAACCTGGGCAATGGCGACGCGCTTTCTTTGACCGCCCGATAACTCGTGGGGGAAACGCCCGCCGAAATCCCCAAGCCCGAGTCGACCCAGCCAAGCGTCGGCCTCGGTGAGCGCCATGTCTTTCGAAGCCTTCCGGATGCGAAGCCCAAGGGCGACGTTTTCGCGTGCGCTCCGCCACGGCAAAAGCGCATCGTCCTGAAACAGAAACCCGAGAGACTCCTGACTTCCGTTTAATTCCACATGGCCGGAGCGAGGGGTGAGCAGCCCCGTGATCGCGCGCAGGATGCTCGTCTTGCCGGACCCTGACGGTCCAACCAGACTCACGAATTTGCCTCCGGGAACTTCTAGGCTGACTCCTTCGACGATGGGCTCTTCACCATAACCCAAGGCGAGATCTGAGACGCGGAGCACTTATTTCTCGACGACAGATAGATCCAGTAAATTTTTGTAGTCGACAGACGAAGCCAGCAGGCCCGCGGTCCGATGCGCGTCAGCGACACGATTGGCGGCAGCGGGATCGATTTTCACGTTGTCCGGGTAGAGAGATCGCCGGTACCGTTCCAGAATCCCAGCTAGCCGGTCCCGGTTAGCTCCCGTGATGAGTTCTTTAGGCAACGCAGCAACAGCATCACTCGTCGGTATGGTGCGAGTGTCCCGCAATCCCTTTGCGAGCGCGCGAGCGAGCCGGCCCATCTCATCGCGGCGCCGCTCACGTTCCTCGGCGCGCACGGATACACCCATAAATTCGTACGCTCCGCCGAGATAGCGGTTCGCTTCCTCGATATCCATTATATTGGCGATCACCTTGCCGCCGGCGCCGGTGATTAGAGTCAACGCCGGCTCTTGCACCATACCCGCATCAATCTGTCCAAGCCGCAACGGCTCGTAAAGGTTGGTGCCGAGAGTCGCGAAGCGCACGCGGTCGGGATCGGCTCCGGCCTTTTTCATAAGATAGATGAGCAAGATGTGCTCTGCGTTGCCCAGAGCCGAGATGCCGACCGTGCGGTTCTCTAAATCTTTAAGGCTGCGTATCTCTTTTGCGGCTTTCGGTGCGGCGGCGAGGGCAAAAAGCGGTAATCTCCCGGTGGAAGCGAAGCGGGCGATCTTGGCGCCGCGAGCATAAGCCTGAAGCGCTACGTCGAAGGAAGTGCCTGCGTAATCCACCGCGTTTCCCACCAGTGCTTGCATGGCGACGTTGCCGCCCCGGGTATAGACCAGCCTGACATCAAGTCCTTCTTCCGCAAAATGCCCGCGCGCTCTGGTGACCTCGTAGGGCACGACGCAGAGCAGTTGTCCGCAGAAGGCGAGGAGCACCTGGCGGCCTTGGCCATAGGCATGCCTTTCGGAAACGAACATGATACCGCCGGCCAAACCTGCCAGCCGCTTTAGCGCCGTTCGCCTGCCAATTACTTTGCCCAGGTCGATTGCTTTGGGTTCGTCACTAAAATCGGACGTCAAGTTTTGGCAGCAATCCATACGTGCCTCCGTTCCTTGATAAAGATGTCTTATTTCGACGCGTCATTACATTGCCTCGCTTCAACGCTAAGAGTTGGTGAATACAACGATGGACTCTAAAAGTCAACCTTCAGTAGCGTAACGATCACCGGTGTTGGCACCTCCGGTCGGTAAAAAGCAACTTGCTTAACTCTGCAACCGCTTATAGGATTCCGCTCTCATACTCATGGGGATCGTTGCCGGCGCGCTGAACAAATGATCTGCATGCTGAAATCTTCTGGAATTCCGCCGAAGCTCGGGACCGCTGATTTGCGACGTTGGGCCGTGTTGCCAAGGAAGGAAGTCTGAATGAGCAACTATAGAAAACTGGCCGATGACTTGATGCACTTTTTGGATTTGCCTCTCCCGCCGATAGCCATATCGTTTAGTGAATTCATCCCGACCGGGGTCACTCCGTTTAACGGTGTCGTGCCAGCGGGATGCGTCTTTTGGCAGCTAGCGGCGACCCGCACATTTGCCACGTCGACGAAAGATCACGAGCTCTGTTCAATCGGGGTGCACACGCACCATATGGCGCAGCCCTCGCCGGCCCATCATGCTGAGCTCAAGCATACGCTCGAGGCCATGAGCGGGCTCGACTACGTGCGCGAAGAGGAAGTCGCCGCGATCCCGATGGTGCAGCGCGAGGTAAAGCATGTGATCTACGGTCCCCTCGCTGACTTTCCACTTGACCCTGAAGTGGTCCTCGTGTTCGCCCACGCCCAGCAAGGGCTTATCCTCAGCGAAGCGGCTGGGCGAGTCGATAAGGGCCTACCGCCGGCGATGGGCCGGCCCGCCTGCGCGGTGGTCCCTCAGGTACTCAATCAAGGATACGCGGCGATGAGTTTGGGTTGTTGCGGCGCGCGCGCCTATCTCGATTCGTTGTCAGACAGCATGGCGATGTGGGCGTTCCCCGGCGGCAAACTTGACCAATATTGCGAGCAGATCGCCGTCCTCGCGCGCGCCAACAAAACGCTCACGACGTTTCATGCGCGCCGACGAGAAGATGTCGAATCAGGCCAGCGGCCAACAGTGCGGCAATCCATTAGCCGGCTCTCGTCTTGAGCTGGGTTGAGCCGGATGGCGAAACCGAGTTCAAAACGCTCAAGCCGTTTAAGCCGTTCAAAACGTTTTGAACGATTTGAACCACTTGAACGAATTGAACTCTGCTAATTCGCAGCGCGCCACGATGAATGGCTAGTCGATCGACGAACCCATTTCACCGGAGCTGCAAGATTTCCTTCCAAAGCTTTGAGAGCAACGATCGGACAAACTCGATTGTGCTACGGGTTGCGGTTGTGGTAGTGAAACCTCACGCATAGAAACCCGGCTATCAGTCAGAAATAGGAGGGAGAAACGATGCCTTTAGCAAACGTACGCGGTGTCAACATGAACTATAAAGTGCTCGGCAACCACGGCCCTTGGGTGGCGCTCTCGCCCGGCGGCCGGCGCGATATCAGCGGCATCGAGCTGCTCGCCGGCAAAGTGGCGGAGACCGGCCACCGCGTCGTCGTCTTCGATCGGCGCAACTGCGGCGCTTCCGCCGTCGTCATCGATGGCGAGGATTCAGAGTATGAGATTTGGGCCGATGATATTCACGAGTTGCTCCGGCAACTCGGCGCGTTACCCGCTTTTATCGGCGGGAGTTCCTCCGGCTGCCGGACTTCCCTATTATTTGCTTTGCGACATCCGGAAGCGGTGAAGGGTTTACTGCTTTGGCGCGTCACCGGCGGACGCTTTGCGTGCGAGCGGCTGGCGCAAGAATATTACGGCCAGTTTATTGAAGCCGCCAAACAAGGAGGCATGGCCAAGGTCTGCGAGATGGAACACTGGAAGGAGCGGATCGAAGCGCGACCGGAGAATCGCGACGCCTTGATGAAAATGAGCCCCGAACGTTTCATTGCCGTCATGTCGCACTGGCGCGAGTATTTTCTCAAAGGCGCCGATCTCCCGGTCATTGGGGCGAGCGAGGCGGAGCTCAAGTCGATTAAAGTTCCGGCATGCATCATCCCTGGAAACGACAATACCCATGGGCGTCAAACCGGCGAGAATCTCGGTCGCCTGCTGCCAAAAAGCAACGTGCATATCCTCTTTCCCAAGCACCACGACGAGCCCCTCGGTCCACGAGAAGAATGGGATGAGAAGGCCGGCGAGATGGCCTCGCTCTTCAGCGATTTTATGAAGCGGGCTGCGGCTTAAACTGTATTGGTCAGATCATAATGGCCGAACAAAACGCGTTTGCGACCATTCCTGATGGGCTGAAAACCACAGCCGCTGCTGCCGCTTTCGTCGAGAACGTGACTTTTGCTGGGATTCCAGCTGAAGCGGTGCGGATCGGCACGCGCTGTTTGCTCGACGGCCTCGGTCTCTTCGTTGCGGGGTCGGAGGAACATTCCGTGAGACTGCTCATCGACGAAGCCGAGCAGACGGCCGGCCGGCCGGACGCGCTTTTGTTGGGCCGCGGCAATAAAAAAGTTCCGGCTGCCATGGCGGCCCGCGTGCTCGGCACGTCTGGCCATGCCCATGACTGGGATGACAGCCAGGTGAGTCTCGACCCAACGCATATCTATGGACTGCTGACTCATCCAACGATTCCGCCGTTGACGGGTGCGTTGGTGATGGCGCAGAAACTCGGCGGCGTCGACGGTAAGACTTTCATGCTCGCTTTTCTGACGGGCTTTGAAGTGGAATGTAAAATCTCCGAGTGGATGCTGCCGCAGCATTACGTGAGGGGCATGCACTCCAGCGGCACGGTGGGAACCTTCGGAGCCTATGCGACAGCGGCAAAACTTCTAGGCTTAACGGGGGACAAGCTGCGCAGTGGGTTGGGCATCGCTGCAAGTTTTGCTGCCGGCATTCGCTGCAACTTTGGCACGATGACCAAGCCCCTACACGTCGGCCGGGCTGCGGAGAATGGGGTTACCGCAGCGCTGCTTGCGGAGCGGGGGTTCACAGCGGATCCGGATGCTTTGGACGGTCCCTGGGGTTTCTATGCCGTCCAGGGAGGAGGCGTCGATGCCGAGAAAGTTTCACAGGGCTTCGGCAAGACATGGAGCATCGTCGACCCGGGAGTGTCGATCAAACCCTATCCCTGCGGCGTGCTCACCCATCCGACCATCGACTTGATGTTGAAACTCGTCACCGAGCATGACGTGAAGTCGGAAGAAATTGAGGCGGTCAAGGTCTACGCAGGCACAAATATTCTAAAGCCTATTCGCTATCCCATTGCTGCAAACCATCTCCAAGCCAAATTTTCGCTACCCGCGGCCCTTGCCATGATTGCGCTTGTGCGCAAGGCCGGCAAACGTGAATTCTCCGACGAGTTCGTCGGCAATGAACCGATGCAAGCGATGCAACGGCGCATATCGACAGAGCTCGATCCCGCGATCGAGAAAATGGGTTTCGATAAGATGCGCTCACGAATCACGATTCGACTAAAAAACGGCCGCGCGGTCGAAGGCTGGGCCGATGAGCGCTATCGCGGTGGACCGGAAAACCCGCTCAGCGATGCCGACGTGGAAGCCAAGGTGCGCTCCTGTTGCGAAGGTGTATTAGATGAAAAGAGCGCCGCGACTTTGATTGAGACTTCTTGGTCGGTTGCGGAATTACCAGATGCCGGCAAACTCATGCGGATCGTCAATGATGTATTGCAATAAGTTCTTGCGCGAGCATACATCGGCGATTGACGAACGCCGACAAAACATCTCACTATTGACAAGGATTGAGTCCTTGGCAAAGTAAGGACATGAGTAAGGTAACTAGCAAGCTGCAAGTAACGCTTCCCAAGGCCGTCGCTAAACAACTTGGCATCAATCCGGGGGATCAGATCGATTGGGAACTCGCGGGTGAGGCGCTACGGGTAATTCCTGCCGGCAAGCGAAGGCGGCAGAAAAGTGATGTTGATGTTCGGGCCCGACTTCGGTTGTTTGATCAAGCGACGCGCCGACAGCAAAAGCGCGAAAGCATGATCACTCCCGATTTACTAGGAACCGCTAAGTCTGGCCGGGGGTGGACGCGCGAGGATCTTTACAATCGTGGCGACAATCGGCCCGCGAGCTTGAAACAAGGTCTGGGGTGATTGATGAAGAGAGGTGAGGTCAGATGGTATCAGTTCTCCCGACAAGAAGCGGGCGACTCTTCGCGCCCGGGCAGTAAACTGACCGATTCAATTTATTTTCGAGAGGCCGGCGCGGAGAGAGGAACGTTCCGTTATCTTGTTAGTTTTCGTCGCCATCGAGTTGCCTTTTTTCCTCGGAATTTGCAGCGTGCACGGAACTCTCACCCCTTGATAAAATAATGTGGTCTGTTGTGCCGTTCGTTTCCCACTCCCATATATGCCGAAATTCATGCTCCAAAGTTTCCCATTGTCCCCACCTAACCTTGATGAGATAGTTTCGCAGGGGCAACTTAGTTGTCGTAGCGAGACAGGATGGACACATCGGAACTTCCGCTGCCCAATCCCTCTCAGGAATCACCTGGATGACGGGTCTCAGGCCCCGATCCCAAACGCGCTCGGAATACGATAGCCCACAACCCCACAGCATAGAAACCACAGCGAGGCCAGCGAAAAGTCTAACCATTTCCTGCCGCCACCTCGTAATTCGGCGCGAACCGAGTTGAAGGCGTGAGCAGCTTCTGAAACTAATCGCTAAAAATCGACTACTCAACTGCACCGATAATGATATCGGCAAGCCGCGAAATATCATCAGTCGTGAGCGCAGCTTCATCGGTGCGGATCGGCAACGGTTAGAAGGCAAATTTCTTGCTGAACAGTAAAACAAATATTTAGCTCTATAGCCCTTTGGCAGGGGGAAACTGTGCCTCCAAGCATTGAGCCGAACACCATTAAAAGACGGCAAGTCCCATGCCAGGTCTAACTTGCTAACTTAAAAGGCAAATTACGCAGTGGCTGGAATGAAAACTCGTAAAGAATTTACAAAAACGTGGAAATGAGGCGAGCGGCTTACTTCATTGGTTACTAGACACGAGTTATAAACGCCTCAATAACATAATTACTTTAATTCATTGATAAAAATTGCTGCTGCCACAGCGTACGGAGTGACGTATGCCTATTCCTGTCAGTGTCTTGACAGCTAGTTGGGGTTTGTACTACACAAAGCTTCCGAGGAGTTCATCACTGATCATCTGATGAATTCCACGCATTGGCGGAAAGGGGCTTTATTTTGCGACGTGGCAAATTACAAAAATACTTCCGCTCACTCGAGAGTGCTAAGCGTCGTATCTTTTGAACACGGATGATCAACAGAAATGCCTGTTGTCTCTTGAAGCGAGGCGCGTAGGCCGAGCGGAAGCCTTGCGCCAAAATCGGATGAAATAGCACTATACTTCGTTGGAGCACTCCTACTCCGGCATCGCACCCGTTATCCATCTAGCTATCTCACGCTGTTGGTACTTTACCCGGTGTATAACGACCACGAAGTGATTCATGAGCTTAGGCTCGTCTCTGCCACGCTAGGATCTCCTTTGAAAATACGGGGCGGAGGGGCTTCTATCAGTTTAAAACAGCACCCCTCGATTGCGGTCATTCCAGCATGGAGTGCTGGAATCCAGGTTGACATGGATGTTTCCGGACGCGTCCTTACAAACCTGGATGCCGGCTATCCATGCCGGCATGACGAAGATCTGTATTTTCATGTTTTGTAGCCGCAAATCAAAACTCGGAATATCTCGCGCAAAGGCCGCAAAGACATTTAACTTCCGGACCTGGCGTGCTTGGCTCGTGGTGCACGCAAATCTCCATTCTTGAATAGCCACTGGGAAATTTTCGCGCGCTGCGAAAATTTTCAGTCGAAAGGCCAATGACTGACTCTGACTCGAACGGCAAACAACCGCGCCGTGACAACGACTTGACGGAGAAAAATCGCGGCAACTCTTTGGCGCGAGCAAACGCGGGACCGTCGAAGACAAACGGGGCCGCGATCTCGCGTAAAAGGCCTCGGCGAGATCTCATGATAGCAATTGGGGTCTCGATCGTCGTGTTGATACTTTTCTTTCTGCGCATCGACTTTCTCGAAAGCATCGAGGCGAAAATCTTTGACGCTCATTTTCATCTTCGCGGTCCGCGCCCAACCAATAACGCTATCACGATTGTCGCCATTGATGAAAAAAGCCTGGCCGCGGTGGGACGCTGGCCATGGTCCCGGCGGGTACAGGCTCAGCTGCTCGAGGCGATCGGGAAAGCAGGGGCCAAGGCGGTGGGGATGGATATTATTCTGAGCGAGGAGGAAAAGGATCTTTCGGCGCGACTGACTGATCGGCTGTTGTCGCGCTACGAACAATTGGGACTCTTGAAGGGCGGTCCCAAGAGCAGCGAGTTTCATGAGGAGCTACAGCGCCTCCGAGGGAACGAAGGTGAAGCGGATGCGCTTCTTGCCGAGGCGCTCCAGCGCGTCCCGCGCAGTGTGATCGCGGCCTTCTTCTTGACGCGCCCAGAGGAAGGTGTGACGGCGCAAATCCAACCTCCTTTGAAGTCCCGTATCATCGCCTTCAGAGGGCCAAAAGATGCCGGTATTGTTTCCCCCGTGTCCGGATTGGGCATGATGCCACCGATCGCCTCATTGGTCCGGGCTGCCCAAGGGCTTGGACATGTAAACGTCATCCCGGACTCTGATGGCGTAGTGCGGTGGGCTCCTTTGGTCATCGAGTATCACCGAGCCTATTACCCGTCTTTGCCGCTCGAGGTAGTGCGCCAGGCGTTGGGGTTGGCCGCCACCGATCTGCAGATTGACTTCGAAGGCGGAATCCGGTTGGGTGCCATGGAGATTCCGACCGACCATCACCTGCGCATGTTACTGAACTACGCGGGACCGGCGAAAAGCTTCCGCCATGTCTCTGCGATCGATGTCATGTCCGGAAATATCCCTGAAGGTTCGCTCAAGGATCATCTGGTCTTCGTCGGGGCGACTTCCTCGGGAATCTATGACGTTCGGGTTGCGCCGGTCGACCCTGTTTTTCCCGGGGTAGAGATCCATGCCACTGTCGCGGACAACATTCTAGGTGGGCACTATCTGCGCCGCCCGGTCTGGGAGATTTTTGTCACCATCGCGGGAATAATTCTTCTGCCTTTGGTCGTGGTCGTTATCACCCGGCGGTTTCGCCCCATGGGCAGCACGGTGGCGACATTGGTCACGGCTGGTGGGGTTTTTGGCGTGGCTCACGTCTTATTCAGATACCCGGGCTACTGGTTACCCATCGTGTATCCTATGGCGAGTCTCGCGTTTACCTACACCGGCTGCACGCTTCACAGAGTCCTGACCGAGCAACGAGAACGGGCCTGGCTCAAACGGGCTTTTCAACAATACGTCCCCCATGATGTCGTCCAGCAGATTGCTGACGACCCAAACGCCCTCGTGTTCGGGGGGGAACGGCGACACCTGACGATTTTGTTCACGGACCTCCGGGACTTCACTGCCTACTCGGAAGAGCACGAGCCTGAAGAGGTCGTCGAGATTCTCCGCGAGTATTTGACCGCGATGGTTGACATCATCTTCAAGCACGGAGGGACCGTCGACAAGTTTATCGGTGACTCTATCCTGGGGATTTTCGGCGCCCCCATCCATTACACGGATCATGCAGCGCGCGCTTGCCAAGCCGCCTTCGAGATGGCCGGCCAACTCAGGGTCTTGCAGGAGCGTTGGCAGGCCGAGGGAAAGACTCCGCTCAGAATGGGAATCGGAGTCAGCACCGGTGAGGTCGTGGTTGGCAATCTCGGCTCAGAGCAGCGCTTCGATTACACGGTCATCGGCGATGCGGTCAACCTCGGAGCGCGATTGGAAGCAGCGAACAAGGATCTTCCGACCCAAAACAACATCATCATCAGCAATTCTACCTACCAGGAAGCCAAAGAGATTCTCGAAGTCAATCCTCTGGGCGAAGTAGTCGTCAAGGGGAAGCGGGACGCCGTGCCGATGTATGAGTTGGTAAACATCAGGTACGCGAGCTTGGAACAAGCCCCCGCAGTGGAGGTGCGCGCATGAATCCCCTGAAACTCACTTCATCAAGAGTATTCACCGCAGAGACACCGAGTCCGCAGAGTTCGGAGTATTTTTATGAAAAATTTTTTCTCCGCGCTCGGCGACTGCGTCAACAGCTATTTTCTTTCCTCCGCGGCACATACTGACGCCTCCGTGGTGAGATATCCAAGATTCTCTTTCACCACATAAAGCATGCGGAGTAAAAATTCGAAATTCGAAATCCGAAATTCGCAATTTTCTAACCCCTCACTCTCAGCGGTGGGCCACACGGAATCCCGAAGATTTTCTTTCTTTTTGTCGGGGCAATACTGACGTTGTTTTCCACGGCGCCATTGCCGGCGCAGGTGCGTCAGGATCAGGCCAAGCTTGCCAATGTCGTGGGCCAGGTGGAGGTGCTCAGCAGAGGCACGACGACCTGGCAGCCGGCAAAAGCTGGGATGCCTCTGTCGACGGGTGATGAGGTCCGGGCGGCGCAGAATTCCGGGGCCGAAATTGCGATGGTTGACGGCAGCATCCTCATGGTCTTTGCGCAGAGCCGGTTGCAGGTCCGCCAGCTCACCAGCGAGGCCCAGACACGCACATCCATGTTCCATCTGGTCGTCGGGCTGGTTCGCTATGTCGTGTCGCAGGCGGGGGTGACCCTGGTAGGGACGCGCCAGAACCAGTTCATGATCTCGACGCCAACCGCGGTCATGGCCGCAAGAGGTACCGACGGCATTCTCGGCTATTCCGCGGCAGCGGCTGTCGCGGGAACCGCTGCTCCCAAGCCCGGTGTCGCCCCAACCGCGGCTGGCGGAAGTGGGGGTCAGACAACTTTGTTATGTCTTGGTGGTGTCTCTGCCCTTGTTGTTCTGCCAACAGTGCCCGGTACTGTTGGCACCGGGGAACAGATCTTCTGTGAAAATGGCCAGATCTGGCAGGTAGAAGCTGGCAGACTGAATCTACTCATAGTGTTGCCAAACTCTGTCAGGGCTGCCCTGGAGGCTGGAGCGTCACCACAAGCCATTCAGCAAATTGTTGAAAGCATGACGCCTTTGCAGGTGATTTGGACACCCGTGGAGCAAGCGATTTATGATGCTTCGCCTTTTGATCTACTAGGTCCAACCCAGGCCGAAGTGACGCAACTAGCGACGGCGGCTCTTAGCACCAACCTTCCTGCCACCACAATCGCAACGGCGGCGCAGGTCACGCCTACTGTTCAGACGCAGAATTTCGAGCAGTTTGTTGCCGGAACCACAACAAACGCCTCAGACGTCCAGAAACAGCAAGCAGCCGCAGTAGAAGCAAGCGCATTTATGCCACCGCCGAGCAAGTGATGGAGCAGGGAGCAAGGAGCAAAGCTAATTGCGGATTTCGAATTGCGGATTGCGAATTTAAAGGCTGCTAAGAGCGAAGGGGTCAGAGGAATTGCGGATTTCGAATTGATTCGGGAACAGCAGGGAGCAAGGAGCATGGAGCGCAGAGCCGAAGCACAATTCGAAATCCGCAATCCGAAATCCGAACTTTGCGCTCAGCTCTTAGCTCCCCTGAGCGCATTGTCGTTGACTCCCTGCTGCACAAGTTCGCAGCTCCGCTAAGCTCGAAATCCGCAATTCAAATCCGCAATGGCCTTGCTCTCAGCCCTCACCTCTCTTGCTCTTAACGCTTTGCGCTTACCGCTTAGCGCTTTGCTGTCTTTCAAATCCGCAATGGGTGTTGCTCCCAGCTCCATGCTCCGAGCTCCATAGCTCCCTGCTATCTTTTAAATTCGCAATTCGCAATTCGCAATCCGCAATTCTCTTACTGGCCGGGTCGATTTTTCTCTGCTTCTCCGGAGTTGCCTACAGCCAGCTGAGCAAGGTCCATCCTGCCATTAGTTCGGCCGCCCTCGGTATTCGTTGGGGAGAGCTGAGGATCCATCCCGCCTTCAGCCTCACAGAACAGTACGAGAGTAACGTTTTCCAGACACCGTCGAACGAGCAAGGTGATTTCTCGACCAGAATTAGCCCGGGGTTTGCTTTGCACCTCCCTACGGGCCGTCACGATTTTTTTGGTGGCTACCGGGCTGAATTCGTACAGTATGCCACGCTCAAGAAACAGGACACCATTAATCACTTCGCCACCCTTGGCATGAACCTCGACTTTCCCGGCGGGCTGCTGGTCAATATGAATAATGTATTCTCGAAGAGCACCGAGGCGCCTCTTACAGACACTACCGGACCGGTTAAGAATCTTCAGGACGTCCTGCGAAGCAGCGTAGAGTACCGGCTCGCTGAACGCTATTCGATCGCGCTAAGCCACAACCTGTACTATATCAATTACCTGCAGCAACAGAACGAGTTTCTCGACCGGGTTGAAAATCGCGTCGGGCTGACCGGCTACTACCGTATCTTTCCGAAGACTGATGTCCTTCTCGAACCCGGTTATGGGAGGATTCAGTACCTGCAAAGCTCGAGCACAAATCGCGACGCCAACAATTACGACTTTCTGGTGGGCGTGCGCAGCGAACCCACGGCCAGGATCCGAGGGCTCACCAAGGTCGGGTATCTGTATCGCGACCCTCAGCAGGTAGGTGGAAAATCATTTAGTGGTGTGGTGACGACCAACCAATGGGGTTATCAGATGACGGACAAGACCAGTTTCACCCTGACCTTAGAGCGCCGCCCCTTTGAATCCTCACAGGCCAATAACGATTTCTTTATATCGATCTTCAGCATTCTGACGATGAACTATATCTTTAGTCCCAACTTGTCCTTCCAGGCCAACCTGGGCGGCGCGCTTAACAAATACCCTGTCACAGCCACTGTCGGCACCCAGACCGCCAAGCGCACCGATACTCTGTTTGGCGCGGGCGCCGGTCTCACCTACACCTTTACGCGCTGGCTCTCGGTGCGCGCCAACTATCACTTTGACCGTCGTAATTCCAACTTCAATACCTTTGATTTCAACGACAATCGAGCAAGGATCAGCCTCGACCTTGCTTTGTAACGATGGACCGCCTATGTTTCGGTTCTTCCGGGTTTACTGTGAAAGAGGATTCACCGCAAAGACGCCGAGTTCACAGAGTAAAATTTCGGAAAGCTCCCTTTTCCGAAGTCCGTCATTCCCGCATGCTTTTAGCGGGAATCCAGGGGAGTTTCGCACTGGCCCCCCAGCTAGAGACAGCCGGGGGTGACGCCTGAGTGATCTTGACTAGTCTGATACTAGGTCTGCTAGTTTATTTTCTCCGCGCCCTCCGCGCCTCAGCGGTGAGTTCTCCGAGTTGTCTTCACCACTTTCGAGTTTCGATTTGCATCAACATGACCCAGGAAAGGAACAGACAGTGATGCCGGTGAGTCGGAAATCAATAATTGTTTTTTTGCTCCTGTGCCTCGCCTTTTCATGTCCGGCCCTGGCTCAGGAGTATCGGGTCGGCCCCCGCGATGTGCTTGATGTCGCCATTTGGGGGCAGGCGGATCTCTCTCAGCGGTATTCAGTATCCGGTGATGGCTTCATCGACTTTCCGCTAATCGGAAGAGTCAAGGTGGAAGATCTCACGACCACAGAAATCGCCCAGCGCCTGCGCGAGCGTTTAGACAAGGACTACCTGGTCAATCCCCAGGTACGCGTCACTGTGGCCGAGTATCTGGCAAAGAAAGTCTTCGTTTTGGGTGAGGCGGAGAAGCCGGGCACCTACGCTCTCACGGGACCCTTGACACTTTGGGAGGTCCTGTCTCAGGCCGGTGGCCCGTCCAAGTTGGCCGGTAGCCAGGTCATTCTTGTGCGCCCGCAAAACAAAACCGCGCCCGGGCAGCAGCAGGCTACCCGCGAAAACAATATCCAGCACTACGACATCGCCAAGATCCAGGCAGGGGCGGAGGAAAATATACCCCTGCAGAGCGGCGATACCATTCTCATTCCCAAGGCCCAGGGCTTTTTTGTCCTGGGCGAGGTGAAGAGCCCGGGAGCCTATAAGCTCGACCAGGAGACCACGATCCTCGAGGGCATCACGTTGGCAGGCGGGTTTACCAATATCGCAGCGCCGGGCCGGACGAGGATTATTCGGACCACGCCCAAGGGGGAAGAAGTCATCCAGGTCGATATGACGGAGATCATCAAACAGGGTCGCCGGGACAAGGCGATCCGTCTCAGGGAGAACGACGTCATCGTTGTCCCCGAGAGCTTCTTTTGACCGTGTCAGCGAAGAGCAGGGAGCACGGAGCAGCGAGCAAGGAGCCAGAGGGCTCAGGGATCAGGTCTTTGGCTTACCCCTTAGCTCTCTTGCTTCCTTGCTCCATGCTCCATGCTCTTTGCCCTTAGCTGTTTTTAAATCCGCAATTCGCAATCCGAAATCCGCAATTCGAAACGGGAGTTATTATGCCTTTACCGCCGCCTGTCGAAGATCAGAATTTTCTCCGCACCTATCTGCAGCTTTTCCATAAGCGCCGCTGGACGATTATCAGCCTGTTCCTCATCGTCGCCGCGACCGGGATCATCCGAGCCTTTCTCCAGACGCCAATTTACCGCGCCAGTGCCCGGGTCTTGATCTCACCCGAAGCCCCCAAGGTCATCAATATTCAGGAAGTCAATCCCACTGGCAGCCAATACAGCCAGTACTATTTGACCCAGTATGAGCTGATCAAGAGCCGGCCGGTCATCGAAAAGGCGATCGAGAATCTCAATCTGACAAAGCGACTCCCTGAGCTTGCCGAGGCCAAGGATCCCGTCGCAGATCTTTTAAGGTCGGTCATGGTGTTGCCCGTAAAGGAAACCAGCCTCGTGGATATCAAATTCGAGCACCGTGATCCGGCTGTGGCGGCCGACGTGGCCACTGGCATCGCGCGCGCCTATACGCGAAACAACCTGGATATGAAAATGAAGAACGCCCGCGAGGCTTTGGCGTGGCTTTCCGAGCAGATGACCGGGCTGAGTACCAAAGTACGCGATTCCTCCATGGCCCTGCAAAACTATCGGGTCAAGGCGGGAATCGTCGGGCTCAAGGAGCAACGGGAGATCACGACCGGCAAGATCATGAGTGTCAACACCGCCTACCTGGATGCTCAGGCCCAACGCTTGGCCGTGGAAGCCAAGCTCAAAGAGCTTCAGGCCATCGCCAAGGACCCGGTCGGCGCCCAGACCATTTTCATCGTCGCCGATAATCCCATGATCCAGAAGCTCAAAGCCCAGGCCGCCGACTTGAGGATCGAGGTGTCCAGGGCCCTCGAGAGCCTCGGACCCAAGCACCCAAGGATTATTGAATTGCGGGCGCAGATGCAGGAGGTCCAGAAAAAGCTCGAAGCCGAGATCCAGACCATGCTCCAGGCCGTTAATACCGAACTGCGTGTGGCCAGGGCGCGCGAAAACGCCCTTTTGCAAAACGTCGATCAGCTCAGGCAAGAGGCGCAAAAGATCTATGAAAAAGAGATCGATTATCAGGGGCTCGAGCGCGAGGTCAATTCCAACCAGCAAATGCAAGAGACGGTGCTGAACCGTTTGAAGGAGATGGGCGTCTCGGGGGCGCTGGAAACCAACAATCTCCGGGTCGTGGAAGAGGCCCAGGTGCCGGCGTTCCCGATCAAACCGCAAAAATCCCGCGAGATAGGCATCGCCATTATCCTGGGCCTGCTGGCGGGGATCGGTGTGGCATTGTTTCTGGAGCGTCTGGACAATACCATTCGAACACCTCAAGAAGTGCAGAGCTACTTGGGGTTCCCGGTGATTGGCGTGGTGCCAATTTTCGAAGCAAAACGATAGGAAAATTTCGGATTTCGAATTGCGAAGTTCGGATTTGATCGGACCAGACGCTCGCGGTTGCGAAACAAGTCTCGGAGCAGGTTTTACCGATCAGAGACTCCCGAGTCCGCAGAGTAAAAATTCGAAATCCTGATCCGTTCAAGCTCCCTGCATAATTCGTCCCAAATCATTGATTGGATGTGATTTATGCTGAAGAAACCCCCGCCCCCTCCGCTTAGTCTCATTCTCGAAACGGATCCCAAATCGGTCGCCGCCGAGGCCTACCGTACCCTGCGGACAAACCTCCAGTTTTCCAACCTCGACGATGGTTACCGCAAGCTTCTCATCACCTCTGCCACTCCGGGCGAGGGGAAGACCACCACGGTTGCCAACCTGGGGTTGGCCATGGCCCAGGCGGGAGGAAGGGTCTGCCTGATCGACTCCGATCTTCGCCAGCCGAGCCTGCACGACCTTTTCGGTGTATCCAATGGCATCGGTCTGACTGTCGCGCTCGCCGAAGCGAAAAGTGTCGATCAAGTAGTGGTAGCAACATCGACCCCGAATCTTTACCTGGTGCCAAGTGGTCCGCTCCCGCCCAATCCCTGGGAGCTTCTCGGCTCCAATCGGATGCGCGAGTTTGTCGATACTCTCGCCGGCAAGTTCGACACCTTGCTCTTCGATTCGGCGCCGATTATGTCCGTGGCTGACACTGCAGCGCTGGCGGCATTGAGCGATGGCGTCATCCTGGTGCTCAAATCCGGGGGCGCGCCGCGCGAGCTATTGCGGCGGGCGGTCGAGCAAATTGAAGCTGTCCAGGGCAAGATGATCGGAGTTCTTCTGAGCCAGGTAGACCCCCGCCGTGACGGCTACTACTATCGATACTTTTACCAGTACTACGGCGGATATCACTACGGCCGGGGAAATGGCGGGGGATAATGCCGCTAAGCGAGCAGGGAGCGTGGGAGCAAGAAGCATGGAGCATGGAGCTAAGGAGCGAGAGCCGGAGGGAGCGGAAGCGAACGCACGAGATGAGTGAAACACAATTTCGATTTCAGGAGTTAGAGATTTGGAAACGAGGCGCTGCTATTAGTGCTGAGCTATTCAGATTGGCGGAAAATCTCGAAGAGAGGAGATTATTCCGATTTGCTGAACAATTACGTGGCGCAACCCTAAGTATTACGAATAATATAGCTGAGGGATCGGGAAGTGCATCTGATACAGATTTCGCAAACTTCCTGAATATGTCCCGGCGGTCAGTTTTCGAGGTAGCGAATATCCTGATGATTTTGTCTAAAGACAATTATTTACCGTCTGAAACGGTCCGGAAGTTACTATCGGAACTGGAAGAGGAAAGCAGAATGCTTTTAGCCTTTCGCCGTACTCTAAAATCCTAGCTCCGCTGCTACAGCGCTAGCCCGGCTATCTGTGGCTCTAAGCTCCCTGCTTCTTTGGCGTTATGTCTTAGCTCCATGCTCCATGCTCTTTGAGTGTCTTAGCTCCATGCTCCCTGCTCCAAGCTCCATGCTATCTGTGGCTCCATGCTCCAAGCTTCCCTGCTTAAAGTTTTATGAGTCGGATCGCTGACCTGACCGTCACCGGCGTGCTATACGCTCTGTTGCTGTTCGCTCCCCTCCCCTATGGCTCGGTGGAGGGCTGGCCGCTGGCGATTGTCGAGCTGCTGGCTCTCTTCGCGGTTTTGACCTGGGTTGTCAAAATGATCGCTGAAGGAGAGCTGGTAATCGTTCGCACCCCACTGAACGTTCCTTTCCTCCTATTTGTCGGTGTCCTGTTTCTCCAGCTCGCTCTTGGAAACAACGCATTGCGGAACTGGGCCCTGTCGCCTTCCGCCGAAGCGCAATTACCATCGATATTTTTCTCCGGTAGCCTGGCGCCCGCCTCCACTCGCCATGCCGTGGGACTTTTCCTTACCTACGCCGCGGTTTACTTCCTGGTCGTCAATCAGTTTCGCGAGCGGTTGCAAATCGATCGCCTCGTTCGGTTTCTGCTTGTCATGGGAAGCCTTTTAGCTTTTTACGGTCTCCTGGACTACCTGGGCGGGGGTTATGGGGTTTTCGGCTCGAAAAAGCTCAGTTATGCAGGAAGAGTGACCGGGACCTTTGTAAACCCGGACCACTTTGCCGCCTGGCTCGCAATGCTGATTCCTCTCGCTCTCGGCTTCTTGCTTTCCACCAAGCTTCTCCGCCGGCAGAGAAGGCGCCATTCGGCTTCGACGACGACTCTCTCCCTGCGCGACTACTGGATAACGGATGAGGAGTCAGCAGTCGCCGTTAAAAAATTCACGCCGCATCGCTTTCCCCACAGGGTCTGGCAAGAGCTGCTTCTGTTATTCGCTATCACCATCATGGCCGTGGCGCTGGTTTTCACGCTCTCCAGAGCCGGGGTGGTGAGTCTCATTCTATCCTTAGTTGTGCTGGTCGGAATTCTTTTGGTCCGCCAGGCGGCTCGTCCCAGTCATCTTTTACTCGCCGCCTTGGTCCTCTTGACCTTGACCTATGCGGCCTGGATCGGTCTCGACCCTATCCTCGAGCGATTCGGCCTGGCCTTCACGGGCCTCCAGTCTAGAATCACCCAGTACTGGGCGAGCCTCCCGATGTTACGCATTGCTCCCCTGTTTGGAACGGGCCTTGGGAGTTATGGCGATCTCTTCCCTCGTTTTCAGCCCATCGAGCTTACGCCGGGATCCGTTCACTTCACTCATGCCCATAACGACCATCTCCAGTTTTGGATTGAAACCGGTCTCGTCGGAGGCCTGATCCTTTTAGTTGCCTTGTGGCGTGTTGGACGAGATCTCATTGGCGCTCACCTCTTGGGTCGAGGTCATTGTTTTTATCGTCAAGCCGACATTGAGGATATTTATCGCCGGGACCCGTACAACGTTGGCATCGCCATCGGGGCATTAGGCGGAGTGGTTGCCGTTTTCTTCCATAGCTTTCTCGATTTCTCCTTACGCATTCCCGCCAATGGAATTCTCCTCGCTACGCTTTTGGCCATTGCCACAGTCGCTCTCCACAACCGTTTTTTCCGCAACATAACACAACCTCTCGTCACCGTACGTCACTACCCGATTGCGGGACGTTTTCGTCAGGTGTCGGCCGGCGTTATCGTTGCCGGGCTGGCTCTCGTCGCGGTATTTTCTATCGTGAGTCCGCCGTTGGCGGAGAACAGGTTTCAGTCGGCGGTCGCCTTCATGGAATCCCAAGCCAGCGCTCCCACAATGACAACTTCATTAGTTCAGCGCCTCGAGAACGAACGCCGAGCTTTGGAGCTGCTTGGACGGGTCATTTCAATTTCTCCGGGACATCCGGCAGCGTTGCGCCTCCGCGCCAGCAAGCTCGAGGAGCAAGCGAGCCGGGCATGGAACCGGGCGGTCGGCCCCGACGCTACGATACTTAGGACTCAAGAGGTAAGAACCAAAGTGGCTATGGCGCTGCTCGATCAAGCCGAGCATGACTATCGGCGTGCTCTGAACGATGCGCCCTATGAGGCCGCGCTGCACGAGCGCTTGGCCTGGCTGCTCGGAACCCGCGCCCTCATTCAAGCCCAGTCGGCAGGTCAGGCAGAAGCCGCCGTCGAAACGCGCCGCCTTGCCCTGACTCACTTCAACCGCGCCGTGAGCCTCGATCCCGCCAATCCGGCCCGCCACCGGGTGCTTGCGCTGTTTGCCTTTTCTCAGGCGCGTCTTCCTCCGCCCGCCACGCCACTGCGCGCAACCGCTCTCGCCGCGGTGCGTAACGCCGTCGCTCTCAATCCGGAACTGCTCCCTGAGCTTCTCGACCGGGCCCTGGCCGTGACTAGCGAACGTGAAGATCTCCAGGCGCTGGTCCCCAACACTTCGGTTGATCGTCTTTACCTCGCGACTCTCCTGGATAAGAAAGGACTCCGGCTGCAGGCGGACGAAAGCTATCAGAAGGCGCTCGCACTCGCCTCACCCGGGGAAAAACCGATTTACCGTCGCCTCTATGCCAACGCCCTGATCCGGGCTAGAAAACTCCCCGAGGCGCTCTCGGAGCTGGAGAGTACGATCGGATTAGACCCGGAGAATCCGGAGATTCGTCTGGCCATCGCCGAAGTACTTTCCTCGATGGGAGAGAACAGCGGCGCCCTCGTGAATTTTCAGACCGCGCTCCTGCTGGCCAAACAATCGGGCGATGGAGCGGCTGCCGTTGCCAAAGCACCGGCTCCGGACTCCGACGGGCTTCCGCCTCACCGCCGTCTTTTCGTCAAGCTCGTCCAAAAAGAACTTGGCCAAGCTGACTCCTCGACGCCCGTGTCACGAGCCTACCGCATCAACTTCGCTTTGGCCCGCTATTACACCAAGCGCGGTCAATTTGCCCTGGCCATTCCCATATGGGAGGCATTGGTGAAAGAGAACTCAGCAGACGCAGGAGCGTATTTCCAACTCGCGGTAGCCCTGGACGGCGCCGGCGCCTGGCAAGCCGCCTTCAACGCCTACAAGCAGGCGATCGAGCTTGACCGGCGCAATGGCGAGTACAAAGCGCGGTTCGCCCAGCGTCTGTTTGAAAACGAAAAGTTTTTCCACGCCATCGAGCTGTGGCAGGCCATCCTGTCGCAGGAGCCCGCCGATCTGACAACCCGCCTCCGCCTGGCCAATGCCTACGTTCGCGTGGGAGAGCTCCGCGATGCGACCCGGGAATACGAGCGTGTTCTCCAGCTCTATCCGTCCCACCGCGAAGCGCGCGAAGCCCTAGCCGCTCTCCGCAGCCGCCTGGTGGGGAGCTGAGCGCGAAGCGCGAAGCAAAGGGCAATGCGGTAAGGGGTAAGGGGTAAGAGCATGGAGCAGGGAGCAGGGAGCGAGGAGCATCGAGCTAAGAAAATGCGGATTGCGAATTTCGAATTGCGAATTTCGAATTTGCCGACTTCTGATCTCTGATCGCTGATCTCTGGTTTATAGCTGGCTGACCCTCTGATTTCTGAATTCCGATCTCTGCGCTTCGCCCTTAGCGCTTGCCGCTTAGCGAGATTCTGATCTCCGACTTCTGACTTCTGATCTCTGGCTGACGGCTCTTGGTGGCTCTTGTTTTTGCAGCGTCGGCGGTTATCATAGCGCTATGAAACGAATCGTTATCGATCCAGACATCTGCAACGGACAGCCCGTGATTGAAGGTACGCGAATAACGGCGCGCACGGTTCTGGAGTTTTTGGCGGCAGGGGATACCGTAGAGGATGTGCTGGAGGAGTATCCATCGCTTTCAAAGGAAGATGTCCTAGAGTGCTTGCGGTTCTCTGCTGAATTGATGAAAAATCATTTCAGGCTTCAGGATTTGGTTTGAAAGCATTTCTCTTGGATGAAAACGTCCCCAGCAGAATTCGCTTTACGTCAAACCTGCCAATCATACATTCAGGAAAATTGGGAAAACAAAAAGTAGAAAACAGAAATCAGATTTCAACTTTCTGCTTTCAGCTTTCCATTTTCAGAGTTCAGGCAATAATATGAAACACGAATCGAAAGACTTAACAGAAAAAAGCATCCTGGGAAGAATTAACGCCCTCGAGCCACAGCAGATCGCTGAAGTGATGGATTTCATCGAATTTCTGACTGAAAAGAAGCGGCGAGAAACTCCGCTTGCGAAATTCTTAAATGAAACCACGGGACCTGGGCTTCGACTTGAAGAGTTGCGCATGCGCCCAGCCACGATTCGAGGCCAGATGTCTGACGTCGTACGGGAGCAGCGACGCGGAGGCTAGGAATGGAAACGGCCGATCGTATCTATAAGGAGGTCAAGGCGTTACCGGAACCGTTGCGACGAGAGGTGCTAGAATTTGTGAAGCATCTGGCACTGAAGCTTCGAGCGGAAGATATCGACTGGTCAGAATTATCATTCCGGGCGGCGGTGCGGGGATTAGAAAACGAACCCGGCCCGGAAATCTCGCCGAAGGAAAGCGGCGGTTAATTAACCTTTTGCAGTCCGTGGCAAAAAGACAGAAAGAAAGGGAGAAAAGATGGGCTTGCAATTGCACGTCCCGGATTCAGTACTCCAGTCTATCCGGTTGCCGGAAGAGCGCATGGCACAGGAACTGTTAAAAGAGTTGGCAATCTCGTTATATGCCCGTGGGCTTTTGTCGTTTGGTAAAGCTAGGGAGCTGGCCGGCATAGGGAAATACGAATTTGGTCAGGTATTAGGAGAGCGTGGCATCCCGCGCCACTATGGTCCGGAGGAGCTTGAGGACGATCTAAAATATGCCCGTGGTGAGTAAGTTCAGAGATCGGCGGTCAGACGTCAGAAGTCAGAAAAACATTTCGCAATTCGAAATGTCTTGCTCTTGCCCCTTAGCTCTTTGCGCTTACCGCTTAGCTCTTTGCGTTCGGTAAATTCGCAATCCGAAATTCGCAATAGGAAATGCTCTTCGCCCTTCGCCCTTAGCGTTATATTTTGCTCTTAGCTCCAGGCTCCCTGCTCCATGCTTTCATGCTCTTTGCGCTTACCGCTTGGCCCTTAGCAGTCTTCAAATTCGAAATTCGCAATCCGAAATCCGCAATTGGCTTCGCTCTTTCCCCTTTGGCATTGGGATCGCCACACGTGTTAAAATTCCTAGTACGTCGGAGAGTAAAGTTATGGGAGTAAAAGCTATGCCAACACCAAATGACATTGGAACGTTGATTGTTCGGACGCCGGAGATTCGTGGGGGACGCCCACGTATTGCAGGTACAGGTGTGACTGTGCGTCGGATTGTAGGGTGGTACAAGCTGGGGTTAAGTCCAGAGGAGATTACGCTGGAGATTCCTCACTTATCATTAGCGCAAGTCTATGCGGCGTTGGCTTACTATCATGCGAACCGGGCAGAAATCGAAACCGATATCGCTTCAGAAGAGGCGGAGGTTGAAAGACTGGAGCGGGAGCATTTCCTGAGCCGCAGGGCTTCATGACGATTCGTTTGTACTTTGATGAGGATTCCATGCGCCATGTCTTGATTACAGCTTTGCGGGCTCGCAATGTGGATGTAGTTTCGTCTTTAGAAGCACGCATGATCGAGCGTAAAGATGAGGAGCATCTAGAGTATGCGACCACGTACAGCCGCGTCTTGTACAGTTTTAACGTTGGCGACTTCTGCCGGCTCCATACGCAGTATCTATCTGAGGGCAAATCACACGCGGGCATTATTCTCGCACCGCAGCAACGTTATTCTGTAGGAGACCAGATGCGCGGTCTTCTAAAATTAATCGGTGCGAAATCAATGGAGGAAATGCAAAACCAGCTGGAATTTCTTGGCCCGTGGATTTAGGGACAGCGCCCACTTTTTGCCCGCAGCGTTTAAAAATGGACGCAAAGAAGATGCAACCGAAAAAATTATTCATCCAGGAAATAGAGGATCTTCCGGTAGGACTTCGTTCGTTTCTTAAAAACTCAGGATGCCAAAGAGAGATTGGAGACGGCCATTTTGAGTGAAGGAGTACTGAACAGAGACTGGCTTAGACCGGAAGAGGATGAAGCTTGGCGCGATTTATAAAGAGCGAGCAAATCCGCAATGGAGTTTTCTCTTCTCTTTGCAGTTACTGACATCTGACCGCCGACTTCTGATCTCTGGTTGAGTTAGCTCCGAGCTCCACGCTCCATGCTATCCGTGAGGAAGTTCTCATTATCAGTGTCGTCAATAAGCCGTAGATTGGAGGGGCAATGAAAATTGAATATAGCAAAGAGGCCGACGCCATCTACGTTTACTTCACGGAGACGCATGTGGCGAAGTCCAAAGAAATTGAAGACGGTGTCGTGGTAGATTTCGGTGCGAACGGTCAAGTAATTGGCATAGAAGTTCTGGATGTGAGCCAGCGATTCAGTTTGGCAGACATTGTTAATGTAAGTATTGAGAACCTACCGGTTGAGGCAGTTAAGTAGGGGTGTCTAATATCCCAGAGGTCAGAGATCAGAAGTCAGCAAATTCGCAATTCGAATTCCGAAATTCTAGACCTCTTTGCCGGTTTTCTTGACACTTAGCCCTTACCGCTTAGCACTTTGCAGTCTTCAAATTCGCAATTCGAAATCCGAAATGCTCTTAGCTCTTTGCCCTTACCGCTTCGCCCTTAGCACTTAGCGTTTGGTAAATCCGCAATCCGCAATCCGAAATTGTCCTAGCTCTTACCGCTTACCCCTTTGCTCTTTGCTAGCATGCCAATGCCCGACGAACTCGTAATCGAACCCGGCCGCTCGTTCCGGAACTACTGGCGCGACCTCTGGCGCTACCGCGAGCTGTTCTACATTCTCGCCTGGCGCGATGTGACCGTGCGTTACAAACAGACTGTGATCGGCATCGCCTGGGCGCTGATCCGGCCGTTCGTCACGATGATTGTCTTCACGATTGTTTTTAACAAAGTCGCCAAGCTCGAAGCGCCCGGTTCCGTGCCGTATCCGCTGCTGGTATTTGCCGCGATGCTGCCGTGGCAGTTTTTCTCGACCGCGCTGAGCGAGTCGAGCAATAGTCTCGTCAGCAATGCGAACTTGATTTCCAAAGTTTACTTTCCGCGCATGATCGTTCCGGCGGGGTCCGTCATCACGAGCTTCGTGGATTTTCTCATCACCTTCGGGCTGATGGCGGCGATGATGGTTTGGTACGGCTTTCTGCCCGACTGGCGGATCGTGACCTTGCCGCTGTTTGTGGCTCTGGCATTCGGTTCCGCCTTTGGCGCCGGCCTATGGCTCTGCGCGCTCAACGTGACATACCGCGATTTCCGCTATGTCATTCCATTCATCGTTCAATTCGGCTTGTATGTTTCGCCTGTTGGCTTCACCAGCGAAAACATCCCGGCTAACTGGCGCCTGCTCTATTCCCTCAACCCAATGGTCGGTGTCATCGACGGCTTCCGCTGGGCGCTCCTCCGCGGCGAAGTCCCGTTATGGTGGCCGAGTGTTCTGACCTCTGTGGCTCTGACATCTGGCCTCTGTATTTTCGGGATCTGGTATTTCCGCCGCGTCGAACGAAGTTTCGCGGACGTCATTTGAACCAGAGGTCAGCGATCAGAGGTCAGAAGTCAGCTATTTGAAGACCAGCAGTCAGAAGTCCGAGATCAGCGGGGAAGGTGTGAGACTTAATTCAGCCAAAGACTTGGAAGTTTACAAAAAGGCCTATGATCTGGCGATGAAAATATTCACACTTAGCAAGAAATTCCCAGATGAAGAGCGTTTTGCGCTGACCAGTCAAATACGGCGGTCATCGCGGTCGGTCTGCTTGAATTTAAGAGAGGCCTGGGCAAAGAGAAGATACGAAGCGCATTTCATTAGCAAGTTAACCGACTGCGACGGTGAAAACAGCGAAACTGATTCTTCATTGGATTTTGCTCGCGAGTGCGGCTTTCTCACGCTGGAACAACATCGTGAGTTAGCGTTGATGTCTCAAGAGGTTGGGAAAATGCTTGGTAGTATGATCAAGAACCCCGGCCCTTTTCTGATCTCTGACATCTGACCTCCGACGTCTGACTTCTGACCTCTGGCCATGTCTGACTTCATCATACGCGTCGAAAACCTCGGCAAGAAATACAAGATCCGCCACCAGCAGGATCATCAGCGGTATGTCGCGCTCCGCGATGTCATCGCTGAAAAAGCGGCGGCACCGCTACGCTGGCTCTCTGGCCAGACGTCAGCGATCAGACATCAGAGATCAGATAATGGTGCTCCGACCTCTGACCTCCGGCCTCCGACCTCTGGTTTGCGACCTCTGACCTCTGACCTCCGACCTCTGGCTAGCGAGGAGTTCTGGGCTCTCCGGGGGGTGAATTTTGAGGTGAAACAGGGCGAGGTACTCGGCATCATCGGGCGCAACGGCGCCGGCAAAACCACTCTGCTCAAGATTCTCAGCCGGATCACGGAGCCGACCGAAGGCCGCGTGCGTATCCGTGGCCGGGTGGCGAGCTTGCTGGAAGTAGGAACGGGCTTTCATCCGGAATTAACCGGGCGCGAAAATATTTTCGTGAACGGCGCGATTCTCGGCATGACGAGGGCCGAAGTTCAGAAGAAATTCGACGAGATCGTGGACTTTTCCGGAGTGGAGAAATTCATTGACACGCCCGTCAAGCGATATTCCAGCGGCATGTACGTCCGGCTGGCGTTTGCAGTGGCCGCCCACCTGGAGCCGGAAATTCTAATCGTCGATGAAGTCCTGGCTGTGGGCGATGCTGAGTTTCAAAAGAAATGCCTGGGCAAGATGTCGGAGGTCGCTCGAGGGGGTCGCACAGTGTTGTTTGTCAGTCACCAGATGGCAGCAGCGCAGAATCTATGTCACACGGGGCTGCATCTTTCCAGCGGTCGAGTCGCTTCGCAGGGAGACATTGCGGAAGTGATTCATCATTATCAATACAAATCCACCAGCCTAGTTGACATGAAGATCGAGGAACGATTGGATCGGCAGGGATCTGGTGCAATTCGGTTTATAGGTATTGAGTTGCGTAACAAAGATGCCAAACCGCTAGGTGCCTTTGTATGCGGTGCACCGGGCACTTTAGTGATAAAGTTTAGCAACCCGCACGCTCGCGATCTCCGTAATTTCCACGTTAGCATCGGAGTGGACAATAACATCGGCCAGCGGGTGTTGTTATTAGATACGGCCATCGCGCAAGGGGACTTTCTACTTGTTTCAGCTGAGGTACGCGAGATCTCGGTGAAAATCCCTGCCTTTCCACTCTTACCCGGCCGCTATCATCTTACATTGTACGCTACCGTGAATGGAGCGATCGCCGATTGGATTCGGAATGCGGGAACATTCGAAGTTGAAAGTGGAGATTTCTTTGGGACCGGCCGATTGCCGCCGTTGGGACAGGGCGTCTTTGTCACAAAACACAGTTTTCGCCTCTAAGCATTTGGAGGCAATGGTTGGTTTTATGGGTCTAGCTTCAATGAAGCAATTCGCCATTCGGCTTGATTATTATTTTAGGGAAGCCATTAAACTTTCTTGCCAGGGGCGAGCGGGGCAGTCGTTGCCGAGGATGATCGGATCGTTTCCGAAATGGTACCGCAGCTTGTATACCACGCCCGCCGAGCAGGAGTTGCCATGGATAACGTATGCAGGAATTGATTTTTTGAACCGTGTTCTAGCTCCTGACATGCGCGTCTTTGAATGGGGTGTCGGTGGCTCTACGCTTTTTTTCGCCCGTCGAGTGCGTAACCTGGTCTCGGTCGAGCACGACCCCAACTGGGCGCGAGATATTCAGGTTTCTATGGGCAGCCTCCAGCATCCATCATGGCAGCTTTTTATAGTTTTACCGTCCGAAAGACGCGACGGGAGCGTTCCGCGCCCTAGCGATCCGACGACCTATGCCTCGGCGGCAGAAGCCTATGCAGGGCTTTCGTTCAAGGATTATGCAGCCATCATCGACCGTTTCCCAGACGATTACTTTGATGTGGTTCAGGTCGACGGCCGCTGCCGGTCATCATGTGCTATGCATGCCATACCGAAGATCAAACCAGGCGGTTACCTGATTGTTGACGATTTCGACCGTGAGAGATACCAGTGGGTCTTGCGAGAGACGAAGCGCCTGAAGTGGAAGTCGCTCAATTTGACCGGGCCTGGACCGTTCATTTGGGAATTCCGGCCGACTGGCTGCTGGCAAAAGACCACCAACTGCGGCTAAGTTTTCAAGAGGCTTTGGAGCCGGACCTGCGCTCCGATGCGTAACCCGCGATTGCTCATCCGCTGTAGAACGTGCATGGTTTCTCGACTCCGAAAAACATCTAATGTGTCAAGATTTTGTTTACTGGATTTGTCGGTGCCGTACATGAGAAACTTCCAAATCAATAGAATGGTTGCAATATAGTCTGTTCGTTCCGTGAGTCCATGCTGACTTACATTGTTGCCTTCAAAGTCCAGCATTGTCAAGAACTGGATCGCGTCCCAGCATTGGCAGTTCTCTGCTTTCAGTCGATCGTTTGCCAGGCCAAGTCAGACTTTCAGGTTTTCCTGGATGCAATGAATGTCGAAAGGGTGTGCCGAAACATCCTGCCCTGCGCGCTCTAAGACGAAATTTCGCCGATTCCGAGATCCATCTGGGGAAACGGATGGATGATACATGGAAAAAGGTGTCCATCGGACTATATGCCTGCCGCAAGTCACATCATGGTCGTAAACGTCAATGACGTAGATTCGATGCCTCCGCAACTAGGTTGGTTGAATGGATTGACGCGCACGCTACATGTTCCAAGTAACACTGAGGATGCGTTTTTGATGGGCGAAATAGGCGCGGTCGACTAAATCTGTACCCATAGTCACGATGATTCCACCCCCGAAACTGGATTGAGCCTCACCTTTTGGATTCATTGGATGCCTTGCGTTTTGAGCTTACCGCCTTCAAGGGTAGGATTCTGAGCTCCAATTGGCTTGACACCGGCGGCAAGAGATATCTGCAATTGGGCAGCGGCCAGAGCAGATTGGAGGATTTCTTAATTCTGACTTCTTTTTCAATGAAGAAGCTGAGGCACGGCTTGACCTGCGTTTTCCTCTCCCATTCCCTGACAAGACTTGGTCCGGTATCTATGCACATCACGTGGTAGAGCACCTCTCCTACGAAGACGTGTTTAAACTAGCTCGTGAGTGTCACCGCATCCTGAAGCCAGCGGGCGTTTTTCGCATGGTCGTCCCGGACCTTCAGGTTTTTCTCCGTATTTTTCTTGATCCGGATGAGAGTAGGCGCCAGCAAATCTTCAAACTATATCCTGATCATGCTATGCAGACGCTTTCAGTAAGAACGCCTCTTGAGATGATCGATTACGGTTTCCGTGACAACAAATTTAACCGTCATCGTAGCGCGTGGGACTGGGAGACGGCGGAAACACGATTGATAGAAGCAGGGTTCTCAGAAGTTCATAGGTCCAGCGTCAACGTATCGCGGGATTCGATGCTCTCAGGCCACGACAAGCCCCACTGGAGTAACTTTCGCTATGTGTGGAAGCGATGAAGTGAGTCGCCAGTTTTGCCGCTAAGGCGATAGCTTTGCCCGTCGTATTGGTCCTCATCCCTTGCTACAACGCGGATCGGTGGATGACGCAGGCGATTGAAAGCGCACTATTGCAAAGACAGTGTAAAAGGAAGTCATTGTGGTGATGACGGGTCGACCGATGGCAGTTTGAAGGTTATCAAAGGTTTGAGCTTCAAATCCCCTGGAGACGGGTCCAACCCGCGGGGGCAGCGCTGCACGTAATCGGCTGTTGGAACTCGCGTGCGGCGAGTGGATCCAATATCTTGACGCCGATGACTATTGATGCCGCAGAAAATTTCATACCAGATGGACTTTTTGGCAATGAACCCTAATGCGGATATCGTTTACGACCTGTGACCGTAGAGCATTGGAGCGAGAGGAATGCGCGTTGCAAATGCTCTGCCCATACCTGAGTCACAGGATCCAATGGATTCTCTTGGCGCGGTGGTATCTACCGCGACGGGCAACTCCCTGTGGCGGAAGCGAATCGGACGGAAAAGGTGGCGAGTCGAGACTTAGCATACGAGGGCGTGCTTGACTGGCCACGAGCAAGGGAGTTCGGCGAAAGATGTTTCTTGTCTTCGGGATTTATGAAAAACAATCTTAAGGATTAAGTTCAGTCCATGTTTGTTTTCATAGTTCCGTTCAAAGCTCGACAACTATGCTCTGATTGGCGTTAGCTTCGGATCTTTGTCTGCGCTCAATAAAATCCATGTTAGCCCAAGAGCATTCCGATGTAAGAGTCTTACTTACTTGTCACGAACCGCCAGAGAATTTGCCATTGGACCATCGTTTAATTGTTAAGTGTGTTGATTCGCCAGTGCCCGGGACTCGAGAGGAAATGATGCTTGACAAATACGTAAAAATTAAAGCGGGCCTTATTTGCGTCGGCAGTTCGCCCCCATGTGGTTGATGAAAGCGGACGCTGATGACTTGGTTAGTAGAAGGCTCACGGAGTTTGTGGGGGGGGCGAAGTCAGGGGGTGCATGGTATTGTGAAACGGGATGGGTCAATGGATACGGATCAAAGTGGCTTATGAAATTGCATGATTTTCATGCGGTGTGCGGCACTTCCTGCGTCTCCTACGTGACTGGGGCGGACCTTCCCAAATCGCTCCATGAAGACTCGAGTCAGTTTTATCTACTAAGCAAGGGGCATCATCTAGTTGTGGATTACTTGAAGACGTTATCTATTCCGATAAATCCACTACCGTTTGCTGCGGTGGTTTATACCACGGACTCAGGAGAAAATTGGTCCGGTCATTGGTCATCGACCATGCGGAGCAAACGATGGTTGATGCGCCGGCTGATGAACAGCCGGTACTTAACACAGGCCAAACGTCACGAATTCGGTTTTGATCTCTGATGTACGATCAGGGTAATTTGCCGCTACCAAGACAATTAAATCGAAGAAGAGCACATATCAACTATCGATAGCGATTGCGCCCACGGGTCTGTAGTAACGTCCAAGTTGTTTCTAGATGTGCAGAGTATAGGAAACATGCTCATTTCAATTCTTATTCCTTGCTTTAAAGCCGAACGGTGGATAGCTCAGGCAATCGAGAGTGCGCTAGCACAAACCTGGCCTGAAAAAGAAGTCATCGTTGTTGACGATGGTTCGACCGATGGAAGCCTGGAGGTCATCAAAAGTTTCGGTGACCGGATCCGCTGGGAAACGGGTCCTAACCGCGGCGGTAACGCGGCGCGCAATCGCCTTCTCGAACTTGCAAGGGGTGAATGGCTGCAATACCTGGATGAGACGATTACCTCCTTTCGAACAAGGTCACAAAACAGATGGAGTTTCTTGCCCTGCACCCCCAAATGGATGTTGTTTTTGGACCTGTAACGTTGGAACACTGGACAGCGAGCAAGGTGCTTCGTGAGCTGTTGCCGATCCCTGAACCTCACGATCCTTGGGTTCTTCTCACACGATGGTATCTACCCCAAACGGACAGCACCTTCTGGCGGAAGCAGGCAATTCTTGACGTAGGTGGCTGGAAGCCTGACCAGCCTTGCTGCCAAGAGATGAGTTGTATCTCCGCCTGCTCATGGCTGGGAAACGGTTTGCTTACAATTCAAGTAACGGGGCAGTTTACCTGCAGTGGAGCGAGCACACCCTCTGCAAGAGTGACATATCAGAGGTGCATCGCCAGCGCTTGGAAATCGAGCAACGCGCGGAAGATTTCCTGCGTATGCAGAGCGAGATGACAGAGAATCGCTTACGGGCAATTAATCAAGCGCGGTTTGAGATTGCTCGTATCGCATGGCTTTATGACCCAAATTTTGCAGCAGACATCGTGGCGACAATCCAACACTCACTGCCAGGCTTCGTACCTAGTGGCGCCGCGGCACGATTTCGCTACCGCATACTCTATCGGACTTTGGGATTCTCCGCTGCGGGAAACACTCGCACAGTGGAAGCGAATGCTCTCTTGAGCATAGGTTTTAGACGTTCCAAGAGAAATCTCAATTCGTGCTCTTTTCAGTCATCATACCAACATACAATCGGGTGCATCTCGTGCAGGCGACCCTCAAGTCCGTATTTGCTCAAGATTTCAAGGACTATGAAGTTATCGTTGTCGACGATGGTTCGACGGACGGAACACAAGATTATCTTAAATCGTCGGAAAACCAGATAACTGTTCTTACGCAACCCAATCGTGGCCCAGGCGCCGCTCGCAATCTCGGTGCGCGGCACTCCAAAGGGGAGTATCTCGCATTTCTTGACAGCGATGATTTATGGTTTCCGTGGACGCTGCAAGTTTATGCGGAATTTGCTAGAAATGAGAATTGCCCGAGCTTTATTGCAGGTAAACCTCATTGGTTTTGGAATGAGAGCGAGCTGGAGACAGCTAGGTCAAGGAGCGGTCCGTGCCGAGCAATTCGCTGATTATCTTGCGTCCGGGGAAGAGTGGCGCTGGTTTGGGGTGTCCTCCTTCGTGCTACGGCGAGAAACGTTTATGGCGGTCGGCGGCTTCACCGATGAGCATGTAAACGGGGAGGATGCTGACCTAGCGTTGAGATTGGGCGTAGCCCCGGGCTTCGTTCAGATCACTAACCCCGTGACTTTTGCTTATCGGGAGCACCAGGTAAGCGAGGTCAAGAACCTGCAGCGCACGCTTGCCGGCGCGTGGGTCAACGTTGGAGCGGAACAATCTAGTGCGTATCCAGGCGGGTCGGCTCGGGCGACGGAACGGCGGCGGATTCTAACCCGCCATACCCGGCCGGTGACATTCGGTTGTTTGCAACAGAGGCTCCATAGGGAAGCGTGGGCATTGTATCGAGCGACGTTCGCGTGGAACGCCGCGTTGGGCCGCGTCAGGTATCTCGTTGGCTTCCCGCTGCTGGCGTGTCTATCCACTCTCCACGTGTCCGAAGCAAGACCATCGCCGATGGTCGCAGGCCACAAAGAAACAATTTGTTTGGGTGTGGAACACCTGAAGAACTCAAGGCCTCTACGAAATAAAGTGGTGCAAAAAGGCAAACTTTGAATCACGTGCCATATTTCATGAATTGGAAATCGCGCATTTGGGATCAACGAATTGTGATCACTCGTTCGCAAACTTTGGCGCCGTTCGGGAGGATGGCGTCTGAGTGTCTATCATGGTGTATGAGACAAAATCCATTGCAAATTTGGTCGTCGGCGATCCGGAATGCAAAATATCTTAACGCGGGTTGTGGAAGGAAACCAGTTCAAGGCTATGTGAATTTGGACTTTATTTGGCAGCCTGGAGTGAATCTTGTGTGGGATCTCACGTGGCGGTTGCCGTTTTCCGAGAGTTCTTTAAAAGGGATCTACACAGAACACTGCTTGGAACACTTGCCGTTGGACCTGGTTACGAAGCACGTCCTGCCCGAGTTTCAACGTGTTCTTTCACAGAGGGGGAGATTGAGGCTGATCGTTCCGGACGGCGAGCTGTTTTTGAAACTATATTCAGAGTCCCGAAACGGTAAAGGAGTCACTTTTCCGGGTCCTGACGATAAGTCAATATCTGCGATAATGCATGTCAACCGGTGCTTCAGAGACTTCGGTCATCTCTATGCCTACGACTTCGAGACCCTCCGGTACTTCCTGCTCAAATCTGGCTTCTCCTCGGTAGAACATCGTAGTTTTATGAACGGAGGCGATCCCTCACTTCTATTGGATTCCGAGGACCGAGCTCCAGAATCGCTTTATGTCGAAGCAATCAAATGATTACCCCGATCTGCCTTACATTTTTCAGTGGAGGCCCTTCACGGACGCGGTGGCGATGAAACGCGTACTGTTATAACAGGATTAACACGAGACTCGGTTGTATTCATCAGGAAACAACATGTATTAGGCTGTATCGTGGTCGTGAGCGGAATAGCGCTCATAAAGTCACACCATTAAAAAGCTTGCGCTCGAATATGGTTTCCAAGTAATTATTCAGTTTTTGTCCGGAGCTACAGGCTATGATGAGCAATCGTTAAGCCGTCGGACGCACTGAGAAAACATTCAAAGAATTGGGTGCGCTTTCGAGTGAGAACAATCTTGCCACCTTGCGAAACCTCAGTATGGAGCTGAAACCACGGTTAACGCTGGAAGTTGGCCTCAGCTTCGGCGGATCCGCTCTTGTTTTTACCGCGAGCCACAGAGATTTGGGGAGGGAGCCAAAAGGTCAACACACCGCAATTGATCCCTGTGAAAGGCAAGTTTGGGACGACTGTGGGCTAGTAGCAACGGAACGGGCCGGTCTCTCCGGTTATCTGGATTTCGGAGCTGGGCCATCGTCTTTGGAGTTGCCCAAACTGATCACTGAAGGGCGAGCGCCGATTGCTCATAGCGAGATGATGATGTGAACGAGTTCGACTCCTTTCAGGCAGTAGAAGTTGAAGCGCTCACAGGGGGTTGTGGTGAATTGCCGAAGGCACCGCACAGCAAGCCGCTCGCCTCAATTGTGATTCCGACTCGAGATCGGGCGGATGAATTGCGCAACTTGTTAAAATCCGTGCTTATACAGACCGTTTCTGTGGAAGTCCACGTCATGGATGATGGCAGCAACGATGGTACTGCGGAATTGATTCACCGAGAGTTTCCGCAGGTGTGCTATCATCGGCTTGGCACAGGTCGCGGGCCAGCGTTCCAGCGCAACCGCGGTATTGAATTGGCATCGTGCAACGTAGTTTTTCCCATTGACGATGACACAGTTTTTGTTTCGAAAAATACTGTTGAGCAAACACTAAGTGAGTTTTCTGATAATCGAATTGGGGCAGTAGGTATACCCTACATCAACGTGAGGCAGGATCGCGAGATCCAACAACGCGCGCCGGACAGTAAGGGAATCTATGTAACTTTTGCATTTGTTGGCGCGGCTCACGCTGTCCGTCGGGACATTTTCCTAAAGGTTGGAGGTTTCCGCGAGCACTTGTTCATAATGGGCGAGGAAGGAGATCTTTGCCTACGTATGATGAGTGCCGGCTACGTGACACGGCTGGGCAACGCTGATCCCATTCACCACATGGAGTCGCCACGACGTGATCTGCGGCGGATAGATTATTACAGTCGCCGTAACGATATCTTGTTTGCCTGGCATAACGTACCGATGCCCTATTTCCCCATCCATCTTCTGGGCACAACGCTAAATGGCTTCGCTTCGGCGTACCAGGTGCGGCGATACAATAACATGTTCCAGGGTATTGGGCGCGGGTATGTAGATTGCTTTGTGTGGTGGAAAGAGCGGCGCCCCGTGCCGCGGGGAATATACCGACTACACCGCTCGCTCAAAAAGCATGGACCGCAATTGGTGTCGAATATCGCTGTTTCTTTGCCGCCCGTGAAGACCTCCCATGGATTCCGATCCTCTCAAGTAGCTTCGTCTTGACCCGCGTGTAAGCGATTACAACTCATCGTCGCTTGCTTCGTCCAAAATGAATACGAGCCTATTCATTCGCTTATTATGATGACAGAACCGTAGTTGACCGTTGGCGTAGAGACGTCTTCCTCGAGCCGTTAAGGGAAGTTGGCTAATTGACGCAGTTGGAGGCTCAGGCGTGGAAACTTCCAGTTATTTCATCGAGGTTTTGCGGCAATGTAGTGCGTGACAACGTGAACGGTGTAATCCTGCGACGAGCTCTCCGGCAACGGGATCACAACTGTGTTACGAAAGTTTTTGCGAAACCCTGGTATCCTCCGCGAAATGTCCGCAAGGTCGGGCCTCAACGACGATATTTAGCGTGGACTCCTTAGCTTCCGCCCTTTTGAATTTGTAGATCAATGCAGTCCTCTGTCTACACTGGCGCCGGCACGCTTGAGAGTGCTGCCGATCACGCCGCACCTCAAGAATACGCGGAGCTGGGAATCGTCGCGACCGGTTTGGGTACGTTGTTAGCGGTCAGTTTCATCCCGGACGATCCAGCTCCACAAGGAGCCTTGTTCCTCTCGGCGCTCTTGATGGCCGTTGGCCTGGCGGCGGCACCATTGGCTGCAGCTATTCGCTCTCCGAAGTCGCTCTTGCGTGCCGAATATTTGTTGGCGTTGGCTCCGATCTATTGGCTGCTTTTGGACCTGTTGCAAGGAGTTTACCCGATGCGGGGGATCTCGCCGGAACAGATTAAAAGCGCATTCATTGCCATCGGTTTGTTTGTCGTCGCATCATGGGTAGCCGTTGCCTATCGTCCGTGGAGAGCGCCGGCCGCCCTTGTCAGATCCGTGTCAGAAGAGTTTTCGACTCAGGCATTTTTTTCGTTAGCAGTTGCCGCGTTTATCCTGGGAATGTTGAAGTTCGCTATTCCGACGAACTTTGACGTGGCCGAAATGTGGTATTACGTAGGCCAAGGTCGTTGGGCGGCGCCGTGGGGGCGCGGGCAACTAGGAGGATGGGATGCGTTTTTAGATCAGTTGCAATACTTTGGGTATATCTTGCCAGCCCTTGCGGTCATCGTCGGCCGTCGGGCCGGCTGGGGCAATGCTCGGACTCTGTTGTGCGGCGCGATGGCCATCATCATGATGGTCTTTCTATCACAGAGCGGAAGCCGCCGTGTGATCGGTGTCGTCTTCGGTATAGCCTTTATTACCTGGGCGCTGACCGAGCAGCGTCTTCGGACCAAGCACCTGCTCATCGGCGCTGCGGCAGTCGCGGCGCTTCTGCTTTCTTTGCAAGTAATGCTGGAGTACCGGCGGGTCGGTCTGGCGGCGCTCTTTGAAAGCGAGAAGAACGAACCGATTTTAGAACAGGCTCACCTTCGCGTTGATGACAATTTTTATCGGTTGTGCCAAATCATTGAATTGATCCCGGATTACTATCCGCATACCTATTACAAGTACTTCGTCTATGTGCTGGTTCGGCCGATCCCACGGGTGTTCTGGCCAGACAAGCCGGTAGATCCCGGTTTTGACTTACCATCGGCAACAGGGGCGAGAGGAGTTTCATTGTCTACCTCGGTAATCGGCGAACTGTATATGGCAGCCGGTTTCATTGGGATCGCATTGGGCGGCTGGTTTTACGGCAGACTGTCAGGTGTGGCGAGCCAACTGCTGACGCAGCGCGCGACCTTTAGCGCCGTCATCATATATGCCACTCTGACGATGTCACTTTTTGGCGGGGTGCGATCCATGCTGGAACTGGTGCTGGTCAATTATGCCTTGCTAGCCTGGATTGGGCTTTCGCGGTTATATATCCACTTTGCGGGCCGGAGTGTTTCTTGATTGGCGCCTTCCCTGGAGATCGCCTCTAATTACCGTACTCACGCACAGAACGTCGTTTTTCCAATTGAAATGAAGCGCACGTGTGAGCTTCGAAATGAGTAGGTTGGGCTCCTATTCAACTTTAGCAGAGGGACATGGGTAGCATGAACACGGAAAATAAACTGCCAGACGGATTTGACTACCCTATCGCTCAGCCGATGATCACACAACAGTCCGAATGGCAAGAACGTAACCGCTCGTGGGAATCCAATCCTATGCGTTATGACTCTACCTGGCGTGATCGTATTTCGCCACCGGAGTTTTCGTTTGAGTTTTTCGCAGAGATTGACCGACGCCACTTTTTCGACGCAGCACGCTATATGCCGCCCCGGCTCCGTCCGTTTGACGAGCTAATTCCCTTTGAGCAACTGTCAGAATGGGATGTTTTGGAGATTGGGGTTGGAAATGGCAGCCACGCGCAGCTCGTTGCTCCGCACTGCCGCAGCTATACCGGGATCGACCTCACCTCCTACTCGGTGCAGAGCACGCGGCGGAGGTTTCAGCTGTTCGGTATCAAGGGGCAGCGTTCAGCAAATGGACGCTGAAAAACTGGATTTTCCCGACGCATCGTTCGACTTCATCTGGACATGGGGCGTCATCCATCACTCGTCGAACACAGAGCGAGATTCTCCGCGAAATGCGGCGCGTGTTACGCCCGGGCGGCCGGAGCGTAATCATGGTCTATCATCGCAGCTTCTTCTACTACTACATCTTTAATGGTTTTTTCCGCGGGGTGATTGGCGGCGGATTGTTAAAAGTTGGCTCGCTCCACAAGCTCTGTTCAATTCCACACCGACGGCGCGATAGCGCGCATCTATACTACGCGCGAGTGGCGCTCACTCGTTGAGAAACATTTTGTCCTCGAAGACCTGCGCATAATGGGGACAGAAGTCTGAGCTTTTCCCGCTCCCCCCGGGGTCCCTCAAAGACGCCCTTATGGGCGCCACGCCTAACGCCATTTGCCGTTTCGTGTTGAACAACCTGCGCCAAGGCTCCTTCCTGATCTCGACTGTGAAGCCCGGCCGTGAGTAGACAGAGATCCTTTTGTAGAACTATGCGGGTAGTTGTCGGTACTCACTTCGTTTCTCCCTACCAAGCTGAGCTTTTCAACGCTGTCGCAGCTTTGGGCGGGCTTGATTTGGAGGTCGTTTATCTTCACCAGATGGCCCGCCCGTCGTTGGACGACCCCGTCGCTTTCCCACCAGGCCCTGTGTCTCGACGAGCAACCTGGCCGATTCGAGGAGGCGCTGGCGAACGTCCTGGACGCCGACCTCGCGGTTTTCAACTACTACTCAGAACGATTGCCACAGGAGCTCCTCAATGCACGGGCGATGAGCGGAAAAGCTTGGTGTTTCTGGGGAGAGCGCCCTGGATTCCGTAAACCGGAATGGATGGGCCGGCTGCGACGGCGGTGTTCTCTTTCATGGCTTCACGCTTCGCAGGCGCCGATCTGGGGCATCGGAAAATTTGCTGTGGACCGCTATCAAGAGGAGTTCGGTACGAGCCGTACCTACTGCAATCTGCCATATTTTTCCGACCTGGAACGCTTTCAATCGGTTGGTGAACTCCGTAAACGTGAAATCTCTGAAAGGGTGTTTTTGTTCTCCGGTTCACTAATTCCTCGCAAAGGGGTGGACTTGCTCGGGCGGGTATTTGCCCGCCTCGCTCGCGAAATTTCTAATGTGCGCCTCCAGCTCTTGGGTGACGGCGAATTGTGCCGCGCGCTGATGCGGACGCTTCAGCCCGTTAGCGATCGAGTGGAATTCCTCGGCTTCAAGGACTGGGCAGAACTCCCAAATTGCTACGATGGAGCTGACATACTCAGTGTACCCTCCCGTTACGACGGCTGGGGATTGGTTGTGCCCGAGGGGCTCGCTGCCGGGCTGCCGGTTATCGGCACCGACCGTATGGGATCGGCCATTGAGTTCATCGAAACCGGTCGTAATGGCTGGCTTATCCCGGCAAACGACGAAGACATGCTTTTCAGTGCACTGCATGAAGCGGCCTTGTTACCGTCTGCAAAACTCGCAGAAATGTCCGGTCGCGCGCGACAAAGCGTAAGTAAACACACTCTCAAACATGGTGCAGATCGTTTCACGCGCGCAGCGCATGACGCTGTCGTAAACTGGCAGTCGTGAGCTAACCCTTTTGGGACATTTTAAGATTTTTTTCCTGGGGAACCAGGGTTGAATTTGGTCTGTCCAATTTTTACCTGGTTTTGATGTTTTTTTTCGATTAAGGATTTTTTAAGAAAGTTTTTTTCCCAGTTTTATGGATGTTTTATTGTCAGAACAGGGCTAAAGCATGTGTGGCATAGCGGGAATAATGACTGCGGAGACTGGGAGACTAGACCTGCGGTCACTAACTGAGCAGATGCAAGGTACACTGACGCATCGCGGCCCTGACGATCACGGCCTATTTATCTCGGACGATGGGCTTTGCGCGCTTGCGCACACGCGGCTTTCAATCCTCGACCTCTCGTCTGCCGGCCATCAACCCATGGGGCTGGGGAGAGCATGGAGCATGGAGCAGGAGCATGGAGCAGGGAAAGAGCAAAGGGGAAACAGCACGGAGCAAGGAGCATGGAGCAAGGAGCGAGGGGCTAAGGGGGAACAGCGTGCCAGATATTGGATCACGTATAATGGGGAAATTTATAACTACCGAGAGTTGGGGAAAGAGCTGGGAGCAAGGAGCAGGGAGAGGAGCAGGGAGCGAGAGAGTCGAATTTGGAGCAAAGCGGACAGGGAGCAGAAGAGCAAGGAGTGCGGTCAGCGGTCAGCGGTCAGCGGTCAGCGTCGGTCAGCGATAGCGCTTGGCGATCGAACACCGACACGGAAGTGATCCTGCGGGCGTACGCGCGATGGGGACGAGAGTGCGTGAATCATCTCCGCGGAATGTTTGCCTTCGCGATTTGGGACGAACAAAGAGCAGGAGCTTTTTCTAGCGCGCGATCCTTTCGGGATTAAACCGCTTTACTACTATCAAACAGACGATTTTTTCTTTTCGCCTCCGAAGTTCGGGCGCTACTCGCTAGTGGGTTAGTGCCACGAAAGCTTAGTCTCGACGGTCTGGCCTCTTATCTTCAATTCGGCTCTGTCCAGGATCCATTGACCATCATCGACGGTGTGCAATCGCTACTCCCCGGCCATTACCTCGTAGTTAAGCTCAATAACAAACTCATTGAGACTGATCAGTGTTCGTTTTCTCACGTTTTCACGCCTCACGCCTCACGCCTTACGCCTAACGGCAACCCCAGCCTCCCGGCCCGAAGCTGTCAGCTTCACTGCGGTCGAAACTCGAAGACTCCGTGCGTCAGCATCTGGTCAGCGACGTTCCTGTGGGCGCGTTCTTGTCAGGTGGCATCGATTCCAGCGCCATCGTTGCTTTGATGAGCCGGGTGGCGGATCAGAAGCCCAAGACATTTAGTGTAGTCTTCAAAGAATCCGAGTTTTCTGAAGCGGCCCACGCGCAACTTGTCGCGAAAACGTTTGGTACAGAACACCGGGAAATCATGCTTTCCGAAGATCACCTTCTGGGCATGCTTCCCGACGCGCTGGAGGCGATGGATCAACCGACGATGGATGGCATCAATACATATGTGGTTTCCAAAGCCGTCAAAGAGTCCGGCGTAACCGTCGCTCTCTCCGGCCTGGGTGGCGATGAGCTTTTTGCCGGCTACCCAAGTTTCCGCCGCGCGGCAGCCCTTCATCGACTTGGATGGCGCCATCTCCTATTCGCCGACTAGGCTCACTCGCGGGCCGTGCGATCTTAACGGCTCGCGCGACGTCAGAAAATTTGGGATCTAGTCGAGAGCGACTGCACCCTTACGCTGCATACTCCATTTCCCGCCGCTTTTTGCACCGAATGAAATTTCCGCTTGACCGAGATCAGACCTCCGACCTCTGACCTCTGGTCAGAGCTCAGAAGTCCGAGCTCAGAGATCAGCAAATCCGCAATCCGCAATCCGAAATCCGAAATTGATAGCGATGTGGTTAACGCCGTGTCGCGGTTACGAACTGACAGGCTACATGGCCAACACTCTTCTCCGCGATACGGATCAGATGAGCATGGCCCATGCCTGGAAGTTCGCGTCCCGTTTATCGACCCCGAGGTTGTCAACTATGTTCTTGGACTTCCAGGAGAATGGAAAGTCAATGGCCAGCGTCCTAAGCCCTTGCTCTTGGATGTTCTTGGAGATCTGCTTCCTGAAGAAATCTGGCGGCGTCCCAAGATGGGATTCACTCTGCCATTCCAACGCTGGATGCAATCGGGGTTGCGTTCCGAAGTGGCCGCTGCGTTGTCAAGCAGCAGAGATCTCATGCGCCTTGGTTTAAATACCGACAGTGTCCGCTCTATGTGGGAGGCATTTGCAAAAAATCCCAGCCAAGAACCATGGTCACGGCCGTGGGCGCTCTACGTACTTGCGAAGTGGTGCGAACTTAATGGAGTTACTGCGTAACGGTTAGCGCGTAAGGAGTGAAGTGTAAGGCGTAAATGGCAAGGAGGAGGGAGCTTGGAGCAAAAGAGCAAAGCGCTTTGCGCTTTGCTCTTAGCTCTTTGCTCATACGCTCCCGGCTCTGACTGCTCGATCTCTGATCATCTGACCTCTGGTTATTGTCATGAAGGTTCTCCACGTTATCCCGCGGTTGCGCCACGATACGGCGGGCCGAGCCAAGCCGTCATCCAAATGTGCCAGGCACTTCGGTCTGAAGAAGTGGAAGTTTTGATCGCCACGACCGATGCTGATGGTGAGGCTCGCTTGGCAGTGGAGTGTGGGAGGCCCGTTGTCTATGAAGGTGTTCCGACCATCTTCTTTCCCCGTCAATTGAGCGAGGCATTCAAATATTCGCATCTTCTAGCCCGTTGGCTGGACAAAAACGTGGAAGACTTTGATGTTGTCCATATTCACGCCGTTTTCTCGCATTCTAGTCTCGCGGCGGCACGCGCATGCGAAAACAAAAACGTTCCATACATTGTCCGGCCTTTGGGCTCTCTAGATCCTTGGAGCTTAAGCCAAAAACGCTTCGCCAAGAAGATTTTGTTCCGAATGGGCGTGAATCAAATGCTCGATGGCGCGCGCGCCATCCATTACACGACGGCGGCTGAGAAGCAGCTAGCTGAAGACGGGCTAGGGATTAATTCCGGCGTTGTTATCCCGCTCGGTGTCAATCAGGAATTACTCAGAGGGTCAGCTGAGAATTTTCGAGAGCTTTTTCCGAAATTGGCAAATTCGCCTTACGTTTTACTGCTCTCTCGCGTCCATCATAAAAAGAACATCGAGTCCTTACTGGAAGTCTTTTCGGCCGTGACAAAACAAGGAGGAGCAAAAAGGGTGGAAGCTGGTCATTGCTGGTAACGGCGAGCGCGATTATATCGAAAAGCTGAAACGGTTAGCATTTGAAAAATGCGGTGACAATGTCATCTTTGCCGGTTGGTTAGATGGAGCGCGAAAAGCGGCGGCGTTACGTGGAGCGGATCTGGTTGTGTTGCCATCGTTTCAAGAAAACTTCGGTTTGTCGGTCGTAGAGGCTTTGGCCTGCGGTGTACCGGTACTGGTCAGTACTCGGGTCAATCTGTCAGACGAAATCCAGGCGGCAGGGGCTGGTTGGGTGGTGAATTTGGAAGGTGATTCTTTGCAACGGGGATTGACGGAAGCGCTGCGGGATACAGGTGAGCGCCGCGCCAGAGGCGCGGCGGGAGAAAGGCTCGTGCGCTCTCGGTACACGTGGCCAGCGGTCGCGAAGCAACTTAAAGCGCTATATGGCGGCTTGAGACTCGGACGAATGGAATAGAGTAAAAATAACGCCGGCCGTCTCATACAGTAAAAATTCTTGGTGAAACGCTGCTCGATCAGATCACTCCAATCGTCCTGACCTACAACGAAGTGCCGAACATCCGGCGCAGTCTCCACGCGCTGAGTTGGGCCCGTGATATCGTGCTGCTCGACAGCTTCAGCGACGATGCGACATTAGTGATTGCTTCGCAGATCCCGCAAGTACGCGTGTTTCAGCGGCGATTCGATCGCCATCAAAATCAATGGAATTTTGCTTTGAAGAAACGGGCATTACTTCCGAGTGGGTGCTCGCTATCGACGCGGACTATGTCCTTACCCCCGATTTGGTCGAGGAGTTGAAAGCCCTGAAACCACCAACGGGAATTAACGGCTATCAAGCTAGATTCTTGTATTGTGTGCACGGCAAGCCGCTGCGTGGGTCGGCATATCCACCGGTCACCGTGCTTTATCGCCGCGAGCATGCCATTTACCAGCAGGACGGTCACACACAACGAGTTGCGATTGACGGTGAAGTGAGAGAACTGCGTTCGCCGATTCTGCATGATGACCGAAAGCCATTGACGCACTGGTTGAAATCGCAGGATCGTTACATGCGACTGGAGATCGTGCATCTACGTGGTTCCAAAAAAGTAGATCCGAGTTTCCCCGATCGCCTGAGAAAAACACGAGTTCTTTTTCCGTTTGTAATTTTCTTTTACTGCCTATTCGTCAAAGGCGCGATACGCGACGGCTGGGCTGGTGTTTACTACGCGTTCCAAAGGATGTTGGCGGAGATCCTGCTGGCGCTCTATCTGATTGAGGAAGACTTTGCAGACAAGGAAGCGAGGAGCATGGAGCACGGAGCAAGGAGCGAAAGGCGAACATCAGAAGTCGAAGTCGGGAACAAGGATAGCACGGAGCGGGGGTAGCTAAGTGCCAAGAGCAAAGCGTGGCTCCATGCTGCCTGATTCTGGCCGCTGACGTAAAGAGCTCGGTATCGATCATGGCGAGCAATAGACTCAGAGCATGTGCGACAATATTACTATTTGCCTTGATCTCGATAACTTCGATATTTGCGGTGTATGGAAATATAGCTTGTGCTGCACATCCGACACCACGTGCATTGCTTTTTGCGGGTTTTAACGATGGCCGGGTGTCAAGTGACTCCAAACTACAGGTTCAACGGGTTACGTTTGACCCAAACGGGAAAATTGGCGAGGGCATATTCATTCGAAAAGATAAAACGGGTAGCCAGCTTAGGAGCGATATAGAACGTCTCGATACTCGCCGGGGGAGCATAGCATTCTGGATTAAACTCAATAATCTGAGCACCGTTGGACTGCCGCAGCTTTTCTACATATATCCAGGTCCACCGCACGTAGAGGCCAATTTTTTACCGGATAGGCCCGACCAAAAAAACTCCACGGTTACGCTTCCCGGCGAGATTATCTTCAACATGAAACTAGTTCCTTCAATTGAAGAGAAGATAGGCACTGGCGGATTTTCGTTTAAACCAGGAGAGTGGCACCACGTGGTCTGGACCTGGCAGGGAATCAATCACAAAGTCTACCTTGATGGAGCCCTGAAACAAGACAAAATTTTCGTCAGTCCGATGCCTTCTGTGGCTTTGCCCACTTTCAGTATTGGTCCTTCGTTTGGTGGTTTTCAAGACGTTACGATTGATGAATTCGGCAGCTACAATTTTGCATTCACCCCGACTGAAGTTGCCGCAGCATTTACGGCAACGACATCAAACCCTCTCACGCCCATTGATCCACACGGAATCGATGTTACCGCCCAATGGGGCCCAGGGATAGGAAAGTTAAGTATCGCTGCAGATTCTGGAAATGATTTTGAAGTGGCCGGAGTCAAATACACAGTGGATGTTTATAGTGATGGTAAGTTGATTAAGTCCGGAGATATCACGCAACTTCGTCGCGGATTTGGCGAGTCGCTCATCTCCATTGGCAATATGACTCCAGGTTCTTATTATGCCACGGTTAAACTTCTTGATCGTAGAAACTCGGTGCTTGCGTTTAAGAATTCTTCATCCTTTGTATTGCCAAAAACCTCATGGCTTGGAAATTCGTTAGGTGTAAGCACGAAGATACAACCCCCATGGACCGCCATAGCGGCGAATGGTTTAAAACTCAGCGTATGGGGAAGAGAGTATGATCTTACCGGTGGTTTTGGTTTGCCGAGCCAAATCACCTCGCAGGGTCAGCACCTCTTGGCAAGCCCGGTTGCGTTGGAAATTGATAAAGGCAGCGGAACGTTCGAACTGAAGCCATCATCACTGTCAATTACGTCGATCCAACCAGATATAGTCAACTGGGAGGGTACTGCGGAGGGTCAGGGAATAACCGCCAGGGTAAGCGGAAGCTTAGAGTATGACGGCATGATGCTTATCGCGCTAAAACTTTCTCCACAGCTGGTCCGGTAACTATTAAAAGCGTGCGTTTACAGACAGTGCTGCCTTCAAGCCGGGCACTTTTTATGCACACCACAACCGATCAACCGTATTGGTGGTATCCATATAAATCCGCCGTGCCCAGCACGCCTGGAACGTTTCATACTAATCTTAAGCAACGACCACAGAAGTCCAAATTCTTGCCGGTTGTGCTTTTCTCTGACGACGATCGCGGGCTTGAATGGTTTGCGGAAAATCCCAGCGGCTGGCGTGTGGACGAATCGCTTCCCATGCAGGAGATGATTCGCGATGGCAACGGGAACGTGCGGCTGCAAAATATTCTTGTCAACAAGGATTTTGTATTGAACGAACCCATAGAAATAAGTTTTGGGTTATGAGGCGACCCCTGTAAAGCCACTGCCGGCAGATTGGCGAGGCGGGCGGTTCGGGGCAGCCGGCGGCACTTCTGTATTCCCGAATAATGATTTCGACGTATATTGGGATTGGCGGGGTCATTCATCTGGAGGAAGATCCAATGCAAACTTTCCAATTTTTTCATTAGTGCCTCGTGATAATAATCTGTACAAAACGGCAATCCAGGGTTTAAGAGATCAGAAGCGGAAGGTTGTGCCTTTTACGAATTTCCATGTGACAATTGGGGCGGGCGGTCATACCTAGGTCGATCTGGATCCAATCAAAACGGAAACAGCTAGTGACGGCTGGATCTCTGCGCCCACTAAAGGCGATGCCGACTATTGGCTATACCATATAAACAACGCGCTCTCGACCAATACCTACGACGGCCTGTACATTGACGAGCCTGAACCGTTTACGAGCGCCTCGCTGTTGAGCGGCGGTTACATAAAAGAGGATGGAACCCATGGAGCTGGGTACATGCTGCTTGGCATGAGGGAAAAATTGAAACGTCTCCGACAGGTGATGTTGGACAATGGCAAGCGGCCGGTCATTTGGCTTCATACAACTGCAAAGATGTATCCCCATGCTTTTGCTTTTGCTGATGTCGCAAGCGACGGTGAGGCTTTCATGTTCACAAACCCACCGATCCTGACTGGATCGATCTTTGGGGCAATGGGAAGCTTGGTTCAGAGTGGCTTCGGGGGTTATCTCGAAGCCAAAAATTTGGGCTTACCCCGGTCTTTTTGAATTATATTAAATTCTACAATCTGCGGGCCGAGTATACAAAAGCGCTTCGCGCAATGTATGGCGTATTGGCAATTCATGACGTTTTACCTATTGACCCTGCGCCATGGTTTGCGACGATAAAAAAAAATTTCGGCATTACCGCCGCAGATGTGAATTTTAGGGGGTTTTGGGAACAGACCGCCGTTCAACCTGATAATTCGAGTGTTAAAGTCAGCTATTATACGCGTACAAACTCAGCCCTGATTTTTCTTACGAATATAGGCGAAGATTATACGGGAGATGTTAAAGTAGATATTTCTGGGTTGGGTCTAAATCCCGCAAAGACCACGATTACGGATGCAGAGTCGAAACAAGATATCAGTATTGCAGCCGGAAAAATACGCATGTCAATCCCCAGACACGATTTTAAAGCGCTGTATTTGGAGGGTTAGGCGTTAGGGGTAAGGGAAATAAAGCAACGAGCAAGGAGCTGGGAGCTTGGAGCAAGAGAGAGCAAAGAGCAAACTCAATTGCGGATTTCGGATTGCGGATTTCGAATTTGTCCGGACTCGCCCGGTTACTTGTTTACAAAGTGTTGAGGATGCTCCTAAATGTTTTCGATTTTCTGGTCGCTTCTCGATTTCCTAACCCCGACTCAGAACAATTCCGAAATCCGAAATGTACTTTCATGGACAAGCATGAGCTTGAGCGACGGACGAAAAAGTTCGCCGTCAGCGTTATCCTTTTCGTGGAAGAGCTACCGAAGAAGAAAACTTCGTACGTTTTGTGCTATCAATTACTGAAATCAGGAACATCAGTCGGGGCGAACTATCGCGAAGCTAATCGCGCGCAATTTCGCGCGGATTTTGTTCACAAGATCGGGATCGTCGAAAAGGAAATTGCAGAAACCCAGTACTCGCTAGAAGTAATGGAGGAGGTCTCCCTTGGTATTACTGAAGCCCGGACGACTTTACTGAAGGAAGCTGGTGAACTCCTGTCAATCTTCATCGCTATAGGAAGATCGACGCGAGCGAATAAGCCGAAGGCGTCTGAGGGCAATTTCGAATTTCGGATTTCGTATGTCGAATTTCTGATTCGACCGCAACAGCTTGTAGTATTTTAGATTTTTCAATCTGTCCTCGAGAGCCGATACCTCCTCCGCATCCAAATTATTCATAGGTATGTTTGCTTTATAAATCCGCATTCTAAATCCGCATTTCGAAATTACTCATGGTTATTCTCGGCATCAACGCTTACCACGGTGACGCCAGCGCAGCACTGATCATAGACGGGCAGCTCGTCGCGGCGGCGGAAGAGGAGCGCTTTATCCGCATAAAGCACGCGGCGGGTTTCCCGGCCAACGCTATTCGAGCCTGCCTGAAGATAGCGGGTTTGGAAGCTAAGGACATTGAACACGTGGCGGTGGCGCGCGATCCGCGAGCGCGAATTTGGAGGAAGGCGCTTTATGCGGTAAAAATACCGCGCTTGGGGCTCAATCGTCTTGGCGCGCAGGCGAAGTTTTTTGGCATTCAGGAAGAATTGGGTGAGGCGTTAGGAGTGAGGCGTGAGGAGATCAAGGCGCAAATCCATCGGGTGGAGCATCACAAAGCCCATCTGGCGAGTTCGTTTTTTGTTTCGCCTTTCGAGGAAGCGGCTTTGTTGTCGATCGACGGATTGGGCGACTTTGCCAGCACGATGTGGGGTTTGGGGCAGGGAAATCAGAGGATCGAGGGTCGATTGCATTCCCGCATTCACTCGGCATCTACTACACAGCGCTGACTCAATATTTAGGTTTTTGGAACTACGGCGATGAGTACAAGGTCATGGGTCTGGCCTCCTATGGGCAGCCGGAATATCGCGACCGCTTCGACGAGATCGTTAAAATCAATGGCAATGTCGGATTTTCACTCGGGTTGGATCACTTCATCCATCACAAATCGGCTCCGGAAATGACCTGGCGGGACGGTGAGCCGAAGATCGGCAAGCTCTATGGAGATTTCCTCACGAGACAACTAGGACCCGAAAGGGCGGCAGGAGCGCCTGTCGAAAAGCGGCATCAGAATATCGCCGCGTCGCTGCAGGTCCGGCTCGAAGATGCCATGCTCGCCATGCTCGACAGACTTTACAAACTCTACGGCATAAAAAAACTCTGCCTCGCCGGCGGTGTGGCTTACAACTGCGTCGCCAACGGGAAAATTCTTGCCAAGACACCGTTTGAGAAAGTCTATATCCAGTCCGCGGCCGGCGACGCAGGGCTCGCTATCGGCGGAGCTTTTTATGTGTGGAATCAAATTCTGGGACAACCGCGCTCGTTCGAGATGAAGCATACGTATTGGGGGCCGGAATTTGGCGATAGCCAAATTCGTGAGGCGTTAGGGGTGAGGCGTGAGGGGATGGGAGCGGGGAGCACGGAGCAGGGAGCCGGAAGCAGGGAGCCAGAAGTCGTCGGTCATTGGTCACCGGTCATCCGTACCATTTCGGATTTCGGATTTCGGATAGCGGAATTGAGTGAAGAAGAGTTGGTCAAGGCCACGGCGCGGAAGATCGCCGACGGGGAAAGTCGTGGGTGGTTTCAGGGACGAATGGAATTTGGCCCTCGTGCTTTGGGAAATCGGAGCATTGTGGTCGATCCGCGCCGGGCCGAGATGAAAGACATGCTAAATAGCCGAATAAAACACCGCGAACCGTTTCGTCCTTTCGCACCGTCGATCTTGCTTGAGCGCGTCGGAGATTATTTCGAAGAGACCCATCCGTCGCCGTTCATGCTCATGGCCTATAAGGTTAAGCAAGAGAAGCGTTCCGTGATTCCGGCACCGACTCACGTCGACGGCACGGGCAGGCTTCAAACCGTCGACCGTGATGGGAATCCGCGCTACTGGAAACTGATCAAAGAATTCGAAAATCTTACCGGCGTTCCGGTCCTGCTTAACACCTCTTTCAATGAGAACGAGCCGGTCGTTTGCACGCCGGAAGAGGCGATTGACTGTTTCAAACGAACGAAGATGGATGTGCTGGCCATCGGGAGTTTTCTTGTAGAGAAAACTAGCGTATAGCACATGCCGATCGCAAATAGTAACAGGTACCCGGAAAAGAAGGCTCTTCTGGGTTTACTGTGAAAGAAGATTCACCACAGACGCAGAGCACACAGAGTTGGGAGTATTTTTTATTGAGAAATTTTACTCTGTGCCCTCCGCGCCTCCGCGGTGATATATCCGAATCGTTCTTCACCACAGAGTAGTCCATGTACCAATGGGTACAACATAAATGCATTCAGAAATACCCTCAGCCCGCGTTAAGCCAGCCATCCTATAAGCTATATTCCATACGCCATCAGCCATTTGCTATTTGCTATAATCTATACGTCACCAGCCGCCATAAGCTATCCGCCATACGCTATAAGCCATTTGCTATAAACTATCCGCTATAAGCCATATGCCATCCGCCATTAGTTAAAATGTCCAACACCGCTCTCATAACCGGTATCACTGGGCAGGACGGCTCGTATTTGGCCGAGTTCCTGCTGAAGAAAGGGTATGACGTTTACGGCATCATACGGCGATCCAGCTCATTCAACACCGGCCGCATCGATCATATTTACCAGGATCCTCATGAGCCTAATCCGCGTCTCAAGCTGGTGTATGGCGACCTGAACGATGCGAGCTCTCTAAATCGCATACTGCGCGACATCCGACCCGATGAGATCTATAACCTGGGCGCGCAGAGCCATGTCATGGTGAGTTTTGACGTGCCGGAATATACCGGCGAAATCACCGGCCTCGGCACGGTGAGGCTGTTGGAGGCGATACGCGAAACCGGGATCAAACCGAAATTTTATCAGGCGTCGTCGAGCGAACTGTTCGGCTTAGCTCAAGAAGTTCCGCAAAAGGAAACCACGCCCTTTTATCCGCGCAGTCCTTACGGCTGCGCCAAGGCCTACGGATTTTATATCGTGCGCAATTACCGCGAAGCCTACGGTCTTTTTGCTTGCAACGGCATTCTGTTTAATCATGAAAGTCCGAGGCGAGGCGAGACCTTCGTTAGTCGCAAGATCACGCGGGCGGCGACGCGAATCAAGCTCGGTTTACAAGAGAAACTCTATCTGGGTAATCTCGAGGCCAAACGAGACTGGGGTTATGCGCCCGACTACATTCAAGCTATGTGGCTCATGCTGCGGCAGCAAAAGCCCGACGACTACGTTATCGCTACCGGCGAGAGTCACAGTGTGAAGGAATTTGTTGATAAGGCGTTCGGCTTGCTCGATCTGAATTGGCACGATCATGTCGAAATCGACCGCCGCTACCTACGTCCCGCCGAGGTCGATACCTTGGTCGGCGATTTCTCCAAGGCGAAACGGAAATTAAAATGGGAACCAAGAGTGCAATTCGAAGAGTTAGTCCGGATCATGGTCGAAGCCGACCTGGAGCTAGCTCGGCGCGAAGCGCATATGACTAACTATCGATAATTAAGAGCAGGGAGCATGGAGCTTGGAGCAAGAGGGCGAAGACAATTGCGAAAAATTCGAAATTCGCAATTCGAAATCCGCAATGTTTCCATCCGACTCCGTGCTGACCGCTGATCTCTGACATCTGGCTCCAAGCTCCGCGCTCCACGCTCCCTGCTATTTCCCTCTGACTTCTGACCTCTGATGTCTGGTTTCTAGCTATGTCCTTCTGGTCCAATAAGCGAGTCACGGTAACGGGCGGAGCGGGATTTTTAGGTTCGTTCGTTGTCGAGAAGCTTCGGCAACAAGGATGCCGCGAGATATTCGTGCCGCGCAGCCGCGACTATGATCTCGTCGAAATCGGTGCGGTAAAAAGACTCTACGAGGATGCCCGGCCGGACATCATGATTCATCTGGCGGCGCGGGTGGGCGGCATCGGCGCGAACCAGGCGAACCCCGGAAAGTTTTTCTATGATAACGCGATGATGGGAATTCAGCTGATGGAGGAGGGAAGAGTCCGCAGCATCGAAAAGTTTGTTGCTATCGGCACGGTGTGCTCTTATCCCCGGGATACGGTGGTGCCATTCCAAGAAGATAGTTTGTGGAACGGCTACCCGGAAGAGACCAATGCGCCGTACGGATTAGCCAAGAAAATGCTGTTGGTTCAAGGTCAGTCCTACCGTGATCAATACCGCTTTAATTCGATCTTTCTACTGCCCGTAAATCTTTACGGCCCTGGTGATAACTTCGACCTCGACAGCTCTCACGTGATCCCGGCGCTGATTCGAAAATGTGTCGAGGCCAAGCACGCAGGAAAATCGGAAATCGTCTGTTGGGGCGACGGCACGCCGACGCGCGAGTTTCTCTTCGTGGAGGACTGCGCGCGGGCCATTGTTATGGCCGGCGAAAAATACGATGATGCCGATCCGGTCAACATCGGCGCGGGTCGAGAAATCTCAATTGGAGCACTGGTCGAACAGATCGCCGATTTGACGGGTTTCAAAGGCGAAATCACCTGGGACAAGAGCAAGCCCAACGGCCAGCCTCGCCGATGTCTGGACACGAGCCGGGCGCGCCAGCGTTTCGGTTTCACCGCGAAAACCGACTTACGTGACGGGCTCAAGAAGACAATCGACTGGTATTTGTCCGTGAAGAGCAAGGAGCATGGAGCAAGAGGGCAGGGAGCCGACGCAAAGAGCTAAGGGCCCAAGAGCCAAGTGCGAACAGATTTCCGATTGCGAATTTGGAATTGTCCTGCGCGCCCGGCTCCTTGCTCCCGGCTATTTCCCACTGATTTCTGATCTTTGACTTGCTCCAAGCTCCGCGCTCCATGCTCCCTGCTCTCCAGCCATGCGCATTCTCCTCCCTATCATCCAATTTCCGCCCGATGTGAATCCGACCGGATTGCTGATGGCGCAGCTTTGCGAGGGGTTGGCGGCACGAGGCCACGAGGTCTCGGTGATCACGGCGTTTCCGCATTATGAAAATTTTCGCGTGTGGGATGAGTACCGCGGCAAGCTGGTCGAGCACGAGCGTTACGGGGAGATGGATGTTACTCGGCTTTATGTCTACGCTCCCGGAAAAAAAACTATGGCTAACCGGCTCATGAGTTATGTCTCCTACAACGCATTGGCAACTGTGACCGGAGCGCTGTCGCGGCGGGCCTGGGATGTCGTGCTCTGTCCCAACGGCTCTTTTTTCAGCGGCTTGTCGGCGTGGGTGCTCGAAAATTTGAAATCAGCCCCGTTCATCTACAACGTTCAGGACCTCTACCCTGATGTGCCGATTCGTGCCGGCCAACTTCACAATCCTTACGCCATCGCCGCCCTGAGGTCGATGGAAAATTTCATGTACCGCAAAGCGGCGCATGTGACGGTCATCACTTCAGCCATGCGGGAGAGCTTGTTGGCCAAGAAGGTGCCGAAGCAAAAAGTTTCGGTGATCCCGAATTTCGTCGATACGGAATTTATTCGCCCGCTGCCGAGGGAAAACGATTTCAGCCGCGAACAGGGTTTGTCTGACAAATTTGTCGTCAGCTATGCGGGGAGCCTCGGCTACGTGTACGATCTCGACACCCTGCTGGATGCGGCCCTGCTCCTCAGGGAGCAGCGCGATATATTTTTTCTAATAGTCGGCAATGGGGTGGCGAAAGCCGAGCTGGAAGAAAAGGCTGCGAAGCTGAGGCTGACCAATGTGCGCTTCCTGCCGTTTCAGCCGCGCGAAAACCTGCCGTGGATGAGGGCCTCCTCGGACGTGCAAGTCTCTTTATATCGAAACGGTGCGGCCAACGATTCGTTTTCATCCAAGATCTACGAAATCATGGCAAGCGGCCGGCCGCTCCTGGCAGCGGCGGAACACGACAGCGAAGTCGCGCGCGCTGTGGCGAGCGCGGGCTGTGGTCTTTGCATTAGCCCCGGCGATGCTGAGCGCCTGGCCGAATCCATTGTGACGCTGTATGAAGATGCCGCGCTGCGCGAGCAGATGGGGCAGCAAGGCCGCCGATACGCGGAAGCGCACCACTCCAAGCACGTTGCGGTTGCGCAGTATGACGAACTGTTGAGGAGGGTGGCAGGGGGGTGAGGGAAAGGGGCAAAGAGCAAAGGGGTAAGGGGTAAGAGCATGGAGCGGGGAGCTTGGAGCGCGGAGCAAGAGAGCTAAGGGCAAAGGCGATTTCGAATTTCGAATTGCGGATTGCGAATTTAAAAGACTGCTAAGAGCAAAGGGGTGAGGGGGAAGAGCAAAGGGAATTGCGAATTTCGGATTGCGGATTGCGAATTTTCTGACCTCTGACTTCCGACCTCTGATCTCTGGTAGCGACAGCAGGGAGCGAAGCCAATTGCGGATTTCGAATTGCGAATTGCGGATTTACTGTGGACTAAGAGATAAGCGCGAAGCGGTACGTGCGAAGGATGAAGAGCTAAGGGCGGCTCCACGCTCCTAGCTCCATGCTCTGTGCTTTTTTTGTTCTTGATCTCGCAGCTTGTTGACGTAGGTAAGACTTGGGACGCGGTTCTTTTTCCACATGCCGAACCCACGTTCCCGAGGTGAGGTCGCTTGAGCGAAATAGTGGTCGACAACCGCCTGAGGGATACGGTGCTGTTTCCCAATACGAATGGCTGGAATCTCGCCCGTTCGGATGAGGGTTCGTACCGATTGCGGTGAAAGCTTAAAAATTTTGGCGAACTCCTCCACCGTGTAAACCGCGGAGTAAGATGCCGCTTTTTTTGGGTTTTTAGCCACTCCGAGTATTTATAACAAGCGGTAGGATTTGTGTAAAGGATGAGCTGGGAGCAGGGAGCAAGAAAGCTAAGAGCAAAGGCGATTGCGGATTTCGAATTTCGGATTGCGGATTTCGAATTTGTCCGGACTCGCCCGGTACCAAAGTGTTGAGACGCTCCTAAATGTTTTCGATTGTCTGGTCGCTTCTTGATTTCCTAACCCCGACTCAGAACAATTCCGAAATCCGAAATGTACTTTCATGGACAAGCATGAGCTAGAGCGACGGACGAAAAAGTTCGCCGTCAGCGTTATCCTTTTCGTGGAAGAGCTACCGAAGAAGAAAACTTCGGACGTTTTGGGCTATCAATTACTGAAATCAGGAACATCAGTCGGGGCGAACTATCGCGAAGCTAATCGCGCGCAATCTCGCGCAGATTTTGTCCACAAGATCGGGATCGTCGAAAAAGAAATTGCAGAAACCCAGTACTGGCTAGAAGTAATGGAGGAGGTCTCCCTTGGTATTACTGAAGCCCGGACGACTTTACTGAAGGAAGCTGGTGAACTCCTGTCAATCTTCATCGCTATAGGAAGATCGACGCGAGCGAACAAGCCAAAGCCGGTCTGAGGAAATTTCGAATTTCGGATTTCGTATGTCGAATTTCTGATTCGACCGCAACAGCTCGTCAGTATTTTAAATTTTTGAATTGCAAGTTCACAAACTTATCTTTCTGTCATCGAGATAATACCTCCTCCGCAATCCAAAATTCTTCATAGGCTATGTTTGCTGTTATAAATCCGCAATCCGAAATCCGAAATCCGAAATTCCAATGGTCAGCCTCGCCGTGAAGCGTCTCTTCGATATCGTTGTCGCAGCAAGCGCGCTGCTGCTGCTCTCTCCGCTCATCGCTTTGATCTCGCTGGCGATCAAGTTGGATGACGGCGGGCCAGTTCTGTTCGTGCAGGATCGTGTGGGGAGGAACCGGCGAAGGTTTCGCTGCTACAAATTCCGCACCATGGTGATCGGAGCTGAGTCCATCGGGAATGGGCTGATTGTAAGCGAGAACGATGATCGCATCACGCGAGTCGGGCGCTGGTTGCGCAAATGGACTCTGGACGAGCTGCCGCAGCTCCTCAATGTCCTCAAGGGTGACATGAGCATCGTCGGGCCGCGGCCCTGGGTACCGAGCGAAGCCGCGTACTGCGGACCGTCAGAAAGCAGGCGATTTGATTTCAGGCCAGGGATGGCCGGATGGGCGTGGATCCATGGCAGAAACCTGGTTCCCTGGAATGAGCGGGTTCGGATGGACGTCTGGTACGTTGACAACTGGTCACTCCGATTGGACGCCTACATTCTCGCGAAAGCTTTCGTTCTGTTGTTCCAGCGACGGGGGGTGTATGGGGACAGGAGAGCAGGGAGCAAGTTAAGCAGGGAGCAGCGGAGCAAGAGAGCTAAGGAGCTAAGCAATTGCGAATTTCGGATTGCGGATTTCGAATTTCAGGAACGCTAAAGGGCAGAGAGGTAAGAGCTAAGAGCAGGGAGCATGGAGCGCGAAGCTAAGTAATTGCGGATTGCGAATTTCGGATTTCTCTTCACTCTTGGCGCTTTGCGCTTCGCTTTTTGCTGTCCGGCTCTGGGAGCAAAGAGCGGCTCCATGCTCCGCGCTCCAAGCTCCCTGCTATAGTGCTAGTTCTGCGATGGGTAGTAGGAAATAATTCCGTCTGTGCCTCTTGCGGCCATGACTGCCGTCGGAGTCGAGATGGAGAAAACGTTCTGACGCGTTCCGATCAAGGTTACTGCAGGTTTCGCGACAATGTACCGAACTACCCCGACAACCAGATGGAAAAATGACGTGCGGGTCGCGGCGTCGGTCGTGAGCTGTTTGATCTGCAACCGGCTCCGGGCGAACACCATGACCACGCTCCCGTCAGTCATAGCGAGCTCCGCCCCGGAATCTTGCGCGGCGCGGATCTCATCGCCGGCCGAAAGGAACATCCCGACGCTTGCCGCCTGCCAGGTCGTCGTACCTCTTCTGAGCACCTCTACTTCGCCCACCACCACTTTTAGCTCGGCCTGCTCCTGACGGGTCTGCGCCAGGGCAGGGATCGTGGCTAGCAACGTGAAGATTGCTCCAGCCAAAAGCGCGAAAACCAGCCGCGTGAGTCTCTGCGGTCCTGCGCTTCCCTTCCACCCGTGTAACTGCAGAAACATCTGAATCACTTTTGCCATTTTTTTTCTTCTTTCCTGGGTTAATCTGTAGTATCACAGGAGCAACCGTTATGCCAATTGATCCTATTTTGGATTTACTCTAAACCGTTGAATACAAGAGATATTTTTCCATGAAGTGCCCTGGTAAGATCCGAGTGCTTTCACCGCAGGTGTCAGCTCGCGAGGTAAAAACATCTAACTATCTGAAAAGCGTTGGTATTTGCTTGCTGTAGACGCTGTCTACTGGCCGGCAACTTGGTGAACAGCAAGGAGCAGGGAGCTTGGAGCGGGGAGCAGGGGGCAGGGAGCAAGAGAGCAGGGAGCTAAGAGCAAATAGGTAAGGGGTAAGGGGGAAGAGCAAAGACAATTGCGGATTTCGAATTGCGAATTGCGGATTTACTAAGACTAAGAGCTAAGCGCAAAGAGCTAAGTAAGATAGATTGCGGAGATTGCGAAATTGCTGGCCTCTGACTTGAGCCTTTCGGGTTTCTGCATTGCGAATTTAGATCGGGTTTCTGCATCTGCGAATTTACTGATTCGGCGGCTGAACATGTCTCGATCTCTGACCTCTGGTTCAGAGCAGGGAGCAAGAGGAAGCGGTAAGAGCAAAGAACAATTTCGGATTGCGGATTGCGGATTTGAAAAACAGCTGGGAGCAGGGAGCTTGGAGCGGGGAGCCAAGAGCAAAGCGCTAGGAGCTAAGCGGTAAGCGCAGGAGCAAAGAGCAACTAGCAGAGCGCACGGAGCACGAGAGCAGAAGTCGGAAAACAATCCGAAATTCGAAATCCGAAATTTCCCCGTCCGGCTCCGTGCTCCGCGCTCCATGCTCCGTGCTTTCATACAGGTAGGGCGAATAAATCGATAGATGAAAGCAATCGGGGACGTGGCGGAAGTCGATATCGTCGGTGGTTCGGCAGCGGGTCTGTTCGCAGCTTACTTGCTGGCGCGCGAAGGTAAGAGAGTACGGCTCTTTGATGCGAACGACGTGCTGCATACAGAATCACGCACGTTGATCACGACCTCTCATTTGACGGACGTTCTGGGTTTTTTCCCGCGCGACGCGGTTTGCAATAAGATCACACAAATCGATCTGTTTTCTCCGGGGCGGTCGGTGACGATCCCGATGCAAATGCCGGATCTCGTTGTCGAGCGTTCTACGGTGGTTCGCTTACTTGCCCAAAGAGCTCTCGATGAAGGGGTTGAAATCCGGGGCGGCTGCAAGTTTCTCAGTCTCGAGCCCGCGGAACAAGGGGTCACGGTTACCATTAACGATACGTATCGAAATCGCGTCGAGAAATTCAAAACCAAAACGCTGGTCGGCGCCGACGGGAGTTTCAGTCGCGTGGCAAAAATGGCCACCGGCGACGGTCATGGGACGACGCCGATCCTTCAGGCGATCGTCAAGCTGCCGGACGGAGCCAGTGTGAACACGACTCAAGTTTGGTTCGAGCCCGAAGATACGCCGTACTTTTACTGGTTGATTCCGGAGTCGCAAAAACAGGCGGCGGTGGGCTTTATCGCCGAGGAAGGCAAGCACGGTAGAACTAAACTCGAAAAGTTTCTGGCTCGACAAGGCTTAGAGATTCTAGACATTCAGGCCGCTCGCGTACCCGCGTACAGTCATTTCACGCGCCAATGGAAGAATGTTTCCGGCGCCGATGTCTATCTCGTGGGCGATGCTGCCGCCCAGGTCAAGGTGACAACGGTGGGCGGGCTTGTGACCGGACTTCGGGGCGCGAAAGCGGCGGCCGATGCGATTCTGCGACGCAGGGACTATTTGACGGAATTAAAACCGCTCCGGCGCGAACTCGGCCTGCACTTGATCCTCAGGTGTGTCTTAAACCGGTTTCGTAGTAGAGATTATGACCGGCTGCTTGCTCTGCTCAATGAAAAAACGATTCTTCTATTGGGTCGCTACAATCGGGACCAAGCGGCGCATATGCTTTGCCGAATTCTATGGGCTCAGCCTCGCTTGCTGGGTTTCGGCATGGTTTTACCCCGAGGAATCTGGGAAAGACGGGCACAGCGGAGCGTCGGTACTCAGCCCGGGATATAAGGTTATTCCGGGTTTTCTGTGAGGAAGTATTCACCGCAGAGGCGCCGAGTTCACAGAGTTCGGAGAATTTTTTAATCAAGAGCTCTTTACTCCGCGTCCTCTGCAATCTCCGAGTCCGACTTCACAGGAATGCCTGAAGTCCCTAAAGTAGAGACTTTGGCGAAAACAAAACTACGCTTAGCGGATAATTTTTTGGCAGCTCCAAGGCGACGGTAGACCAAAAGTTTAACCGTCGTCTTCTTCTTCGCCCGGCTGGGGAATACCCAGACCGGGCTTTTTTTTGAGATACGGGTTTCTGTGAAGAAGTATTCACCACAGAGGCGGCGAGTTCGCAGAGATCATTGACCGTTCGTGCGGAGCTCAGTCGAAGCATGAACCGTCCGAGTCGTCGTAAGTTTGACTTGTTGATTTCATCCGTTGTAACTGTGGCACACGAAAACAGTACACGAGGTGACATATGCAGATCACTGACGTTAAGGCGACTCTCCATCGGATTCCTGTAGATATGCCGCTCCTGAAAGAGAAGGTTTGGACCGCAATTGTATTTGTCGCCGTTGAAACCGACCAGGGTATCACGGGTTACGGACTTACCCGGGCGGCGCAGCGTTTTGGCGCCAGGGAGTTCATCAACCGGGAGGCCGCGCCGTTCCTGCGAGGCAAAAACCCCGTTGAGACCGAGCGTATCTGGCACCAGTTGTACACGACATTCAACCCGCGGGCGCAAACGGGAATGTGGAGCTCCGCGGTAAGCGCCATCGATATCGCTCTCTGGGACATCAAGGGCAAATATTACAAGGAACCGGTCTGGCGTTTGCTCGGTGGAGCGCAGAACCCGGTGCCCGCCTATGTGACGTTCGGGCTCAAGCAATACACCAAGGAGCAGCTCGTCGAGGCGGCCAAAACTTTTGTCGCTCAGGGAGCGCACCGGCTGAAGATGGTCGTCGCCGTCGATCCTGAAAACCCCAACGTAGACGCTGAGCGCGTGCATGCGGTGCGCGAGGCCGTGGGGGAGAAAGTGGAATTGATGATCGATGCCAACTATCTTTTTTCGTTCAATCGAGCCCTGGAGCTTTGCAAGTTGGTGGAGCCGTATCGCATCACCTGGTTCGAGGAACCGGTCTATCAGAACGATGCGCATTTATTGGCGGATCTCCGCCGGCATACCTCCATACCTATCGCCGCCGGACAGAACGAAGGCCACCGTTTCCGCCACCGGGAGCTGATCGTCAACCGCGCGGTGGATATCGTTCAGCCCAACGTCTGCTCGGTGGGTGGCTATACGGAAGCGGTCAAAGTAGCCGCCATGGCGCAGGCATTCAATTTGCCGATTGCCAACGGTGGCGGTTGGCCGCATCACAACATGCATTTGCATGCCGGGATGGCCAATGGCTGGCGGGTGGAATTTCATGTCGACATGTGGAAAGTCGGGGACGCGATCTACCACAACCCGCCGGCTCCGAAGGATGACTGGGTAACGCTGGCGGAAACGCCGGGCCTGGGTCTCGAACCGCGTTTGGATGCGCTCAAAGAATACGAGGAGAAGTAGCGGACCTAGCGCGGCGGGGCCGCAACCGGAACAGAGACCGAGGATCGAGGATGGAGGATGGTGAATCGGGTCGAGGAGGGTTCGGAACTGAGCCAGAGATTTGACCACGAAGTGATTCATAATCTTACGCTCGCCCACAAAACATGAAAATAAAGAGTTCGTCATGCCGGCATGGATGGCCGGCATCCAGGTGCGCAGGATGCGTCCGGAGACATCCGTGTCGGCCTGGATTCCAGCACTCCATGCTGGAATGACGCCTTCCTTGAACTGACCGAAACACATCCGGGCTCGTATTTTTCAAAGAAGGAGCGAAGCATGCCCTGAGCAAAGCCGAAGGGAGCACGAAGAAAGAAATTGAAATGCAAATTCCCAAGCGCGAGAACAGGGCATGAATCAATGGATGCGTCCGCGGGTATGACGGAGGAGGTATGTTTCCAAGGTTGTTTCGTCGGATCTTGATTTGTCTTTTCATCGCGGTGGGAGCGGGTGCTCCCGCGGTCGGTCAGGAAACCGATCGGCCGGCTCTTATCGAGAGAGCCAAAAAAGAAGGCGAGGTGGTTTGGTACACGAGTGCGGGGTTGCAAGATTCCAAGCCGATGGCCGACGTCTTTCAGAAGGACTACCCCTTCATTCAGGTATCGATCGTACGGGCTGGATCAGGAGTCTTGATCAACAAGATACTGAACGAGGCGAGAGCGCAAAAAGGCTTGTTTGACGTACTGAATACCAACGATGAAAGCGTCTTGCCGCTCAAAAGACGAGGGTTGATCGCCCGCTATGTATCGCCCGAGGCGGCTTTTTATGATGATGACCTGAAAGACAAGGAAGGGTATTGGCACGCGGCTTACGTGATTCCGTGGTTTCTCGGCTACAATACTAAGATGGTAAAAAAAGACGAGTTGCCGAAAACCTATGAGGAGCTCTTAAATCCCAGGTGGAGGGGCCGAAAAATCGCATTGGGCAGCGACAATGGCAGCCTGATCCTTTCCGGCTTGATGCGAGTCTGGGGCAAAGAAAGGGCGATTCGATATTTCGAGCAGCTCGCCAAGCAGGACCCGGCCATCCAGGCGGGTGCCCCGTCGAGCAGGATTCAGTTAGTCGCAGCCGGTGAATTTCCCCTGACTCTCGCGTCGGGCAATACCTTACAAACTTTCGCCTCCCGGGGCGCGCCGGTGGATTGGGTGCCTTTGGAACCGGTCTTTGTCCAGTTGAATACGATTATGCTTGCGGCGCAATCGAGACATCCTAACGCAACAAAGCTCTTTATCGATTTTGTGCTCTCGAAGAAAGGCCAGGAAATGATCCGGTCGTTTCATCGAGTGCCGGCCCGGACCGGCGTGGATGCCGAGCCGCCCCGCATTTTCAAGGGATTCAAAAGGGTAGTTCAGGACATCGAGACCGCTGCCAGTGGCGAGGAAACGACGAAGCTCTATAACGAGATCTTCAATATCCGGTGATCTAATCGGCATCCCCTCGATTTCGTTGCATGCTGTGACCCCCTCTTTGTCTCCCCCTTAGCAAAGGGGGAGATCTAGTAGGGGTTCTGGATTCCCTTCTCGCATGCGCGGGAATGATTGGCGGCAGCGCTGATTTCGTCGCCGAATTTTTGAAGATACTCGAATATTGGAGCGTTGAAGGAGAACTTTAATGGCCAAGCAAGGATTCAAAGTGATCGACTCCGACATTCACGTCGTCGAACCCAAAGATCTTTGGCTTCGCTATCTTGAGCCGGAATTTGTCAAAGACGGTCCGCGGCCGGCGGAGCCGGGGAAGGGGTTGTGGCAGATCGGCGAGCGTCCGGTTCCGGTTCGAGCGAACCTTCCCGGCCGTCAGGAAGACATCGCGATCCGTCGCGCGCGGACTAGAGAAAGATACAAGAAACTCGGCCGCCGCGAAGGGGAGGATCATAGCTCGCCGGTGGATATGGTCGAGGCGATGGACACGGAGGGACTCGACATCGGGGTGGTGTTCCGCACCTACACGGCTCATGCCACCGGCACGGACGACATCGAACCTAAACTCGCCGCCGCCATCTGCCGGGCGTTCAACAATTGGCTGCGCGATTTCTGCAACGCAAATCCTAGCCGCCTGCTGCCCACCGCTCAGATGGCGTTACATGACGTCGAGATGGCCGTAATCGAAGCGCGCCGTGCAGTCAAAGAGCTAAGCGCGGTCGCTCTGGTCCTGCCCAATCATCAGGTGAAAGGCCGCCCGTTTTATGATCCCTATTATGATCCGCTCTGGGCGACCGCCGTTGATCTCAACGTGCCGGTTGTTTTTCACGGTATCAATCTGGCGCACCACGGTCACGTGGGCGTTCGCTACTTTGATAATTTTCCATTGGCTCATGCTTCAGGGCACGCCATCGAGTCGATGCTGGCCCTCGGCGCCATGCTTACGGGGGGAGTCTTTGAAAGGTTTCCGACACTGCGGGCCGCCTTTCTCGAAGGTCTTTGCAGCTGGGCCGCTTCCTGGTTGTATTGCCTCGACGAGCGGTGGGAGAAATTCGGCAATGAGCGGCGCTATGGGCTGAAGCATCCACCCAGTTACTACTTCCGCCGCCAGTGCTTCTTGTCCGTGGATCCCGACGAAGAGCTGGTGGTTGACACGATCAAAGCCCTCGGCGACGAAAATATCGTGATCTCAACCGATTGGCCGCATGGAGATTCGTCCTTTCCGCAGGCGCTGAACACATTCCTTGAAATCGATGGCGTCTCTGATCAGTCCCGGCGCAAGATTCTATGGGACAATTGCGCGCGTCTTTATAATTTGCGCGATTGAACGTCAGAGGGCCGTGAAGGTCGTACCGCGACTATTTCGGATCAGATGGTTCACTCCTCAACCGCAATGAAGCGGCAGGGCGAGGCGCCGCCTCTTTTGATCAGCAGCGGCAGGATAATCATCTTCACACGAGTTTTCTCGATCTGATCGCAATCCACTAAACACTTGCATCCTGCCATAGCTTTCTTGATCAATGCGCCGTAGCTACTGGGATGAGGGCTTCCGTGTTTATGGGCGCCGAGGTCCAGAACTCGTTCGCGCGCTTCAGTTGAGGGCCAAGGTTTGGGGAGGGGAGTCAAAGGCGTTTCGCCGCGAAACCAATTGTTGCCCTGCACCCTGGGAGGATTGACCAGCCCACAATCGGTCATAAAGATGGAGCTCTCCATCTCATCCATCTTTGCCGCCAAGAGGGCCGCCGCATCGTAGTGGATGCTGGGAGTTCTCTTGTAGTAATCGATGCCGAGGTCGTAGGCCCGTTGCCGCGTTCCCCATCCGGTGCGAAGCAGCACCTCATCGCCTTTTTGATAGTCGGCGCGGTTTATCGCTGTCTCCATCTCGGCGGGCGCTATCTCGTGACCTTCGTCCGCTCTGATATCTAAAAGGACGGTGTCCCTTAAGATGAGTTTTTCGAGAGGGATTTCGTCCAGGGTCCAGGAGAACTTTGGATTGGGTTGCAGAGGCGTGTTGTCAAAAGGATTTCGCTGGTGGGGAACCATAAACGGGCTGCCGGTTTCTCCGTCGAGTTTCATTCTCGTCATGCGCACGCCGTGCCGGTCGTAAAACATGTATTCGAGAAGCCGCACGGGGGAATTGGTAAATGGTAAAATCTCTCCGTAGCCTGCCCCTTCCCAAATCGGCATCGTTAGATCGATAAGTCTCATGGTGAATTAATCCTCCACAGCCACGACCCGGCAAGTTGCTGCCACGCCTCTCACGATGTTCAATGGCGCGACAATGACTTTGATCTTCGGCTTTTTGATCTGTCCGCAGTGGACCAGCTTCCGCACCGTTATGATACCGAGCCGCGCGAATTCCATCTCCACGGCAAAATCCGCTTTGGCCTTGTCGGTATTGTAGAGATGTAAATACATCCGAGCCTCGCCGGACTCCACGGGTGGCGTCGGAAGCATGGAACACCATTCCGGGATCAAATATTGTTCCGGCCGACCCAAAAACGCCGTGTCTATCAATAACAAGTCGCTCTCATTCTCCTTCATCCTTGCGCTTAAATATCTTCCCGCCTCCAGGGACAAATGCGGGCTTTGAAGGACATAAGCACCGCCCTCGAACTCGTGGTAGGTTCTATCGCCCCAAGCGGTCCTGATCAGCAATGCGTCCCCCTTTGCCGGCCTTGAGGCATCCAGGGCTTTTTCCACCTCCGTCCGAGTGATTTCTTCTTTTTGGCTCTTTGGGATGGCGGCAACAGTCGTCGGCCGCAAAACGAGCTTTTCAACCGGCAGTTCATCGAGCCGCGTGGTCTTACGATAATCCGCAAACATCGATGGCAAAGTCAGGCATGTCCCTGTATCGCTCGCCACAACGATTCCTTTTTCTTGATGGTCTTTGGGACCGAGGAAAAACTTTACCGAAGTCGGCAACACTTCATCCGGCATCCATTGATGACTCAAGGGCATCGTAAGTTCTATGAAGTTCATAGCGTCCACCTTTGCGGCACCGGCAACCGACTGTCGGAACCCACGGGAAATCCAATCCAGCTTGCGGCGAAACTTATCGCGATGTTTTCCGACGTGTCAACCGCCGTTCAAACCAGCGGTGTCGAATAGAGATTATCGCTCAGGCCGGCTGAAGCTAGCGTCGCCGAATTCCGATTGCCGCCCCCGGGTCCGCTGTGGGGTCGGAGATGACTCCGCGGGCGATCAGGATAGGAATTGCAACCTCGCGTAGCTTGGGTAACTGCCAGGCAAAGACAATGCCGGCCGCGGCGCAAAAAAAGCCGCCGATCGCAATCACTCGAGGAGCACCGATGTGATCGGCTAACCATCCGGCAATCAGATTCCCGAACGGCGCCATTCCAATCAGCATCATCGAAAATAGACTCATGACCCGGCCGCGCATCGGATCCTCCGAGAGCGATTGCAAAGCGGTGTTACATCCGGCAATCAGCACCATCCAGGCGCAACCGACCACGCCGAGAACGAGGAGGGAGAGAGCAAAAAGAGAGGAAAAGCTGAAGCAGATTAAACCGGTTCCGAATGTCAATGCTGCTGCAACAATGATCCGGCCGAGCCCGAGAATTTTCGAGCGCCGGGCAAGGAATAAACCGCCCAGGAGCGCCCCAATGCCCACAGCGCCCATCATCAATCCCAACGCATCCGCACCGCCATTGTGTATTTTAGCCGCGAACACCGGCATCAGCGTTATGTAAGGCATGCCCATGAAACCAACGAGGCCCATGAGCAGTAGGAGGTCTCGGATCGGTGTGATTCTGAGCGCGTAATGGATGCCGTCGGCTAAAGAGCGGGTAAACGACAGTTGTGATGATGAACTAAGCATTCGCTTGGAAATGGTCATAGCGAGCAGCGCTGCGATCACTACCAGATAGCTAAGGGCGTTGATCATAAAGCAAACACCCTCGCCGAATTGGGCCACCAGCACTCCCGCGAGACTGGGACCTACGATTCGCGCCGCATTAATCATAGAAGAGTTGAGGCCAATCGCGTTGGGCAACTCTTCGATATCGACCAACTGAGTCACCAACGACTGCCGAGCCGGCATGTCTAAAGCGCTGATCACTCCGAGCACGACTCCAAGCAAAATGATGTGGATCGGCTGCACCCAGCCCGTTACGGTCAACACCGCAAGCAGGGAAGCCTGAATGAGGGCCGCCGTCTGGGTGTACAACACGATGCGGTGGGGCGAATAGCGATCGGTTAAAACGCCACCGATGGGGCCCAGACCGAAAATGGGAATTTGGGAGGCAAAGCCGACCAGGCCGAGGAGAGTTGCAGACCCGGTGAGCCGATAGACGAGCCAGCTCTGGGCCACTTGCTGCATCCAGGTGCCGCACACGGATACCAACTGACCGGCAAGATACAGTTTGTAATTGCGATGACGCAGCGAGCGCCACAACACCGAATTCTTGTGTTGTGCCATTTTCAAGAGACGATGATCGTGGAAGCGGGGTGCAGCAGCATGACCTAAAGTCTATCACACCGTCGAGCGAGCGAAAGTGACGTCGCCCATTAACGTTGAACCTGGAACCTTGAACTTCGCTTGACAAACTCCCTTCTGTTCATGATAGCTCTGACACACAGATCAAATTTCAGGAGGAAACTATGGCCAATGAAAAGAAGGTTGTTACAGGATTGGGGAAGCCGGAGACCCATCGGGTGTTGATTCGGGGCTATGATCTGACGAAGGACCTGGTCGGGAAAATTACCTTTGCCGACATGACCTACTTAATGTTGGTGGGGCGGTTCCCCAACGACGGTGAAAGGCGGATGACGGATGCGCTACTGACGATCCTGGTCGAACACGGCATGGTTAGCAGCGTGGTTTCGGCGCGGCTTTGTTACTCCACGGCGCCGGAAGCTTTGCAGGCGGCCGTCGCGTCTTCGATTCTTGGGGCCGGAAGCGTACATCTTGGGTCTTCAGAGTGGTCGGCAAAAATGCTCGTGAAAGCCCTACCAGCGAGCAGTTCGCCAAGCGATCTCGAAGCAGCCGCGGCGTCGGTGGTGGAACAGCACGCCAAAAAGAAAAAAAGGATAGCGGGTATCGGCCACAGGACGCATCCGGAAGGCGACCCGCGGGCGGTGCGTCTGTTCGAGATCGCGCGGGAGACCGGTGTGTATGGACGTTATTGCGATTTGCTCCAAAGGATCTGCAAGGCAGCCGAGGCGCAGGTTGGCCGTCCTCTGCCCGCCAACGTCACCGGCGCCATCGGCGCTATCGCGCTCGACTTGGGGCTCCCGTGGCAGATCACCAAAGCATTCGCGCTCATCGGGCGAACCTTGGGAGCGGTGGCTCACATCGGCGAAGAGATTCGCAATCCGATGGCCGAAAATATCAACGCCGCGATCAAGTCACAGATGGTTTACGATTTCGACAACAAATGAGATCGCAGGTGCAGCCGAAGCTGGAATAGTGGAGTGATGGAGTACTGGAGTGATGGATCCTAAAGCCGGTGCTCCAGTTGCCGACATGCATGCAGGCCATTTTAGGAGGTCGGAATGCGGCAGAGACTGATCGATGCGGCGCTAGTATTTTTGTTTGCTGTCACAGGGTCCGGGTGCACACAGTTCGCGCCCTATCGAACGCAGACGCTGGCGGATAACGGACTGCTAAAAGAAGCCAGGTGCTATTCCGGCGATCCGCATTCCAATCTGCCAGCATGCGAGGACAAGGAAGCAGTCGCTGCCAGTGAATATGCCGTCCAAAACCGTCACTATCAATACAACGATTACAAGGACGAGAATGATAAGACTGGCGAGCGTCGAAACGCTGACTATCACCTCGCATTTGTCGAGTTCGATGATCAGGGATGGTTCGCTGATCGCAAGCAAATGGAAGCGTTGTTCTCATTGTTGCGCAGACTCGAAAGTGAGCAAAAACGCCGCAGCGGCGACGGGCAAGTCCTGATACTTCTTTACGCCCACGGTTGGAAACACAACGCCAGTCAATGTGACAACAACGTGATCTGCTTCTCGCGCTTGCTCGAACGAATGGATATTTTGGAGCGTCATCTCAATGAAGGCGCCCGTCGCAGCGTCGTCGGCGTGTATGTCGGGTGGCGTGGCTTATCACTCGATGCCGGGCCGTTGACGAATCTGACGTTCTGGACACGCAAGAATGCAGCCGAGCGAGTGGGGCGTGGGGGAGTGACTGAGCTTCTAGCCAGGCTCAACGACTACCGGCGCATTCGCAATCCTGACCGAGACGGAGACAAGACACAGTTGGTGGTTGTAGGGCACAGTTTTGGCGGGCTGGTCGTCTATTCCGCGCTTTCCCACGCTTTGATGGAGCGTGCCGGGAGAACGGTTCGTGTCGGCAACGACAATTGTAACGATCTCGAGCGGCGCGAACAAAGCAGCGGAGGACTGACCTGTTACGACACCGCGGTCAGTTTCGGGGATTTTGTCGTGCTGGTAAATCCAGCCTTCGAGGGCTCGCAATACGAACCGCTGTTTCACATTGCCACGAATCGTTGCTACCGGGCAAATCAGACCCCCGTCATGATGACGGTAACCTCCGGCAGCGATCTCGCCACCGGTCTCGCGTTTCCTTTGGGCCGAAAAGCTAGCACGATGCTTGAACACGCAACATCCCAGGACCAGGCCGATAGCATTGTGCAGGCGATTGGTCATGATGCTCGATACCGGACGCACGAACTTAAATGGTTAGGACCTCCGGCAGACAGCGCAGAGCGCGGCGACGCAAAGGAAGAAGGGGACTGCGGTTGCCCCTATCTGACACCGACGATGGGGTTCAACTGGCGGACGTTCAAAGCGCGTATCGAACCTTTTATGCTGCCGGGAGGTGCTCGGCCGGCAGACAATCCGCTTACCGCGGGAAAAGAACAAGGCCAGCGTATCTATGACGTCTATGGACAGGGAGTTCGATTGGCGGGCGATCTCAAATACAGCGCAAATTATCCCTATCTGGTCGTGAGAGCGGACCCTGAGATCATTGCGGATCATAATACGATCTATAGCGAGCCTTTTGTGAGATTCCTGCACTCATTTTTTCTCATTCACATCGCGGGGGGTCGACCCTTTGAAGCCGATGGTTGTGTCAAAGCAAAAGAGGTCGAAGCCTGCGAGGTCAATGGGTTGGTTCCCTGCGAGCAATCGTGCCGGTTGCCGGACGGACGGCCGTGTAGCAGCAGCGAAAAAGCGAGTCCGGCCGACTCACCTTGATGTGCGAATAGCCTTCCGCGACTATGCACAAGGCACATCGAACCAGTGTAGGTCCCCGGACTAAAAATCGTTTTAGTTTCGGCCGTAGTAGTGGAGGCGGACATTTCCCGACGCGATCATGCGGTCGAACCGGCGCCGGAGCCAGCGCTTGAAAATGGTTCGGCTGTAGGGAATCAACAGTACCAAAGCAAAAAGGTCGGTGAGCACTCCCGGTATGATCAGAAGAATTCCACCGACGAAGATCAATACCCCGTCAACCATCTCTTCCGCGGGGACGATACCTTGGGAAAGACTTTGCCTGATTTGTTGCAATGTCCTGAGGCCTTCGAAACGGGCAAGTACGACGCCCAAGAGAGCCGTAAGAACGACTAAAGCAACGGTTGGAAACGCACCGAGGTAGCCGCCGATCTTGATTAAGATATACAGCTCGAGCAGAGGAACGAGAGTAAAAAGTAAGAAGAGCCGACCCATCATATCTAGACATTAACTCTTTTCAGCCCGTGTGACGAGATGGGCACCCTTCCGATGAAGAGTTCCAGCCGTTCAAAACGTTCAAATCGTTCAAGCCCCCACCTGTGTCCGCCCCCGCGTCACGGGGGCGGAGGAACATTTGGGAGCAAGAAGATTAACCGCTCTAAGTTACTCATGTTGAGTAATAGTAACGTAGATGTTACCATATGTCGTGATTGAGGTCCTCGAATATGTTGCTGCTGACGGCCGGAGCCCCTATGCAAAATGGTTCAATAGTCTCAACGCACAGGCTGCCGCTAAGGTGACGATCACGGTCACGCGAATGGCTCAGGGAAATTTCTCGAACACCAAAAGCGTAGGAGCTGGCGTTCAAGAGTGCCGCATTGACTTCGGACCCGGCTACAGAGTTTATTTTGGTAGAGACGGCGACCGAATTGTGATTCTTCTCGGGGGCGGAACGAAGAAACGCCAACAGGAAGACATACGGCGTGTCCAGATTTTGTGGGCCGACTATAGACGACGCAAGAAGGAGGAAAAGTAAGATGCCGTTAACTAAAGATTTCAAGGAAACGATTCAGGCACGGGCCCGCCGCGATTCGGCTTTTCGTGAAGCTCTTCTGAAGGAAGCCATCGACTCGCTTCTCTCAGGAGATGTGGAAACCGGCAAGACCGTTCTTCGCGATTACATCAATGCTACCGTCGGGTTTGACGAGCTAGCGGCGGTCACTAAAAAATCTCCGAAAAGCCTCATGCGTATGCTCGGCCCCAGCGGAAATCCCCAAGCCAGGAACTTTTTTGAGATCGTCGCCTACCTTCAGAAGAAAGAAGGCGTTCAACTCAAAGTGCGCTCCGCCTAGAATCCGACTATGAGGGGACTTGTTCCAACGTTCCAGCAGTTCCAGTCGTTTCAATCGTTCAAGACCTAGGATTTGCCGTTCAAGGTTCCAGGTTCGAACTCATATGAAGAGTTCCAGACGTTCAAAACGTTCAACTCGTTCAAGCCCCCACCGGTGTCCGCCTCCACGTCATGGGGGCGGAGAAGATAGCTTCTCGTCTACTTGTAAAGCCGATCGACAAAGCCGGACTTGCCGATCTCGGCGAGTATGGAATTGTCGATGAAAGCTTCCGGCTTCGCGGTCTTGGCTCCGGGATGCGTCGCGAAATTGAGCATGGTCTGCACGGCCGCCGGAGGGACGAGGGGCAATCGTTCCCACGCCGGCAAAAACGTCTGATAGGAATTTTCGAGGTCGGCCGCATCGGTGGTTTTAGTGTACTTACCGATGACTTGCTTGGCGAGTTCGGGCTCCGTAGAAGCGATTTTGATTCCTTCCAGATAGGCTTGCAGGAACCGACGCACGTTATCGGGTCGTGTCCTGATATATTCCCTGGTGCTCGCCAGGGCGGCGTGAATCATCGGGATATTCTGCTCGGTGACGTTGACCAATTCTTTTAAGCCCGCGTGCTGCGCCTTTAAAGTCGTCGGCGAGGTGAAGATACCCGCATCTGCGTTGCCTTGGTTGATGCCGGTGAGGATTTCCACCATGCCTTTTAGATAAATAAGCTTGACGTCTTTACCCGGCGTCAACCGCACTTGCTGGAGCAACACGCGCGCGGCGAAGTCGGTGGTTGCGCCGGGGACCGTGACAGCCAGGACCTTGCCTTTGAGGTCGGCCAGCGAAGTGATTTCCGGCTTTGCATAGATCGACATCACGGCGCGATTCAAGATGCCGGCAATGTAGACCACCGGCTCACCGTTCAGGCCTGCCTCGACGATTTCGCCGCCGGGATTGATGATCTCGAGATTCTTGCCAATCAGCGCCTGAGTGGCTGTGGCCGGGGCGATGTAGCGGATGTCAACGTTCAAACCATATTTCGCGAAGAGATGTTTGTCAGCCGCGATCCAGAGCGGCGCGAAGGCGCCGCTAAACGCCGCGTAGTTCGCCCGAACCAGAGGAGCGTCGGCTGCCTGGGTTCGATTTGAGGACCCGGCAAACGCGAAAAATAGCGTTAGCGAAACTAGGCCATTGACTACCAACCAGGATGACGATTTCTTAGATGGGATCATTGAATCTCCGTAACACGTAACACGAAACAGTTCCAATTTGTTCCGGCCGTTCTATATAACTCGAGCTGTTACAGCCGTTCCAAAGGTTCCAGGGACTTTCGTGTTAAACGTCGGCTGCTGCGTGTAAGCGAAGGCCGAGTGCCCGCACAACCTTGAGCACCGTGGAAAATTCCGGGTTGCCCTCTGGTGACAGCGCTTTGTAAAGGCTCTCGCGACCTAGTCCTGTTTCGCGGGCAATCTGGCCCATGCCCTTTGCACGCGCGATATCGCCCAACGCCGCTGCGATAAGCGCCGGGTCACCGTCTTCAAGGGCAGCTTCCAGGTATGCCGCCATATCCTCTTCGGTTTTTAGATGTTCAGCCACATCCCACGGTCGAGTTTTTATTTTTGCGATCTTTTTTGTCATAAAAACCTCTATAATACTTGCGCCAATCCCCGGGCTTTCTTGATGTCCCGTTCCTGTGTTCGCTTTTCACCCCCGGCGAGCAGGATGATCAGAGTCGGCCCACGTTGTACAAAATAGACGCGATAGCCGGGACCATAGTCGATCCGCAGTTCTGAAACGCCTCCGCCGACGGGTTTTACGTCCCCAGGATTTCCAAGCGACAATCGGCGTATCCGAACATCGATTCGCCCGCGCGCTTTCCGATCACGCAAGCTGTCGAACCAGCCGGCGAAAGCCTCGGTCTGACGGACCTCGATCACTGACGCTAATTGTAGTTTATAAGATACGATTGGTCAAGGGTCCATTGAGACGACTATGAATGGCCGAACGTCGGAGTCAGGGATCATGACGTAGAATGGATAGAAGATTGTCGGCAAAGACCTTTTTCAAGTCTTCTGGTTTGAGCTTGGCGGCCCGGGCCACGTGCTTGGAGATCTTCTCCACCTCCATGGAAAGCGGATTATAGGGGTGGTCGGAGCCAAATAGAATTTTGCTCGTACCGACGCCGCGAAAGGCTTCCAAAAGCAGCGGCATCCAGCCGACCACGGAGGTTTCCAAAAATATATTCTCGTGCTGTCGAGCGACGGCCACCGCCAGCTTGACATATTCCGAAACACCCATGTGCCCGAGAATGACGGGCACATCGCTATACTGGGCGGCCAGTTCGGCGATTACTCCGGGCGATGCCTTGCTCGACATACCCGTATGAAAAATAATCGGCACGCGATAGCGGCGAGCCGCGTGATAGATCGGCTCCATCAGCCCGGCTTCGTTAGGATCGAAGAACTCGATCTCGGGATGCAGCTTGATGCCTTTCAGTTTCAAGGTGCCGAGACAATGGTCGAGAGATTTCGCCGTGGCTTCAGGGCCGAAGTTCGGATTGATCCGGCAAAAGCTGATGATCCGTTTCGGATGTTTAGCCATTTCATCGGCCATGATCTGGTTCGCTTCGGAGTAATCGGTGTAGGACGCTCCCAAAGGAAATGCTACGGCGCAGTCCAGGCCGGCTTCATCGAGATTGCGCACCAAATCCTCGCCGAGAAAGCTCGCAACTCCATGTCCCAACGGAGTGTTGCGTTGCCCCAAATGCGAATGCGCGTCGATGGCGTAAAATTCCGAGTTATTGATGCGTAAAGCCACGGCTGTCTCCTTTGCGGCCCTTTGGGCCGTTGAACGTTCAAACTTGCGGTTTACGGAGCGATTAACTCTAGGGAAGGGAAATACGTCTGATATCGCTTGGGATCCCGTGTCAGAAGCCGAAAACCCCCCACGGCGGCGTGGGCGCCGATGTAAAAATCGGGTAAAGGGGTGGCTCGACCGCCGCCGCGCCTTCGATATTGAAGGAACGCTTTCCCCGCGAGAAACGCTGCCTCGAAGGGCAATGCGTCGCGGCGAAATAGGCGCGATGGTAGGGCGGACTCGAGATCTTCAATACGCTGAAATCCAATTGACACCTCTGCATAAATGATTGGGTTGATCGCAAGCGGAGACTCGTTGGCTGCCGACTCCAGCGCCTGCGATGACCAATCAAACCATGAGGCATCGTTGGTCGCGACGTCGAGCAGGACGTTGCTGTCCACGAGCGTGGTTTTCATGCGCGCTTACGGGTTAAAGCGAGAATCGCGTCGGTGGTCATCCTGACATCAGCCTTACCGCGCAAACGCGTAATCAATTCGTTTCCACGGCCGTGCCCACGCTTCGCCGAGACCTTGACAAGCCGAGCGGTGTTGCCCTGGACCTTAAACTCTACTTCGGTGTTCGGAAGAAGTCCGAGCTTTTGACGAATCTCAAGCGGGATCGTAACCTGGCCCTTCGATGTGATCTTCATGGTATTACTCCGACCGGTAATACTACATCCGTCGAATTCAAGGTTCAAGATTCCAGGTTCTAAAACACTGGATTCTGGCGCGTTTGCTCTGAATACGTCACGCGAGCGGGGATTGGCGGTAGCGAGCGAGCAGGTCGGCGGGATTTTTGTAAACGGCGATGCAGCCCGCGCGGCGTAACGCGGGCTCTTTCCAGCCGCCGCACAGCAGGCCAATGGTTTGAAGATTGGCCCTGGCAGCAGCTTCGGCGTCATAGGGCGTGTCGCCGACGACCATGATTTTTTCGAGATTTATTCCCGGCAACTGTTGGAGAGCAGCCTCGAATATATCCGGATAGGGCTTGGACTTGTCCGCATCGTCAGATGAAGCTTCACTTTCAATCAGGTCGCCGACTTGAGCAATTTGTTTATATAATTCAAGCTCATCTTTTTTCGCCGACGACGCCAGGGCAATGCGCTTTTCGTCCTGCCTGATTCTCTGGAATAATTCGCGAACTTTGGGAAACCCTTTCACCCGAGGCAGATATTCTTTCCTGAAAATCTCACCCCGATACCTGTCCAGTTCGTCGCCGAACTCGTCGAGCGCTGGTTTGGAGAAGAAGACGGGTAACAACTGGTCGGCCCCTTTGCCGATCTGACGCCGTATCTTCTGCAGGGGAATCTCCTTGCCAAACTTGGCAAACGCTGCTTGCCATGCTTTTGTATGCAGATCAACCGAATCAACAATCGTTCCGTCAATGTCAAAGATAACTGCTTCAATCATGGCTGCTAATGAGCCGCAATCTCTATGCCAATGAAACCGAGGCTAAATGGTTTGCCGTCAATTTTCTAAACTGAGTCACGTGGAATTTCACTTACCTTTATATGTTCCGGCCGGACGCCGATGCCGATTACATGAGCAGGAATGCGCCGAAGGAAGGGAATGGCGGTGATCAGTCGAAGCAACAACGGTGGTTTCACCCGTTTCACCGAGCCCAGTACGGGCGCAATCACCCTGCGCTGCATTGTCACTTGTAGCCATTGAGTTACCCGGGTGGGAAACTCGCGCCTTTTTTGAATCCGTCGCAGTTCGTCAATCGTTACCTGTCGGTTGCGCAGCGGTTCAGCAAGCGCGTTGGCCGCGGCCACTGCGTCCTGGATAGCGAGGTTGATGCCGACGCCGCCGACGGGCGACATCGCGTGCGCAGCATCCCCGATACAGAGCAAACCCGGGCGAAACCATTGGGAGAGCCGGTCGACGCGCACGGTCAGAAGCCTGATATCGTCCCATCGCTTGATTTCGCTTACCGTGTCTTTGGCGTAGGGCGCGAGTTGGACGACTTTTTCGCGAAAAGAGTCAATCCCTTGCTTGCGAATTTCGTCGAACTGGCCCTTCGGAATAACGTAACCGCACTGCCAGTAATCACCCCGGTTGATCATGATAAAGATGCGGCCGGTGTCGAAGCGTGCCATAGTTTGCGCGGGATGGTCCGGCTTGCGTGGAAGGCGAAACCACAGCACGTCCATAGGCGCGCCAAACTCTTTCAATGGCAGACCGGCCTTCTCCCGGAGGATAGATTGGCGACCATCGGCCGCCACCACAAGATCCGCGCGCACTTCCAGTGGGCCTGTCGCTGTCTTCGCCCGCAGTCCAACCACACGTTGCGAATCTTCGATAATGTCGGTCACCTCGGCTTGCATTAACAAACGGAACGTTGGATAGCGGCGGGCATGATCGGCCAGAAAGTCGAGAAAATTCCACTGCGGCATAAAAGCGATAAAGCGGCAGCGAGTGGGTAAGTGGGTAAAATCGGCCAAGGTAAGTCTTGTGTCGCCGATCTGAGCGCGCAGCTCGTAAACTTCTTGGTGCGGCAACTTGAGGAAGTCATCGAGCAAACCAAGCTCATGCATGATTTCAAGCGTCGAAGGATGAATCGTATCGCCGCGAAAGTCGCGTAAGAAATCGGCATGTTTTTCTAGAACGATGACTTCGATACCGGCGCGGGCAAGGAGAAAGCCCAGCATGATGCCCGCCGGCCCGCCACCGGCGATGCAACAATGCGCGACGAGGTTGTCGCGTCTCGTCTCGTTCGCCTCAGCCATGATGTTATTAGAGCGCGAGCTCGAAATGTCTTCAAGTCCGGCCGTGGATTACCCCCAAGACTGTTGTTGGCATCCGCGCACAAAGGTGAATGTCCGAAGCGGGTACGACACTGCAGCTGCGATCAATCAGGCAAGGGTGGCAGGTTGAAGGCTTTTGCTATATGTTCGCGCAAGCAAAAGGATCGACCAGGTCGGGCAATTGCCCGTCGCCACTCGGCGCGGCACTTCGGAGGAAGTTGGATGAAATTCGCGCACTTCTCTCATGTATGGAACAAACCCGGCATGACCGCGGCACAGCGATACGAACAACTATGGCGCGAGCTGGCAACCTGCGACGAGCTCGGTTTTGATTTTGGTTTCACCGTCGAGCATCACTTCAACCCCAACGAAAGCTGGATGCCCTCGCCGGCGATCTATTGCGCCGGCGCGGCAGCGCGCACCCGCAAGATGCGGCATGGACCCATGGGTTTTGTCGTCCCGCTTTACGATCCCTTGCGAATCGCTGAGGATGCCGCGGTCTTGGACAACGTTCTGAACGGGCGCTTGGAGCTTGGCCTTGTTTCGGGCATCGTGCCTGACTTTTTCGGCCCCTATCGCGCGGACTTCAAGAACCGCAGGGCTTTGGCGAATGAGACTTTAGCTTTCGTCAAGCAGGCTTTTTCCACGACAGGACCGTTGAGCTTCGAGGGACCTTTCCACAAATACGAAAACCTCACGCTTTCCGTGAAGCCCGTGCAAAGTCCCCATCCGCCGCTTTGGATGCAATCCCGCGATCCGGATACTTTGGCGATCCTGGCTCAAGAGGGAGTCCACACGGGTTATCTCTTCCTGGTGCCGCGGCACGAGGTCGCGCCCCGCTACCGAGAATACTTGATGCGATGGAATCACGCAGGGCACACGGGAAAACCCAACATTGGTTACTGGGTGCTAGTCTACGTGGACGAAACCGATGAGAAGGCTGTGGCGAAGGCGAAGCCGTATTTCACGCACTGTTTTACCAAAGTCTTCGGTACCCGGGCCGACGGCGGAATCGGGTATCTGAGGCTGGCCGAAAACTTCGCCAAGCGCGGCGATCCGGGAGGAGCCGAAATCGCCAGGAACGCCGTCAATCTCGACTATTTACTGGAGCACAATCTCGCTTTCGTCGGATCGCCCAAAACCGTGACGGAAAAAATCAAAGCAGCCGCAGCGGAGGGTTTGTTTAACACCGTGCTTGGCGAGTTCAATATCGGCGACATCGCCGAAGCAGACTTGATGCGCTCCATCAGGCTCTTTGGCACCGAAGTCCTTCCCGTACTACGCAGTTTCGAGCCGTATTGACCGGCTAACGGCTGTACGCCAGCAGATTCGTTGATAGCAAAAGCCAATTATTTTTTGGTTTGCGCCAGGGCTTTTTCCACAAAACTAAAATCAAACACTTGGCTCGGGGCCACGTCTTTGGTGACTCCTAAGCTTTTCTTGGTAAAATCGATGGCGCCGCGCATCCAGGCTTCATCCAAATAGTTAAAGCCCCCTAGACGGCTCACATGGAGGTCGTAGACCTCTCCGGCCAATGAAGGGTCCTTGATGCCGAGATACTTTGAAATGTTGTCAACGGACTCTGCGCGATTTTGCGTATAGTATTGAAGTCCTTTAAGGCTGGCTCTGACAAAGGCGAAGACTTCCGCGGGATGGGTCCTGAGCTTTTCTTCCGTTGCCCCGATGCCTCCCGACGGATAACTGGTCAGGTAGTCCCCTGAATAAGCGAGCTTGCTGAAGCCTTCGCGGTAGAGGATCAGCTGTCTCGGCGGACTGAGCAGACATGCGGCAATGTGCCCGGTCCTGAGCGCCGTCGCGAGCTCCTCGGGAGTACCTATGACGATCAGGGTTGCGTCTTTGTTCGGCGTGACACCATGATGGGTGAGGATGAGTTGCGTCAGCAGGTCCACCGCTCCGCCGCGGGAGGAGATGCCGATGACCTTACCTTTGAGTTGCTGAACCGATTTTATTTCGGGCTGGGCTACGAGGTCGAACTGCGGCTTGGAGTTGACGATCAGGACCAGCCTCACCGGAGCGCCGCGAACAGCGGCGGCGATGATCGATCCGGCGGCCGATGCGTAGTCCACCGAGCCGCCGATAAGCGCCTGCATCCCCACCGATCCTCGTATGAGGAGCGTTTCGAGATCCAGTCCTTCCTCGCGATAAAAGCCTTTGAGATGGGCTATCCTGAATTGCAACTCGGTGACGGCGATGGAGGTCGTCGAAAACCGTATCTTTTTGAGCTGCGACAGGGCGGGCGAAGAGGCGAGGATTAAAAAAAACAGCGTACAAATACCAGCGACTGTCTTCTGCATGGTCCTATCCTCCCTCGATCCGCCACGGGCCCGATATCGCTTCTGTGTAGGCGCCGAGCGTAGCAAGGTGCCCAAGCTGCGTCAATCTAGCGGACTGGAGTGTTGGAGTACGGGAGTATTGGAATATTGGGTTCTCAACGCGGCACTCGATTACTCCACCACTCCAGGATTCCCTCCCGGTGTAGCTTGACAAGGTTGAGGGGTTGACCTAGAACAGGATTCAATCCTCGCAGGAGAAAGGAGCCTTCCTATGTTTGCAAAGATCAGACATGTCGCCGCTCACACGGAACGTTACGATACCATGGCTAAGTTCTACCAGACCATTTTCGGAATGAAGCAGATCACGACCGGATTGGTAGATGAGACGGGCCAACACAATCCGAACCGGGGACATATTAGCGACGGCGTTATCGGCATGGCCCTGTTAACCAAGCGGCCGGGAAGCCAGCAAGGCCTCGACCACTTCGGCTTCGAATGCGAGGACGTCAAGGAGGTGCTGGACAGGATCAAACAGAAGTACCCCGAACTGTTATTTACAAAAGCGCTGAGCTACGTTCCGTTCGCGGGTATCAGAGCTCAGGATCCTACCGGAACTCAATTCGACCTTTCACAGAAAGGGATGTCCAATGTTCGAGAGGGATATCTGAAGGATGGCTGGGAACAACCGCGATGGCTCAACCACATTGCGCTTCGTGCCCGAGAACCGGATGAGGTAGCAGAGTTTTACACGACAATTCTAGAGCTCGAAGAGATGCCAGAGAAAGCTGCGGACGGAGCGATCACAGTCACCGACGGCAAAGTTCGTCTTGTGATCCGCCGCTGCCATGACGGTTTTTATCGAGGCTTAAGGCAGGGGTTCGATCATATCGGCTTTAAAGTGGAGAGCGTAGAAAAAACCAAGAAAGACCTGGACGAAATCGCGACGGCTTTTCCCGAATCCGCCCCGAAAAAAATCGCCGTCGGAATGCAAGGCGGCGAGCTTGAGAAAGACCTGCAAGCTTGCCCCATCGGGAAGCACGTATTAGCCGATCCGGATGGCGTGCTGTTGGATATTTCGGACTAGCTTTCAGTAGGGGGCAGGTTTGAAGCCTGCCCCCTACTCTCTATTGAACCTTGATTTCGACCCGTCGATTCTTCGCCCGGCCTTCTTTAGTCTTGTTATCAGCTATCGGTTTGGTTTCGCCGAACCCCTGACCTGAGACCCGGCCGGCGTCCACACCCTTCTTCACTACGTAATCCCTAACCGACATCCAACGCCGATTCGATAGACCCATATTGTAGGCTTCCGTCCCGATGTTGTCCGTAAAACCCGCTAGGGCGACCTTCGAACCTTTGTTTTCGTTCATGAACGCTACCAGCCGATCGAGAATCTGCGCCGCTTCGGGTTTGATCGTGCTCTTGTCAAAGTCGAACAACACGTCATCCAGGATGATCGTCCGCTCAACCTTCGGCGCCGGTGGCGGCGGTGGAGGTGGCGGCGGCGGCGCCGGCTTCGGTTTTGGAGCTGGCGGAGGCGGAGGAGGAGGTGGTGGTGGCGGAGGAGGAGACGGTGGAGGTTTCGGCTCTTCAGCCAGCCAATATCCCAACAAACCACCGATTATTGCACCCGTGGTGGCGCCGACGGGGCCTCCTATTGCGAAACGATTCTTACCATCTTGGGTGGCTGCGACGCCTCCCCCGATACCGCCACCGATAAGCGTACCCGCCGCGGCACCTTTCAAGGCTGCCTGCTGTTTGTAGTTCATATTGGCGCAACCATTCATTAGTAACGCAAACGTCGCCAAAGCAAGTATATGGTTTTTTGCCATTATTGCTCTATTCCCTCCAACGGATAGATAGCCGAAGCAATCGTTGAAGCATCCACACCGGATGCAATCATGCGAAAACGATTTTGACGAACCGTTGACTCTGCCTGTTAAGGTTTCAAGTTAAATTTGAGCAAGCGATATGCCAATGACAGGACCGAAAAAATAGTTTGAAAACGCTGGATTTGTTTCCTTTGTTTATTTCAAGTGCATAGTTTGTAACCAAAACGTTGCCTAAACCACGGGCAACCACGATCTGGTACTGATGGGTGCGTCTAATACGGATGCTGCTTGAATCTCGCTTTCCCAAGCAGGCTTACTCTATTCCCGGTACAGGGGTGACTCGGGCTGCATTTGCATTAGTTCGATGATGTTGCCGTCCGGGTCGGAAATAAAAGCGATGCGGTATTGGGCGCGGCCCGCGAACGGCCCCCGATGTGGATGCACGTTCATACCGGCCAAGTGCTGTAGCGCTTGTTCCAAATCCTCCACAAGCAAACAGAAGTGCTGATAGCCGATCGCATCACGCGGTTGGTCCACCTTGGTTTTGCCATTGGTGAACAGCTCGATAAACTGTCCCTTGGAAAACTCCAGGAACAACAGTTCGGGTCGGTCGCCTTCCTGCTTTGCGTGGAAAACTTTTTTAGCGCCGAAGGCATCCTCATACCAGCGGATACTGCGGTCTAGATCGGCCGCACGGAACGCGACGTGTGTGAAACGAATTCCATTGATAGCCATAGACATGCTCCTTTGCATTGCAGATCTGAGAGCTTCACTCGCGAACATCCTCTTTTAAAATTTGCAAAGCGCGCAAGACGAGATCCCGCCGGAACTCTTTTTCCTTTTCCGGTGCCAGCTCCGGATTCCCGGTAGGGCTGACGATGCCGCCGGAGGCCATGGCGCGGAGCGAACCCACTTCTTTCGCCACCGGTATCATGGTGCAAATCTGCACCACGGGAATATTAAGTCGTTCGATTTCTTTGCTGATCGCTGCGCCGCAGCGAGTGCTCGAGCCTCAAGTCGAAGTGAGGATGACGCCGTTAACGCCGGCGGATTTCAGCCGCTCGGCGATGCTCTGGCCGATGTGCGTCGCATTCTCCACGGCCGCATGGGCACCGCCGGTGGCGTGGATGGATTCATGGAGCTTGCCGATGATTCCTTGTCTGCTCCAACTCGCGCATGACATCCAGAGGCACCACTCGATGGGGATCTTGATTGGCGAAGGCCGTGTCGTAGCCGGAATGAACGACATCGAATTCTTTTGGGTCCAGACGATCTACCCCTTCGATGGGAATAGTCGTGAAGCGAGTAGGGCGGCCCGGCTCCATCCGTTCCGGATTGCCCTCGGTCACGAGCCCACCGTCGGTGACCAACGCAATAACCGCCGACGACAGGTCGCGAAGCGCTGCCGCCGGTTTGATGTGATGAAATTGCGGCGCCGCAATTTCTGACTTGAACGGCTCGCCGCGAATTTTTGCCAGGAGCATATCCACGGCGCGCTCTGCGGGAGGCTTGGCGGCGAATGCGTTGCGCTTGATGCCGCGCGGAATATAGCCTTCTTCCTCCGGCCTTCCTACCCGTGCGCCCTGCACCAATTTAAGTCCCAGCGAAACCATCCGCTGGAGAGCCGGGAGCATGCGCACGACTGAATCGCCCGAGTTGATAATGTAGACGTGCTTGCAATACAGGGCGGCTCCAGCGTTCTCGTCATCCATGCCGGCCACGACATGAATTCCGAGTTGCTCTTGAGCCGCCTGGCAGATCGCGCCGCAAGCAACGCCATAGCGTCCGCTTTCGAAAGCGGGTCCGGCGATCAGCAGCTGGGGTTTGCAACGCGCCATTTGGCGAAGCAACTCTTTTTTAGCTTCTTCCGAATGTTCGGCAAAGTAGTTGTCGCCGCAAAAGACGGTGGCCACGACTTCGCCATGCTGCGCCAATATCTGCTGTAGCGCACGACCGGGTCCGGTAGGACCCTCTTTGAATCCGGGACCGATATCGGCTTTTTCTTCCCCGCCGATCTGCGCGAAAAACTGGTTCAGGTAGTGAACGACGCGAATTTTTTCGGCCATGAAGACCTCCAGAGCCCGACGCTTAATCAACCGGTATAGGTGATTAGCCGGGAAGCTCCTACTTGGCTAATGGCACCGACAATGTCCCCGACCCAGAGCCTCAGCTCTTGGTTTGCCGGCAGGGGAGGGATCCCCGGGTTGGTATTGTCCGGGTTGGCACTATCCAAGAATAACGTATCGCCACCGATGACTCGTTCGACAGGCGGCAAGGTAATCGCATCCCGGGTCAGTCCCGGTGTCACAAGCGCATCGACGTTGCCCGGCACAAAAGTGATCCCGGTGTCAGGGTAGCGTTCCATAATGATAAGGGCGGCCTTCAACCCCATTTCCTCACAGCGCTCATAGATCATCATTAGATCGGTATCCACGGCGCCGCCGCCGATCTTGGTCGCGATCACCCCATTAGCGCCTAAAACCTCGCTGGCTAGACGCGCCGCAAGGTGGGCGTTACGTTCCTTCTCTACGATCGTAACCGGGGCGACGGTGACGACGACGCCGGCAAACCAGAGGTCGCGCTGGTGCCGCCTGTAGAGTTCTCGGATGACGGGATGGTTCTGAGCGAAATAGGTGAAGGCGGAATAAGAAAACATGAGCGCCCCGTCGAGGATTTCATTTGGATGGACGATCGTCGGCAGGAATCCCTGAATGTTGCTGCCGTAAAAAACCGTCTCCTTCTGATGTGTCGGATGTTGCTGCGAATGGATGGGAAAAATGTAGCCGATGCGCGGTAATTCCTTCGGCCCGCTGTTAAAGGCAGTGGGCGATAGCTCGTAGAATTCGGTTTCGTCGGCAGCCATTTCCTTTGCGGCCGCTGCCAAGTAGACCGATGCTCGCAGCCCGGCTTTTTTAACTGCGAGACGATACTCATCAACATCGGCACCTTGAGCCGCGTGTGGGATGAGCACGACGTTGTGTGTGGCGCCGAAAGGGGAATAGTCCGTCGCCGGCCCGCTCATATCGATGATGTTTCTGCCGCGGGCTTGGTCGGCGGTGGTCTCGATTACACACAGGTTTTTCAATGCGCGGGTCTGTCCCTCTCCGACGAGACCCATCTCTTCGAGAGCACCGGGAAAATTGGGGCCATTCAATCGGTAGCGAGGCTCCAGGACATCCAGCACCCGGATAATCCGGCAGGACTCTCCGGGGTGCGCGAGATCGATTTCCACGCTGTCAAAGAGCGGTTCTTGAGCCAAAAGAGCGACTAGTTCCTGACGATCGATGAACAAGACATGGTCGTCGATGACCGTTCGCGAACCGAAGCGCACATCCCTAATATGCACCAGACCCATTTCAAGACGCATCGTCTACCTCGTACCACATAATCGGTCACATGTCAGCGCAAGCGCGTATGACCTACGACGATCAAAGATTCGCTAGACTCTGCTGGCGCGAAGATACGCTCTGTTTTAGACTGAATAATTGATGGCATTGTCGAATATTGAAATCAGGGTCGATCCACTGCGGTTGCGCCGGACCTTGGAGGCGATCGTCGGCGAGAGAAACCCGTTTAGCGGCCAGCGCCATTTAACGGCAGTCGAAAGCTTTATCGAAAAGGAACTGGGAAGCTACGGTCTCAAGGTGGAAAGCGATTTTTTTTCGTACCGCGGAAAGAAGTTTCGCAACATCATTGGCCGCCAGGGCGCTCAACGCGGCGGCTCTTCAATTATTTTGGGAGCCCATTTCGATTCGGTTCAAGGCACGCCGGGCGCCGATGACAACGCTAGCGGTGTCGCGGTTCTCCTGGAAGCAGCGAGGCTGCTTGCACGCGCCAGAGGAGGTTCGCAGGTACTGTTTTGTGCTTTTAATCTCGAAGAGCTCAATATGATCGGCAGCAGCTATTTTGCCAAAAAGCTGAAATCAGCGGGAGCGAAGGTGGATGCCATGATATCTTTAGAAATGGTCGGGTACACGGACGCAAGGCCGGGCAGCCAAAAGTATCCGCTCGGGCTCAAAGCGTTTTATCCCGACCGGGGCGATTTTATCGGAGTGATCGGGAATTGGAAATCGGCTTTTTTGCTGCGCCGGTTTGCTCGGCAGATGCGCCAGGTCCAAGGACTGCCAGTCGAGACACTGTCAGTGCCCGGCAACGGAGGTTTGATTCCAGCAGTCCGCCTGAGCGACCATTCCCCATTCTGGGACGCCGGCTATCCAGCACTGATGGTGACCGACACGTCTTTCTTTCGTAATCCGCACTATCACGGTTCCATGGATGCTTTGGAGACCTTGAACCTCGACTTTATGGTGAAGGTCTGCGAGGGGGTGATTCGCGCAGTGCTTGCGCTTTAAATGACGAGCGCGGTTGCAGTGGCCTTAGACGATTCCCTGCGCCTTTGCTTACACAACGCTCTTGACGCTGTCGTCTTGTTTACCTAATCTCCCAACGGGCCGCTGGAGTCGGCTCGATGCCTCTAACGAAATCGTCGATGGAAAAATTGTATGACTTACACCAGAAAGGAGAATCCCTTTGAAGATTGCTGATATCGAAATTGTGGAACTGCAAAACATCCCGGTCACACCGCCGTTGTTCAAGGAGCCAGTGCGGGCGGCGGTGCGGTTACTCAAAGTAAAAACGGACAACGGCATTGTGGGCCTTTCTCAAATTGGCGGTTTCATGCATTCGGCTACGGCTGCTTTTATTCAAAACGATTTGGCGCCGTTCTTGAAAGGGAAAGATCCTCTTGAGACCGAAAGGTTGATGCACCAGATGCTGTGGAAATTCAACACGCGTGCCCACGCCGGGGTATGGAATTTCGCGGTGAGCGCCATCGACGTCGCGCTTTGGGACATTAAAGGAAAGTTCTTCAAGATTCCGGTTTGGCGCCTTCTCGGAGCCGCGCAGAAGTCTCTGCCGGCCTATATCACCTTCGGGCTGCGAGCCTATTCAAGGGACGAGCTGGCCGAAGCCGCGAAATACTGGGTTGCCAGGGGGGAGAGCCGCCTGAAAATTCAGGTCGGCCGGCTCAATATTCGTGGCGAGATGGATCCCTCTGGGGCCGGTGCCGAGCCCCGCGAGGATAACCCGGCGGAGGACGAGGCCCGCGTGCGGGCGGTGCGCGACGCAGTGGGCGATTCGGTGGAATTGATGACGGATGCCAACTGCTTAATGAAATACGATGCTGCGCTTCGGTGGTGCAAACGATTTGAGCCGTATAATCTGATGTGGTTTGAAGAACCTATCGTGCACAATGATCCGGGATTGTTGGCCGAATTGCGCAAACAGACCAGCATACCGATCGCAGCAGGACAGTGGGAGAACTTTTCCACGCTGTGTGAACTGGTAAAGCAGAGATCGGTCGACTTCTTGAATATCCATGTTCTTTCAGTGGGCGGGTTTACCATGGGCATGAAGGCAGCCGGCGTGGCGCAAGCGTTCAACCTGCCTGTCGGCAACGGGGACCATTTCGACCTCCATCTGCACGCGGCGGTGCCCAACGGCTGGCGTGCCGAGATTCACGTGAATAACTGGTTGACCTGGAACGTGCTCTATAAAGACGCGCCCGGACCGGTCAAAGGTTGGGTGACGTTGAGTGAAAAACCGGGGCTCGGGTTGGAACTCAATGAAGATGCGGTCAAGGAGTACAGAGCAAAATGAGTTGGCCGGGCTACCGAGGAAGCGCGTTGCCCCAGATCTCTTTGAGGAATCCGCTCTTGTCTAGATTCTCGGCGAAAGTGTTGTCGATAATCTCAGCCGCCTTCTTGCGCACCGACGTACCCTGCTCGCGAGCGACCTCGATCACTCCGGCTACAGTGCTTTCCGGCACCATCATGCGCCGGTTGACAAGCAATTTTGCGTAAGCCGCGTAAGCGGACTGGAGCGCTTCGGGGTCGTTGAGCTTGAGAGCTTTGGCTACGGCGGCTTTGCTCTTCTCGGGATTTTTCTCCACGAAGGAGATGGACTCCGCCAGGGCCGCAACCCATTTCTGCGTCACGCCGGGGCGCTCTTTCAATGTCTTGGTATTTGCATGGATCGAACTATAAACTGCGGGGACACCCAAATCGTTTAACCGGTACACCAAATTCAAACCATTCCTCGTACCCCGCACGTCAAGCGGCGGGGTCACCAGGCAAGCTTCGGCCAACCCGGCAAAAACCGCGTTCAACGGCTCAACCTGCCCGGTGCCGCCCACAGGCCGGATCCTGACGTCATCTTCCGTGAAGTTGAATTTTCTTATCAGCGCCCTGGCGAGCCGGTAGACGAGATCCCCCGCACGGGTCACCGCAATGCTCTTGCCTCTCAAATCTTCCGGCCGCTTGATATCTTTGCGCGCGAGCAGGACCCATGGAAGGCCGACGAGCGGCGCGCCGATCAGCTTGGCGTCGCTGCCCGCGGCCAGCCCGGGTATGGTCGCGTCGGCGGCGCAATAAAGAAACTGGATCTCGTCGGAAGCCAGGGCGGCCAGCGACACAACGCTGCCGCGAATCGAGACAAACTCAACTTTGACTCCGTATTTTTCGAATAGACCGTTATCGAGAGCTGCATAGAGGTGAATGAATCCCCCGCTCAACGCACAGGTGGCCGCGCGGACCTTTGCCGGCGGTTCTCCGGGCTTGCTAAGGTAGGGGTTGGCCCGGGTGGGCCCAGGGCCAACGGTGGCGAACGCCATCGTCAGAACGGTCAACCCGCATATCCTTTGGAGAATATGGCGCCGGCGCGACATGGGCCGGTCATAGTGGAAACGCCTCCTGTTTGTCAAGCACGTGTTGAAAAAAATACCTTGGTTGATCTTACCACTGATAATTTATGAAGATTCCCTTGAGAGGTATTGAGACCGCGACGAAGTCAGTGTATGACATTCGAAGTCGATTTCTTCACAACACAGAATCCAATGACGTACGGATGGAGGCCGAGTGAGCATGGCTGCTGAGATCGAGTTTGCGGCTGTTCCAATAAAAGTCACCGTCAACGGTGTAAAGCATGAAGCTCTTGTAGAGCCAAGGACGCTGCTGGTTTATTTTTTGCGCGAGCATTTGAATCTGACGGGCACCCACGTGGGCTGCGATACCAGCCAATGCGGCGCTTGTACGATTCAATTAAACGGCCGAGCCGTCAAGTCGTGCACGATCCTGGCGGCTCAGGCGAACGGGACGGAAATTACAACAGTCGAAGGTCTTGCGCGCGAAGGCGTGCTGCATCCGGTGCAGGAAGGGTTTCGCGAAAAACACGGCTTGCAGTGTGGCTACTGCACGCCCGGCATGATCATGACCGCTGTAAGCCTCCTGGAGACAAACCCAAATCCGACGGAAGAAGAAATCCGCCACGCGTTGGAAGGTAACTTGTGTCGCTGTACGGGCTACGTCAATATCGTCGAATCGGTTCGCTGGGCCGCGGAAAAGATGGGAGGCAAAAATGTTTCCCGCTAGCTTTGGCTACGTCGCGGCGCATTCGGTGGAGGAGGCGCTGCAATTATTGGCCCAGCATGGTGAAGACGCCAAGTTGCTGGCCGGGGGGCACAGTTTGATCCCGGCCATGAAGCTTAGACTGGCGTCGCCGCGCACTTTGATCGACCTCGGCACCGTGCCGGGCCTGCGGGGCGTGCGTATGGATGGCAATACGCTGGCGATTGGCGCGCTCACGGTGCACGCCGATGTGGCTTCGTCGGAGCTGGTACAGAAGCACTTGCCAGGTTTGGTGGACGCGGCATCGGTGATCGGCGATGTGCAGGTGCGCAATCGCGGCACCATCGGTGGAAGCATCGCCCACGCGGATCCGGGGGCGGATTTTCCCGTGATCCTCACCGCGCTGAACGCGTCGTTTGTCTTGCAATCGACGTCGGGTAGCCGAACGGTGGCGGCGGACGATTTCTTTGTCGATTTCTACACGACCGCCATGAATGCGAGTGAAGTGCTGACCGAAATTCGTGTGCCGTTACCCGACGCCGGTAGTGGCACGGCGTATGTCAAACTGCCGCATCCGGCTTCCGGCTACGTCGTGGTGAGCGCCGGCGTTTTAATCACCCGACAGAAATCCGGCTCATGCGCTTCAGCCCGCGTCGTTCTCGGGGGAATGGGCAGCGGTCCGGTAAGGGCCGTGACTACGGAAATGGAACTGCAAGGAAAACCGCTGACGGCGGAAGTCATTGCCGCTGGCCGCAGGAAAGGCCGACCGAAAGGACGGATCCCGGAGGGAGACACGTACGCGAGCGCGGGATATAAGCGCCACGTAGCGACCGTCTATGCGCGGCAAGCAATCGAAGCGGCAGTGAAAAGGGCGGTGAGTTAAGAAACCGTGCTCGTGATGCGTGATCGTGCTCGTCTTTTGTCACGAACACGAAACACGGGCACGAACACGATTGCTTTTGAACGAGAGGTTATTCCATGACGACTGATCATACTCCAACCGGACTTATCGGCGCATCGATTCGGCGGGTCGAAGATCCGGTTCTGGTTGCCGGCAAAGGGTGCTATGTGGACGACATCCAGTTGCCAGGAATGTTGTATCTAGCCTTCCTCCGTACGACGTATCCGCACGCAAAAATAATTTCCATTAAGACCGACGCGGCCAAGACGATGGTCGGCGTGCTAACCGTTGTGACCGGTGAGGATGTTAAACAGCTCAGCATACCGGTGGCACCCATGGTGCAGGATCAGAAGATACCGCCCCACCCATTGCTGGCCCGCGGCGCCGTGCATGAAGCGGGCGTTGCAGTCGCCGCCGTAGTAGCGCAGAACCGCGCTCTCGCGCAGGACGCCGCCAACGCCATCGAAGTAGAATACGAAGCGCTGCCCTCTGTAATCGACGCAGAGAAGGCTCTTGAGCCTGGTGCGCCGCTGGCGCGCGAGGAGTTGGACAGCAACATTTGTTACGTCGCGACTAAAAAAGGCGGCGACGTGGAAAAAGCGTTCGCGCAGGCAGAGCATATTTGCCGCATGCATATCGCCAGCCCGCGCCAGGTCGCGCTGGCGATCGAGCCGAGAGGAATCGTGGTAAAGCCGGAATCGACAGGTGATCTCACGGTATGGCTTTCCACTCAGGCGCCGCACCGAGTGCGCGGCGATCTCGCCACCGCCCTCGGATTCCCCGAGCATAAAATTCGTGTCATCGCGCCTGACGTCGGCGGCGGGTTCGGCAGCAAGGGACCGCTGTATCGCGAGTATGTGCTCGCGTGTCATCTGGCGCTTAAGCTGGGGCAGCCGATCAAGTGGATCGCCACACGCAGCGAGGATTTCGTCACTACGATTCAGGGCCGTGATCAGGCGATGACGTCGGAGTTGGCGCTTAAGAAAGATGGCACGATGCTGGGCCTGAAGGTGCGTGTGGTGGCCAATCTCGGTGCCTACCTGTACTCGAGTACGGCGGGTCCGCCGCAGCGCATGATGGGTATGGCGCCGGGCTCCTATCAGATTCAAAATTGTCATGTCGAAGTCGTGGCGGTGTTTACTAATACCACTCCTACCGGGCCGTACCGCGGCGCCGGCAGGCCGGAGTCGGTGCTCAATATCGAGCGCCTGGTCGACAAGGCGGCTAAGGAATTGGGACTCGATCGTTTGGCGATGCGGCGCAAGAACTTCATTCGCCCCCAGCAGTTTCCTTACAAGACCGGAGTGGGAGTTGAATACGACTCCGGCGACTACGAAAAATCACTTGCTGAGGCCATGCGTCTCTCCGATTACGAAAAGCTCATCGGGGAGCGCGACGCGACGCGGGCGCGTGGGGAGCTGGTGGGTGTGGGTGTTTCAACTTTTGTCGAGCCCAGCGGTGGCGCCGGCTTTGAAAGCGGCACCGTGAGGGTCGAGCGCACCGGCGAAATCACGGTGCTCACAGGCTCCAGCAGTCACGGCCAGGGACACGAGACTTCCTATGCCCAGGTGATCGCCGACAAGATGCATGTTTCCATGGATCATGTGGCGATTCGTCACGGCGACACGATGGCGGTCCAGCAAGGCGTCGGTACCTTCGGCAGCAGAAGCATGGTGATGGGTGGCGGCTCGATGGCGCTCGCTGCCGAGCGTGTGATTCAAAAAGCGCGTCGGATCGCCGCCCATTTGGTGGAAGCTGCGCCCGAAGACGTGATACAGGCCGACGGCGGATTCGCCGTCGCCGGTGTCCCGGAGAAGAAAGTAACGTGGCGTCAAATCGCGGCCGCCGCGTATGGGGGAAGAGTTCCACCCGGTATGGAGCCTGGCCTCCAGGAAACGGTATTCTTCGATCCCCGACGCGAAGCGTGGGGCTTCGGCGCGCACGTGGCGATGGTGCGAATCGATCGCGAAACCGGCAAGCCGAGCATCGAGAAACTCGTACTGGTGGACGACTGCGGTGTAGTCGTCAATCCAATGATCGTCGAGGGACAGGTGCACGGCGGCGTGGCGCAGGGGCTTGGCGAAGCGCTGCGGGAGCAGATGCTCTTTGGTGAAGAGGGCCAGGTGCTCACCGGCACCTTGATGAATTACGCGGTGATGCGCGCCGCTGATATGCCTCAGCTCACTCTCGGCGAGACCGTAACAGCGAATCCTTTCAATCCGTTGGGAGTCAAAGGCGTCGGCGAAGCCGGCACCAACGGCGCGCCGCCCGCGGTGGCCAACGCCATCATGGACGCCCTGGCGCCGCTGGGCATCGATCATATCGACATGCCCTATACGGCGCCCAAGCTTTGGGAAGCGATACGGAAAGCCGAGGGAAAGGCCGTAAGTAACGCGTGACACTCGGTTGAGCGCCCCAGTTTCTTCCCCGCCTCCAAGCACCGCTTGGTAGACCTGCCGGACACTGCTGCCGTTTGAAATCTTGCGACTGAACAGATGGGCGCTTCAGTCCCTATTCTTTCCGATTTTCCTACCTGGTCGCTCGAATAATCGACATCGGAAACAAACTGATCTCTACTCTGCAGGACGGCCAATAATGTACAGAGGCGATTCCAGCTCAAGCTTTCCGAAACCCAGTTTAGATCGTGTTGCGGCGCACCGATTCCCACGTTGTGACAAAAAGGTCCAAGGCATCCTCCCCTAAGGCCGATAGATCTCCTCCCAGTCTATCCGCTGGTCTGGCAGAGAACTTGCGTCATCGATTGCGCGCGGTTTTAGACAGGAGGATATATGAAGAAAATTATCGCAGCTGTTCTCTTGGCGTTGTCGCTTAGCTGTCTCCAACATACCCCCGCCCGGGGAGACGAATTCCAAAAACGGGAGGCCGTCATAGCCCAGTATAAGAAATGGCTTGATACGTTAGGTCCCGATGGGTCTCGATACTGGGTTCGGCTGGACGCTAAACATCGTCCTCATCGGCTATATGTCGGCGAAGCGTTCTTCCGCGCGGACTTTCACAGCCAGGAACGTTTTGTCGATACCTATTCCAATTATCTCGCCGGCCATCCGGAAAAGTTTATGCTCATTGACCTCTTCGATGCAGGCACCAACATGCCGGCGGGCGAGTACGGGTTCGGTGGGTTCAAGCTTTATCCACGATCCGCTCGCATTGCGGACAAGTAAGCAGTCAAAGTTTTAGCTGTTTTTGTGGCTGACCTTGCTCTTCTGAGATCACAAGCACCGGATCATGAGATTATGACCTATCGGTATCGAACGGCTCCGGTCCGAGTTTGATACCGTAATCTCGTTCCGCCGCATCGAGAGAGACATAACCCCGAAGCAAATCCCGCTCAACTAGCTCGCGCCGTCGTTCCGAAGGCGGTCCGTAACCGCCTCCGCCTCCCGTCTCAACGATGATCTCATCGCCAGGTTCCAACGGATAGCCTTTACTCTTGTGAATGATTTCTTTTGTACCCGACTTCTTCACGACCGTGATCTGCCCGGACTTGGCTTCCTTACCGCCTTGCACACCCCACGGTGGAAATTTGACCCGGTCGAACAATGCCTGCAGGTTGCAGGGGCCGAGAATCTGATAGCGTTTGCGAAAACCCAGGCCGCCGCGAAATTTGCCGGCGCCCGCCGAGTCTTCACGGAGGCCGAACTCTACGATGCGATACGGATACATCGACTCCTGTAGCTCGACGGGAATGATGCGCGTGTCGCCGTGAGCCATTGTTCGGAAAGGCCCCGCGCCGTCGTGCGCGGCGCAGGCGCCCCAACCGCCGTGGCCGCTGTCGTGACAATCGAATGGCGCTCCGTTTTCGATTCGTTTCCCGCGGAAGCGCACACCGGAAAAGGTTCCGAAATGTGCGCCTGTCACGCGCTCGGGCAAAGCGTTTTCGAGCGCTTTGATAATTGCATCGATCACTGTCGGGAACGGCTGCGAGTAGTTGCCCATGGGTGCCGTTGGGTGGGCGCTGAGGATCTTTCCTTCCGGCAAAATGAGTTTTAACGGCCGAAAGGTGCCTTCATTGGCCGGTTCGTTGTTCGCGATCAAGTATTTGAACGCTACCCGTGCCGTGGTGCGGCCGCCACCGTAGTAGCCGGAGTTGATGCAGCCTTTCACTTGATCGGCCATTTCGCCGTAATCGATGGTCATCTCATCCCCAGCGACGATGACCTTCACGCGGATCGGAATGGGTTCGCCGGTTTCACCGTCGTTGTCGAAAAACGTCTCGTAGGCATATACACCGTCGGGAATCGCGCTGATCTGGGCGCGCGCCGCCGCTTCACTCTGGTCGAGAATGGTTTTTACGGCGCTCGAAAACGAATCGATGCCGTACCTATCGGCCAGCGCTTGAGTCATGTCGCGGCCGAGTACGCAGCCCGCATATTGCGCCGCTATGTCACCCATCAGCTCGACGGGAAAGCGCGTGTTGTTTTCGATGATCCGGTAAACTTCTTGAATCGGCTCTCCCTTGGACCAGAGTTTGATCGAGCGGAGCTGCAGACCTTCCATGAAGATGTCGCTGGAGCGCGGGGTGATACCGCCAATGTCGATCCAGTGGACATTGATGGCGAAGAAGCCAATCAAGGCGGCGCACTGCGGACCGGCATAGATCGGAGTGTACATTACGGTGTTGTTCAGATGCTGACCCTGAATCGCGGCATGATTGCACAGCACCACGTCGCCGTGATGCAACCGCTCGCGGCCATAAACAGCAAGTCCGTCGCGCACCGCCATGCCGACGGAGTCGGCGACGAAAACCGGCATGCCGCCGGTGCATTGTGCGATCAGCTCGCCGTCGGGGCCCACCAGCCCTACGGCGAAGTCCTTATACTCGTAAATATAGGGGCTGAAAGCGGTTCGCGAAATGTTTGCATCGATCTGGTCGGTGATTGAGACAAGGCCGTGGCGAATCACCTCGAGGGTAATGGGATCCACGGTTCGGTGTTTGGGGTTTAGATGACTTGCCGGATCCACAACAGATTTTCTATTGCTTGGAGCAATAAATTCGAATCTCGTGCATGGCGCCGATCTCGAATCGATCGCCTGGCCAGACCACCGTCGTTGAGCCGTATTCCTCGATCACTACGGGACCAACCCCGTGGAAGCCGGGTTCCATTGCATCGCGGTTAAAGATCTGCACATCTATCCAGCCGCCAGCGCTACCGAGATAGACTTGCCGTTTATGCGAAGGCTGCGCCTTGACAGCAGGGCGCGGCAAGCGGGCGATATCCGGACGTTTCAAGCGCGCGAAAGCCGAAAGATGCAGCGCTTGAAATTCGGCCGGGGCCTTGGCATCGGCATGACCGTAGCGGCGCCGGTAGTCGCGTTCGAAGGCGTCACGGACGGCCGCCGCGTCTTTCAATCCGGAGACGGGGACTTTTATGTTGTGCCGCTGACCGCGGTAGCGCATCTCAGCGTGGCGCTCGAAAAAAACGTCGCTGGTCCCAAATTCGGCTTCGAGAGCTTCGAGCGAATTTTTTTCCATCGCGCCGAAGATTTCACCAAGGGCGCCGATGGAAACGTCGTTCAGCAGACTGACGAAGGTCTTTGACGTATCGATCCTGGCGTCGGCGAGCAGCATGCCGATCGCCGAGAAATTTCCCGGCTCGGGTGGAATGACCACGGTCGGAATCGACAACTCATGCGCCAGCGCGCAGGCATGGAGCGGTCCGCCGCCGCCGTAACTGAAGAGCACGAAATCCCGTGGATCGAGCCCATGCTCCACGGAGATGCGCCGGATGGCTCCGGCCATGATCACGGTAGCGATGGAGATCATGCCATCGGCCATCCGGACCATGCCGTCGCGCGCAGTGTAGCCCAGCGGCTGCGCGATCCGTTGATCGATAGCGCGCTCAGCTGCATTCACATTGAGCTTCATGTCGCCGCCGAGAAAGTTATCAGGATTGAGCCGCCCGAGAACCAAGTTTGCGTCTGTGATCGTCGGTTCGTTGCCACCGCGGCCGTAGCATACCGGGCCCGGCGTCGAGCCCGCGCTCTGCGGGCCGACGTGGAGCCGCTTTTGCGAGTCGAGCCATGCGATAGAGCCGCCGCCGGATCCGACTTCGACAATGTCAATGACCGACGATTTGATCGGAAAGCCGCGCACGTAACCGCCGGCGTAGTAGACGGAGTTCACCGAGAAGCGGCCGTTTTCCACCAGTGCGCTTTTTGCAGTGGTGCCGCCCATGTCGAAGGCGACGACGTTTTTGAAACCCAGTGCTTCGGCGTAAGCGCTGGCGCCGATGCAGCCGCCGATGGGGCCGGATTCAACTAGGCCGATGGGCTGCCGGCAAGTTCGCTCCGCCGACAGCAATCCTCCGTTAGAGCCCATCATGAAGAGGGAACCGGTGAAGCCCTGAGCTTTGAGGTCGCTGTCCAGTCTGCGGACATACGTGCTCACCTGTGGCCCCACATAGGCGTTGGCGGCTACCGTAGAACAGCGCTCATACTCGTACCACTCGTGGGTGAGATCGGTGCTGAAAGTGACGTAGACATCGGGTAGACGCTCTCTCAAAACTTCCGCCGCGGCCTCTTCATGGCTCGGGTTGACGTAGGAGTTCATAAAAAAAACGGCGACGGACTCGACGTCGAGTTTCCTTATCTCGCCGGCAAGTGTTTCCAACGTTGGGACATCCAGTGGATTAACGACTTCACCCTTGCTCCCGGTTCGCTCGGGTACTTCGAGACGCAGCTCGCGCGGTATCAATGGTTCATCCCGCTGATAATGGAGATCAAAAGGATCGGGCCGGTTGCCCCGGGCGATTTCCAAAATATCGCGGAAGCCCTTACTGGTGACCAAGGCTGTCTTTGCGCCCTTGCGCTGAATCAGCGAGTTGATGACAAGTGTTGTGCCGTGATTGACCAACGTCGCTTCCGCCGCTTTAACTCCCGCTTTTTTGAAACAGTCGAGGATCCCCTCTACCAGATTCTCATACGTGGTAGGGCTCTTCGCATAAATCACCTTTTGCGCTGCGTGATCGTAGGCAACTAGATCGGTGAAAGTGCCGCCGATATCGACGGCTACGGCGTAGGACATGAATTACTCCAGTTCAAAGTTCCGGGTTCAATGTTCAACGTTTTTAAAGATCTAAGTTCAATCCGAAAACATTGAACTTTGAACCTTGAACATTGAACCGACTATAGTCGGCGCGCTTTGCCGTTATAGTCGATCACGATGCCGTAATCTTCGCGCGCGCTTTCGTGTGAGACAAAACCACGGATCACATCGCGCTCCACCAACTCCAGCGGGCGTTCTCTCGGATCGCCGTGGCCGCCGCCACCGCCGGTGGACATGCGTACGCGATCGCCGGCTTGCAATGGACAATTTTCGGTTTTGTAAAGTAACTCAGGTTCCTGTTCCCCGTTCTTGAAGATCAGCACTTGTCCCGACTTCGCGGCTTTGGCGCCTTGCACGCCCCAGGGCGGGCAACCGATGCGGTCGAAGTTCGCCCATAGTTCGCAGGGCGCGAGCAAGACATACTGTTTTTCGAAGCCCAAGCCGCCGCGCCATTTTCCTGGACCGCCTGAATCTTGCCGCAGGCAGAACTCTTCGACACGGAAAGGATACATCGACTCCTGCAACTCTATGGGAATGAGCCGCGTATCGCCGTGCGCCATGGTGCGAAACGGCCCCGCGCCGTCATGCGTGGCGCAAGCGCCCCAGCCGCCGTGACCGCTGTCGTTGGCTTTGAAAAATGCGCCGTTATCCGTCCGTTTGCCAGCAAAGCTCAACGACGAAAAAGTTCCGAAATGAGCGCCGGTGACGCGGTGCGGCAGGGCGGGCTCCAACGCTTTAATAATGCAGTCGATGACCGTCGGAAACGGAATGCTGTACAACCCCATCGCGGCGGTGGGCTCGGCGCTCAACAACTTACCTTCAGGAAGAATCATTTTGAGCGGCCGAAAAGTTCCCTCGTTGGCGGGCTCTTCCGTCGCAATCAAATATTTGAACGCCACGCGCGCGGTGGTTCGCCCGCCACCATAGAAGCCCGAATTGATGCAGCCGCGCACCTGAGGCGACATGTCCGAATAGTCGATGGTCATCTCATCGCCGGCGACGACGACTTTGACTTTGATCGGAATCTTTTCGTCACGCACACCGTCGTTATCCAAAAATGCTTCGTGCTGATAGATGCCATCAGAAATCGCGCGGATTTTCTCCCGTGTTGCGGCTTCGCACTGGTCGAGAATGGTATCCAACGCGCCAAGAAAAACGATCGTGCCGTATTTGTCGGTCATCGCCTGTGTAAGATCCCGGCCTAATAGACAGCCGCCCAGTTGCGCTTCGATGTCGCCGAGTAATTCCAAGGGAAAGCGCGTGTTGTTCTCGATGATGCGATAAACTTCGTCGATAGGCTCGCCCTTCGACCATAGCTTGATCGAGCGCAACTGAAGTCCCTCCATGAAAATATCGGTGGACGAGTAAGAGACGGAGCCGATGGCCGAGCCGCCGATGTCGATCCAATGGCAGTTGACAGCGAAGAAACCGATCAGTTCATCGCCCTTGGGACCGGCGAAGACCGGCGTGTACATCACCGTGTTATTGAGGTGTTGGCCTTGGACCGCGGCGTGATTGCAGAGGACAACATCACCTTTGTGGAGATTGTCTCGACCGTAAACTTCCAAGCCGTCGCGCACCGCCATGCCGACGGAATCGGCCACAAAGACCGGCATGCCGCCCGTGCACTGGGCCAACAACTCTCCCTCGGCGCTAACAAAGCCCACCGCGTAGTCCTTGTATTCATAGATGTACGGGCTGAATGCCGTACGCGTCATATTGGCGTCGATCTGATCGCAGATAGAAATGATCCCATGACGAATCACTTCCAGAGTTATCGGATCGACCGAGATCGATTCGGATTTTTGCCCAGCCGGAAGTCTATTCATGCTCTTACTCTTTAAGAATCCAAAACAGTATATACCGGCCTTCCCCGCGGTTTGTCTAATTTCGCGGGCCAATGGGTTCGTTATAGACCATATCGACTTCCAGGGTCTGGTAAGCCGCGACGAACTTGCTCTTGTATTCGTGACCGCAATAATGCGCCGGCTTCACCTTTTCCCACGCGAGATAGCCTCGTTCGTCTACGCATCCCTCATCCACAGAAGCGGCGACGACCTTTCCTACGACCATTAAGCGATGCAGCCACTGCTTTGTCCATTCAACCCTGCATTCGAAATGACTCCTGCATTCCGCTATCCGGGGAGGCTTTACGACCGTAGAGGGGAGGGACGTTAGGCCGGCTTTCTCAAGCTCATTGATTCCCGGCGGGAATTCCAGTCCGACAACCCTTACCTTCTCGAGGATCTCCCGCTCAAAGGAAGGAACGTTTACGACGAATTCCTCGGTTGCCAGAACATTATTGTAGGTATCTTTGGTAGCCCCCGTCGTGAAAGCGATGTACACCGGATCGTGACATACCCTAACACAAGTGCCGTATGAGGCGGCGTTGATCCGGCCTTCTTTGTCGATGGTGGTGATCATGACCAGACAAGAACTGGGAGCGTACAATCGATCCCAATGTTCGCTGGGCACATCGATCTTTTTAGTGGAAGCCATACTTTTCATAGGATAAATTCCTTTTCTGTTGACTGACCGTTCAGACCATTCCGTGCAAGCCCTGAATCGAACTGACTATACTAGTCCTTACTGAGAAAATAAATCGACCTATGTTTTGACGGCTTATATGACCTCAGAGCATCTAGGAAGCCAACACTTCCCACCGAACCCTACAGCGGGTCCTGCCCATGTAAAACTAACATGAAGATACGTGTTATTAATCAATGGGATGGATTGGTTCGAGTGGATGTATGGACACACAAAGATCCCAGGAGTAAAATAACCCAACAATGTCTAGGCAAGTTGATAGCATAGGATTTGACTTAGCAACCGAGGCGCTAACGAGGAAGGCATTTACAGGTGAGGATTTTGAGTATCTGCTTTGTGCGTTTGACCTAAAAGACCGCATCTACATATGGGACTGGTTCGCTGCCAACTATCGGGACTTTACCCGGCACATTCACAGTACCGCTAAAGACATGTTCGTAGATGGCTGCCTGTTAGCTTGGGAAATATTTTCGCGTAAGGACGAAGTTCATGACATTGAATAAATCTCCCCACCTCTGAAAATATCCGTCGTGGTATCCACTCTTTCTGTCCGCCCCATTCGCAAAGAATAGCTCTTCCTCTACCGGGTGCATTTGGCCGAAACTATTGCGAGCCATTTTCGGAGTTAACAACTCCACGTGCATCGGCGGCGGTTCATCTGTAGAGCCACTCACGATATTTGCCTATCGCCGAACACAATTGACATTTCTTTTCCCTCTCGGCTATAGGAGTGATAAACAAGAGCCGGAGGAAATCATGAACACCGAGTCCATTCGTATGTTGGATTGCGACGGTCATGTCATCGAGTCGATGAGCGAGCTTGCGGAATACGGCAATGCGTCGATCCGCTGGCTGACTCCCGGACAGAAAGACATCCGACGGCTCCCGTTTCCTTAACGAGCGCTTTGCCCAAACCACCGGAGTTGCGATCGGGGTTGCCTTAGAGACGTTGTAGATTATTGCAATGAATGAATGTTAGCCGGGTAATTATGGAGACCAAGTTTTCATGCGAAAACATTCTAAATCCGTTTGGCGTTGGTTGCCGCAACTGATTGCGGTCATTGGATTGACGTGGGCCTTGCTTGCCAGGGCCGATGCCCAGGAACGGCGAGTCAAGGCGAGAATTTCCAACGCCGGTTTTACTATCACCGCCTTGCCGCTGTTGGCGGCGAAGGATTGGGGCGTTTTTACCGCCAATGGGCTGGATATGGAGGTTATTCTCATGCAGTCCGCGTTGGTGCCGGCGGCTCTGACCCAAGGCGACATCGACTATCAGGCTGGCGTTGGCCCTGCATCGGTCAACGCGACATTGGCCGGCTTTGCGACACGCGCCATTTGGTTTTCGTCCGATAAGATATCTTACTGGTTGATGGCGAAGCCGCAATTCAAAACTCTCGAAAGCTTAAAATCCAAGAAAATTTCCATCACCGGACTGGGCGGCACGATTCACGTCGCTTTCAATATGGCGCTGGAAAAACTCGGCGTGAATCCGAAAGACTTTGTTTTGGTGTCGATTGGCGGACAACAAATTCAACAGCTTATTTCTTTGGAATCGGGCTACGTCGATGCGGCACTTCTCTCCCCTCCGGTCACTTTTGGTGCACAGAAAAAGGGTTTCTACAAAGTCCTGGACGTCGGCGCGATGGTGGAAATGCCAGGCGGGGGGCTGACCACGCTGGTGAAAACGATTCAGGAGCGGCCCGCGGAAACCAAACGGGTCATACGCTCGCTCCAGCTCGCCAAAGACGAAATTCGAAGATCGAAGTCGAAGACCGTCGAACTGATTACCCGCTTGCTCAAGATGGATAAAGAAGCGGCGAGCGAGACTTACGATCAGTTTTTGACCACGCTCAGTCAAACCGGGATTCCCAGCCACACCGGGATGGAGATTCTGGTCAAGGCGGTACAATCGCAAGGCCGCCATGTCGATCGCAAAGTGTCTTTTAGCGATATCGCCGACGATCGCCTGGCAACGGAAGTGGCGAAAGAGCTGGGATACAAGATTCCCCTGACATCGAGATCCTGCATACCGGAGGCTCTACTGCTTCGCAAGGTTCACAAAGAGTCTTTTAGTTGATTCAGCTACTCGTCACTTTACTCTCGGCCAGTAGAGAATTTGACCAGTGCCGACGCCCAGGAACGACGCACCAAGGTTCGTATATCCAATGCCGGCTTTACGATCACGGCCTTGCCGTTATTGGCAGCGAAGGATTGGGGTATGTTTACCGCCAACGGTTTGACGTGGAGTTGATCGTCATGAGCCCGTCTCTCGCGGCGGCAGCGCTGGCGCAGGGCGATATCGATTACGTTGCCGGTGTTGGGCCGGCTTCCGTCTCCGCGACCTTGAGTGGTTTACCGTCGCGGGCGATCTGGTTTTCGTCGGATAGAATTTCGTATTGGCTCCAGGCCGCGCCGCAATACAAAAGTCTGCAGGAACTCAAAGGGAAAAAAATCGCCATTTCGGGAGGGGCGGGCGGCACCAACCACGTTGCTTTGATGATCGCGGTAGAGAAGTCCGGCGCCAACCCAAAAGATTATGTGATGGTGGGAATACCCGGACAACAGATTCAGGTATTTTACTCCCTTGAATCCGGCTTCGTCGAAGCAGCGCTGTTATCTCCGCCGGTCACATTCGGCGCGGCAAAAAAGGGGTACACCAAAATCATGGACGTGGGATCGATGGTCGAGATGCCGGGAGGGGGTTTGACCTCGCTCATCAAAACCATTCAATCCAGGCCGGCTGAGGTGAAACGGGTTATTTACGCGCTGCAGGCCGCCAAGGACGAGGTCCGAAAATCCAAGCCCAAGACAGTGGAGTTAATCAGTCGGATTTTGAAAATGGACAAGGAGGCCGCTTCGGAAACCTATGATGCGTTTCAAACAACTTTGAATCCCACCGGCATTCCCAATCGAGCCGGAATCGAAAACCTGGTCCGCTCGCTCCAAGCACAGGGCCGATTTACCGACCGCAAGATTGTCTTTCACGGAGGTCGCCGATGACCGACTGGCGACGGAAGTGGCCAAGGAGTTAGGCTACAAAATTCCGTAGCTTTCGAGGACGAAAGCCGTTCAAGCAGTTCAAGTCGTTCAAAACGTTCAAGCTGACGGACGGGAAAATCATGAATGATATTTCATGTGATGTTCTGGTTGTGGGCGCTGGGATGGCCGGATTTACCGCCGCGGTACGCGCCGCGGAAACTGGCGCCAAAGTTCTTCTGATCGACAAGAGCCGCGGCGAGCTGGGCGATGGGAATGTCTTGATGGCCTCCGGCAGTCTGCGCGCCGGCGGCAAGAGCCCCAAGACCGGCGCCGAGGAACTCTACGACTTCGTCATGTCCGAAGGGGTTGGCTACCCCGATCTCGTCAAAGCCTGGTCGGAAACTTGCGGCCGCGCCATCGAGTTGGTTACAGACTGTCGGTGTCGAGATCGAAGAGACCGCACCGGGAAGAATCTGGCTCAACCAGAAAAGCGAAATCTCCTACGGCCCGGTCTATAAAAAAGACGTCGGTGGCCGTGCCCTCACGAGCCTCGAGAAACAATTTTTGAATCTCGGCGGAACGCTATTTGAACGGCAGCGAAGGTGTGCGGCTCATCGTCGAGAACGGCTGCGTTACCGGCTTAATCGCCAAACAAAACGGCGCAGAGATCGGACTGCGCGCTGGCGCCACGATTCTTACCACCGGCGGCTTCAGCGCCAACCCGGAGCTGGTCAAGAAATATATCGGCGCCCATGCCGACCAGTGCAAGCTGCGCGGTTCCAAGCAGGACACCGGCGACGGATTGCGCATGGCGCTTGCCGTCGGCGCCAAGACGGTCAATCTGCAATATTTCTACGGCCACTTGATCGCACGCAACGCGCTAACGGACGATCGCTTCTGGCCCTATCCCCGGCTGGACTCTTTTGTCGACGAAGGCATTCTCATCGACGCCAATGGCGAACGCTTCGTCGACGAAGGGCGCGGCGATGTCGCGGTGGCAAATGAACTGGCGCGGACCAACGATGTGACGGGCGCGGCGCTTATATTCGATTTTGCGACCTGGGACGCGGCGAAGGACGATGCCTTCTCCCAATCGGTTAAAACACCGGCGCCCAATCCCTGGTTGATGGACAATGGGGGCGATATCTTCAGTCATGAAGCCCTCGAAGGACTTGCGCAGAAAATTGGAGTCGATACAGCAAATTTGACTAAAACAGTGGAGCAGTACAATCGCATCGTGCACTCTAGTAATGCGGGTTCGCTGGCCGTGCCGAGAACGGGAAAGCCAAAGCCACTGCGGCCTCCCTATTACGGTTTGAAAGTCGTGCCCGGTATCACCTTTACCATGGGGGGCGTGCTGGTCAGTGGGCGCTGTCAGGCGCTGAATCTCGACGACAAACCTATCAGGGGATTATACGCTGCCGGAGACACCATCGGTGGGCTGATGGGCGGATATCGAGGCGGTTACACGGGCGGCTTGATGCAGGCTGTCGTGACCGGGATTCTCGCGGGAGAAAACGCGGCAAGTCACGTAAAGCTGGCTTGAAGATCGAGAATAGAGGATCGAGGATCGCCATCATCCATCACGGAGGGCCAAGCGCAGCGAGTCGGAATCAAAAGTCGACACATCTCGCGCAAAGACGCAAAAACCGCGTGTTGTCATTTCGACTCCTTCGGCCAAGCTCAGCGTGACTCCGGGAGAAATCTTTCTCAGATCCCTCCCATTCGCCAGAACTGGTGAAAAACTGTTCTTGCCGGCCGGCCGACAAATCGCGTAGTATCTTAGCCATGAACCATAGCCAGATAGTCAGCTTCATTTGGGGCGTCGCGGATCTGATTCGCGACACCTTTAAACGCGGTAAGTACCAGGACGTCATTCTGCCGCTTACCGTGCTGCGTCGTCTCGATTGCGTCCTTGCGCCTACGAAAGAGAAAGTTCTTCAAACCGTCGGCAAGTTCAAGGGCAAGCTCGAAAACCTTGACCCGCAGCTCCGGAGAGCTTCCGGCTTCGCCTTCTACAACACGTCGCGCTACGACTTCGAGAAGCTTCTTGCGGACGCGCCGCATCTCGCCGCAAACCTGCGGAACTACATCAAGGCTTCAGCCCGAATATGCAAGAAGTTTTGGAGAAATTCGATTTCGATAACACGATCAGCAAGCTCGACGAAGCCGGGTTGCTGTTTCAGGTCTTGGAGCGCTTCAAGAACGTGGACCTCCACCCGAATGTCGTCGATAACCCGACGATGGGGACAATCTTCGAGGAGCTGATCCGGAAGTTCAACGAAGCCCTCAATGAAAACCCCGGCGAACACTTCACGCCTCGTGATGTCGTTCATCTCATGGTGGACTTGCTTTTGGCGGGAGACGAAGATCGCATCCGGCATAAGGGTGTCGGTGATCACCGTCGGCGATCCGTGCTCTGGGTCTGGAGGCATGCGTCACGATCACGAAGGATCACATCCTTGGGAACGGCGGACCGGGGCGGATCAATCCACACGCAGATATTCATCTTTATCGGCCAGGAAGTAAATCCGGAGACCTTTGCGGTCTGCAAGTCGGACCTCTTCATGAAGAGACCCGACCGGTCGCGATGCCGACAATATTCATGTTCGGCAGCACGCTGTCGAATGACCGCCACGCGGGGCGCACGTTCGACTATCAGATCGCCAATCCGCCCTATGGGAAAGACTGGAAGCGCGACCAGGAGGCGGTTGAAGCCGAGCACGAGCGTGGTTTTTCGGGCCGCTTCGGCGCCGGGACTGCCGCGCATTAGCGACGGGCAGCTCCTCTTTCTCCAACACATGCTCGCGCACATGAAACCGGTCGAATGAAGGCGGCTCCCGTGTTGCGATCATCATGAACGGCTCGCCGCTATTCACCGGCGACGCGGGCAGCGGTGAGAGCGAAATCCGGCGCTGGATTCTTGAGAACGATTGGCTTGAAGCGCTCATCGCTCTGCCGGAGCAGCTCTTTTACAACACAGGCATTGCCACCTACGTTTGGGTGCTTACGAACCGCAAGGCTCCGGAGCGTAAAGGACTGGTTCAGCTCATTGATGCCACTTCCTTCTGGACGCAGATGCGTAAAAGCCTCGGCGACAAGCGCCGCGAGATCCCGCCGGACAAAGGCAGAGCAAATCCTTTCGACTTCTCCGCGGCTTCAAAGAAGGAGAGTTCACGTCAAGATCTTCCCAACGACACACTTCGGCTTCCGCAAGATCACGGTAGAGCGTCCGCTCAGGCTGAATTTCCAAGCCAGCCCCGAGCGCATCGCCCGGCTCGAAGAGGAATCCGCTTTCCGAAACCTCGCCGTGAGCAAGAAGAAAAATGCGAAGGAGAAAGCCAAAGAAGAAGCGGAAGGCAGGAAAGAGCAGGAAGCAATCCGAAAAATGCTTTGCTACGTTGCCCGGCACGTTATTCAAGGATCGACCCGCATTCGAGAGCGCCTTGGACAAGGCAGTGAAAGCGGTCGGCCTTAAGATCGCATGCGCCCGATTCGCAAAGCTATTCTTTCTGCCCTCTCAGAGCGCGACGAGACCGCCGAGATCTGCCGCGACAGTGATGACAATCCGGAACCCGATCCCGAGCTTCGCGACACCGAAAACGTGCCGCTTTCCGAAAGTATCGAGTCCTACTTTGAACGCGAAGTGAAACCTTACGTACCTAACGCCTGGATCAATACAGCCATCCGCGACGAGAAGGATAACGAAGTCGGCAAAGTTGGCTACGAGATCAACTTTAACCGCTACTTTTACAAATATCAGCCACCGCGCCCGCTCGAAGAAATAGAGATGGACATTAAAGGTGTTGAAAAAGACATTCTTGAGATGCTCCGCGAGGTGGCCGGTTGAACGTTCAAGCTACAGCTGAAATCCCGATTTCCGTTCGCAGGTGGAAAGCCTATCGCTTTTACAAGGATTCGGGCGTCAAGTGGCTCGGTCCAATCCCCGCAACATTGGCAGATGAAACGCATTAAGTTCCTCGCCAGTTTTCACGGAGGTGGTACACCGTCGAAGGAGAAACTGGAATACTGGAATGGAGATATCCCGTGGATTTCACCCAAATGACATGAAAAGCGAGGCTGTGAACGATTCTGAGGATCATATAACCAAAGAGGGTCTGGCAGGCAGCGCGACACAGCTTGTACAGAAAGGCGCCGTACTCGTTGTGGTACGATCAGGAATCCTGAAGCATTCAATACCTGTGGCTGTTAACACGAAGGCTGTGGCGTTGAACCAGGATATGAAAGCAATCGTCCCCAGGTCTAGTTTAACCCCTCATTACCTGAAGTATCTGATCGTCGGCCATCAAAACGCTCTGCTCGTCGAATGGCGGAAGGCAGGCGCCACTGTCGAAAGTATCGAGCATGAATTGCTTGTGAACTCGTATTTTCCAATTCCCTCTCTCGATGAGCAATGCTCCATCGTTGATTTGTTGGATCGGGAGACGGCGAAGGTTGATGCGCTTGTGGCGAAGAAAGAGCGGCTGATCGAGTTGCTGCAGGAAAAGCGCGCCGCACTCATCACACACGCCGTCACAAAAGGCCTCGACCCAAACGTGCCTATCAAAGATTCCCGCGTCGAATGGCTTGGCGAAATCCCGGCGCATTGGAAGATACAACGACTAAAGCTCTTAGTTAGGCAACCAGGCGCAATTAAAACTGGCCCGTTTGGAAGCCAGCTGCTCGCATCGGAGATGATCAGCGGCGAAGTAAAAGTTTACAATCAGCGAAACGTGATAGATGAAGATTCGACTATCGGTGAAAATTACGTGTCGAAGACGAAGTATGATGAGTTGCGGGCATTTGCTGTCGGACCTGGTGATATTTTGCTTACCACTCGCGGAACAATTGGAAGATGCCTTATTCTAGCAGAGGACGCTGAGCTCGGTATTTTGCATCCTTGTCTGATGCGGATTAGGCCTGATTCAACTATATTAATTTCTAGATTCATTAAGTATCTGGTTCAAGACAGTTTACTAGTGCAGACTCAACTCTTTCTGTTGAGCGACGCTACTACTATAGAAGTGGTTTATTCTGACACGATGAAAAATGTGCTTGTACCCGTGCCGCCAACAACTGAGCAAAAGCTGATCATTGATCATCTCGATCACGAGACAGCAACAATCGATGCCCTCATTGCCAAGGTCCGCGAAGGAATCGAGAAGCTAAAAGAGTACCGCACGGCGCTTATCTCCGCCGCCGTGACCGGCAAGATTGACGTGAGGAACGAAAACTCGCTCTAAATTGAAAAAAAAGGAAAACGCTACATCCTGAAATATACTTAAAAGCCATTGGATAACGGATAAAGAACGATGGACTCGTCCTGTGATCAAAAAGAAGTTAAATTGGATCGGTTGGAAAAAGAACTACGGTCTACATTCCGATCTTTTCCTTCTGATAAGGTGTCTTCTCGAAGTCCCACCGAGCTATTAAGGAGAGCAAGGACCCACACTCACCAATTCATGCCGTTTTTCCCCCCGCCAACGGTGGTTTTCAGCCCTTCGTCGCCGCTGGCATTTCTGCCTTTAGCATCAGATATTCCAGTCCCGATCCGTATCCTAAAAAACAAGTCACCCTCGCCGATTTGGCTAAACTCTATAACTTGGTTTGCGACTTCCTGACTGCCGATCCCATTACTACTGATGAGGAAGTGGCAAAAAAATTTGACCAGTCCAATCCCGTATTCATGATGCTCCGTGCGGTCGCAGGTCAATTCCCATTTGAAGTTGATACGTTCGCCTCGATGGGACAGCCGCTCCTCCTTTTTGGCGAGATTCCTAAGGTTGTCGGTAGAAAAAAGGGAGTTCCAAAGTTTGAGTTTTCTAAAGCCTTTGAGAATGTAACCAGCTTATCCTTACATGACTTTGTGGTCGGTTGTTTCGTTGCATGGTCTGCCTCATCCTCAAAAAACACACTCGGTATTACCCGAAGTTATTTCGAAAAGGCACGCACCCAAGGCATTAACCTCCCAGACGATGCGGGGATCTCATTTTTACTCAATTCTATAGGTGCAGATCCTCGTCGATTTCGACAGACATACGATGAAATGAAACAAGAAGACCGCCGATTCCGGATATACGATTTCAACCCTATCTTGACCTTCCCTATCCTCAGGCCATGGCATCATCACTCAACAAAAACAATGCAGCGCGATAGGATGATTGCGCCGCTGCCCGATCTCATAGCGTATCGAGCTTCAACGGGTATCTTTTACGAAATGTTCAATCGGTATCGTACAGAGTTTTCTGAATATTTTGGACATCTTTTTGAAGCATACACAGGACGAGTTTTAGAAGCGTCAGTGAGTTCTGAATCTTTGATATCAGAGCACTCCATTCGCGAAAGGTATCCCGAATCGTCAGGCAAAGTCCCAGATTGGGTCGTCCTGGATGGTTCCATAGCTATTCTGATAGAGTGCAAGGCAACTCGTTTCTCGCTGACGGCGCTTAGTACAGGAGCTGAGGAGTCGGTTGACTACAGCCTGAAGCAAGTCCTCGCAGCCTTGAGGCAATTGCACGAGTTCAGGCAAGCTGTAATTGAGAAGGCAACAGGCCTTGAACGATTTCATCATTGTAGTGAAATTAAGTCCGTCGTTGTTACGTTTGAGCCGCTTTATTTGATTAATTCTGTATTCTTTCGAGATCATATCAACCGTCTCCTTCTTGAACGCGACAACATAACAGGGCTACCGTGGCGGATTTTGTCCGTGAAGGAACTTCAGTGTCTTCAAGCTCATCTCGGGACTGGAATATCATTCGCAGAAACGCTCACATCAATGGAGGTCAAAAATTATCATCAGGTACTTCAAGACCTTCAAGCAAAAACCCGCCTAACCTATAAGGACTCTATGATCTACCAATTTGATAGAGAAATGTTTGAGCGTTTAAGACCAGATGGCGGGAAATAAAAAGGGACGAGATTCTCGACGCGTGAAGTGATCAAAGCTGAAAAAATTCCCCACGGCGCTCATCTCTGCTGCCGTGACCGGCAAAATCGACGTGCGGGGCGATGTCGGCGCTCACCTACGTTCCACCTGAACCTGAGATTGAATCCTGCCCCGGAGCGTATGAATGTCGGCAGATATTAATAAGTGCCGACGTTTGGTGACGGGAATGCCGGGGCTGAAAAAAGGGACATTCTACATTTCCGGAATACCAGTGCTCAAAACTTACTGCGTGCGGAATGAGCTGGCGAAGCAGGAGAGGGCCTTTTCAGCGAGTTCGAAAAACAAAATGCCAGGGTCGATACGCACAATGGAGGTAGGCGCTCGGCCTGACGGCCGATTATTAAATGGTCCTCTCTGGGACAAGGCCTGACGCCCCAGGTTGTTTCAACCTCTTACCTGGTACTTGGCCCCGTGCCGTATGCCCTGGCAAGGCCAACCTATCATCGGGTTACGAAAGGTCAACAGGATCAAGGACTGCTTTTGTGGGGTTCATCCCGGTGACCAACTCCGTGGAGGACTGAAAAACGGGACATTCTACATTTCCGGCAATGCAACTGCTCAGAACATTGAGATGATTGTCAAAACGACTGCGGAGAGGAGAGAAAAGGACGCAAATCGTGACACCGGCATGAAGATGGCCGGGCTAAGCGAAGGCGCATGACAATCTTTAGTGGTTCTGGCAGAATACGTCTCAGCGGGGAACAGTTATGAGCGAAATTATTTTGTCGATTCCAGATGAGACTCTCTTGGCTCTCAAGCTGAACCCAGACCAACTGGGAGCTGAGCTTCGCTTTGCCGCTGCTGTCAAGTTATACGAGCTCGGTCGCATGTCTTCGGGTGCGGCGGCGAAGCTTGCGGGAGTTCCAAGAACAGTGTTTTTGATGAGGCTCGCGGATTATGGAGTGGAAACTTTCAAGTTGAGCGAAGAGGAGCTTCGACAAGAGACCCGCCTTGCCTGAGATCATCTGCAACACATCTCCTCTGCAATACCTTGCGTGAAGGATTACCACATCAACATTTTTTTCAGCGACGAGGACGGTGGGTACATCGCCGATATTCCGGATCTCGAGGCCTGTTCGGCCTTCGGTGATACTCCAGAAAAAACTCTAGCAGAGGTGGAAATCGCCAAAGCTGCGTGGCTTAAAGCAGCGCGCCGGGCAGGCAAGCCAATCCCTAAACCACGTTACTGACCGGTGATCTATCACATCGGACAGTGACAGTTACGAAGGCCACGATTAGATGGTTGATATTTCCGAGAGAAGTTTGGAGCAAAGCATCGAAGCGACTTTGCTCGCTGGCGGGCCGGACGCTTATCCCGGAGGGGAGGGACTCGCTGTTGAGCCTTTGGACAGGTATGAGAATGCGCCTGGCGGATACCGGAGGCGAAAACCTGAGGACTACAACAAAGAGCTTTGCCTCGATCCGGGAATGGCCATTGATTTTATCCTCGCCACGCAGCCAAAAATCTGGGAGCGGCTGAAGCAGCATCATGGCAGCGAGGTCAAAGAAAGATTTTTAAGGCGGCTATCGAGTGAGATCGAGCGGCGCGGTACCTTGGACGTGCTGCGAAACGGGATCAAAGACTCGGGCTGCTCGTTAAAGCTTGCGTACTTCCGGCCCGCGAGTGGGCTAAACGAGGACCTCCAGCGCTTGCACGCGGCGAATCTTTTCACCGCTGTCCGCCAGCTTCGTTACAGCCAAAAAACCGAGCAAAGCCTAGACTTGGTTTTGTTTTTGAACGGTATTCCGATCTTCACGGCCGAGCTGAAAAACCCGCTCAACGGTCAAAACGTTGAGGATGCGGTCCGGCAGTACAAGAAAACTCGAGACCCGCGCGAGCCCCTATTCTCTTACGGCAGGTGCCTCGCCCACTTTGCCGTCGATCCCGATCTAGTCTTTGTGACGACACAGCTGCTTGGAGAAAAGAGCTGGTTTCTACCGTTTAACCAAGGGCGATTCGGCGGAGCAGGCAACCCGCCGGTCCCGCCGACGCAGACTGGATACGCGACCCGCTATCTGTGGGAGCGCGTCTGGGCACGCGACAGCGCGCTCGATCTTATCCGTCAATTTATCCACGAAGTCGAAGATGAGGATGAGAAAGGCAGGAAGACGGGACGCAAGTCCCTGATCTTCCCGCGTTATCATCAGCTCGATGCCGTTCGTGGGATGGTCCGCGACGCGCGCAGTCGCGGGGCAGGTCAGTGTTGCCTGATCCAGCATTCGGCGGGAAGCGGCAAGAGCTTCACCATTGCTTGGCTCGCCCACCAGCTTTCCGTCCTGCATGATCCGGATGACCGGCGGGTGTTCGACTCGATCGTTGTCATCACGGACCGGCGTGTTTTGGATCGTCAGCTTCAACGGACCGTGCGGCAATTCGAGCAGATTCTTGGCGTAGTAGAAAATATCGACACGACCTCGCGCCAGCTCAAAGAGGCGCTTGAGTCCGGCAAGACTATTATCGTCACTACCCTCCAGAAATTCCCGGTGATCGTGAACCAGATCGGCGAGCTTCCGGGGAAGCGTTTTGCCGTGATCGTTGACGAGGCGCACTCTTCGCAGTCCGGGGAAAGCACGAAGGGTCTTAAGGCAGTTCTTGCGTCCGGCAGTCTTGAGGAGGCGGAAAAAGAGGAAACGGAAGCCGCGACTCCCGAAGAAGAATTGGAAGATCGGATTCTCGCCGAAATGCAGAAGCGCGGCCGGCTACCCAACGTGAGTTTCTTCGCCTTCACGGCCACACCGAAAGCTCGGACCCTGGAGTTGTTCGGCAGTCAAAGGACCGATGGAAAGTTTGAGCCGTTCAGTCTCTACAGCATGCGTCAGGCAATCGAGGAAAAATTTATCCTTGACGTGCTGGAAAACTACACAACGTACAAAGCTTACTGGAGACTGCAAAAGACGATCGCCGACGATCCGAAGTATGATCGAGCGAAAGCCGCCTACCTCCTCAAGTCGTTTGTCGAGCTTCACCCGCATGCGATCGGCGAAAAAGTGAAAATCATGGTTGAACACTTCGTGGATAAATCGCAGCACGCGATAAACGGCAAGGCTAAGGCGATGATCGTGACACGCTCTCGGCTTCATGCGGTACGCTATAAGCTGGCATTGGACGCTTACCTGCGGGAGAAAAACTACCCGTGGAAGACGCTAGCGGCCTTCTCAGGCACAGTCCGCGACCGGAGCATGGATTATACGGAGCCGAACATGAACGGCTTCTCCGAGAAGCAGACGGCAAAGGTTTTCGAACGGCCCGAATATCGGTTCCTCATTGTGGCTAACAAGTTCCAGACCGGATTCGACCAGCCATTGCTGCACACGATGTACGTCGACAAGAAGCTGGGCGGAGTGAACGCCGTCCAGACTCTATCGCGACTTGACCGGACTCACCCGGAAAAAACCGAGACAATGGTGCTGGATTTTGCCAATGACGCCGAAGAAATCCGCAAAGCGTTTGAGCCGTACTACGAGACAACCATTCTATCGGAGGCAACCGACCCAAATCTCTTATACGAAATCCAGAACCGCTTGAGGGGGTTTGAGGTCTTCGTCGAAGCTGATGTCGAGGCCTTCGCGAAAGTCTACTTCGACCCGAAGGCGAGCCAGGATCAAATTTATGCCGTTTTGGAACCGGCTCGGCAAAGATTTGACGAGCTTCCGGAAGAAGAGAAGATCGATTTTCGCGGCCAGCTTAAAGACTATGTACGGCTTTACGCCTTCCTCTCGCAGATCCTGACCTTTGCCGATGCCGATTTGGAAAAGCTTTACCAATTCAGTCGCTATCTGCGCCGGCTACTGCCGGTTGATCCTGACGAGTTGCCGCGTGAAGTCCAGCAGAAAATCGACATGGAGTCATACCGTATTCAGCAGACCTCAAGCGGTCCGATCAAGCTAGAGCGGCAGGCTGGCCAGCTCCAACCACAAAAGAGCAAGGAACATTACGGACCTGGAGCGGAGGAGCTAGAACCGCTTTCGCAGATTGTTGCAGAGCTAAACGAGCGTTTCGGCCTTCATCTCGGAGAGGAACACAGGGCCACCCTCGGTCAGATGATGACCAAGCTAGATCAAGACGTGGCATTGGACGCCAGCGCCCGGGTCAACACCTGTGAGAATGTCCGCCTTACTTTTGATCAGAAGGTGGATGACGTGATCCAGGAGATCGTTGACTCCAACTTTGATCTCTACAAAAGGATCACCGATGACCGGGTGTTCGGCGAATCGATCAAGAACCTTTTGTTCGATATCTATCTCAGGAGTCACCGGCAGGCTGCTGAACTGCTCAAGCAGCACGAGTCCAAGACGTTGGAATTCAAGTCAACGTTGCGCTGGAACTTGAAGGAGAACCGTAAGGACCCGGCAGTCACAAATGCAGTTATCAAGACGATTGCCGCTTTTCTCAATACGGAGGGCGGAGACGTTCTCATTGGGGTTTCGGATGACCGCTCGGTTCTCGGGATCGAAGTGGATGCTTTCGAAAACGAGGACAAGTTTATGCTGCACCTGAGCCAGGTGGTGCGCAATGCCCTAGGAGACCGAGCGGGGACCTGTGTCGATCCTCGGATGCAAATAGTCAAGGGCAAAACGGTGTGCGTAGTAACTTGCCAGCGGAGTCCCGAACCAGTGTTCATGAAGACCAAAGAAATGGCGGAGGGAGACAAGGGAGAGTTCTACGTCCGCAGCGGGCCAGGGAGCGTACGGCTCGCGCCGGAAAGCGCCGAGCAATATATACAGACGCGTTTCCCAAGCGTTTCGAAAACCTCGGACAAGTAAAGTCTGCGGCCTTTCGCTGTCTTAGATCTAGGCGCCGTCCGCTTCTTCCCGGTAAAGTCCCAACGCCTCCGCCGCCGGGCGATCGGTGATCGAGAAAAGAATCGCGTCTTCGTCGGTGTTATTCTCGTGCGAGTGCCATTGCCAAGACGGCACGACAAAAATATCGCCTTGATCCCAATTTAGATTGTTCGCCGATACCTTCGTCAGTCCATTGCCGCGGAACGCGTGGTATACCGTCGTGCTCGTATGGCGATGAGAATGGGTTTTTTCTTTGGGACGAAGAAGCTGAATCTGACAGGAAAACGTCTGTAACGTCGGCCCTCCGGTGAGCGGATTTGAATACTCCAACAGAATGCCATCAAAGGGATCGCCGTCGCTTTCCTTCAGAGCCAGAAGGTTGGCATAGGTTTCAGCCCAGGGATATCTATAGGGCGGTGCCGCAAACTCACTCTTAATCCAGGTAGGGCGCGCTTGACCGAAGACCTTCGTGGAATAGTGGTCAGGCTTTTCGATCGGTTGCTGGTCCTTTTTGAAATTCTCCTGGATCATAGCGCCGAAAGTGCCGACCAGGCGAATGTCGAGACCGTCAAGCCAGACAACCGGTTCGTCACCACCGTTGAGGTGATCGTGCCAGGTCCAGTTCGGTGTCGTAAGTAAATCGCCTTCGCTCATCGGCAACCGTTCCCCTTGAACGACAGTGTAAGCCTTCGGGTTGCCCTTGAGGATGAAACGGATCGCCGCCGCGGTGTGGCGATGCGCAGCCGCAATTTCTCCAGGATTCACCAATTGCACCGAGATATGAATCGTGTTGGTCATTCCCGCTGAGAGTCCCGGATTTCTCATCTGAATCGTGCGCCTGCCCGCCTCTCCGGTGGTGATCAGTTCACCTGCACGATTAAGGCCTTCAAAAATATCCTTGCCCTTCCACAAATGCGTTTGCACGCGTCTGGGACCATTGCTGATGGTCCCAGTGCCCTTTTAAATTTCTTTCCGCCAACCACTGATTCAGTCCTTGTAGATCCATAGAGCACCCCCAAGCCGCCACAATTGTTTATCGGTCTTTCCTATAATTCAAGCCTATGGCTCTTCAATACAAACGAGCGCAGACGGTGTCAATAGACGGATGAGGACAAGGCTGTGTCCACAAACTCCATCGGATCGTTCCGTTGGAAATAAATCGTAGAGAATTTTGACTTGTCGGAGGTTGGCATCCGGTTTGCCCTCATCGAATTGAATATTTTCGTTGCCAGGAAAAGCCGCACGTTTAGTTCTTTGTGCCGACGCGAAAAGCAAAAGGAAAATCGCTAGTAAGAAGCGAGGAATATAGATGGCCAGAACACCCTGCTGTAGGCTAATGACTGCATTAGTGGCTGCTTTTATCTTCAGCTCAAGCGCCTCGCTCTGGGCTCAAGGTTTCCCCCACGGTCACCACGATGCGTTGGGTCCACGCTTTAAGGCTCTGCCGGGGGACAGCAAGATACCGCGCCGGCAAGATGCGGGCATGGACTCCGTCCGTCGCTGGAACGGGATCGCGATCGACGCCAGCGGTCTCGATCATACGCCTTTGGCCATCGGTGAAACGCGGGTCTTCGGGGAACAATACGGGCCAACGCGCGCGAGCCGGGCGATGGCGATAGTCCATATCGCAATTTTCGATGCGGTTATCGCGATCAACGGCAAATATCGAAGTTACACCGGAATTTCGCCGGCACCTAAAGACACTTCCCTGAATGCGGCTATCGCCCAGGCAGCCCACGACACGTTGTGTGCTCTTTTTCCGTCGCAGGCGCTGAATTTCGATACGGAGCTTGCATCGGACCTGAAGTCTATTTCAAACGGACATGCCAAGAACAACGGGATAGACGTCGGACACCGCGCAGCGGCCGCCATATTAGAGCTGCGCGAGAACGATGGCTCGGACCAAGCTGAGCCGCGTGTCGGCGTCGATTTCATAACAGGCGATGAGCCGGGAGAGTGGCGCCAGGATCCGATCAGTTTGATTCCTCTCGCGCTCGGCGCCCGTTGGGCAGAGGTCAAACCGTTTAGTATGAAATCCGCAAGCCAGTTCAGGGTTCCGGCCCCGCCGGCTTTGGAGAGTCCGGAGTATGCCTCGGCTTTCGAGGAAGTCAAGCAACTGGGAGGCGACGGTATCGTCACGCCCACCGTGCGCACGGACGAACAGACCGGGATCGGTATCTATTGGGCCTACGACGGCACGCCTAGTCTTTGCGCTCCGCCGAGGCTCTATAACCAAGTTGCCGTGCAGATCGCCGACCAAATGGCCTTGAATACAATTGAGGTTGCCCGTCTCCTGGCCCTGATAAACACGGCGATGGCCGATGCGGGCATCGCGATTTGGGAATCGAAATATTACCACAATTTTTGGCGACCGGTCACCGGCATTCGAGAAGCCGACGCGGGTACCGGCCCGACGGGTAACGGCGACGGCAACCCGGCGACCATTGGAGATCCAACCTTCAGTCCGCTCGGCGCTCCGGCCAGCAATCTCAATGGCCCCAATTTCACTCCGCCTTTTCCCGCTTACCCTTCGGGGCACGCGGGCTTCGGTGGGGCTCTGTTTCAGGTGTTGCGAGAATTTTTCGGGAAAGACGAGATTCCATTCACGTTCGTTTCGGACGAGTACAATGGTGAGACAAAAAGCGCCGACGGAATCGTGCGACCGCTCAAACCGCGCAGCTTTAATTCTTTGTCAGAAGCCGAAGAGGAAAACGGCCAGAGTCGAATCTATCTAGGCATACACTGGGCGTTCGACAAGAGCGAAGGGATTTCCCAGGGGCGGACGGTTGCGGATTACGTATTCGCCCACATCTTTACCCCCCTGCACACATCAGACCATCACTTTCAGCGGAACGGCAAGCGTTGAACTGTTGGAGGGGGACCCGGACGATTGCAGCCGCGAGAACCGCTCAGCGGTTAACCAAAGTTTTTGCGTTCTCTTCGATGAGCATATGCGGATAGCGATTGCCGCGCGATCTGCAAGATTTTTGATAGGTAGGCTGCCCGCGTACCTCCTATGCGTGATATAGGGGAGTTCAAATCGGGTAGAGTTTTGTCGATTAGCCGCCGCGCCAATCGAAAGGCGCAGGCATCGGCTTCGGTCTCACTGGAGAAAGTGAGTTCCGGGACCTCGAAGACGTGGGCGAAGCTGTTTATCCACATTCGCGTCCAGCCGGTTTTGGTACGCACCCAAAAGCAGGCTTCTGGAACCCAATCCGCTCCCACTTTGTATGAGGCCGCGTGGATGCCGCATCCTTTATATTCCTGAGCACGCATGATCGAAACGTCCATAGTTGTGTCTCCTGTATTTATCGTTGATGTGAAGGGGAAGGGTGTCGCGTAATTCATCTATCGTTTCGCCGCGACCTATACTTGCCGATTTCTTCCTGCAAAGCTCTCTTGTGTGGCAAGAAAAACCGCAAAAGACATACCAAAGCATTTTGAGGAACTTAAAAGGATAAAGAGGTGAAAACGGGAGCCCAAAACAGATCAGAAATGTACAAAAAATGACGGCAGAGGTCAGAGGCGCACTAAAAAGGTTTAGGTTGTCGGCCTCCGTGTGAAGAAGGTACTCGGATGTAACCGCGTCCTTCGGCGGGCTCAGGACGCAGTGAGCCTACCGAACTGCGAAGGCACTTGAGGGGCGGAGAAAACCAAATAATCAAACGAGGATATTATCTTGAAAAACTCTTCCGGGAATACTGTTTTGCAGTAAACCCGGAAGAGTCAAAGGTCTAACGAAAAGAAAGGCCCGAGTCATCGCGACCTAGGCCTGCCACTGCTACTCCATGACCTTTTTCATCAGACCGATCACCTCCGGAGGTTGGACCACGACTTCTTTCGCCAGGCTCTCCATTTCATCACCGTGAATGAGATCGGGCTCGAGCCCTCTCCTCTTCGCTTCCGCGATGAGATCGGGATCGTTCAAACCCTTTGCATAACCCTCGCGAAGAAGCTTGACCTGCTCCGCGGGAGTTCCAGGAGAAGCGATCATCGGGGCGCTACCAAATTCACCTGAACCGAGGAGCACCTTGGCGAGGCGACGGTACGCTTCGGTTGTTTGATACTGATCCATGAGCTCATTGAGCAACGGCGTTTCGGGCAGCCGCGCATCGCGCTTCTTGCCGGTTTGAACCAGTACGCGGACGAGATTCTTGCTGCGCCAGATATTGAACGGCTCCCGCCCAAAGAAGACCTGCACCGAAAAAGCGCGACACTGCACTTCTCCTCTTTCCACCGCGATTTCAATTTCGGCGCCTCCCTGGTACCCCGTCACGAGCTGGAACTTCGTCCCGATTGCTTGCTCCAGCAGCTTGGGGAAATAGTAACCTGTATTGCCTGTGCCGGTGACGCCGCACTTTGGGGGCACGGCCGCATTGCGTACGTCTTGAATAGTCTTGTAAGGAGTATTAGCCCACATGTACAACAGGGCATTCGTCGGGGTCGAGCTACCGACCCAGCTGTACTTGGGCCAATCGAACTTGGCCTCCGGACGTTTCATCACCTGATCGAGATAAAGCGCGGCATTGATGACTCCAATGGTTAAACCATCGGGCTTGGCCACGTTGTAAACATAATTGGCCGTTACCATCGAGCCGGCGCCAGGCTTGATTTCAACCACCGTGGCGGGATTCCCCGGAATATGTTTGGTCAACTGGGGAGCCACCAGCCGCGCCCACTGGTCATGCAGGCTGCCTGCCGGGTAGCCCACCACCATTCTGATGGTCTTGCCTTGAAAGTAGGGAGTCTGCGCCGCGACCTGGGAACTCCAGATTAGACAAATCAACAGCCAAAAATGCATCCTTTTCATCGTGAACCTCCTCTTGGTTGGCAAGCAACGAGTCCCGGAGACGTGATTCGACGTAACATAGGGCGATTTGCTGATCCGCGTCAAGACAGAAGATTGCCCGGGGTTTACCCCGAACCACCGGCCTGCTCGATCACAAACTCTGCGACAAAGGAGTTTTTGGGACCGGGGTAAATGTTGCGATCCGCTCGAAAATGCACGGCCCCAAAGCCACGGACGTAAGCTTGTGGTACGGGTTTACATCTGGCCCCGCTACGGATATAGCGGAGCTTCCAGCCCGCGGAGCCAGACACGACCCAGACGTCAAGTGAATAGGGGGGAGGGAGCTTTCATGCAAGCTTTTAGCGTGTTCATAATCGTAGCGGCACTCATTATTTGGTTTCCGCCAACACCTGTGCTGTTTGCTCAACCAACCGCCCCATATGTTGAAAACGCAAAGAAAGAAGGGGAAGTCGTTTGGTACGGCACTCTAACCGGGGGATCGATCGTCGGGCGAATTCTCAGGACGTTTGAGGACAAATACCCTTCCATTAAAGTGAAGTATCTTCGGCTTGGGGGCGCCGGACTTATTGAAAGAATACGCAGCGAGGCCCGAAGTGGAAAGCACCTATGGGATGTTGTGACCGCGGAATATATCCAATTCTTTGAGCTGCCAAAGTACGTCACGCTTGCAAAGCACATCCCACCAGAATTTGATCAGTACTCACCAAAACACCGGGACCCTAACGGTACCTGGGTAAGCTTTTATGGAGCCATCGCGACCATCGCTTGGAATACCCAACTGGTGAAGCCTGTCGAGGCGCCGAAGGACTGGAAGGATCTCTTAGATCCCAGATGGAAAGGGAAAAAAATCGGTCTGCCTGCGGAAGCGTTTCAATGGTACGGAGGGATGGTCGCATATTTAGGAGACAAGCCGGGACACGAGTACATGAGGGCCCTCGCAGAACAAGATCCCCAAACGCAAGCGGGTTACACCAACACCGCGAATCTATTAGTGGCCGGCGAGTTTCCTGTCGCCATAATTCGAGCGCATCGGATAGAGGACGCCAGATCCAAGGGAGCGCCGGTCGATTGGTCCGCAGAGGCCAACCCCATTGTCATCAGCATTCATCCGATCGGTGTCTCCGACAAAGCGCTGCATCCGAACGCGGCGAGACTCTTTGAAGATTTCCTCACGTCCGTGGAAGGCCAAAGTCTTTTCACTGAAGAGGGCTTCTTAAGCTCTCACAGCGGCGTCAAGCCGCGCTTTCCGAGAATGAACCTGGATAGAATCAAATACCCCGCCCCACCGGATCCTAAAGTAAGCGAGCGCATCCAAACCTGGCTTACCGAATATCAACAAACCTTCCGCATCCCGGTAGGTCGCAAATGACAGCTCCGTGCGTTCTGCGAATTTTGTTGACTGCTTTTTCCGATTAACTCGAAACTCGGAACCCGAAACTCGAGATTTTTCTGTTTACCGGCAACTCTTCCAGAAGCCGGCCGTATCCCTTGACCGGCTCCCGCACGTGGAATTGTTTTTGGACGTCCCAAAGTTTACACGCCAGCGCATAAATCACCGGCACCTGGAGATCTTGTTCCAAGAGCCGCACGATCTTTAGCAGCCGCCAGCCGGAGCCGAGCATGTAAATCGCCTGCGCATCCGCATGTTTTAAAAAAGCTTTTTTTGTATGGGCATAGATCTCTTCTCCGGATAAGCGCCCCACATCTTTAAAGGCCACGTCGATTCCTTCCATCGCTGTCACTTCGAAACCGGCCTCGGTGAAGTAACGGGTGAAGATTTGATTCATGTTCTCCTGGAAGTAGGTTACGCCGACGAATCTTTTGATACCGAGCGCGCGCATGGCGTCGGTTTGCGATCTACCCGAGGTGCTCACGGGAATGCCGTGCTTTGCTTCCATATCCTTGACGATTTTCTCTTCGCCGGCGAATCCGTGAACCATCATGGGGGGCGCGCCCCCGATATGAATCAAGTTCACCCCCAATCCGGCCAGCTCGGCGGCCTTGGCCTTATAGTCTTCGAGGACATCGTGGAACTCCTTCTCAGTTCCAGACCTGATCCCCACCGTCAGGGGAATCACACCGATTCCTTCGGGAAGCAGGCGAATAAACTCCTCCAGCGAACCGGGCCGATGCGTAGGCTTGATATCCCCGACGATGCCTCTCCAGCTTTCGAACATCTATCACCTCCTATGGACACAGTTATTTATTTACCAAGACCGAGAAACTCAAGTGCATGACGGTAGACGCTTACATCTATGGTGTTTCGGCGAATCGGAAATTGCGAAGTATTGTCCGCCTTCATGGTTCAAAAATAAATGTTATCATGGCTTGAGAGAATAAAAAGTGCGTTTGCATTCAGAGGAGGGCTGGTTTGATGCGCATTTTGATTGCCAATGATGATGGGATCTACAGTCCCGGAATCGCGACTCTAGCCCAGGCGGCGTCGAAATTCGGCGATGTGCGGGTCGTAGCTCCGGACGTCGAGCAATCCTCCGCCGGACACGCCATCACCGCCATGCGACCGCTCTCTTATAAGCGCACGCCGATCGGTAATTTTGAAGCTTACCGGGTCAACGGGACACCCGCCGACTGTGTTGCGCTGGGGGCCTACCACTGGGAGAAAGTTGACGTTGTTCTTTCGGGCATCAACCTGGGTAGTAATCTAGGGAACGCGATGTGGCATTCGGGTACGTTGGCTGCCGCCAAGCAGGCAGCCCTGCTGGGGTTGCGTGGCATAGCTTTCAGTGCGGCTGTGACGCGGGACGAGCCGAACTTAGAAATTTTGAAACCATCGCTCGAAGAAGTCTTAGCGTTGCTGCTGCAAGACCGCGACTTGAGCCTCGTCAACGTAAACTTTCCCGATGGGAAACCAAAAGGTATGCGCTGGACGCGTCAATCGGTGCGGCACTATGACGGCAAGGTCGTGCCGGGCGAAGACCCCATGGGACGGAAACTTTTCTGGTTTACCGTGGTTCCCATTGAGGGGACGGAGGAGGGCACCGATCGGTGGGCCGTTGAGCATGGATACGTCTCAATGACCCCGCTGCGCCTCGATCTCACGAACGAAAAAGATTTGGCGAGCGCCCAGTTGAAACATCCACTCGATTGATGCGCAGCGCATCAATAAATTCCGAGTCCCGCCGGGCCCAGAGAAATAAATGACTCACGGTTTACTGGTCAAGATTTCAGGGCAAGAAAAATATTGGCATCACCGCGGCGCACTAAAAGTAATAGATTTTTGTCTTTAGTCTCCGCTATGGCCTTTTCATAATCGGACAGATCGCGAATCGGTTTCCGATCGATTTCTAAAATGACATCGCCTCGACGCAGGCCGGCTTCGGCGCCGCGACCTTTCGGATCCACCGCCGTAATGAGGACGCCTCGAGCATCTTCTAAGCCCAGGCTGCGGGCGATTTCAGGTGTGAGTCTCTGGACGGTTAGGCCAAAATCATTCTTTTTCGAGGTAGGAGCGATCTCGTCGTCCTTCAGCTCTTGGACAGCCACCGAAAGTTCGATTTCTTTTTTGTCGCGAAAAACCTTGAGCGGTACAGTCTGGCCCACTTTTGTACGCGCTACCATGATCGGCAGCTCACTCGAATGATTGATTGCCTCTCCATTGTATTGGATGATCACATCGCCGACTTTGATACCGGCCTTCTCCGCGGGACCGCCATCCACAACAGTGGAAACTAGAGCGCCAGCGGATCTCTCCAGGCCCAGCGAAGAGGCAATATCAGGAGTTACTTGTTGGATTGAGACACCCAGCCATCCTCGAATTACTTTCCCTTTGCTTTTCAGCTCAGGCAATAGCTCCTTCACGATATTTATGGGAGTCGCGAATCCAATGCCGATATTGGCTCCACTCCGAGAAAAAATCGCGGTATTTATGCCGACGACTTCGCCACCTAAATTAACCAACGGTCCTCCCGAATTTCCCGGATTAATTGAAGCATCTGTCTGGATGAAACTGTCGTAAGGTCCCGCCCCGATCCACCGACCTTTGGCGCTCACGATACCAGCGGTGACTGTATTGGCGAGCCCGAAGGGGCTGCCCAGGGCGACGACCCATTCTCCGACTTGCAGTCGATCAGAATCACCAAGCGGGGCCGCAGGGAGATTGTTTGCATTTATCTTGATCACGGCAATATCGGTTTTGGCATCTCTGCCGATGACTTTTCCTTCGAACTCTCGTTCGTCTTGGAGTTTGACCATAATCTTTTCGGCATTTTCGACGACGTGGTTATTGGTAAGGATAGTACCGTCCCGCTCAATGATAAAACCGGAGCCGAGACCCCGTTGGCGAAAGGGACCTCGCGGAGAGGGTTGACCGAAAAAGCGCTCCTGAGGATCGGTGAAAGGATTCGCCCCACCGAATGGTGACTCCGCGGGCGGCTTTACGACTTGTGAGGTGGAGATATTCACCACGACCGGTCCAACTACCTTCGCCAAGTCCGTGAAATCGCCCCGATAGGGGCGTTGAGCAGGACTAAAAGTGTTGGGAGCCGCTTCTTGGCTCAACGCAGAATCGGAGAACCATGGCTGCAAAACGATCGAGATCAATAAGCTGCAGACAATAATATCCAAATGAGCCATCCGTTTCATGGTTAGCCTCCAAGCTAGTCTTACACCGGGTCTTGTCTAAAGCGGATGTGATTCCGCAATCTTTATGCCACGCGAAGGCGGCTAAAAATCAAAACCCGGTCCCGTCAGAACTACGCTCTGTGTGTGTTTTAGGTACGCGAAACCGCTGCGTGTCCACAATTCTCCACAAACTATTAATTCTCTTTCTTCGATAGCAGTCGGTAACGCCCCAAAGTGGGAGCCGCATCTTCAAATACGAGTATTCTGAAATATTTGGGTTCATCTTGCGAAATGTTTTTTATTGCCCAGTGTAGAGCACGGTACCAATTTATTTTCTTATGTACGCGAGTCAGCTGTCTGGATAATCGTACATCAGCATCCTGTTCTCACTAGAAATTGATGGCACTGCAATTGCACAATTCTCAAAGCAGTTTCCCACTATAACTTAGAGTTCTTCAACCACGAGTGTCGAGGCGGTATTTTTGAGAATCTTATCCAAGCGGAGGTAGCCATGTATAAAACATCAGATCACTTTTTTTTGGATCGCTGCACCCTTCTTTCTGACGGTGTTGAGCATTGGAGGTTGCAGTACAGTCAGTCCGCCGAAGGATAGTGTCGCAGCGGCGGAGTTGGCGGTGCAAGAGGCGAACAAGAGTAAGGCTCCTCTATATTCGCCATTGGAGTTGCGCATGGCGGCGGACAAGCTCGACGAGGCCAAGCGCGCTATGAATAAAGAAGAGTACGCCGTGGCCCGGCGTCTAGCCGAGGAGGCGCTGGTAGATGCTCAAGTCGCCGAGGCGAAGGCGGCTTCTGAGGACGCCAGACGAGCGGCAAATGATATGCGGCAAAGTATCGAAACTTTGCGTCGCGAAGCCGAAAGGTCAAGCCGAGGCGGTTGATCGGACAGAGAAAATTATCGGAGGTGAAAAATGAAGCGATGGTCGAACTACTTAGGTCTTTATACGGTTGCGGTTTTACCGAGCTTGTTGATGGCGTGCGCTACGGTTCCGCCGGCTTTGGAGCGCGCCAGGGAAAATTACCAGCAGATCCAGCGGGATCCGGAAATATCTGCTCGCGCGCCAGTGGCTTCCTACGAAGCAAGCCAGGCGTTGCGCCGGACCGAACAGGAATGGGAAGATACCGGCAACGCGCAAGAAGTAACGCATCTGGCATACCTAACCGACAAGAGAGTCGAGATCGCGCGGGAGACGGCGCAGCAGAAAGCGGCCGAAGCGGAGACGCAGCAACTCAAGCAACAGCGGGAAAAAGTTTTGCTGGACACGCGCACGCGAGAGGCCGAGCGAGCGAAACAGCTCGCAGAATCCCGCGGCCGGGAAGTCCAGTTGGCGCAGCAGAAGGCTGAGGCCCGTGCGCGTGAAACCCAGGACGCGCAACAAAAAGCCCGGGCTGCCGCCGATCGCGCGGAAGCCTTGGAAAAGCGATTTGCCGAATTAAAAGCGAAACAAACGGAGCGCGGTTTCGAGCTTACCCTCAGTGACGTGCTCTTTGAGTTCGACAAAGCCAACCTCAAACCCGGATCTGCACGGAGTCTGACCAGTGTAGCGGAGTTCCTCAAAGAAAACCCCGGGCGCAAGATCACTATAGAAGGCTATACTGACAATCTAGGCTCGGATGCTTACAATCTCGCATTGTCTCAACGGCGGGCCGAGTCGGTCCGGGATTTTCTTGTGCAAAACGGGGTTAGTGCGGGTCGAATCACCGCCCGTGGCCTCGGCGAAGAGTATCCGGTAGCGTCTAATGAGACCCAGGCGGGACGCCAACAAAACCGGAGGGTTCAAATTATTATTGTGAACGATAACGGGCGAAGCGCGAGCCAATAGCAAACAACTATTCCAGCTGTCTTGTCGTTGTTTCTTCCGTTTGCCGAGCGAACAGGCGCCGGGACAGGAGAACATCTGTCGAAGAGTGGGCAAAAATAGAAAGGACGACTACCAGCGCGACGAGATGGAAAATCTCGTCTGCCCTTTCGATACCCGATTGCAGAATGATCAAGCCGAAGACCACGGAGGCAAAACCCCGTGGTCCGAACCACACGACGGTTATCCATTCACGCCATTGAAGCGGACTCCCGGCTAAGGCAAGCGACAAAGCCACAGGTCGCACCGCAAGCAAAATCAACGCTGCCAAAAGATAACCGGGGGAGCGAATTTCGGCGATAAACTGCGGCGACAAGAGGGCGCCGAAAACGAGCAGCGCGGCCAATTTGAGCAGCTCCGTTAGCCTCTCGCCAAACTGGTGAAACCTGTCCCGTACCTGCGGGTAGGAGCTAGTGATCGTCACCCCGCCAAAGAAAGCGGCCAAAAACTCGTTGGCATGGGTTAGCGATGCCAAGGCTAGAAGCAGTATGGCTATCGCAAACGCGTCGAACGATTCGTATTGCGTGGCTACCGAAAAGAACCGGGTGTTCTCGAGCCGAAGAATGACCCATGGTACGATAACGCCCAAAATAATGCCTAGGCTGACTTCGCCGATCAGAAGAAAACCGTTTACCGACGTTCCACTTGCCACGGCCAGGAAAATCAGCACGAAGGGGAGCGCTAGACCGTCGTTGACTCCGCTCTCTACATTCAATAGATGGCGTATGCGATTGGGGATTTCTTCTCGCCCTACGATCGCAGCCGCAAAGACCGGATCGGTCGGGCTGAGGACTGCGCCGAGCAGGAAAGCCTCAATCCATGGCAGGCTGACAAGCCAATGTGCCAGCATAGCCGTCAAAAGCAGATTTAACGGGAAACCCAGCAGTAGCGCTCTCCCGGGCAGGTGGCGCCCCGAAACCAGGTCTTGCACGCCCACTCGCATGCCGTCGGTGAAAAGGACGCTGAACAATGCGAGCTTGGAAAATTCCGAGACGACTGCATCCGTCGGCCGGACCGAAATCCACCCGAACCCCCCTTGGCCGGCGATGAAGCCTGCGAGCAGGAAAAGAACGGCCGTGGAAAGCACGCTGCGCCGGGCAAGTTCGGAAAAAAAAACCGCAACCAGCAGGGTCACGGCGAAAACCAACAGAGCAACCATAATAGATCGGGAATTCTCTATGCCCTGAGACAGGTTTTATGTAGCCAGTTTTTTCAACACGGCGTTCGTGATCGGGCGTTGCGCTTTTTCATATCCCTCCCATGGGTCCCTGCGGAGGCGCGCCAGCCGGTGTGGGACATTGCGAATCGTAAAAAATTCTCCCCGAACATCTGTCGCCAATTCTTCCCAATGCACGGGAACCGATACCGGCGCGCTGGCCCGAGCGCGCGTGGAATAAGCGGAGACCGCCGTGGCCGTGCGGGCATTGCGCAGATAATCGATAAAAATTTTTCCTTTGCGTTTGGTCTTCGACATCGTGGCTGTGTAAAGCTGCGGCGCTTCGCGAACCAGGTCTTCCGCCACTTGTTTTGTAAAAGCCTTCACCCTGTCCCAATCCTGCTTGGGAGTGATGGGGACAACCACATGCAGTCCTTTGCCGCCTGTGGTTTTTACAAAGGCGGTAAATCCCAAGCCTGACATTTGCCGCCGGAGCGTTTCAGCTGCTTCTCTGATTTGCTTCCAAGACAGCGCAGGATCAGGGTCGAGGTCGAAGATAAGGCGATCCGGCTGCTCGAGATGATCTTGGCGCGACCCCCAAGTATGGATTTCCAGAACTCCCATCTGTACCAACGCGATGAGCCCGGGAGTCGAATCAACCGATATGTAGGATGCGATGGACCGTCCTTCTTTGACGCGGATGCTGCGGATGGGATCACCAATGGAGTCCGTTACGTGCCGCTGGTAGAAACATTGCTTTCGATGTCCTTCCGGGCAACGGACCAGGGTCAGAGGCCGGTCTTTGACGTGCGGGATCATCCAATCGGCAACCTGCTCGTAATATCGAGCTAGCTCAAGTTTGGTGATTCCCTGACCGGGATAAAGAACGCGATCGGGGTGGGTGAGCTTAATGCCGGCGACCTCCATGTTGCCTTGGGAGCGCGTTGCAGATGATTTTTTTTGCTGACTCACGTTTTCCCGGGTGACTTGCGCCGCCGGTTTGTCCTCACGCAATCCCTGGAAGGAGGGATGGCGTAATAAGTTATCTGTCGTCCACTCAGCGAAAGCAACCGCGCCCGACAAGCTTCGGTTCTACCCAGTGAACGCCTCTAGCATCTGCGCCTTCAGGGGGATTGATGAAAGGGGGCGATTTCCGCTCCAGTGCGTTGAGCCGCGAGCGCAGTTCCTGGAGGCTTTTTTGGGTGAATCCGGTTCCGACCCTGCCCGCGTAGCGCAACTTACCGTGTTCATCATGTACACCCACCAGGAGCGCTCCCAAGCCGGACCGCGATCCGGTCAGGTTCCGTGAAACCGCCGATGACAAACTCCTGGTTCTTGGAGCATTTGACCTTGAGCCAGTCACGACTTCGCCCCGAACGGTAAGGCTGATCCGCTTTTTTCGAGATAATCCCCTCAAGACCCTTACGACAGCTTTCTTGATATAGTTCATCACCTTGACCGATCCAATGCTCGCTGTGGCGCAGACTGTTCGGAGCTTTCTTCGCTCGCTTCGGCTTGAGAATCGTTTCGAGAATTTTTTTTCTGTCCTGCAATGAAGAGCGAGTGAAATCCCAGCCGTCAAGATAGAGCAGATCGAAGACGAAGTAGACAAGGGTTGCGGTGCTATTTTGCCTTAGCGAGTTTTGTAAAAGCTGGAAATTCGTGGTGCCGTTTGATTCCAGCGCGACGACCTCGCCGTCTAGAAAGGCCTGATGTACCGGCAACCCTTGAGCGGCCTCAACCAGCGCACCCAAGCGGGCGGTCCAATCTTGCGCTTCCCGGGTCAAAAATTTTGCCCGCTTATTATCGATCCGGCATAGAATTCGGTAACCATCGAACTTGATTTCGTGCAACCACTCATCGCCCTGGGGCACGGAGTCTACCAGTGTCGCTAGTTGAGGTCGAACGAAAGTCGGCAGCTTGGACTTTCTTGCTCCGGCGATATTCCGATAAGTCTGAATCTTGGCAATTTTGGGTTCCAGCTTTACACTTTCCAAACTGAGACGCCTTAGCTCGCTTTACGGCGACGCGAAGGCTCAGTTTTCTTGTGACCGTGCTCTACACTTTGCCGCAACAAGTGCATGATATCGATGATTTTGCCCTGCTGTTTAGGCCGTGGCACGGCCTCGGCGCGCTCACTGGTTTTGGTCTCACCGGATTTGATCTTCTTGTTGATCATCTGCAGTAGATCCCGGTGATATTCGTCACGATATTTTTTTGGATTCCACTTGCCGGCCATGGTTTCGACTAATTGTTCGGCCATCTTGAGTTCTTGACTGGACCCGTGCGGACGGCGGCGGGGACGTCGAGCACCGAAGGGTTGCGCAACTCATGGAAAAAACGCAACAGGTTCAAAATCAACAAAGGTCCGTCTACAAGCAAAGCCGCCAAATGCTGGCGGGTTCGAAGGACCACCCGGGCAATCCCGACTTTGCCGGTTCGCTTCATGACCTCACGCAGCAGCGCATAGGCGCGCTGCCCGTTTTTGAGCGGCGCCAAATAATAGGGCTTGTCGAAGTATATCGGGCTGATATCCGCGGCATCGACAAAGTCAAGCAGGTCGATGGATTGTGTTGCTTCAACGTTGGCTTTGATGAAATCGTCATCGGTCAGCGCGACGTACTCTCCCTTTTTGTATTGGTAACCCTTGACGATTTCGTCCCAAGGCACCTCCCGCCCGGTCTTTTCATTGACTCGACGGTATCGAACGCGAGAGAAGTCCCGCTTATCGAGCAGGTCGAAGTCTATGCCACTATCCGCTTCGGCTGTATAGAGGGCGACGGGAATATTGACCAAACCAAAATTGATAGCGCCCTTCCAAATGGGTCTACCGGCCGATCTCGCCTTCGCCTGTACTTTCCGTTTCTTGTGATTCGATTTCCGAGACGCCATGGGATTTGATTCAGTTATTTAGTGGATGTTGGTTTCTCGTAGTGCATGCCTCGGTGAGTTGGGTTTTTAAGAGCTGGTTGCTGTTCGACGAGGATTGATTGGGCGAACGCGCGTGCTGAAGAAAGAAGCTAGAATCGACCCTCCTTCTCCAATTTCCTTACAAGACTGTCGTCTACCAGCTCTTCCGCCTTAAGACGGCGAATTTTTTCGTTGCTAGGGCCCAGTAGACGGATGACATTACGAATCCCGTCGACGCTCGGATAGATTTTCTTTTCGTAAATGTTTACGATGACCTGGTAGCCCTCCTCGGCATCCTCGGCGCGCTTGAGGCGAAGTCCTTTGGTCAAGCTCTTGATCACTTGAGACTTATTTTCCGGATTACGGATGAAAGCAACGCTATCGAGCAATGCGCGCAAGACGTTTTCCAGAACCACGGGTGACGAAGCGATCAGCGCTGCGGCGCGATATAATGCCGGATCCCTGATAAGGAATAGGCAACTTCTCTAAATCAGCGAGCATGCGGAATCCCTTGCTCTGCACCAACTTGCCGAACGTGTATCCTAAATAGGCTGCATCGACATTGCCCGCCAAAAGCGCTTGGGAGATAACCGAACTGTCTCCCAGAGCCCTGAACTGGATCTTGTCTCGCTCCGGCACAAGGCCCCAGTGGTCGAGGGTCAGCATCGTAAAAATCCAGGCGCCGCCGCTCAAACTATTGACGCCGAGAACTTTGCCTTTCAATTCCGCCGGTGTCTTGATCTTTGGATTGGCGAAGAAAGTTCCCGTTAGTTTGTTGATGAAGCCGGCGACAAAAACGAGATCCGCCCCTTCTGCGATCGCGCCCAGGTTGGCGGCTGATACCGATCCCCAATGTGCCAAAGACTCTCCCGAGCTCAGCGCAGACATGCCTACAGGACCGTTGCGAACTTGGACTAAGTTCACATCGAGGCCGTACTTACGGAAGAAACCATAATCTTGCGCAACGTATAGAGCGCCTTCTCTTTCACTCAGGGACCCGGTCGTCATCACGACTTTTGTCAGGGGCGTGGCAGCGCGCGCAGACGTAGACGACGAGAACCAAAAAAGTCAATAAGGGCAACAGCAAAGAGCTTGAGCTGGTTCTCATTGGCGTCTCTTTCTCCTGTGGACTCATGAGCCTAACCCTGGCTCTAGCCTTCTTTTCCTCGGGCGCGTTGATTTTATCGAGATTCCGTAGCGCATAGTCACTGACGGTTACGACCTGCTCGTCGCCGGTAAAGCGTGGCTTGGCCGCGGCCTCTGCCCGCGCGCCCAAAAGAATCATGTATTCATCGCCGGTATTGTCGAGCTGATAGAGTTGGCCAGCGGGTATTGTCACCAGCATGCCAGGTGTGAGGCGTCGCGAGGAGCCGTCGGGAAAGTGGAAGGTGCACTCTCCTTTAACGCAATAAAACTGCTGATCGGCAGTATGCTTGTGCATCGGCCCCTTGGTTCCCGGGTAGTCGCCGTGAACCCAGGTGTGAAAATGATCCGAGGTGAACAACACTTTTTTACTGTGACCGATTTCCAATTCAGGCAGGCCTAAAAGATCGATAAACTCAGCGGGCATAGATGGTTCCTCCTTCGATATGCAGCGTCACGAGACGGCACAATTTTTAGATCAAGCGCCTTTTCCTATGGATGCTTCTTCACCTGCCCTCGTGATGGGAACGCCGAAGGGTTCAGAACGATTACCAAAGAGAATCAGCGGATCGCTGCCGACATTGGTAAGTTGATAGTAGTCTTTGGCCGCGAAAAAAACGATATCGTTCTTGTTGATAATTCGCTCCGCACCTTTCATATCTTTGACCGAGCACTTTCCCTGGAGGACCAAAAAGGTCTCCGGGTTCTGATGAAAGTGCATCGGCGTACCGTCCCCGGGCTCGAAGTAAAGCATCCACGAGCGAAAATTTCCCGCTTCGAAAAGATGAGTGTTTCTGACTTTGTCCCTGCCGGCCTCGTCGATCTTTTGATCCAAACTAACGAAGTCCATAATATTCCTCCTTTGTTTGAAACCGATATACGGCGAAACTAGCGCTGTCTGAGTTCACTTGTCAATCCATATGATAAGGCCTTATCGGTCCTGGTGCTTCGGAGGAACTGAGGAGAGCGGATATGGGGATATTTTTTTATAGACTCGATCAGAAGGAGACACAGGACTCGCCATCGACACGCAGCACCGATTCCTGCTGGAAGGCTTCCCGATAGGTTTCTCGGATTTCTTCAATGCGCGTGCTGCTGCTTTTGTCGTCAGTGGGATAAAGCAATATCACAAACACGGATCCTTCGCGTGTAACCATTCCGCTCGAGCCGCGAAATTGCCCGGTCCCAGAAAGTGCCGTCAATCCATTGGGAAATCGGGGCGTGACAATTTCATCGAGGAAGCTGTGGAATTCCTCGTCGGTCACCATGGCCCCGCTTGGTTTGGCTCTTCCGAAGAAAAGCTCAGTTCTGGCGAAATGGCGGCCGTTGTCTTGATTCGTGCAGCCCCCACGGATTTCCGCACTACGCTGTTGGGCGTTGACGATGTCTGTTGGCCATTGAACATGCGAAAGAATACTCACGGCGAAGGCAAGGGTCAAAATCCATCCGATAAGTTTGCGGTTGACATCCGTTTCCATTATTTTTCCCATCCAACGGCAGCGGTAGATTTCATGGCTGTCGCGATACATGACATCTAACGTCTCTGATATCTTACGAATCTGCCGCTGTGATCGGATCTATGCATTTCTCGGGCCGAACATTTAAGACGAAGAGGATCGCGTTTTCTCACGCTTTTTTCTTCTTGGCACTGTCGCGGCGTCCATTATAAGATACGCTTCTATTCAACCATGAAAGAAGGACTGCCAATGATTGCTCGGATTGTGAGCGGATTTCTGATGCTCTTCTTCGGCGGCCTGGTTCGAGTGCCGGCTGTTAGCGCGCAAACCGTAAAAGTAGGAATCACCTCAAAAACGCTTTTTTTTATGCCTTACTACGTCGGCCAGAAGAAGGGTTTTTACGCGGCCGAGAACATCAGGATTGAACCCGTCCTGATTGGACGAAGCGACGTCCAGCTCGCGGCGCTGCTCGCGGGAGAAATTCAGATCGGCAGCTTGAATGCCGATGCGACCATCGTGATCAATGAAAAGGGCGGAAACCTCAAGGTCATCGCCGGGGTCGACAATTCCGCTCCATACGTATTGGTCGGCGGCAAGGCCTACAAAAAAATCGATGATCTCAAAGGAGCGCGGATCGGCGTGTCGGCGCTGCGCGGGGGGGCGACATCGATACTTCTGGACTATCTGAAGAGCAAAGGGCTCCTCCATCCCCGCGATTTCTCCATGGTGGTGATTTCGGGGGGAACGTCGGCGCGCTTGACCGCGCTTGAAAGCGGTGCGATCGCCGGAGGAGTTTTGGGCATCCCATACTCTGACATCGCCGTTGATCAAGGGTTCAATCGGCTGGGCGACACATTGGAATTGATCCCCACATATCAATTTAACGCCGTTACCATCAACCCCGCTTGGTCGGAGAAGAACCGCGCCACCGTCATAAGGTTCCTCAAGGCCCACATTCGCAGCCTGCGCTGGATTTACGAACAACCCGACCAAGCGGCGGAATTCTTCACTCAAGAAATGGGTGTCAAGCCGCCCTACGCTCGCAGGGGTGTTGATTATTTCACCAAAAATAAAATCTTTCCTATCGACGGCGCGGTTACCTTGGATGGCTTGAGGATGAATATCGAGGTGCAGGCCCGGGACGGGGTTCTCAGAGAGCCTTTACCCTCACCGGAACGCTACGTGGACTTGAGTTACCTCAGGCAGGCGCAAAAGGAATTGGGATTGTAGCTGCCTGCGGAATGACGGGCCAGTCTAATCTTTGAATCAAATTAACGACCCTTCGAAGTGCACCGGTGTTATTCTGAATACCGCCGTCGTTCTTCACTGGTAGATCGGACTTCCAACTATCTTGACGAGCCCATTTCCGTATAGGAGGCGTTTCTATGGTCCTTTTGTCGCAACGGTGGAAGGAATTCCATCGCTCCTTCGCCCACACTCCGAGGGCTGTCAAGCTCGTATGGCATACCAACCGCTGGGCCACCATGGGCCTGGGTTTTCTCACCTTGGGCGGCGCGCTCCTGCCAGCATCCCAGGCTTGGGTAGGAAAGCTCATTGTGGACGGAGTGGTGGCATCCATCCAGCGAGGCGCAGACCCCGAACAGGTCAGGAGGGTTTTTGTCTACCTGATACTGGAATTGAGTCTTTTCTTGTTCAGCACTGTGCTCAATCACACGCGGCGGCTCATCCAACAACTGATCCAGCTCCAACTTGCCAACCGCATTCGGGGCCAGATTATCCAGAAGGCGCTGAGCTTGGATCTCGCTTTTTTCGAGCATCCCGATTTTTACGACCGCTTACAGAATGCCCGCCGGGAGTCGGGATACAAGCCCGTAGATTTGATCAACGACACGTTCCTGATTGTACAGAACACGATCACGCTGATATCGTTCGCCGTGCTTCTGCTACGCTTTAGTCCCTGGCTCGTGGTCATCCTCTTAGTTACAAGCATCCCCGCTTTCATTGCGGAGACCCGTTTCTCGGAAGAAGGTTTTAGACTCCTCACCCGCCGGGCGCCGGAAACCCGCCAGATCAACTACCTCTCGCGGCTGCTCACGGAAGACGTCTCAGCCAAAGAGATTAAACTCTTCAACCTCGGCGAAACTTTGCTCGCACGTTACATGACGCTTTTCGATAAATTTTTTCAAGAAGACAAATCGTTGGCATTCAGGCGGGCCGTCGCGGGATTCGGTTTGGGTCTCATCGCCACTCTGGGTTTTTACGGTTCCTATGCATGGATCGTCTGGCACACGGTGCAGGGGAAGATCTCACTCGGCGATATGACCCTTTACTTGACCCTTTTTCGTCAGGGCCAATCCACCTTTCAAGCCATCCTGGCGGCCGTCGGCAGCATTTACGAGAACAATCTGTTCATGGCCAACCTTTTCGATTTTCTAGGGCTAAAACCCCAGATGGACGTCGCCGCTCGAAATCGAGAACTGCCGGTTCCCCTTCGTAGCGGTATTGAATTTCGCGGCGTCGGGTTTCGCTATCCGGAAAGCGAAGAATGGGCTTTGCGTGATATCGAGTTGACGATCCGCCCCGGCGAGAAAATCGCGCTCGTGGGACCCAACGGCGCCGGCAAAACAACTTTGATAAAACTTCTTACCCGCCTCTACGACCCGACTGAGGGCACGATCTTGATCGAAGGCATCGATATCCGGGAGCTGGACCCACTCGACCTGCGGCAAAGAATCGGCGTCATCTTTCAAGATTTCGTCCGTTATCACCTGCCCGCCAGCGAGAACGTGGGCTTTGGCCAAATCGAAGCATTGAATAGGCTGGAGCAAATCATTGAATCCGCGCGCAAGAGCGGCGCCCATGCTATCATAGAAAAACTACCGGACGGCTATCAGACCATGCTGGGTCGTTGGTTTCATGGCGGCCACGAGCTCTCCGTCGGACAATGGCAGAAGATTGCTCTGGCCCGAGCGTTTATGAGAGATGCAGACATACTGGTTTTGGATGAGCCTACCGCTTCGCTGGACGCCGAGACTGAATATGAGATCTTCCGTCGGTTTCAAGAACTCACCGTCGGCAAAATGGCGATCTTGATCTCGCACCGGTTTTCCACCGTGCGCATGGCTGACCGGATCGTCGTCATCCAAGAGGGTCGGATTGCGGAAATCGGCAGCCACCACGATCTCCTCAACCAGGGAGGCATCTACGGCCACCTGTTCAGCTTGCAAGCGCAAGGGTACCGTTGAGCATTTTTGTTTGATAGGGCTGGACATCTAAGGCCCGATTTTGTTAAGAGGCTTCAAATAGACTCGCTGAGCATGCGTCCGTCATAGTCTCTTCTGTCGGAGGATGTCGTTGAAGAGGGGCGGGACGTTGTTGGAGACGTAAGTGTAAAGGACGGTTTATGACTTTCCACCTGAAGACAGAGGGGCGAGCCGACGACGGCGTTACAAACACACTCGCCTATCAAAATAGCCGGCCGGGATCGCTCGTAGTTGGTTCGCAGGAACACAAAGAACTGTTCTGTCGATTTTTTATCGATACGCATATCAGGTTTGATCCTGCTGCTATCGAGTGGCCCGAGCTCGATGAGGGTAGCCTCAAACTGCTCCACAGCCTGCCCGTATGGGCCGAAGCGATGGAGACCGAATGTATGGGGACATGCACGATTCAGAGCTGTGCGACGCTGGAGACCGATCCTTTGATACGCGAGGCTGTAACGCTCCTAGCCCAGGAAGAAGCTCGGCATGCTGCGATTATCCAAGGTCTAACGACGCGCTATGGGATTGTGCTGCCTGATTTACCGCCGCCACAACCCCCGGTGGATGCCGAATGGGAATTCCTGCGTTTCGGCTATAGCGAGTGTTTCGATGCCTTTTTCACCTGTGCGCTTTTTGCCATTGCAAGGGACTCTGGGTTGGTCCCGCGGCCCTTAGTCGAGATGTTTGAGCCGGTCATACAGGAGGAGGCGCGTCACGTTCTTTTTTTTGTCAATTGGGAAGCCTACCGCCATGTTCGAAGTCCGCTCTGGCAACGGCCAGGTCGCCTGGGCCGCGGAGCCTTGGAAAGAGTTTTGCAGGCACACAAGCGCCTAAAAATTGCGCTCGGGGCACGCACTAACAAGAATTTTACCATGAAAGCGCATCAGGTGATCACTACGGGGATTACCCCACGCCGCTTTCTCGAGCTGTGCCTGACAGAAAATGCTCGACGGTTAGATCGCTACGATGCACGCTTAGTACGGCCCCGCCTAGTGCCGACCATCGCTAAGGCATTGTGCCGTGTGCTGCGCTAATATCTCAGTATCCGTTTCACCTGTAGCACCTTTTCCTGTTCGGAGGTCCGGCGGGACGGGGCTCCCCAAGAAGAGAGCCCAGCCGATAGACACGCTCTTCGAGAAAATTACGGTCAACAGAACATTTTCAAACTCGCAAAGTCCACGTAACGGCACTTTAGAGAGATAGAAGTTCCCTCATTCGCCTAGATACCCAAACCGTTCGGTTGGCGTAACAATTGCTCGGCGGTGTTCTTCCTGTGGAACACCGAAAGTTTCCAAAATATTTCTTCCCCTTTCTCTGTCTTTTCTCGCTCGTTGCCTGTAACGCCGCCAAGACGACATCCCTAGACGCGCTGGTTGACACTCCGAGAGGTGTCACCACGCGTTTTATCTTTCCGACTTCCGGTTCAAATGCCGAAGCCTATCTCATCAGACCCGCAGGGCCCGGCCCGTTCCCGCTTATGATCTTGCTCCACGGCCACACTTTTGGAGCCATTGGTGCCACAAGTATCGTGCCGGAGGCGGAAGCTTTTGCCAGCGATCTTTGCTACGCCGGCTTGGCCGTTTCGCTTCCCGGCTATGGTGCAACAGAAGTGGCGCCGGGGACAGATCCAAAAATTACCTTAAACGTGATCCTGGACGCGGTTTCTCTAGTCGAGAAGCTTCCATGGATAGAGTCTAAGCGATTTTACCTTTATGGTTTCTCCCGTGGCGCATTTTTCACCTCGCTCCTCGTAAACCGGATAGAGGGAATCGAAGGGATAGTCTTGCAGTCAGGAGCCTATGATCTGAATCTGTTCTATCAAGAAGCACCCTGGTTTCGATCCCTGTTGAATCCCAGCGGCGAAGCTCATCCGAAGCTCATCAGCATTCTGCCGGAGGTCTCCACCTGGCACGCTCCGACCCTGGTGCTGCATGGTGAAAAGGATTCTCTGGTTCCCGTCCAACAAGCGAATCTCTTACGCGACTCGCTTGAGGCCGCTAAGAGACCCTACCGCTTCGTTCTCTATCCCAACAATGGGCATCGTCTGCCGACGGAAGACGTCAGAAAAAAGGCCACTGCCTTTCTCGAAGAAAGCTCAGGATCGGCCTGCCGGACTGGCACCCCGTAATTTGCGCCGAGAAGCTCCTCGCCCTCCTTCTATGTCTGGATTTTCGGAGAGCCGTAGAGGCGACTCTCCGGAATTCCGTGTCAATCGCCAATTTTCCGTCGCCATACTACTCCCAAGGCTGGACATCTACGCCCTGATTGCGATAAGAGGCTCTTAAATTCGCTGGGTTTTTCTTACCGGAAGGAAATAAGTGGCGCAGTATTTGATGGGGCTCGACCTCGGCGGCAAAAAGGGCCGCTGCTTGCTTCTTGACGTGGCTTCCGGCCGGGCGGTGAGCACCTGTCGGCCGTGGCAACACCGGATGAGCCTCGGATTCGGTTACGACCTTGATACGGTCGAGGTGTGGCGCCGCTTCGGTGAAGCCGCGCGTGACGCGATGGCGGAGGTGGGTGCACGACCGCGGGATGTCTTGGGGGTCTCCACCACGGGCATGCGTCACGGGTCGGTGGTGGTCGATGAGGGAGGAGAAGTACTGCTTGCGACGCCGACGCGAGACGCGCGCGGAGCGATGCACGGCCTTCAGCTGGCGGGCGAACGTGGACGCGAGTTTCACGAGCGCACGGGGCATTTTCCGGCTCCGTTGTTTACGGCTTCGCGGCTGTTGTGGATGGCAAACTCAGCGCCCGAGCTTCTCGGCCGGGCCCACTCGGTGTTGGGACTGAGCGATTGGTTGGCGTATCGGCTGTCGGGAAATCTGGTCGCTGAGCCGTCGGTGGCGAGCGAAAGCGGCCTGTTCGAGGTGGGCGCGAGGCGGTGGGCGGATGATCTCATCCGCTCGCTTGGTTTGCCGCGACACCTATTTCCGGACGTCGTGTCCTCGGGGACCGTGGTTGGTCCGCTCGGCAAAGATGCGGCTTTGAATCTGGGCCTTCAGCCTGGCATTCCAGTGGTCGCGGGTGGCGGCGATACGCAGTGTGGCCTGCTCGGTGCCGGGGTGGTTGACTCGGGCCAGATCGCTATCATTGCCGGTTCGACGATGCCGGTGCAGCGGGTGCTTGAGCGCGGGTTTATCGACCCGGAGGCCCGCCTGTGGACGTCGCACCACGTCATACAGGGGCGCTGGACGCTCGAATCCAACGGCGGGCCAAGCGGCGACATGATCGATTGGCTGGCCGGCGTGATCTATGCAGGATGGGGCGATCCTGCGGCAGTGCTGTTTGCCGAAGCATCCCAAAGTGTCGTGGGCGCCGAAGGGATCGTCTCGACCTTGGGAGCCGAGGTATTCAACGCCAGCCGTCTGCGGCTGCCCGTTGGGCATCTGACATTGTCGCCGATGATGCTGGCCGACGATCCGTCGCGCCGTTGCCACGTGTCGCGAGCCGTTGTCGAAGGCTTGGCCTTTGCGGCGAGGAGTAATATTGAGCTGTTGCAAAAGGCGGCGCAGAACGGATCGACCCAAGCGATCCGATTGGCCGGCGGGATGTCGAAAAGCGCATTCTTCGCACAGCTTCTTTCGGATGTGCTCGGCATGCCGGTTGAAGCTGCCCAGCTGCCGGAATGCTCGGCGCTGGGCGCTGCTATTTGCGCCGGCGTCGGAGCGCAGCTGTATGGCAACGTCGCCGAGGGGGCGAAGCGTTTTGCCAGCGAAGTGCGCGGCTTTGCGCCTGATTCGGCGCGGCGCTTTGCGTACCAGTCGCACTACGATCACTGGCTGGAAGTACGAGCCGAACGTCAGAAGGCTGACGAGATCGCCGAATCAAACGCGGTACAGGTGATCATGGCTAAAGCGGCCCAAAACGGTGATCGCGTTGAATCCCAGCCTGCCATGCTACGCCCGAACATCCTGGTAACCGCGGCGATGGACGATGAGGGATTGGCGACGCTGCGCAAACTTGGAGAAGTACGCTATGAGAGCTTTCGCGAAAAGTTGCGGCTGCTCGCCGGCGAAGATCTCATCGAGGCGCTTGCCGGGGTACAGGTGTTGATCACTGAAGTAGACGCGGTCGACGCCGAGGTGTTGAGCAAGGTGCCGGATCTTCGGGTGGTCGCTTCCTGCCGCGGGAACGCAGTCAATCTCGACGTCGACGCTTGCACGGCGCATGGAATTTTAGTGCTCACCACGCCGGGACGCAACGCGGACGCGGTCGCCGACCTCACGGTTTGTTTCATGCTGATGTTGGCCCGCAAGTTACCGCAGGCGACGCAATTTCTCTATCAGTCCGGCGAAGAAGGCGATGTCGGTCGTATGGGGCGGGCCTTCGAGGGGCTAAAGGGCCATGAGTTGTGGCACAAAACGATCGGCATCGTCGGTTTGGGGGCTGTCGGGCAACGTGTGGTCAAGCGCCTCCAGCCGTTTGGCGTGCGCGTCATCGCCTACGATCCATTCATTTCCCCCGAAAAAGCGGTGCTCCTCGACGTCGATCCGGTCTCGCTGGAACAGCTCCTTGCCGAAGGCGATTTCGTCAGCCTGCATGCGGCCCTGACCGACGAATCGCGGGTATTGCTCGGGCCCGCAGAGATTGCGAGGATGAAGCCGGGCGCGTATCTGATCAACACGGCGCGCGCGGCCCTTATCGATCAAGAGGCGCTGGTCTCGGCGCTCAAGGACGGGCGCCTTGCGGGCGCGGCGGTCGACGTGTTTCCCGTTGAGCCGCCCGGTTCGGATCATCCACTGCTCCAGCTCGCGAATGTGATCGCTACGCCCCACGTCGGCGGCAACACCTTCGAAGTTTTCTCCCACCAGGGGGCCATCGTGGCTGCGGACCTGGCCGAGCTTCTGCGCGGCGGGCAGCCCCGCAACGTCGCCAACCGCGAAACCCTCGAGCATTTTAGTTGGACCACGCCGCGGCCGGTGCCTTCACCCGAGCTTCTCGAGCGGCTGCGGCGGAACTCGCGGCCATCGGTGACCGACCTTCCCGTCGATAGCGAGAAAGCTTCCCCGGTGTCTAAGGCGCCGCCGGTTTTGCGCGTCGAAGCACCGCGTGCAGGGAAGAAGGAGGGGCTACTCTCCGGGCTCAGGAGTGCTTTTCTAGGTCGTCGATCAGGGATGGTCGAGACCACTGCTCTGTCAGGCGCCGAGCCGGGAAACGACCAGCCCGATGGACGCCAGAACGGGACGCGGTTCGGACGGATCGAAGGAAGTGCGCGCGCAGATGGAACAACTCTTGGGCATTTTCGGCCAGCGCCTGAGCCGCGATGAGAAGATCCTTTCGTTCGCCGAAGGACGGCAGATAACGGTTCGCTACGAGCTCAACGACGTGAACCTCTCCTTCTTTACCAACTTCGACAAGGGCGCGGTGCATTGTGGAGTGGGCAATTCGCCGGAAAAGCCGCAGGTCACCTTGAAGATGAAAGCCGACATTCTCGACAAGCTGTTTACCGGACGGGAGAACGGTCCGAAGGCGGCGATGAGTGGCAAGCTGTCGTTCATCGGCGACACCATCAAGGCGATGTCGCTGCAGCGCATTCAGAAAGATCTCAATCGCCTCTACACTGAGGCCCGAGCCGAGGTCAGCGATCTCGATGCGGTTTTCGAACGGGCCGCGGAAAAGGCACTCCCGCAGATGGATGCGCCGCCTGCGGGGGTGCTCGCTACGGCCGCTCCAAGCGGCGAGGGGGCCAGGGCGGGGAGAGTCCTCGTTGGCGATATTCGCGATGAGGTCGTTCGCACCGTCGAGGAAATGTACGCCCACGGACTTATCACTTCGACGGGCGGCAACGTGAGTGTGCGTATCCCGGACAAAGACGAGGCGTGGATCACACCGAATTCGTCCTTCAAGGGGTTGCTTCGCCCAGATATGTTGGTGCGGATCGATCTCGAGGGCAATCCGATCGGCAATTTTCCCTATGCACCCTCGAGCGAGCGCTTGCTCCACTGTGCGGTGTACCGGAACAACCCGAAGATGGGTGCGGTGATCCACTCCCATGCGCCGAAGGCAACAATCTTGGGTCTCACCGGCCTCCCGTTCCTGCCGATTTCGACAGAGGCCGCATTCATCGGCGAGATTCCCCGCGTCCCGTTCATCATGCCCGGAACCAGTGAGCTTGCCGACATCGTTGGCGCGGCTGTCAAGGACGCCCCCGCCGTAATCATGCAGAACCATGGCCTCATCGTCGGCGGACCGAACCTGCGTCACACCATCGACATGACCTTCATCATCGAGAGGACGGCAGACGCTCTGATCACTTGCCACGCGCTGGGAAAGACTCCCTCCGTTTTGCCCGACGAGATCGTTACCGCGCTCAGAAGTCTCGGTCTGATGATCACCTAGACTTGCCCTCCAACATTCCGCTCTTCAGTAAGAAGATACTCGAGCCGGGAGGGGTTCTAATACTAACCCCGCGGAATGGACGACATTGTGTGGTCAGGGTTTTCCAGCCAGCGGACCACCGTTATCGCCAAGGCCACGCTCTTAACATCAAGGTGCTCGTTAATCAGAAAGTGGTCGCTGCCTAGCTCAGCGAGCGTCACGCCGCGTGGAATAATCATGTCGGACAACAGCACAAGGCCATCATTGGGTCCGTACTTGCGCAAGGGGAAAAAGCCCCTGCGGGCAAAAAAAGAAATACTGCCGCTGACCGGAATGCCAAAGTAGTTGACCACAAGAACGTGTTCAGGGATGCGAAACGAATCGAATCGTTGCCGGCTGCGTGCGGTCGTTATGCTTTCCCTGCCCGCCGGGTCCACTTTACCGACGATGAATTCTAACTCCGGCGCAAGGTTTTCATCGGCCACGGGGCTGCCCTGCAATGCGCCTACCGTGTTAATCCAGGCTGCGACATGACGGGTTTCAGCAGGCCCCAGCTTCGTCAGTGCCAGGGCGACTTCAGGACCCGACTTGCTGGCGCTCACAATAATCAGCCGGCGGCCGCTCTTCGCGCGAGCCCGAATGGCGGCGATCACGAGATCTGCATTCGTCTCGACCGGTCCGTCATCATCGGTTTCGACAAATTGGCAGATGAACCCCACCCGTTGCAACGCCGCCCGCGGAGCAGCCATATCGGCACCGGTAAAGGAAAGGCGCTTGTAGAGATAGGTGGGTACAAACAGCACTTCATAGCCAGACGCCGCGGCGGGCAATTTCACATGACCTTCACGAAAGGCTTCGCGGACGTAATCGCGTATTTGATCGAAGTCGTTTCGAAAGCGACGGTTGATGGGATCGCGGTCGATTCGGTCAGCGAAATACAGGGCTGCAAAATCGACTGAGAACTCATCACTCAAACGTTTCAATTCGGCGCGATCGGGCAAGTCACCGTCAGCGCTCTGGTAAACGCGATCGATACGCTTATCGAGTGCGGGATCAGTGTGCTTTCCCGCCAGATAGTTTGCCAGGTAGTAGCTCGCTACTTCCGAATCTACCCGGGTTTCAATCGTCTGCCCGCCCACGCTGCCGCGTACCGGCAGTCCGGCACATGCTGACAGCAAGAGGGCGGACAGTAATGTGACAAGGTTTAATAAAGGCAAGGTCACTCGGTGCTCTCTAACGCGGTGCGCCTATGCTATATTTGGTACACGAGCTAATCGGCTTTGTCCAGACGGATTGAAGACGACCTCGATTCGGGAAAGTCGACTGAATTGCGCGTTATTCCCGGCTTGGGCAAAGGGTTATAAGTTCTTGCCTCCGAATGAGTTTAATGACCTTCAGTTGTCTCCAAGAAATTTAGTAGTAAGATAGTATTTAAAGGCATGGACCCACCGGTATCTGGAGATATTTTCCCCGCTATAGACGCGATTCGAATGATCGATGAGGTCGACCTGGCTCCTCCCATCGAAGTCCCGCCGGTTTCCCCGGATGCCTATCGCGACAACGTGCCGGCAGAGGAGCATCGCTGGCTCGAGTCTGAAATCAGGCGGCTAAAAAGAGAACGCAACGCTTACATTCTGGCGCACAATTACGCGCCCAGCGATATTCAGGATGTCGCGGATGCCGTCGGCGATTCCCTTTATCTCGCCCAAAAGGGTGCTGAGTCCGACGCCGACATTCTGTTGGAAGCTTCGGTGCTGTTCATGAATCAGATCCTGGCGATTATGAAAAAGCCGCACCAGCGCGTTCTGGCGCCGGACCTGGGCGCGCTCTGCTCGCTGGCGGCCCACGCCGACCCGGAGAAAATTCGTCGGTGGAAGAGAGAACACCCTGGAGGGATCGTCATCAGTTACGTCAATACCTATTTGGATGTGAAGGCGGAGAGCGATTATTGCTGCGCATCGGCGAATGCCGCAAAAGTCATATTACATGTGTTGGCCAATTCCGATCCCGGTCAACCTATTCTTTTTCTTCCCGATGTTTATCTGGGTTTTTACGCGGCCAAGCTTTTGGAGCAGCAAAATCAGTCCTTGGAAAGATTATGGCTCATGATGGGCGCCTGTCACGTGCACGACCGTATTCGCCCCTACCATGTAGAAATGCAAAAACGGAATTACCCGGACGCTGCGGTGGTGGTCCATCCCGAGTGCGGTTGCACGAGCGCTTGCATGCGCCAGATGGCGCAGGGCACGGCTCCCGCGCATCATGATGCAGTTTCGTTCCACCCAAGGCATGGCGCAGTTCGTGCGCGAGACGCCGCAAAAGGTTGTGATCATGGCAACCGAAGTCGGTAACATCTATCCATTGTCCAAAGCCGCGCCCGGTAAGACGATAGTCCCGGCCAGCCCAGAAGCGGTTTGCGCCTATATGAAACAAAACACCTTCCGCAAGCTCCACCTTTCTTTGCGCGACGGGATTCATGAAATCACCGTCGATCCGGGTCTTGCCGACCGGGCGCGTATTCCCATCGAGCGCATGCTCAGTATCGTGTAGCACCCTTAGCTCCTGTACACATCAGATCCTCCGCCTGACGGATTTACCTAAGGCGAGCAAGAACATAACGCTTTTGCCTGCGGCGTGAGGCGAGAAAAATTCCGTCACGTCGTCATCAAAAAAAGTCAGCCCCGAGGCGCCGAGGCCTTGAGCATAGGCCGCGAGATATAGCTTTCCGCCCATTATGCTTGCCTCCAGTTGAGCCGCCCGATAACCCCGATTGCCCCATCGCTCCAGGACTCTAGTTAGATCTGTCAGGAAGAACACGTCCACACTGCAATCGGCAGGAATCTCCTGTCCCAGTCCGAGGTAGCCTCCCTCGCGGCGGAAATCTCCTTCCTTGAGGAGCTCCAGGGCGCGGCTGTCATGGTGAAAAACATAGGCGCCGGGAGAGAGATCGTCCACGGCATGCACAATTAGATAGAGATCGTTGATGGGCGCTTCCTCCGGACGGAGAAAATCGGTTGGAAGCCCGCGCGTCGCCCGGTCAAGCATGGTGGACAATTGTCCAAAGCTGATCGACTCGCGGGCGAACTGCCGGGTGGAGCCGCGCCGCTGGATGACCTCTTCGAGACTATCCCGAGGAATCTCGGAGTCGCCGAGTGGCTGAAGGGCGATCAAGCGATCATCTGAAGTGGGAGTGAGACTTTCAGTTGCCGGCGAAACATCCGCTGATACTTGACTACGCCAGTCGATGACCTCAGCGGCACCTTCCAGCGACGACGCTTCGTGCATCGCCCGGATATCGGGATAGTCCACTTCAGTTTTAGAAAGGGGCGCGGTTTCGAACGTTAAAAGATCGACAGGCGTAGACGATCCATTCGCCTGAGACGGTAAGTCGCCCAGCGCCACCAAAGCAAGAGCGCCCTCTCGCGTTGCATCCAGACCGAGAAGTCGGCTCACCGTCCCGTCGATGAAGCCGAGGACGATTCGCGCCGGCATCCGACGCGCGGCCGCGGCGGCTAAAAGATTAGCGAGGATTGTGCCGGTGTCCCAGTAGCAATGCCGATAGGCGCGCGACTGGTACTTCCAGGCATTGCGCCAGTAAGTCGAAGCGCAGACGATGATAGCCGGGGCGTGGGCTATGGCAGGCTCTCTTCCGCTCGCCTCTACCAGGGCATTACGGTGTTCTCCATCACGCAGCCGCCGCAGAGCAAAGTCCTGCGGGCCAAAATGATAGACTCCCGCTTCCAAATCCCCCAGATCGCCGCAGATGAGATACAAGTCGATATGGTACAGCGCTCCTGTGCAAGCGGCTGCGCGAAAAAGGATCTCGCCTCCGGGATAGCTCCTGCGTTTGGTGATGCCTGCAGATAGATAGAGGATTTCCGCCAAGGTTTGAATCGAGGGAACGACTTGATTGTTTGTCGGGCCTTCCAAACTCGAAATCGCCTCGATCGCGGTCATCCCCGAGGAGGATAGGTCTTGGGGCAGAGCCATGGGCTCCAGCTTGGAATAGATTTTAAAGGGAATCGGCTGGTTCTCCCAGTCCAAATAATGGCGATTCGTTCGAATGCTCTCATGAGAGTGCTTGGTTTCATCATGATAAGCCCACGTGGCCTGCAGATCGCGGTTCTTCATCGTAGAGCCTTCCTCCGACGAGCATCTGAGAAACGTCGGGTTTTGTTAACAGCGGCGGTCGGCATGATCGCTTTCAGTGTAGCACAGGAGCCACCGCTTTGTTGCCTCACTGCAAGAATGCTGGGCGCGCCTTGATGCGAGTGGATAAACTAGGATAATACTTTACAATCCTGGAAAGTTGATCGCTCTATGACCCTTATTGGAAAGCAACGTATCGTTATCGGCATGTACGATGGATTCGGCATGGACTACCTCGAAGCGAACGCGTTGCCGTCGCTCAAGTTCATGGGGCAGCGGGGTTTTTTCAAGCGAGTGAATGCGGTTTTTCCAACCGTGACAAATGCCAACAACGCGTCCATTTGTTGCGGCGCATGGCCTAAAGAACACGGCATCACGGGGAACTCGTATTTCAACGAGCAGACCGGCGAGGCTGATTACATGGAAAGCGCCGATTTCATTCGGGTCCCCACAATCATTCAACGGGCGGCCAGCGCCGGCGTAAGGTCGGCGCTGCTGACGTGCAAAGTAAAAACCATTCATCTCTTGGGAAGGGGCACCGAGATTGCGGTGGCCGCGGAGGCACCGCCGCCGGAGTGGGCGGAACGTTATGGCAACCCGGCGAACATTTACAGCCGCGAGATAAACTATTGGCTTTGGGAAGTTGCCATCGACATTCTCAAGCACCGTCCCGATATCGGTCTCTTGTACGTCCACACCACGGATTACCCGATGCATGCCTGGGCGCCGGAAGCACCGGAGTCGAAAGAGCATTTGGCCGAGCTGGATCGTCTCTTGGGTGAAGCCATGGAGGCTGCCCCCGACGCCGCCTTCTTAATTACCGCCGACCACGGGATGAACTATAAGACGCGCTGTTGGGATCTGTTTAGAGCCTGCCGCGAGCTAGGAACCGAGGTGCGATTTGCTCTTTCCGCCGAAAAAGATCGCTACATCAAGCATCACCGAACTTTTGGTGGGGCCGCTTGGGTGTGGCTTAAATCGCCACGGGACGAAGCCAGAGTCGCTCAGACACTAACGGGGTTGAAAGGCGTGGAAGCCGTACTTTCTCGCCATGAAGCTGCAACTCAATTTGATCTCATGCCGGAACGTATCGGTGAGTTGGTCGTTATTGGCGATGCCGATACAGTCTTTGGTGATCTCACAAGTCCAATGGAGGATCTCGAGCCCGGTTATCGTTCGCACGGTTCGCTGCATGAATCGGACATACCGCTGGTGATCTACAACGCCAGGTCGGAACTTCCCCCCGCTGACCGGTTCACGGCAAACCTAGATCTGACGCGGCAGATTCTGTGACTTTTTGGACAGGCTTATAGGACGGTTCTACCTACCCGTTACTGATACGGAATCAGCGCGTCTCTTTCCCGGCGGTAGCCGCGTTGAGTTTGTGCCGGATCCCGGTTGACGAGAAATCGGCGAAACATCGGGTGGCGTAAGCTTCGAACTTCGTGCTCGACGAGAAAGACGCAACGACCATCGTCGGGATCGATAATTTCTTTAAAGCGATATTGATGGTTGCGCACATCTTCCGAAATCAGGCCGCGATCCTTCAGGTAGCCATAGGCTCGGGAGAAATTTGCCACATAGATGGCGATGTGGTGTCCGTCATAATCGCCTAGCGGTTCTTGGGTTTCCCGGAAAACCAACGACTGATTCCGACCTATCTGCACTCGACCGATGGCTCCCTGTTTGCCGGACTCGGTTGTCGATGGCGCGCCCAAAACTTGGTCGTAAAAGCGAGCGATCCCTGCGGCGCGGCCCGGCGCGACCAGGAACTCCACATAAGGAATCCCCAGCGCCATATCACCAAAGTCGGGACCAGCGGGATAGCATTTAAAGCCGATTTCCCCAGGGACAGGTGACTGCAATATGGTCGGCCTCAACGGACCAACTAAACTGTGTACCTGCCAGACCTCCCTGTACGGATGCCAGTCTGTCCTTCAGGGTGCCAAGATCAGGCACAACGACGCCTATGTGCCCATGAATGACCTGTGCTGGCCGCGTAGGGAGGTGAAACTGCTGTTCACCAACGTTCGCCCACATGTTGCCAAGACCGATATTCAAGTAGGGATCCCGAGTAAACCCCATCCCGACGATATAAAACATCATCGCCAAAGATTGATCCGGAACCTGAACGTTTACATGCTCCAGGAGGACGATGTTGCCAACATCTTCATTAGAATATTCACCCATGGCTAACCTCATGCACCTCAAGTTCGGAGGTGTTCGTTTGGATATCGATGTGTCTTGTTTCCTCGCTGTTTGGGTTTATGCTACTTTCCGTCACCTTAGCAATTCACCGGTTCGTTGCTCGAAGCTGAGAGTTTACTTTTATTCCGCAGCACGGCATCTTGCAAGTCTAAGAAGCCGCCAAGCATCGCGTTGATTGGTGTTTTCCTCGTGCCCGTTAAGCCCTCAGTCGCCCCTAGTCGCGGGATTCAAACGCGAGTGCGGCGTAGCGCATAAAAATACCGCCGCGCGGCTCGGCCAGCGGGCCGTTCGCCACCAGACAGGCGATTACATGCTTGGCTCCCGGCAGGGCTTTGGGGCTGACCTCCACCCTTTGCTGGGCATTGATGCCGGCGATGACACCCGCCGCCCGATCGATCTTGCCATCGACCCAGATCTCGCCATAGTTATCGACGTTCGTCTCGAAAAACACCCGGGAGTCGGCTAGCGCCCTACCATCAACTTGTCCGGGTAATTCGACGGTGATGCGGTACCAAGCAAAAGTAAAACCTACGGAGAGGCTCTTGCGAATGTTAGTGCAGATCTGCCAGCCGGAGTCATCATAATCCGGGAGGCGCGCCGGAGTGTTCAGCAACTGCGCCTTGAGTCCCTCGTTGGGCTCTCCCGGCACCAGCCCGGGTCCAACCCGCCACTGTCCCTTTACCTTTTTTAGATCGTCGGCTTGATTTAGATCCAACACGATTCTCGGCATTTTTATCCTCCCAATTGTTTTTTGTCCGAAAGCTTAGAGATCCACCTGCCTCAGAGCGCAATCCAAAGCGAGAGTAGCCTAACGAAGACTAGGGCGGTGGCAGGACGCCTGTCAAGCACATTCTACTCCGGGGTATCTTGCCGAGGATTTTTTTGATAACAGAGGGAGCGTTTCCACGATTTTAGAGTTATCTCGGAGGATAAGATGCCAGGACCTACGATAACGCTCGCATTGCAGGATTATGATCACACTCGTGCGCTCTTGGACGGCGCCGTTCCCGTCGGGGGCTTCGATCTCAAGGTAGTGACCCTTTCGCCCCCATCGCAGATTTTTCTACGCATGCTCAATAAGGAAGAGTTCGACGTTTCTGAAATGTCGCTCTCGAATTATATGATCGCGCTCGCACATGGGGACCGGAGGTTTATGGCGATTCCCGTCTTCCCGTCCCGCGTGTTTCGGCATTCTTATATTTGGGTCCATGCTGAATCCGGTATCCGGGAGCCGCGAGATCTAGTCGGTAAACGGGTCGGCATCGCGGATTATTCGATGACCGCACTACTGTTCGTTCGCGGCATGCTCAAGCATGAGTACAACGTTTTACCGGAGGACATCCATTGGTTCCGGCGCCGGTCCGAGCATGTGTCCATCAAAGCGCCGGCGACCCTGCGGATCGATAACATTGAAAAGGATCAGACTCTCGACGGTCTATTGGAAGAGGGGAAGCTGGATGCGCTGGCCGTCACATCACCTCCGCGAAGTTTTACAAGCGGATCGCCCTTCGTACGGCGTCTCTTCGCGGATGCGAGGGAGGTCGAGGCCGAGTACTATCGGCGAACTAAAATCTTTCCAATCATGCACACGGTAGTGCTACGGCGCGCGATTTATGAGAAAAATCCTTCCATCGCAACGGCTCTGGTGATGGCTTTTCAAAAGGCCAAGCAAAAATCCTACGACCGGCTTGAGGAGCGCCTTTCACCCCTGCCCTGGATGAATCTCGATCTTGAATACGCTCAGCAAGCCATGGGCGCGGACCTTTATCCTTACGGCGTTAAACTGAATCTTCCGACGTTGGAGGCGGCGATCTTATATGCCTACGAGCAGGGCTTGACGGAGCGAAGGCTCGAAATGAGCGAGCTCTTCGCTCCCGAAACATTCGGGCTCTTGAGCGATAGCTAACTCATGAACGCGGATGGAAGGGACTCCTTGTTACCGCGCGAGCAACTTCAATTTGTTTTTGGCGCTTTTGCCGATTTTGTTGCGAGGGAATTTACTGGCGATATGTTCCAAGAGATCTTTGCCCAGGCTACGCTCATCTCCCGGGCGCTCGACGAAGTTAAATCCAAGCGAGAAGACTTCCTCGGGCGCCAGACTTCTTTCTTTCCTGAGCGCTTCAAATAGCGGATAAGCCGAATTGCGATAGAGATCCGCGAGCAATTCCACGGCCGGATGGTGACGATGGCCCGCCAGCGTATGAGAATGCAATTTGAGCTGCGCCACCGCGAGGTGGAATTTGTTCTCCGGCTCGACTTCGGCAAAATCTTTGAGCGGGGTGAGATAGGCCACTGCTTCCTTGTATTTTTTCGCCTTCACGAGCCGCGCGCCGTGGGCGGCGAGCTGCTCACGAGTGTAAACCGCATCCGCTAGCTTGAGCACGTGCAAAAAAGCTGTGTGAATCCGCTCTTCGGCGGTCAAAGCCGCTTGTAATCGTTTCCACAACAATTCCAACGTATCCTGCCGCCACTTGCCTTCGAAAGAAGGTAGTAGCTCGGCAATGCTCCAGGCTTTGCTGGCGTCGTCGCAAGTTACCAGTTCCTTGATGAGTGTGGCGCGGGCTTCAGGAATCTTGCGCAGCGAGCTTGCAGCAACGTCGCGTCGCCGATAGTCCGGATCGCCCAGCTGTTCGACCAAGGTGCGCACGGTTGCCGGTGTGCTGAAAGCTCCCATCTTACGCAGCGCGAACTTCTGTACCTCCCCGTGGGGACTTTGCATCAGACGGGAAAGCAAGGGTCGAGCGTCCTCGGGCAGCTCGTGGGCGTCGAGCAGTTCTAGAACCAGACGTGTGACCTCGGAAAACTCCGGTTCTTCAAGTAGAGCGAAAAGTTTCGCATGTTCTTCTTTTCTCAAGTCCTGCTGTCTGAGGCAGTGGAGCAACGCCACCAAGGCATGAGAGCGAAGGATAGCAGGGTGCTCAGGCCCAATGAATTTGAGGAGCCAGCGGCGGGCTTGTGGAAAACCGCCTTGGCCTAACAAGCGTAGCGCGGAGACCACGGCGGGCCGCTGCTGCTTGGCGTCGAGCTTCGTAGCGAAAGCCTCAACTGCGCTATAAAGCAACTCCTGCTCTTTGGATTTCATCCCACGAATCGCCGGTACCATCAAGTCACACACCGCTCTATTGAATTCGTCAGTTCCGGAAATGAGGAGCTGGAGCAAACCCTTGATGGCTACTTTACCGCGCACCACGCAGAAAACGCGGGCGGCGTTCAGTTGCCATACGCGCGATCCATGGGTTGTCTGCTTTACCAGGACGTCGACTGCCGACTGACCAGCGCCGCTCAGTAATTGAATCACTCGCTCTTGCGTTTCCTTGTCGGGATCGTCCAAAAAACGGAGCAGCCAGGGAACATATGACTTGGTTTGCACTTGTTCTAAGTAACGAAGGGCATAGTCTTTGAGCACCGGATTGGCATCATCCAATGCTGCAGCTACTGACTTTATGACTTCAGAGTTCTGCGCTTTAAGTGCCGCCAACACCAGCAACGCTGCGCAACGCTGTTCAACCGATCCGTTCTCGACAAGACCAATTAGTTGTTGAAGGGTTTTATCCATAGGTATGTGCGTACGACATCTTACTAGTCATTTACCAACGTGATCCAACGCAAAAGTCAAGACTAGGCTTGCCGTTTGCGAGGGCTACTCCAAAAAAAAGGGCCCGATCCCATTAAGAGATCGAGCCCTTTTAATCTATATTCTGCAGCGTTGCTGCTGGATGGCGGCTTTGTGAGTTTAGCCGTGGCCCGGGATTCTGACGAAATTAAATTGACCGGTTTGTCACGACGTCGGTTGGCCCGAGGCGATAACGAAGCGAGCACGCCGATTTTGCGCCCAGCAATCCTCGGTATGCTCCTTGCACACTGGGATCTCCGCTCCGTAACTGATCGTCGATAGCCGCGCGGCACTGATACCGAGAGTCATGAGATAGTCCTTCGCTGTTTGTGCACGCTTCGCGCCCAGCGCCAGGTTATAATCGGCTGTGCCCCGCTCGTCACAGTGTCCCTCGATTTGCATACGCAACGTGGGGTTGTTCTTAAGCCATTCCGCATTCGCTTTGAGAGTCGAGCGCCCTTCTTCGGTTAGATCGTAACGATCGAACCCAAAATAAACGTCCTTGACTGGGCTGGATGCAGGCGTCGCGGTACTCTGACCGCTCTGTAACGCTTCCAGGCTGGAGGGCGCTGAAGTCAACCTTTTGCCTTCAGATCCAAGGTTCCTCCCGGCGGCTGCATTGGGGTTCTCCACCGTCCATTGCGGGGACTGCGGATCTTGCATCTGCGCAACCTGTGCTCCTCCACAGCCAATTAGTATAAACGAGGCCAGTAAGCTCCAAACCAGACCGATCATTTCATTCTCCTTTCCGGTACCTTCGCGAATTGAAAAAAGGACAAAATCTAAACACTGAAAGTGAAATTGTGAGGCATCGCTGCCAACCTGTCAACCGAAAGTACGGCGTTTTGATTTTTCGCTCGATCCGTTTGGCAGCATTTCCCACTAGAACTCCCCTCCGCTCTTTAGTTGGACTGATTTGCTCAAGAGGGGCTCGAGAAGAGATAGGAATCCGGGTCAGTTAAAATTCTTTGATTCCTTCTCTGGCCTCTTTGAGGTCCTTGGCGCCCCCATCAGCCATCTCAAGCGATCTTGAATGGGCGGATAATAGCCGATGATATCATCGACCAGATTGCAGGCGCCGCTCCAAACCGCTACGGCTTTGATCCGTTTTTCCACGGTGGCGCAACGTGGCCCGGAGTAGCCGCCCATGCTGGAGCCGTGAAGCCCGATCCGTTCGGGATCGACATCCGGCCGCGTGATCAAATAATCGATCACGGCCTTGGACACCCGCTCCGAATCCGGCGGAGCAAAGCAGTGGAAGCGAGGGCTACGATTAGGGTTAGGCTTCGGGAAGTCGGCGCGTATAGGTTCGGACCGCACCCACTCCCTCGTAGACGCACGGAAGCGTCACGGTAAAAGTAGTTCCTTCTCCGGGTTGGCTGGTGACGTTGACCGTACCCCCGAGTACCTGGGAAAAGGTTTTGACGATGTGCAGCCCCAATCCGACGCCGCCTTGGGATCGAGTTCTAGAAGCGTCGAGTTGAAGAAATTTTGCGAAGACTAGTGGTAAATCTCGGGGGGCAATGCCGATCCCGGTATCAGCCACACTGAGTTCGACCCGGTTCAACCCCGCTACGTGACGGGCAAACACAGTGACATGACCGACCTCCGTAAACTTCAGGGCGTTGTTGATCAGATTTTGCAAGATGTGCTTGAGTTTGTCACGGTCCGTGCGGATTATAGGGAGGTTTGGGGCATAGTCCCAACGCAGGCTTACATCCTTTCCCAGGGGATATTCATAAAGCAGCTTTAGCTCGTCGAAAAATTCGGGCAGAGCTAGCTCGTCGCACTCCACAACGACTGCCCCGGCCTCAATCTTGGTCGCATCCATGATGCTGTTGACCATCACCAGCAGTTCATTGGAGTGGCGAGTTACTTTATCGAGCGCGTTGACCTGTTCGGCATTAACCTCGCCCAGGACTCCGTCTTGGACAATTTTTGTATAGCCAGCGATGACATTCAGGGGGGTACGCAGTTCGTGGGACATGACACCCAGAAATTCGTCTTTAACTTTGTTGGCTTTTTCAAGATCGATGGCCTGTTGTTTCGTTTGCTCATAGAGTTGGGAGTTTTGGATCGCTCCGGCAGCCTGGCCGGCGAGGGTGCGCAGGAAGTTGATTTCTTCATCGCTAAAATAGCGCTCTTTTCGGCAATAAAAAGAGAGAATGCCGAGCACTTTATCCTGGGCTATCAACGGCACGCCGAGGTAGGAAGCGAACCCGCTCCCGCGAAAAAAGTCTAAGTCTAGGCCATTGCGAGAAACCTGAATGTTGGAAATTCGGATAGTTTCTCTAGCCGGCAGTGCAGGATGTGTGCCCTCACCGTGGCCCGCGCTGTGGGCTTTCCATGCCTCTTCGTCTATACCCCGCGCAGCGACTTTAATAAGCCGCCCCCCTTTCTTTTCAAGCAACATGATCGTCGTCGCGGTTTCCGGCACCAGGGTGGTAAGTTTTTCCAAAAGGATGTTGAGCACGACGCGCAATTCCAGAGTGGAGGTTGTGGCAAGGTTAATTTCGTAGAGCGCGACCTGACGTTCTGTATGGCGGTGGATATCCAGCTGGGCTTGCCTCTGCTCCGTCACGTCCCGAACGATGCAGACGAGGGCAAGAGGATCCATGGCTGGATCATCGCGCATAACGAAGGAGGAAACGCTCAGGGTGGCGCGACCCGCATGTTCATCGATCAGCGGGAATTCGTAGTCGCGAATAGAACCACTCAAAATGACGCGGTCGAGAATAAATTCTGGAGGGGCAATGATGGAGGTCAAGTTCTGGATGCGGCTTCCGATCAGCACGCTTTCGGGACGCCTGAATAACTGGCAGGCGGCTCGATTTGCTACTCGAACGGTTCCCTCATTGTCCAAAACAAGAAGGGCGTCTGCCATGGCGTTGATGATCTCCGTTGCGGCAAAGGCCGGGGTAATGTCGACGAGCCTAAAGCGCCACACGGCCCGTGCCGTGAGGACGATGAAACCCAGCACCGCGAGATGACCGAACGGGTAGAGAGGAACGCCAAAAGCAGCCAGATAATCAAAGGAGCCGAGATACGCTATACAGAAAGCGAAGAACAATGCCTTCGTTCTCTGTTTTCCCGCGCCGGGCGCTGCCGCATGATATTCCTGCCAGTAGTGGTGTAGACTCAACGCCATTAAGCCGAAGAAAAAACCAAGAAAAGGTATACTCGCCCATTCATAGCGAGCGTAATAGCCCCACCAAAAGCGATTGACGCCGCTGATAAAGATGTTGCCATAAGGAACGGTGACAAAAAAAACCCCGGAGACGAGCCAAGCGAGCCGGACGCGGCTCTTGTGCCGTGAATAGATTTCTAACGTGTCGACGGTGAAGTGATATACAGCCGCGGGAATAAAGACGACCCCCAATTGTCCCGTAACAGCCCACGTGCTCGCCACGGGCGCAGCCACCGCGCAATACATGAGAGAGTAGCAGAAAAGCCAGATCGCAGCAGTAACGGTCATGATAAAGAAAGAAAGACCGACACGGGAGTTGCGCTCCCCGACGAGCACGATAAAGCCCAAAGCAATGATCGCGATGCCGGTAACCAAGGTCGGTATCGCGTATGGGTTGAAAGTATAGTTAGCCAGGTTAAAAAGCGCAGGGGGCATGGGTCTCTCGCTTCAAATCCCGCGATGGAGACGTTTTGAAGCAGAAATGAAGGAAGCGAAGAGCCTGCGTTGGGGGGGATCTTTGCGCGCCAGAATCTCGGGGTGCCATTGCACTCCAAGAACGAAACTGTGGTTAGAGCTCTCAAGCCCTTCGATCAGTCCATCTTCGGCGGTGGCATTGACGACTAGCCCCCTGCCGACTCTTCTGACGGCTTGGTGGTGGGTCGTGTTGACCTCCAGGCTCTGCCGTTGCACGATCTGCCGGAGCTGCGTCCCAGAATGAATTATGATTGGATGACCGCCTTGGTCTCTTATTGCACCTTGATCGTGTCGGGTGGCGTTTGGAAGCTGGGTTGCGATATCTTGGTAAAGAGACCCGCCCAAGGCCACATTGATTGCCTGCGCGCCGCCACAGACTCCCAGAAGCGGTCGATCTTGGTTCAAAGCCAAATCAACCAATTCCAACTCAAACTCTGTCCTTTCCTTTTTGATCACGCCTAAAGCACGGATCGGCTTTTCACCGTAATAGCTTGGGTGGATGTCGAAATTTCCCCCGCTGATCACGACGCCGTCTAGCCGCTGCAGTACCCTGCGAAGCCTGGTCTGGGAAGCGATTGGCGGGAGGATAAGAGGAATTCCACCCACTTCCTGGATGGTGCGGCAATAGCGTCGGGGCAAAAACAGGGTGGGTTCTTGCGCGGGGTCAGTGCCGTTCGCCGCAGCCCCCGACAGATCGGCGGTAATGCCGATTAACGGGGCCTGGCTCGTGCTCGGTCGGCTCATTTTTTTTGGTCGTATAGGCGACTATAGATTCGGTGGTTGCGCATCACTAGTTTAACGTAACTGCGGGTTTCTAGGTAGGGGATACGCTCGACGAATTCCTCCGCGTCATCGGTCAGAATCTCTTTCTCCCAACGATCCACTGCGGCCTCGCCGGCATTGTAGGCGGCGATGGCTTTGAACCAGTCATTTGAATAACGTTGCAGAAGACCCCTCAAATACTGAGTGCCGAGAATGAGATTGATCTCCGGTTGGAACAATTGCTCGTTGGAGGGCGGGGAGACCCCGATTTGTTTGGCGACTCGCGCTGCCGTTGATGGCAACAGTTGCATCAAACCTAGGGCCGCTGCCGGCGAGCGAGCCTGGGGGTCGAACAGGCTCTCCTGGCGAATCAACGCGAGAATGAGATAAGGATCAAGCTCCCGCTCCTTGGCCTTCTGTTGAATCATTTCCCAGTAAGCCAGGGGAAACCGATAGAGGTTGCGCTCGCTTTGGGAACTCGGAAGTTGATTGGCAATGGCAAGGCTACTGCCGTAAGCGTGGTTTTTGAAATATTCGTGCATCAGTAAAGGGCGTAGCCCAGACTGGTTTTTGGAAAGACGATCGACCTCATTGAGCTCCGCCACCGCCAAGCGGTGAAGCGCAATAGCGGAAAGCTCCCGTGCACGGGAGAGGTGGTAAGCAATTTCAGCGCCTATCGGAGGATCGGCTTCCTCGACGGGAGGCAAAGCGCTGATTTGGGGTTGCTCAAGTGCGATTCCCGCTCTAACCAGGGCACCTAAGGCCAGAGCCTGATAATAAGATTCTTCGCTGCCATCGACGATCTGTCGATAAATTCGGACGGCGGTCTCGGTCTCACCGAGCTTCTCGGCACTGCGGCCCTGCCAATACAATCCTGCTGTTCGAAATCCGATGTCCCTGGCCTGTGTGGCCAGGATTTGAAAGGTTGCATAGGCCTGTCCCCATTCCCCGTCGCGGTAGTAGAGCCAGGCGAGGCGTGAAGCGGCGTCATCGTGCACCTGGCTGTTGGGAAAGTTTTTCATGATGCTCGTATACAGAGCGATCGCTTCTGGCTTGTCGGCCGAACGACTCGTAAATGTCGCGCGGCGGCATAGCGGGATCTTTCGACGTAGGGGCTGGTCGGATAATGCTCCATGATCTGTCTGAAATAATCGAGCGCCTGTCCGTTGTCGTGTCGATTCCACAGGACCTGGCCGATTTGATAAAGCGCTTTGGGAGCCTCCGGGCTCTTTGGATAGTCCCGAGCGATCTGTTCCAGGAGGGGAATCGCTTCGTTTCGCTTGCGAATCGAGAGATAGAAATCGGTGAGTTTCGTCAATATCCGAAGACGGAAGACCGGCTCGGGATTGTTACCCAAGAGCTTCTTGTAGAGAGCCTCTGCTTCACCGTGTTGTCCTTCCCGCACGAGCCGATCCGCCTCGTCCGCAATCGCTTGACTCGTATTAAGTCCGAACTGGTCCGGATACTTTCCCCTCAGCCGCTGGAGAGCCGCACGTGCCGGCCCTGCCCAACGCGAACGGGGAAACCGGGCTCTCAATTCTGAATAGAGTTCATGCGCCTCACTGAGATCTGCCAGCGCCTCTTGTGCCTGCGCCTGAAGAAAAATCGCTTCATCAACGATTTCTGGTCTAACGCCTCTCTCGGCGCGGAGCGAACGCAGAGCGTTGCTGGCCTGGGTATATTTTTTCTCTGCCAGATCGATTTTTGCTCGCTGGAGCTCGGACGGGTAAACCCAAATACTTTGCGGATAGCGCCTCCTGAGCTGGGAAAGAAACTGCTTTGCGGCGTCGAAGTTGCCTTCCTTGAAAGAGATTAACGCCAGATAATACAGGCTATAGTCTGCCAGCGAGAAATCCGGCTCCAAAGTTTGCTGGAATAACTCTTTGGCCTGGCGCCAAGCTGCCGCTGGAATACAAAGCATAAGCCTTCGCAAAGTTCTCACGGGGGTTAGGCGCCTCGGCGAAGCTCACAAACGGGATGGCGGCAAGGATGAAAATCACCAGGAGGCATTTGGCTCTGGATATCATCTCGTTCCAGAAAGTTTAGCGGAGGTAGGCAGTCGAATCAATAATAAGCCAAGGTCTTATCAAGCTTTGCTATTGTTTTTTAGGCCTACGAAAGCTATTTTCTAACGACGCTATCCTCAGGTCGGGCAACAGGCCGGCAACGGAGTCGATGGTCATCACGTAGCGCTTGGTAAACGGAGGCAGCCGCTTTGAAAATATCAGGTAACTATACATTTAACGCGCCGAGGGAGAAAGTCTGGCAAGTGTTGCTCGATCCTAAGATCATGGCCCAGTGTATGCCTGGATGTGAGAACATGAGCGAAATTGCGCCGGATCGATACGAAGCGACTATGAAGGTTGGCGTCGCTTCGGTCAAGGGAACTTACAAAGGAAAGGTTTCCATCAAGGACAAGCAGGCGCCTTCTCACTACGTTCTCAGCGGCGAGGGGTCCGGCGGGCCGGGATTTATGCAAGGCGACGTGTCCATAGACCTGGAGGAGAATGACGGGCAGACGGTGCTCAAATACAGCACGGATGCGAAGGTAGGGGGATTGATAGCCAGTATCGGGCAGCGAATGCTGAACGGCGTAGCTAGGATGATGCTGGATCAGTTTTTCAAGAAGATAGAAAGTTTCATTTAACAAGCTCGCCAAAACGATACTACTTCGAGAAGCGTCGTGTTCCCGGTCGTAAGCGTCATTATTCCCACCTATAATCGCTGGCCCATGGTCGGACAGGCCATCGAATCGGTGCTGGCGCAGAGCTATAACGCTTGGGAGCTTATTGTCGTCGATGACGGCTCGAACGACGGGACCGCTGAGCATTTGGCGCAGTACGGTTCCAGTATCCGACTTGTCGTACAGCAAAGAAGCGGCGTGGCGGCCGCGCGCAATAATGGTTTCGGTATGGCAACGGGACGGTATGTAGCGTTTTTGGACTCGGACGACCTTTGGCTGGCCAAAAAACTTGAAATCCAGACGGGGTTCATGGAGCAACACAATGAAGTTCAAGTCTGCCAGACCGAGGAGATCTGGGTTCGCCGCGGGGTGAGGGTGAATCCCAAGAGCAAACACGCGAAGCCTTCCGGCGATATTTTCCGGCGGAGTCTCGATCTCTGCTTGGTGAGTCCGTCCGCAGTCATGATGACGAAGGAACTGTTGAGTCGACTGGGTGGGTTCGACGAAAATTTCCCGGTGTGTGAAGACTACGATCTCTGGCTGCGAATCGGGATCGACCACTTGGTCCCATTGATCCCTCTGCCCCTGGTTGTCAAGCGAGGAGGCCACAGTGACCAGTTGTCCCATTCCATCTGGGGAATGGATCGCTATCGGGTACAATCTTTGCGGAACCTTTTGGCCAATGGACTTAGCGGCGAAAAACGACAGTGGGTGCTGGAGGTATTGAAGCGTAAAATTTTCGTTCTGTGCCAAGGCGCGAGAAAAAGAGGAAAAGAGCATGAAGCCAATAGCTACGAGGCGATTCTGTCGGACTTACTCCAGGAGCGGCTAAATGTCGGAGACCGAGATTCACCAATATGCGAAGGGCAAGGGATTCCATCCGCAAACGCTGCAGCGGTGGTTGGGTTGGGATCAGCCGGCTAGAGACGCCTTACTACGACTCGCCGTGGGTCTCAAGGTCGGAGAGAACCATCTACGCGATCTCATGGACTGGCTCGAGGAGATCGCACTGCGCGATCAATTAACGATCGGGGAAATCCTAGCACGGAGGTCGATCACCGACATCGAATCCGATCCCCGATTGGGGCGAGCCGACAAGCTTAAACGAGTAAAGGAAGAGTTAAGAAGGCTGCGCTTCCCTCGACTGGCTCAGACTGAGGATTCCATCCGGCTGCGAATTCAAGAACTGAAACTTCACCCTCAGATCCGCCTTACCGTGCCTCCAGGGTTGGAAGGAGGAAAGCTCTCGGTAGAATTGAGCGCCTCGAGCGCCGAGGAACTTAAAGGGTTGGCCGTCAAACTTGCCGAAGCCTTGGATAAATACAGCGTGCGGGAGATCTTTGCCCTCCTGACGGGCGAGGCAGGGGAGAGTCGACCACAAGGGTAGATCAGGTTTCCAGTAGCCGAGATGCAACTCTTTCAACCTCAAGAGGTCATCGTCGAGCGGGGCTCCGAAGCGAGTCCGATCTACCGGAACTTGCGCAACGCGTTGCCGCATATTCCTTTTAGAATCGCGGATGCGGTGTCAACTGAAAACGGGAGGACAGATTCCTCTGCGCTTACTTTTGGTGCGGCTAAAAAGACACTTTTTCTGACGCGACACAAAGGAGAATTCCTCAAGAAATGTCCCGGCAGCGACGGGCAGGTTTGCTGCAATTATTTCGTTATCAACTTCGCTAGCAATTGCCCCATGGACTGCAGCTACTGTTATTTGCAGGAATACCTCGCCCAAAATCCTGCGCTCAAGGTTTTTAGCAATGTCGGCGACCTCGTGACTGAGGCCGATGAACTCTTGAGCAAGCATCGGCGATTTTTTTTCCGGATCGGCACGGGGGAGATCACGGATAGTCTCGCACTGGATCCCTACATTGGTTTTGCCCGTGAAGTCGTTCCCTTCTTCGCCGAGCAGCCCAACGTGATCCTCGAACTCAAGACAAAAAGCGACTGCGTCGAAGGGTTACTCGTTTTAGATCCCAAGGATCGGGTGGTGGTGTCATGGTCGATGAATCCACAGCGGGTCATCGATCGGGATGAACATGGAACCGCCTCTCTGAGCGAGCGTTTACTGGCCGCTCGTCGCTGCCAGAATGCCGGTTATCGATTGGGTTTTCACTTTGATCCGATAGTCGAATACCCGAATTGGGAGAGGGATTATGAAGAGACGCTCAACCAGACTTTTAGCAGTGTCGATTGGCGCAAAATTGCTTGGTTGAGTATGGGCGTCCTGCGGAGTACACCGAACTTGAAACGGATAATCAGGGATCGCTTTCCCGGGACGCGGCTTCTGACGGGCGAGCAAGTGCTTTGCCCGGATGGGAAGCTGCGTTATTTTCAACCCATGCGCGTTGACATCTACCGCAAGATGCTTCGCTGGATCCGCCGAGCCGCACCCACGGTCAAAGTCTATCTCTGCATGGAATCCAAAGAAGTATGGCAGCAGGTCTTCGGCTTCGCGCCAACCTGCGAAAGGGAGCTTGGCAATCAACTGGCGCCTTCCCTTTAATCATCTGATGCCAAATAAAGAAAGTGCGGTCGGAGTATTCGACTCTGGTATAGGGGGACTCACAGTTCTTCAGAAGATTATTGAGACATTGCCGAAAGAAAATACTGTTTATCTAGGCGACACCGCGCGTGCCCCTTACGGGACCAAGTCGGTCGAGACGGTACTTCGATATTCATTTGAGAATACTGAATTTCTGGTTCAAAAAGGAGTCAAAGCAGTTGTCGTGGCGTGCAATACATCGACTGCGATAGCCCTGACGCCGCTGAGAGATAGCCTTTCGATCCCCGTAGTCGGAGTTATCGAGCCCGGCGTGCGGAGGGCGATCAAGAGTACAAGGAATAATAAGGTTGGCGTGATCGGCACCGAGGCGACTATCCAAAGCGGCGCCTACACGCGTGCGTTGAAAGAAACCGATAGAAGGGTTGAGGTCTACAGTCGAGCCTGTCCTCTCTTGGTGCCCTTGGTCGAGGAGGGATGGACCGATAACGAAGTGGTAGAGATGACGGTCAAGGCTTATCTGGGCAGTCTCAAGCAAAGCGGCATCGACACGTTGATTTTGGGTTGCACACACTATCCGTTGCTCAAAAAAGCAATTCACAAATTCATGGGAAGCGGCGTTCGGTTGGTAGATTCCGCTGAAGAGACGGCGAAGGAGGTGGAATCGGTGCTTAAGAAGGGCGCGTTAACCAGAAAAAAGAGCAAGGCCGTCCACAGTTTCTTTGTCACCGACGCCCCGGATCGATTCATTAAGGTCGGCCGCCGTTTCCTGGGTGAGAAAGTGGAATCAGCAGTGCGCATCGAACGCTGAACGGTTTCAATGCCGTATTTAACAACGGGTTGTAACCGGCGGTAACAATCGTGTATTTTATCGATAGCCCTAGCAAGATGCCGAGCTCAGCTGGAACCGCAATTGTTGAATGTTTTGAAGCCCTCCCCCCGTTCGCCCTGGGCTGCCTGTCGAAGGGATGACCGAAGGTTTTTAGCGGCTTGCTTGTGCGAAACGAGGTTAGGAATACTTTGAGTGTCAGGCTTTTGTAATGTTGAGTCTGATTAAAAAGATTGTCGGAACCAAGAATGACCGCGAGGTCAAGCGCATTCGTCCGTACGTAAGGGAAATCAACGAACTAGAAGCCGAATTTCAAAACCTTACCGACGCCGAGCTGCGCGATAAGACAGAACAGTTTAAGAAGCGGGTCCATGAGGCAACTGATCTGTTGCGGAGCGCTCTCGAAGAGGTCCAGAAGGAGGCGCTCACTGCCAATACTGAGGAGCGCGAGGAATTAAAAGGCAGGGTGGAGGAATCAGACAAAGAATTGCGCCAGGCGGAAGCTGAGGTTCTTGAAGAGCTCATCCCTGAAGCCTTCGCGGCGGTTCGTGAAGCCTCCCGGCGTACCATCGGGCTCAGGCATTTTGACGTTCAACTGATCGGTGGAGTGGTCCTGCACGAAGGTAAGATCGCCGAGATGAAGACCGGCGAGGGAAAGACGCTAGTTGCGACGTTGCCGTTGTACCTAAACGCACTCACCGGCCGAGGGGCTCACCTCATTACGGTCAATGATTACTTGGCGCGTCGCGACGTCCAATGGATGGGACCGATTTATCACAAGCTTGGCCTGTCGGTGGCCTCCATCGTTCACGAAGCCAGCTATCTGTTCGATCCTAGCTATTTGACCAAGGATTACCGCTACCTCAACCTGCGGGCGATCACACGCCAAGAAGCTTACCGCGCAGATATCACCTACGGAACGAATAACGAGTTCGGGTTCGATTACTTGCGGGACAACATGAAATTCTCTCTGGAGGAGTATGTCCAAAGAGAGCTTAACTTTGTTGTAGTCGATGAAGTGGATAATATTTTGATCGACGAGGCCAGAACTCCACTGATCATCTCCGGCCCGGCGGAAGAGTCCACGGACAAGTACTATATCATCGACCGAATCATTCCCAAGCTGCAGCGAGGTGCCGTGATTCAAGGCGATCCATCGCAAGAGGATCGCGCCGCAATTGAAGCCAAGGGCGACTACACGGTGGATGAAAAGAGCCGCTCGGTGACCTTGACGGAAACCGGTGTTGCCAAAGTGGAACGTTTGTTGGGCGTGCACAATCTCTACGATCCGCGGCAGATCGACACGTTGCACCACGTGCAACAGGCGCTGAAAGCCCACGCCATTTTTAAGCGTGACGTTGATTACGTCGTGAAAGATGGTGAAGTGATCATCGTTGACGAATTCACCGGTCGATTGATGCCAGGTCGACGCTGGTCCGACGGGCTTCACCAAGCGGTGGAAGCTAAGGAACGGGTACACATTCGCGAAGAGAACCAAACACTTGCGACGATCACGATCCAGAACTACTTTCGCATGTATAAGAAACTTGCGGGTATGACGGGCACCGCCGATACGGAAGCGACGGAATTCACAAAGATTTATAAACTCGATGTGGTCGTGATTCCGACCCATCGCAACATGATTCGCATCGATAATCCAGATGTAGTTTATCGAACGGAAAATGAGAAATTCGATGCAGTGGTTCAAGAGATTGAAGAACGTCACAAGCAGGGACAACCCATCTTGGTGGGCACGACTTCCGTTGCGAAGTCTGAGCGTCTCTCCCGGATGCTCAAGAAAAGGAACATCAAACACAATGTTCTCAATGCCGTCAACCACGAGGCGGAGGCGACGATCATTGCCCAGGCCGGCCGATTAGGCGCGGTCACAATTGCGACCAACATGGCGGGGCGCGGCACTGACATTTTGCTCGGCGGCAACCCGGACTTCTTGGCCCGCTCGGATATGGAAAACGAATGGATCAGCCGGGCGGCTAAGCTGCCGGTTGGAGGGGCGGGACGTTACGAAGATGCGTTGAGAGAGCTGCGTGAGAAATACGACGAAGAGGTCCAAAAGGCCGAAAAGCGTTATGTAAAAGACGGCGAGCTGTACCAGCAGCAGCGGAGCGACGCCCTGAAACGTTCCACTGAAATTCAACGGCAAATCAGAGAGCTTTCGCCTTTCCGTGATAAGCGGGAACGATACGAAGATCTGTCCGCTACGGAGCTCATAGAAGCGCTGCACGGCATGAGACCGATTCCGGAAAGCTACCTCCAAGCGAAGCAAGATCTCGAGGCTTCGCTTCTGCAAGCCCGGGATGGAGACGATGGGAATACGAACGAAGTTTTTGAAGAGGCACGACAGGATTTCAGCGATTGCATCAATCGCTGGCAACAAAAAAACGGCGAGCGGCAAGAGTTACTCGAGCCGTTAGATGAAAAACGGCGAAACTACGAGCAACGGGCCAATGATTTCGAGTTCGATCGGGCCCTTTTGGTGCTGGGACGGGGAGATCATGCCTCGCTGGTGGCCGAGTATGATAGGGTTTACCAGGCCTACGAGGCAGCGGAGGCCCAATGCGAAGAGATCCGGCAGCCTTACGAACAGGCTATTCAAGAGGCACAGCGCAATTATGAAACCAAGCGCCAGGAATATCTGCGGGTGGTCGAGGAAATTCGCGAGCAGTTGGACAAAGCGCCCGACGAATATCGCCACCGCTTCGATGAAGTGTTAGCCGGGTACAACCTAGTCTGCGCCGATGAACGGGAACGGGTCATCGCCGCGGGGGGACTCCATATTCTAGGTACGGAACGTCACGAGAGCCGGCGCATCGACAATCAGTTGCGCGGAAGGGCGGGACGGCAAGGGGATCCCGGGTCGTCGCGTTTTTATTTGTCGCTGGAAGACGATTTGATGCGCATCTTCGGCGCCGATCGAATTCAGGGCATCATGAGTCGGTTGGGGATGGAAGAAGGTGTTCCCATCGAGCACGGTCTTGTGACCCGGGCGATTGAAAACGCGCAGAAAAAGGTAGAAGCCCACAATTTCGATATTCGTAAACACCTCTTGGAGTATGATGATGTCATGAATAAACAGCGAGAGGTGATTTACAACCAGAGGAGAGAGGTGCTGAAGGGCGAGGACTTGAAACAAGACGTGCTAACCATGGCTCATGACCTTGCCGATGAGGTCCTGGAGCGATACGGCGACAAAGAGCTTCACCCCGCGGATTGGGATTTGCCTGGCTTGCGTGAAGGGCTGCACCACCAGTTTAACCTGCGGGTCGACTTCAAAGCAGATGAATTGGATAACTTAACAGTGGACGGCCTGACGGAATTGGCAAGCCAAACAGTCACCGAAGCTTATGAGGACAAAGAGAGACGATTCGGTACGCCTATGTTGCGGCAACTGGAGAAAATCATCATGCTCCAGACCATCGATAGCTTGTGGAAGGATCATCTTCTTAATATGGACCATCTCAAGGAAGGAATTGGGTTGCGTGGCTACGGGCAAAAGAACCCCCTCCAGGAATACCAGAAAGAAGGCTTCGAGATGTTCGAGGAGATGATTCACCGTGTCCAGGAAGACGTCGTGCAGAAACTCTTTACCGTAGAAATCGCCAGGGAGAGTGTCGCCCAACAGGTGGAGATGCAGCAGCCACGTCCGCAACGTGTGGTACTAAGTCGCGGTACCGAGGGCGTCCAATCGGCTCCCGTTTCGCAGGCGAGACGGCAAGGCGAGAAAGTAGGAAGAAACGATCCTTGCCCGTGCGGCAGTGGCAAGAAATTTAAGCGGTGCTGCGGTAAGTGAACGCCCCGCCCTGACAGCCTATCGCAACTGGCGATGGCTACGATAGCCTTCCCAGGCGTCAAGAATTGAATGGTGTTTCGCTTTGGTGCGTTGCCAGATTTGCCGCTACGCTCTCGTGTTCGTCTTCGTAGTTAGGAGCCGACGCCACATTATTCCCTGCTCCCAGCTTGATTATCTTATCTTTGAATTGTTGCAGATCCTTCGTGGCGTTTCTGGTGTCGACCACCAACTTGGCTCCGGCTATGATGCTCCGAAAATCATAGGCACCATGATCCGTGAGAATGATGATGCAATCCTGGCTTGCGATATTGGCCGAGGTTAATTCCACCGACTTCAAAGTGTTACCATTCATTCTTAAACTGGCAACGAACGGATCGTTATATGACAGGATAGCGCCCTTTTCGCTTAGCATCCGCATCACGTCGAGGGCCGGAGATTCCCGGCAGTCGCTGACGTTTTTCTTGTAGGCAACGCCAAGAACCAAGACCTTCGAGCCCCGAATACTCTTGGAAAACCGGTTGAGTCCCTCACCCACCAGGGTCGTGACCACCGAGGGCATCATGCCGTTGATTTCGGCTGCCAAACCGATAAATCGCGCCTGAAAATTCAGCGCCTTGAGCTTCCAGGCCAGGTAGTGAGGATCGATGGGGATGCAGTGTCCTCCCAGTCCCGGGCCTGGATAAAAGGGAATGAAACCGAAGGGTTTCGTTGCCGCCGCATCGATGACCTCGTAGACATCCACCCCCAGAACATCGCACATCAGCGCCAGCTCGTTGACCATCCCAATGTTGACACTGCGGAACGTGTTTTCGAGAAGTTTGACCATCTCGGCGCACTTGGTGCTCGAGACCGCAATGACCCGCTCAATGAATTGAGAATAGAAAATGCGCGCAATTTCCGTGCACGCTTCCGTGATGCCGCCGACGATCTTTGGAGTGTTGCGGGTATTGAACAAATCATTACCAGGGTCGATTCTCTCCGGTGAAAAGGCAAGAAAGAAGTCTTTTCCGACTCGCAATCCGGAGCTTTCGAGCTCCGGAAGTATCAGTTCGTCTGTTGTGCCAGGATAGGTCGTGCTTTCCAACACAATGAGCTGGCCCGTGTGCAAGGTCTTCCGAATCTGTTCGGTTGCGGCCAGTATGAAAGAAATGTCCGGATCGCGGCTTTTGCTCAATGGCGTGGGAACGCAGATGCTGACCGTATCGACATCACCCAACGCTGCAAAATCCAAGGTAGGCAAGAACCGCCCGCTTTCGACTGCTGCGATGACGGCTTTATCGGACGCGTCCCCAATATAAGATTTCCCTGCGTTCAGCGCCGCAATCTTATTCTGATCGAGATCGATACCCACGACCTTGAAGCCGGCTGAAGCGATCTCTAGAGCCAAAGGCAGGCCCACATAACCTAAGCCGATCACCGCGGCGGTGGCGTTGCGCTCTTGTAACTTCGCTCTTAGAGTTTCCAAACTAGGAGACCTCCCGAGTCATGTTTTGTTGCCGGGCTGGGCGCGTCGGTTTGAATTCTTGAATATGTATTTTGTATTTGTCGATGAGTTCGTAGAGATTCACTCGACTAATGCCGAGGTCTTTTGCTGCCCGACTCACCACACCTTTGTTTCGCGAAAGCGCTCTCTTGATATAATCTATTTCCATCGCCGTTTTTGCAAACTTCAGATTAACGTCTGATGGCCCCCGCTCCAATTGGAGTCCTAGATCTCCGGGCTTCAAGACCGGATAAGAGCTGAGGACAACCGCCCGGTTGATCACATTCTCGAGCTCTCGAACGTTGCCCGGCCAGGGATGCACCAGGAGTGCTGCTTCCGCTTCCGATGACAAGCTGATAAGCGGTTTATGATTTTCCCGACAATATTTTCTCAAGAAATACTGTGTCAATGAAACGATGTCATCCCTCCTTTCACGGAGCGCTGGGATTTCCAACGGCACGACTTTGAGCCGATAGTACAGATCTTCACGAAACAGCCGATTCTCAATGTCTTGCTTGAGGTCTCGGTTGGTGGCGGCGATAATTCTGACATCGACCTCAACAGGTTGATTGCCACCGACTCTTTCTATCTTGCGGTCCTGTAAAAAGCGCAGAAGCTTAACTTGGAGAGTAGGAACCAATTCCCCAATTTCGTCCAAGAACAAGGTGCCTGTGTGCGCTAGCTCAAATTTGCCTTTTTTTTGTGTGTAAGCACCGGTGAAAGCGCCTTTCTCGTGTCCAAAGAGTTCGCTCTCAAGCAGATTCTCTGGAATGGCGCCGCAATTGACAACAACGAACGGGTTATTCTTCCGCTGGCTTTGTCGATGGATAGCATGGGCGACGAGTTCTTTGCCGGTGCCGCTCTCGCCTCCTATCAGCACCGAGATATCGGAAAGGGCAACTCGCTCAATAAAACGGAAGATGTCTTGCATGCCCTTCGAACTGCCGATAATCCCATGAAACTCATTCTTGGAGCCCGTGTAATTGTAGTCTAGCCGTTGGTAGATTCGGTATATGTGGCAGGCCCGCTGGATCATGACTTTCAGATCTTCCAAACGTACTGGTTTGGAATAGTAGTCGAAAGCTCCCAAACGAACCGCCCGCAAGGCGGTGGTCTGATCATGGTTACCCGTGACGACGATCACCCTGGTAGATGGTTCCTTAACTAAGATGCGTTCCAGTAACCCGAGGCCACCTAAATCTTCCGGATTTCCTGGATTCAGAGAGAGATCCAATGTGACCACCGCGGTCCGTTCACGCTCAAATGTTGTTAGTGCTTCGCTCTCGTTGGACGCGATAAAAACGTCATACTCGGCTTCAAGGGCCGAGCGCATTTGCCAAAGAATGCTCTCCTCGTCATCCACCAGCAGAACTTTTGCTTTCACCGATGTCAGTTCCTTTCCTTGGTTTCCGTGAGCTTGAGTAGTGAAATATTCATTCCGCACTTTACTTCCAGTCGAAACCTTCCATCGTTTTCCAATGTGTTTTCCGACCGAAAGTGAGACAATTTTTCTAAAACCCTCGGATTAAGTCCCAGAGCCGGGAGCAAATACAATGCCACTGTCATCAGTTTCCACCATGGAAGCTAAAGTAATGGAACGGTTACAAGATGGTTCTTGAATCACGTCTATGATTGATCCATTTTCCGAGAGTAAATGGGGTTCCTCAAAGTCCTACCTTTATGGTAGGAGTTTGAGGAATGCCCAAAGGACCCAGGTAACTCCATTTTTCACTCTAGAAAACTCGTCTAAAACGCTTTGGGTTACTGAGCCTATTTCAGTCATTTTGCAAATCTGTTCGGTTACACCGTTTTCCTTGAGTTCTATGCTCGGTGCCACGGGTACAGACCCGTTGGTTAGGTCGGACCAACAATCAGATCAACTTTGCAACAAACTTCGCTTTCTGTCCCTGGGGAAACCATGCAAGTTAGCCGTTATTCAAGAGTTATCTTGCCGGGCATGGCCTCCCGAATCATATTGTCGGTTTTGAGTAAAAGGCAAAACTGTGATCGAAGTCGATGATTCTTCCCAAGACCGATCTCGAGTTGCTTTTGGTCCGCTCAGATATTTCGTATTGTCGATGTCAACTTCAGTCCGGTGCGTAGACAAGTGACCAAGGAACAGCTCCGTCAATTCTATATTGTATTGATGTTCATTTGAATTCACTCGCCTTCCGGCTTGGGAAAACTTCGGCAAAACTTAATTCGCCATTTGGCTTCACGGATCATCTCTCGAACAATATACGTATATCGTGCGGCGACAAGTCATAGCGAGGCGATCGAGCGCGGCAGAGCGTCGGATTTTTAGCTGCCGGCTAGCGCTTCTGTGCGGATAAGGCCGACCATTTGCGTCTCTATACCCGGGGTTGAAAGGATGCTGTTCTAAAGTACAAAACGAGTGGAAAGCTGATTGGAACTGCCTTTTGGAGATATTTAAAGCACTAAGAAGAGTCCCTGGGAACTCCAGCGGAAAGACTGCTAATTATAAATTAGTGGACAACGCGCCATGGTTTGCTGACACTAGTCTAACTGTAAAGTTTCATAACATTTTTCCTTGACTGACCATTGGTGTTGTGGCACCTTGCCTTAACCCAAATACGAATGCTTACGGAAATCGAAAAGTTATTCCTGTGCCTGGACCACAAGCTAAGTTAACGTCCCAGCGGTCGTCACTATCGGAGACTGCGAATCCGTTGTTCACCGCATCAGATTCCATGATCCAATCTAGCCAATCCGTGTGCGAACATTCACAGGCTTTTGGTGAATCTTTGCCCTGTGTGCTGTACGAATGCAATGCCGCTCTTGAGTTTAGTTATGTCTCGGAAAGTATTTCTGAGCTGCTTGGTCTAGAGTCGAAAGAGCTTATCGGCAACCGGCTGCTTTCAAACCAAAGAATTCCTGCTGAAGACCTTCTTTTGCTATCCAAGAGATTGGCCGAGCTGGAGCATCTCAATCGGAGGACTTCGCTGATACATCGCATACAGGATGGACGCGGTTTACCAGTCTGGGTTGCACATAGTCTTTGGAAAACCCGTTCAAACGATACGACTGTGGTTCGAGGCTGTATCGTCCCAATGGATGGCAACAGTCGGCTGAATGGTGCGGAACACGCTGTTATTTCGCGGTTTGTGCACAAGATTGGTAACCATTTTCAGTTACTAAACCTAGTTGTCAATTCCCTCAAAAGAACAATTCCGGAATCCAGAGAAACTCTAATGCTGCAAGAAGCATTGGAAAAGGCCATCGATCTCACCCGTGGGTTTTCGGACTTCAATCAGATTCCCACCTGTTTGTCTCGGGTTGAGTTAATGGAAATACTCCAGGGCGCCGCCATGACGCGGCGATCCTTATTCGATAAAAAAGGAATTGCTTTCTGCAGTCAAATCCATGCGTCGGTAGACGGCGCCGTCATTCAAGCTGATCCGTATTTGTTGGAGTTAGCGATCGAACATGTTCTTCAAAACGCTCTGGAAGCTACAGAAGCGGGCGGCCAAGTAACGCTTAAAGCAAAAGTAAAGTGTTATGACGATGGCGTTTCTGTAGCAACCATAGGGGTGATAGATTCCGGATGCGGGATTGATGCAACTGCTCTGACAAACGTAGTTGTTCCATTCTTTAGTTCCAAGAAGAACCATGACGGTTTAGGGTTGAGCATGGCATCTCGATTCATCGAGATACATGGCGGTATTTTACGGATTGCAAGCGTGCAGGGAAAAGGTACCGAGGTGGAAATAACGCTCCCCATGGAAAGCGAGCAGCAATCGTCCCTCTTCTAAACACATTTTCTCTAGCCTGAAACCAAGAAGTGCCAGCTCGGTAAAACCAGCATGTATAGCGTACTCATTGTCGAAGACCACGATCGCCTTAGGGAACAACTAGGCCAGTTCTACGAACAGGAGGGCTTCAAAGTTACGACGGCTAACTGTGGCGAGGAGGGAATTGAAAAACTTTCACACGAAAAGTTTGCGATCGTAGTCTCGGACGTGAAGATGCCGGGGATTGATGGGTTTCAGCTAGCCCGCCATGTGAGGGAGAAATATCCTGACACCGATATAATCCTGATCACTGCGTTTGGCAACATCAAACAAGCAGTTGAAGCGATGAAACTCGGAGCAAGCGATTATATCACTAAACCGTTTCAACCAGAGGCCATTCGTCTCGTAAGCGAGAAACTCATCGAAAGAAGGCGTCTTCTGGAAGAAGTCAGGGAATTAAGGCAAAGAGTTCAAGAGGAGCACAATCTCGAAAACATTCTGAGCAAAAGCCCCAAGATGCTAAAAGTCTTTGATTTGATTCGATCTCTTGCCGAAACAGATTCTGGAGTCATGATTACCGGCGAGACGGGGACCGGAAAGGAGTTAGTCGCCCGTGCCATACATAATTTGAGTCGGAGGAGAAGTAGACAATTCGTTGCGATCAACTGTGGCGCTTTTCCGGATACACTCCTCGAGAGCGAGCTTTTTGGATATGAGAAGGGCGCTTTCACGGGCGCAGTACAGAGCCGGGGGGGGAAGATCGAACTTGCAGACGGCGGAACGCTTTTTTTGGACGAGATCGAAGCCATGGCCGCACCGATGCAAGTCAAGCTGCTACGAGTTCTTCAGGAGCGGGAAGTAGAACGTCTGGGAGGTAATCGCAAAGTTAAAATCGATATGCGTGTTATCGCGGCAACGAATGTAGACCTCTCCCTGTGCCTAGCCCGTGGAACTCTGCGTGAAGACTTTTACTATCGCGTCAATGTGATTCCCATCCAGCTCCCACCGCTGCGTGAGCGACTGGAAGATTTACCATTGCTCCTGGATCACATTTTGAGCCGCCATCCAGTGGCAATAGAAAGAAAAATTCGAGAGGTGGCGCCGAAAGTTTTGGATCAAATGTTGGCCTATCATTGGCCTGGAAACATACGAGAATTGGAGAATATTCTGGAGCGAGCGATAGTTAAGTCCCGCGGTGACCTCATCGAAAATGTCGATTTGCCGACTCCCCCACAGCGTATTATCGACCTATGGTACGCGGGGAACGGTGATAGAGAGATCTCCCTGAAACAATGGCTGTCAAATAGCGAAAAAGACTATATGCGAAGTCTGTTGATTAAATACAAGGGTAGCATCTCGTTGACCGCAAAAGAGGCCAAGGTAGACAACAAAACGCTCTACAGAAAAATGAGGCGGCATGGTCTGCATAAGGAATCATTCAAGGATTTTGGGTAGTTGGTTATTGCTGGTCGGTGGTGTTGTTTATTTGTTTTCCGCCAACCTTGCCGAGGCCAGGTTCGCAATTAGCTTGGCCCCCACGCTCGGAGAGCTTTACACGGACAACATATTTTATACCAGGAACAAAGAAGCCGATTTTGTGACCAGCATAACCCCGACGCTGTCGATCTTATATGCGCCCGAGGGCCAAACCGTACCCATCTTAAATCTTAGTATCAGCCCGAGTGGGTTGATCTTTGCGCGCCACAGTGAATTAACCAACTTTGGTGATAACTGGGCAGCAAACGGTGCATATACTTACCAGTATTCTCCGCTGTTGAATTTTCACGTCTCAGACGTTCTTGGACGTCAGGGTGAATATCGCCTTGGCCCGGTAACTCAGGGTGCCTTTCAGTTGCCTAGTGCGCCGACTTCTCCGCCGCCCGTTGGCGGGACTCTCCCGGGACAAGGTGATCAAAACCTTTCCAATTTCACTTCAGGAACCTTTTCGCAGTTTTGGAATAATTTCAGCCTTCAGGGAACATATCTTTATAGACCGGATGTCAGCTTTACAGGCGGCTATTCAAACAATTACATTAATAATATTGACCAGGGTGGGTCGGACATATCCCACAGCATCTACTTTCGGGGTGTCTATAACTGGCGGCAAGAGCACAACCTCCATGCGGGATTCTACATTAACGTATTCAACGATCGAAACAGAAGCAACGCCAACAACCGAAATAACAATAATGTCGTGTTTAATTTTGATTTGGGCGATGATTATTTTAGCAGGTACCAGATCAACTTGTCGCCTACCTTGACCCTGACAGCGAGCACCGGCATATCCTTGAACGCCGGTAACGACGGCCCGCCTGTAGCCAACAACACCAATATAACCGTTACAAAAATATGGGAAACGGCAACTCTCAGTGGTGGAGTTCAGCACGGCCTCACGTCGAGCTATGGTGTTGGTGGAATTTCGAATACAACCAGTGTGAATGGTCAATTCAATTACCAAGTAACGGAAAAATTATCGACAATAGCTGGGGTGAATTTTTCCTTCTACGACACGGATGATGGCAATTTCCAAACCTTTCAGGCCTCCGCCGGGGCGCGATACCAGTTCACTCCCTGGCTGGCCTCTAACTTTTTCTATGCCTACCGATGGACGGATAGTAGTAACTCAGCAGCCCGGTCCGATCTCCTCCAGCCGGGACTGGTTCGCGCTAACGCTGCATACTTGTCACTAACAGCTAATTTCGACCTTTGGCCCAATATCGGTTTGAGCAGAAGCATGACCGCGCCAACGCCTTTAGTAACAACCCCCTTCCCACAAGCTGCCCCCACAACAAAATCAGCTCCTTAGGCCAAACTCTAGATTCGTTGTTTTGACAAAGGGATTGACCTATCCTAGACTCGATTCCGGTCAAACCTGCCTTCTATATTCAGGGGTTATTTGATTAGGGCAATTTCTAAATGAATTGCGAAGCTTGTCAGTAATCGCTTTTGGTCGTCGTTCTGGGTTTCCTTTGGGCGCATGGCTCTTGAGCACACTTGGTATGATAGTTGCGTTTACCGCCACTTGTTTCTGGGATGCTGATACAAGGACGGGGCAGATTTAGCCAAAGTAATAGACAATCGATCGCAGGCAGATATATGAGAAAACAAATAGTTCCGTTGTTGTTTTTGTTGATAATTGGCGCTGAATCGTGTGCTACAAAAGAACTGCGAGTCCAAGAATTCCGCGTGGCAGCGGGTACTCCGGATCCGGGGAAACCTCCCGAAGAGTTTTATGTTATAGGTGCAGGGGACGTGCTCAGTATCAATGTTTGGAAGGAGCCGAGTCTCTCGGGCACAGTTAAGGTGCGTCCCGACGGATTTGTAACGGTGCCACTAGTCAATGACATTCAGGTCGTAGGTATGACCACCACGCAGCTGAGAAAACTGCTCGAAACTAAGTATAGGGAATTCACCGTTGATCCATTCGTGACGGTTCGACTCGAGGCGATTGCTTCGAGTGAGGTGTTTTTGGTTGGCCAGGTGAATCGCCCCGCAGCCTTTCCACTCAACGGAAACGAGACGTTACTTCAGATTTTGACCCGCGCGGGCGGGTTAACCATTTTCGCCGACCGCAGTAACATCCGCGTCGTGCGCCGTGAAGGGGACAAGGTGACCGAGTATATCGCCGACTATGACGGAATTATCAAAGGCGATTTGAAGCAAGACATTTTGCTAAGACCAGGGGATCGAATTATTGTGCCGTAGATGTCGAGTGTTTTTCTTTATTTAAGATACGACTGAAATTAGAGGATCTGTATGAACGTAGTTGCGGATTTTGATATTTCCAAAATACTAAATACCCTTAATCGAAGGAAAGGATTGATCATATCCGTCTTCGTTGTAGTATCATCGTTAGCCGGATATCTGGCAAGCGTCCTGCCGAACGTCTATCAGTCAAGTGCACTTATCCTTGTTACCCCGCAGCGCGTGCCCACCTCTTTTGTCGCTTCCACAGTAACCATTGATCTTCGCGAACGCATGCAGTCCATTACTCAGGAGATAATGAGCAGAACTCAACTGGAAAAAATCATTCAAGAGTTTAATCTCTATCAAAAGGTAGTTACTTTAGAAGCTCGAATCAATCTCCTGCGCAAATCCATCCGGATCGAGTCCCGCCGAAACAATGTATTTCAGTTATCGTTCGAATCTGAAGACCCTGAAAAGGCGAAGCAGGTGACAAGTCGGCTCGGATCGTTATTTATCGAACAAAATCTAAACGCCAGGGAACAGCAGGCACAGGGAACCAAGTCTTTCATCAATGCGGAGACTGAGAGGCTGCGAAAGGAATTGGAAGCGCAAGAGGCGGTGGTAACAAGATACAAGGCCGCTCATGGTTACGAGTTACCGGATCAACTTGATACAAACCTGCGGAGTTTGGAGCAACTTCGACGTGCGCTGGAGGGCAATAGCCAGCGGCTATCGGCCCTTCAGGAACGTCGAGCTGTCCTGCAAAAACAAAACGTAGAAGCCGACATTGTGAAGTTAGATTCGACCGGTGGTCCGCTCTCCATTGCTGTAAATACCGTGCCCCAAAGTGTTCAGCTTGAAATGAAGAAAAAGGAACTAGAGTCCCTGCTGCAAAGATATAGCAACAAGCATCCGGATGTGATTAGAGCGAAGAAGGAAATCCAAGCACTAGAAAATGACAGCTACGATACAATCTCGAGTCAACCCAATCCGTCAAAAGTCTCTCAGATTAATCCTGTCAAGCGGGTTTTGCAGACGCAAATCACAGACATTGATTCCGAGATCAAAGCTCTTCATGCCCAGAGCGAGGGGATTCGGAGTCAGATCAGCCTGCTACAGGCTCGTGTTGATAGTACTCCTGTTCGTGCCTTAGAACTTTCCAAAATTAGCCGCGGCTACGACATAACGCTAAAAAAATATCAGGATTTATTAGCTAAAGGTCTTGAATCTGAGCTGGCGGAGAATATGGAAAAGAAACAAAAAGGTGAGCAGTTCCAGATTCTCGATCCCGCAAATTTCCCAGTTAACCCCACTCGACCGAACCGCCTTTTGATTGTTTTGATGGGATTTATAGCAGGTTTGGCTGGAGGGATTGGGTCGGCTATTTTGTGGGATAGCATGGACTCGTCTTTTCGAAGGAGTGAGGAAATCAATACCTATGTCGATGTGCCCTTGCTCGCGACGATTCCTGCGCTAGTAACGCGGGGCAGTGTCTTGGAACAACGGCGGGCTCATGGTCTCCTTGTGCTGGCTTCCATCGCAACACTGGCTGTCGGAGTCATTTGTATCCGAATTTTGGGTCCCATTTCTTTTTAAGAAAGATAGCAAAACCAATGGATCATCTATTATATCAAACGCATTTTGGGCTCACTCAGGCCCCTTTTAATATCACGCCTGATCCGAGCTTTCTGTACCTTAGCGCGAGTCACCGCGAGGGGTTAGCGCAGCTTTCGTACGGAATTAGAGCCAGGAAGGGTTTTGTGGTTCTGACTGGAGAAGTGGGAACAGGGAAAACCACGCTGATTCACGCGTTGTTGAACGATCTTAACGGAAGCGCTCAAACAGCGCTTCTCTTTAGCACCATCGTTAGCCCTGCGGACCTGCTTCGGTCCGTCTGTGAAGAGTTCGGCCTCATAGAACCGAAACGCCCTCCTTTAGAGATCCATGATTACCTAGTTTCTTTAAATGAATTTCTTCTTGAAAGTTATCGAAAAGGGGAGAATTGCGCGCTCATTATCGATGAGTCACAGAACCTTTCGGCCGAGGTTTTAGAAAGTATCCGGCTATTATCTAACTTTGAGACTTCCAAGGATAAGCTGTTGCAAATACTATTGGTTGGGCAGCCTGAGTTAGCGGTACGTCTTAACTCGCCTGAATTGCGCCAACTCAAACAACGAGTGATGTTGCGTCATCATTTACGGACTTTATCGCTACCGGAGTGCTGTGAGTACGTGTCCAGTCGCCTAAAGGTTGCTGGTGGAGACCGACCTATTTTTACGCCCAACGCCTTAGAAAGTATTCACTCCTATTCCAATGGAATCCCCCGCATCGTGAACGTGCTGTGCGACAACGCATTGCTGACGGGTTATGCGTTAGGGAAGAAGGAAATTGACACCGGGATCATACGGGAAGTGGCAGAGGATCTGAATATAACAAGCAACGTCGAGATGCGCCTGAGGCCGATTCGCCAAGTCATTAACAACCCGAAAGGTGTTGGCGCGGTGCAGGGATCTAGCGTGGCATCAGCAGCAGAAGCCCGACCAGGGATAGCGCGGTTAGAGCCAAAACCGCCCAACGCGAAACCGGTTCCCAGGACTATTCCTTCCACAGTGTTTGTACCAGCCAGTTTCTTAAATGCTTTGGCTGTAGCTCTCACAGACGCTATGGGTCCGATGGCCAAGATCGTGCTGCGCGATCAAATCAAAACCCTGGGCGAATCCTTTGAGCGGTTCCCGCACGCAAAGGTCGATATGCTTCTTGAATCGGTAAGCCGCGAGATCTTAGACGAAGGAATGCGTGCGTATTTCCGGCACCAGATGCTTGAAGAAATCAGGACACTGCAAGCCTCCTAAACTAACAGGATGCTGAAAGAGACTCATATGCTTCGTTGCGCTTATGTGGATGTCAAGTCGCAAACATACGAGTCCTCTTTTTCTTATACTCTTTTACTCCCCGACCAAAGAGACACTTGCTGCTATACGTGGCACAGCACCCAGGCCGTCACACTTTTTTGCAATACGCCCTCTCTAAGGCACAAGGCCCCGGGTTCTCTGTCTCAAATCGCGAACCTTCAGGAGTTGTTAATCTCTCCCGGTTCTGCGCAACGTCGAGTCGTTCCCTGGGGCGATGTCTCCTCTTGGGTCAAAGGAGCCGAATGAACCTGTTCTCGAACGATGTACGGTCTTTGATGTTTCAATACCGCATAAACCCGTGTACTCAGTTTTCGCGCCACCGCCACGATCGCGATCCGCGGGCCTTTGCCGCGTGGGTTTCTCTGGCAAACCGAACGATAAAACTCTCTAAGCTCTGCGTCTTGGCGGATCGCCGACCATGCCGCCTGAATCATCTTGCTTCGAAGCCGGCCGTCTCCCACACGGGTAATCGATCCTCGATCGACCGTATCACCCGTGGAGTTCTCGGTAGGCACCAAACCCAGAAAGCTACCCAGTTGTCGGACATTGTCGATTTGCCGCCAGTCTCCAATGCGCGCCAGAAGCTGGCTCGCCACAATCCAGCCGATACCCGAGATGCTCATCAGGTACTCAATGGACTGCAACAGTTCCGCATCCTCTTTACAAAAGCGGCGAATCTCTTTCGTACTGCTCACCACCTGCTTTTCACAAAATTCCAAATTGTCGAGCAACTGATCGAGCTTAAAACGCACGTATGAGAACACTGAAGCTTTCTCAACTGAGCCTTCACCCTCAATGTCCACTGTCTGCCAGCAGGAGCTGGGGGAAAGTCGATGCCTTCGAGCAACAACAGGGCTTTGATGCGCTGCTTGTGAGCGGCCGCCTGGCGTACCGTCGTGTCGCGCAGTTGAGTGAGGTGGCGAAGCTCGCGATAAATTGGGAGGGAACATGAATGCTTTTGAGCTGTCCCCCACGCAAACTCTCCGACAACGCTCGACTGTCGAGTCGATTGGTTTTCACTCTCTGTCCTGGAGCTCTGGAATCATCGATGGAGCGGCGATCAAGCACCTATAACCTTCAGCCGCAAGCCCATCATACAACCCGTACCCCGTGGGTCCAGCCTCATAGACAAAGCAATCTTCTGATCCGCAAAGTGCTTGCGCACATGATTCAGCAAATGATCCACTCCATACGCATTTGCAACACCGATGAATCCTTGCTGACTGTAAACGTTCCGCGATACTCTTCTTATCTACATCCAATCCGCAAACACACCATAATCCTTATAAACGTCTTGTCTCTCATCTAAGTGCCTCTTCGACAACGCTATTATTTGAACCATTGTACCAGAGCACTCGCGTGAGGACCGACATCCATCATACAAGTCTCAATCGCCTCGCTACAACGTATCGGTTAAGCACGCCTCCGTTCATCGAGTTTTGATGCGCCTCGCCTCTGAGATCTTTTTAAGCAGACAAACAAAGTTTCAGCGCCTTTTTTAGGAGTGATTAAAGCATGAGTAGAGTGTTCGAAGCATTGGCAAGAGCGGGTGAAGAAAAGCACGGGCAGGTCCAACGGCCGATGGAAAAGGTCGAAAGCAATGTCACTGGGGAGATGCTCATCGAAGAAAAAGGATCAACCCGCGAACCATACTCAAACGGTACGATCAGTAAGACCAACGGTGCCTTCCGTGACACTCATGAATTATATCCGGCGGTCACGAACACTGACAAATCGTGGCACGAGAGAATTGAACAGTGGCTTCTTGGATGGAACCTGCAACGCTATAGCAGTTATCCGATCGTCGCTTTAGAAACGGAATCTCCAGCGTCGGAACAATATAAAATGCTGCGCGAGCAAGTCAAACGATTGCGTGCCGAATCCGGGATTAGGAGTTTTTCCGTAAGCAGCCCAATTAAGAGAGATGGCAAGACAACCGTCGCCGTCAATTTGGCAGCCGCCCTATCCTTGGATTATGAGGAGAAGGTTCTTCTTATCGATGGTGACCTTCGGGCTCCGAGTATCCATCGATATTTTAATGTGCTCGCATCACCGGGACTCGCCGATTATCTTGCCGCCAACTCGAAAATGAAGCTCAAGGATATGGTACAGGAGACCTTTGTCCCGGGGTTAAGCATTTTGCCTTCAGGGAAACCATCGCGCCTCGCGTCCGAACTTTTAGCTAAAGAAAGAATGAGGCAGGTCATGGAAGAAGCTCAGGCCGAGTTCCCTGGCTATCACATCATTATCGATAGCCCTCCGATACTATCGACGCCTGACCCGTTGGTGATCGCCCGTTATGTCGATGGGGTTTTGTTGGTGATGCGAGCGGGCAAAACGCCCCGTGATTATTTGACGAAAGCGCTGCAGTCTCTAAATTCCAACAAAGTTATGGGCGTCGTGTTGAACGGAGCGGACCTCGGCATCTCTTCAAAGTATTACTATTACTCGACCAACGACTCCTAATCACCGATGCGTGTATTCAATCGGTACTTTTCCGTTTACGATCTCATTCTCCTCCTGGGTGACGTCGTCGTGATTTTTTTGGCGACGGTGGCTGTTCGTGCGGGAATTTCTTTGCTCGAAATTTCGCCCAATCCTGAATGGGGTTTTTGGTTTTCTCAAGCCGTAGCGGTAACTATTATTGTGGTCGTGTCGTTCTATTATTCTGATCTTTATGCCATAGACCAAACCCTATCCGTTCGGGAGCTATTTCTCCGTTTGATGAGTGGGGCCGGAATCGCCTGTATTCTAATCGCTATCGTCAGCTATCCAATACCGCGATTCGGTAAAACGCTTTATGCCAGTCAAATGACCCTGATGGTGATAAGCCTTTGCGCTTGGCGAGTCGGGTTGATGCGAGTCATCGAAAGGGCGCGGATACACGGTAGGGTGTTGGTGGTTGGGCTGCAGGCCATTGGTAAGTTGGTCGCGGAAGAGCTACTTAGGCAAAAGAAGCTGGGTATGGAAGTCGTTGGGTTTGTTGGCCAGTCTACCGGCCAACTGACCCTTTCCTACGGAAATCCCGTCCGGGTATCCTTGCCGGTCTATCAACCCTCGTCGTTGATGGATTTGTTCAACAAAAAAAACGTTAACCGCATTCTGCTTGCTGGGGTGGAGGATTGCAGTGATGTCCTCAGTCAGGAACTCGTCACATTACGTACCCGCGGAGTTGCGATGGAAGACTGCCACTCTTTTTACGAGAGATTGGTGAGCAAGATTGCGATTGCTGACCTTTCTCCGGAGTGGATTGTCCGATGTAAGGGGTTTCGGCGTGATCGGTTGATCATGTTCACAAAAAGGGCAGTCGATATAGGGGTATCGGCGGTTGGATTGTTGTTGAGCGCCCCAATCACCTTACTAACCTCGCTGGCGATTAAATTAGATAGTCCGGGCCCCATATTCTATCGGCAGGAAAGAGTGGGACAGAACGATGAAACGTTTACAATCTATAAATTTCGCTCAATGTTTGAAAGCGCGGAAGCTAACCTTGGCCCGGTCTGGGCCGCAGAGGATGATCCGAGGGTAACCCGAGTCGGAAAACTCATCCGAAAACTGCGAATCGATGAGATTCCACAGATGATCAACGTCTTAAAGGGCCAAATGAGTTTGGTCGGACCCAGACCTGAGAGGGCATTTTTCGTCCAGACGTTGACCAAGAAGATTCCTTACTATTCTCTACGCCATTCAATTAAGCCTGGAATCACCGGCTGGGCTCAGATTTGTTATTCGTACGGGGACAGTGAGGAGGATGCGATAGAGAAACTGCAGTACGATCTCTACTACATGAAAAATATGTCGTTACTGTTCGATTTGCAGATCATATTTGAAAGCTTGAAAGTTGTTTTATTGGGTAAAGGGGCCCGGTAAGCGTGGCTGCGGACTTTTTGAATGCGCTGACCGTTGACGTTGAAGATTATTTTCACGTCCAAGCGTTCGCTAGAGTAATCAGTCGTAATGATTGGGAGCGCTATCCGAGTCGAGTCGAGCGAAATACGCTTCGAATGCTGGAAATTCTTGCGGGCCGGCAGGTTCGAGCGACGTTTTTTGTCTTGGGATGGGTAGCAGAAAGGTCCCCAGGACTGATTAAGGCGATCCGCAAGGCGGGGCACCGCATCGGGTGCCATGGATACTCCCATCGGCTAATTTACGAAGGCGACGAAATGGACTTTCGTAACGACGTGCGGCGTGCGAGGCAAATCATAGAGGATCTCACGGGAATAGGGGTAACCAGCTTCCGTGCGCCAAGCTATTCGATTACTGCCGAGACCCCCTGGGCTTTTGAAATCCTCGGTGAGGAAGGATTTGAATATGACTCTAGTATATTTCCTGTCATCCATGACAATTACGGCATCCCTGATGCGCCACGTTTTCCCTACATTAAGCGGCTGAAATGTGGGCGACAGATTAGGGAGTTTCCCCCGTCGACGCTTCGGATCTTCGGAAATAATATGCCGGTTGCAGGCGGCGGCTACCTGCGGTTTTTCCCTTACAGAGTAACGGCGTGGGCTATAGATCATCTCAATAAGAATGAACGGCAACCGGCGATGGTTTACTTGCATCCGTGGGAGCTAGATCCGGACCAACCGCGCATTTCCGCCTCCTGGTTATCGCGCTTTCGGCACTACAACAACTTAGATTCAACAGAAAAAAAATGTCTCAAATTGCTGGATGACTTTTCGTGGGCACCGATGGAAGAAGTGTTGGGCGAGAGCTCGCTTAGTACTTACTAATTAAAACTCTATCATGGTACTGAAAATCTTATCGGTGGTTGGTGCAAGGCCCAATTTCATGAAAATCGCGGCCATTTGCGAGGCGATAAAGGGGATTAACACCCAAGCGACCGAAGAACAAATCCACCATGTTCTGGTTCATACCGGGCAGCATTACGATAGTAACATGTCGGATTCGTTTTTTAACGACTTAGAGCTTCCTAAGCCAGATCTTTGTTTGGGCGTGGGCTCGGCGTCCCATTCGGTTCAGACCGCTCGAATCATGGAGCGGTTTGAAAGTGTGGTTCTGAACGAGCGACCTCACCTGGTGCTTGTCGTCGGTGATGTAAACTCCACGGCTGCGTGTGCGCTCGTGGCCAAGAAGACATGGTGCCGGGGAGACCGGGGTGCAAAGGATTTTGTTCCTAAGCTTGCGCATGTTGAAGCGGGATTAAGGAGCTTCGACCGCACTATGCCTGAGGAGATCAATCGCATCGTCACAGATTCTATTTCCGATTATCTCTTCACTACTGAGGACAGCGCCAATCAGAATCTGCTCAGCGAAGGTATTCCAAAGCACCGCATTTTTTTCGTCGGAAACGTAATGATCGATACGTTGCTTCGCCATCGCTCGAAAGCCCAGGAGTCGACAATCCTGCAGGACTTGCAGTTGGCAGAAGGACCCCAAGTGAAAGCCTATGCGATCCTAACCCTCCACAGGCCGGCTAATGTTGATGACCAGAGGGTTTTCTGCCACATGTTGGACGCTTTTCTCGATATTTCAAAGCATATGCCGGTTATTTTTCCGGCGCATCCACGGACGTTAAAACGAGTTCAGGATGAGAATTTGGGTGATTATTTCGTTGACCATTTTGTTCAGGGTCCGGAGCCGTGGGATTCGCGGGTGCGAATTCGATTGGTTCCACCTCTGGGCTATCTTGATTTTCTATGTCTGATGTCCAAAGCGAGGGTCGTTCTCACCGACTCGGGTGGAATCCAAGAAGAAACGACAATCCTCGGGGTCCCGTGTATCACCCTGCGGGACAACACAGAGAGGCCGGTCACGGTTGAGCAGGGCACTAACGTCTTGGTGGGCTCGGATCCGGAAAAGATTGTCAGAGAATTTAACCGCCAATCTCTTGGCGAACAGAAGTTAGATCGGTCTCCCCGTTACTGGGATGGCAATGCCGCGAAACGAGTCATTAAAGTCTTGGTCGATGATTTTTCTCTCTAGCGATCGCTGGTTGCCGCTGGATAGGGCTACCAGCCTGCGAGCATTGTTTTTCATCAGAAGCCTCGACCAGGTAAAACTCGAGTCGAATCTTGAGTCGGCCATTTACTTTTAATAAGGACCTCAAGCCGTTATTGGACGGTTAAACACTATCGTCGATCCCCGGAGCAGCTAAAGTCGGACAGGAATCGTTTGAGGAACGAGGATTACCAACGAGTTCGCGCAACGCGGCGATCGCGGGCTTCAGTTTTTCCTATCAGATCTGCGCTGGAATGAACAAAAGTTGTTTATTCCTCCGACGAAAAGGAGTTGGTTATTGGCGGAAAGTGTTAGGGCAGAGGAAGCGGAACGCTTGCGTTTGGTACAACCAAACTAAGAGATCGCGGCTTGCTCATAGGACGGGACTTGGATAAGCGAACCGGTGCGATTAAACTCAGGGCCATCGACAGTGAACGCATGATGGTTAAGGTGGGGCAAGACAAAGCAAGACGGCTACGCGATATTGTTGGCCCGAGGTGCCAGTCGTTGGCCAAAGCACCGTGGCTTAACAAACAAACTAGCTCTGAGCTTTTGCCGGTAAGCTACTTCTTTTTGGTCTTCTCCTTACCGCAGTAATTTAACTGTCTTATCTTCGATCACAGCCGTTGGATTGGAGCACGGCGAAACTTTCTGTTTCCAGTCAAAGCCCTGAGCCGGGTCTTTCGTGCAAAGGGTCTTGATCTGTTAAAGCAGCCTTACGACCTAAGAAAAATCGAAACTTTAAGCAAACACAACAACTTAAATGAACTACTTTAAAAAGAATTGGGTGGTCTATACCCAAAAGCCTTTTCGTTCCCCACAAACTGTTCTCGATCACCTCGGCCGCTACATCGGTGGTGTGGCCCAACGACCGTATCCTTAGCTTCTAAACGGCTGGATCGAGTTGAGCTACAGAAATCGAAGAGATAGAGATCGAAAAAAGATCATTGCCTTTGAAACCTACGTATTCATCCGCCGCTTCATGCTTCGCGTGGCATCCCTAAACCCGCGGGCCGCGCTTTTCGTGTGGGTACTTATAGAAATTAGTTGCTACAAAACCCCTGAACCGCGTCAAATCACAGAGAAAACCTCGAAATCGTACTCCATCTCTACTTGTATTCCTATCGCTTGCTGACCAGTGGAAGCACTCTATGCGTTCCTCGTGCTAGTTAAGCTAAGAGTTACGTGCGCGGTCGAGGTTTAACCCGTTTGGAGCCCCCCGGTCGCTACTCCGGAGGCTGGCCCGAACTTGATTGCTCCCGGGTTTTGGGGATAAAACATTATACGTTGGCGATTCGTGGCCAAAAGCGCTATCGCTGCCAAGACGCGAAGAAGGGCGAGGAAAAATCTTTCTTCTTCCAACTTGGGAGGCACCTTGGACTTTGGTGCTCAGGACATGCTTTGTGCCTTTGCGCGAAGCGCGGTTTTGATCCAGATTTTCTTTCACTATCAATTTGTTTGGAGGACAAACTTCGCCAATAATGTGCTATTAAGGTAACAATGAGCCGGGCGCTGAAAGGGTTGGTACTATCCGGCGGAAAGGGAAGTCGACTTAGACCTCTTACTCATACGGCAGCAAAGCAACTCGTGCCAATCGCCAACCGGCCAATCTTGTACTACGTATTGGATAACCTGCTTGAGGCTAGGATCCGTGATGTGGGAATCATCATCTCTCCCGAAACCGGTAGAGCGATTCAGGAAGCAGTCGGCGACGGCAATACCTGGGGCATGAAGATCGAGTATATCTTGCAGGACGAGCCACTCGGATTGGCCCATGCGGTCAAAGTTGCGCGGCCATTTTTGGGGCTGGATCCATTCATCATGTATCTCGGCGATAATCTGATCGGGTCGGGGGTCGCCGGATTTCGTGAAACTTTCGAGAGATCCAATGCCGATGCGAGCATCTTGCTCAAAAAAGTGGGTAATCCGACGAATTTTGGAATCGCCGAAGTCAACACTGAAGGACAAGTAAGCCGTCTCGTCGAAAAGCCTAAAAACCCTCGATCAGACCTGGCTTTGGTAGGGATTTACTTTTTCTCACCCAAAATTCATGAAGCAATCGATTGCATTCGGCCGTCGGAGCGCGGAGAACTGGAGATTACAGATGCGATTCAGGAGCTTTTGGCGCAAGGATGCAGTGTTTTAAGTCACCAGCTGGATAGTTGGTGGCTTGACACTGGTAAGAAGGACGACCTTTTAACAGCCAACAGCATTGTGCTGGACGAATGGGTCAAGCGACAACTCGTCGGAGAGGTTGACGCTGAAAGCCAAGTGAGTGGGCGAGTTCGCTTGGGAAAAAACAGTCGAGTAACGAGAAGCACGATTCGAGGACCAGTGGTCGTCGGAGATAACGTTCAAATCGAGAATTCTTTCATCGGGCCGTTTACCTCTATAGGCAATGGGTGCCGCATTTTCTCTTCTGTTGTGGAGCATTGTGTCCTTTTGGAAAACGCGCGGATCGAACACGTTGATCGTTTGGAAGACAGCCTGGTTGGTAAAGGTTCGTCCGTTATCAAGAATCGTGGAAATCATCAGGCTTACCGGTTGATGATTGGGGACGATTCAGAGGTTCTTGTCTGATGGACTTCGAGTGAGTCACGACATTTTCGTGCAAGCCTGTCGAACTATGAACAGACTTGCGACACAGTTGAGAGAGGCGAAAGGTATTAATAATTGAAAGCTCTGCTGATTACCGGCGGCTGCGGATTTATTGGAAGTCACTTCATCCGTTTACTGCGACGTGAGAAGCCTCAGTGGCGCATCGTTAACATTGACCTGCTGACGTACGCGGGAAATTTAGATAATCTAGCCGATTTGAACTTGACGGCAATTGACTCCCATTATCGGTTCGTCCGAGGGGACACTGCGGATTTTGCTTTGGTTATTGAGGGTGTGCGCGTGCTTCTTGAAGTGGCGGTCCAATGCGGGATCAAAAAATTTCTGCAGGTTTCAACCGACGAGGTTTATGGTTCACTTGGGCCGGGCGAAGCATCTTTTGCCGAAGGGAGCAAGTTACTCCCAAATAGTCCCTATGCGGCGAGCAAAGCTGGCGCCGATCTATTGGTTCGGGCGTATGATCGTAGCTACGGTCTTCCGACATTGATCACACGATGTGGAAACAACTACGGCCCTTATCAATTTCCCGAAAAGCTTTTGCCTTTATTCATTACCAATGCGCTCGACGATCAACCCTTGCCTTTATATGGCGACGGTCGGCAAATAAGGGATTGGATACATGTCGAAGATCATGCGCGAGCGGTGCTTCACGTATTAGAGCACGGAGTGCCGGGAGACGTTTATAATGTCAGCGCTCATGGAGAACAGACGAATCAGTTTATGGGAGAGCGGATTCTTGACAAAATCGGTAAGCCTCGTCACCTCATTCGCCAAGTTGAGGATCGTTCAGGGCATGATCGCCGGTATTCTTTAAGTGTCTCCAAAATACGTGACCTCGGATGGCAGGCGTCTATCTCTCTTGAGCAAGGGTTGTCAAGTACGATTGATTGGTATCGAAGTCAGAGAGACTGGTGGGAGCGAATCAAGAACGGCGAATATCGAAAATACTACTCCGAAATGTACGGTCAGCGTCTGAAAGTGGAAGTGTAGCGACCAAAGGAGAACCACGGATGCCATTAACCGCTGACAATTTTCGGAAAATAGAAGCCCATCTCCTTCAAAGCGCCGAGATCAAGCGACAAACGGCGACGAGTTGTGCTGGAACAATTGCCAGTGCGGCTGACCTGATAGCAAAGGCGTTTTTGTCTGGCGGAAAGCTCCTGCTATGCGGCAACGGTGGAAGCGCAGCCGACTGTCAGCATATGGCGGCGGAGTTCGTCAGTCGTTTTTCAAAGGATTTAGAGCGCCACGCTCTGCCTGCGATCGCGTTGACGACCGATACCTCCTTCTTGACCGCTTTTGGTAATGACTGCGGTTTCGAAGGAGTCTTCGAGCGGCAAATCGAGGCTTTAGGACGCCCCGGTGATCTCCTCATCGGCATCAGCACGAGCGGAAACTCACCGAACGTTATCCGCGCTGTCGCCGCAGCAAAGAAAAGAAATATGCACACGATTGCCCTCACGGGAAACGGTGGTCGCCTGGCCGCGATATCGGAAATAGTAATCGCTGTGCCGAGCGCCGATACCCAATATATTCAGGAGACTCACTTGGCCGTTGAACATATATTGTGCGAGTTGGTCGAGATTGTCCTTTTTCGTGAGCCAGGCGTTCTGCTCCCAAAGCAGCATTGATCCCGCGAAGATCTCAGCCATTGGCGGAGACCTTGTCGCCAAACTGAGCCAAATCGCAACTCCTAGGTCACATGTCTTAAGGTTTCCTGCTGAAACTGTTTTGTAATAGCCGCGCTTTAACTTACATTTCTACCCTTGCTGATTTCTCCCTAGCTCCCTAGGAGTCGTCTTTTATAACTGTCCTGCATGACCACAGTTTACTCACCTCGTCTCTGCCCAAATCGGAGTCTGATTCATAATAGCTAGCCTCGGTGCCAGAAAGAGCTGGAATACCTTTTGCTCTTCCAGGGAAAAACAGATGGCATCAATGGGGTTCTTCGGGCAAGTTTGTCCGTCTTCACTATAGTCCAATTGATAGCCGCCATTTTTGCCAGAGAGGCTTTTTGGGTTACCAAAAAGTCCTTTATCCAGCAGCAAAATACCCCTTTTTTTGGGGGTAAAAATAGCGAGTTTATGCCGTATTTTGTAACCGCTCGATGCAGGAATGGCGGAAGCGCGCTCCGTTACCTGGGGCTTCTCGATTCGGAGTAGCCGTGCCTATTGAAACAATATGACAATGTCTTTCTGCCGATTTTGCGGCTGCAACCTAACTCATACTTTTGTTGATTTGGGAATGTCACCGCTTTGCGAGAGTTTTTTGACGGCGGAGCAGCTTAATCAAATGGAGCCGTTCTATCCGCTTCATGCTTATGTCTGTGAACGTTGTTTTCTGGTCCAACTTCAGAAATACGTCCAGCCTGCGACTATATTTACAGAATACGCCTACTTTTCTTCCTACTCTGACTCGTGGCTGCATCACGCTAAATCCTATACTGATTTGATGGTCGAGCGCTTCAACGTTGACGCCAATAGTCAAGTAGTGGAGATCGCAAGTAACGACGGTTACTTGCTTCAATATTTCTTAGAGAGGGGGATCCGGGTCCTTGGGATCGAGCCGGCAGTCAACGTTGCTCAGACAGCTATAAAAAAAGGTATCCCGACCATAATGAAATTTTTTGGAACGACGACTGCCCAGGAACTCTCTGCCGAGCTAAGCAAAGCGGATTTACTGCTTGGCAATAATGTACTAGCACATGTGCCGGACCTCAATGACTTCGTTGCGGGAATGAAAATAATGCTGAAGCCGAAGGGTTTGATCACGATGGAATTCCCGCATCTCATGAAGCTCATGGAAGAGAACCAGTTCGACACGATTTACCATGAGCACTTCTCTTACTTTTCCTTCACTACAGTTGAAAAAGTATTTGCTGCACACGGACTGACTCTCTTTGATGTGGAAGAACTGCCCACTCACGGTGGCTCTTTGAGAATCTACGCGTGTCATAGTGAAGATAGCGACAGGCCGGTAAGCCGGCGTGTGCTCGATCTTAAGGGTAGAGAACAGGCTGCTGGGTTCATGTGTCTGCAACCTTACCTGTGCTTCACGAAAAAAGTAGAGGTAACAAAGCGGAACCTCCTAAACTTTCTGATCAAAGCCAAACGGGAAGAGAAATCTATTGTGGGCTACGGAGCGCCGGGAAAGGGTAATACACTGCTTAACTACTGCGGTATTAGAAGTGACTTCATTGACTACACCGTGGACCGCAATCCTTACAAGCATGGAAAGTATACACCAGGCACTCACATACCTATCTACGATCCCGGCAAGATCAAGGAAACAAGGCCGGATTATATCTTAATTTTTCCCTGGAATCTCAGGACCGAAATTATGACGCAGCTCGCATATACACGAGAGTGGGCTGCGCAGTTTGTCGTACCCATCCCCGAAGTAATGGTCTATTCCTGACGTTAAGAGTCTGTTTGGAACTTCACTCACATGAGCCAGCGGCGACCTAAGAACGCAAGACCGAGAGTCCTAGAGTATAAGGTATAAGATCTTGAACGTAACGGAACTGGGTGTTCTCTTGGAATCGGTTGGGATTGGGGATGAGATCTATGGCCTTGTATGCGAGCTCTACCCTTTTTGCCGAAGCATTACTGGCGATGGAGTGCGTGAAACATTGCGGACCGTCGGAAGGGAGATCCCGCTCGAGATTCAGGAAATTCCAAGCGGCACGGGAGTACTTGACTGGACCATTCCAAAGGAATGGAATGTTAAGGATGCATATATAAAAAATCCAAGAGGCGAGAAAGTAATAGATTTTGCGAATTCGAACCTGCACGTTGTAGGTTATAGTGTGCCCGTTAAGAAGCGAATGCCTTTGGCAGAACTGAAAAGACATCTTTATACGTTGCCTGAATATCCTGATTGGATTCCCTTTCGCGCAACGTACTATAAAGAGAACTGGGGGTTCTGCCTCAGTTACAACCAACTTATGAAGCTGACAGATGATGAGTACGAGGTATACATTGACAGCAAACTTGAGCCCGGTTTTCTAACGTACGGCGAGTATTTGCTACCGGGAGGTATCTCGGACGAGGTGTTGATTTCCTGTCACGTCTGCCATCCCTCTCTTGCGAACGACAACCTTTCAGGAATTGCAGTTGCGACAATCCTTGCTAAATACCTGAGCCGGGCTTCGCTCCGTTATTCGTACCGATTTCTATTTATACCCAGCACTATAGGTTCCATTACCTGGCTTTCCCTAAATGAGAGCAGCGTGTCGAATATCAAACACGGCTTGGTTGTTGCGTGTGTAGGTGATTCAGGCAAATTGACCTACAAAAAAAGCCGACGAGGCGATACAGAAGTCGACAAGGCCGTCTTGCATGCCTTAAAACATTCCGGCCGGGACTATGAAATCTTCGATTTCTCTCCTTATGGTTATGATGAACGCCAGTTTTGTTCGCCCGGTTTTAATCTTCCCGTCGGTTGTTTCATGAGAACTCCGCACGGCCGATATGCGGAATATCACACTTCCGCAGACAATTTGTCCTTTGTGCGACCCTCGTATCTTGCAGATTCCCTGGTACAGTGTGTATCAGTGATCTCTATCCTTGAAAATGACGAAACGTACGTAAACCAAAACCCAAAAGGTGAACCACAGCTCGGTAAGCGAGGGTTGTACCGAGGTTATCCTGATGGGGATGTTGAAGATCGTGCGCTTCTCTGGGTGCTGAACATGTCCGATGGCAAGCATACTTTACTGGATATTGCGGAATTAGCCGGTATATCATTCAGCGCTGTGAAAAGAGCCGCAGACAGATTGCTAGCGTGTGATTTATTGATAAATAAACACCGGCCCGAACCCCGAAGAGAAATATCAGGCTCTAGACAAATACAGTGGCTCAGCTCACCTTTTACGAACACATAGAGCACACGATACACTTGATCCGCTGAATCCTAATTTACTGACTTTGAGCGCGCTAAGCGGTTATGGCGAGCCCCTTGGTTCGCTTGCGTTTCACAAAGCGAGAATTCTTGATTTTGATCGTAGTACTCGTGACTGGCCGAACGATTGGCACAGTTTGCGTTCCGTGACTGGTATCGATTTGATAGCGGATGTTATCGTCGTGGTCGCGTCTCGGGCGCCACAAATTAAAGTCGTCGTGTTCGGCACAATCTGCTGGGTTGGTTATACCTCATTTCCCCTTGCTCAAAGCAGATCATAAAGACCGATGACTACTGACATAAACAATCGTCAATCCATTAGGAAAATCGGTGTCTTTGGCCACGTAGGTAATGAAAACCTTGGCGATGAAGCGATTATTGCGGCCGTCATCCAAAATATCAGACTGCGGTGTCCGGAGGCTCAGATCTATGGATTTACTATTGATCCAGACGACACAAAAGAGAGACACAAAATAAATTCTTTTCCAATACGATGGATCGACAAACTAGAGCATCGCAGGCGTGGCATCCTAGGCAATGAGAACTCTCACAGACCATCAAAACTTGCTCAAGCAGTAAAAGCTAAACTGAGATCTGTTCCGGTCGCCTTTGTGTTCCTGAACGCAATGAGAAGAAGCGGGCGTGTTCTCGTAGGTGGAATTCGCGAATTCAAGTTCTTGATTCAGGCCTATCGAAATTTGAAAGGCATGGATCTTCTTATCATTGCCGGTTCGCAGCAATTGATCGATTATGTAGGAGGGCCATGGGCGTTTCCTTACACCCTGTTTAAATGGGCCCTGCTCGCGAAGGTTGTGAAAACACGGGTTGCTTTTGTAAGTGTAGGGGCCGGCCCAATTCAGTCGCGTCTGGGAAAATTTTTCGCCAGAAACAGTCTCGCGCTCGCGAGCTATCGTTCCTATCGCGATGAGACTTCTCGGGCTTTCGTAAATGCCCTGGGTGTCTTCGGAGAGAATGCTGTTTTTCCTGACTTAGTCTACAGCTTACTCATCGACTCTCCACCGGCTGGTGGCTTTCACAGATCGTTACCCATCGTTGGGATCAATCCGGTCCCCTTCTCGGATGGCCGTTACTGGCTAGGCGCAAACGCTTGTCAGTACGAGAGGTACGTTCGTGAACTCGCTGATTTCGCATTGTGGGTGATTCAGAGAGGATATCAGGTGTTGTTTTTTCCCACGCAACTCCGTGCCGACCCGCCGGTTATCAATGATATTAAAAATCTTATGAAAGAGAAAGCCGATCGGGATTTATCTCAGAACATCGTTGATAAAACGATTTGCTGCTTCGAGGATCTGGTATCAGCGATTTGTATAACAGACATAGTTGTTGCTACCAGATTTCACGGGATCATTATTCCCTATATTCTCAATAGACCGGTTTTGGGTATCGCATACCAAAGGAAAACTGTCGACCTGATGACACAGATGGGTCAGTCGGAATATGTGGTCCATATCAATTCGTTTGACGCGGATTCTCTTAAAAGGCGATTTATTTCTCTCGAAGCCAGGTCTAAGAAAGTAGAGGAGGGAATCGAGCATCGAAGGTCGGCATTTAGACGTGCTCTTAGTGACCAATACGATCAAGTGCTTCGTTTGGTTTAATCTAACGGGAAACTGCGCTGCCATCGATGGCGATCTCGATATCCTCTCGATCGGTTGGGTTCGCGAAAAGGTCTTTCCAGGTAAAAATAGGGCGATTAAACACGGGCGTTACAAGAATGGATGACAATGCCGAGGAATAATCATCAGCCTCGGGTTAGCATTGGACTCCCTGTTTACAACGGCGAACGTTACATCGCCGAGACGTTGGATTCGCTTCTTGCGCAGACGTACGATAATTTTGAACTCATCATTTGCGACAATGCTTCTAAAGACGAAACGGAGCAGATATGCCGTTCATACGCTGACCGGGACCGACGCATCTGCTATGTGCGCAATGCAACAAATCTCGGAGCTGCCAAGAACTACAGGTGCACTTTCGAGCTTTCATCGGGTGAGTACTTTCGATGGGCTAATTGCGATGACCTATTCGGCCCTTTGTCCCTCGCTCGCTGCGTGGAAGTGCTGGATCGCGAGCGATCAAGTATCCTTGCCTATTCCAAGACAAAGCTCATAGACGAGCAGGGCCAAGCCATTTCCAATTACGACGATGGTCTGCACTTGCAGTCTATTAGTGCCAGTGAGAGGTTTGTGCAACTTTCTCTTCGACTAGGGCTTGTCAACGCGATTTACGGATTGATTAGATCGGATATTTTGGCGAAAACCGAGCTAATCGGAAATTTCATTGGCGCAGACATGGCCCTGCTAGCCGAGTTAACGCTTTATGGTAAGTTTTGGGAGATTCCCGAGGTCTTGTTTTATCGCCGATTTCACCCAGGAGCCTCAAGTAGCCTTAAAAGTATCGGTCAGCTCCAGGAATTTTACGATCCTGAGTCCAAAGGGCGAATCCCGTTTACGCAATGGAAACATCTCCTGTCACACTGCCGCGCCATTTTTCGAGCGCCAATCAGTGACGCTGAGAAATTCCGCTTGGGTTTGTTTTTGATGCGCAAGGCAGCCTGGACTCGTGGCAAACTTGCAGATGAAGTACTGGCGGGCCTGCGGCAAACAATTCTACGTGGTCCCAAACACCTGATATCTGCTCTTCGTTGGTAACTCCCAATAGCCTACATCGTTCTGGCGTCGGTGGGTCCAGTGGGCTCGGTCGCCGGCGTCTGACGGAGGAATAGTCGCACGCGATGTTGACCGCGGTTGCTCACTGAGGTTCAACTACAAGGAGGTCGCATGAAAGTGGTTCTTTTTTGCGGCGGCCAAGGGCTGAGAATGCGCGATGTTTCTGAAGCGATTCCTAAGCCAATGGTGAAAATCGGTTATCGTCCAGTCATTTGGCATGTGATGAAGTACTATTCTCATTACGGCCATAAGGATTTCATTCTTTGCCTCGGGCACGGCGCAGATTTTATAAAGACCTTTTTTTTGAACTATAACGAATGTATTTCCAATGATTTTATTCTATCGCGTGGGGGGAAAAGGCTCGAATTGTTCAACAGCGATATTGGCGATTGGAACATCACGTTCGCCGATACGGGTATTAGTTCTAACATCGGACAACGCCTCAAGGCAGTCGAGAAATATCTCGCCGGTGAGGAAGTCTTTCTCGCCAATTACAGTGACGGGCTTACGGACTTGCCTCTGACGGACCAAATCGATCATTTTAGGCTTGAGCGAAAGGTCGCAAGCTTTCTATGTGTCAGGCCCAATTTAAGTTTTCATTTTATTACGCTAAATTCCCACGGTCTGGTCCAGTCTATTAAAGACGTGACTCGTGCGGATATCCGAATCAACGGGGGGTACTTTGTGTTCCGCAAAGAGATCTTTCAGTACATGAGAGAAGGCGAAGAATTACTTTACGAACCATTCCAAAGGTTACTCGAAGAAGAGCAGCTCTTAGCCTACCAATACGATGGTTTCTGGGCGGCCATGGATACCTTCAAGGACAAACAAACGCTTGAAGACATTTTTACCCGTGGCGACGCGCCTTGGGCGGTTTGGAACCATTCTGCCCGGGTGCCCGTGGCTCAAGGACTTAAGCCAAAGGTCCAGATAGTTGGCGGACATATCCTAACCCGACGGTGAAAGCTAACGCATGATTCCTTTAATTTTAAATGATGGACGGCCGCTCCGTTTACTCTGCCTGGGTGCTCACTGCGATGACATCGAGATCGGCTGCGGAGGAACTATCCTGAAGCTGATGGCTACGGAACGCGAGATCGAAGTTCACTGGGTTGTGTTCAGCTCGGACGAAAGACGAAAACGGGAAGCGTTAAAGAGCGCTGAGGCGTTTCTGAGGAATGTCTCTAATAGAACCGTCATTATTCACGGATTACGAGACGGATTTTTCCCGTACGCCGGAGGTGAGCTCAAAGAGTGCTTTGAGCAACTCAAAATCGAGGTCTCGGCGGATTTAATTTTGACCCATTACCGTCAGGATCTTCATCAGGATCATCGTTTAGTGTCCGAACTGACCTGGAACACTTTTCGTAATCAATTGATTCTGGAATATGAAATTCCAAAATTTGACGGCGACTTTGGATCGCCAAACCTTTTTGTCCCGCTCGATGAATCCATCTGTCGTCGAAAGATCGACACTATTCTCGATGCTTTCATCAGCCAGAGTGAAAAACAGTGGTTTTGCCCTGACCTGTTCTCGTCGGTCCTTCGGTTGCGCGGAATGGAATCGAACGCGTGCAGCGGTTACGCCGAAGCGTTTTACTGCCGGAAGGCCGTCTTAGGAATGGAGATTCGATGAACGTTTTAGTTACCGGTCACACCGGATACATCGGTGCCGTGCTCATTCCAATGTTGCTGAAGACAAAGCACGCGGTTACGGGGCTAGACACGGACTTCTTTGCCGGTTGCGACTTTAACAAAGGTCCGGCGGCCGTGCCTGCTATACGCAAAGATCTGCGTGACGTTGCTGTTTCAGATTTGAAGGGGTTCGATGCCGTCATCCATTTGGCAGCTCTCTCAAACGATCCTGTGAGTGACCTTAATCCAGCGTGCACGTATGAAATCAATCATCGAGCTTCGGTTCGACTAGCAGGGCTCGCCAAAACTGCCGGCGTACGCAGATTCATTTTTTCGTCTTCTTGCAGTCTGTATGGTTTGGCCGGGGGAGCAGATTTTCTTGATGAAAATGCGCCAATCAATCCAGTGACCCCCTATGGAGAATCCAAAGTTCTAGTAGAACGGGATGTCTCTCGTTTTGCCGATGAGAATTTCAGTCCCACATACCTGCGCAATTCCACCGCGTACGGAGTTTCTCCCCGTCTTCGTACCGATTTAGTAGTCAATAATCTCGTCGGTTTCGCATACACCACAGGCGAGGTTCTGATCGCCAGCGATGGGACCCCGTGGCGTCCCCTCATTCACGTGGAGGATATTTGCCGCGCGTTCTTGACGATTCTGGAGGCCCCGCGAGAGTTGGTTCACAACCAAGCGTTCAATGTCGGTCGCACCGAGGAGAACTACCAGATTCGGGACATAGCCGCGATGGTGAAGGAGATCGTACCCGGAAGTCACGTTAAGTACGCGGAGGGAGGCGGTCCTGATCTTCGCTGTTACCGCGTCAAGTGCGACAGGATTGCTCGGATATTGCCGGAATTCCGACCGCAATGGACCGTACGCCAAGGGATTGAGCAGCTGTACAGCGCGTTCAAAAATCACTCGTTAACGTTCGAAGAATTCACAGGGTCACGATACACAAGAATCAAGCACCTTACCTATTTGCTCGCGAGGGCGCAGCTCGATCCGAACCTACGATGGTCAACGCACTAGCAATGTATACCATCTGCTAGGTTCATATTTGTGATGAATTCTCCGCAAGGATACAGATAATGACATTGTCGAACTGGATAAAGGAGGCCTGGGCGTATCGAGACGTTTATCATCTACTCGCGTGGCGAGATATAAAACTCCGCTACAAGCAGACCGTACTCGGCGCCCTGTGGGCGATCCTGCAGCCGTTTTTAACGATGGTTCTTTTTACAGTGGTTTTTGGTCGCTTCGTTGGGATATCCACCGATGGAGTCCCACAGCCGGTTTTTTACTATGCTGCTCTCCTACCGTGGATTTATTTTTCAAGTACTGTTACCCAATCCGGTCTCAGTCTCGTCAGCAACTCCCGGTTGCTCACCAAGGTCTATTTTCCTCGGTCTGCTTTACCTGTGGCACCGACCCTCGCCGGAATAATTGATTTCGGAATCGGCACAATCTTTCTCGTCGCAATGATGATGTACTATAACCTTGCGCCGACGTGGAAACTGTTTCTATGGCCAGTACTCGTTCTAATGCTGATTTGCCTATCCTGTACAGTGGGAATGGTTTTGGCCGCGTTGAATGTTCGGTACCGCGACGTGAAACATGTAGTGCCTTTCTTGCTCCAGCTGTGGCTGTTCGCAACACCGATCGTGTATCCTGTTCATATCATCCCTGAGCATCTTCGGCCATTGGCGTATCTGAACCCTCTTACTGGAATCGTCTGCGGATTTCGAAGCGTGAGCGTGCCTCACTATGATATCGATTGGCGCTCTCTCTGTTTTTCCTCACTCGTCATCATGCTTCTTATGGTCGTCAGTATCACTTATTTCAGCAAGGTCGAAGAGACCCTCAGCGATATCATTTAGAGGGCGAAATGCAGGACTCAAGCATCACTATCGAGCACCTGGCGAAGCGCTACAGGTTAGGCGAGCGGGGCGGTCCAACGATGATAAGTGAGGCCCTTGCCGACTTCTTACGCCGACCACTCACAAGCCGGTCACCAGCAGATAATTTCTTGTGGGCGTTGAAGGATATTTCCATCGAAGTTCCTGCGGGCGAGATACTCGGCATTATCGGTCGCAATGGCAGCGGCAAGAGCACGCTTTTGAAAATCCTCTCAAAGATTACCCGTCCAACCTCCGGCACAATACGAGTCAGGGGGCGAGTGGCATCGATGCTGGAGGTTGGCACGGGATTCCATGAGGAGCTCACGGGGCGAGAGAACATTTATTTAAGCGGCACTATCCTCGGAATGTCGAGGAAACGAATCGAAGCGAAATTCGATGAAATCGTGGCTTTTGCTGGTATCGAGCAGTTCGTGGATACTCCGGTAAAGCACTATTCGAGTGGAATGACGATGCGGCTCGGGTTTTCTGTCGCCGCACATCTTGAGTCCGATATTCTCCTCGTTGATGAGGTGATCGCAGTTGGTGACGGCGAATTCCAAAAAAAATGTCTCGAGACCATGGGGGAGCTACGCGATATCGGGCGTACAGTATTATTCGTCTCACACAATCTGGCCGCCGTAGAGAATCTCTGCTCCCGCGCGATATGGCTCGACAACGGCATACTCCGAGCCGATGATCATCCTAAGGTGATTATCAGAACGTACATGAACACATTTGGGGATGCTCGTGCTGGCGAGGTAGATCTGGGTCATATTCTCGCCCGCCGGGGGAGCGGTGAGGCTCGGTTTTCTCGGATCGAGTTCCTTACGATCGAGCGTGAGCAAACGCGAGCGATTGCGAGTGGGGATAGCCTAGTGATCCGCTTGCATTACAGCGCAAAGCGTCGAATTGCGAAACCTGTTTTTGGAATGTCACTCTACACTAATCTTGGCACGCTCGTAGCACAAATTCATACCTATAATAGTGGACTCGACATTACTTCCATTGGCCCGGAATCCGGATATATTGATGTCGAACTACCGGATTTAAATCTCGCACCAGGCTGTTACTATGTTTCACTGGCTCTAAGCAGCCACCCTTCGGTTCTTTACGACATCGTTGATCATTGCGCAATGTTTGATGTTCATCCGTCGAGCCGTTTTGGTTTGAATCGCGGCCTCAAGAGCGGAGCCATCATGTGCCTTCGCTGTAACTGGGAGAGGCCAGGAGACCAGGTTAAACGATCTGCAAATAAAGATTCTGGCCAAACCGGCGTCGGGGTGCGAATTCAATAGAATTGGGCACTCCTGTTGAACGCAGTTGGGCAATTGAAACGACGTCTATCTGACCGGACGAGTATAGGAAAATGTCGATCGATAATGCATTTCACAGAAATACCTGGGCAGGGGCGGAACCTACAATCGTTATCGAGCCCCATAAGGGGCTATTCCATATAGACGTAAGGTCCCTTTGGGAATATCGTGAGCTGCTCTATTTTCTTGTCTGGCGCGATCTCAAAGTTCGTTACAAGCAAACCGCTATCGGAGCCTGTTGGGCCATCATTCAGCCGCTTGTGAGCATGGTGATTTTTACGATAATTCTAGGGCACTTTGCCCGCGTTCCTTCGGGCGGCCTGCCGTATCCCGTGCTAGTCTATTCGGGGCTTTTGCCCTGGAACTATTTTGCCAGCGCGTTTAATCGTTCTGTTCAAAGTATCGTTGGCGACGCCCACCTTATCTCGAAGATTTATTTTCCCCGGTTGATCTTGCCTTTGGCTGGAACCCTTTCAGGCCTTGTTGATTTTTTGATTTCCTCGGTTCTTCTTCTTGCGATGATGCTTTGGTATGACATGCTTCCCACGTGGGAGCTGTTAGCTTTGCCGATTTTTTTGTTGCTCTCCCTAGTGACGGCGCTTGCTGTCGGCCTGTGGCTTTCAGCCCTCAACGTCAGGTACCGGGATGTGGGCCATGTGATACCATTCGTAACTCAAGCTTGGATGTTTGCGACCCCTGTGGTTTATCCCGTCAGCTTAATCCCTGAAAAGTGGCGACTTCTTTACAGCCTTAACCCGATGGTCGGCGTGATTGAAGGATTCCGCTGGGCGTTTTTGGGAGAGGTTGGTTTGGACGTTTGGGTGATGGGAGTGAGTTTCGCTATGGTTCTTATTATCTTGGCAGCCGGCCTTATTTTTTTTGGAAACATGGAGCAGACGTTTGCCGATGTTGTCTGATGACGAGCCTTCAGCATACGAACGACACTGTGCTGATCCATTCTGAATGTGTAGACTAAACTACGCCAGTCGTCGGATCGGTTTATTGTCGAACCCAAACAGCCTGCCGAAATCTCCACACAATAGTACAGAGTTGGTGAAATCTCCGAATATAAATGTACCTGTGTTCGACCATCTGCAATCCATCGCGGAGCGTACACCTACGGCAATGGCGGTCGCTGCGTCTGCTGGTGGTTGGAACTACGAACAGTTACTTGTGAATCTACGATACTGTGTCGAAACGCTCAACGATCTAGGTATAGGTCGCAATGACCGGGTTGGTATCGTCTTACCCAATGATCCCGCGATGCTGATCGCTTTGCTAGGTCTAATTTCTTGTGCAACAGCAGCTCCACTGAATCCGGCCTGCACCTCGATGGAATGTGATTTCTTTCTTTCCGATTTGAATGCGAAGGCAGTAATTATGCTATCGGGTTCTGATTCAGCGGCAAGAAAAATCGCACGAGATCGCGGCATTGCTTTAATCGAGGTGTCAACGAGTGCCACGACGGAAGCTAGTCGGTTGAGGATGTCAGGAGAGACGGCTGGAACCGCGAGCCAAACCGGCTATGCTACAATCGATGATTTTGCTCTGGTGCTGCATACCTCCGGAACGACCAGCAGGCCTAAAATTGTCCCATTGACTCAAGGGAATGTGTTGTCGTCAGCGACCAACATGAAAACGACACTGAGTTTAACAGCAACGGACCGTTGCTTAACCGTAATGCCTTTGTTTCATATCCATGGTCTCATGGTAACGGTTTCATCTTTATTTGCGGGCGGCACTGTCTATCCAACCTCGTTCGAGGCGGAGAAATTCTTTCGCCTGATAGAGGAATTCTCGCCAACTTGGTATTCAGCCGTTCCAACTATCCATCAAGCTATCCTTCGAGCAATGGATTCACAGAGGCCGTTCGTTACGAGAGCGCGGCTACGATTCGTTCGTTCATCGTCGTCGGCTTTACCAATCCGGGTACGAGAGGAATTGGAAGGGGGGTTTAATACTTCTGTTGTCGAGGCATACGGAATGACAGAGGCAGCTCATCAAATGGCAAGCCAGCCGCTCGCGTCTGGAGAACAAAAAGACTACTCAGTTGGTTTAGCCGCAGGACCCGAAGTGACTATTTTGGACGATACCGGTAACTTTCTGCCTGCAGGTCAAGCCGGGGAAATTGCGATTCGCGGACCCAACGTTTTCCAAGGGTACGAAAACAATCCTGAGGCCAACGCCGTTGCATTTACTAGCGGCTGGTTTAGGACAGGCGATCAGGGATATTTAGACTCTGAAGGTTATCTATTTGTTACTGGTCGGCTTAAGGAGATCATCAACCGAGGGGGCGAGAAAATCTCACCAGCGGAAGTGGACAATGTGCTTCTAAGTCTTTCCGAGGTTGAACAGGCAGTTGCTTTTCCCGTTGCTCATCCAACATTGGGTGAGGACATTGTCGCTGCGGTCGTTTTGCAGCGAAACGCTTCTGTTGCCGAGGAGGGGATACGCAAATTTATTGCAGCCCGTTTGGCCAGATTCAAAGTTCCCCAACGAGTGCTGATCTTGGACGAGATCCCTAAAGGACCCACTGGGAAGTTGCAGCGGAGCCTATTGGCTTGCCAGTTAGGCCTTCTTCCTTGCGAAAACGGAAGGCCTAAATCGGCATCGATCTACGTAGCCCCCCGTGAAACCGTCGAGCACCAGTTGGTTGAAATTTGGCAAGGCATCTTGCAAGTGCAGCCGATCGGCGTCGATCAAAATTTCTTTGAATTGGGCGGAGACTCTCTGTTAGCTATGCAAATGATGCTACGCGTTGAGGAGTCGTTTGGAATGAAAGTTCCCCTCGCGTTATTGCTAGAGAATCCAACGATTGGCCGTTTGGCAAAAGCAATCGTTGCACAACGATTTAATGGGACGCAGTCATTGCTGGTGAAGGTTCAGTCGGGTGGTGCTTCCCCCCCTTTTTTTTCTTGCACGGAGACGTCAACGGCGGTGGATTCTATTGTTTAGATTTAGCTCAAGGATTGGGCGAAGGTCGACCATTTTACGCGCTCAATCCCCACGGAGTAAACGGCCAACCCATTCCAAAAACCGTGGAAAGCATGGCCGCGTCCTATATCGAAACGATCCGCTCCGTTGAGCCTGAGGGTCCGTATATTCTCGGTGGGCATTGTAGGGGAGGGGTTGTAGCTTTCGAGATGGCGCGCCAACTATACAAGCAGGGCCAGAAAGTAAACCTCGTGATCATGATCGATGCAGACGGTCTGAACAGCCGGTTTCGTTATTTAAGAGAAATCACTCACGGAATAGCATACCTCAAAGGATTACAACCCTGCCAGCGCACACAATTGTTTCGGAGCTGGCGTGCGGTCGCTTCAACGTATGACCAAATCTGGAGATATTATTTGACCCGTACCAAATGTATCTGGAAATTGCCACTCAAGGAGCAACTAGACTGGCTCGTCGCTAAGATTGAATCGGGCGGCCCCTCGGAAATGCCGTTTTTGAAACCAAAGCTAATATCCAGTCAACGGATCAATGTTACCAATCCCATTGAGGTAGCTCATCGCGAAGCACTGGATGAATATATCCCAAGGCGTTACTCGGGGGCCGTCACGCTCCTTCGACCGGATGAAGATCGATACGATGATAATAATGACCTCACTTTGGGCTGGAAGCGCGTGGCCTCTCAAGTGAAAATACAGACGGTACCCGGCGGCCACATGACATGTATTACGACCCACGTAAGAAGCCTGGCGGAATGTATGAAAACTTGGCTCGATAAGGCAGGCTCATCCAACATAGCCTAAGACGGCATGAGGGCAGACGGTTGAGAGTACGGCCTCCAGAGTCGGCGTTAAGTTAATCAGGAAAATTTAGAGACCTCAGATCCTAATCCGGTCATCGAATCTTATGAGTGATATTGCGATAAGAGTCGACCATCTGTCTAAACGATACAAAATCGGTGTTTTACGGAATGCCCACGACACGTTGCGCGATCAAATCACGGATAGTCTCAAGGCGATATTTACTCGAAATGGCCGTTGTCTTATTGAGGAACATCGTCTCGTATCTCAAAAGTCCTCAGCATCTGAGACTCTATGGGCGCTCAAGGATGTGTCGTTCATCGTAAAACCAGGGGAGGTTGTAGGAATAGTCGGCAAAAATGGGGCTGGCAAGAGCACGCTCTTAAAGATCCTATCGCGTATCACTAAACCAACGGAAGGCCGAGTCGAAATTTTCGGACGGATTGGTTCACTCCTGGAAGTGGGTACGGGATTTCATCCCGAGTTGAGTGGGCGAGAGAACATTTATCTCAATGGAACTATCCTGGGAATGCGAAAGGATGAAATCCAACGAAAATTTGATGAAATCGTGGCATTTTCTGAGATTGATAAGTTTCTTGATACCCCAGTCAAACGTTACTCAAGTGGTATGTACGTTCGTCTTGCATTCGCCGTTGCAGCTCACCTAGATTTAGAAACAATGATTATTGATGAAGTGCTTGCAGTTGGGGATGCAGAATTCCAAAAGAAGTGCTTGGGTAAAATGGGATCGGTTGCAAATACAGGTCGGACAGTAATTTTCGTTAGCCACAATGTGGGTGCGGTAAGTAAGCTGTGCAAGCGAGTAATTTGGATGGACGGTGGTCAGATTGCGCTGGACGGTCCTGTTGGCGGCGCCTTGAGTGCTTATCAAGCACACAATGTCACGACTATCGCCGAGTGGAATAGATCACCCTCGATGAAAGACTCTGAGGAATTTGGTTTCTTGAATATTCGAGTCACTAGAGCTGATGGGCAAATTAGTACGGTCTTTCAAGGAAACGATTCTATCGTAGTGACTTTGGGGTATGCTGTCTATCGTTCCTTGCCGGCATTTGAAATCTGTGCTTGCATTTCTGATAGTTCTGGGGCGGCGATCTTCAGCACCGTCGATGTCGACTACTCTGGGATTGCGGGTCCGCCCAGAGGGCCAGGATGTTACCGGGCAACGTTCACTATTCCCAATAACCTTTTGGCTCCTGGACGATACTTTCTTTTCCTAGAAGCTCATTGGCCATACAGGAAGACTTATGAATTGATAGAGCAAGCGGTCGTCTTCGATGTGTTGGCGTCAGGTTCGTTAGCTTCGGACGGTAGAAAGGGTGTAGTTAGCCCTTTGATAAGGTGGGAAACATCTCGCGGGGTTGGCGGAGATTCTCACAACGTCAGATCTGTTTCAGCGTAGATCTCTTAATCTAACTCCTAAGTGGCAGTGCTTCGAGTCGAGGTGTTTCGGATAACATCGGTAAGCACGTCTAAGCGTTACTAAAAAAGGTGTTCTCGGAAATCTCATCCCGGCGTTGTGGAAATTAGGCCATTCGCGTATCTAGATCTATTTACATTTGACACAAGGCAACCGAAATACCTCATTCATAGGAAAGGACATTATGAGAAAAACTCTTGTTACAGGCGCCGGTGGCTTTATCGGTCATCATTTGGTGTCGTATCTTAAAAGGGCTGGATATTGGGTACGTGGAGCCGACTTAAAGTATCCGGAGTATTGCGCGAGTGATGCGGATGAATTCGTGCTTCTCGATCTCCGCCGTTGGGAGGCTTGCCTCGAAGCCACACGGGAAGTTGATGACGTCTATGCACTAGCGGCGGATATGGGGGGGATGGGATTTATCTCTGCTAATCACGGTCAAATTCTACATAACAACTCATTGATTAACATTCACACGTTAGAAGCAGCGCGTATAAATGGTGCTTCCCGTTACTTGTATACATCCTCAGCATGTGTCTATCCGGAGGGTAAACAAATGAATGCCGACGTTACACCGCTGAAGGAAGAAGATACTTATCCGGCGGAGCCCCAAGATGCGTACGGATGGGAGAAACTGATAAGTGAACGGCTATGTCTTCATTATCGAGAGGATTATGGTATGCCAACGCGTATTGTTAGATTTCACAACATTTTCGGTCCACTTGGCACTTGGGGTGGCGGTCGTGAGAAGGTTCCTGCGGCGCTTTGTCGCAAGATTGCTAGTGCGAAACTCACGGGGAATCCCGACGTGGAGATATGGGGCGATGGAGAACAGACACGTTCATTTTGTTACATAGACGATTGCGTGAAGGGGATATATAAGCTCATGCAATCTGACTATTCACATCCGCTCAATTTGGGGCAAGACCGTCTCATCAGCATCAATGAATTGGCAGACACAATCGCAGATATTGCCGGTGTTCGTATATTGAAGAAACATGTATTGGGACCCCAAGGAGTAAGGGGTCGTAATTCCGATAACACTCGCCTTAGAAAGGTGCTTGCTTGGGAACCTGAAATTTCACTCGAAGTAGGACTGAGGCGCACATATGCTTGGATAGAGCAACAGGTTCGGCTTAGGTCGGGTCTGGAGACCAGTTCAAGCCTATCCAGTGGCATTGCCATCTAGTTAGAGTCGATCGGTCTTCTTATCATCCTCATGCGATTCGTCAATAGAATTTCATAGTAGCTACCTATGGTTGAGGAGCCCAGATGGAAAAGGTCGGTATAGTCGTAAACTATTTCAGGAAATCACAACCAAGTGACAGGCTCAATGCTCTTACCCTAACCACAGAACTTGGATTGGTAATGCTCACCCAAAATCCATCTGTTGGAACTGTCGTTCTAGTGGATGGAAGCCCCTGTACAGATGAAGGTATTATAAACACGTGTTCGAAACTCGGCGTACAATATTTGCACGCAGGAAAAGAACTCTCTATACCCGAGGCCTATAATTTAGGATGGCGGTCGCTTTCGGAACCCTTTGTTGGTCTTATGGCGAACGATATTTTACCTTACGACTATGACACTTTGACCAAATTGGTTTCCTATCTCCAAGAACCAGACATCGGCTGCGTGTTTCCTTACCTCAGCGAAGGTGATTGGCGACTGCAAAATTGGCGGTTTTTTAAGATATTGGAGCAGACGTGTGAGCCTTCCTTTATTTTACTCAATCTAATTTTGTTCAAGCGATCCGTGTTGGAGAGTATTGGAGGGGTAACCGAGAAATATAAGGGTGGATACTACGATCCCATTCTTCTAATCAATATTCGCAACCGCGGTTTTCGCGTCGTGCTAGTTGGCGGAACGAAGGTAATTCACGTCGACCAATTAACGAAAAGAATGGGGCAAAGCCGGATCGGCGACGATCAGTATGATCGAGATCAATTACAGTTTCGGCAGGAGTATGCGGATTATTTCTATGTTCCGAACAAGAGTGACAGTATAATTGACATAGGCTGGCCCTATAAGTTTTGGCGTTGGCCCCTCTCTACAACAGTTTCGGGCACTCTACTATGGTGGCTCGTTAAACATATCCCTTCTAGCCGGCTCAGAGTCATATGTGCGCATTTTACACTCTGGATTGAGCCCTTTATTACGCGCTATCCTGCAAAGCATGGAAAGGAAAGGCCAAAAATGTTTCTTTGGTGGGCCAGTGATCATGAAAATAGACTTACAGGTTTCGCTACCAAACAGACGCCAGCCCGTGAGTCGTCAGCTGCACGAGTATTAAAGCACTAGCGTATGGCTTAATTGACCCCGGCGTGCCGGGTCGATGTTTGCGATGAAAGTACTGATTATCTCCGCCGCCTTTCCACCGTTTCCGGCTGGAGAAGCGGAACACATGTTTCATCTTTCGAAACGTTTGGGGGAACGTGGGGCAGAGGTCCTCGTTCTGACGAGCCAACGTAACGGAGCGATCAAGAGCTCAGGTTTTACCGTCGACTGCAGTATGCGAGATTGGTCTTGGTCGGACCTGCCCCGTTTCATTAGCATCATAAGAACGTATTCTCCAAATGCAATTCTTTTGAAGTACACAGGATGGTTATACAATCGTCACCCGATGATTACATTTGCACCGACGTTAGCAAAATTACTGCTGCCAGACTGTTCCTTCGTTACACAGTTTGGGCTTGGGGAGGGCCCTCGACCCGAGGAGTTGTCCCTAAAAGGTCGAATAGTGCGGAAAGCAATGTTTTATCTTGCTCGAAAGAAAAACGTGGATTGGAATTTTGGAACACTACTGCGAGACAGTAATGCTGTCATCCTGTTGAGTGAGATTCAACGATCCGAAATGATTGAACGTTTGGGCACGGTTAGGGAGAAAACGTTACTAATTCCACCGCCGCCCATACTATTCATGTCCGACACCGACGATGGTGTTTCCCGGCGGCGCGGACGTGAACTCCTCGATGCCGGATCGAGCAATTTGTTGATCGCCTACTTCGGTTTTGTGTACCCGGACAAAGGGGTCGAGACGCTCTTACGTGCCTTTCATATTGTCACCGCCCACCGAAATGACGCCCGTCTTGTGGTAATCGGCGGGCGCGATAAGTCACAAATAGACGGAACCGGCTCCTATTCGGAGATGTTAGACAATCTTTGTAAGCAACTTGGGATCGAGCGTTACGTCATTTGGCGAGATTATGAGTCGAACAGCCAGGAAGGGTCGCTTTTCCTAAGGGCAGCCGATATTTGCGTTTTACCCTTTGATTTCGGAGTGGGATTAATTAGAAGCTCCGTCGCTGCTGCTGCGGCTCATGATTTACCCATAATTACCACGAGAGGGAAAACCTTGGAGGCCGCGTTTAAAGATGGCGACAACGTTTTGCTCTGCCCTCCCAAAGATCCTAAATCCCTTGCCGCTGCAATTGACTTGGTAGCGAGCAATCCAGAATTGAAACGTCGCCTGAGCCAAGGAGCATCATCGTTAGCCGACGAATGGTTCTCTTGGGATAAGGCTATCGATAAGACGTGGCGAGCGTTATCGAAAGCATCCTGTCATCCGGCACCGTCATAAACATCAGTAAGATGAATTCTTTGTGTAGTCGAGAAGCAAAGTAATATATTTGATCTGCTAGTGAAAATTCTTGTAATTTCTGGTGCATTTCCACCACGGAAAGTTGCGGAAGCAGACTATGCTCTGCATCTGTGCACCAATTTGGTCGCTCGAGGAATTGAGACAGAAGTTCTAAGCACGATTGAAAGCTCATCGGCTGGTAATTTTTCATTCAAGGTCCATGCTACAATGCGGGATTGGTCGTGGTGGGACTTCCCGCGATTCTCAAAATGTCTGAAGCGATTTGCTCCGGATGTCATCCTAGTCAACTACGTGTCCTTTATTTACAACTATCATCCAATGGTTACCTTTGGACCGACATTCTTTAAGGTGCTTTTCCAGAATGGAATTGTTGTTACTATTTTTCATGACGCTGATGGCTCCGAACCTCAACGCTGTGGATTTGCGGAACGAGGCTTGAGAAAAGGTGTGACGTTATGGGCGGGCACCCACGAAGTCGACTATAATTTTGGCACGTTATTGCGTGACAGCGATCACGTCGTGGTCGGAAGCGTTCGGGACAAGGTAGCTCTTATTAATCGTTTCCCGCGACTTGAACAAAAGTGTTTTCTAATTCCACCACCACCAAGTTTGGTTCTATCACGGGCAGAAAATGGGTTAGCGCGCAAACGTGGACGCGAAATGTTAAGGCTGAATTCAAAGGAATTTGTGGTCGCCTATTTTGGATATATTCGTCCAAGCAAGGGGATAGAAGTTCTTTTGCAGGCGTTGCAGATTCTCAGGTTGCGCGGGCATGTGCTATCGCTGATTTTGGTGGGTGGGACTGTCGACGACCCAATGAGTGACGGAGTGAAATATCGGCGGGATTTGCAGAAAATGTGCATCCGATTGGGGGTCGAGGACTCGATTCGATGGACTGGGGGATATCGCTGGGATAGCGAGGAAGCCTCGCTGTATCTGCGCGCAGCGGACATTTGTGCGTTGCCTTTTGATTACGGGGCATATCTGGCTCACGGCTCCATTGGTGTTGCGGCAATACATGGTCTTCCGATTATCACCACGAGGCCTGAGCAGGGTGACGATTCACTTTTGGATCAAGAAAACGTCCTTTTTTGTCCGCCCAGAAATTCCACCCGTTTGGCAACTGCTATTGAATTATTGTTGGTAAACGCTGACCTAAGGGAACGATTGGGCAGGGGCGCAATCCGCCTTGCCGAGGAATGGTTTTCTTGGGGCAAAGCAACTGATCGGCTAATCCAAACATTCAAGAAAGATGATTTCTTAGCGGTCGATCCAAGGCCTTGCCGTCTACAGTAATCGGCGATCAGGACTCTACTAAATTTCCATGGACGAAGTTGGTCGGGTGTCAATACTCTTGACCATCCGAAGACTATTACCCCCAAGTCTCCGCGACCGGGTTCGCTATATTCAGTGTGACGTGTTGTCAGAGAGAGCGAAAATTCTAAAGAAGATAAGGTTCTCCCTGAGCGTAATCAAGGTCTGCCGGAAGCCACGTCTGTTATTGCTGGTCGATAATCGCGGAGGTGCTTTTGACAATTCCGCGAGAACAATGGCCCGACTACTTCGTAGAGAGCTAAAATGCAAAATCGCTTATACCGAAGAGTCTCCAGAGTTTCCGAGTGGAGCCTACGATTTAGTCTATGTGTTTTTTTGGGGAGATAAAGTCTACAAGAAACTCGGTATTGGCCCTGACCGCGTAATCAAGGAGGTCTCTAGCCATCGCTGGCAGTATGATCGTCCTTACGGGCCGTGTGATAGCGAGGCTTTTGTACGCAAATACCTCAGGGACACGGCGGCGATAACGTGTACTTCATTACGACTGCGAGACTCGATTAAAGGTTTACATCCGAGGGTGTATCACACCCCAAATGGTATTGATGCAAAGCGATTTTGGTTAAAAAAACAACGCACCGGTCCGATGCGGATTGGCTGGGCAGGCAATGCCAATGACTTAGTGAAGGGCTTGAGGGATGTTTTACAGCCGGCGTGCGATGGACGATTCAAACTTTTGGTGGCGCCGGGGGATCTCCCGCATCGGAAGATGAATACTTTTTACAATGATGTCGATATTATCGCCGTGGCTTCAAACCACGAAGGAGAGCCTTTGACTCTCATCGAGGGAATGGCTACCGGATGTTTCCCTGTCTGCACAGATGTAGGTATTGTCCGTGAGCTTGTTCGATCAGGAGAAAATGGATTGATTGTTCCCGAGCGTACACCTAAGGCATTTCGTCAAGCATTTGAGTGGTGCGAGCGACACATCGAACAGGTGCGTTTGGCGGGGGAAGGGAATGCTCAACAGATGCGAGATCAGCGACGATGGGGAGACAACATCGGATACTTCAAAACTGCGATTCTTGAAACGTTGGCGAAGACTCGTGCCCCAAAGTTTCGCAACGATGATGTGTCCTGGGATGTGCCGCTCGATCGCTTTGGTGAATTCTGCCGGATATTCTGGAAGTACAATTTAACACAGGTGCATGGTGTAACCCTTTTTGGACGGACCTGCGCTTTCTTCAAGTATAATGCGGGTGGAGTTGAATACGACGGGTTGCCAAATTTGTCATTACTTCCAAATGCAAAAATTCGAGAGTTGTCAACGCCGTTTCCGATTGCAGAACGCGTGGATCTCGTCAACTTTCTTGCAAATTCTCCTGATGAAATCGCTCTGCACGGTTTGTATCACACAGATTATTCCAAAATGACAGAAGATGAACAGAGATGGGAAATCGTTCTTGGCCTCGAAATGCTCGGGAAACTGTTTCCGGGGAAGCTGGTGAGATATTTTATCGCTCCATTCAACCGGACTAACGAGGCAACCTATCGCATTTGCGATGAGCTAAACCTAAGTGTTTTAGCGGCAGACCGAGGCGTCCACCTTGAGCAGCAGATACGGGCTTTAAAAATACAGCCGGGAGAGTGGTATCGTTATCACCATCATCGGTTCTATCCGGAAAGCACCTGCACTTATCATCCTACTACCTTGGAGGCGCTTGAAGCTGCCTTGGCGCGTAACTTTTCCAATGCAAGGTATGACGTTAAAGCAGTCTAATTGTCCAGCCGTTGTGCAATCCTTGGCTCGTAGAGAAATAAACGGATAAAGTGATCCCGCTTTCCGTAAAAACTGTTGCTCGACATTTGTTCCCTCGGCCCGTAAGGTGGAAGGCGGAAAGAGAGTGGTCGATTGCTATTTATTTAGGTAGTACGCCAACGGCGTTTGAGTCGTCGCCAACTATAGCCAATCCAGTTGTAACGCGCCGATCTTTTGCGGGTGTAAAGGCAGCTCTTGTCGCCGACCCATTTATGGTTAGGCGCGACGCCAATTGGTACATGTTCATGGAGGTAGTAAGCGGATACACCGGTCGGGGAGAAATCGGCGTTGCCGAGAGTAAGAACGGCTATTCGTGGAGCAACTGTCGGATTGTACTTACCGAGCCGTTTCATCTTTCCTATCCGTATGTCTTTGAATGCGGAGGCGAAGTTTACATGATTCCGGAGAGTCGTCAGGCGAATAGTGTTCGCTTGTATAAGGCAACACGATTTCCAACGAAGTGGCAGTTGGTACGTGAACTCATGAGTAACTGTCAATTCGTAGATTCGTCTATCTGTTTTAGTAAAGGTTATTGGTGGTTGTTGACGGCCGGAGGCAAGTCTCCGAATGCAGCAGATAGTTTGTATTTATACTATTCTGCCGATCTTATGGGCTCTTGGGCTCATCACCCTAAAAGTCCGGTTATAATTTCCGATCCGTCGCGAGCGCGCCCGGCTGGGCGGATTGTGCAGCATCGGGGAGAAATCTACCGTTACGCTCAGGATTGTGTGCCTGATTACGGCATGAGAGTGAGAGCTTTCAAAATCAGTCATTTGACGACGTCAGATTATGTTGAAGAAGAGGTATTATCTAGCCCTATTCTTTGTGGATCAAATTCTGGATGGAACGCTGACGGTATGCACCACATTGATCCCCATGTCTTGGATAACGGCACTGTAATGGCCTGTGTTGATGGATGGTTTTGGCCTAATCACGGAAGTTAATGGACCATTCGTCTGTTGCGTGAAAGCAACCCTTGGCCGAAGGAGTCAAACCCTGTCCTGGTTTCTTACGATTCGCGACCTCTGTCATTGAAAATTAGATGCAAATAATGACCGTTAATTAGAAACTGATTTGGGATAGTGTTGGTTGGAAAAGCGGCAGGATCAAATTGTCTCTGCTGATGTTAGTGCTCCTGTTTTGGGCGGTAAACGCATAATAATCGTGCTCGAGTTTTTGACGCTTGGTGGAGCAGAGCGACAATCTATTTTACTGGCCCACAAACTAATGAGGAAATATGGTGCGGCTGTAGAGGTGATTGCGTTTTCGCAGCCGGGCGAGGGGGCTGCGTTGTGTGATGAGCTAGGTGTGCCTTGGCAACTAATTCCGTTTGATTGGCCAAAGAGTAGACCCAAAAAACTGACTAATCTATTGAAACTCACCGTAGCGTTACGGAACCGCCGACCCGACATTATTTTATCCTACACGATGTTACCAAACGTTGCTTGTGGATTAATCTGGCGGTGGACAGGAGCCACTGCCTGTATCTGGAACCAGCGAGCTGGAAACATTAACCGGAAAGAACGACGAGCCGAAGAATGGGCTGTTCGCCAGTTGCCGAAATTCGTTTCAAATTCTGATCATGGCGCCAAGTTTCTCGTTGAGGAACTTGGTGTCGACCCGAGAAACATTTGCATTGTTCACAATGGTGTCCAGTTGTGGCCTGCCGCAGCAACTAAAAAAGAGTGGAGAAACAACCTTGGTCTCGCTGATGATTGCTTCGTCGCGTGTATGATTGCCAACCTACATTTTAGGAAAGATCATGACACACTCATCAAGGCCTGGAAATCGGTTGTGGAAAGCCTTTCCGCGGTGGGTTGTAAAGCAATCTTACTTCTGGCGGGCCAGCCTGGACCATCAACCGAAAGCCGCCTGAAGCAACTCGCGAGAGATTTGGAGATCCACGAACGCGTCCGATTGTTGGGATACGTTAAGGATATTGCTGGCTTACTGGACTGTGTGGATCTGGGCGTCTTTAGCTCAAAGTCTGAGGGCAGCCCAAACGGAGTGTTAGAGTGTATGGCAGCTGGACTCGCAGTGGCAGGAACGGACATACCTGGAATCCGCGAGGCCTTAGGCGTAAATGGGTTTCCATTTCTGTCGCCTCCCGGTGACGTCAACGGCTTGGCCGATGCTATTGTGAGATTAGCTCTAGATTCCAGTCTAAGAAGACGGCTTGGCGAAGAGAATCGGCGAAGAATCGATGAGGTGTTCAGCGTGGATGCGATGTGTAAGAAAATGGTGGCTGTTATAAATGCAACGTTGACTTAGATACCGGATTATAAAAATTGCTTGGGATACTGGATTGGTATGCATATTGTGTCTGTAGCGATCTGCACATGGAATCGTTGTAACTCGCTTCGCCAAGTACTCGACCGATTGACGAAGCTCATCATCCCTTCGAGAGTCCAATGGGAATTGCTCATAGTTAATAATAATTGTACCGACGCGACGGACGAGGTCATCGATAGTTATTTAGACAGATTGCCCATTCGTAGCCTTGTCGAGCCAATACAAGGGCTTTCGAATGCACGAAATTGCGCATTGAACGCCGCCACCGGAGATTACATTTTTTGGATTGATGATGACGTTTTAGTCGAAGACTCCTGGTTACTAGAGTATATGAATGCCTTGGAAGCTTATCCTGATGCTGCGTATTTTGGTGGTACCGTGGAGCCATGGTTCGAAGTCGAGCCGCCCTTGTGGCTTCGGCGTCATTTAAACGACTATCGGTTGCAAGGCGCATATGCGATTCGGCGATTGGGTGGCGTCGTTCGTCCCTTTTCTGTGAAAGAGTATCCTTATGGCGCCAATATTGGTTTTCGTACAGATGTTTTGAAGCACTATCAATTTAATCCGAACCTTGGCCGGAGTGGCGGCGGAATGCTTGCCGGTGAAGAAATAGATATTATCAACCAATTCAGGAAGGCCGGTTATCAAGGTATATGGGTCGGGACCGCCTGTGTGCATCATTATATTCCGGCAGCTCGATTAACAAAAAACTATATTTGGGAGCATCATCGTGGAGTAAGTCGGTCGCGACTACAGCAGGAACCCGATTCTCAAGACAATACATGTCATTACCTCTGCAAGCTGCCACGGTGGGTAATCAGACGTTATTTGGAGTGTAAAATTAAGGCTTGTGTATACGCCCCTTATAAGGGGCGAAAATGGTTGGATGCTTTTCTTGAGACAGCTTATTGCCATGCAGTCGTCGACGAATGTCGGCAACGCCGTTTGAGCGAGCTATCTTGCATGCCACCTTCAGCCAAGACCAGAGCCACATCGCTCGGCGAAAAGTGAACATTGTGGAAATTAGCGTTGTGGTTGCCACCTATAACCGACGCAACTGTCTATTAGCGACATTGCACAGTCTGGTAAAATCACAGCTGCCGGAGCATACGCATTGGGAAGTTATTGTCGTTGATAACAATTCAACGGACTCGACTCAGTCGGTTGTAAAGTCCTTCATTGAAGACAACGGCTTAAATTTTCGCTATGTGTTCGCGCCACAACAGGGAAAGTCGTTTGCTCTTAATGCTGGGATACGTAAAGCGACTGGTAAAATTATCGCGATGACCGACGACGATTGCATCGTCGACTCCGCATGGATCGCAATAATTTTGGCAGAATTTGAGGCGGACAGAGATCTGGCGGCGATGGGAGGGCGGGTCGAACTTTACGACTTGATGGATGACCCGCTCACAGTGAGAATTTCAAGAGAAAGGAGGGTGCTTTCCCGAAATCCATTCGAGGCGTCATTTCCTTCTATCATTGGCTGCAACATGGTAGTTAAGAAAGAGATCTTCGACACCATTGGATACTTTGATCAGGACCTCGGCCCGGGAAGTAAGCACGCGCTTATATCTGAAGACGTGGATTTGATCTACCGAACTTGCAAGAGGGAATTCAAAGTTATCTATTCTCCGGACGCTGTTGTGTATCATAATCATGGTAGAAGAGCGGGTTCAGACTGTGAAGCCGTGAGGCGAAATTATGCGCGAGGGAGAGGCGCCTTCTATTGTAAGCACATTGTCAGAGGCGATCGAGCGGTGCTTAAATATGCCTACTGGGAAATCGTCACGTTGATTAAACAGGTGGTGACGCAGAGTTTTGCCGGCAACTTGGTTTCAGATAGTCTGAGATGTCTTTATGGGATCCTAAACGGCGCTGTCTGTCGATTAAATGAAGAGATCCTCACCTTGCTGCAAAAACCACAAAGCTCGGTTAAGACTTTCGCTGAAAAGGCCACGGGTATGTTTTTTTAACGTCAGATTTAAGGATCATTTGATAACTACGGCAATTCCCGGTTTGGCTGGCTGAGGAATTTTCGCGCATTCGGATAGTCAACAGCAAAGGCAAATCATGAGACACATGGTGGATGGTCAAAAAGGCACGGACGGAAGAGACAGAGATGTCGACCATTCACAATAATCGACCATTAATACCTGAAGTAGGTATATTGGCGCTCGTTCCGGATGGATGGTTCGATCTCTGGCAACCGCGCCATTATGTGCTCGCAACCATGGCTCGTTATTTTCAGGTCCTTTGGGTACCGCCTGCACCCGACTGGCGTGGCATGTTTTGCAAGCCGAATGGACGTATGCATGTCGCGCCTAGACTGAATTTGCCAGGTTTATATGTTTACGATCCTGTATTTCGATGGCCAAAGTTGTACCGTCCAAGTTGGTTGGCGGGATTTACATTTAATGCGCGGCTGAAACTGGCTCGTCGTCTTTTAACCCAACATGGATGCCATAGGATCATTCTTTATCTGTGGCGACCCGAGTTTGCCGCCGCGCTGGACTCCATTCCGTTTGATTTGAGTTGCTATCATATCGATGACGAGTATTCATTTGCCGACGTCGAGACACCACCCGATGCGGAAGAAAGAAGGCTCATCGCTAAAGTAAATCAGGTCTTCATTCATTCTCCTCGATTGTTGGAAAGGAAAGGGACAATCAATCCCAACACAGCATTGATTCCCAACGGTGTGGACTTCGAGGCATATGCGAGACCGGTTCCGGAACCGCGTGATTTGTCTATCATTCCTCGGCCGCGGATTGGGTATACCGGCGTCCTCAAAAAACAACTTGACTGGCAGTTGATGCTCAATCTCGTCAAACGACATCGCGGCTGGTCCTTTGTGTTTGTCGGTCCGCAGAGTTCACACGTGGAGATTATACCGATGATCCAGGAGCTCTCTCGTCAGCCGAATGTTTACTTCTTGGGACGGAAATCGCCAGAGGATTTGGCTGCCTATCCACAGCACTTCGACGCTTGTATGATGCCTTACCGGATCAACGGGTACACAAACAATATTTACCCGTTGAAGTTACACGAATATCTCGCCAGCGGCCGACCGATAGTGGGTTCACCCGTTCGCTCTCTACAGGACTTCTCAAAAGTGATTGCGTTGGCAGCGGACGTGAATGAGTGGTCTCGCGCCCTGGAATGTGCGCTCGCGCCGACGGCCGTCGACGCAAAGGCGGTGACCACTCGGCAGGAAATTGCTCGTCAATACGATTGGAAGCACTTAGTCCAAACGCTGGTGCGAGTCCTCTGCGAGCGTTTGGGGGCGAACTATTTGAGACATTTCGATCAAGCGGCCCTCCTTTCATCAATCGGGATCACTTGGTGTCTCTAAGTATAACCGCGGGTAAGTCCCAGACCTAAACTTGGGCCTGCGCGACGAGCTTATCGCACGGATGCTGGGAGACGACGGGGTAGTTGCACGTCATCGAATCGAAGAAAGCTGCCTAAGTGACTATTTGATATCCGGACCCTTGGTTCCATTCGGCCTAAGTTGGCGTCCAAAAGCAACTAGTTGCAGTCTAGCCCAAGTGTTGAATCCGGCATATGGAAACCCCAATATCCTGCTGCATCTTGTGCTCGGTCGTTTTCGCGAAGAACCTGGAAGTTTCCGAATTCTTGAGAATAACAATATTTACTTTTCGCGTTACTTGTCGATCCTATTTCCTAAAATTGATGTAGCAGCGGCCTACCAACGGGTACTGGAAATCAGAGCGACCAATTACATACGCCACTATGTGCAGCAGACAGGAATCGATACTGTGGTGCTGGCAGAGGGCGTAGTTGCTAATGTCAAGATGAACCAACGGATTCTGGAAATCCCCCGAGGTAAGACGAGTCTTCGTTTACCCGAATATGGGAGATGGCGGTTGTGGTACAGGCGCCGCCTTTTTAGCCAGCGCTAAGATGTTGAACGAACGGGAACCGTATCAAACGGTCTATTTTGGGCCGCATTATTCTAACGGTGTTATCGCGGCTGAGCTCCAGGCAGCCGGGCTGACTTTTGAGCGCATACTTCCCGTTGAGCCTGTTGTCGCCAGGCTTATTCACGAGGGTAACGTAGTGGCACGTTTCGATGGTCGTATGGAATACGGCCCACGAGCACTTGGTAATCGTTCGATCCTGTATCGTGCGACAGAGCCGGAAGTAAACCAATGGCTCAATCAGCGGTTGGGACGTACTGAATTCATGCCTTTTGCTCCCGTAACGCTTTATGAAGAACGTCGACGTTGCTACGAGAACGTCGAAGGAGCTGAATTGGCTGCCCAGTTTATGACAATCACACTCAACTGTACCGATTATATGAAGCGCACCTGTCCAGCTGCGGTGCACGTCGATGGAACGGCGCGCCCACAATTAATACGTGAGGAGGCTAACCCAAGCTATTACCGTATTGTGCGTGATTATTACCGCTTGAGCGGAATTCCATCGCTAATCAATACCAGTTTCAACATGCATGAGGAGCCTATTGTGAATTCACCAAAGGATGCCATTCGAGCTTTCCTTCAAGGGAATATAGATTATCTTGCGATTGGTGATTTCTTGTTGCGCCATCCCTCACGGCAAGAAAGCAAGAAATGGTCGGCTTTTAGCCGACAGAGTAACGAAGCGCACCAACCCATTCACTCAGATAATTCCATCTAAGTAGATTACAGTCAGAATGAAAATGAGAGTTACTTTCATAGCTCACGCTAGCATATTAGTTCAATCGAACGGCGTAAGCGTCCTTTCCGATCCCTGGTGGAAGGGGCCGTGTTATGGTGCGCAATGGTGGTTGTATCCTAAGCCTCACTTAGCGGCGATAGAAAATCAAAAGATTGATTACATCTATATATCGCATGGGCATCACGACCACTTCCATCCTACTACCTTGAAACAATTTAGCCGAGATATAAGAGTGCTAATCCCGGAGGAGTCGGATCTCCGAACCCCAATCAGGGCTTTGGGGTTCCAGGTTATCGAAGTTAATGGGGAGAAGGAACATCATCTAAGTCACTCGATCACTTGTCGAATAGTTCCAACCGGCGGTGGTGATTCGCTAATGGCTATCTCCGATGGCACTGAGACTTGTTTAAATCTTAACGACTCTCTCCATGCGTCGTCATCTGTAGTTCGAGGCAAGTTCACTGGTCTTTTAAGGAATTTATATTCCCGTCTAGATTATGTGTTTTGTGGATACGGAACTGCGTCTCATTTCCCTAACTGTTACGTCATCCCAGGTAAGGACAAGGTCGAAACGGCCCGAATGAGGCAGAGTCATTTTAACCAATCCTGGGCGGAGGTGATCCAGAGGCTCGCTCCAAGATTTGCATTTCCCTTTGCAGCGGATGTGGTTCTTTTGGAAGAGGATTTATTTTGGTCCAACGAGGCGATTCACAACGGTGAACGGCCGACTGAAGTTTACAAACGACTGTATCCCGGGAGTGCTACCGTCGTAGCGGATATTGCGCCTGGATTCATTATTGAGAAGGGCAAGATTTTAGTTAACAAAATTAGACGGCCGATTTGTAGTGAAAGCGTACGAACTCTCTACCAGGACTCGATTAATCGAGTGAACACCCAACGGCCCGTGGACGGTAGATCGTTGCAGGAGGCCGTTGACTTGATTCGGGATAATATCAGAAAGTCGACACATTACTTCGAGATGTTCGAGGAAGATTACAAGTTTCTCGTCCGTTTCAAAAACAGTAAGGCGGGAATAGAAATAATTAAGCGAAGCCATGAGTTAGCCGTCAACCCTGTAGCGTTGGACCGGCATACCAACCAGAACTACGACCTCATCTATACGACGCGCATGCAATATTTTAAGAGAAGTCTCACGAGTGCATACGGTCATGAGACACTTTTTGTCGGCTCTGGGGGCATCTTTGAATACACTAGCTCTAACAGAATAGGGTCGAGGCTTCACCAGGAGTTGATTGATATGGTGAGACAAATAAACAATCCGCCTGTCCCTCGTTGTTCCAAGGCCAAGCCCCTTTTGATCACAGCAAAACGATTATTGAAGAAATTGGTGAATCGTACGGACGACCATCTATATGATCTACAAAAATGGACGGTCTTCCGGCCGCGCCCCGTTTAACTTCCGACGCAGTTAAATACTGTTGCGTCCCCAGTAAACCTGCGATCTTCTGGTGCTGTTGTGTCAGAATCCGCTCGAAATGCTCCTGTTGTCGGGTTTTCTCTAATATCATTACCTGCCCCGATCAAGTTGTACCAATCAGTCCCGTCGCCTGCCGCGTTTCCTAGATTCTTTGCCTTAATGAGCAGAACCTCCGTTACTCGGTCGTATCCGTAACGCGGGGACGTAGGTCCGGGAAGGCTATGTCACGGGTTTCATATGCCTAAACAAAGCAGCAAAAAAGTGCTTATGGTTGCGTATTTCTTTCCGCCGGTGGGCGGAATCGGAGCAGCCGGCTCACAAAGAATTCTGAAATTTGTGAAGTATCTTCCCCAGTTTCAATGGGAGCCCATTATCCTCACTGTTCGTGAAACCTGCTATGAGCCTTATCTCGAAATGGACAGAACTCTTTTGGAACGGTTACCACCAGAAATCAAGGTCATCCGTACCACCGTTTTTAGGTGGCTGAACAAGCTGCTGGAACTGAAAAACCGTAATCGTGGAAATTTGTCGAGAGCGAGTCAGAAGGTCGACAATTCAACCCATTATGAAACAGGCGCAAGGCGCTACTACCAAGCAATGAAGGATAGCTTAACCGATCTCTTTGACATTCCAGACAGCGAGTTAGGGTGGCTAATACCAGCAGTTGTTGCGGGTAGGAAAGCAATCCGAAGGGAAATGATCGATGTTATCTACTCCACCGGAAAACCCTGGACGGCCCACCTGATTGGGCTAGCGCTTAAACGGTTGACAGGGAAACCACTGATCACCGATTTTAGAGACCCGTGGCTAACAAATCCATTTCGCGACCATGCCTCCTTCATTAAAGATCGCGCCGAGGCTATCCTTGAACGAATGGTTATAGAAGGTTCGAATCTAGTAATAAGCAATACTGCCAACATGAATGCGGAGTTCGCGGAGAGGTTTTCGAGCCATCCAACTACCAAATTCATGGTTCTCAATAACGGTTTTGATCCTAGTGATTATGACGGAGGAACGACGACGGAGTTGAGGTGTCCCGCCAAGTTTATTCTTACACATACGGGATTTCTATATGGGAAACGGGACCCAATGTTATTTTTGGAAGCGCTCGCATCACTCGTAAACGTGCGATGCATAGAGCGTGACAAGATTCAGGTCTGGCTCGTGGGATCTGTGGAACTCACGTATGATTTGAACGAATGTCTCAAATCCTGGCGACTTGACGATATCGTCAAGGTGGTACCGCATGTTCCATATCAAAAGAGTTTGGAATACCTGCGGAATTCCAATGCCCTTTTATTACTACAGCCGGGAACAACGACTCAAATTCCTTCAAAACTATTTGAATATATAGGAATGGAAAAGCCGATCTTGGTGATATCACCCCGTGGTGGTTCAACATCCGACCTGGTGATTCAGGAATCAATTGGTGTCACGGCCGAGGCGACGGATGTTCAGGATATAGCCGCAGCCATACTCAAGCTTTACAGGGCGTGGCAGCAAGATCCGATTGCCCATCAGGTCAACCCTACTGCAGGGGAGAAGTTTAACGTAAAAAACGTCACAAAGATTCTCTCAGATAGGTTCGATGCCCTCCTAAATCGACGCGCTCCCGCCCTTTCATAGGTAACAATCTTTGCGTTCATTCTTCGCACACAAGCGTGGCCTGGCTGTGGTAGTCGGCTCATCCGACTATATCTTTCCAATAGGTTTATTGTTCTTACTGGTGGGAGTTCGTAATCGCAGACGAAGTAAACCACGAAGAGTGCCATAAAAGTAAAGACGTTATCGGGGCTTATAACCATTTTCTCCGTTCTAACTGAGAAATTGTGAAAATATTATATCTTGCTCATCGTTTCCCTTACCCTCCAAGCAAAGGAGAGAAGATTCGGACTTTTAATCAGATCCGACAACTTGCAGGTAAACATACTATACATCTCTGCAGCTTCGTGGACGATCCAGGTGAGGTTAGGCAAACAATCAATCTCAAGGAATATTGTGTGTCTGTAGACGTCGTGCGTCGAAACAGCGTTGCGACGATAGTTCTTGGCCCGGCGGCGATACTTCGAAATAAACCTTTGTCGGTTCAGCTTTTCTATCGTAAGGCGTTCGCCGAACTCGTTCGGCGGAAGATTGCGACGGAGTCATTCGATTGCATCATCGTTTCATGCTCATCCATGGTTCAGTATGTGGATGCTCGGGTGGCTATTCCCAAGATCATCGACTTCATTGACGTGGACTCGGAGAAATGGCGTATGTATGCGGACCACGATCCATTTCCATTCTCGATCGTTTATCGACGTGAAGCGAATTTATTGGCGAGATACGAGGAAACAATCATGCGCGAATTTGATCATGCCATTGTTACTTCTGAAGCAGAGGCGCGGCTATTGACAAGGCATTTGCATGAGTGGCCGGTATCGGTCGTCTCCAATGGTGTTGATTTGGAATATTTTAAGCCCAAATCCAGCCATTCCGAATCAGAAGTTCGGCCACTCATCGTGTTTATTGGTGTAATGGACTACTTTCCTAATATCGATGCGGTCCGCTATTTTTGCGAGAGTATTTTTCCCTTCGTGCGCACTGCCGTACCCAATGCTCGATTTAATATAGTGGGAAGGAATCCGGGGCGGCACGTGAAAAACCTGGCTAATCAAGACGGTGTCTTTGTCACGGGCACGGTCAATGATGTGCGCCCGCACTTGGCGCAGGCAACTGTTGCCGTAGGACCGTTTCGATTAGCACGCGGAGTACAGAACAAGATCCTCGAAGCCATGGCGATGGGAGTCCCGGTCGTTGGTACCAGTGAGACCTTCAAAGGTATTCCTGCGACCGAAGCCGACGGGATTCGCGTTGCCGATGATCCGGCTTCTTTCGCGAAACATTTGGTGACATTTCTTGGAGCCGATGCCGATTCGTGGCATGGCTTTTCGGCACAAGCGCGGTCGTATGTTGAGCGACATCACCGGTGGGAGGATCAGGGCGAAAAGCTGGAGAGGATTCTAGAGAAAGTCGTTCACAAAAATTATTGCTCGGTTCCTCCCGAAATGAAGAGTGTCGCACTCGCATGATACTGAACCGGTCAATCACCAAAGCTTGGGGTCATTAGGACGGAGAGTAATCGAAGCGACTTACGAAGATCAAACGAGCGAACTTCGTTCGAAAGGATTAAAGGGACTGTCAAATTGTGAAATCCTCTGTCGTTGCTGTTTCAAAAGAGCAAGTCTCATGCGATTTGGCCGGAGAGGCAGTGATCTTGAATACCCAAGACGGCGTCTACTACAGCCTGAATCCCTGCGGGGCCCTTATTTGGAATCTAATGCAAACCCCGGTACATTCGTTGTCCACACAATCCTCGACTCGTTTTTAAATGGCCCACGTACAGGCCTCTACAACTAGTGCGTGCAAGAATCCGAACCTACGGTCATAGGATGTCGGTGCCTATGACCTCTAAAAGCGGCGAGTTAGCCGCTTGTGCCGAGCAGGCTAAGCGTGCCGTTCTTCCGTCGGTCTGTAGT
>CAVTUQ010000027.1:0-139634 GCA_963737905.1 uncultured delta proteobacterium | reverse complement strand
GCTCAATTACCGCGTGCGACGCGCGAGCATTCTGGGAAAGTCAGAACACGGAGGACTCATTATGGAAGCCACAACCACGGTTGATAAACCGGCGATTGACCGTGATGTCGAACGCTTGGTGCATGAGATCGGTGAAGTGATCGAGAAGGCTCGACCTGAAGAAGGGAAGAGCTACGTCAGATGGCGACTGATCTCATTCAAGAAGAAACGGTACAAACGGTCCCTGATGTTGAAAGTAACACGGCGGCGAAACGGCCCCTGAACCTCATTGCCTTAGGCGCTTTTGTAATAATCATTGGCGCTGGACTTTCGATCCTAGCGCCGCCCGTAGGGCTTCTTCTTGTCGGGGGTGGATTGGCAGCTCTCGTCCTCGGGACAACGTACCGCATGGCAATAAAATAAATTGCTTGACCCATTGATAGCTGCGCGACTTGTCCGAATTTACTTATCCAAGAATGATTTGTTCCAAGAATGATTTGTCTGAGGTTTTTTGGAAACGGCAAGTGATAGGAAGTTAAGTGATGTGGGAAGTTATTGGGCGTGTTGACACGACAGATCGCTGAGCATGATCGACAGCTGTTGATAACGGAGAATGAGCGTTACGCCACCGTTTTCCACCGCCGGAGCAGCATCAGCCGTAATTTTCGCTGCTCTTTTTCATTTAGATGGGGCCAGTCCTTCTTCAAAACCTCTTCGAACCGGCGCAGTCTTTCTGCCGATCTTGATACCTCGAGCTGGTGCTTGAGGGAGTAAAACCGCGGTGAGAAATCGCCGCAGAGCTCTCTTATAAACGGATACGACATGCGGTGCATCGGACAAGGACCGAGGCGGCGAATCGCTGCTTGATGCTCGACCGTACCGTAGCCCTTGTGTTTGGCGAATCCGTAACCCGGATAGGCGTCGTCAAGATCTCTCATCAGCTGGTCGCGATGCGTCTTGGCAATGATCGAGGCGGCGGCAATCGAAAAATTGATACCGTCCCCCTTGTTAAAGGAATTCTGCGGAATGGGCAGACCGGGAATCGTTCGGGCATCCACCAGAACATGGTCTGGGCTGACAGGAAGTGCCTCGACGGCCCGCTGCATGGCAAGGAGAGCGGCGTGGTAAATATTGAGCTTATCAATCTCACCAACTTCGGCTACGCGATCCCGATACCAAGACATTCCTTTTTTATCTCTAGGGTGAGGGCTTCTCGCTCTTCCGCTGTTAGGCGTTTGGAGTCGTCCACACCAGACAGCGCGATGGTAGGCGGAAATACCGCGGCCGCTGCGACTACGGGCCCTGCCAGCGGACCTACTCCGACCTCGTCGACACCAGCGATATAGCGGCAACCGGACTTCCAGAGAACGCGCTCGAAATTGAGCATGGCGTCAAGCCGAAGGCGTTCCGTGCGCTCCTTTTCGTAGCGCTTCTTGAAAGTCTCATAAAACCGTTGTACACCCCGGCGCGGATCCCGCCTCAACTGGTTGAGCATCTGTGCCGAAACACGTTGATCGGAAAGTTTCTCTCGAATGGTTACGATGGAAAGTTTCGAAAACGATTTCATCGCATGAATCCGACGAACATACGATTGCAGCTCGGGAAAGCGAAAAAACCGCTGCTCGACAGTCGTTTCAACTTACCGGGCGTTTCAAGAATCGTCAATGGCGACAATTTTTATGGTGAAATCCTTGCGCTTCCGACTTCACCGATCTCACCGTCGTTCGCCGTCGTCCCCCTGATGGGCAGACTCGTCCGCACCATTCGAGAGCTGCACCGAGAGCGGTCCCTCAAGGCCCCGGTGGTACAAGGTGCGGTGCGGAAAGGGTATCTCGATGTCGAGCTCGTCGAAACGGTTCTTAATGCGGCGCAGAAGTTCGCGCTTGACGATCCACTGTTTGAGCGGGCGCGTGCGCACAATGAACTTGATCACCACGGCGGAGTCGGCGAAGGCGTCGACACCCAGCATCTCGGGCTCGTCCAAGATCAACGGCCCGAACTGCGGTTCTTTGCGCATCTCGCGCGCCAGTTCCATCAGGACCTTCATGACATGGTCGACATCCTCCTTGTAGGCCACGCCGATATCTAGCATCACCCGCGACCAGCCGTGGGTAAGGTTGCTGACGGTGGTGATTTGACTGTGAGGGACGAAGTGGGCGATACCTTCGAGGTCCCGCAGGGTGGTCATTCGCAGGCTGATGTCCTCGACAACCCCGCTCTTGTCGTTGATCTGAATCACGTTCCCCACGCGGTACTGGTCCTCCATCAGGATCATGAATCCGGAGAAATAGTCCTTAACCAGGTTTTGGGCGCCAAACGCGATAGCCAAGGAGAAGACGGCGGCGCCTCCGACGAGCACCGTGACATCCACCCCGAACTCCGGCAGCACTGCCAGTGTACCCACTATGATAAATCCGATCGTAATGACGCTTTGCAAAACGCGGCGGAGCGTCTCGATCCTCTCGACACGGCCCTCGTCCAAGCCATGGCGACCAAGGCTCACCATCCGATGCACCACGGTGTGCGTGAGCCAGCGGGCAGCGGCCCAAAGCAGGGCTAGCACCCCCAGGACAGCCGCGACGCGGGGCGCCGCGTTGAGGAGCCATCGCCAGATACGGTGCGGCGCCAGCGGGCTCTGCAAGAACTCCACGCGCCGACGCGCCGACTCGACGTCGCTCTCCGCCTCCGAAACGCGCTTGGCTTGGGACACGCGGAACGTGTCTAGATTCTTGACGCGTGACTCGAGAGCGGCAACTTCCTTAGCGTCATCCGCGGCCGTCGCTGCCGCCTCGGCGGCGAGACGGTGCGTCTCAGCGATTCGTCCCTCCAACGCGGCCCGCTCCCGAGCCGGCGCCTGCTTAGGCAGCTGCTTGAGCTCGCTTTCCAGCTTGGGCACCTGCTTGTCGAGAAGCTCCTGCTGGTTGCGCGAGGCCTCGGCCAGAGCCCGCGCCTGCGCCAGATCGTCCTGATTCAGTGAGGTCAGCTCCTCGACCAGGCGCGCCCCACGCTCGGCAAGGCGTAGTTTCTGCTCGCGCTTCTGGAGTTCGCGCTCGGCATCGGCAACGCGTCGGTCATACATCTCGGGCGCGGCCGGCTTATTGGGCGAGGACTCGCTCTCCTTGGGTGCGATGGCCTCGAGCGCAGGTGGTACTGGAAGCGACGTCTTGGGCGACGACCCAGGTGCAGCCGCCTCAGCAGGCTTCGAAGTGGGAGGCGGCGTCGCTGGCGCGGCGAGCGACGATGGCACCTGACCCGAGGTGATCCAATCGAGCGCCTCCTTCTGCTTCTCGATTTTCCGTTGTAGGATCTGGATTTGCTGGTCTATGGCCTGACGCCGCTGGAAGAGCGGATCGAGCTCGTTGCGAGTAAGCGCCCACCTTCCCTCAAGTGCCGTGATCTCAGCCGGCGCCTTCTCAGACTTGCGGGCCGCCTTGAGTTCCGTATCGAGACGGTTAAAGCGTTTCGAGGCAGCCTCAAACTCGCGTGCCAACTGTTCGCTGCGAGATTCCAAGGCACGCAGCCGCCTCTGGTCCTGAGCAATAATCTGCTGGATGCGGATGAGAATCTCGGCTTCGGAAAGCCCACTGGTTATTTTTGTGGGTGTGGCGGCATCGCTCGATGCCATCGTCTGCGGCGACGCGGGCTCCGGAGAATTTTCAGCGGCCCTGGCGGAAACCGATGCCGCCAGCAGCAGAGCCGCGGGCAGCGCAATCGAGATTGAAATGGCATTGACGCGCAGCGAACCGAAATTGCGGCTAAAGCGGCCCTTAAGATAAGTATTCGGTTTCATCGAGTCTTCCTCCTTTCATTTTGGACAGTTCTGTTCTGTACGATCACGACCCAACGTCCAAGACTGCGGATCGGCTACGGTGAACGTTCGCGTTAGCGTTGTCTGATCAGAGTCTTTCCGCGGCCTGGATAGACTAGAGATGTTGTTTTGGAGACTGAGTCCAACGTATCACCGAGACATCGAATAGCAAGTTTACGAGACACGCTGGCACGACATTCTCAGCACTGAAGCAGTTTGCGTCTTGGCAATGATCGAGGCTGCGCTAATTGAGAAATTGGTACCCAATCTGATCACGATGATCATGAAAGTTTACCGGTAGAGGCAATTCGTCTGGCGTCCGCTTCATCCATGGTCCTGGTCACGGCCAGGCATATTTGCTCGCATGCCAAATATCGTGCGCGGTTGTGATTCGTTTTTTCGAGGATTGCAGTTGTAGGGAAAAAAACAACGTGTGAAGGAATTCCCGCACTCCGCGCATTCATCAATTTTTTTGTGTCCGTTTTTCCGCGAAAAAAGCTGGCATGGCACTTGCGATTTACTCGATATTAGGACGCAACAGAAAGGAGGAGAAATGAAAAAAAGAAAATCGATGATAGGAGCAATTATTCTGAGTGGCGCGGTCGGATTAGCCTCTACTCCGGCGTGGTCACAGGAAGCTCCCGGGGAAACTCGCCAACCGGATCCCAATTTGACTCGACCTGGCGTGTGACGAGGATATTCCTGGGATCCACCAGGGAGGAACCCCCGAGTTGTCAAAAAAAGACATGAAAGCTGTCGAGGAAGCGTTGAAAACGAAAGGGTATCAAGTAGGTCGCGTCGATGGAGTAGCGGATGATACCGCGCGCAAGGCTATTCGCTCCTTTCAAAAGGATAGTGGCCTTCCAATAACCGGCACGATTGATCAACGAACTGCCGACAAGCTAGACGTGAGAATCTCCAAATCGGGGACTTCGCAACGGAACCGTTCAAGCAGCGGGATGTCAGGACAGAGCGGATCGCGGTCTGATTCCCACATGACGAAACCAGGCGATGATCAGGCCCTTTCCCCTGACACGCGGAATTAATAATTAACTGAAGCGAGAGTTGCGTTCAAATTTACAGTGCGCGGCTCACCGGAGACGAGCCACTGTAAAAGACGGCTGGCGCCGGCACGTTAGCCGGTGCGGAAGGCGGGTGAAATACCCGCCTTCCGTATATTTTATACTTCCTATTGAATAACAGTGTAGCTAAAACCCGTTTGCCCGCCGAGGAAATGTACTAGAAAAAATACGAAACCCATTGCTGGGGCTCGAGGAATATTTCATTTTCTCGCTGGCATGTCACTTGCTCAATTTTTCTTACAGTAATTTTTGGAGGTATTTATGGCAGGCAAGAACACGGCTGCGTTTGGTATTTATCCCAACCGAATAGCTTTGGAAGAAGGACTGGCGGCTCTCCGCGAAGCCAACTTTCGTCCAGAAGATATTTCGGCACTTTACCCTGATAATGAGGGAACCAAGGATTTTGGCCATGAAAAAGCAACCAAAGCTCCCGAAGGAGCTTCAGCAGGCGCCGGCACCGGCGCAGTGATCGGCGGTGCTCTGGGATGGCTCATAGGTATAGGGGCCATCGCTATCCCGGGGATTGGTCCGTTCATCGCAGCCGGTCCGATCGTGGCGGCCCTTGCCGGTGTCGGCGCCGGGGGTGTTGTTGGCGGGATCACGGGAAGTCTGATTGGACTCGGCATTCCTGAATACGAGGCGAAGCGATACGAAGGCAGAATTAGAAAAGGTGGGGTTCTGATCTCAGTCCATTGCGACGACTCGAAATGGACTCACAGAGCGAAGACCATTCTGGAAGAAACCGGCGCCGAGGACGTATCCTCGACCGGAGAGGCCAGAGCTGATTTTGCCAAGAGCGATAAGCCATTACCCCGTCGCCGGGTCCGTGATGAATTGTAAAATACATTCAAAAACTCACCATGCGCGTCTAAGCGGCCTTTCGCTTCCCCTCGACTTTCGATTGCTGCTCGAGAATCGCCAGCACGGTCGACTCATCGTGACTTAGTTTGCCGAGCGAGTTCGCCGTCCCGCGATCTGCTTTTTGGCTCAATAACGAGCCGTCGAGATAGGAATCAATCACCGCTGGATGGATATAACACTTTCGACAGACACTGCGGGTATTGCCCAGCTTCTTGGCGACCATTTCAATCGCGGTCACAATATTGCGCTTGGCGTGAGTCATTGAGTCGAAGCGCTTGATCTCTCGAAGGGCTCTAGCCGCAAGGACGGTGCCTGCCCATGTCCGAAAATCTTTAGCGCTAAAGTCCTCTCGAGTTACCTCTCGTAAATAATCGTTTACATCGCTCGAACTAATGCTTCGGTGCTGGCCTTCCTCGTCAACATACTGAAAAAGCTCTTGTCCGGGCAGGTCTTGGCAGTGATTGACGATTTTAGCGAGGCGGCGATCGTTAAGGTCAAGATTAAACGCCTTGCCACTCTTGCCGCGAAATTCAAATCGAATTTTCGCCCCTGTCACTTTGACGTGTCTGGTCTGCATCGTGGTTAATCCGAACGATCGATTGTGCCGCGCGTACTCTTCGTTCCCGACGCGGATAAATGTTGTTTCGAGGAGCTTTACTACCGTCGCGAGCACTTTGTCACGCGGTAGACCGGGACGCGCTAAATCACTGCTGAGCCGGCGGCGGAGGCGCGGCAAAACTCGTCCGAATGCAAACATGCGGTCAAATTTGGTCTGATCTCTTACCTCACGCCAGCGCGGGTGATAGCGATGCTGTTTGCGCCCTCTCGCGTCTCGTCCCGTCGCCTGCAAGTGACTATCGGCCATTGGACTGATCCATACGTTTTCCCACGCGGGCGGGATTGCGAGAGACTTGAAACGACGCAAATCCTCAAGTTGACGAATCAGCCGCCCTTGCGTATCAAAGTATCGAAAGCCGTTGCGGTTTCGTTTCCGTGTGAAACCCGGGGAATTATCCATCACATAGCGAAGATGTGACGCCTTAGCCAATTTGGCTGGATCGGCGAAGGAAATGCGGGAGACGGTCGGGTTTCTTTTACGACGGCTTTTAGGCATGAGTAAAGTTTGTGTGTTAGTTCTCGATTGTGCCGATGCCGGCTTCGACATACGCCCCCTGTGATTTTAATGCGTTAATCCTGTCAGCGACGCTATGCTGTGCAAAGTTGATGCCCGGCACCATAGCCAATGAGCTTCTAATATTCTAGGCTAAATGTGTCGCGAATCTCCAGACAACCGTATGTAAAATGCAAACAATCTCGTTTTCCATTTTGTTTGATGCGGCCAGCTCTTGCCGGAATTTTGGTGCTCTTTGTTTCGCTTGGCCAGACTGCTTTGGATTGGCATTAACATTGCGCGCTGGTGAATGGTTTGCAGTCAGATACCTTAAACATCTGTCCAAAAGAACAGTTTTCGGAATCGGTCGTGTTCAATATATCGAATAGATGACGACGTGATATCTAACCCAAATGAGCTGCCGATGGTCACCACAAAGAAACAAACCGATGGTCAGAATGGAAAACTAATGTGGTTGGCAGGCGGGATCTTATTGCTGCTTTTGGGAATGGCGACGGCATGGAAGTGGACGCCGTTGGCTGAACTGGTCAATGTCAACCAAATTACCGCCTGGGCTCTGTCGATACGAAATAGTCCGGCGCTGCCGGTGATCATTCTTTCAGCGTATCTCATTGGTAGTCTTTTGCTGATCCCCATTACGGCTCTGATAATAGCAACGGCATTAGTATTTGGACCCCTATTGGGTTCCGTTTATTCGTTCGCGGGCTGCTTTCTGGGGGCGGCCGCAACGTACGCCGTTGGTTATTATCTAGGACGCGATCTAGTCCGGCGGCTCACCGGATCTAGATGGGCACGTGTCGAACGGCAAATCTGTCGCGGAGGCCTCATTGCCGTGGCGACAATGCGGCTGCTCCCGGTCGCGCCGTTTACGGCGGTCAACGTGATCGCGGGCGCATTCCAGGTACCTTTTCGGCAGTATGTCCTCGGATCATTGCTTGGGTTAGCGCCGGGAATTTTCTTGATCAATCTATTCGCTTATCAAATGGACGATGCCGTCCGAAATCCGGGTATGGGAAGTTTTGCGCTGGTGGCAGCGCTGGTGGTGATTAGCGGATTGGGAATCTGGCAGCTACGCCGAAGACTTAGCAAGCACAACTTGAATCAAACCGCTTCTCCTTAGATTGTTAGATTGTTTACGCCGGCACCAGCGATGCGAGGAAGATAACCTACGAAGAGTTGTTTTTCCCCATTCGCGACTACTTATGATTTCACCGAAGATTTGAGAAAATCGCTTCGGCGCAGGTCACCCGACAGCAAACGCTTGGATAACCGGCCGAAGGCGAGCGGGATCAGGATCAACGTGAGCCCCAACAAAGCGACCGCGATCATGCCGGGCTGGCGAAAAAAGCTTTCGACCTGGACACCCAGGAGCGCCAATAAGATAATTCCTGGAATTCTGCCGATTACGCTCGCCAGAAAAAAATCTCGAAACCGAATCCCCCATGCGCCGACAAAAACATTGACTAGAGTGAACGGAGCCACAGGAAAGACCCGCAGCGTCAAAACGGTTAAAAAGCCATGCGTTCCGGCCGGTCGAATCAGACGATCAAGCCACCTGCGTGCCAGTTTTTGCATGATTTTTTGGCCGATCGCGCGCCCGATGCCATATCCCATTGCCGCGCTGGCGAGCCAGCCCGCCAGGCCATAAAGGTTGCCCAAGACAGGTCCGAACGTGAACACCGTTGCGATATTGAGAATCGTGACGGGAAATAAAACTAGACTACCCAACACATAGGCGCCGACGACAAGATAGAATGCTGCTGGATAGTTTCTTACGGACTGTTGCCATTCGATAACCGTATTAAGATTGATCCAATGATGGAGCGGGGTCCAGCTCCAGAGCCCGGGCAATGCGAAGAGCGCTAGCAGTATGGCCAAACCCTTCAGTATAGCGACCTTGCGGTCTCGTCGCCGTGGTGCAACGCTGGATGCCTTGTCGAAGCTTCTTCTATCATCTGTCATCCTAATAGCCTAAACATCAAAACGACTCTAAACAATATCCAAAACGGGAAATTTATGGTCCGACCTTTTTGCCGGCGACTTGATCGACGCGCGAGACGCGCCTCAGCGCGGCGAGATTGACTCTCGTTGGCGATAACAAGGAAGAGCCGACTGTGACAATTTCAATAAAATCTCTAAAACATCTCCTTGAGTGCTCTGCGGGCTGCAAAATGGCCGCACATTCCATGCACGCCGCCTCCGGGGGGAGTGGAGGCCGAGCAAAGGTACAGCCCTTTCATTGAAGTCCCGTAGGTCTTAAGCGTGGGCCGGAAAAAAAGCTGCCGCAAATCGGCAGCGCCGCCGTTGATATCGCCGCCGACCAGATTTGCATTGTGCTCTTCAAGTTTCTCTGGCGGCATAAGGTTACGTCCCACTATCAAATCTTTAAATCCCGGAGCGAAGCGCTCGATCTGATTTTCGATTTTCGCTGCCATATTCGCTGTCGAGCCATGTGGCACGTGACAATAGCCCCACAAAGTATGCTTGGTTGCGAGCGCCCGTGAAGAATCGAAGAGCGACGGCTGAGCCAGAAGCACGAATGGCCGTTCGACATGCTCTCCGCGCCAGGCGGAGCGTTCGGACCAGGCGATTTCTTCCAATGTCCCGCCGAGGTGGATGGTTGCCGCGCGTTTGCATGCGGCGGATGTCCAGGGTACTGGGCCCGAAAGCGCCCAATCCATCTTGAAAGCGCCCAGGCCGTATCGATATCCTTTTAGCCTTTTGCGATAAGACCGAGAAAGGCGCTCTCCAGCGATCTCAATTAATTGGCGTGGCGTTACATCGCAAAGAACTACACGAGCGGAAGGCAGGTCGTCCAGGCTGCGCACCCTACAGTCTCGGACTATTTGGCCACCGAGGCTCAGCAAGTGCGCGGCCAATGCGTCCGACAGCTTCTGGGCGCCGCCGCGCGCAATTGGCCAACCGACCGCATGTCCGGCTATGGCGAGGACGAGACCGAATGCGGCTGAGCCCCAATGCTCCAGGGGCAACATGGAGTGAGCCGCCATGCCCGCGAACAATCCCTTGGCTCGTTCTCCGCGAAATCGTTTCTCAGCCAGCCGGCGCGCAGGCTGAATACCCGCCAAGCCAAATCGTGCCAATCTCAAAGGATGCCGCGGCACGCGAACAGGCCCCAGCAGATCGGCGTCTAAACCATTCCAACCCGCAACCAGAGGACCCATGAGCTCCCTATAGGATTCCTCATCCGGACCCAGTTGAGTCGCTGTCGCTTCCACCGAACGTTCTAGGGTCACCGCTGTCCCGTCATCGAATGGATGGGCAGCCGCCGCCGGAGGTTGAATCCATTCCAGACCGTGCTCTGCTAGCGGAAGCGATCGAAAGAAAGGCGACCCGATGGCCAGCGGATATACTGAGGAACAAATGTCGTGAATGAAGCCCGGGAGGGTCAGCTCCGCAGAGCGCGCACCGCCGCCGATTTTGTTCTGGGCTTCGTACACGACGACGGATTTGCCAACTTGTGCCATGGTAATCGCGGCCGAAAGACCATTCGGTCCGGAGCCGATCACCACGACATCGTATGAATGAGCCCGGTCAGATGCGAGGCGCGGCATTGCTTCGCAGTTGCTTTACAGTTGTTCAAAAAATAGATCGAGACCAAGATTTGGATAGAAAGCCGAAAGATCTTTCATGGAATAAGTTTTGCTTCAGAATTGATGTCCGATCAGCTCGCCTGGAGACAACCGGTGTTGTGGTCACTGGAAGCGTCAAAAATTGCCGTGAAACCATTAATTGAGCTTTCTTCCGAACAATACGATGCCCTACTCAAGGATGCGAGCGAAATTTCATTCGTATATTTCAGGCTGAAAAATGCCGTCAAGACTGGGGCAAATACTATTCTCGTTCTGTGTAATATACGAAACAGCGATGCTCCTTCTTGTGGCCATGCAATATTGTCCCGATGCAGTACCACTGATTGAACAAGCCATCAGACTCGCTCGATTCCCTGGATAAAACTGAACGCATCAGTCGCGTCTCATACGATTAAGTCGTAGGAGAATACAATCCAATCCAATCTTACGCCCCCCTACCACCGCATCTTTATAAGCAGCTGTTCTTCGCCTTCTCTACCGTGCAACCTAACCTCATCCCCACCTCTCGAACAGTTTTTTGAGGACGGAGCGGTTCTCCGATGGTGAAGGTGGTTGCCAATCAGACGACACATCCCGTTCTCTTCCCACAGTGAGTTGAAACCTGAAAGGCGACTCCTCGGTCCCCAGAATAAGCGTGCCACCAGCGGCTCCTAGAAATACGAGACCTGGGTCACCATGCTTCCCACCCAGCAGTTGACCATCAACGATGGCACCCAGCGTGCTACCCCGGTCCATGACACCGATATGCCCACCGTGGTTCACCAGTGTCACGTGGTGTCTCGAAACCTGGAACGGTACCGAGTCGGGTATGTTCAAATCGTTGTGGGCCAGGGGATCGTTACTTTCCTCCCTGCCAATTCGAAACGGGAACTTTTTGATGGGCAATGGGTTTTGGGGCAAGGCTTGAGCCGCTTGTGGCGTGGTCCCGTTCAGCACAACCGTGCCTGCTCTGACCAGGAAATCGGGGAGTTCCAGCTCCGGCACCGAAGTGACAGTGGTATCATCCTTCTGCAAGTGCGCAATCATGGCAATGGCTTCGCGGAGTCTCTCGAAAACCGTTTTGAGCAGCTTCAGGGCCACCTCGGGATTGCTGTTGAGCGTCTCTAAAAATTGATCTCGCGGAATAACACGCACCTCTGTGTCTTCGGCTGCCGTTACGGTTGCACTACGTGGCTTGTCGTCTATCATGCTCATTTCGCCGAAGGTTTCGCCCGGGTAAAGGTACGTAAGGTGAATGTTTTTGCCTTGCAGGTCCTTGGTCACTTCAACTCGACCACTCTCGATGACATACGCTGTCTCACCCTGGTCGTTTTCACAGATGATGATTTCGCCACTCTTGTATTGTGCCGTGGTAACCATGGATCACCTCCTCACACGCTTGTAATAATGGAGATTTTAGCAGGTATCATAGTCCTGGCACACGCAACTGTTCAACAGCTTACTGCATGATTTCACCCCAGGATTGAACTGATCGGATAGGTTTTAAGCTGAATGCGACCCGAAACGCTTGGGTGACAGCGTTGTGACAACAGCTATTTGGGAGAATGGCAAGGCTAATCTAGACGGTAAGACACCGTCTTGGTCTAGCGAGCGATTAACTGTAGTTCCAAAATACAGAAAGCCCTTCGACATATTGCCGAAGGGCTTTCTCGTCTAAACTGGCTCCCCAGACCTGCCAATATTGGGCACTGGGAAGTGCATCTTCCCTTCATCACAAATTCCGCAGCGAAGTACGACAGAATGAAAGGAAAGCCCTTATGAGTCAGATAAAAGTTAAGCATGACAAAAGAAACCGCGAGTTAGATTTCGTGTTGGAGTCGTTCGGTGAATTCATTAAGCGGCACGTCGCCAATGGTCACACCGTCACTTTGTGCCTGCACCCAAAGGGCCATGGATACCTCATCTTTTGTGAGACTTGTGATCCGGAGTCGGGATTCGATTTTCCTCTCCAACATAGATTGACATTTCATTAGACTACGCCCAAGCCCCCCGTTTTCAGTAACACGGGGGGTGCAAAATACGATCAAGAAGTGAGTGGAAAGTGAATTGGCGGTACTAATCCCGCGAGCTACCGGGCGGTTAAAAAAGAATTTGGGAGATTCAGCAGCGCGATGTGCGTGATAAGACCTGAAGACTCGAGGTTTAATCCCTCTATCTGGCGGAGTAGCCGGCGCCGGTTAGTTGCCTATTTCAGAGCAGCAATGTAGATGAGCTCCTGGCAAACCACTCGAAAATCATGAGATATCTTATCGATGTCCTCGCGGTGTGCGTTATATCTTCGGCTGTGTGCAGACTGGTCGCCGATATTCTTAAGTCGGGGTAACGCCTGTTTTGTGTTTCTTCCAAGGTTCCAGCTTGTCTCTTGAATCATTTTTTCGATGAGATCCCCTAAAGCGAGGAAGTCTCCGGTTTTCGGATTCTTGATCTTGTCAGCAATTGTATATTTCTCGAAACATTCGATTATCAACGTTTCGATCAGGCGACGCATCATGACCGCGCAACCATCGAACCAACCCTTTTCGTAGGAACCGTTTATTTGAAATACGACCCTTTCGATATAACCCCTTGTCTTACGTACAAGGGCGTGCGGAAGAATGAATTCATTTGTGGGTCTGGTGCCTTCTGAGGGAGGAACAAACGTTTTTGGTGCCTCCGCTTTCAGCCTCTTGGCAAGCTCTAGTGCATATCGACCATTTGCAGACATTTATTCAGGAATGCCTATAGATGTGTTTTGCCATGCTTTCGAAGATCTGATCTATCTGGTCGGAGGTGGCATCAGCTGAGATGTGAATTTCTAGGTTAATGTTGATTCCTGGCGCTTGTTGTCGTGACAGGTTGGTTGAATCTCGTTGAGTACCGGATTCTACAGGAGGAACGGTACTGGTAGCGTTCTTGCTCGGCTTGGTCTTCGCTGGTTCTTTGTCCCTATTTCGAGTTCGAGCCTTTTCTTGGTCAGGCTGATGGGATGTGTCCGCTTTAACCATTACAGCGTAGAGAGCTGCCATGCGTTTTACAGCATTATCTCCTGCACCGGTGTGATTAGCGAACCAACGCTCGGCCTTAGTGCGCTCGTGATCCGGATTTGGAACCGCCTCTAATAGGTCCTTTGGATAGACCTCTTTGACCATTGCTTTACAGACCTCAGCGTAGTGCTCATCGTCCCTCCACTGCCTTGCCCTATCGACCGTTTTCCCCTCATCGTCAATGATTCCAAGACTCTTTAAGTATGGCAGAACGTTCGCACGTGCAGAGTTGACTCCCATTTCGAGTACTGTGGCAAGATAATTATCTGTTACAACCCCAGGTATGCTCTGCTTGAACTTCTTTCGCAAAGCCCACCAGTGGGCAATGGGCAGCATAGGAAAACTCTTTTTCTGTTCAGCCATATTTTCTCCTCTGTCAATCTCCGCACTTCGTACAGCAGGTAAACAACTCCGACATACCGGCCGCCGGTCTTTCGTCGAGCTGTTACGTTGCGTTTTTATTATACATTTTCTGGCAGTAGGTATTTCGTTACATCAATATTCTTCTCCCCTTTCTTCCTGTGAAGGGAGTACTTTTCGCCTGCTCTATAAATTACGACATGCCAATAGTACGAATCTTCTCTTTGTGTGATCCACATACCGTTAAGCCATGACTGAAAATCTGAGAATGGGATTAATAAAATGCGCTTACTGCTTCCGCAACCAAACACAACGTATGACTTCGAGCTACTTTGCAAGGATTCCCTTTGATGAGGGTGGAATGCGAACCAGTAGTTTGGATTGGTTTCTGGATTGTGTTCCTTCGAGACAGCGCAATTGACAACGATAGATTTATCCGGAGATGAATAGTTGGCCCGAGAGCGCTTGACTAGTGTTTCACCGAGAACAGATTGAACCCTTGCCATACAAGCATCGTGGAATGCTACCGGGGTGAATTTTGGCTGCTTCGTCTTGTTTGTATCTGTAACTTCCTCTTCTCCTTCTGCTGCTTCGACTGTCTCCTGCTTAATGTCTTCCGCAGCAGAAAACAAAACGTCTGCGATTTCGTCGAGGCGCGTAAATTCTCTGGGAATAAGAATGCTGTGTATACGCTGAATGATTTGAGGATCTTCGACCTCTTCCTTTATGGCCATTAGGCGAAGTAAAGCATCGACGCTTATTATGCGAATGTCCCAAGCATAACGAGATCCGCGAATTTGTGCTTCCATATCTCCTGTATCTTGACGTCCTACGATCAGGAGCATGGAAGAAGATGATTCTGAAATGCTACTTTCTTCAATCAATCCTTTGCGATAAGCAGCAATTGTATTCAGATCTATTCGGTATGCATCTGTCGTTTTTACCTCAACAATGATCGAATGCCGATTGGGGAATGTCCACCATCCGTCGAAGCCCAAATGCTTTGAAGTACCTCGATAACGACCGTGCTCAACATCCGCACCAATTCTCGACCCAACCTCGTTGACGACATCTTGGAGTGCTAACCCTGAATCGGGAAAAGAATGGCTGAGACACTGGTCTGCATACCCAGTGAGATTTGCTGACGGCACAGTTGCGAGAAAAGATCGGAATTCTTCACAACACTTGCTTCCATCGATGAGCTTTCCCGCACCCGCAAAAGCGATCAGTTGTTGGATCTGCTTGTCCTTCAACTGATCTGGAGATTCATTCCACAGATCGAGTAATGGCATTAGTTGTCTATGCCCCCTGTTTGGTCTTTAAACGCCGACCGTTAACCGGCGCAGCTGTAGGAAGCCTAGCGCCATAAAAAGGGACAATACAGCCGTGTTGCATCCGGGATCAATATTTTTTTTCCGGCCTGTAACATTCACTTGACATTAATTACGAATGTCGATATGACATTTAGCGGAAGGTGAACAAATATGCCAACTAAAGATCTCCTCAAAGTGTGGACCGCGCCGGACAATACTCGGCTCACTCCTAAACAAATGTCGATTAGGCTTCCGCTGCACGTGACTGCGAAAATCTCGGCTCTTTGTGAAATGTTTCCGAAGAAAACAAAGACGGAGATTATCGGGGATTTGCTTGCTACAGCTTTGGAAGATGTGGCTGAAGGATTCCCCAGCAACCCCTACTCAGGGGAGGAGGAGACGGGTCCGGACGAGGTGTTGGGTGATAGGAAACGGTATGACGACCTCGTGAACAAGTACCTCAAGGAAATGGAGACAGAGACGGGTGAGATAGAAGAATCAGAAGAAGGAAAAGCGCCTCGTAAACAAGAGGATAATGCCCGTTCCAAGCCAGCATCATTAGGCTCACTTCAGCCCCGGATCGCTGAGCGCGGTGCGCGGGCGGCGAAACAACGCCGCACGCGCACCCGACCGGGCAAATAGTCGGGCAGGCCGTAAGCAGACGGTTTGAGAATCAAACATGGATACAGGCTCTCATAAGTTACTACTCCACGGGATTGACACGTTGCAGTGCGCTTATTACCTGCATCAAGAGCGGAGAAAAGATCTCGATTTCGGCCAGCTAATCCAGACTCGGGAAAACATGAGGCAACTCGGGATACGTGACGGTACGCCTATTAGTTTGGGCGGCGTCGATTTCCTCTTGCGTCCGCATGGGACGGGCTCTGGATATCCCCTGTTGCTGACCAGCGAAAACTTCAAAGTCGAATGTGGCGAATTTAACGAACCTTCCTTCTTTGTGACATTCCCGAGTCAAGGACTCTGGAAGGAGTCGGCTCCCCTACTTCACGATAAGTTCTTGAAATGGGCTCACTCTGTAGGTTTTGCTCCCCCACGGACCTGAGCGATTGTCGCGAGTTGATTTCTGCTTTGACTATCACGTGCCGGCGATTGATTTTGACTGGTTCGGCCGCACTACAATCCGAGCGTTCTTTTAAGTTTGGCCAGTAATTCGGTACGTTTCTTTGCCCCTATTTTCTGAATGTTGACCAGTTTCCACTGAAGCGCCGGAAGTTTCTCAATACCTTCGATGCCCATCACGCTCCAGTTTGGTTCGCCCGACTTTATCGAAACAAGAAATGTCTTTTCGCCATCAGTCAATTCCTTCTTCAACGTCTCAATAAGCGTCTCCCTAGCCGCGATCAGGTCTTTGTAAGCGATCTCCTCAATCGGCATACCGGCAAACTCGTTCTCATAGATCCGCCGCACGTCTTTCCGTTTGGGATCAAGCAGTTCATGGATCGGTCGATCGTGGCTCGCGAGATAGACGACAAAGGCCCTGCGGATCTCGTCTGTGATGCCCTCGTTGTCCAGGAGAATCTTCACGTCGAACAAATCCCGTGGGTGCTGGCGGTCCAGCGCAGCACAGAGTTTACCGCCATAAAGATCAGCCAGCGAAAGAGAGAGAGCGCTCACCGAAAGCTCGAAAAGATCCTCCGCGTGCCGGCTTAACTCACGCACCACTGACGGAAAGACCGCTCCTCGAATGACTTCGTTCGGCTCGATTTTGATTCGCGTCGTCCCTGTCGAGACGATAAGCCTTATCACATGATCTGGTTCACGAGCTCGACTTTCCTGAACCCTCGTACCCGCAATCGCTTTCTTGATTGCGGACGCAATGCGGCCGAGGGCTTCACTGCTCTTTTTCAGTGCCGTTTCGCGCGGTTCATCCACCGGCAGATATGCCAGATCGATGTCCACCGATAATCGCGGCATGTCCCGCACAAACAGATTGATCGCCGTGCCGCCTTTCAATGCAAAACAGTTTTCCGCAGCGACGTGCGGTATTGTTTTCAACATCAATTCGGCTTGTTTGAAGAACGGGCTGTCCTTCAAGAGCGCGCTCCAGGAGCAGAGCCCGCGGGTGCTATATTCGGAACGGTGATTTGGTATTTGGGATCGAAGCGTCCTCCCTTAACCAGGGCGCGTTTTCCTTTTCCGAAGTCCACGTTCGTCAGGTCGATTTTTCTTACCCAGGCATGTTTGCAGCTTTCGGCAAGAAGCATGAATAGCCGCTTGACCTTGACCGAGGCACATTTTTCTAACAAGCTCTGCACAACTCGGGGGCGTAATGTGGTAAGCCCCTCCATTAGTAATTTCGCCTCCTCAAAGGACTCGACTAGTGGAACTCCATACAAAACTTCCATCATGGCGCGCTCGGGTGCGGATACTTTGATCGAATACGGCCCCATGTCCTTTTTGGTGAGCCCCTGATCGACTTGCCCGGCAAAAAGATTTGTCGCGGTGTAGCGGACTTTGATATCCCAGCGATAATGCTTGAACCACGCGGGCAGTTTCATATCGGGAGGTCCGAAGAGCGATACTGTTGCGCCTTTTCCCATCGCAAGGAAATGGGCATATCCCTGTATTTGAAGAGCGGTTTTTCCGCCCGCATGTATGGGAAGACCCATTTGCTCTTGTATGGCATACAAACCGCCCGTCCATTCGACCTTATCGCCTGCCCTGGCATAGGCGCCGCGGCCTATCGTGCGTACCCAGGAAGTTTTTTCGTATTCGTGGACGAGCTGTTGATAGACGCCCTGTTTTTCGAGCCAGGGCAACACCGCCACCGTGCCGGACGGCCATGCCTTGAGGAGCTGGTTTATTTTGCTGCCTGTAGAACTAGCCATGTTTGTTAAATTAGCAGATTATTAAACCTGCGCAAATCGAGAGTTTATTAATCTTCTAATTTAACAAGGATACCTTGTTATCCAAGGGATAAAATAAACTCAACCCGAATTGCGACCGGGTACGGTCCACGAGCGGATCCTTGCCCTCGACTTTGTAAGAATCCACGATGAAAAACTGAGAGACCCTGTTGGTCACGACCTGCTTGAGCTGCTCGCGTGCAACTTGCTCGAAGCGGCTTAGAAGGTCGGGGCTCAAGCTTTACGAAAAACAAGAAATGAAGGAGAAGCGACGTATCCTCGATTTTGTACTCTCGAACTGCCTTTGGAAAGACGGCACCCTGATTCCTAACTACCGAAAACCCTTTGACATACTTGCACTTACGAACTCTGCCTACCAAAAGCAAAAGGCCACTTCTCGATTGAAAAGTGGCCTTTCTGAAATCTGGCTCCCCGGGAGGGACTCGAACCCCCGACCAATTGGTTAACAGCCAACTGCTCTACCGACTGAGCTACCGGGGAAGGAACTTTGTCTTAAGCTACCTGCTAGGCTCTTATTTTAACCTTTTACAGGCTCCACGCCCACGGGTCATCGCGATTTTATAAGGGTTGCGGTGGAAGAAACGTCTTTCTTATCTAGCACACGAGCCAGCCGAATTCTAGGTTCTGCAACTGACTGGAGGCGAGAACCTGCCGAGAGGACGCTATGGGCCGACAGCCTTAACCAGACTCAAGATTCTTCAGCTCTTCCAGCATGCTTTGATGGTGGGTTGCGGGCCAGTAAATCCGGCGGCATTTCGGACACCAGGAAAAATTCTTCTGCGTCGCGAAGACGTAGGGTGGAACGGTGTTTTCGACGGCTGCTTTCGACCGAGGCTCAAGGACGATGTTGCATTCGAGACAACGCGTAAAGGCACGGTCCAAGGGTCTGAGGCCGCAGGCTCGCATCACCTGGCGTACCTGCTCGCGGTAATGGTTGCTCTCAATGAAAAGGAAATCCGGCGGTTGTTTTTTTTGGAGTCCGCGATCTCTGGTGAGAATCAAGCGATTCTCAGCGCGTGCGGCGCGAATGAGACCATAGCCGGACAAATGCTGACCATAAATTACATCGTAACCTATAACACGCAGCCATTTAGCCAGCTTCCCGAGCATCCTGTCCACGGCGAATTTTGTCTCTGCAGCGGACGCTTCCGCGGTCGATCGCATTTTTGACATTGAATTGGTGGCTCTTTGCATTTAGCATAATGGGTCACAGCATGCTTGTTAAGCGCTCCATTGGCGTCGCCATCGTGCTTTTCTGGTGCTTGATGAATGTTTTGCTACTCAAGCGCCAGCTTTTGGCCCCGCCTCCACCCATCACGCTCCGCGGTACGGAAACCCTCACCGAACGAATACAGGAATCGTGGGGCGTCTTCTACCACGGCGAGAAAATCGGTCACGCCACCCAGACCATCACACCCAAAACCAACGGATATCAGATCCAGGACCGTTCGTTATTGCGATTGCAGCTCTTGGGCACGACCCAGAACGCGACAACCGATCTGGATATGGATGTGGACGAGGAGTGGACACTCGAAAAATTCAACTTTCTGCTGCAAGCGAATGACGTTAAATTCCACGCCCGCGGCCGCGTGGCGCCGGGGAAACTCATTCTAACAGTGGAATCCGGCGGCCACATTACGACACGGGAAGTCGCGCTCACCCAACCGCCTTACCTTCTGGCCGCCCTCAAACCCTACGTTGCAACGCAGCAGCTGGAACCGGGAAAGGAACATCATTTTTCCACTTTCGATCCAGCCACGCTTTCCCAACAAGTGACGACGGTAGTGATCGAGGGGCGGGAACAGGTTCGCATCGGCGAACGAATCGAACCAGCCATGCGGATTCGTCAACGTTTCAACGGTATCTCCGTCATCTCGTGGCTCGACGGCGCGGGCAGAACCCTAAAGGAGGAAACCCCGGCGGGTTTTTCTTTGGTACGACAGAGCCCTCTGGAGGCTCAGAGTCTTTCTTCTACGAAGTCGGTTTCTCTTGATCTGATCACTCAGACATCCATCACACCGGATAGGCCTATCCCTTCTCCCGAAAGGAAGAATCGGATCAGATTGAAGCTCAGCGGGATCCACCTCTCAAACTTTCCACTCATGAACATCGGCCGCCAGAAACTGAACCAAGATCAGTTGGAGATCAGGCGTGAAGACATTACCCACCTGGCCGTCGTCGAACTGCCGGTGCGGCAAAGGCTGCTGGATCCTTTCATCCAACCGACTGTGTTTTTGCAAAGCGACCACCCAAAGATTCGGCGACTGGCGGCGGAGATTGTTCGGGGAGAAAAGAATGCGCGCAAAGCGGCGCTCAGAATCAAAAATTGGGTCTACAAAGAAATCGCCAAAGAGCCCACGGTCAGTATTCCCAATGCGTTGGAAGTCCTGCAAATGAAGAAAGGCGACTGCAATGAACACACGGTTCTCTTCAACGCTCTTGCCAGGGCGGCTGGAATTCCCGCGAAGACCGTGGTCGGCGTGGTCTATCTGCGCGGTGCCTTTTACTATCATGCCTGGTCCGAAGTCTGGATCGGCGAATGGATATCCGTTGATTCCGTGCTGAATCAGTTTCCTGCAGATGCCACTCACATCAAGTTTCTCGAAGGCGAGATCGATCGGCAAATAGATATCCTGCAGCTCATCGGCAACTTGAAAATCTCGGTCATCGAGGCCTCGTAAACATGATCAAACTGGTGAACCTCGCCAAACACTACGACCGACTCGCGGCCGTGGATTCGCTGAGTTTGGAAGTTCAAGCGGGCGAAATCTTTGGCTTTCTCGGACCCAATGGCGCGGGTAAGACGACGACCATTCGCGTCATGATGGGGATACTCAAGCCCACCGCCGGCCAGGTTTTCCTGGGCGGCTACGACGTGGAACGGCAACCGCAAGCAGCCAAAGCAATCTCCGGTTTCATCCCGGACCGCCCTTTCATTTATGAGAAGCTGAGCGGGCTCGAATTCCTGGAGTTCGTCGGGAAGCTCCATCGCGTCGATTCCGTCCATCTTGAACGGCGTATTCTCGAACTGCTGGAGCACTTCGAGCTGGTCCGCTGGAAGGACGAACTGGTGGAGAGCTACTCTCACGGCATGAAGCAACGGCTCGTCGTCTGCGCGTCGCTGATACACGAGCCACGGATACTGGTAGTGGACGAACCCATGGTGGGCATGGATCCCAAAGGGGCGCGCAAGTTGAAAGATCTCTTTCGTTCTCTCTCTCAGCAGGGCACGACGGTATTTCTCTCGACCCACAGCATCGGCATCGCCGAGGAGGTTTGCCATAGAATCGGCATCATTCAAAGAGGCCGGCTCATCGCCTGCGGCACGATGGCGGATTTATACGCCCAGGCCCAAACCAAACAAGGAAACTTGGAAAGCGTCTTTCTCGAATTGACCCAAGACAACGCGGCAGACGAGGTTCCGTCCGAATAGCCGATCATGAGCTCGATCGCCATCCTCCTTTCCCCAATGTGGCTTTCTTGGAAGAATGGGTTCTTCCGCGGGAACGCGGCTTGGAGTCGCCGCTGGTTGCTCGTCGCCCTGGCCACGGCCTTTTGGTACGGCATCTATTATGTCGTGCGTCGCGTGTTGCTCTACTTTCAATCGGTTTACGATCTGGGACCAAGCTTGGCCTATCAACTTTTGTTGATCATCCTGCTGACTTTTCTATCCATGCTGCTTTTCAGCAACCTCATCACGGCGCTGTCGACCTTCTTTCTCGCGCGCGATTTGGATCTCGTCCGATCCACCCCGGTTCAAACCGGTCCCTTCTTCTACTCGCGTTTGATCGCCACGACTTTGAATTCTTCCTGGATGGTGCTTTTCTTTAGTTTGCCTATCTTTGCAGCCTACGGCACGGTCTTTGGCAGCGGAATTCTGTTCTCTCTTTGGGTAATGGTCGTACTGCCCCTTTTCTTGATCATTCCTGCGTCTGTCGGCGTACTAATCACGCATTTGCTCGTGTATTGCCTTCCGGCGAAGCGAATCCGTGATATCCTTTTCTTCATCGGTCTGTTTTCATTTATCATCATCTACTTTCTGTTCCGCTTCTCCCAACCGGAGCGATTGGTTCAACCCGAAAGCTTCGGCCACTTCCTGCAGTTTCTTTCCGCCATGGAAACACCGGCGTCCCCGTTTCTGCCCAGCAGCTGGTCAGCCGAAGTTCTCGCCGCCCCTCTCTTTAAAAAACCCACGGATCAGGGCTTCTTTTACGCTCTCCTGGCGAGCTACGCGCTGTTTTTCCCGCTGGTCACCTCTTGGGTCTCGGGCGCCGTCTATTTAACCGGCTGGTCCAAGGCCCAGGAATCGAAGCAAGGACGCCGCACATACCCGATTTTCGAAAGAGGGTTGAATTGGCTTATGCGTCCTTTTCCGTCTGTGCTCGGGGCAGTGATGGTGAAGGACATCAAAACCTTTCTCCGTGACAGCACCCAATGGTCACAGCTTTTCTTGCTCCTCGCCTTGATTGTCGTCTATCTCTATAACTTCAAGGTTCTTCCCCTGGATCGCTCTCCGCTGCCGACCGCGACCCTGAAAACCGTGGTCTCCTTTGCGAACTTGGGCTTGGCCGGTTTCGTGTTGAGTGCGGTTGCCATGCGCTTCGCCTTTCCCGCCGTCAGTCTCGAAGGAAAGGCTTTCTGGATCCTGCAAACCGCGCCGATCTCGCTCCGCACCTTGCTCTGGAGCAAACTCTGGCTCAATCTCATTCCGTTGTTGATTCTCGGAGAACTGCTCGTGTTTCTGAGCAACCTGCTGTTGCGGGTTCCCTCGTGGATGATGATCCTTTCCCTGGCGACCGTTTTCCTGATGACGTTCGGGATCGCGGCCATTTGCGTCGGCGTGGGTGCGCTTTATCCAAAATTCACCTTCGACCATGCGGCGGAAATACCGACCAGCTTCGGCGGAGCCATCTGTATGATCGTTAGCATCGCCTTTATCGGCGCTGCTGTAATGATCGAAGCCTGGCCCATCTACCTTCTCGCGATGCGAGGATTGAGTCCCGGTCGATCGACTGTGCCGGAGTTATGGGTTATTGCGCCATCTCTCCTTGGCGTGCTAGCTCTGACTTTGGCCGCTGTCGTCATACCCATCAGACTCGGACTGAAAAGCTTGGAGCGGCTTAAAGATGTAAAGGTGGAAGCGAGCTGTTCGGGGAATGGGTTCAAAGTTCTACAGTGTTCAATGGTATGGAAGAACTCAGCTTATCCGGACTGAACAGTCAGCGCGGATTAGCTTCGAGCCCACTCCGATGAGGTTTATTCCGTCTATAGGTTCGGATTTTCTTCGTTGCTAAATAAACCATAATGAAGGAGATCACGCGTGAATTTAATCCATACCATCTATGAACCCATCGGACCTGGGCCGCACCCGACGATACTGACGTTGCACGGTCGGGGCGCCAACGCCCTCGATTTGCTGGGACTTGCTCCCTATCTTTGCAACGGCAAATTCCTGATGATCTGCCCGCAGGGACCGTTGGAAACTCCCATCGGCCCGGGAGCAGTCGGCTACGCCTGGTATCCCATGAGCATGGGCGGCCCGCCGGATGTCGGCGCCATCCTCTCATCGAGAGAGAAGCTGCAACAATTCCTTGATGCGTGCCTGAAACGCCATCCCATCGATGCCAAGAAACTTGTGGTCCTGGGCTTCAGTCAAGGCGGGGTGATGGCCTACAGCCTCGCCCTGTCAAACCCAGAGCGTTTTGCCGGCCTAGTGGTCCTGAGCTCTTGGCTGCCCAATGAACTCGTTCCACTGCTTTCCATCAAAGAAGGTGTTCAATCGCTACCGACACTGGTACACCATGGAACGCAGGACCCACTGATTGAGGTACAGCGGGCGCGGGACTCGGTGGAAAAACTCCGCGCTCTGCGCGTGCCGCTCACTTACCGCGACTATGAGATGGGACATGAGATCTCGCCGAGAAGTCTCAACGACCTCTCGGCGTGGTTGGAAGAGAAACTACTGTCGCCGATTATGGTTGCTTAGTTGCTTTTAGGACGCGCGGGCATAGCCCATTTTTCCTGCCATTGCCTCCAAGCGCGCGATCCGTTCTTCCATGGGCGGATGGGTGCTGAACAGCGACGCCAAGCCGCGGCCGGTAAGTGGATTGACGATGAACATATGCGCCGTCGCATTGGCTGTGGCGTTGCTTGCTTCTAGCGGAATGCTCTGGGCGCCCATGTGGAGTTTCTTTAGTGCGCTGGCCAGCGCCAAGGGGTCCCCGGTCACCTTTGCGCCGCCCTCGTCGGCCCCATATTCCCTAGAGCGAGACACAGCCATTTGAATCAGCATAGCCGCAATCGGCGCGACGATCATCATGATGATAAGCCCAAAAATGTTGCTGCCGCCCTCTTCGTCGCGGTCGCGACTGCCGCCGAAGATCATCGCCCACTGCGCCATTTGCGCCAGATAGCCGATCGCGCCCGCCAGGGTCGCCGCGATGGTGCTCACAAGAATATCGCGGTGCTTCACGTGCGATAATTCGTGACCCAAGACGCCAGCAAGTTCCCTTTTGTTGAGGATCCGGCGGATTCCGTCGGTGACCGCAACCGCCGCATGCTCCGGATTACGCCCCGTCGCAAAGGCATTGGGTGTATCCTGAGGCAGAACGTAAACTTTGGGCATCGGCAGTCCGGCCCGCTGCGTCAAATCCTGAACCAATCCATAGAGTTCGGGATCATCCTGCGCGCTTACCTCTTGACCGCCGTACATCTTGATGACGATCTTGTCGCTGAACCAATAACTGAAGAAATTCATCCCTCCTGCCAGAAGCAACGCTATGATGGCGCCTTGACGGCCGCCGAGCATGTCGCCGATCCAGACCAGCAGAGCGGTGAGAACAGCTAATAGGATCGTGGTACGAACAGCATTCATACACTATCCCCCTTTAGTCGTATCCTACGGTTTAAAAGAGCGAAGTCAAGTTCGCCTTTTGCGAATACGACGGATAGAATTTGCGTACGCTCTTTACAAAAATCAAGGGTCAAGCTAGAGAGTTTTTCAGGGCAAAAACAAGGAGTGAAATATGCGTTTTGGAGTCGTTTTCCCCCAGACCGAAATCGGCGCTGACCCAATAGTGATTCGAGATTTCGCGCAAGCGGCCGAACAGTTGGGCTATCAACACATTCTCGCCTACGACCATGTGATCGGCGCCAACCTTGAGAGCCGTCCCGGCTGGCGACCCCCATATACGCACCAGAGCATGTTCCATGAGCCACTCGTCCTTTTTGGGTATCTGGCCGGCCTTACCAGAACAATTGAGCTGGTCACCGGTGTGATCATCCTGCCGCAGAGGCAAACTGTGCTGGTGGCAAAACAGGCCGCAGCTTTGGATGTTTTAAGCGGCGGCCGTCTGCGGTTGGGAATCGGCATCGGCTGGAATCCGGTCGAATATGAAGCGCTCGGCGAGAACTTCAAAAATCGCGGCCGGCGTTCCGAAGAACAAGTTGAAGTCATGCGCAAGCTCTGGACTCAAGAGCTCGTCAGCTTTGAAGGCGAGTGGCACAAAATCACCGACGCAGGTTTGAACCCGTTGCCGATTCAGCAGCCCATTCCAATCTGGTTCGGCGGGACCGACGATCGTGCATTGCGCCGTCTGGCCCGGCTCGGCGACGGGTGGTTTCCGCAGCTGAGGCCTGACGAAACGTGCCGGGAAGCGATCGGAAAGGTTCATTCGTACGCGCGGGAAGCGGGACGCGATCCCAAGAGCATAGGCATTGAAGGACGACTTTCCATTAGCCAAGGACCGGCCGAGACGTGGGTCAAGGAGATCGCCCAGTGGAAAAAACTCGGGGCGACTCACTTGACCGTCAACACGATGAAAGCGGGGCTTAAAACTCCTGCGGACCACATCGATGCCATCCGGCGTTTCAAAGAGGCGACAGGCGGCGCACTGATATAGAAGTTCAAAGTTCAAGGTTCAAAGTTCAACGAGACAAGCGGTCTCGTACGTTGAACCTTGAACATTGAACCTTAAACTCTTCCGCGCGAGGAACGCGGTTGTTAAGCAGGCTCTGAACCGCCTCAAACGGTTCACCGCCTTTCGCCACGGCCTCGCGAATCGAATCGATGGTTTGAACGAGATTTTTGCCTTCCGCCTCGTACAGCGCCTCGAACAATTTAAGATCCTTAAGGTAGAGCATGGATTGAATAATCACAGCATTGTTGAGCGGCTGTTGCAGCAAAATGTCGGAACCGATGTGTCGGATGGTTGGCGATCCATTCCGACCATTCCTCTTTGGCGCGAGCGAAAACTCCTTGACGAAGACGAAGCTTGTCTTCCTCGGGAATGTCCTTCGCATAGAGCTCGTCGAGGGATGCGGCAAGCTTTGCGATAAATGCCGAAAACTCCAGCTCTTCCTCCCAGGCGCGGATGGCTCGTTTGTGTTCTGGGCTCTCCGCGCCAAAGCGGTCGCGGAAAAAATCGATGGCCGAGCGCCCGCCGACGAAATTCGCGACGCTTTCATTAAACGCGCCGGCGCCCTTGACGTACAACGTGTTGTGAAACAGCTCATGAAAGACGACTTCCGCCAAGGTAACTTTGTCGTAGCGCAACAGGTGGGAGAGCAGCGGGTCATCGAACCATCCGAGCGTACTGAAGGCGGCGGACGTTCGTATGTTGGTATCGTAGCCAGCGTCTTCAAGCTCTTTGGCTGCGGCAGCAGCGTCCTCCTTGGAAAAGTATCCTTTGTAAGGAACGCGACCGATGATCAGGAACCACCACGTGTAGGGCCGCAGTTCAGTCCGCGGCGCTGCGGTAAGAATATAAGTCAGGTCCGGGCGATCGACATAGGAATAGCTGGAATAGCTGCCACCGACATTGAGCTTGAGAACATCCCGCGCGTACTCACGAACAGCCAAGACCAGCTTCAACTTGTCCTGAGTATCCGCCGCCAGCTCCGGCTTTTCGAGGTACTCGGGGATAGGTTCCCGCCGCCATAGAATTTTCCCTTCTTCATAGGCGGCGCGGATGACGTAAAACGGAGAACAGCCTGAAATCACGGAACCCAAAACGCCGAGCATAGCTATAAGCCACAGAATCTTATGAAGATTTATTTCGAGTCGATGGTATGATGAGGTCAACTTTGGCCAAATTCTGCTTCGATCAGTCATGGATCTTGGCCGCCGCATCATAGGTCGCAAGTTTTAACTCTTCGCGCTCGTACTGAAGCTGATAGAGACGATAATAGATGCCCCGGCGCTCCATCAGCTCCGCGTGTGAACCCACCTCCCGGACTTCGCCGTGATGCAAAACGATAATGCGATCCGCGTTGCGAATGGTCGAAAGACGATGCGCTATGACGAGGCACGTCCGATCTTTCATAACCTTATCCAGAGCGTCTTGAATCAGCAGCTCGGTTTCCGTGTCCACGCTCGAAGTCGCCTCATCCATGACTAGAATCTCAGGCTGAAATACCAGCACTCGCGCCAACGACAACAGTTGCCGTTGGCCGGCGGAAAAATTGCTGCCGCGCTCCCGCACTTGAGCGTCAAACGTGCCCGGAAGGCATTGAATAAAACGATCCGCGTTGGCAAATTGGGCCGCCTTTTCAATCCTGTCCATCGAAACCGAGCGGTCTCCAAGGGACAGGTTGGCACGCACGTCTCCCGAAAAGAGAAAGACATCCTGCAAAACCACCCCGATGTGCTGGCGCAGCGCCTGCAAGTCCCACTCGCGCACGTCCACGCCGCTGACTTTGATGGAGCCCTTTTGGATGTCATAGAAGCGGTTGAGCAGCTTGATGGTGGTTGTCTTGCCGGCGCCCGTGGCCCCGACCACCGCTACTTTCTCTCCCGGCTCGATTCGGAACGACACGCCTTTGAGCACCGGATCGTCCGGTTTGTAGTAAAACCAGACGTTGTCGAAGACGACTTCGCCGCGGAACGGTTTCGGAATCAGCGCGTTCTTGGAACTCTCGATCGTCACCGGCGTATCGAGAAGCTGGAAGATGCGCTCCGCCGAAGACATCGCGGACTGCATCACCGCATATTTCTGGCTGAAATCACGCAGCGGCACAAAAAAACGGTTGATGTACTCTTTGAAGGCAACCAACGTGCCGATACCGATAACGGCGTGGAGAACCTCCCCGCCGCCGTACCAGAGCAGCAGCGCCACACTTACCGAACCCGCGGCTTCGACCATTGAGTAGAGCGACGCTTCATAGAGATTTGAAAGGTGGTACGCTTCCCGATGGTCCGAGTTGAGCTTGTCGAACTCGCGATAACTTTTCTCCTCCCGGGCGAAGAGCTGAATCACTCCCATGCCCGAGATCGCCTCCGCCAGATAGGCGTTAATCCGCGCGATCCGTTCGCGGATTTGGCGATAGGTCGTGCGCGCCTTGACCCGAAAGAAATTGATCGCCACTGCCATCGGCGGGATCAGTGCCAGGGAAACCAAAGCCAACTCCACGTGAAGATAGAACATGATACCGATGATCCAAAACACCATCACGAAATCCGAGATCAGGGTCATGACACCGGAAGAGAACATCTCCTGCAAAACATCGACGTCCGTGGTCATGCGCGTCACCAGCCGGCCCACGGGGTTGCGATCGAAATAACTCATCGGGAGCTGCTGGACGTGGGAGAAGACGGCGACGCGCAGATCAGCCAGGCAGCGCTGCGCCACGAGCATGGAGAGGTAATAGTGGAAAAACAAAACGACAGTCTCCCCCACCACGGCACCGAGAAAAAGTAGCCCCACACCTTGGAGTCCCTTGAGATCTCGACCGGCGATATACTGATCGATGCCGACCTTCATCAGATAGGGCTGCGCCAGGCCGAAGGCCTGTTGAAGGGGCAAAAGCAGCATCGCTATCCAGAACAGACGCTTGTAAGGGACTATAAACTTCCACAGCCGCCTGATCAGCCGGATATCGTAGGCTTTGCCGAGGATCTCTTCTTGCTGAGACGGTTCGGCCATCTAGATCTGCTCCAACTCCTCGCTCAGCTGCTGCTGTTGATACAGGTCGGCATAAACGCCGCCGCGATTGACCAGCTCCTCGTGAGTGCCCCGCTCGATAATCTTCCCCTCGTCCAGGACCAAAATCTCGTCCGCCTCTTTTACCGCTGAGATCCGGTGCGAAATGATGAGGCAGGTCTTCTCCTTGAGAATCGCCCTGAGTCCCTGCAAAATCTCGGCTTCGGTTTGCGCGTCGACACTGGAAAGACAATCATCGAGAATGAGCACCGGTGGATCCATGACCAGCGCACGCGCCAGTGTGGCCCTCTGTTTTTGCCCCCCGGAGAGGGTCACGCCGCGTTCACCGACGATGGTCTCCATCCCCTGGGGAAAGATCGCCAAATCACGATCCAGCTTGGCGATCCCCACGGCCCGCGCCAATTCTTCATCGGAGACTTCGTCCCGGCCAAAGGCCAAATTGCGCCGCAGGGAGGTCGAAAAGAGAAATGGGTCTTGGGAAACATAACCCAGGGTTTTGCGAAGCTCGCGCAGGGAAAGCTTTCGGATATCCTGTCCGTCCATGAGAATTGCGCCCGAGGAGACATCGAATAGCCGCGGCACCAACTGCGCCACAGTGGTTTTTCCCGATCCAATCCGGCCGACGAGTCCAACCGATCGGCCGACGGGAAGTGAGAAATTGATGTTCTCGACGGCGGCATGACCGTTGTGTTGCCGGCTATAGGCAAACGAGACGTTGCGGAATTCGATGGCCTCTTTCAAGCCGCGGATCGGCAGCGGGTCTTGAGGACTGGCGATCTCGGGCGCGGTTTTCAAGATTTCCTCGAGACGCTTCATTGCGGCGCGACCTCGCTCGACCAGTGAAAGCATCCAGCCGAACGCCGCTGTGGGCCACGCCAGCACGTTGAGGTAAGCGACAAAGGCGACGATGTCGGCGACGAGCAAGTCGCCACGAATGACTCGAACGCCGCCATACCAGAGGACGATCAAGACCGTCAGGGCATTGAAGCCTTGCATGATCGGAGTAATGATGCCGCGCATTTTGGCCAACTCCAGGCTCTTAGCCTGAAAGTCATCGTTCAGCGCGACAAACTGGCGGGTTTGAAACCCCTCCTGCGTATAGGCCTTTACGACGTGCATACCGCTCAAGTTTTCCTGCACGTGGCTGCTAAGGGCTGACATCTGCTGCTGCACCTCCAGGGAACTTTTCAGGATGCTGCCGCGGAACTTCGCCACCGCAAATATCAACAGCGGGAAGGGCGCCAAAGCCGCCAATGTCAGGCGAACGTCCATCGAAAGCATCAAAACGACGGCGTACACGAGGTAAACCGGCGCATTGACGAAATTCAGGATGCCGGGACCAAGCATCACCCGGACAGCGGAGATATCGTTGATCACCCGAGACATCAAGTCTCCGGTTCTTTGGGAGTGATAGAACGACAGCGGCAGCTTTTGTAGATGTGCAAACAGATCGTTGCGTAGATCGTATTCGACGTCACGCCCGGCATTGAAGATCAGGGCGCGAGAAAATGTCCGCACGACTCCCTGTATCAGCGCCGCCCCTCCGATCAGCGCGGCGTAAAACCTGGCGTCCGCAATCGATCCGCCATTCTCGATGATGCGGATGGCATCCCGGATCCACCACGGGATCCACATGACCAAGGTGGCGGTACCGAACAAGCAAATTCCGCCCACCAGATAACGCCGCCAATAGCGCCATAGGTAGGTCTTAAGTCGACCCATTAACCTATAAATTTACTCTACAGGCAGATAAACCACAACTTGACAACGGTGAAATGCTCCCTAATAACAGATGCATGACATCGTTAATGACAAGCCGACGCGATGATATCCGCAATATCGCGATCATCGCCCACGTCGACCACGGCAAGACGACTCTGGTCGATGCCATGCTGCACCAAAGCGGTATCTTCCGGGCCAATGAACAAGTGGCCGAGCGCGTGATGGACTCCATGGAACTGGAACGCGAACGAGGCATCACGATTATGGCGAAAAACACGACCATCCATTACGGCAGAGTTAAGATCAATATTGTAGACACGCCTGGCCACGCCGATTTTGGCGGGGAGGTCGAGCGCACCCTGGCTATGGTCGACGGCGTAATGTTACTCGTGGATGCTTCCGAAGGGCCGCTACCGCAAACCCGTTTCGTGTTGAAAAAAGCTCTGGAGGCCAAACTGCCGCCCATCGTTTGCATCAATAAAATCGACCGCCCCGACGCCCGCGTCGCCGAAGTCCTGGACGAGATCTACGACTTGTTCATCGACCTCGACGCCACCGAAGACCAGCTGGATTTCCCTGTGGTTTACTCCAATGCCCGCGCGGGAACCGCTACCCGCCATTTGACCCAACCGGCCGGCAATCTGAAGCCGCTTTTCGATCTGATCGTCGAGACCTTGCCGGGGCCTGTGGTGGACCCCGCCGCACCGACCCAGTTTCAAGCCAACAACCTCGATTACAACGACTACGTCGGGCGCCTCGCCATCGGGCGCGTCAAAAATGGCGGCTTGGCCACCGGCACATACACTCTCTGCCGCGTTGACGGCACGCAACAACCTGTAAAGATAACCCAAATTTATGGTTGGCGGGGTTTAAAGCGTATTGAACTGGCCTCCGCGGAGGCCGGCGACATCGTCGCTGTCGCCGGCATTGAGGACATCGGCATCGGCGACACCATCGCCGACCGCGAGAATCCTAAGCCGCTTCCTGCCCTGCGCATCGACGAGCCCACCATCGCAATGGTTTTCAGCGCGAACAATTCGCCCTGGTCGGGGCGCGAGGGCGAATTCGTGACCTCGCGCAAGCTCAGAGAACGACTCTTTTACGAGCAGAAAAAGAACGTCAGCCTCCGTATCGTCGATACCGAGCAACCGGACTCCTTCCAGGTCACCGGCCGCGGCGAATTTCAGCTCGCGATCATCATCGAGACCATGCGTCGCGAGGGCTACGAGCTGCAGGTGTCCAAGCCCACCGTTGTCACTCGCGAGGTCAACGGCACGCTCCACGAACCCGTGGAGTTGTTGGTCATAGATGTTCCAGAAGACTTTATCGGTGTCGTCTCACAGCTGTTGGCAATGCGCAAAGGAAAGATGACGAAGATGATCCACCCCGGGTCGAGCCGAGTACGCCTGGAGTTCTCGGTCCCGTCACGCGGGCTCATCGGTTTTCGCTCCCGGTTCCTGACGGACACGCGCGGAACGGGCATCATGAACGCGCTCTTTGACGGGTGGGCGCCATGGCACGGCGCCATCCAAGCCCGGAGCAACGGCGCAATGGTTGCCGATCGTGAAGGCGTCGCAACGCCCTACGCCATTTTTCACTTGCAAGAACGTGGCATAATTTTCATTTCGCCCGGCGACCGGGTTTACGAAGGGATGGTCGTGGGGGAGTATTCTCGCGATGTCGATCTCAACGTCAACATTTGTCGTGAAAAAAAGCTGACCAATATTCGTGCCGCGGGCCGCGATGAGAATATCATCATCTCACCGCACCGGGAGATGGGGCTGGAAGAGGGGATCGAATGGATCGCCGACGACGAGTTAGTGGAAGTGACGCCGGAGTCGATTCGCCTGCGAAAAAAAATCCTCAAGCAATCCGATCGTCCCAGACGGCGGCAAGAAGAAAAAGATTGACGCCGGCAAACAATTTGCGGGCCATAGCGAACTCCCTATCTTATCAAGTAACGGAAGCCAGGTTGTAAGTAATTTAACTTCCTTGGCGCTTTAACCTCTTCTCCAATTCCCTAGCCGTCAACCGATGCTTGAATGCCTTGCGACCATTGATGAACAACACCGGGACGTCGTTGCCATATTTTCCCTGTAACGCGGGCGACGTATCGACATCGATTTCTTCGAGCGCAAACGGAACCCGGCCCGCCGACCCGGCTAAGGGTTGATTTCATCTCCTCGCAGAGGCAGCAATCTTTTCTCGTGTAGAGCTGCAGTTGGGCTTTCATTTCGTCGTTGGAGGAGCTTGTCGTCCTTGTGAGACTCCTTTGGCGGGCTGTTTTGAGGTTCCTCTTTTTTTCCATCCTCCTCCCCACCCAATAATATGCTTCGGAATTCCAAGAACGCCGAAAACCCATTCCGACATCGTGCCCAGCGGCGCTGGAGTGATAGTGGGCTCTTCGATCGGACCCCTGATATTGAAGCTTGCAACCAAAAAAGAATTTTTGATGGCCGCGATGCCTCGACCGATCAAAGGGATGTAATTGATCACCGTGTCGATTCCGGCGAAAGGACGCACCGCAAGGACGAAACTCAATTTTATCATTCGCGATGTCGATCTTGCCGCCGCCGGTCATGCGCAAATCATCGCTATCGACAATCAGGTTCTGCGTTAGAAAACACGCCCTGCTGCACGGTAAAGTCACCTGAAATCGTGCGGAAACGAATACCCTCTTTGTTAAGATCAGGCAGTTTCAGAGCTGAACCATCGGGACAGATCCAAGAGATTCAATATTTGCACCACCAAGCGCAGCCGGTGAATCGTCCCATCCTCTATGCGCAAACCCAATGCTCCGTTCAAATTTCGTTTCCGCTCCGGGCCATCTTTTCCCACCGATTCCAGGTTACCGGTCATGTTGACCTTGCCCGTCACCTCGGCTTGGCTCGCTTCAAACCAATTCAGCATGCCTTGAACCGAGGCGCCCTGGATCTTGGGCGTCAGCGCAAACCTGACCGTATCGGGTTTGTCTGCGATGGTGGCGACCCCCTGCACCACACCCCCCGCCGAGCTAGCGGCAACGTTCTCTAGCTTCCACACGCGGCGATCGAGGTCAAGATCGGTCTTCAACTCAGTGAATTCCCAACCCCTCATTCGACCCTTGGCGAGGTTAACTTTGCCTTGCGCTGTGAGGGTCTCGTACCACTCAGCGGATTCGGGATCGATCTGAGTCAGCAGGTAGCCGACATCCAACGTCGGAGCAGCAAGGCTAAAAACCAACTGCGGCTCTTGCGTGTAGCGCCATCGCCCACCGAATTCCACGGGAAACCCGACCAGCAGTCCTTTCAAATTCCGAAAGTCGATACCCGTTTCATCGAAGCTCACGCGACCGCTGAGCTCTCGAAGCGGTTGCAAAAAGGGTTTATGATCAAGCTTGACGCCGAAAAGATCCAAGTTGCCGGTGAACTTCCGATCTCCTTTTCCTCCCAGTGCGCCATAGTAGCGGACCGAACCGCTGACCATACCCGGGTCGTCAAAAGATCCCGTGGAAAGGAGCAGACGGCTGACGGTTCCAGCTCTGACGCCCGTTGATTCGACCCGGAGGTCGAAGGCGCCGTCCGTCCGAGGCGTAATTGCCCAGCGACAACTGATGCTGCACGGGGGAATTGGACAGCAGCGCGCTCAGCTTTTCCGTACGAATCTCGGCGGCGAGACCAGGCGAGATCTCCTCTTGATTTCCGTGAGAGAAATCGTCATCGAAGCGCAAACGGGCGTTGTCCAATGTGACCTTTCCCTCAAATTGAGGTGCCGAGTCGCCCGATCGCTGCAGACTGAGGTCGATTCGTCCCTTACCTCCCAACTCTTCCAGCGACGAAGCCACCTGAGAAGGCAACATTCCGAGCTTCATTTGCTCACGCAATTCCGCTAGATCCAACTCGCCAACGGCACGGATGTCTAGATTTCCCTTGCTCTCCGGCGCCAGCTGGTAGGTGCCGTCGACGTCGGTGAAGCGTGATTGACCGTAATTTCCCTTTAGTTCCGTAAAGGTAAATACGCCCTTTTCGAGGCGGATCAGGCCCTGTGCCCCTTGAATGGGGAGATCATGGTCTGCGTTCAGTTTCCAACCGACGTTACGCAACTCACCCTCAAACCAAACCCGCCCTCGAGCCGCGCTCTGCGCCTGCATTTCGAAGTTCACCGAGAGTCCCGTTGATTCCGAGATTTTTCAGTTGCAGCTCGCCTTCCTGCAGCCCCTCCGTGAATCTTTCCAGTGGCGGCGAACCCATCGTCTTTAGCGGGAGATACTTGCGCAACACAACGAGAGGCAGCCAAGGCGCCGAGAGATTCAATTGAACCTGAGTGTCATTGGCGGCGTTCAGCCGCGTCTCCCCCTTCACCGTGAATTTTAGATCCTTTGAACGAAAATCAAAAAGAGCAATGCCGAGCCGCTGGGGTTGCCAATCGATATCAACCTCCGCTTGCCCGTCCCCGGGCGAGAGCGGCGCAGTAAAAAGATCCGGGGCATCGATGACGAGCTGTTTAAATGGCAGAGCGCCTCGCGAGTCGGACTCGATCCGCCGGGCTACCTTCGATGTGAAATCGTGGCGCAAAAACACCCCTCACGGTTTTCACCGGCCATTGAACGACGCCGTACTGCCGCACGAGTTCGGCAGACAGGTTGTTGAGCTGCATATCCAGGGTCCACCATGCTTTGCGGAATTCTAGAGTCTCTTCGGGGAACACCATCCTTCCCTTCGTTCGCAAGGTGGTATTCTCGTTATCTGTTCCAACCTCGCTCTTTAGGTCGAAATCCAGCGCCGCTCCCTGCGGCTGCGGTCGTTTTAGATTTGCGACTTGTTTGACAAAGTCCAGCAACCTTTGACCGCGAATCCGTTGGACCTGGAGATCAATATCGCGAAACCGCGTGGTTCGCGGTCCTTTCTCAGGTTGTTGATCTTCAAAGTCAACCTCGCCGTGTTGGATGCCGATCGCCTGTAGATCGAGACCCAATTGGGTTGCTTCTTTAGTCAAGAAGGGCAGGTTGCGCAATTTTTCGAGCAGCGGAATCCGCCCCTCCTTGTCGCGCACCAAACGAGCGGTGGGCTTGTACAAACGCACTCCATAAAGAATCAGCTTCCGCTCAAACAGTGGCATCAAGGCTACCCGGGCGGTAATCCGCTGGGCAGTGATAACGGGTCGCGTTGCGTCGGATTCGGAAAGCGCGAAGTCACTAAACCCGACTCCCAGGATTCGCCCTATCGCCAAGTCCGCCTCGCCGAGCTGCACTTTGAACTCGGTTTTGGCCTCGATTTCACTAACCAAAAACCGGCGCAAGTCGCCGGTGCGGATCAAATGGTAGAACGCAATCGAGGCGACGATGACTAAGAGCGCCAGCGTGAAAAGAAAGACGCCGAAGAACTTGAGAATTTTTCGCATAGAAAGGGTGAAAGCGATCGGATTCTGTCTGCTTTGGCACCACCGTTGTATCGACGGAATTTATGCTAAAGGAACTCCGGTAAAGGCGCAAGCCAGCTTTGCGTTGAAACGGATCTCACGAATTCATCCATCCACTTTCGTCCAGCGCGCCGTGACTAACGTGTCTTGTGGCATGGTTCTCCTGGCACGGAAACTCTGGTATGGATCAGGGCGGGGAAACACCGTGGGCAGCAACGGCTTCGCTTCGTTTAAGGACTTCCTGCTCGGCAAACCGAAAGATCCTCTCGATCCTAAGGTTTTTCATCAGATCTCGCTTATTGCGTTCCTGGCCTGGGTAGGGCTGGGCGCCGATGGTTTGAGTTCCTCGGCCTACGGTCCTGAGGAAGCCTACTTGGCACTGGGACAGCATTCCCTCCTGGCTTTGCCGCTGGCCATTATGATGGCCACTACGGTCTTCGTTATCTCGGCTAGTTATTCGCAGATTATTGAACTGTTCCCAACGGGCGGCGGGGGCTACTTAGTCGCGACGAAGCTTCTCGGGGAAAAGGCCGGCTTGGTTTCGGGTTCGGCTCTCGTCGTCGACTACATGCTGACGATCACCATCTCCGTGGCCAGCGGCGCCGACGCGCTTTTCAGCTTTCTCCCGTCATCGCTGCAGGGCCTAAAACTATTCACCGAAGTCTTCTTTATCCTGGGGCTGATCTTTCTCAATCTGCGCGGTACCAAGGAGTCCATCCAGTTTCTTTTGCCGATCTTTCTTTTGTTTGTGCTCACCCACGGGGTCGCCATCACCTTGGGGGTGGGAACACGGATCGGCGAACTTCCAACCGTCGTTTCCAGTTCCTTGCAGGAATCTCTGGGCGACGTGCGTGGTATCGGGATCTGGGCAACCTTGGCGATACTCCTCCACGCTTACAGTCTGGGTGGCGGCACTTACACCGGCATCGAAGCGGTTAGTAACGGCCTCCAGATCTTGCGTGAACCGCGGGCGGAGACCGGAAAAAGAACCATGCTCTACATGGCGGTTTCTCTCGCGTTTACCGCCAGCGGGATTTTACTTTGCTACCTGTTGCACCAAGTCGTCCACGAGCCCGGCAGGACTTTGAACGCCAGCCTGCTTGATAAAATCTACGGCGGCATTTTGGGTAGCGGAAGTTCGCTGGCCGCCACGCTGGTCATTTCCACACTTGTCGCCGTAGCGGCAATATTGCTGGTGGCGGCGCAGGCCGGTTTTATCGATGGCCCGCGTGTGCTCTCCAATATGGCGTTGGATTCTTGGGCGCCGCACCGCTTCTCTCTCCTGAGCGACCAGTTGGTCACACGGGACGGTATTTGGTTCATGGGACTCACCTCCCTGAGTTTCCTTCTCTACACGCAGGGCCGGGTGAATCTCTTGGTGGTGATGTACAGCATCAATGTTTTCCTAACTTTCACCCTTTCCCAGCTCGGCATGTGCAGGCACTGGTGGGAGGTGAGAAGAACCGAGACCGTTTGGCTGCGAAAGTTTTGCGTCAATGGAGTTGGCTTGCTCCTGACGGGAACGATCCTAGCCGTCACCGTCACGATCAAATTCGCAGAGGGCGGATGGGTTACTTTGCTTGTGACTTTCTGTTTTATCTCGCTTTGCATCTTTGTCCACTCTCACTACGCTCGGGTGCGGCGCGCGCTCAAGCGCCTCGACGACACGCTTCTAACCATTCCTTTTCATCCGAATCTCAAAGAGCCCGTTCCGCCAAAGAGCCCAACGGCCCCTACCGCTGCAATCATCGTGCGCGATTTTGATGGCGTCGCGGTTCACGCGTTGCTCACCATTCCGAGGTTGTTTCCGAATCACTTTAAGAATGTCGTTTTCATTTCGGTTGGCGTCATCGATTCTGGACAGTTCAAAGGGCAGAGGGAAATCGAAAATCTTCGGCGAGCCAAAGAAGAAGATCTCAAGAGTTTCGTCGAGTTCGCCAATTGCCTCGGTTGGTACGCCGAATATCGCTACTCCTTGGGCGTTGATCTCATGGCGGAGCTGGAAGAGCTTTGCACCGCTGTCGTCCAGGATTTTCCAAGATCAGTCTTTTTTTCCGGCAAGCTCGTTTTTCAGGAGGAAAATGCAATCAGCCGGTTTCTCCATAATCACACGCCAGCCACGTTGCAGCAAAAGCTTCAATTCGCCGGACTCGACATGATGATTCTTCCGATTCGGGTCTTTGCCGACCCCCACGCTCGGTGACAGGAGTGATAGCTTGATGGCGGCTGCGTCCCGGCAAGGCCAGGCGCAGCATTTTTTCACGAGTGCAATTACCAGAATAAACCATGCCGGTTGCGTATTTGCCTTGACAGCCTCTGGTGAACTTGTTAGATAACAAAAACTTTTTGACGACTGACGACCATCCTCAGAGAGGGGGGTTCCAAATGACGGAAAGAGAAGAGGAACTATTGAACAGCAGGCAAGTTGCTGTAATACTGGATTTGAGCCCAGACACTGTGAATGAATTCGCCCGCAAAAACATTCTGCCGGCCTTCAAAAAAGGTAAGCAGTGGAGGTTTCGCAAGCGAGATATCTCGATTTTCTACAAAAAGCAGAGTAGGGACATTCGGGATGCCTGAAGCGCGGGGGGGGAGTGGGGATCATGGGTGATATTGAGGCACACGAAAGTCGCTTGTACTCGGACTTCGCTCCACTTTACGACAAAGTCTTCGGTAAGATCTTTTACTCCCGACTGGAACGCGTTATCGAGGATCTTGAGATCCCCTGCGGCGCAAAAGTTTTAGAAGTCGGTGCCGGAACCGGCACGTCGTTTCCCGCCTATCCAACCCATTGTGAGATCACGGGCATCGACCTGGCGCCCGACATGTTGGCCCGGGCGCGTCGAAAAATTCGCGAGAACGGTTGGTCGCATTTGAAAGTCATCGAGATGAATGCGCTCGACCTGGAGTTTCCCGAAAATAGCTTTGATTACGTCATGGCCTTCCACGTCGTCACCGTGGTGCCCGATCCTATTCGAATGATCGAAGAGGCGAAGCGGGTGTGTAAACCCGGGGGAAGAATCGTAATCGTCAATCACTTCACCAGCGATTTTCCGCTGCTGGGATCATTCACCCAGGCGTTGGATCCCATCACCCGCTGGCTAGGTTGGCGAACCGATCTCAGGCTCAAACCATTTATCGAAATGACCGACCTTACCGTGGAGAAGGTTTACAAACTTTCCAAGACCTCGCTCTACACGGTTCTCCTCGGCACAAAACAAAAAAACGGCTTCTATTCCACGCGCGAACTATAGAGCAGCCCCATAGAACAGTGCTAGTGCTCTCAAGCGGAGCGCGGGCTCCGAAGCCAGCTGGCTTCGTTGGCGGCAAGTGGTCCGGCGAACCCTAACGTGGCAAGTCTTTGGGACTCTCTTTCTTAGCCTCGTTACCTGGGTCCTCGTCGTCGCCGCCGGTCACGCCTTTTTTGAAGTCTCGAATCGCCTTGCCCAGACCACTGCCGATCTGTGGAAGTTTACTCGGTCCGAATATGACCAGCGCAATCACAAGAATCACCAACAGTTCTTGAAGCCCGAGTCCAAACATAGGTCCTCCTAACTTTTACGCTTGAGCGCAAAGAATACAGCGTTGTCCCCTCGCTGCACAAGCAGCAGGGTTCGCTCTCCACGCCTTCCTTGACGGACAGCACGTTCGAAATCATTAATATTATTGACCGGCCGCTGGTTGACTTCGCGGATGACATCAGCGGGTTCTAGTCCCACCTGATCCGCGGGGCTCCCGGGTTGAACTTCTACGATCAATACGCCCTTGGTCGAGCTCAGGCCCAAGCGGCGCGCGGCCTCCGGGGTAATGCGCTGGACCCGAACTCCGATTTCCGGATCCCTGGTCTCTGCCTTTTGAACAGCGTCACCCTCGTCGGGCAATTCCCCGATCTTTACCGAAACGATCTGTTCCTTCTTGTCACGAAGAATTTTCAACGTTACTTTCTGTCCCGGCGGCGTATCCGCAATCAAAGATGGAAAATCTTGGCTCTTGGGAACCGGCTTGCTGTTAAACTCCAGGATCACATCCCCGGGTTTAATACCGGCGTCCGCCGCGGGACTGCCTTCTCCTACCTCCGTAATCACCGCCATTTCTGCCGGATTCCGTGTGAGCCCTAACGATGCGGCAAGCTGCGGTGAGACGTCCTGGGCACGGATGCCCAGCCAGCCGCGCACGACCCGGCCGTTCTTTTTTAGCTGATCGATAACCTTTTTCGCCAGGTCGATAGGAATCGCGAACCCGATGCCGACATTGCCTCCTGTCTGGCTGAAGATAGCGCTATTCACTCCGATAACCTCACCGGAAGCATTGATCAGTGGACCTCCGCTATTGCCCGGATTGATCGACGCGTCGGTTTGGATGAAGTTATCATAGGGGCCGGCGCCAATCACCCTGCCTTTGGCACTGACAATGCCGGCAGTCACCGTGTGTTCCAAACCGAAGGGGTTGCCGATGGCCATGACCCAGTCGCCGACATCTAACTGGCTGGAGCTGCCGAGCCGTGCGAACGGCAGATTACCGCCGGATTTTCCGATCTTGATGAGGGCCAGATCGGTCCGGTCGTCCTTCCCGATCAGTCGCGCTTCATACTCCGTTTGATCCGCCAGTTTCACTTTGATCGCATCGGCATTTCGTACCACGTGATAGCTGGTAAGAATCTCCCCGTCTTTACTTATAAGAATACCGGAGCCCAGACTGCGTTGGCTATTTTCCCGTGGCTGCGCGTCCCCAAAAAATCGCAAAAAAAACTCGTCGATAGGATCACTGGAGCCGCTGCGGGATGAGTGTTGGGCCGTCGTCGAGATGTTGACGACCACCGGCATGGTTTTCTTTGCAATGGCCGAGAATGACGGCGGACGATTATCCAAGGCCGCGAGACTGGCCGCCTCTGCCCATCGTATTCCGAAACCCATGACCCAAAGGGCGCCCAACAGCAACGATACGATCGTTGTACCGTGCAAGAGGACCCATGAACTTCGGCTCTGCGCCATCGGTTTTTCTTCTCCCTCTCTAGGCGTCCACGCCAAGGCAAGATAGCAAATTTCCCCTGTGCTTTTAAGCGGCCTATCGTCATAATAAATTTGCAAATCCGTATACCAATGGTTATGAAAGAACCAGCTTGATTCCCGAGACCACAGCATGAAGCCCGCCCCCATCGATCATGACACCGTACGGGAGATGCTCCGCACCGCTACGCCGGACCGTGTCTTGAGATTTATTGGCCAGCGCCATCCCGCTGATATCGCCTTGTTGTTCAAAGACCTAGAGCCGCCGGAAGTCAGGCAGCTTTTCGATATCCTTCTTTCGGCGCGCCGCGCCGACAAAGCGCTCAAAGAACTCCCTCCTGAACTGCTCCCCGACATCCTCGCGCTGCTCGACGATGACAAGGTGAGCCGGATGATCGCCCGGGCGGATCCGGACGACGCGGTGACGTTCATCGACAGTCTTCCCGAGGAGCGGCGAGAACGAATTATCGCGCTTTTGGACCCAAAGCGCCGCGCTGAAGTCCGCGAGTTGATCAGCTATCCGGAAGGAAGCGTCGGGCGCATCATGACCACGGATTTCATGACCTTCCTGCCGAACACGACCGCCCAGGGCGCCATTGATAAGATCCGCCAGCGCGGCGAATTGGAAACCTTCTTCTATCTCTATGTGGTTGACGAATCCGGCAAGCTGGTAGGCGTGGTCCCCTTGCGCAATTTGGTGGTGGCGCCACCGAATCGCATTCTGGGCGACATGATGATCGCCGATCCTATAAGAGCCAACGTCATGATGGATCAGGAAGAAGCCGCGCGCTTGGTCTCAAAATACGAGTTGCTCGCCTTGCCCATTGTTGATGAATCCGGACGGTTGGAAGGGATTATTACGGTTGATGATGTCATCGACATTATCGACAAAGAGGCCACCGAAGACATGTACAAGATGGCGGGGTTGGCGGAAGAGGATCGTGTCTTCACACCCGTCTCCCGCTCGGTAAAAATGCGGTTGCCCTGGACCATTTTGAATTTGATGACGGCAACGCTAGCGGCCTCCGTGGTGGGTTTATTCGAAGGGACCCTGCACGAGATCATCGCTCTGGTCACCTTCATGCCCGTCATCGCCGGCGTCGGCGGGAACGGCGCCACTCAGACGGCCACGGTTATCATTCGCGCGATTGCGCTGGGTGAGCTCGAATTTTCTTCTGCCTGGAAGGCCGTCGTTAAGCAAGTCCTGGTCAATATCTGTATCGCCCTTGCCGCCGGTGGGGTGATAGCCGTAGCCGCCTTTCTCTGGAAAGGCAATCCTTATCTCGGATTGGTTCTTGCCAGCGCAATGATTCTCAATCTCGGCTTGATGGCGGGTTTTTCCGGTGCAGTCATTCCGCTGCTCTTGAAGGCATTAAAGTTCGATCCGGCTATGGGAGCCGGTATCATCGTAACCGGTCTCACGGATGCCTTCGGCTTTCTTTCGTTTTTAGGTCTCGCCACTCTATTCCGTGGCTATCTGAGCTAAATTGACTTCGCTAAAACATCATCGACCGGTTTAGAACTCTTCTTCATTAAGAACAAAAGGCCGCCGATCAAGCTATCAACGGCAACAATCAGAAACAGCAGCAACCCGAACGCGACACCCTTCTCGGCATTGATCCCGATAAGACCGAGCAAGAAAAGGTATCCCCCCTCGCGCAGGCCGATGCCGTTGAGACTGATCGGAATTGCCGCAAATGTGCCAACCAACGGATAAAGGATAATACAGTAAGAAAAAGGAATGTCGATCTGAAGTAGCCCATCCCAATAGCATATGGATCCAGGCCTGAATCAAATGCAGGAGAAACGAAAAGACGATCGCCTTGGGAATAACGCTCCGCTGGGTGCGATAGGCTCTCAAGGCAAATCTCAATTTCACCACGACCGGATGACCGTCCTCCGGAAGAAAGCGCCGAAACAAGGGCACGAGAGCCGCGGCGACAACCAATCCTACGGCGAGGGCAAAGGTCAGGGAGCGTATGGGCGCCGGCACAGGATACTCGGGGAACATTACAAGTCCAATGGCACCGAGCCAGACAAGCGCGGTCATTCCCACGGCGCGATCCATGAACACGGAAACGGCGGCGGGAACGGTCGAGACCGCCCAGCCCCCCTTTTCCCCATGAGTTTTGTCATTGCGCGCCAGATAGTAAACGCGGCTGACATCCCCGCCCACGGTTCCCGGCGCAAATAAATTGAAAAACATCCCGATGAGATAATAAACAACGATCTCTCCGAACGGTTCCTCGAAGCCCAGAGGACGGGCTAAAACCATCCATCTCCCGGCGCTTAAGATCTGGGAGAGAAGATAGACAACCAGCGCTAGCGCAATGTAGGAAAACCTGGCTGACAGCAACGTTCCAAGGAACCGCTCGATATGAATCTGCGTGAGAAAAAAGACGATCAGCCCGGTGCTGACCAGGAGCTTCATGAGAAACATAAGCACCGGCTTGGTTTTCTTCATCTCTTTAACGGCGGCAGGACAAGCACCTGGTTTTCTTCCCTGGCGATACCTTCGACAAAGACCTTTCGCCCTTCGATGCGTAATCGGCCCTCACTGTAAAGTTGGATCGCGCGGGGATAGATACGATGTTCTTGCTCCAGGATGCGAGAGGCAAGGGACTCCTCCGTATCCTCCGCAAACACCGGTACCACGGCTTGAATGATGATGGGACCCTCATCGCACTCTTCGTTGACAAAGTGAACCGTACAGCCGGAAAATCGCACGCCGTGCTCCACGGCTTTTTTCTGCGCATGAAGTCCGGGAAACGCGGGAAGCACTGCCGGGTGAATGTTCATGATGCGGTTGGAATAAGCGCCCACGAATACGGGGGACAGGAGCCGCATAAAACCAGCAAGCACAACCAGTTCCACTTCGTGGTCCCGCAAAATATCGACCACCGCCTGATCAAAAGCCTCTCGGCTAGGAAACCTCTTGTGATCCAGAACCTCGATTGGAATCCCGTGTTTTTTGGCTCGCACGAGACCGTAGGCATCGGCGCGGTTGCTGAGCACGACCTGGATTTTCGCGTCCAGCTCTTTCGCCTCGATGGCATCGATGATGGATTGAAGATTGGTGCCGCTGCCGGAAATCAATACCCCGATGGGAGCTGGTCTTCGCATGGCTTGTCCCTCAGGAAACAAAAGTAACCCCCCGGCTGCCTTTTTTGATCTCTCCAACTATAAAGTGCCGCTCGCGCATTTTCTTAAGCATCGAGATAACACCGTCCACCTGCTGCCTGCCGACAACCAGGATCATGCCCAGGCCGTTATTGAAGGTCCGGTCCATCTCGTCTCGTGAAACGCGGCCGATCTTTTGGATCAAATCGAACACCGGCGGAACGGGCCAACGTTGCCGGCTGATCCAGGCTCGACGGCCCTCAGGCAAAATCCTCGGCAGGTTGCCCGGGATACCTCCGCCCGTGATATGGGCTGCGCCTTTGATCGAATGTTTTGCGAACAGATCCCGAGTCATCTTCACGTAAATCCGTGTCGGCTCCAACAACTCCTCCCCCAAACTCCTCCCTAGCTCGGGCATCCGTTGATGCAGTTTCAGCCGACCCGCCTCAAGCAAGACCTTTCGCGCCAACGAATAACCGTTGCTATGAAGACCACTGGACGGAAGCCCGATCAGAACATCTCCCGGCACAATCGACTTGGGGTTAAGAATATTCTTCCTTTCGACGACTCCAACTACAAAACCAGCCAGATCATATTCACCGCCGGGAAAATCACCGGGATGCTCAGCAGTCTCGCCCCCGATCAATACACAGCCTGCCTGACGACAGCCCGCCGCAATGCCCTCGATGACTAGCTTCAGCGACATCGACGTCAAGCCTGCCGCAAACAAAGTAGTCCAAGAAAAAAAGCGGCTCGGCGCTTTGAGTGATGATATCATTCACGCCCATGGCCACAAGATCAATGCCAACGGTATCGTGTTTCTTCATCATGAATGCCACTTTGAGTTTGGTTCCAACGCCGTCGGTGGAAGAAACCAGCACCGGCTGGCGAAAGCCTCGCCCTTTTAGATCGAAGAGCGCGCTGAATCCTCCGACACCTGCAAGCACTCCCGATCGCTTGGTTCTCGACGCGATCCGACCGATGCGGCGCACCAGTTCATCGCCTGCTGCGATATTTACGCCTGCCTTGGCGTAGGTCATTTCTCTGGATAGTGCCATGCGAAAGGTGAATGTTTGCGAGTCTTAGTGAATGGAAATTGAAATTGCCCGTATTATAGCCCGCGAAGGAAACAAATTCACGCGGTGGAACCCGGCACAGCGGCAGGAATACCATCGACCCCTTGAAGCAGGCTGCGTATTTTGAAGGAATATTCACCAAATTGCGTTGTGCTCATCATCTCCATCGTTCTCGGCCGTGGCAATTTGATCGAGATCTGCGCCAAAAGCCTGCCCGGCCGGGATGACATCACGATGACGTGGTCTGAGAGAAACACCGCTTCCTGAATACTGTGGGTCACGAAGAGGACGGTCTTCTTTCTCTCTTGCCAGATTCGCAGCAACTCGATGTCCAACTCGTCGCGCGTCATGGCGTCGAGCGCTCCGAAAGGCTCATCCATGAGGAGCAGTTGCGGGTCCGTCACCAAAGCGCGGCAAAGGGAAACTCGCTGCTGCATGCCGCCGGAAAGCTGATGGGGATACATCTCTTCGAACCCCGCCAGGCCGACCAACTTGAGTAACGAGCGAGCACGTTCGACATGGCTCGAAACGTCCAATTTCGCAAATTCCACCGGTAAAAGAACGTTGCCCAAAACCGGCCGCCACTTTAAGAGGACCGGCGATTGAAAGACCATGCCGACATTTTCCAGCGGCCCATCCACCGGGTTGTCACTTACGGCAACGCTTCCGGAGGAAGCCGGAAGCAGCCCTGAAACGATTTTGAGCAGCGTGCTCTTGCCGCAACCGCTGGGACCCACCAGGGAAACAAAATCGCCTGTCTGGATCTCAAAGGACACTTTTTCGAGGGCAGGAACGGTCTTCGTGTCGCTCGTAAAGACTCTTGAAACGTTCTGAAGCGCGATGAGCGGCACGTCGAGGTCTCGGAACTCTTCTCTTTCGGTTTACGGCTTGACGAATCGGTTGGTAAAAACCTCCGCCGCCGTCACCTTTCGCCCCATATCGAAATACTCGTTGGTAATGCGAACCGTTTTATCCATAATATTTGGTTTCATGAAGCCCAGGCCTGACTGCACGGACTCCGGCGGAATGAACACCTCGTAGAGCGCATTCTTAAGCTGCAGGGTCGTCAAAGCCAGGTCCAGCTCGGGTTTGCGTTTGAGCAAGATCTGCAGGGCTTCTTCCTGATGATCTCGCGTATAGCGAAGTCCCTCCATCGTCCCTTCAACATACGCCTGGACCAACTGCGGGCGCAGCTTGACGTCCTCATCTTTCACAATCAAGCCGGTACCATAGATATCGAGCCCCGTGTCTTTCATGAAGATCCTGTTCAATTTCATTCCTTGTTTGGTGGCTGCCAACTCCGCCACCTCATCGTTTGAGGCGCGGTACATGACGATAAAATCAGTCTTCTTCGCCACGAGCGCCGCAGGTTGAATCGGCGCCGCGGTTTCTTGGATCTTGATGGATTTGAAATCGATCTTGTTGATCCGGCAGTAGGCCGGCATCAAGTACCACTGCGCCTGCCCCGGACTGATCGCCCAAGACTTGCCTTCCAGATCTTTCAGCTTTTTGATCGCCGTATCCTCGCGCCACATGATGGTCGCGGGAACATATCCGAACTGTGCCACTATCTGCACTGGCGTTCCGCGCGATCGAGCCACAATCGCAGTCGAGATGTCTGCGAATCCGAAGTCGGCGAGTCCCGCGGCGATGGCCCGCACTGTGTCCGCAGACCCACTGCCCGCCTGAATCGTCGCTGTCAGGCCTCGTTTTGCGTAAAAGCCCTTTTCCAGGGCCACGAACCAGGGGGCATGTTTTCCCCCGATGATAAAATCAAGACGGATGGTACCGGATTTGGTCTCGGCGGCGTTGGAACCAGCGGAAGTAAAAGAAATCAGCGCAACGACTACGGCTGCCATGATCGCCGGAGACCAGAGGGAAAAATGCTTCTTCAGTAATGCCATCATCATCCTCCGTAATATTTTTAGAACGAGCCTTCTACTTGACGAACTTCAGCGCTCCAGGGAGCGATTTTTCTTTGCACGATCTCGACCAACCAAAAAAGACCTAATGACAGAACGGCCAAAATAAGCAGGACCACCAGGGCAAAGGCCGTATCCAGGCTATAGTTCGCCTGCAGCACCAGATAGCCCAGCCCTTCGTTGGCGGCAACAAATTCCGCCACGATGGCGCCCGTGACGGAAAGAACGATCGCGACTTTGATCCCGGCGAACATGAAGGGTATCGAATTAGGGAGCCGAATCTTTTTGAAGATATCGAACTGCGATCCGCGGTTGATTCGCGCCAAGTCCAGAAGCTCTGGCTCCACTTCCTTAAGTCCCACGACGGTATTCACGACGATAGGAAAGAAGGCCACCAGGAAAGCAATCGCAATCTTGGAAGTAAGCCCGTAACCCACCCAGATTACCATGAGCGGCGCAAAGGCGCTCTTCGGCATGGCGTAGAGAATGACGATGAGAGGGTAAAGCGTATTCTGGAGATGGCGCGAGTAGACCACGGCAATGGCGAATGTCACCCCGAGAACCAAAGAGAGAGTAAATCCACCCACCGCTTCGACGAATGTAATCAGGGAGTGATTGCCCAGGATCGGCAGCTTCTTTATGAAGGACGTCCACAAGTCTCCCGGCGGCGGCAAGATAAAAGAGGGAACTTTGATCAGCTCGACCAAGATCTCCCACAGAATCAAGAGCACGGCGAAAAAGATCACCGGCTCGACAACGTTCTTCACGGCGGGTTTCACGACTTTGACTCCGCAGGCGACGTTAGAAGAAAGCTATGAAGCTGTCAAGGAATGGGGCAAGCGCTGCAAGAGCTTATTCACTCGTGACAACACTGGAGGAACGAGCCCTCCGTAGTGAGTGTGGGGTTTTGAGTTCAAGGTTCAAAGTTCAATGTTCAAAGTCCGAAACGAATTGAAACATTGAACCTGGAACGTTGAACCTTGAACATCCGGGGCTAGGGTTCCTGAATGGTGCGTTTTAGCTGGCTTCCGTCCAGCAGCATGTCCTGCTTCTGACGGATCAGCTCCCGTTCCTGTTGTAGGAATCGCTCCACCGCGCGCCGGAACTTTCCCTCGACGATGTAGTGGACGCTGCCAGTCGGTGCCGGGTCCAGTCCCCGAAGCTGCTTGAAGCTGCCGCCGGCGCCGGCTTCGAAACGCTCCAAGCCCAACCGTACGCAATGTTCGATGGCGGAATAATAGCAGACGTTGAAATGCAAAAAAGGTTGCTCTTCGAAGGCGCCCCAATAGCGGCCATACATCGCGGTGTCGTCACGCACGTTGAACGTCCCGGCGATGACTTTTCCATCTCGCTCCGCCAGCATCAGACAAACATGCGTCGCAAACCGGCGGTGAATCTCATCAAAAAACTCCGCCGTGAGATATTGGCGGCCGTAGTAGTGGCGATCGACATGGCCTTTGTAGAGGCGAAACATAGTGCGCATTTGGGTTCGCGTGAGATCGTCCCCTTCGAAGGCCCGGATGGTGATTCCTCGTTGAGCGACTTCCCGTCGCTCCCGTTTAATTTTATTACGACGATCACTGCGGAAACTACCTAGATAGTCGTCGAATGTGTGAAAATTCTGATTCTGCCAGTGAAATTGAAGACCGGCTCTGGCAAAAAACCCGACCTCTTCCAGAGCCTCCCTCTCCTCGACCAAGCAAAAGTTCACATGAACTGAAGATATCTTGTTGTCCGCGGCCACCTTTGCGAGCGCTTGACCCATGAGGCGGATCAGAGACTTCCGGTCTTCATCCTGCGCCGTGAGAAAGCGCGGGCCGGTGACGGGCGTGAACGGCACGCCCACCAACATCTTGGGATAGTATTGGATACCGACGCGGTGGGCCGCCTCCGCCCATTCCCAGTCAAAAATAAATTCTCCCATGCTGTGCAGTTTGAGATACAACGGGCAGACAGCGACAATCTTGCCGCCCTTCTCAACTACCAAATGGTGCGGCAGCCAGCCGGTCTCTTCGTTGACGCAACCGGTTTGCTCGAAGCTGTCCAACCAGTCCCATTTCATAAAGGGCGATCCAGAGCCCAACAGAGCATCCCAGGTCTCGCGTGGAACCGCACAAACCTTGCGCACGATCTTTATGGCAAATTCATGGCTCATCGATAAGCGATCTTAGCACGCCGTCGCGCCTCGTCAAACTACCGGAAACACAGATAAATCCGCCATAGCACGGTTTGCGGTCCTGGATATCGTTGTTCGGCCGCTGCCCGCAAGATCCCTACTCCCTTGACAACCTACCAAAACAAAATTATTCATACCTTGCAGGATCGTATGGTCGTCTACAACCTTATCTGCAAGAAAAAGCATCAATTTGAAGGCTGGTTTCCGAGCTTCGAAGACTTCCAGAAACAGGCCGAAAAAAAGCTGATTTCTTGCCCGACATGCGGCAGCAAGCGAGTAGAAAAGATGCCTCATGCCTGCGCCGTCCATGTGAAGAAAGAACAGCCGGCTCCGCCGAAAAAGCTCGAGCAGCCGGCGGCGACGCCTCCGACACCACCCTCACCCGCTGAGTTTAAAGAAATGCTGCTCCAGGTGCATCATTACATCAAGCAAAATTTTGAAGACGTAGGTTCTCGCTTTGCCGAAGAGGCGCGGGAGATTCATCACGGTAAGGCGGAAGAACGCCCCATCCACGGCACGGCAACTCCTAAGGAAACAGCTGAGCTTGCAGAAGAGGGCGTTCCTTTTGTTGCGCTTCCGAAACCCGAACTCGACAGCTAATTTTGTTTCTCGCCATCATTCGTCTTTCTGATGTGATCTCCCACTCCCTGCATGTCGAGCCCGAAGAAAACACGGATCTTCGTGACGGATGAGGCCATCGCTCACCTCCGGCAAGTCGTCCATTCCAAAGCGGTTAACTTTTACTCGATGTATTCCAGCGTTCTCGGCGGTATTGTCACGGATCCCGCGCTGATGGTTTTGCCCCTAGATGATCATATGGTTCATCGGGGCCATGCTGTCTTCGATACCGCCACCTTGACCCACGGGATGCTCTATCAATTAGATCCTCACCTGGATCGATTGCTTCGTTCCGCGGAGCTGGCGCGCATTGCGCTTCCGTTCTCGAGAGAAGAGCTCCGACAAATTATCTTGGACACCGCCGCCGCCAGCGGCAAGCGCGACGGGTCGGTTCGTTACTGGTTATCGGCGGGACCCGGGGGCTTTGCCCTAGGGCCGGCGGAATGCATCGGCAGCAGCTTTTACGTCATCGTCTTCAAACAAGAATTCTACCCGCCAAGCTATTACACCGAAGGCGTCAAAGTGGTTACGAGTCAGATCCCCATCAAGCCGCCACTTTTTGCGCGCACCAAGTCGACCAATTATCTGCCCAATGTTTTAGTCGTGCTGGAAGCCAAGGATCACGGCGCCGACAACGGTGTGTTCATCGATCAGCGCGGCATGGTCGCCGAGAGCTCCAACATGAATGTCGCCTTTGTCACGCAAGACCGGGTGTTTCGCCATCCCACCTTCGACGCGATCCTTTCCGGAATCACCATCCAGCGGATGCTCGAGCTCGCCGAGCGTCTGGTCGCACAAGGTGACCTCAAAGGAATCCGTCTTGCGGACGTTTCGGTCAGTGAAGGTCGGCAGGCCGCCGAAATGATGTTGATCGGCAGCTCTATCAAGGTTGCGCCTGTGGTTCAGTGGGATGGTAAGCCTATCGGCGACGGCAAGCCCGGTCCGGTTAGTCAAAAATTACTTCAACTCTGGGAGGAAGATACCCGTTCAGCGACGGATCAGCTGGTTCCCGTACCTTGACCGCGCTGAGACTGAATCATTCGCTACCTGCGCGCCGGATCATAGCCCAGCACCGGTCCGAGCCAGCGCTCCACTTCCAAAACTGTCATGCCTTTTCTCACGGCATACGACTCCACCTGGTCCTTGCCAATGGCGCTCACGGCGAAGTAATGGGCTTCCTTATGGGCGAAATAGAACCCGCACACCGAAGCGGCGGGGAACATCGCGTAGCTTTCAGTCAAAACGATACCCGTCGCCTCGTGAACCTTCAATAAATCGAAAAGGATCGGTTTCTCGGTGTGGTCCGGGCAGGCTGGATAGCCCGGCGCCGGCCGAATGCCACGATATTTCTCGGCGATCAGATCGTCGATCGTTAAATGCTCCTGTTGACCGTAACCCCACTCCATGCGAACCCGCTTGTGGAGGTACTCGGCAAAAGCCTCCGCTAATCGGTCCGCCAGAGCTTTCGCCATGATGGAGTTGTACTGATCGTTTTCCCGCTCAAACCGCTCCGCAAGTTCTTGGGTCCCATGACCCGTGGTGACAGCAAAAGCGCCGATGTAATCGATCAAACCTTCGGTGCGGGGCGCAACAAAATCAGCCAGCGCCAGCTGCGCCTTCCCTCTCGAGCTCTCTTTCTGCTGGCGTAACGTGTGAAAGCGCGTCAATTCAGTCGCGCGCGATACATCGCCATAGAGAACGATATCATCCCCTTCACTATTGACGGGATAGATACCGTAGACCGCGTCGGCTTTGAATAACCTCTTTTGCACGATCTCGTCCAATAACTCCCGCGCGTTGGCGAACAGCTCCCGGGCGGCGGGACCTCGAACCGGATCATCGAGCAAGTCCGGGTAACGCCCGCGCATCTCCCAGGTATGGAAGAAAGGTGACCAGTCGATGTAGGGAACCAATTCCGCAATCGGAAAATCGGTCAGGTGTCGGCGCCCGGTAAATTCCGGTACGGTGATTTGAGTCGCGTCCCAAGGAATGTGCAGCTTGCGCCGTCCCGCCTCTTCGTATGAAAGCAACTGGACGGCTGAGCGATTGGCGAATTGCTCTCGCATCTCCGCCTGCTCCACGCGATTCTTCTCGTCCAAAGCTCCGCGTGCTTCCGGATTACTCAGCGCGCCCACCACCGGTACGGCGCGGGATGCGTCGATCACGTGAACCGTTTCACGCCCATACGCCGGCGCAATTTTGACGGCCGTGTGCCGTTTACTCGTCGTCGCGCCGCCGATGAGCAGCGGAATTTTCAAACCGCGGCGTTCCATTTCGCCGGCAACGTGCACCATTTCGTCCAGCGACGGAGTGATGAGACCGCTGAGGCCGACGATATCCGCCTTTTCCCGGATGGCGGTTTCGATGATCTTGTCCGCAGGCACCATAACGCCAAGGTCGATGACCTCGTAGTTATTGCACCCCAACACCACGCCCACGATATTTTTGCCGATATCATGGACATCGCCCTTGACGGTGGCAAAAACCAGCTTGGTACGGTGTTCAACCTGCTTCGCCGCCTGTTTTTCCGCCTCCATGAGCGGCGTGAGATAGGCTACGGCTTTCTTCATCACACGGGCGCTCTTCACCACCTGAGGGAGAAACATCTTGCCTTCGCCAAAAAGATCTCCCACCACGTTCATGCCATCCATCAGCGGACCCTCGATGATCTTCAGAGGCCGATCGTATCTCTTGAGCGCTTCTTCCAAGTCCGGTTCGATGTAATCGACAATTCCCTTGATCAGTGCATGGGACAGCCGCTGTTCAACGGTTTCGTTGCGCCAATCATCTTCCTGCGCCGCGCTCTTCACCGAACCCTTGACCTGCTCGGCAAACTCCACTAACCGCTCGGTGGAATCCGGCCTGCGGTTGAACAGCACATCCTCCACCCTTTCCAATAGATCCGCGGGAATTTCCTGATAAACCGCGAGCTGGCCGGCGTTGACGATTCCCATATCCATGCCCGCCTGGATCGCGTGATAGAGAAACGCTGCGTGCATCGCCTCGCGCATTCGGTCGTTACCGCGAAACGAAAAAGATATATTGCTCACGCCACCGGAAACGTGACAGCGCGGGAACAACTCTTTAATCTGCCGAGTCGCCTCGATAAAGTTAATGGCGTAGTCGTTGTGCTCCTCGATCCCGGTAGCCACGGTCAGAATGTTGGGGTCGAAAATGATGTCGCCTTCGTCGAAGCCGATTTCTTCGGTCAAGATTTTGTGCGCCCGCCGCGCAATAGCGACCTTATGCTCGACGGTGGTGGCCTGTTTTTCTTCGTCGAACGCCATAACGACCACCGCCGCGCCGTAGCGCTTTATCAGTTGCGCGCGCCGTTTGAACTCGTCTTCGCCCTCTTTAAGAGAGATCGAGTTCACCACACCCTTGCCCTGGACGCACTGGAGCCCCGCTTCGATGACTTCGAAGTTGGAGCTGTCGACCATAATCGGTAGTTTGGCAATGTCCGGCTCGGAGGCGACATAATTCAAGAACTGCTTCATCGCCGCGGCGGAGTCGAGCATGCCTTCGTCCATGTTGACATCGATGACATTGGCGCCGCCTTCGACTTGTTCCCGAGCAACGGAGAGTGCTTCTTCGTAATTCTCGTCCCGAATCAGGCGAGCGAATTTCCGAGAGCCGGCGACATTGGTTCGTTCACCGACCATGATGAAATTGGATTCCGGACGAATGGTCAGGCTCTCGAATCCGCTGAGATGGGTAAACCGCTGCGGCTTGGGCGGCACGCGCGGACGGCTCCCGTGGACCGCGTCGGCAATCGCCCCGATATGCTCAGGCGTCGTACCGCAACAACCTCCGACTAGGTTCAACCAACCATCTTTAGTCCACGCGCCCATGGCCTCGGCCATATCGCCGGGACCGAGATCGTAGCCGCCGAACTCGTTCGGCAAGCCGGCGTTGGGATAGGCGAACACCAACAGAGGACTGAGCCGCGCAAGCTCTTCAACGAACGGCGCCATCAAGTCCGGCCCAAAAGCACAATTGATTCCAACCGCAGTCAGACTCGCATGGGAGATCGAGGCGAGAAACGCATCGAGTGTCTGCCCGGAAAGAGTCCGCCCACTTCGATCGGTAATCGTCACGGAGGCGAACACCGGCAATCGAAGGTTTTTCTCATCGAAAACTTTCTCAATGGCGAAAAGGCAAGCCTTTAGGTTCAACGTATCGAATGTCGTCTCCGGCAACAAAAGATCCACTCCGCCCTCGATCAGCCCGCGAATTTGCTCGCCATACGTTTCAACTAACTGAGAAAAACTCACGGCCCGATAGGCCGGACTATTCACATCAGGCGACAAAGATGCCGTTCGGTTCGTCGGGCCAATGGCCCCGGCGACAAAGCGGGGACGGTCCGGCGTTTTGAGATTGAACGCGTCCACCGCTCGGCGCGCCACCTGAGAGGCTGCCAGATTTAAAGCGTACGCTTGGCTTTCCAGGCCATAATCAGCCAGAGAAATCGCCGTCGAATTAAAGCTATTGGTCTCGATGATGTCCGCGCCGGCTTCGAGATAGGCCGCGTGAATCTGTGCGATCGCCTCCGGCTGAGTGACGCTCAGAAGATCGTTGCAGCCCTTCAAGGGGCGATGATGATTCGCGTACTTCTTACCCCGGAAATCCTGCTCATCGAATTTAAGGCGCTGGATCATCGTCCCCATCGCTCCATCGAAAAGAAGGATCCTTTGGGCCAACAGTCGTCGTAGGGTGTTTTCAGTGTTGCTCATCTGTTCGCTTTTCTCGTTCGTTGAGTCCCCTCGCCCATCGGTAAGTGCGCCCGGGCGACGAAGATCTCTACCGGGCGATTGCCGTTGCGGACCATTTTCTCCCCGGCGTAGGCCCCTGTCAGCTCATAGGTGATTTCAGTGACTCCGGCATCGCGGAACCACTCTTCCAGAGAATTCCTCTCGAAGCCCAGCCAACGATGGGCCATCTGCTCGCGCATCCATTCTTGATTGTGTTGGACCAGGTCGACGACGATCACGGAACCGCCGCCGCGCGTGATCCGACAAAGCTCGGCGACGGCTTCTTGCGGATCTGGTAGAAAGTGCAGCACCATGACACAAAATGCCGCATCAACGCTGCGCGCTTCCAACGGCAGCTTCAGAGCGTCGCCGCGGCGGAACTCGACGTTACGGAGCTGTCTCTCTTTGGCGATATCTCGCGCTCGCCGTAACATTTCCTGGGAGAGATCGATGCCGATGACCTTCTCGGCGAATCGCGCCAGTTCCACCGTCAAGCTCCCGGTCCCGCAGCCGATATCGGCAAGGACAAGATTGCGCGGCAGCAGCTTTTCGATGGCGAGGGAGGTGACCCGATCGTCAAAATAGCTCTTGCGAATGCGCTCCCAGTCACCGGCCACCGATTCAAAATAGCCTTGCGAACGGTGCAACCGACGGCGGCGGCAGTCTTCTAAACGCGCCCGGTCCCCTTTGGCCTCCGGCAACTCAGCCATGCGCGCCTGCAACGACTTGAACAATTCGCCTGCCGGTTCGGGCATGTCTTGCCGGACAGAAAAGTAGACATTCGTCCCTTCCTTTCGGTCTTGCACGAATCCCGCATCGCGGAGAATCGCGAGATTACGGGAAACCGAAGACTGTACCGACTCCACAACCTCCTGTACCTCGCCCACCGTCAACTCTTCTTCCGCCACGGCCGCTAACACGCGAAGCCGTATCGGATCGGCCAGGGCCTTGAGGGTACGAACGAAATCCATTTCAAATACCTTGACATCACAATATATAGATATTTAGATAGATATGCAACCGGACATTTATTGCTACCTAAAACTATTCTTGAAGCGGGCTTGTTTTAGACGCTAAGATCGGTGACGCGACAGGGCATCTGCGCACAATATCGAAGCTCGTTCTAACTCCCCTTCTGAGCCAACAGCCCCGCGCGAAACTCGCTCCCGCTCGATTGTGGGAATTTTCCCTCGCGATAGTAAAGAACACGAAAATCACGGAAGAAGTCCAGCAGCTCATTGTGAAGAAGGAGATAGGCAGGGCTTGTTACATGACCGATCTTCGATTGATCGGTCAAATAGGTCTCAAAGATTACCCATCCACCGGGCTTGAGGGTCTTTTTGATTTGCGGCACCAGAGACCGCTGCAAATAATTAAGATTCAGAACCAGGTCATAATCCCCCTGGGGAAGATCGAAACGCTCTAAATCCGCTTCTTGCCAGTCGATGGCCAGGGATTTTTCCCGGGAAATTCGGCGCGCCGTTTCCAGGGCAACCGGTGAGATATCGATCCCGACCACTTGAAAACCGCGCTCCGCTAAAAAGATCGCATTACGTCCCTTTCCGGTGGCGATGTCTAAGGCTCGGCCTTTTGGAAGCGGCCACGAGTCGGCTTCGAATATTTCCTTCAAGAACCTCGAGGGTTTTTGCGTCGCGTGTTCCGCCGCGTGCTTTTCATCCCATCTTGCTCGATCATCCAAAGCCATTGTCGATTTTCCCAAGAGCGATCGGGGCGCGGGCCCAAGCGGTCGTCTAAACCGTTCGCGCCAACGTGATTACATAGACCTCTGTCGCCCCGCCTTGGACCAAAGCGCGACTGCACTCATTCGCCGTTGCACCAGAGGTATAAACATCGTCCACCAGAAGCACCTTTCGCTCTTTCAATGATTTCTCGGGATACACCGCGAACGCGCCCCGAACGTTCTTCCTTCTGTCGTCTTCAGCGAGCAGAGTCTGCGGAGCCGTCTCTCTGTCGCGGCATAACACAAAGGGCTCGAGGGGCACCTTGTATAAGCGACTGACCTGCCGTGCTAGCAATAGAGACTGATTGAATCCTCGCCACCGTAGCCGCTTAGGATGAAGAGGAACAGGAACAATCAAATCCGCCTGACACTCCTTTAAGAATTCCTGACAACCTTGCGCCATGAGCCGTCCCAATGGCTTACCGAGAGAAACTTTGCGGCCGTATTTGAACTTTTGCACCACCTGGCGGAGTGGATGCTCGGCAATCTCGTCTCTGGGATAGCAGCCCCAGGCTCGGGCGCGGACGAAATAGGGCGGTCGCGCCAAACAGGCGGCACAATGATGGTCATCTCCGCTGGCGTCGAAGAACGGGCGGCCGCATACGCTGCACAATGGATGGGAAACGAGGCGGATCTGAGGCCAACACTCGCCGCACAAGTACTCAGCATCGCGTCCGTAAATTCTACCGCCGCAGGCGCGGCAGCGCGGGGGATATAGCCAATCAACCAGCCAATCAAAACGATCTGTGAGCGTGGGTTGTAGCGCCAGATCCATAGAGCCATCCGATCTTACCAGATCAGTGAAGGTAAACAGAAGAAGGCGATAAAGGCCAACGCGGATGCTAATCGGAGAGGAGGACAGCCACGTCCCGGTTAGGAATCGACGACCAATGAGTGACCGGTCATCTCCTCGGGTTGAGGCAATTCGAGAAGCTGTAAAACTGTGGGCGCAACATCGATGGCGGTTCCTTTGTTCAGGCGGCTCTTTTTCCGCTCTTCATCGACCAAAATCAGCGGCACCCGGTTGGTGGTATGGGCCGTGTGCGGCATGCCCGTATCGTAGTCGATGAGCTGCTCGATGTTGCCGTGGTCCGCCGTGATGATCATTTTACCCTTCTTGCCCATCGCAGCGTCCACCACTCTGCCGAGGCACTCGTCGATGACTTCGCAAGCTTTCACCGCGGCCTCAAAGTTCCCGGTATGACCCACCATGTCGGCATTCGCATAGTTGGCAACGACCAAGCCGATATCGTGTTCGCGCAATTGCTCGATCAGGGCCTCCGTCACTTTGCGAGCGCTCATCTCGGGCTTCAGATCATAGGTAGCGACATCTTTGGGTGAAGGGATCAGAATGCGCTCTTCACCTGGGAATTTACTCTCTTCGCCCCCGTTAAAAAAGTACGTCACATGCGCGTACTTTTCCGTCTCCGCGACACGTAGCTGGCGGATCCCCGCTTGACTCGCGAGTTCCCCAAGAATCTTTTTGATTTCCCTGGGCGGATAGGCGACCGGCACTTTGAAGGTTTCGTCGTATTGCGTCATCGTTGCAAACGCAGAAAGCACCACGCGTCGCTTGCGCGGAAACTCTGTGAAATCCTCTTCCGTCAGGGCGCGGGTCAACTGCCGCGCCCGGTCGGCCCTAAAATTGAAGAAGATCACCCCGTCGCCGTCACGGATCAAGCCCTCCGGCGCCCCACCGCTGATGACGGTCGGTAAAACAAACTCATCCGTGACTTTTTGCTCGTAACTTTCGCGAATCGCCTCCAACGCCGAATTCGCTTTGTTTCCGGACCCCTCGGTCAAGCAAAGGTACGCTTTCTCGGTTCTGTCCCATCGTTTGTCGCGATCCATGGCATAGTATCGCCCGCTCACCGTGGCAATCCGAACCTCCGGATAAGCCTTCAGCTTCTCGTTGAGATCGAGCACGAACTGCTCAGCGCTGTTCGGCGGAGTATCCCGGCCGTCCAGAAAGAGATGGAGAAAAACGGTCCCGACCTTTTCGCGCCGCGCCATCTCAATCAATGCTTCCATGTGACGCTGATGGCTGTGCACGCCGCCATCCCCCAATAGACCCATCAAGTGAAGCCGGCCAGTCTTATCCCGCGTCTTTCTCAGGGCATCCAGGAGATTCCTATTGCTATAGAAAGTGCCTTTATCAATGTCTTTGTGAATAAGCGTGAGATCTTGGTAGACGATGCGTCCCGCGCCGAGGATCATGTGGCCGACTTCGGAATTTCCCATTTGGCCTTCAGGCAAACCGACATCCACTCCAGACATAGAGAGACTCGACACCGGAAACTCCCGAGTCAACTTATCGATGTTCGGAATCGAAGCCTGAGCAATGGCATTACCCTCTTTTCTTGGATTGATTCCCCATCCGTCCAAGATCACTAGAATCACGGGTTGCTTTGTCCTCAAGAGGCTTTCCTTTTCTTTGGGATTGCCGCACGAAGGGTCGCCCGCTGAAGGTCAATCGAAGCTGAGTCCATTCTATGCTCTTACGATAGCTGGTGATCCGCGGCTTGAAACTGGTCGACCAATTTTGAATAAGGCTCGGGCAGCTCAACGCGGGGTGCGTGCCCCCACAGTCCTTCGAGATCGTAGAACTCGCGCACCGGTTCGTAGAAAATGTGCACGATGACGTCGGAAAAATCCATTAACACCCAATGGCCGCGATGGGCGCCTTCCACAGACAGCGGGGAATGACCGGCCTCGCTTAAATTCTCTTCGACCCCTTGGGCAATGCTCTGAACCTGTCGATCGGAACTCCCTGAACAGATAATGAAATAGTCTGCGATGGAAGTCAGTTCGCGGACTTCCATCACGACGAGATCACGGGCCTTTTTCTCCAAGGCGAATCGCGTCAGGAGAAGGACTTTGTCCCAGGAGCTAATCGCTGCCAAAGCCTTTAACGCTCCTCCCGGTGATTTCGATAGAGGCCTTGTTTTTTAATATAAGTCTCAACTCTCGAAGGCACCAAGTACCGAATAGACTTACCTTCCTTTACTCGCCCTCTTATATCCGATGCTGAAATAGAGATATCCGTTAGTTTAATAAAGAAAACGCGGCTGCCGCTCCCGTGTCGATAGTGTCTCCCTTTAAAATCATAACAAAAGAGTTTTTTTACGGCAACGCCGGTGCCGCGAAGCGGATCGCTGTCTTTACTGCCAGGCCGGGAAGTCACAATAAAATCACAAAGCGGAAAAATCCCTGCAAAGTCCTTCCAGGAGCCGATTTCCCGGAAGGCATCGAGACCAATGATAAAAAAAAGTGAATCGCCCTGGCGTTTTCGTTTGGCGAAATGGCGGACCGTATCGATGGAATAGGAAACGCCGGGCCGCGCAATCTCCACCGTCGATACCTCAAAGCGGGGATTCTTTGCCACCGCCAAACGAACCATCGCCAGGCGGTCCCGTGCCGGCGTCGTCGTTTGCCCTCTCTTGTGAGGCGGAATCGAGGCAGGAATAAAAAGGACACGATCTAGATCAAAGCTTTCGCTCACCTCTTCGGCGCTGCGAAGATGGCCCCAATGAATCGGATCGAAAGTGCCGCCGAAAAGACCGATCCTCATGGGGTATTGATTCGTTTCCGGTGCAGACCGCTCACAAAGTTTCCAGATGCGAGGCGCACGAACATTGCGTGGGCTAGAACGTCACCGCCGGGACCAGAAGGATTGATCTTCGAACCCTTTTCGAACTCGAAACCCGAAACTCGAAACTGAAACTGACGAAGGGAGGGTGGGTTTTTCTCAGGGGAGTCGTCATTCCCGGATCTGCCCATCCCCCAACACAACAAACTTGGTCGTCGTCAGCTCTTCCAATCCCATGGGCCCGAAGGCGTGAATCTTGCTCGTGCTGATGCCGATCTCCGCGCCCAACCCCAATTCGCCCCCATCGTTAAACCGGGTAGAAGCGTTGACCATGACCGCGGATGAATTCACTCGATCGATAAAATCTCTCGAGCTCTGATAACTAGTGGTGACGATACTCTCTGTATGCTCAGAGCCGTAGCGCTGAATGTGATCGATGGCTTCATCCATATCTTTTACGACTCGTATCGAGAGAATCAGATCAAGGTACTCGGTGTTCCAGTCCGCCTCCGTGGCTTTTTTAACTCCGGCAACCAGAGCGCAGGTTTTTTCACACCCCCGGATTTCCACCCCCGCGGCTTGATATTTGGCAATCAAAGAAGGTAACAATGTGGCCGCTATCGCTTCATGCACAAGAAGTGTCTCCATGGCGTTGCACACCGATGGGCGCTGCACTTTAGCGTTCATGCAAATACGCTCCGCCATCTCCAGGGAAGCGTCGGCATCGACGTAGATGTGACATACCCCCTTGTAGTGCTTAATCACCGGCACCTTCGAATGGCCGGCCACGGTCCGAATCAGTTCTTCGCCACCCCGCGGGATAACCAGGTCAATGTATTCTTCCAGCTGGAGCAGCTGCTTGACGAAAGCATGGTCTTTAGTCTGGACAATTTGCACCGCCTCCCGCGGCACACGCGTCTCTGCACAAGCCTTTCTTAAGATCTGCCCGATCGCATGATTGGAAAAATGCGCCTCGCTACCGCCTCTGAGAATGACGGCATTGCCGGACTTGAGGCACAGCGCCGCTGCGTCCGCCGTAACATTCGGCCGCGCCTCGTAAATGATAGCGATGACACCAAGCGGGATTCGCATCCTCCCGACTTGTAGCCCGTTGGGCCGCCGCCACATTTTCACGACCTCGCGCACGGGATCAGGCAAGACGGCAACGTCTCGAAGGCCTTTCGCCATCCCGTAAACCCGACCGGGATCGAGCGCAATTCGGTCGAGCAGGGCGCCGGAGGCACCCGCTTTCTTCGCGGCGTCCAGGTCTTTCTTGTTTTCTTCGAGGAGGTAATCGCTTTGCGCCTCGAGCCGGTCCGCCATCAAATGGAGGGCGCGGTTTTTTTCGGCTGAAGAGATCGGCGCCAGTTGCCGAGACGCCGCCTTGGCCTGCTTAGCCAAGCGGATCGCTTCGTCTTCTATGGATTCCTGCTTAATGGACATGCTCTATAGAATCACAAGATCATCCCGGTGAATAATCTCGTCGTAAGCCTTGTAGCCCAGGACTTTGTCAATCTTGCTTGTATGCAATCCTTTGATCTGATTCAACTCCTGGGCGTTGTAATTGACCAAGCCGCGGGCGAACTCTCGTCCCTGTGGATCAAGACAGCGCACACATTCACCCACACCAAAGGAACCGCGAATTTCCTTCAAACCGGAGGGTAACAAGCTTTTTCCCCGGCTGACGACAGCGTCATGGGCGCCCTCATCGACAACGATCTCGCCCGCGGGTTTTAGATTGTAGGCGATCCAGTGCTTTCGAATGGTCAAACGATTCTCGTCGGGAATGATCAGCGTGCCCACTTCCTCAGTTGAATCAAAGACCCGGCTAAGCGCTCCGGCTTGCAGGCCGCTGCTAATCAAGGTCGGAATTCCCGCCGCCGCCGCCTTCTCCGCGGCATCCAGCTTCGTCGCAATGCCGCCGGTCCCAAACGGGCTTTGGCTCTCGCCGCTGATTTTCCGCGCCGTCTCTTTAATGTCGGTTATCAAAGCAATCCATTCAGCGTCGCTATAAACTCTAGGATCTCGGTCATAAACCCCTTGAACGTCGCTTAGAATCACCAGCAGATCCGCTTCAAGCAGGGTTGCCACAAGAGCGGATAAATGGTCGTTATCCCCGAACTTCATTTCCTCCACCGCCACCGTGTCATTCTCATTGACGATGGGGATGATCGACGATTCCAGCAACATTTGAAAGGTATGCTTTGCGTTCAAATAGCGTTGACGATTCGCAAGATCTTCGTGGGTCAACAGCACCTGCGCAACATTCTTCTCGAAACGCGAGAAATAGCGCTCGTACATCGCCATCAGTTTGATCTGGCCGACTGCGGCCAATGCCTGTTTCTGTGGAATGGTCCTGGGTCTCTCTTTGACGCCGAGGCGCGTCATTCCTGCGGAGACCGCGCCGGAGCTCACCACAATAAGGTCTTTTTTTTGATCATGGAGAGCTGCGAGATCGCGCACCAAGTCCTTTAGCCGCCCCTCCTCCATCCCATTTTGTGACGAGAGGATTTGACTCCCGATTTTGACAATAACGCGGCGGGCGCGGCGCAAGATCTGCTTCTTATAATCCAGCTGCCTCATGGGCGGTTTCATCTTGTCTCTTGATCTCTTCCAATCTCATCCCAAGATACTGCACTAACCTTCGCACCCCCTCCATCGTTGCAGCGGAAATGGTGTGCGGCGGCTGGTAGCCCTTCGGCAATTGTTTCGCCAGAAGTTCCGCTCCGTTTTTTCCCGCCGGCAGGTCGATTTTGTTGGCCACAACGAGCTGTGGTTTTTTCCCCAGCTCCGGATCGAACAGTTCGAGCTCCCGGTTGACGGTCCTCCACTGGGCGATCGGATCTTTTTCATCGATATTCGATGCATCCAGCAAATGAATCAACAAACTCGTCCGCGTCACATGCCGCAAAAACTTGTCTCCCAACCCGTGGCCTTCGTGCGCCCCTTCGATAAGTCCGGGAATATCCGCTACCACAAAACTCTTCCCATCCCCATAGCCGACGACACCCAGGTTGGGCACCAGAGTCGTGAATGGATAGTCGGCAATCTTCGGTCGCACGGCGGAAATCGCGGCGATCAAGGTTGATTTTCCGGCATTAGGTAGGCCGATAATACCAACGTCGGCCAACAACCTGAGCTCGATTTCTAATTCCTTGTCTTCCCCCGGCTCGCCGGGTTGGGCGAAGCGCGGACTTCGATGAGTCGACGAAACGAAATGGGCGTTGCCCTTGCCCCCTCGGCCACCGGCGGCCACGACAACTTGTTGCTGAGCCTCCTTTAAATCTCCCAGTAGTTCACCGGTTCCGGCATCTCGAATGATGGTGCCGACGGGAACCTTGATGATCCGGTCTTCGCCCGTTTTTCCGTGCTGATCTTTCCCCAATCCATGCTCGCCGCGACCCGCCTTGTACTGTTTTTGGTAGCGCAGGTCCAGAAGCGTCGTAAGCTGCGGATCGGCCAAGGCAATGACGTCTCCACCTTTTCCACCATTGCCGCCATTGGGGCCGCCGCGAGGGACGAATTTTTCGCGCCGGAAACTGACGCAGCCCCGCCCGCCGTCACCCGCGATGACGCGGATTTTTACTTCGTCAATGAACTTCATTTGCCACCCGCGGGCCCATCATTGCCTTTATGCGGGCAAAAAAAAAGCCCCGTAAGGGGCTTTTCGATTCACACTACGCCACGCTAGGCAGGCGTTACGTTAACCCGCTTGCGTTCCTTGTCGAGGCGATCGTACTTGACGATTCCGTCGACCTTGGCGAACAACGTAAAGTCCCGACCCATACCCACGTTTTTCCCCGGGTGGATACGAGTACCCAGTTGGCGAACAATAATATTGCCGGCCCGCACTGTTTCGCCGCCGAATACCTTAACCCCTCGTCTCTGCCCTTGGCTGTCGCGTCCGTTACGGGAACTTCCCCCGGCTTTCTTATGGGCCATTCACTGCTCCTTTAGGCTTCGATTGCCGTGATCTTTAGAGTTGTTTGATACTGGCGGTGGCCGTGCTGGCGGCTATAACTTTTGCGCCTTTTCTTTTTGAAGACCAGTATTTTCTTTGCTCTAGCCTGACTGACGATCTCGCCCGTCACCGTAGCGTTGGATACCAACGGCGAGCCGATTTTGACTTCGCCATTGCCGCCAATGAACAACACATCAGCCAATGTCACCGTGTCACCCACCGCACCCGCGAGCTTCTCGACTTTGACAAGCTGCCCTTCGGAGACACGGTACTGCTTCCCACCTGTTCTAATGACTGCATACTTCATAGGTAACATTCCCAAAGTCTTTTTTTTAAAGGAAAAATCCGCCGAAGTCAACAAAGCTTTACTTTTCAGCGGTCTTAGCGCGAGTGGGAACCCGCTTTGGCCTTCTGTCAACAAAAAGCGAACCCCCGCCTAGCTGGCGTCTTTGTTGCGTCACCCTGGCACGCACCGAACGGCACGCTCGGGCCAATATTCGAACTTGACAAAGTAGAGTTAAAGGAATATGTGTCGTGTCACGATAATATCGTTAACCGATATATATGCCCCGGATCCCCCGACAAGCGAATTACAAAGCGATGGCCGAATTGCGCTACCAGATCCGCCGGTTTTTGCGCTTCAGCGAAAACGCGGCGCGACAAGCCGGAATCGAGCCGCAACAGCACCAATTGCTCTTGGCCGTCAGGGGTCTGCCCGACGCGCTCAAGCCGACTATCGGTGTGCTGGCGGAAAGAATGCAGCTCCAGCACCACAGCACCGTCGAATTGATCGATCGTCTCGTCGAACGGAACTTTTTGTTGCGACTGCGGTCCACAGACGACAAGCGACAAGTCCTAATAAAGCTAACTCACGACGGCGAAGAGTTTCTCAAGCGGCTTTCACTGCATCACTTGCAGGAACTTCAGTCTGCGGGTCCGCCGTTCGTGAAGGTACTGCAAAGCCTCATCCAGGAATCCAGTTCGACCGATCATAACGAGACTCACTCCGATTCACTCAGTCCAAAAGTCGCAAAAACTTCACGAAAGGATAAACGCCATGGCTGATCAAAACGAATCCGCTCAGGAGCTGCTTTTTGACATTAAGGTTGCCGAAGCCTCTCGCCTTTACAAGTTCTACCTGAACCACGAAAAGAAAATCCTCGGTAGCGCCGCGGTGATCACCTTCCTCGTCGTCTGGGAGCTGGTCGGAAATACCTTTCAGTTGATCAATCCCATGTTCATGAGCGCCCCCTCGCTCGTTTGGAAGGCGGCCGTTCAGCTCTTTTCGTCGGGCGAGATCTACAACGACCTTTACGTTAGCGGCATCGAACTCTTCTGGGGCTATTTTCTTTCGGCTGCTGTCGCTATCCCCTTTGGGATCATGGTCGGCTGGTACAAGAGAGCCAGTTACATATTCGACCCCTTCATCAACGCGATGAACGCGACCCCGCGCGTCGCACTTCTGCCATTGGTCATCATCTGGTTGGGGATCGGAATACTCTCGAAGGTTGGTATTATCTTTCTCGGCGCAGTCTTCCCGATGTTGATCAATACGCGCGACGGGGTGAAGACGACGCCTTACAACCTTCTCACGGCCGCCAAGAGTTTCGGCGCTTCCGAGTGGATGCTCTTTAGGACCGTCGTGCTTCCCTCGACCATCCCTTTCATCCTCACCGGTTTAAGGTTAGGACTTGGACGGGCTATCGTGGGTGTCATGGTAGGAGAACTTTATGCTGCTACCGCCGGGATCGGTTTCATGATCACTGTGGCGGGTGCCACCTTCCAAACCGATAAGGTCTTTGTCGGCGTCCTCGTTTTTGCGCTGACCGGGATGATCGGTATGGATCTGCTGACGAGGGTGGAAAGGCGGTTTGATAAGTGGCGTCCGAAAGTGGGATCGGTTGAATAACCGATTGGGTCCTACCGTTTTGACTCACCTGCCTCCGTTCAAGGGCCCGCGTCGCCGCCGGGCCCTTGCTGTCTTATAATCTCTAACCGCTTGCATCTGGATCCTAGAGTCATCATCAAACTCCTTTCCTTGACAAGGTCAGTACCCTTTGAGATAGAAGGGTCTGGATCTGATTATCTCAATATACCGAGAAGGAGAGAACTATGCGCAAAATCGCGCGAGGACGAAACTATTTTCTAGTTATGGGTCTAGCCGCATTTTTCATATCCGGCTGTGGTTACAACCAACTCCAAGGTTTGGATGAACAGGTCAAAGCTGCTTGGGCTGAAGTCCAGAATCAATATCAACGCCGTGCTGACTTGATCCCCAACCTCGTCTCAACAGTAAAGGGCGCGTCCCAGTTTGAGCAAGAGACTTTGCAGAAAGTTATCGAGGCAAGGGCACAAGCGACCTCGATCAAACTGGATGCGCAAGCTCTTAGCGATCCCGCAACCTTCAAGAAATTCGAAGAGGCCCAACGCAACCTCTCCGGTGCCCTTTCCCGCCTCATGTTAGTGGTAGAGCGCTATCCCGAACTCAAAGCGAATCAGAATTTCCGAGATCTACAGGCTCAATTAGAAGGAACAGAGAACCGCATCGCGGTCGCCCGCAAACGCTACGTCGAAAGTGTTGCCGAATACAACAAAGGGATCCGCTTCTTCCCGACCAACCTGACGGCAAAATATCTGCTTGGGCTCAAAGAGCGAGAGACTTTCAGCGCCGACGAGGGTGCAGCGAAGCCTCCGCAGGTGAAATTCTAAGCAGCAGATGAAGCTGCGCAAAGCACGGTTGTATCTCGCCGGGCTTGTCTCTCTGCTAGCGCCGACAATCCTTTCACTCGCCCTGGCATTAGACGTTCCGCCGCTGCGGGGAAGGATAAACGACTATGCAGGATTGATCCCCGCCGACAAAGCACGGGCGCTTGAAGAGCGCCTCGCCCGCTTTGAGGCAGAAACCGGGCATCAAATCGCAGTTCTAACCATCCCCAGCCTGAAAGGTGACAGTCTCGAAGACTTTAGCATCCGCGTCGCCGAGGCCTGGAAAATTGGCAAGAAAGGCTTCGATAACGGCGCGATACTCCTCATCGCTCGTGACGATCGAAAGCTGCGTATTGAGGTCGGCTACGGACTCGAAGGAGTCATGCCGGATGCCATCGCCAGTCGCATCATTCGGGAAGTGATCACCCCGCGCTTTCGATCCGGAGACTTTGCGGGCGGGATTGAAGCCGGGGTCGATACGATTCTCACAGTCACCAAAGGGGAAAAATTGCCGGAACGAGCCCGGCCGGCTCCGGGCAGTTCTCAGGGCGCGTCACTCATAACGATCCTCATGATCACCGCCATGCTTGCTCTTTTTATTGGCATGACGCGACGCAGATTATTGGGTGGCGCTTTCGGAGGAGCAGCTTCCGGGCTGGTCACTTCGTTATTCGCTTCGGGAGGGCTCGGACTAGTTTTGCTCCCAGCCCTCATTGTCGGAGCCCTGCTAGGAGCCATAGGCGCTGCTCTGGGTACAGGATCTGCGGGAAATCAATGGGTAGGCAGATCAAGATCTCGACGAGGAGATTGGGGAGGGGGTGCTTTTCCCGGAGGTTTCGGTGGAGGAGGTTTTGGCGGTGGCGGAGGTGGTGGTGGTGGGTTCAGTGGTGGAGGCGGGGGTTTCGGGGGCGGCGGTGCTTCGGGGAGTTGGTAAGATGATCAATGCGGAAACTTTTTTCACGCCAGAGGAACAGGAACGCATTCGCCAAGCCGTGGTTACCGCCGAACAACGAACGGCCGGCGAGATCGTACCCATGCTCGTAGGCGCAAGTGCCCGCTATGCTGAGATTGAGATTGCCGGAATGGGTGTCGGGCTAGTCGCGGGCACACTCGCGTCGTTCGTCTTTCAAGACCCTTGGGCATCCATCCATTCGCAACTCCTCTGGCCCCTCGCGGGCGCGGCATTGGGATCTATATTCTGCGCTATCCCCGCTGTAAAGAGGACCTTGATTCCCAACGGCCGAATCGCAGAGGCGGTCCACCTAAGAAGCCTGGCGGCCTTCACTGCGCAAGGGCTGCATTACACCCGAGCGCATACCGGGATATTGATTCTCGCCTCTCTGTTTGAACATTGGGCAGAAGTCCTCGCGGACAGAGGCATCAATGACAAAGTTCCGGCTGGAACTTGGGATGAAGTGGTTCAGATCCTTACCGCCGGCTTAAAGTCCGGCAAGGCGTGCGAAGCCTACTGCAAAGCCATCGAGCGTTGCGGTGATATTCTGGCCCAACACTTTCCCCGCCCGCCGGACGATCAGGACGAGCTCGGTAACCAACTGGTTATTGAACGATAAGCCTGAGCCCGCTGCTGTAAAACTGCGAAAGAAATTCTCTTGCGGATGACCCGCACATCGACGGCGGCGAGGCTCTTCTCGGTAAAGGGTGCGCCGGTGAACCTGCCATGGGCAAGACCGGACCCTCTCGCAGTTCCTCTGACCGAGTTAACAATCGTAAAAATGGCAGACCCTTCGGGCTGGGCGCTGTAACAATGGAGTCTCTGCGACGCCGAAGTCGCGATTCTGCGGATGGAAGAAGTTGTTCGATGCAGTCGCTGTCGACGAGGTCGAGGCTGACGCCTCGTAAGACGCGGCGGACGGGCGAGATTGAAAGTATCCGTCCTTGGTAAACGGTTGGGCGATCTGGCGCGAACCGACAGTGTTACTGTCAGGGCCGGCCAGCATGCTGCCATTCGCCTGAAAGGGAAAAAGAGGCTGACCGATGACCCATGGTGATAGCAGATATAAGCCGCAGCAAATGACTAGGCTCAATGTCAGCAACGAGACACTTTTGAAAATACACCGTGACATGTTCATGCCTCTTTGATGCTTCAGACCTCCGCACCCCGTGAACGACTCGGCGCACATTGCTCTCATCATTCGTTCCCCTGAATTTGGGCTTCACGCCAGCGTTGGAGGCCGCCGTGCGCTTGTAACGCCACGTCGAGAAGTTCACTCATCGGCAACTCCTTGCAGATTTCGTAACATGGAAAAGAGTCAGAGCAACGGATGTGCCAGTGTCGATTCGATATCTGGAATCCTTCAAACTATAAGGATCATTCCAAATGTTGCAGCACGTGCCGAGATGTGTTGCCCAGCTATCGGCACCTGACGAAATGTCGGCTCCAATCTAGGTATGCCACTGCCTTAGGATAGTTACACGGAAATCGGCCTAAACTATCGCTCAACGCCCGGTTGGCCCGCAGTCGAAATTCCTGTATGCGATCGCGTTTACTTCCGAATCATCCGCACATCGACGGCCGCGAGCCCTTGCCCCTGAGCGCGCAGCAAAATCGGGTTGAATTCCAGATCCGAGAGATGATTACGGTAGTTCAAAAAGATGTCCGACAAGCCCACCATCGCTTTGACCAACGCCCCGATGTCGCGGGGGGGTTGGCCACGCACCCCTTCGAGAACCTTGTAGCCTTTGAGCTCTTTGAGCATCGCCCACGCTTCGCTCTCCGACACCGGCAGGAGCCGAATGGCGACGTCTTTCAGAACCTCGACGAAAATGCCGCCGAGCCCGACGATCATAAAAGGTCCATATTGCGGATCGGTGCGGGCGCCCAAGATAATTTCCGTTCCCTGTACCATTTCTTGCAACAGCAATTTCGCGGAGCCTTTGGCCAGTGACAGCAGCCGCTTTCCCTGAGCTTCGACTTCTTCCGCGCTGTTCAATCCAAGCACAACCGCGCCTGATTCGGTTTTGTGAACAACTTCCGGCGCGATGAGTTTCATAGCGACCGGGAAGCCGATCTCTTTCGCCTTCTGAGCCGCTTCCGCCGCGGTTTCAACCAGCGCTTGCCGGGGCAACGCCAGCCCCTTGGATTGGAGGACTTGGTTGAACTTCTCCCCGTCAAGGTCCTCCGTCTTCCCTGTCGCCACCGGCAAAATTGGCACGCCAAGTCTCTTGCGCTCCCCGTACAAACCCAAACCTGCGAGTGCCCTTAATGTCGGCTTGATCGCCTGCAAGAAAGGGATGCCCGCTTCTTCTTGATACACGCGGCTCTCGTCGGTGCAGCTATAAGTCGAGCGAGCGAACGCAAGGATCGGTTTGTCCGTGGCCGCCGCAAGATTCTTGAACAGCGCGGCTTCTCTTTTTCCCCGCGCGGCAGCTCGCCGTGAATCGCCAGCAGATCGACGCCATCGTCCTCGGCGTGGAGCTTGACGATATTGATAAAACCCTGCTCGTCGCCGAAACCGGCGACCCCGCATTCAAGCGGATTTTCCACCACCAGTTCCTCGGGAATCAACGGGCGCACCGCCGCTTTTGTCTGATCGCTCAACTGCGCGAGATTGGTCTTGAGCTCATCACAGTGATCGCAAAGCAACCCCTTCATGCCGCCGGAGTTGACGACGATCGCCGCTCGGCTCCCGCGCGGGAAACGGCCCGGCATGAATGCCAAGGTCATCTCCGTCAAGTCTTCCAGGGTCGGTACACGAATCAACCCGAGCCGGTGACAAACGGCGTCGAAAACTTCATCCGCTCCCGCCAGCGAGCCGGTGTGGGAAATCGCCTGGCGTTTGCCCATTTCCGAACGACCCAGCTTGACCACGAGAATCGGCTTGTTCTTTTTCAACGCTTGCTCGGCCACGGCCATAAATTTCTCGGGCCGGCGGATGCCTTCGACCATTAGAGCGATGACCTTGGTATCGGGCTCATCGACGAGGAACGATAAATAGTCGACCAGGTCGAGACTGACTTCGTTGCCACTGGATACGGCATAGGTAAACCCAATGCCCCGCTCCGACGCTCCTTTGACCCAGTTGCCCAGCGAACCGCCGCTCTGAAAGATCAAACCCACCGGTCCCTTCTTCAAAAGCGGCACGGGAGTCGGAAAGCTCCATAGCCCTTCGGGCAGCGAGAACGACCCCATGCAGTTCGGGCCGCAGACAACGAACCCGGTGCGATCACATAGCTCCTTCATGGCCTGCGCACGTTCTTTTCCCTTGGGATCGTCCCCTTCGCCGAAACCGGCGCTGTAGATGGTCGCAGCCTTTGTGCCCAGCTTTGCTGCCTCTTCTATCGTGCCGATAACAGCCCGCGTGGGTATGAGCATCAGGAGATGTTCCGGCACTTCCGGCAAAGCCGCAAGGTTTGGATAGCATTTATCGTCAAATATCTCCGTGTAATTTGGGTTAATCAGATAGATGTTACCCGGGAACTTGGCGGCCTTGAGATTGCGATAGATACCCGAAGGCCAGCGCCCCTTGGTTGATGCGCCGACGATGGCAACCGACCGGGCGCTCAAGAGATTTTCTACGGGCTTACGCTTGAATGTCTCGCTTTGTGTGTTTGGACTCATAATGAAGTGTCTATTGCACAGAGTCAGACTGACTGCAAGGCAGATAAGACGTGGCTATAAGCGGGGGCCGGATGGACGAAATGGAGTATCGGATTTCAAAAACGCATCATTCCATTACTCCATCACTCCAGTACTCCATCTACTAAGGGAACACATGCCAACGGTGGGAAGGCAACTCTACCGCGGCCCGTTGTCCAATAGCGAGCTCCGAGTCTCCGGCGAGCTTGGCAAGCAAGGTTACGCCGTTAACTTCGACTTCCAGCAGAGCGGTGTCGCCGAGATAGTTTTTACTCGCGATGTTTCCCGATAAGCCTGAAGGAGAACCATCCGCCGAGTTGACTTTGACGTGTTCCGGCCGGATCGCCAACGTCACCGGGCTTGAAACCGAAATGCCCGTGGGGACGGAAAGCGATAATTTCCCCAGAGGACATTCCACCTGCGATGGGCCGGTGACGTGACCTTTGACAAAATTCATCTCCCCAACGAATTGCGCCACAAAGAGACTCGCCGGCCGAGCGTACACCTCGTGCGGCGGCGCGATCTGAAGAATTTCGCCGTCATGCATGACGCAGACCTTATCGCCGAGACTCAAAGCCTCCGCCTGATCGTGAGTCACGTAGAGAGTCGTCACACCGACCGCCTTGGTGATCTTTTTCAGCTCCACACGCATCTGCTCCCGCAGCCGGGCGTCGAGATTGCTCAGAGGCTCGTCCATCAAAAGAATTTTTGGTTCCGTCACCATCGCCCGCGCCATCGCGACTCTCTGTTGTTGCCCGCCGCTCAGATCCGTCGCCGGCCGATCCTCGAGCCCGTCCAATTGCACAAGCTTGAGAGCGGTGCGAACTTTCTCGGCAATTTGCCCCTTCGGGATCCTATGACGTCCTTTGATCAGGGGGAACGCGACATTATTAAACACGTTCATGTGCGGCCAGATCGCGTAGGACTGGAACACCATGCCGATATCGCGTTTCTCCGTGGGGACGTAGATTCCCCGCGCCGCGGAGTTCGCCACCGTACCGGCGATTTCCAGCTCCCCGGCATCGGGCCTTTCAAGACCGGCAACACAGCGCAAGGTTGTAGTCTTGCCGCAGCCGCTGGGGCCGAGCAGAACGCAGAACTCTTTCTCGGTCACTTCCAGGTCGATGCCGCGCAGCGCTTCCACGCGGCCGCGCCGGCTGTCGAACCACTTTCTGAGTCCGCGAATGCTGATCAACTAATTTCCCAGGTTTTGGGTGACGAGTTTCTGGTTTCTAGTTTTTAACTCGAAACTTAATTTAATGCGCCGAGCCAAACTCACCACCAAAGCGCGAAAAGCCAATTTTTAAGATACCGACCACCAGCACCGCAAAAAGTACCAGCAGCACACCCAGAGCTGCGACTTGCGGCACCCAGCCATTACCCCAAAATTGCCACACGATGGTCGAGATCACGAGATTTTTGCGCGTGCCCAGCGCCAGGGCCATGGTCACTTCGCGATACGACAGCATGCTGATCCAGATCCAACTGTTGAAGATGCCGGCGGCGACTAAAGGTAGAACGATGCGGCGAAGAACTCGGGAGGTCGAAGCGCCCGATACTTTCCCTGCCTCTTCCAGCTCGCGGTGCACCTGAATCATCACGCCGTTGGTAGTGCGGGTCCCATATGCAACCCAGCTAATCATGTGGGCGATAGCGATGATCGCGATGGTGCCATAAACGGGAAAAATATTTCTATACGCCAAACCGAGATAGCCAAGGCCGACGGCGAGCAAAATGCTCGGGATCGCGTGAGGTAGAAAAGCGACGGTATCGAGGGAACCGCGAAAACTTACCTGGGTTCGGACCACGATCCAGGACACCAGCACCGCCAGGAGCATGGTTCCCGTGGGCACGGCCAACATTAGAATCGCCGTATTAATAAACGGCAACGCGTCGACGAAGTCGAAGATCGTTTCGTAATTATTCAGCGAGATCTGAGCCCAGGCCTCAGCCGAGGGCAGCTGCAAATGCGGCAGCAACGAGGCCCAAAGAAGGACCAGAAATGGAATAAAAACTTCCATCGACAGGTACAGCATCACGAAAGCCAACGCCGCCCACTTCCAACGCCCCAGCGAGATCTGCCGGGGCCGGTAGCCCCGCCCGGTGATGACCGTATACTTCTTGCCATGTTGCACGAGCCGCACATAGAAATAGGCCAACGTCAGGCCCGCCACTAACATGACCGCGCCGTAGGCGCCGGCGAGGCCGTAGTCGGGCAAACCCGTGGGCGGGTTGGTCGAGGTGAAGATCAAAGCGCTCAACACGAGAATCCTGGCTGGAAAACCGATGATCGCTGGAACTTCGAATACGGCAATCGCGGACATGAAAAGATAGACCATGACACCGGCGATCGCGGGCCACGTGATCGGAACGTTGATCCTGAGAAAGGTTTGAAACTTACTCACGCCGGAAGTGTAGGCCGCTTCTTCGAGCGACGGGTCCATTGTGTGATAAGCCGCCGCCAGCATGAAGAACGCTGCGGGCACAAAGGAGACGCCCTGAATGAAGGCCATCCCCGGTATGTTGTACAGGCTAACCAACGGATGGTCGAGACCGAATAACTGAGTGGCCCACTGGTTCACCAGACCGATGCGCGGGCTGAGCAACAGGATCCACGCGATGGTGCGGAGGAAGACGGGGATCAAAATGCCGACGGTCATCAATATGTAGATCGTTCCTTTAAGCGGCAGATCGGTGCGCATGAGAAGCCACACGAGCGGCACGGCAAAAGCGATCGTCACCACCACCGTCCCCGCGGCGAACAAAAGCGTATTGAGCAGGACCTTGTAGGTTCCGGGAGAGCTGTAGACGGCGCTGAAATTAGCCAGCGTGAGCGGTCCCCCCTCGCCCGGGAATCCGGTGCGCAGGCTCATGAGAATCACCATCAGCAGCGGGACGCCGACCATGAGGACGAGCAGCGCCGTCAATCCGCCGGCGAACAGGCCGACACCGTTGACCTTCTTCGCATCAAAGACTTGACCGAAAGCGCCAAGAGCTGTCTCAGCCTTCATGTTTGCCCCCTGAGGACTTTATAGACCGCTAAAACCGAAAATCTTGCCGTATTCTCTCGATAGTCGATCCACCATCTGAGCCTGGTCCTGAGTCATGTACACGACGGTCTTGTTCTGCGCGTATTTATAGGCCGCGGTTCCGGGAATCAAGGCCGAGCTTTGGCCAGCATACTTTTCCCAGATTTTTTGCGCTTCGGGAGTCGTGAGATAGGCGGCCATCAGGTACGCGACTTTAGGATGCGGGGCGTTCTTAGGCACGCCCGCCTCGTAGGCGGGAGAAATTAGCGGCGACACGGCCTCCGCTTGCGCGACCGGAGCCGTCTTGTTCTTGTCCGCCTTGATTTCGCTGTCAGTCAACGAAACCGCGACAACGATTTCACCCAGAAGTAGCCGGTTGTAGATTTCGCCCAATCTTCCGAGAATCAAATCCTGCTTGGTCAACGCTTTGACAAAGTTGGTCGCTTTCTCTTCCCCCCAGGGTCCTGCGGCCAGGCGAGCCATATGATGGGTCGCGCTCGACACGCCGATTTTACCCTTCCATTTGGGATTCAAGAGATCCTCCCAAGTTTTCGGCGCGTCCTTTTCAGTGACCAGTTTCTTATTGTACGCAGGGAGCACAAACTGATTGGCGAAGCTCACCGCGCCGTTGTCGTACTGAATCGCTTTTGGATCGACGCCGATACTCTTATAGTCAAAGGGCTGATGCATTTTTTTCACCCAAAGGGTCGCATGGTGCGCGTCTGTGACCACCATCAAATCCCATTCCGGCGGGACGCCCGTGGCGCCCAGACCGACGACTTTGCCGATATCTCGGGTCATGTTTCCCGAAGGACTGTACTGCAGTTTGACGTTGAGACCGTACTTCTTGTTGAAGGCCGCGGCCAGGGCCTGCGCGCCTTGGGGCGTCAACGTTGACGGGGCGTAGAATTCGATGGTTCCCTCTTGCTGGGCACCCTTGATAAGATCGTCGATGGGTGCGGCAAGGCCGGACCTTGTCCAGACGGCGATTGTCATCACCAAAACTAAACAAGTTGAAAGTCTCTTCAGATTCTTCATGCAATTCCTCCTTTGCGGTCGGTGAGCGTAACTAAGAGCTAGAACCCTCTCGATAAAAACTTTCTTCGTAATACGTGGCCAAATCTTTCCCCATGGGCGGCGTGAGATTAAATTGAACGCGCAGATCGAGAACGTTCTGCAGTCCGGATAAGTTCAGTTTTCCACTGGGCGGCAACTGCGCTAGTTTCCGCTCCGCCGCGGTTTCATCGACTTTTTCCTCCGCCGCGATGACCCTGAGCACGTCGCTGCGATTTCTGTCGTCATGACACCAACGAAGCGCGTTGTTCCAAATGCGTAAAAACTTGACCAGCAACCGGCGATTTTCACGCGCCCAATTACGACTGACGGCAAAGACTCCTCCGGGATAGTTAGGCAAGACCTCTCGGTGATCCGCGAAGCGCTTGTGTCCAGCGGCCTCAGCTTGCTTGTCCCACGGCGGATTAAGAACACCGGCAAACGTCTCACCCCGCGTCATCGATTCCAAGCGGGCTCCCGTTGTCCCCAGCGGGACCAGTTCATAATCGCCCCGATCGAAATCGAGGCCGTGCTCCAGGATAATTCGCCGCAAGACCAGCGCGTAGGCCGTGTCCACGGCATCCACCGCAAGCTTCTTGCCGCGAAGATCGTTCCAGCTTTTAATTTCCGGCCTGACGTAAACCGGCAAAGTCATTCCTTGGGATATTTGGGCGACGGCGACAATCTCCGCGCCCTCGCGACCCGACCATCCGAGCACGTTGTCGAATGCCGTCGAAACGACCTGCCAAGAGCCCTTGCCGAGGCCGCGCATTTGATCCGTCGAATTCGGCGTGACCAGCAGCTCAACGTCGATTCCCTCCGCAGTGAAGAGTCCTCTCCCGCGAGCGACATTTAACGCCGCATCAACGTTGAAGACGTTCACAACCAGACGATCGGTAGCCACGCCTGACTTTCCTCCCGCAACATTTCAACCGCAGAGAACGCAAAGTTCGCAGAGCAAATCTTCTTTGAGTTCTATGCGTTCTTTGCGGTTAGTAAACATGATCTCATTGAATTTTTGGTCCCGTGTATTCCAGAACGTAGAGTCCGCCTTTGATGCGGTCCGTCACGTAAATCAAACCGTCCGTATCGACATAAAGGTCGTTGAACATGGGCGCCTTTTGTCCTTCAGGCGCTGGTGGAATGAAGTAACCTACTTCCTCCGGGCGGAACTTGTTTCTTATGTCAAAAACCCGAAGGCCGGCATTATAGTAAGTAACAAAAATCAAATTCTCGCTCTGGAATGATCCGGGTCGGTTCTCGTGGACGTTGTGGGGACCGAACCGCAGGCCCCGCTTGCAGAAGTCGCCCTCCGGGACCGGGCAAGTGCTGACGATCACCGGGTTTTTTTCTTCCCGGATATCAATCAGCCACACTCGCTTTTCACCTTCCTGACAGTCGTATTTCACCGACTCATCGACGGCTACCACGAGCTTTCTACCCGGAAGCGGCAGAGTCGTATGCGCGTAGCCGCCGTAGGGCGGGCTCCAGTCGATACGGCTGATGGTTTTCGGCTTGCTTACATCGGTAATGTCGATGATCGCCATGCCGGCATCCACCAGCGCGGCATAGGCGCGGTCACCCTGGGGAATGATTCCGTGCACGTGAAAGTGCTCGCCCGGAAAGGGCGTCCAGTCCGGCGGCGTCTCCTCGCCTTCCTTGGTTCCGGGAATCCACCAAACACCCGCCTGCTTCGGGTTGGACGGGTCGGATAGATCCGCAATCAAATAAGCCCGCTCTTTGATCCCCGGAATCATCGCGCCGACGTGGGCGTACTTGCCATCGGTAAACCACATGCGGTGCACGCCTTTACCCGGGATCTTCATGTAGCCGATCTCGCGGGGCTCCGTTGGATTACCAATGCTATAGATCCGAATGCCAGCTTCGTTCGGCACACTCGCAGAGATCGATTTGTCGAAATAGGGACGCTCCTGATTTTGAATCATGATATCGCCCGCGATTTGCACTTTGTGCGCGTGGGTATTATTGGGATGTGGCATCTGGCGCACGACTTTAGGATCCGACGGGTCGCTCGCGTCCAAGATCGTGAGCGCCATCGGCGAGGTGCCAAGATGCGCAAGATAAACGTATCGGCCGTTCTTGAGTAGCTGCATCCCGTCGCCGTGACCGTTGAGATCGTTGTGACCGACTAACCGGACATTTCGACTCTCGCTTTTGGCTTGGATCGCTTCGATCTCTCCTCGCATAATTGCCCCCGTTTAAAGTATGCTCCCTGCAGCCATGGCGCAAAGGCTGCGTCCATATAATGTCGCAGGTGGCATGTTGTCAACGGCTGCCGGCTCAGTAGCGAGTGGCCAAGGCATATGGTATTAAGACCGTCGCAGGCGGTGAATATGGCAACGACCCAAAGGAAGGGGTGACGAATGAACAAATATCTTATGGTTTCCGTTCTGTTGCTGGCGTGGTTGATTCACGGGACACTCCAGGCGCAAACCAAACGCATCGCTGTCGCCTATAGTGCCATCAGCGCGACGCAGTCCGGTTTCTATCTTGCCAAGGACGCCAAGATCTTTGACAAGCATGGGCTTTATGTCGATCCGGTTTACGTCGCCGGGGGCAGCAGGGTGTCTCAGGCGATCATCGCCGGAGAATTCACGGTGGCCCTGGCGGGTGGCAATATCGTCTTTGCTGATCTTGCCGGCGGCGATATCGTGACCTTTGGCGGCGTGGTGAATGTGCCGTCTTTCTACCTTTACGTCCAGCCAGCGATCAAGACCCAAGAGGACTTGCGAGGCAAGACTTTGGGGATTACACGCTACGGCGCCTCGACAGATTTCACTTTGCGCTTTTTGCTAAAAAAGTGGGGACTTGAGCCTGATCGTGACGTAAAAGTCATCCAAATGGGCGGGCAGCCGGAAATTCTCGCCGGGATGCAGGCCGGCGTAATTCAGGGAGGGGTCCTGTCTTCACCAGGAGATTTCAAAGCAAAGAAGACAGGTTTTTCTCTGTTCGCGAACTTTGCCAAGGTAGGGCTCGACTACCCCACCACGAGTCTTGTTTCCACTCGTTCCACGATTAAAAAGGACCGTGAAACGGTAAAGCGATTCTTGATGGCGTATAGCGAAGCTGTAGATCTCTTGTTTCGTGATAAAGAGCTGGCCATGAAAGTAATTGGAAAGTGGACCCGTACTCAGGACCGTGAAGCCTTGGAATCGTCTTACGAATACGCCACCAACTTCATCGAAAGACCGCCGCGGTTGCCGTATAAGGCCATCGAGACCATTCTGGCGCAAGCAGCGGAAACAGACCCCAGGGCGAGGGGGCGAAAAGCCGATGAGTTCCTGGACCCCAGCATCTACAACGAGTTGGAAAAGAATGGCTACTTCAAGTCTTTGGGTCAGTAGATTGAAATCGTCGAAAGTTCGCCGAGCTTGTTGCGCTAAAGATCAACCCTACAATCTCCAGGAGGTCGCCCATGGCTAAACTGGTGACGATTATCGGCATCACCCACAACCCATTTATGCCGCGCCTCTTTCAACAGCCGCAACAGCCGCCAGGCGCCGCCAAGGTCAAAGAGCGAATCGCCATGATGCGCAGGAAGCTGGCCGAGGCCAAGCCGGACGTGCTGATTACGATCGGTAACGACCACCTGCACCAGTTTTTCATGGACAACATGCCGCCTTTCATGATCGGTAAAATGGAAAGCTATGATGGGACATTCTATGACGAGACTCGCGAATTCGGCCTGCCGGCCTGCAAACTGCCCGGCGACCCGGATCTATCCGATCACATTCTTGAACGCGCCTTGGATGAGGGAGTGGATTTCTCATACTCCAATGAATTGACGATCGATCATTCCATCATTGTGCCGATGATGTTCGTCCGGCCGGAGATGGATATACCGATCGTTCCCATCCTGACCAATTGTATTGCGCCGCCGATGCCGCGGCCCAAACGCTTCTACGAAGTCGGCGTCGCCATACGTAAGGCCATTGACAGCATCCCGGGCGATCGACGAGTCGGTGTGCTCGTCAGCGGCCACCTGTCGCTTGAGATTGGCGGCCCGCGGCAATTCGAGCGTCACCTGATGGACCCGCAATTCGACGCCGACGCCGTGGGTTGGATCGAGCACGGCGATATCAAAAGCGCGGCGGAGGGCTGCAGCCCAGTTCGAATGATGAAAGCCGGGAATATGACCACTGGCTATTTGAACTTCCTTATGATGATGGGCGTAGCGAATCTAACGTCACCGTCGTACGCAGAAGGACTCGATGCCGGATTTCCCGCGATCCCCTTCTTCAGTTGGGATCAGCAAGAAACCGGTTAGACCTTCTATGGACTGGAAAATACTATCGACGGTTTTCACGTCGGTCTTTATCGCAGAGCTTGGCGACAAAACGCAGCTGGCCACGATGCTATTTGCGTCGGACAAAAATGCCAGCAAACTCACTGTTTTCGCCGGGGCGGCCTTGGCGTTGGTTGTAACATCCGCCATCGGCGTCGCTGCGGGTTCTGCCATGTCGCATTACGTGAGCGAAAGAACTTTGCATTATCTGGCGGGAATCGGGTTCATCGCCATCGGCATTTGGACCTTGATCAAGGCCTAAACGAGGAGTTGCCATGAGCAAATACCTGATGAACAAACTCATCCACCACGTCAACATGAACGAGTCGGCAGAGGATGAATACGTGAGTCACCCGCGCGGGTTTGTTGAGAAATGGGAGAAAGGCCAGAAGCTAAAGTTTACACCCGAAGAGCGCGAAGCGCTGGCGACCAAGGACTATGGCAAGCTTTATGCCCTGGGCGCCCATCCGTTCACGCTCTGGAGTTTCACCGAAGCGGTTTGGATCCACGAGAAGCCGAGAGAAGAGTTAGTCAAAGATTACAAAGAAAAAGCCGCCCAGGCCGGCTATCCTGATTTTAAAACATAAACGATTTACAATCCGAGCCATCGTCCACATTGAAGCCACTCACTTCTCTAGCTTCAATTCCTGCTCAAGAGTTTTTCAGCCAGGGCCGTCGCCGGCTTTCTGAGTTTGTTGACGGAAGATTCCAGGTGGGTTTCCCGGCGATAATAATCCTCCACGGCCATGATATCCTTGCAGCCCTCGATGCCTGATTCCTTGAGCCATTGCGTATCCACGTCGAGCCGGCGTGTCCCCTGGAGCATCGCCTTGCCGTATAGTTCCTGTCCCTCTTTCCCGAGCAACCAATTAATAAATACTTTGGTAGAATTTGGATGCGGAGGATTTTTCACCACCGCCACGACACCGCTCCCGTTGTTGGCATGAGCTCCCTCTTTGATCCCAGGCACAGGTTTGACCGGCAGCCCCGCTTTTATGAATGGCTCGTAGCTGTAATGACTGAGACCGATCGTAAAGGCGAGCTTGCCCTTGGCCAGACTTTCGGCAAGCTGGCGTTGGTTTTGAGTGATCAGGAGATCTTGCTGCACGAGCTTGCCGAGGAATTCTTCTCCTTTTACTTTCCAGAGAAAAGTCCAAGTGTTTTGCCCAGAACCGGGATTCCGCGGGTCGAGAAAACCGACCCGGCCCTTCCACTTCGGATTTAGAAGATCATCGAAGGAGCGCATGTCCTGCGGTTCGACCTGACTGGTGTTCTGCCAGAAGGTCTCGCTGGTGTAGCAAAGAAATGCGTAGACGTAACGTCTTGTGCTGACATTGTCCTCCCAGATATGCCCGCCCCACCAGTTTTTCGGATCCTTGACCTCCGGCAGGATCATGTAAGGCTGGAAATCGTCCGCCGCTCCTGCCGCTACCATGGCAAGCGGTGTCGCCCCTCCGGCGACAAGCACATCAAAGTAACGCACACCCGCGCTATATTCTTTTATAATGCGCGTGACATTCTCTGGCCCTCGGCTGGGAAAGAGCTCTATATCGATACTGAACTTCTCTTTAAAACTTGTGCCGATGGCTTTTCGCAATTCACTGCTAGCGGGGATACCGATAACGGGTGGCCCTTCTTTCTTCGCCGCAGCCAGAGTTCGCTCCCATTCCGTCTGTCCGTCTGCGGCCAAAAGAACCCAGGGCAGACATAACGCTGCGAGGACACTTGACCCGAGAGCAATCCGGTTGGATAGTTTCATCCGCCAACTTTCCTTTGGTCCACCATAGCCTGCGTCCTTGGAGTCAAAATAGGCATTCGTTTCGTCGCTAAAGATCAAGGCTTCGGTTTCCAGCTCTTTTTGAGCTCGGTATATACTTTTTTGATGATGCTGTAATCAAACAGCTGCCCGGGTTCAGGCAATTTAGCCACCTTGATCAGCTCTCCTCTTGTCACCATATAAGCAGCCGTGAGCGCCGCGTAAGAAACTGTGATCTCTTCACCGAAGACAATCCCAGTGAAGATGAGCCAACAGAACGCCAGGCCAAGCCAGAATGCTCTCTGGATTGATGGGATATACATGTCTACCGAATTAGCCAAAAACATCATTTCAGCTATCACCATGAACCGAGCCTGTCAAAACATAGCTCAGACTTAAATCCACCAGATATTTTTTATTTTTTTTTGCTCCCATCTGTCAATTCGTTTCAACTTTTTGGCATCGCTGAGGAATCGTGAGACTCTGTCGAGTGATTGTCAAGCATTTTTGGGTTGCGCGACCGCGACGATTCTAGTACCCTCCGCGAGTTTGTCGGTGACCAAGCGATGTCGACGCGAACTCAAATTCTAGTCCTCGGCTTGGCGGTTGGCCTCTTACAGGGCTGCGCACACTTCCAAATGACCCTCGTGCGCAGTACGCCAGCTTCCGCGGGATCAGCACCGGAAAACCAAGTTGCCAGCCCCTCTTCCCAACCGTCACTCGTTATCGGGGATGAAGCCATAGCAACGGCCCTTGGACAGCCGCTCGATATGCAGGAAGAAAACCTGCTGGCGCCTTCCACACTCGACACCAGCTCAACGATCGTTATAGAACCGACACTCAATCCGGATCAGCAAGAAGCAAACGCCACAACGGCATCGGCTCCCAACGAGTCTTCGCCCTGGAGAAAGGTCTCGGGACCGCGTCTAGAAGATCGTTTCCTGAACTCGCTGGAGAAAGATCTTAACAAAACAATAGACCAACCGGTCGAGCGGAGTCGATTGGAGTTTTCTAAAGCGGTGATTGAAAACCCAAGGGTCCGTTACTTTATCAACCAATTTTCCAAAAGCGGTAAAAACGATCTCGAAAAGGCCTTGGCCCGATCCGGAAAGTATATGCCGGTGATCGCACAGGTGCTTCACGAGGAAGGAGTCCCGGAAGAACTGGCCTATCTGGCGCTCATCGAAAGCGGTTTTATCACCCACAGCTCATCCTCTTCAGGGGCCGTCGGTCTTTGGCAATTTGTTGCCGGCACTGCACGTAGGTACGGTTTGAAAATTGATTCGTGGGTGGACGAGCGGCGAGATCCGGTAAAATCAACCCGGGCTGCCGCAGCCTATCTGAAGGATCTGCACAACTACTTTGGTCGATGGTATCTGGCTATAGCGGCCTACAACGCAGGACAAGGAGCCATTGATAAAGCCATGCAGAGTTCTGGAGCAAAGGATTTTTGGACGCTAAGCGCGAAAGCAAAGTTAAACGATGAAACGCGCAACTTTGTTCCCAAGTTCGTGGCGGCGTCACTGATCGCAAGCGATCCGCAAAAATATGGTTTCATTGACGTAGCGTATGAAACCCCGATGGACTACGAAGAAATGGAAGTCCAGGGAAATTTGCGCTTGGTATCGTTGGCCGAAATGGCGGGCACCGACCCCGAAACGATCCGCGAACTAAACCCGCAATTGCTGCGGAGCGAGACCCCGCCGGAGGAGAATGCGTTCCGCGTGAAGCTTCCCGCGGGCCATGCAACGATATTCGCCCAAAGCTACCAGGAGCAAGAAACGAAACCAGCTCAGTTCCTCACCCACGAGGTCAAAAAAGGAGAAACGCTCTTTGCGATCGCCCGCCGCTACGGTCAACACGTTAGATCTTTGATGAAACTCAACGGCCTTTCAAACCCGAGCCTTCGGGTGGGTCAGCTGCTGAAAGTAATAATCATTAACGGATTTGGCGGCGGAATAAGGTAGACCGGGCTTTTTCCTATTTTCGCTTTTCCATCGGCACATAGTCGCGCGTCTCAGCGCCAAGATAGACTTGCTTCGGGCGCGCCAATTTTTGCTCCGCATCGGTGAGCATTTCTTCCCATTGAGCAATCCATCCCGAGGTCCTTGGAATCGCAAACAAGACGGGAAACATATCCATCGGTAAGCCCATCGACTGATAGATCAGGCCGGAATAAAAATCGACGTTGGGATAGAGCTTGCGCTGGATAAAATACCCGTCCTCGAGAGCGATACGTTCGAGTTCAAGAGCGATATCAAGCAGCGGATTGCGTCCTTTGACCTCGAAGACCTGGTCAGCAATCTGCTTGATGATCTTGGCGCGCGGATCGTAATTCTTGTAAACCCGATGGCCAAAGCCCATCAATCGCCCCTCGCCGCCTTTGACCTTCTTGATGAACTCGGGGACTTTGTCTTTCGACCCGATCTCCATAAGCATCCTTAGAACCGCCTCGTTGGCGCCCCCGTGGAGCGGGCCATATAGAGCCGCCGCTGCCGCCGCGACGGCGGAGTAAGGATCGACCTGGGAACTGCCGACACCGCGCATGGCATTGGTGCTGCAATTTTGCTCGTGATCCGCGTGCAGAATAAAAAGGATGTCCAGGGCCCTCTCAAGCACCGGATTCGGTTTGTACTTAAGCTCCGTCATTTTGAAGAGCATGTTGAGAAAGTTACCGGTATAACTCAGGTCGTTGTCCGGGTAAGAATAGGGCAGGCCCAGGCTATGGCGATAGGCGAAGCCAGCCAAGGTTGGCATCTTGCTGATCAGGCGATAGGTTTGATCTCTCCGGGACTGTGGGTCGAAAATTTTTTTGGCTCCGGGATAAAAAGTCGATAAGGCCGCTACCGTACTGACCAAAATGCCCATGGGGTGGGCGTCATGATGAAATCCGTCAATAAGTTTCTTGATGTTTTCATGAATGATGGAGTGATAAGTGATGTTATGTGTCCATTCGGCCAATTGCGACTGGGTCGGCAGCTCACCGTGAAGAATGAGGTAAGCGGTTTCCAAATAATTGCTTTTTTCCGCGATCTGCTCTATGGGGTAGCCCCGATAGCGCAGGATGCCCTTGTCGCCATCAATGTAGGTTATTTTGCTCTGGCAGGAAGCGGTGTTCATGAAGCCCGGATCGTAACTGACCAGGCCGTCGTCCTCGGCAACCTTGATTTGAAACAGGTCTGTGGCCTTAATCGCGCCGTTGCGAATGGGAACTTCGTATTTCTTGCCTGTCCGGTTGTCGATAATTGTCAATGTCTCTGCAGCCATTGCATATGCCTTTCGATTGTACCTTTCCTTTTTAGACTATCCCTATCCGTCGGTCAACCGCGCTTTACAAAGACCGCGGTGTCAGCGTCCAAGCGATCTTCCATTTCGACGCGTCATTGCTACAGCACACCATGGTCGCGGGAGGAAACCCCATCACTTCCGATTCCGCGTCACCACCGACCAACAATCCTATCAGCCGGTTCAGATGGGGAAGATGGCCCACCAGCATGATGGGACTCTCCGCCGCTTCAAGCTCGGCTTTGGCGATGGCGGGATCGTCTTGCGGCATCAAGCCGGAAAGTTGTTGTACGCCAACGGTGAATTGGACATGCTCCGCCAGGATCTCCGCGGTTTGTTTTGCGCGAAGAATTCCGGAATGGAACAGGCCGGAGACCTGAATATTTTTGGCCGCCGCCATACGGCTCACGCGCTCGACCTCTTCCCTCCCCAACGAAGTGAGCGGTCTTTCCGGATCCAGTCTTTCCGACACCGCCTCACCGTGCCGCACGATGTAGATGTTCACGCCGGACTACGCCCCCTTCTATGTCTTTTCTTCTGCGAAATGTTTACCTTGATAAAAAGTTGCCGGCCAGACGAAATTCTGCCTGTCCAGGCGAGGTATTTCTACAGAGGATGCGTTCGTGTCTGTTGCAAAATGCCCTTGTTCATATAGTATGCGAACCGATATTTTGCAATCTTGACGGTCGAAAATTAATCTTCTTGCCGTGATCGAGTTTCGCGATGTAAACAAGTGGTTTGGCTCACTCCACGTCCTAAAAAGCATAAACCTAAAGATCAGTGCGGGAGAAGTCGTGGTGGTGTGCGGACCCAGTGGCAGCGGCAAGAGCACGCTCATCCGCTGCATTAATCGGCTGGAATCTACTCAGTCGGGCGAAATCATCGTCGATGGCCAATCTCTATCGGATCCCAAGTTCGATGCGTCGAAACTTCGAACCCATGTGGGCATGGTGTTTCAGTCCTTCAATCTTTATCCCCACATGACCGTGCTGCAGAACATCACTCTCGCACCGACCAGGGTAAAGGGATTGGCCGGAGGGGAAGCCGAAAAAATTGCCAAAGAGCTGCTGGACCGCGTGGGAATTCCAGACAAAGCCAGCGTCTACCCGGCGAATCTTTCCGGCGGGCAACAGCAGAGAGTGGCCATTGCTCGTGCCCTAGCGATGAAGCCGAAGATCATGCTCTTTGATGAGCCCACTTCCGCTTTGGATCCGGAAATGATCAACGAAGTTTTAGAAGTCATGACGGATCTCGCGCACGACGGGATGACTATGGTCGTGGTCACCCATGAGATGGGTTTTGCCCGACGCGTCGCGCACAGGGTTGTTTTCATGGATGAAGGGCAGATCATCGAAGAAGGCAAACCGGAACCTTTTTTTGGCGCGCCGCAGTCACCCAGAGCCAAGCAGTTTTTGGGGAAAATTCTTTCGCATTAAGGAGAATGGTATGAAACGATTGCTACTCTTCCTCGCTACCTTTAGCGCGGTTGCGGGAAGCCTCGCGGTTTCGCGAGCCGAAACTACACTGGAAAGAATCAGCCAGACCGGGATATTGACCATTGGCACGCGCACCGGCTCGCCGCCGTTCGCGTTTGTGAACAAGAACAACGAATGGGTCGGATTCTCCATCGACCTGGTGGAGAAGGCGATTGTGCGTGCCATTTCGAAAAAAGTCGGTAAGGAAATCAAAGTTGAAAAAAAAGAGTCCACCCCGCAGACCAGAATTCCGTTGCTCACGTCCAACGCTGTAGATTTGATCGCGGAAACAATGACCGATACTCAATCACGCCGAGATAGCGTCGACTTTAGCCTGACGTTCTTCGTCACCGGCGCACAGTTCCTGGTGAAGAAGGGAAGCCCCATCAAAGGGATCCAATCCATTGGCGGCAAACGAATCGCCGCCCAACAAGGATCCACCAACGCACGGATTATCCGCGAGCGCGTGTCCAGTGCCAAGCTGTTGGAGTTTCCAGATCAGCCGGCCGCATTTCAGGCCCTCGTCCAGGGACAGGTGCAGGCCTATACGAACGATGGAATTCAACTCGCAGGCTTGAAAGCCAAAGCGCCCAAGCCGGACGAGTGGGTCGTGGTCGGCGAATTCTTTTCCTATGAGCCGTATGGGATGGCCATGAGAAAGAACGACTCGGACTTTCGCCAGGCGGTAAACATTGGCCTGATGGACGCTATCGCGTCTGGCAGCTACTTCGAGATATACGACAAGTGGTTTGGCCCGAAGGGCGAAGTGCCCTATCCGTTGACGCCGGAGGCCAAGCGTTTTCTACAGATGCAGGTCGTACCGAAGTGAAGTTTCGGGTTTCGAGTTCCGAGTTTTCACTCGAGACCCGAAACTCGAAACCTTCTTAATCAATGACCTACAATCTCGACTGGAGTGTGCTTTGGACCGGCCAATCCGCCCTGTGGCTGCTTCAAGGTTTAATCACGACCATCGAAATTTCTGTTATTGCATGGGTGCTCGCTTTCACCCTCGGGATATTGTCCGGTGCGCTTCGAACCGTCGCCATTACGCCACTGCGCTGGGTTGCCAGTTTTTACGTCGAATTTTTTAGAAATGTGCCGCTCCTCGTCTGGATGTTCTTCTGGTATTTCGCCGTGCCGCCCCTATTGCCACAACCGGTGCAGGAGTGGCTATTCGACCATGGCGCTGAGTTCTGGGCGGGTGTTGTCGCGCTGGGAGTGTATCACGGCGCGCGTTTTTCCGAGGTGATCCGCTCCGGAATTCAGTCCATTCCGAAAACGCAGTTCGAAGCCGCGGTCTCTACCGGCCTCACGATGGCTCAAGCTTATCGTTTGATCATCATCCCCATCGCTTTGAGGCTGATCCTTCCCCCCGCCACCAACGAGTCGCTGAACCTGATCAAAAACTCCTCGGTTGCGCTGACGATCGGGGTTGCCGAATTAACATTTCAGACGCGCCAGATCGAGACCTATACGGCGAAGGCCCTCGAAGCTTTGACCGCCGGGACTTTGATCTATCTCGTGCTCTGCCTCACCCTCGCCACCGCCATGTCACAGTTGGAGAAAAGATTCGCGATCCCAGGGATGATCGCTAAAAGGCAGACGGGAGAATTTTGAGGGTGGATTTCACGGTCGTCATCAACAACGCTCGGTTTCTGATCTTCCAGGGCTTTCTTGGCCTTGGCCATTTTACCGGGGGGACTTTGCGCTTGGCTGTCCCTGCTATCATCCTCGGGTTTCTTCTGGGTATTTTCATCGGTATGGGCCGCCTGGCCCGTTCGCCTTGGGTACATGTGCCGGCAACCCTGTACGTGGAATTTTTTCGTGGCGTGCCGTTGGTAATGGTGATCTTCTGGTTCTGGTTCATCATCCCGGTTGTGGTCGGGAAATCCCTACCGGAATACAGCGTGGCTCTAGCGGCCTTCGTAATTTTCGAAGCGGCTTATTTCGGCGAGATTGTCAGGGCGGGCATCCAATCCGTTCCCCGCGGCCAGGCGGAAGCGGCCACCGCGACCGGACTGAACCGGGTACAAATGATGCGCCACGTCATTTTGCCCCAAGCCCTACGCAACATGATCCCTGCTCTAGTCACGCAATCCATCGTGTTGCTCAAGGACACTTCTCTGGCGTCGATCATCGGCTATGTCGATTTGACCAAGGCGGCGCAAATTGTGAACAACCGTGAAATTCGACCCTTCGAGCTCTACCTGTTCATCGCGGTGATCTACTGGCTGTGTAGTTACGGAATGTCCCGCTACGCCCGGCGCCTTGAGCGGCAACTGGCGGTCAACCCGGTGTAGGCGCTCGGCGCTTCCATAGGGTTTTGTTAAGATCAGCCGACCCGCCCGGCATTTCCATTGACGGGTTTTATCCGACTGCGTTAAACTTCGGGTTAAGACCTTTAAGACGCATCCGGTTATTGCAGGCTCAGGAAATCGAGAAGCTTCCTTTAGTTTCGAGTAACATGCTCTTCCTCAAAGACACTCCCATCGACCAGATCGTCTCCATCGACGAGATGATCGCGGCCATTGAAGAGGCTTTGAAAGAAATGGCTCTCGGTCGCGGTTTCGATCTGCCGCGCCGGAGAATCCATCACCCGAACCGGATGATTTTCGGCCTCTTGCCCGGTTCGGTCCATGGCGTCATGGGTGCCTATCTTCAGACGGATTTGGATCGCCGGTTGCACCACGAAACGGTTATCCTCTACAGTGCAGAGACGGGCGAGCCTCTCATACTGTTTCAGGATTGTTCTATCAACGAATTCAGAACCGGTGCCGCAGGCGGGATCGGCGCCAAGTACCTGGCCCGAAAGACCTCCAGCCGGGTTGCAGTTCTTGGCAGTAGCGTCCATGCGGAGACGCAACTCAAGGCGGCTGCCGTCGTCAGAACTTTGACGCAAGTAAAAATCTTCAGTCCTACCGAGGCTCACCGTCACGCTTTCGCTGAAAAGATGAACCGCGAATTGGCAATCGAGGCCAGCGCGGCATCGAGCCCTGAAGAAGCCTTGGAGGGTGCCGATATCGTTATTACGGCAACCAATTCCCGGACACCGGTTTTCGACGGCAAGTGGCTGAAGGAAGGAACTCACATCACTTCGATTGCAAACGGCGACAGGACTCGCACGCGGCAAGAGATCGATGAAACTACGCTCCGCAGGGCCGCTGCGATTTTCATTACCTCGAAAGAGACCGTGTGCGTGAACGAGAGTGATATCTTTCGCGCGCTTCGCGACAAGGTCACCTCCTGGGACAGCGTACACGAGATATCGAGTCTCCTACTTGGGAAGGTGACCGGGCGAACAGACGACAAGCAGATAACGCTCTATAAGCTCCAAGGAATCGGAATCATGGACGTTGCTGTCGGTTTTAGAGCGTACGAAAAAATCAAGGACGGCGACGTCGTAACGCGATTGTGATGGGTGCATTAGTCCGCGGAGACCAAGATGGCTCACTATGACATGCTGGTGATCGGCTCCGGCCCTGCCGGCCAGAAGGCTGCCATCCAGGCCGCCAAAGTCGGTAAGAAAGTGGGCATTGTGGAACGCAAGAAAGTCGCCGGCGGTATCTGCATCAATACCGGGACGATTCCCAGCAAATCCTTGCGGGAGGCCGTCCTGTTCCTCTCCGGCTTCCGCCAACGCAATCTGTACGGGGCCAGCTACAGGGTCAAAAAGGACATTACTTTTGAAGATCTCGCCATGCGCTGCGACCACGTGGTAAAGGCCGAGCAGGAAGTCATCCAGAACCAACTGATTCGTAATCACGTGGATTTTATCGTCGGGACCGCAGCGTTTCTCGACCCGCACCGGCTCTCCATCAAGCAAGATTCAGAAACCAACGAACATACCGCGGATTTTATCGTGGTTGCCGTGGGCACTGAGACGGCGCGCCCTCCGGAGATCGCTTTCGACTCGGAATCGATTATTGACAGCGATGGCCTACTGTCCCTGAAGCAGTTGCCGACATCCTTAACCATCGTAGGCGGTGGAGTGATCGGATGCGAGTACGCATCGATTCTGGCCACCCTCGGCATCCCCGTTGTCTTGGTCGAACGACGCCCGCGTTTGCTCGAGTTCGTTGATAGCGAGCTTATTGAAGCCCTCCAGTATCAGATGCGCAGCATCGGCGTGACGCTTCGTTTCAACGAGGAAGTCGTCCGTCTTGAAAGGTCACCGGACAACTCTGTAGCGATCCATCTAAAAAGCGGCAAGAAAATCAGCGCGCCTCTTCTGATGTACTCCATCGGACGTGTGGGTGCCACCGCAGGCTTGAACCTGGAAAGCATCGGGATTCAACCAGACGAACGGGGCCGGTTGCAGGTCAACGAAGCCTTTCAGACCTCCGTACCGCACATTTACGCTGTAGGCGACGTGGTAGGTTTCCCCGCTCTCGCCTCGACGTCCATGCAGCAAGGGCGGCATGCCGCCTGTCACGCTTTCGGTCTCGTCTGTGAAACATCATCCCATCTTTTGCCCTATGGCATCTATACGATCCCGGAAATCTCAATGGTCGGACGCAATGAGGATGAACTGACCCGGGATGGGATACCGTATGAGATCGGCGTCGCCCGCTACCGTGAGATTGCCCGCGGCCAAATTATCGGCGATACCGTAGGCATGCTCAAGTTACTGTTTCACACGGAGACGCGGCAGCTCCTCGGCGTGCATGTGATCGGCGAAGGAGCGACGGAATTGGTGCATATTGGCCAAGCCGTCATGGCCCACGGCGGCAAGCTGGATTACTTCGTCGATAACGTTTTCAACTATCCGACCTTGGCCGAATGCTACAAGGTCGCGGCGTTGGCCGCGCTCAACCGTTTTCCGCAGAGCAATCTCCCAGAAACTCTGACCGCCGGCCATCCCGATACGCCTTAGGGTCTCCCGCGCCCCAGCGGAGGAGCCGTTTCTTAGCCCATTTGAGTAACGCGGTCCGGCCGGATCTTGTAAATCACTCGCACTTCTCCCGGCTGACGAAAGGGATATTGATCCTTCCCCAAATATTTTTTGGCGAGCGCATTAATGTGCTCGTCCGCGCCCTGCTCGGTAATGTCCACCACCTCACCTTGCACGTCCAGATGGCGATAGGGATTATCCGGATCGACGATGGAGAGGGCGACTTTCTTGTTTCGCCGCATGTTTTTGTCCTTCACCCGCCCTTTGGCCGAGTTGACTCTGATATGAGATCCGTCAAGATCAAACCAAACCGGCGAAACCTGAGGACGCCCATCCGACATCAAAGTCGCAAGATGCGCAAACGCAACTTTGTTGAACAGATCTTTGTACTTGTCTGGAATCGTAGCTGCCATAAGAATAACCTCCTTCGATATCAAATCCTCTTGCTTAACAGAAGTGACGCGGCAGGTCCGCAAGATCGTCGATGAGGATATCGGGTTTCGCCGCGACCAGGTCTTCCTTACTCCCTAGGCCGTAAGTGACGCCACAGGTAACAACTCCGGCCCTCTTACCCGCCTCCACGTCCGTGTCGCCGTCTCCAACGATCAAACCATGAGCAGGTGCTATTTGAAAACGGCTGAGCACGTCATGAATCAAGGCGGGATGGGGTTTTTTCTCCGCCGCGCTGTCGCCCCCCAAAATCGCGTCGAATTTCTTCTCGACACCCAAACCACGCAGCACCGCCACCGTGAGTCGATGCATTTTGTTGCTCACGACGACCCTGCGCTTGGCTCGAAAGTAATCGAGGACCTCATGAACGCCGGGATACAAAATCGTCTTGTCAAGAAGGTGGTTTTCATAGCGCGCGAGAAAAACCCGCATGACCTCTTGAAAGTGATCGACACTATCCTCGGGCAGCGAGTGTCTTAGGAGATGTTCTACGCCGCGGCCCACGTGCGTATAGACCAGTGCTTCCGGCAATGGCCCGAGATTGAAGTAATCCCGCGTGTGATTGACCGAATCGGCTAAATCCTGCCCGGTATCGGCGAGCGTACCGTCCAAATCGAACATCACCAGATCAATGGGTCGTTTCGTCAACCTTCGATCTCTCCAGCAGTGTTTGTCGGCACTCTGCTAAAAGATAGACTTCAGACCCCTCCCTGTCAATTATGCTTTCCCCGCCTTGATGAAAATGGTATAGGCTGATGCGACGTTAATCGTTATCTTCGCCCTCGATTTGGGAGGTTAGCCTATGAAATGGATCGCCAATGCATTGACTTTGCTGATCGTTATCTTTTCCGCAACAACGCTTCTGGCCGCGGCAGATAGAATCAATACCGCTTACATCTCCACCAGCCCCGGCTCATCGACCGTGATTCAGGTCGCCAAAGAGACGCGAATCTTCGACAAGCATGGCCTTGATGCAACGGTCATTTTCATATCGGGCAGTGTTCGCGGCATTCAGGCCATCCTCGCTGGAGAGATTCCCATTGGTGAAGGCGGAGGACCGGGCCTGACGAGCGCACGGCTTGCCGGGGGCGACGTCGTCGCCATTGCCGGGAATGTCAATGTGTTGCCTTATTATCTGGTTGCAAACCCGAGCATCAAAAGAGCAGAAGATCTGCGTGGGAAGATTGGCGGAACCCATATCGCCGGAACCACGGCTGAATTCGCACTCAAAGTGGGCCTCAAAAAAATCGGCCTCGAACCGAACAAGGACGTTACCCTACGGGTGATCGGCGGCAGCACCGAGCGCATGGTGGCGTTGCAAAAAGGCATCGTTCAATTCACGGTAGTGACCGAAGCAGGCAAGGCGCAGGCTGAAAAGCTCGGATATCCCATGGTCGTCGACATGGCCAGCCTGCAAATTCCTTTTCCCCAGAACGGAGTCTACACTTCGACCAAGCTGATCCGAGAAAATCCGGATATGGTCCGGCGTTATATGCGTGCTTACACCGAGGCGATCCACTACTACAAAACCCATAAAGAAGAGACGATGAAGATCATGAGAAAATATTCTCGCCTGGATGATCGCAAAGTCCTGGAGGAAGCTTGGGACTGGCACGCGCGCTTCATCCCGGAAGCGCCCTATCCGCCGCCTGAAGGTTATCAGCTCGTTTTGCAGGACATGGCTGCAACGAACCCCAAGGCGGCACAGGCAAACGTCAAAGACTATGTGGATTTGCGGTTCGTGAAGGAGCTCGAAGACTCAGGATTTATCAAAGGGCTGTATCGAAAGTAGTTCAAATCGTTCAAGCAGTTCAATTCGTTCAAATCGTAAAGGAATCCGTCGACTTGAACGCCTGGAACGTTTTGAACGGCTTGAACGGGTTTTCGCGTGGTTAGAGCTTTTCTCTCGCCGCCTGTAAAACCTGCCGCATCGGCTCCACGTCGATGACCAGCGACGAAAGCTGCAACTTTTCCTCCCGCATCGCTTCCGGCACCACTGCCATCACCTCCTCCTCCAGAACATGGTAGACCGGAATCTTCAAAGACACCCCTGCAAGCGGCCCGGCATAGCTCGGGTCCCCTTCGGTCACCGTCTCAGCGAAAACTTCGACGCCGCTGGCTTCACCGTTGCCCAAAACCACCGCTAGATTTTCCGGACCATACTGGTCCGCCAGGCGTTTGATGACTCCCTGATTCTCGAAGTTCATCGCGCCCGCGGCAGTTCAAACAAAACACTCTGTGACTTGAAAGACGACCTCTATGCCGGCCCCTTCGAGACACTCGGCGATTACCGGTCCGGGCACGCCGTCCCGCTCGCCGATGGCGATGACTTTCTTCCCGTTGAGCATTCGACCTCCGTTGTTTCTAACTCTTTTCGACTAAAAACGAGCAGCCGTCGGAGAGCTGCGTCATGCGGCCGAGAAAGAGACTTCCTTTGGAAATAAATAGCGCATTCTTGATCTCATTGTTTCTGCAGCGCATCCAGCGCGTGCCCCAAGTAAACAATCGCCGAGGGAATATGCCCCTGCGTCGGCGCATAGCCTACCATGCCGCGCGTCCGGACAAAATCCTCCATCTGATCCTTCTTGATCTGTCCACGCATGACTGCCAGCGCGGCTAATGTCAGATAATTCGTCCTGGGCACGTCGCCACTGCCCGAGGGCACGGTGATTTCAGGATTGTGCAACTCGACGGCGTAGCGGTCCACGTCGGTGAGTTTCATTCCCAGCTTTGCAAGCGGTTTTTCGGCAAGACATTCCGCCATCGCCTGCGGCGACGCGCCTGCCCGAACCGGGTGAAAGGCCGCAGAATCCAATCGCACACAAGGCGCGCCCGTCTTCGCCGCGCTTAAGATCACGGCAAAACTCCCCAGCACATCTTCTAAAACCGGCATGCCTTTCTTGAGATGCGACTCGAACTTCATGCCAAGCTTGGCCAGCGATCCGCCGGCCACCACGGCAACCTTTTTACAAATGCCCGACTGGATCAGACTGGCGCCGTGAACTATCCCGTACATCGGCCCGGCGCAGAAGGCTTTGACGTCCGAACCGGAGGCGTTCGCGCAGCCGACGTCTTCAGCGACAGCCTTGGCAAGATTCCCTCCACCGCGATTATAACGGTCGCCCACCGCTTCTTCCGAGCAACTAATGACGAAATCGATTTCTTCCGGACCCAGCTTGAGAGCATTCAGCAAGGAACCAAGCGAATGAGCCGCGGTAACCTTCGCGGCGAGATTTTCCAGCAAAACATCGGCGGTAAGACTCGCGTCTTCGGCATGACCCGGCTCGAAAGCACCCACCAATCTCTCACTGGAATAAAGCGCCAGCGCACCCTTCTCGCAGAGCGCTTTGATTTCCATCAACGGCCGCACGCGTGGCGGTTTCCCGTGGGCATGCTTTGCCGCATGCTCCTTAAACCATTTTTCTTCGAGGGTGACGAGATTGAACTGATCGGCTCCCGCAAGCTGGCCGTAAAACCGGTCCTGATCCACCAGGTCGCCAAAACGCCCATCGCTAGTAGCCCCTTCGATGAGTTTGTCGTACCAGGGCTTCGGAAGATTGCTCAGCTCGGAGGGCGTAATGTTGCCGATGTAAACTTGATGGGGCGCATAAGCCGTGGCCGCGTTGAAACTCCTGAGCTGGTTTTTAACTGTTGTTCGAGTGTCGCGATTGGCCCTGAAGCTCGCGTCGATGGTTTGGAACCATAACGGACGAGATCAGGCACATGCGTCAAGGAATAGAAAACGCCTTCGATACCAACACGCACTGCCTTTGATGAATCAGTCATAACGAGAAGCGTTAATGAGTTCCTATCATTATCCTTACTCTGTGAAGACGTGGTTTTTCAAGAAGGTGTCGGCGTCGGTCGGACTGAAAAAGACCAGTCGGATCTCCTGAAGCAACAGCATTCGAAACTGACAAATTTTTGAATCGCTTGCGATGATACCTGCGCCGCTTCATGCAACGGATAACCATATATGCCGGTCGAGATCGCCGGGAAGGCGATCGTTCTGAGCCCTTTGTCTGCAGCGAGAGTCAACGAGTTGTGGTAACAAGCACCTAAAAGCTCCGCCTTATCGTTTCCTCCGCGTCCCATACACAGGTCCCACGGTATGAATGACGTGCTTGGCCGGCATCCTCCCCGCCGTCGTGATCACCGCCTGTCCCGTCGGTAAACCATCGGGATACTGAACCCGCCGAATCTCTTTGCACTCTTTCAATATTTCCGGCCCTCCCGCCCGATGAATCGCCCCGTCCACGCCGCCTCCACCCATTAAAGTTCCATTCGCCGCGTTGACAATGGCGTCCACAGCTTCCTTGGTGATATCGCCGATTTTTACAACAACAGTCCCCGTTAGAAACGATTTCGGCACGTCCATAAATTCTCCGAATTCCTCTATAATCAGTCTATAGCAAAGCACAAACTTATTGAAACCTTCGACTCAAGACGGAAGAGAAGTTGGTCCGGCGGATCAATTCGGAATTGACAACGGCGTGATGACCGGTTTGATCAAGGACGACCAACTGAGGGACATGCCGTTGGAGGCTTGGTTTCTTTGCCGATGTTTGACATAGTGTCGCTCGGATGCACTTCGAGATTGTCGGTAAGATTACCGACATTGAACCCATTGCGATCGGCACCCAAATTCGAATCTTGCCCGTTCTGCGGAAGCGGTACGGAAGAGGACGATGGCGGAAACTAAAAGGAAGAGCAACAGTACGCCTTTTTGATGGAACGATGCGGAGAGCCGAGGCACACTGATTTGAAGCACATGGAATAGGAAAAAGGAAAATCCGCATAAAACAATTCCTGGATTGAATGTTATGCCAACCCGACCGAAACCCAAACGACAGTTTGCTATTTGCATTCGGAGTGACGATGTTGATTTGCTGACACCTCGCCGCGTCTACGAAGTCCTGCCAGACGAGAGTGCTGCCAAATCGCGCTATGTTCGAGTTGTCGACAACGAGGGCGAAGATTATCTCTATCCCACCAACTACTTTGTATTCGTAGATTTTCCACCTTCTGTTCAGCAGGCGTTATTAAAAGCGTCTTGATACGACGGCTAAACAACCTCGCCTGCGAACGTCGTCAAGTTGGGCAAGCTTTGCGTTCACACATTGTCGCGATCCCTGTCGTACCGTGAAATCGTCGCGACTTAGTGCCAAAACTTAAATTTCCTTTTGTTCCGCCCCATGAACTATTATCGCGCACCCTGGAGCAAATCGCTGATCGTGGCTTCTACATTTGCCGCGCTTGTATGCCTGGGCGTAACCTACGGTATGTGGACCCTTCCTATGGACGGTGCTTTGAAGCCGTTGCGTTTTTGGCTCGGCCTACTACCGTTGGCGGTCATTTTGACCTGCGCGTTATTTACGGTTCGTGGCTACTCGATTGCAAACGGCACCCTTTTAATCGACCGGCTGTTCTGGAAAACGCGCGTCTCGCTCCGCGAACTCCGCTCCGTCAAATTCGATCCCGCCGCTACCCATCGGAGCATTCGCACGTTCGGCAACGGCGGTTTTTTTTCTTTCACCGGTTATTTTCGCAATAAAGACTTGGGCTCCTACCGCGCGTTCATGACCGATCGACGTCGCGCGGTGGTGCTACGTTTTCCATCCTCCGTGATAGTGATCTCCCCCGAACGACCGGACGACTTCGTCAATACGATTTCCCAGTACGCAAGAGTTGAGCCTTGATCGCCTTACGGATTAATCGACCAGGCCCTGTTCCTTCAGTGCGGGCGAGAGCTCGTTGAAGCTGCGAACGAGAATTTTCGGTTGGGCAGCCCGTAGGGTCTCCTCGTCATTGTAAGAATGTTCCGTGGAGAGAGCGACGGTGACGACCTCTAGGTCTGTGCCGCCGACTTTGCAGCCGTGGGCGTTGTTGCCGGCCCGGATGTAGGTGGCCGTGCCGGAGAGAAGGATGATGCGGAGTCTCGCCTTGTGCTTGCGGTAAAGATAATAGAGTCCCTGCTCTTTGGCGTAATAGGTTTCATCCCGATCGACGATTTCGTCGAAGTAACCCCCGAGGCCGGCCTTTTCCATCGCCTGATGTTTGTAGCGCCTGCCGCCGGTGGTCATGAGCACGTTGCGGAGACCGGCGTCTTTGGTCGATTTCAGGGAATGCTCGATGCCAGAAATGAAATCCGGCGGATTCACATCGAAGCCATGCTTGCGCGCGATCTCCAAAGCGTGGGTTCTGATCTCCACCCGCTTCGCTTCATTGAAAGGCAGATTGCGGTCCTTCTGATATTCCTTGGCAAAGATCAGCGGAATAAGAAACAAATCGAATGGACCGTCGGCGATTTTCCGCAGCTCCGCGAACGAAAGTGGCGGCATCTCATAGCGTGGCAGAATTTCGTTGGCGATCGTAAAGACTCTTTGGATATCGGTTTCGACCGTATCGGACATGGTCCGAACCAGAAAAGTCTCGATAGACATGGCCACCTCCTGACATAACGATATTATTTCAAACGACGAGCCTGGGGCAATAGCTGCTCTGGGAATATGGAGTAGCGGAGTATGGAGTATTGGGTCTTAAACACATTATTGCATCGCGCCACGCCTCCATTTTGGTGCCGTTTTCCAACGTTTTGAACTGTTTGAACGTATTGAACGACTTGAACAGCTTCACTTTTCGAACGGCAGTCGATATTTTCGCTCCGAATTGCATTTCTTGCAGCTCGGCACTAGATTTCCTTTTGTCGACTTGCCACCGCGAATGATCGGAACCAGGTGGTCCATCGACAACTCCCGTGGCGGAAATTTTCCGCCGCAGTGATGGCATGTGCCGATAGCAAGCTTGCGCTTCCACCATTGGCTGGCGCGCAGCTCCCGCGCCTTTCGCCGCTCCCGGCGAACTTCCTCCTCGCTAACTTCTACGAGAAAAGGGATGGATTCCATTTTCGGCTTCGCTTATTTGTACAGCCGATCCAGTTTTTTAAAATAGACCCCGAATCCCACCGCAACCAATAGATAGAGCGCAGCCCGAAACACTGCCCACGCCTCCCCGGTATCGAAATAGTTCCGCAGTTCCCACAGTCCAAAGAAGAAAAAAAAGATCGTGGCCGTGGATATCAAAATCTTGTGCGCGGTTAACAGTTTCATAAGTAATTTGTCTATGCTGTTAGTCAATCATAGACAAACCTTTCAGCGCAAGAAACTTAGGATACGTTGTGAGTCCTGGACTCGTGATGTAGAATCCGCGCGAACAGATTCTATCAACTAAGGAGATTACAAGATGAACAGAGAGCCAGTGCAAACCGATAGCGCACCGAAAGCCATCGGGCCGTATCAACAGGCCATCAAAGCCAACGGCTTCGTCTACACGGCGGGACAGATACCCATCGACCCGAAAACCGGCAACTTCGTCGAGGGCGGCATTGCCGCCCAAACCCGACAGGTGCTGGAGAATCTCAAGGCCGTCTTGGAAGCCGCAGGATCATCCCTCGACCGCGTCGTCAAAGCGACCGTGTTTCTAAAGAATATGGCAGACTTCGCACCGATGAACGATGTCTACGCTCAATATCTCGGCGGCGCCAAGCCGGCACGCTCCACAGTCGCGGTTGCTGAACTGCCTCGGGGCGCTCTGATCGAGATCGATTTGGTGGCTCTCATGTAAGCGTAGGGGCGACCGGCCGGTCGCCCCTGCTGTTAATTTTCGTCCCGAATCAAAATCGATTGGGTGATGGCGCCGACGTTCGGCACACCGGTCATACAGAGTACCCGTTTCATCTCTTCACTGAAAATGGCAAACACGCGCTCGACGCCGCGGGGACCGAAGGCGCTGACGCCCCACGCAACCGGGCGGCCCGCAAGCACGGCCTTCGCGCCCAAGGCCAGAGCTTTGACGATGTCGCCGCCGCTGCGTATGCCGCTGTCCAGCAGCACCGGGACCTTGGCGCCCACGGCATCGACGACCTCAGGAAGGGCTTCCAGAGCGGCACGATTGAAATCGAGAATCCTCCCGCCGTGATTGGAGACCAATACGGCATCGGCACCGGCATTGACGGCCGTGCGAGCGTCCTCAGCGCTCATCATTCCTTTAATCACCACCGGCAACGAAACTTGTTGCTTCATCCACTCGATGTCCTTCGGCGACGCGGCGTGGCCTCGCCGGGGTTTACCGTCTTTGGTTGAGAGCGGAACCTCATCGCCGATCTTTACCGGCCGCACCGTGTCCATGGTTATGCCGACCGCAGCAAAGCCCAAGTCTTGGGAGAGCTTTGCATAGGCAGAAACCTCTTCTCGCCCACGGTTCATATAGGCCATAAAAACCAGCGGCGACTTCGTTGCGTCGCGCCAATTCTTCGGATTGAATTTGGCTGCCTGACTGCAAAACACCATCGCCCCGACGCGACCTGCGCCCTCGGCCACTTCCCGTTCCTTCTGATCGCCGATCAGGCTGAAACTTCCCACCGGCGCGACGGCAGCCGGGATAGGCAGCTTGTAGCCGAAGAGCTCGGTGGTGATATCCGGATCGGCGATGTCGTGGAACACTCGCTGCCGGAAGAGATATCTTTGAAAAGATCGCGGATTTCTGTGAAACGTCGCCTTGGTCTCCGCCGCGCCGTTGAAGTGGTGCCACGCCTCGGCCGGCATCTGCCGGCGTGCGATCGCCCGCAGTTCTCGAAGCCCCATCTGTTCCAGTGGTTTTTCCGTCATAAAAATTTCAGTTCGGCGAGGTAACTTCCCACCAATTGTTGTCGGGATCAGCCAGCAAAAAAGAAGTTGCGGACGCGCTGGTTTGCACGTCGGCCAGCTCGCTAACGCCGCGCTCTTTTACCGAGGCTTTCAGCCAGTCATGCGCCGTCGCTACTTCATCCTGAGAACCCACCGTGATCGTGAAGCGAAAGTTGGGTGAGAACCGTTTGAAATCCTGCCGTCTTGCGCAAACCACGTAACACTTCGTATTTGGATGCTTGATGTAGAAGACGTTTGGATTGGCTTGGTGGGTTTCCAGCCCGAGGGTATCCGTGTAGAACTTTCGCGACGCTTCCATATCCTCGCATGCCAATGTTCCGTGGGTAAAAGCCTGGGGAACGTACCCGCGACCGGGAAATCGCTCCGCCGGATAGGGCGTGGTCCAATGCGGCGCGTAGACACCGCCGGCTTTCCGAGCCATGGACTCTTTGCGCAGCGCCGACTCGTAACACTCGATTTCCCAACCGTTGGTTCCCGGCTCGAGGAAATAGAGCGAGTAAGAACCGTGGTTAAATAGGGGCTGGGCAATCTGTTTGATCCCGTATTTTTCCTTATTAGCTTTGAGATATTCGTAAGCCGCATCAACCTCTCCCGTCGTCGCCACCCGGACGCCCCAGTGATTGTGCATCTGCTTGGGCGGCGCTTCGCCGCCCGTCTCGTGCACATACAGCACCCAGTCGGTATTGGGGTGTTTAAGTTTCACCTCCCCCGGTTTCTCCGCGAGCTTCTCCAAAGCCAAGAGATCCGTGAGCACCGGCACGCTCTCTTTCAAGCTCTGGCACTCCATGTGAGTCGCGGACAACGCAATCGGCTTGATCATGATCCTTCTCCTCTAACTCACCGTATTATGGCTCAATATCTACTGCGGCTCCGCCTGGGTGTCAACTATATGCAGAAGATCTAACTTGACATGAGCGCCGCGATTGCCTATGAGATCTTTCCGGCAATTGTCTCCGCAAGGAGGGAATGAACAACGTTTCACAGGTCCTTGTCCATTGTATCGATCGCAATCTTGGTGCGTCCTTCTTGCGAGCAGAATCTTCTAGGCCAAGAAACTTAAACTTTCAAGTATATTCCCGGCAACCTAGCGTCTCCAGAAAGGAAAATCATGAAAAGTGGAGCTAAATTGATAGTGATTCTTCTTGGTCTTCTTCTAATCAACAGTGCTCAACAGGTCCTCGCACAAACAAATTTTTATGAGGGCAAGACAATCCGTTTCATCGTGGGCTTCTCGGCGGGCGGTGGTTACGACACTTATACGCGCCTGATCGGCCGCCATATGGGCAAACATGTTCCCGGCAATCCCGTCTTTGTCGTCGACAATATGGCTGGAGCCGGGAGTATGATCTCAGCCAATTACGTTTACAAGGTCGCTAAGCCGGACGGGCTCACCATCGGCCACTTTATCGGTGGCCTCTTCCTGCAGCAGCTTCTGGGCAAGGCAGGTATCGAGTTCGACTCTCTCAAATTCGAGTACATCGGCGTCCCGGCGCAAGACCATTTTATCCTCGGGGTAGCCAAATCCACCGGTATCACCGACCCGGGAAAATGGATCGCATCCAAGCAGGTCGTCAAGTTCGGCGGGGTGGCAACGGGTTCCGGAACGGACGATTTTCCGAACATTCTCAAGGCAACGATTAATCTGCCGATCCAGATGGTTTCGGGCTACAAAGGCACCGCTGATGTCCGCCTGGCTTTCAACAGCGGTGAGGTCGCCGGGCTCAGCAATTCCTGGGAGTCGACCAAGTCGACTTGGAAGAGAGAATTGGAAAGCGGCGACTTGATCCCCGTCCTGCAGACCGACAGCAAACCCCACCCCGAATTGGCTAAGGTTGCTTTGGCGATCAGCTTTGCGAAGACCGATGAAGCCAAAAAGCTCATCGAAACCGTAGCCCGGGTTCACGGCGCCTCGGTGCGCCCCTATGTTGTTCCCCCGGGCACGCCAAAAGATCGCGTCGAGATCCTCCGCAAGGCGTTCACGGACACGATGAAAGATCCGGCGTTATTGGCCGAGGCGAAAAAGGCCAATCTGGATATCAATCCTGACGATGGCGCGGAGCTGGAGCAAAACGTCAAAAACATCTTCAAGCTCGACCCAAACCTGATCGTCAAGCTGAAGGAAATTCTCAAGTAGAGGCGGCAAGAATCTCTTGGCGGATCCTCATCCGGATATCTGAGGCAAAGTCACTTCGTCTTATTGAAGATCTCGTCGAAGCGCGCCACAGTATCGTTGTAGTTCTCGATCATGCCTTCGGGCCGTGCCGCGTATAAGTTCAGTCCCTTCGTGAGGCTCGGCGGATCCGGCAAAACATCGGGCCGGGCGGGAATTCTCCGTAGCCCTCTCAGGAGATTCTGCCCATCCCTCGACAAGACAAAATCGACGAAAAGCTTTGCCGCATTTGGATGAGGAGCCTTTTCCGGAATCGAAATCGCGTTGATGGCGGTAATCGTCGGCCCTTTGAACCTCACCCAATCAATCGGCGCGCCGCTGCTCTTCATTCGCTCCACCCGATTGGAGTAAACGACCACCGCGATCGGCGTTTCACCCGCGGCCACGAGCTGTGCGAGAAGCGTATGGCCTTTGCGCATTTGCAGGTCTTGCCCGGCGAGCCGTCTCATATAGTCGAGACCCTTCTCTTTGCCCAGAATCTGAACCAGATGATAAAACCACTGATACTCTTCGGTCTCCAAGCCGATCTGGCCTTTCCACTTGGGATTTAAGAGATCTTCATAACGGTTCGGCGCGTCTTTGGGCGAGACCAGCTTCGTGTTGTAGCCGATCACGTAAGGAATCAGATAAAAAGCCGTCCAGTGTCCCAGCGGGTCTTTGAAGCCCTCCGGGTAAGCAGCACTCTGTTCGGAGATATATTTTGCCAGCAAGCCCGCGTTTTTCAGTTGATAAACTTGGACGATGCTGGCTTGAAAAATATCGGCGTTGTGGACGTTGGCCCGATGTTCGACCAGGAACCTGGCTTGCACTTTCTCGCCACTGGCACGAAATACCTCGGTCTTAATAAAAGGATACTTCTTGGTAAATTCCTTGGTATATTGATTCGCCTCTTCCACATCCATTCCGGTGTATAAAACCAATTTTCCTTCTTTTCTTGCTCCCTCGAAAACCTGCTCGCGATCCGGAGAACCCCCGATGGCAAGCGGGGGCCAAAACCAAAGCACAACCCATAGCAATAAGCAGATAAACCTGCGGACCACTCGCCACATCGTTGATCGCGGCGCCATATAAGACTCCTCTGTGCCTATTTCGCTTGGCCAGAGATAACCACTGCGGTGTTGCCTATGTCAACAAGATTTTGCGGGACAATCATTTCTCCTACGTGCAACTTGACAACTCCGCCGCGGGTCCCATATCGTTTGCCGAAGAGCCGACGCTCACTCGAACTGCATAACGTACTACTGGAAAGCCGATGCCGGAATTCAAACTCATCTCCGCAGATAGTCACGTCAACGAGCCTCCCGCGGCATGGGAGCGGGTGCAAAAGGAATACGGCGAGCGGGCACCCAAAGTCGTGAAGGACCCAACCGGCGTCCCCGGAGGTATCTGGCTGCTCATCGAAGGCATCCCACCCGTCGGTTTGTCCCACTATTCGAAGGGCCAAATAGTAGGCAAAGACAAAGGTATCTCCGAGGTCGAACAGGAGAAGCACTTCGAGACCATTCGATTTAACGAGCAATTCCGCTACGAAGATTATCCCGGCGGTTGGGATCCGGCAGCACGACTGAAGGACCAGGATATCGACGGCATCGAGGCCGAGGTGCTTTTCTCCAGCCCCACGCGGCAGCTGTACAGCATCATCGAAGAACCGTTTCAACGCGCCATTTTCAATTCATACAATGAGTGGTTGCACGAATTCTGCAGCTACAATCCCAAGAGACTGATCGGCCTGGCCACGATATCAATCCTCGATATTGGCCATACGGTCGCAGATATTTTCCGCTACGCCAAACTGGGATTTCGCGGCGTGCAGATTCCGACGCGCATCAAAGACAGCGGCTATTACGAGCCGAAGTATGAGCCTATGTGGGCGGCTTTAGAGGAAACCGGGATGGTCGTAAACGTGCACACCAGCGCCACCCAGGGGGTCGCACGCACTCACTATGAGGGACCGCGGCCGGTAGAGCCCAAGAAGCAAAGCCTTGGCTTCGCCAGCAAGCAGGCGCCCGCCCAGCAGTTTCTCGGTAATCTTATTCTATCCGGCGTCTTCGACCGGCACCCGAAAACTAAAAGTTGTCTGCGCGGAGTTCGACATCGGTTGGGTCGCCAACCTGGTGCAGCAGGTCGATTACTGGTTTGGTCGCCAGAGCACTTTCGACGCCGACCGGAACATCAACAAGCTGCCGCCCAGTGAATACTTCAAGAATAATATTTTCTTTACGTATCAAGACGATCGCGCCGGCGTGCTTACGACGCCCGTGTACGGCGCGGAAAATTTCCTTTGGGCCAGCGACTACCCGCATGGCGTCACCACATGGCCCTACTCCAAAGAAACGGTCGATCGCAACTGCGCGGGCATCGATCCGGCGATCAAGCTAAAGATCAATCGCGCAAACACAGCAAAGCTCTACGGCTTGAGCGAGCGATAGAGGGATTTCGAACTCAATACCAGGAGGCAAGATGAAAATCACCGTGGACCGAACCAAGTGCGAAGGTTACGCCAAGTGCATTCAGGCTACGCCCAAGGTGTTCAAGCTGGACGCAAAAATGATCGCCGAAGTGATCGATCCCAAGGGCGACAGCGATGAAAAAATACTCCTCGCTGCCAAAATCTGCCCGACCAAAGCGATCAGCCTCGAAGAAGAGGGTACGGGGAAGAAGCTATACCCCGCGGACTGACGAAGGCTTTGGTCTCGTATTAGCGCTGATTTAAACTTCACAGACAGAGGTTTGTGTCACGGCATCCGGTGCGCACCTATTTTCCGGTTTGCTTATCTCTAACGGTTTGAATTTCGTCCAGGCATGTCGCGCAGAGGTAGGCGGCGTGGGGCAAGAAGACTAATTCGTCGGTTTCGCGGGGCTCCATACAGATGCCGCAGAGACGCTCCGCTTTGGGGTTTCCATTGGATACCGTGGAGCCTGCGACACCGTTCACATCACGTTCATGCTCCTCAGCGAGGATACCGCGACAAAGCTCTACGCACTCATCACAGATGAAAACAGCAAGACCGGCGATGAGCTTTTTTACTTCGTGCTGTTCCTTGCCGCAAAAGGAACAGGAAGATAGTTGGGACTCTTCAACAAATTTAGGAATATCGGCGTCCCATCCATCACCGTAAGCCTTCTTGAGGCTTTCCTCCAACGCCGTTGCAACCTCAAGTAACTGCCGGGCGACTTCGCTTCGCTTGGGGAAGCTTTTTGATTCGACAAGCCTGCCCACGGCCTGCTTGAAAGTTTGCAGCGCATAACCGTACCTCTGATCGCTGATTAGATCCGCGCATTCCTCAAAACCGAATGCGGATTTCTTAGCCCTCATCGTCATCCCCTCCTCGATTCGAATCGCCGATCTTTGCCGATGATAAACTCCGTTCTTTCGGTCTCTGATTATTAAATCAGGTTCTTCCGGGTTTGCCGTGAAGAAATATTCACCGCAGAGACGCGGAGTTCGCAGAGTAAAATTTCGCAATTCGAATTTCACAATTCGAATTTTTCCTACTCTGTGCCCTCAGCGCCTCCGCGGTGCAAACTCCGAGTCCTTCTTCACCACGAACTGGAATAACGTTGTCGCAATTACCCACACGAAAGCCCGACGTCTCTTAAATCATATAGCTGCCGCAGTTGACGTTAATCGACTGGCCGGTGATGTAGGAAGCCGCGTCGCTGGCGAGAAACAGAATCGGGCCAACGAAATCCTCCGGCTCAAGAACATGACCCAGCGGGTTGGAGCGGAGCCGCGCCATTAACTCCTCTTCGGTCCGGTGAGTGCGCGGCATTGCGGTATTCGCAGCGCCCGGACAGATGGCGTTCACGGTGATACCGTCCTCGCCCACTTCGCGGGCGAGGGCCTTGACGAAGCCGATAATCGCCGCCTTCGACGCGGCGTAAGGAGCGAATTCTTTTGCTCCGTAATGCGCAATGCCCGAGGCGATGCTGATGATCCGCCCGCTCTTTTGTTTCCGCATGGACGGGATAAAAGCCCGCGAGCATAGAAAATTGCCTCCCAGGTTGACGTTGAGGGTGCGGTCCCACAGTTCTTCGCTCATCTCGACGACAAGAGATTTGAGATACACCCCCGCGTCGTTGACAAGAATGTCCACTCTACCAAAACGGTCGAATGCTGCGCTCGCCAGCCGTTTTACCGAGGACTCGTTGGCAACATTCACCTCCACGGGATGGCCCTCCGTACCCAATGCATGAAGCTCGTCGGCAACGCTTTTGGCCTTGTCCGCCTGGAGGTCGGCAATCACAATTTTGGCTCCCTCGCGACCGAAGCCGAGGGCGATGGCGCGGCCGATTCCCTGCGCGCCACCCGTTACGACAGCGACTTTCCCTTTGAGTCTCATGGCGTCACCAGGCCTCCGTTCACATGAAAGGTCTGGCCCGTGATCCAATTGCTTTCCGGGGTCGTGAGAAAGTAGAAGGCTTCAGCAAGATCTTCCGGCTGTCCCGTTCGGCCCATTGGGATATGCGACCACCGCTGCTTGCGAGCCTCGGGAGATTCTTTGCCCATCACTCGCGGCGTATCCGTCGGACCGGGCGCGACGGTGTTGACCAGAATCCCGTCCGGGGCAAGCTCCTGCGCGAGCGTTTTTGTAAAGGCGATGATGCCCGCTTTCGCCGCCGAATACGGCGTGCGCAGCGCCGATCCTGTCACCCCGTAGTTCGACGCGGTATTGAGAATGCGCCCGCTCTTTTGCTTCTGCATGACGGGGGCCGCCTCGCGACACATGAGAAACGTGCCTTTTAAATTCACGTCAATGACTTCCTTCCATTCCGCCCACGTAAATTCCTCGATGCGCTTGGTATAGAAGCTCCCGCCGGCGATATTCGCCAGGATATCGATGCGGCCAAATCGTTTCTCGACGTCGGTCACCACCGCTTTGACCTCGCGTGCCTGCGTGACGTCTACCGAAAGCGCCTCCGCCTTCCCACCGGCTGAGGCGATCTCTCCGCGAACTTTTTCGGCAGCGTCGTGGTCATAATCGGCGACAACAACCGTGATCCCGGCGGCCGCCATTCTCCGAGCTACGGCGCCGCCAATGCCGCCTCCCCCTCCCGTGATTAACGCTACCTGGTCCATACCGCTTATGTTTCTACCCCGGGCCGGTAAATTGCGCCAATCTCTTTTTTATACAGCTCTTCCGCGGCCTTACGATCGATTTTGACTTTCTGAAAGACAGTGATGGTCCTTACCTGCTCTGAAAAGTCGTTCTCCATCACTGCGAATTGACGAATCTTTTCAACCTGCTCCAGGCGCCCGTTGATCTGATCGATGCGGGACTGGAGCGCAATCGTAACCTCATTTTCGGTTAGCGCTGATTCCTCTTTGCGCAGCTCTGCGGCGATTTTCTTTCTCTCCGGCACGATCAACGCGGCGATAAAGGGCCGCCGGTCGCCCAGCAGTATCGCCTGCCGCACGAAGGGATCGTTCTCCAGGAGAATCTCGATGAAGCCGGGATAAATATTGGAACCGTCGGAGCAATTGAATATATCTTTCTTCCGCCCGGTGATGAAAAGACAGCCATCCGCATCGATCGTGCCGAGGTCACCGGTGTGAAACCAGCCCTCGGGGTCGATGGCTTCGCGGGTCGCTTCGGGGTTTTCAAAGTATCCGGGCGTGACGGTGGGCCCGCGGACGAGAAGTTCTCCATCTTCGGCGATGCGCAGTTCACAATTGGGAAAAGGTTTCCCCAGACTGCCGGGCTTCGTCTCGCCGATCCCGCTGAGAGTGACGCCGCCACATTCGGTGGAACCATAGGAGCCGATGAGCGGAATACCGATCAGCTCGAAGAATCTCATTATCCTCGGCGGCATGGCGGCACCGGCATAGGACATATACTTGATCCGGCCGCCCAGAGATTTTTGGACGATATTTTTGAGCGTTGCTCTCAACTCATCGAACTGCCGCCTCTCATCGCCGTCGAGCTGAGCTCGCGCTGTTTTTTTGCGGTCGAGCGCTTCTAGCTGCTCCCAAAGCTCGCCATTGCTGTCTTCCTCCAGCATGCTCCGCCAAATCCGCTCCATGACTCGGGGCACCACTGCCAGGGAGGTCCCGGCGAGGCACTCCAGCAGTTTGACGTTCAACTCCAATTCGGTCGCCTCGATAATCGCCGTCGTCCGACCGGTGACGGCACTCTTAAGAAAGCCGAATCGGCCAAAAAGATGATTGAGGCTGAGAACGATGATGAAAAGCTCCTCCGGCGCAGCACGCACGATCGCCCCGCCATTGGAAATGTTCGAAAGAAGATTGTCTTGAGTTCTCATGACCCCCTTCGGCTCGCCTGTGGAACCGGAGGTATACATGATCGTCGCCAGATCGTTTCCATGCACCGATTCGAGAATCTCGAAAAGACGCCCCCTATCGACGCGAACTCCTCGTTCGACCAAGTGAGCGAAGGATAGCGTGTCCGGTAGGTTTGACTCAGCCCCCTCCATAACGACGACATGAGAAAGCGCGGGAAGCTGGCTTTTGAGATTGAGCAGCCGACCGACGCCCGTGGTGTTTTGCACAAAGGCCGCACGACAGCGAGAATGGCCCAGGATTTTAAGGAGCATCACGTCCGATAGCGCCGGCGAGACGATGACATTGGGCAGCCCGCCCGCGAGAGTCGCTAGATCGGCGCACAGCCATTCGAGACTGTTTTCACCGACAATCGCAATCCTCTCGCCCGGCGCTAGGCCAATGCCATAGAGCGCCAGGATCACGTTTTGCACCATGGCGCCGAAGTCGCGCCATGAGATTTCCTCGAAGCGTTTATCCCGCTGCAACTTGACGAAAGGTCGATCACCCAATTCCGCCACTCGGCGAAAAAAAATCGCCCCGAGATGGCGGTCATTGGTATACGGAGGATCTTCTGCTGGTTCCATCCCTTATAACGCAGCGAAAAGCGCCGGTTCGAACCTGGATCTGCCTGGTTTTTCGATTTTTTTCAACCCCTTGATCTCCTCACGCCGTGAATAGGCATATTGGACTGCCTCCGCCACGTCATCCATATGACCTTGCACATATCGCCGTGCGGGTACAGCGAGGCGCAGGAGTTCAACACCGCGAGCCGTTTGGCTTGGAGCCAGCGGCGGTCCTTTGGTCACTCGTATGCCGGACATATGATAAATAAAAGCCGCCAGCGCCTCTGCCGGATGATGTTCTGCGGGTACGTGGGGCAGAAACCTCTTAACATCGATAAAAACCCCATGGCCGCCGGGAGGAGTGAGAATCGGAATGCCGTCTTTGAGCCTCCGCCAGAGGTAGTTTACCTGCTCCACGCGGCTGGTCACGTAAGAATCGCTGGCAAAAATTTCCTGCAGGGCGACTCCCATCGCTTCCATAGCCACGCTGGGGGGTTGGCTGCCATCGAGAAAATTCTGCACCGAAGCCTTCTGATAGCTCGCTTCGTCGCGCATGGCGATGATGCCGCCCAGCGGCACCAGAAAATCTTTGAGCGCACTCATCGTGCAACCATCGGCCAGAGAACAGGTCTCGTTAACAATCTCCTGGAGGGAACGATCCTGATAGCCCGGCTCCCGCTGTTTGATCAGATAGCTATTTTCCAGAATACGGCAAGCGTCGAGAAACAGCGGAACCTTATGGTCGGCGGCGATGCCTTTGACCTCTTTGAGGTTGCCCAAAGAGATGGGTTGGCCCCCGCAAGAGTTCACGCAGAGCTCGACGTAAACGCAACAGACCTGCGCACCGTGCTCCTTGAAAACAGCCACCAGCTTCTTTGGATCGACGTCGCCCTTGAAAAGTTGCGAGGAGTAGAGGTCGTGGGCAGACCCTTCGATCACATCGACTACTTTTCCGCCGTTGGATTCGATGTGAAATCGGGTCGAAGGGAAAAGCATGTTGCCGGCCACCACGGACCCTTCTTTGACATGCAATTTTGCCCAGATGCGTTCCGCAGCCCGGCCCTGGGCGACCGGGACCATGTAAGGGAAACCGAAGATCTTCTGAAATTTTTCAGACAGCGAAACGAAAGCCTTGTTCCCCTCCGGCGCCATTTCCATCCCTGATTCCATGGGCCCTAACCCTGTAAGTTTTGACAGTTGGGCCGTGCTGAGCGAACTTACGCCACTGTCCGTCCTCAAGTCCACGTAGATCATTTCTTGGGGGACAAGCTCGGTATTGTAATAAGCGGCTTGGAGTGCGTTTTCTCGTTCTCGCAAAGTTGTCTGTCTCAAAGGTCGCACCACCGCGATCTCATAAGGGATGGAGAAAAGGAAACCCGAAGAGCTATCTTTCATTTAACCCTTTCATCGGTCCATTGCGGAAACTACAAGCGTCAAGGTTAAAACTTCGACTGAGTTTTCGCATCAAGTTTCTCTTGCGATTTCGACCCGCGAGGGCTGTGTATCACGAGCGGTAAGCAAGGCCAAGCGCTCTTTGCACCATCCTTCGTTCCGTGGCGAACTTGAGAGTATGGATCGCCTCTTCGATGGGGAACCAACGAGCCTCATCTACTTCATGGTCATGGTCGCGCACATTGCCTCGTAAATAGCGCAAAAGATAAAAGTAAACCCGTTTGTAAATCCGGATCGGCTCCCGACCACTCCGCTTGTCGCGGTAGGAGTAGCGAATGTCGCCGAGCCTCTTTCGCACTCGACCTTCCAAGCCGGTCTCTTCCCGCACCTCCCGGACCGCCGTCTCGTTGATGCTCTCGCCTTTTTCAACGTGCCCTTTGGGCAGTCCCCAGCGATGGCGCACATGGATCAACGCGACCTCGATCACACCGGCGTGCTTCCGGTAGATCACGCCGCCGGCCGACACTTCTCGCACCGTCCGCATGGCCGCTCACGCTAAGCCGCGCCGCCGCTCGTCTGGTCGCTCAACCAACGGAAATAGTCTTGACTCCCGTCGATGATCGGCAACGCAATGATTTCGGGCACAGAATAGCTGTGCAGCTCGCGCACCCGCTTCTCCAGAGCGGCAAAAAGATGCCTTTGGGTTTTGATGATCAAAAGTTGCTCTTCGCTCTGTTCAAGCTTGCCTTCCCAACGATAAACCGATTGCACGGGCGCAATGCGATTAACACAGGCCGCAAGCCGTTCCTCCACGAGAGCCCGCGCCAAACGATCTCCTTCGGCTGGGGATCCGGCGGTGACATAAACGACGATAAATTCCTGCATTGCAGTCAATCTTACAACGTCTTGAGCAAAAGCCGCAAGAAAAGATATAGGAAAGTATGGAAAGCCCAAAAGCATTCTCGGCCAAGATGAGAAGCAAGGACGAGATACGGCAAAAGGTCTGGTCGCGGCTGCAGGAACAAAAAGTTGCGCGGTTTCCTGGCGCAGAAGGCCGGATTCCCAACTTTGTCGGCGCCGAAGCCTGTGCACGAGTTCTGTCGGAGATCAAGTTTTGGAAGAAAGCAAAGACTCTCAAGGTCAATCCCGACTCGCCGCAGAGAGCCATCCGCCAGAAGGCCTTAGAGGAAGGCAAGATCATCTACATGGCCGTTCCTCGACTCCACAGCGACAAACCGTTCATTGAGTTGGATCCCAGGAAGCTCACATGCTCGGCCTACGTCGCCTCGTCGATCAAGGGCGCCGCAAAATTTGGCCGGCCCGTGAATTTGGGAGACGTCGGGAAAATCGACCTTATCATTTGCGGCTCTGTAGCCGTCAACCGAAATGGCGCCCGCGTCGGCAAAGGCGGCGGCTACTCCGACCTGGAGTTTGCGCTTTTAACGGAACAAAAGAAGATCGGTAGGAATACGCCCATTATAACCTCGGTTCATCCTCTGCAGATCGTGGAGGAAAAAATTCCCATGACCGACCACGACATCCCGCTGAGCGCGATCGTTACGCCGAATGAAATCATCGAGATTGAATCAGCCCTGCCGAGACCGAAAGGGATCTATTGGGACATGCTACCGCCGGAAAAGATAATGGCCATTCCCGTACTCCAAAAAGGACGAATAAAATTTTAACCTAACCTCACTCACTGTGGTCTGTATTGAATCCACGTTGGAGGTATGTTAACTCAATTTACTTTAGAATTCCTCTGAGGAATTCGGGTGTTATGCAAAAAATCGATTTCGAGAAAGGCGACGGCCTTGTCCCGGTCATTGTCCAGGACTATCGGTCCCGCGAAGTTTTGATGGTCGCCTACATGAACAAACAGGCTTGGGAAAAAACCAAAAAAACCGGCCGAGCCCACTATTATAGCCGCTCCCGCAAGGGCCTGTGGCAAAAGGGCGAGGAGTCGGGCAATTTTCAGGAAGTGAAAGACGCTTTCATCGATTGCGACAACGATACCCTGCTACTTCAAGTGCGGCAGATCGGCGGCGCCGCTTGTCACGAAGGATTTCGCAGCTGCTTTTATCGCAAAAAATCTAACGGCAATTGGAAGACTATCGCCAAACGAGTCTTCGATCCCAAGGAGGTTTACAAAAAGTGAGCGAACTAAAGCTTGGGATCCCCAAGGGCAGTCTCGAAGAGATGACCATTGAGATCTTCAAGAAGTCCGGTTGGAAAATCTCGACCACAAGCCGCAGCTATTTTCCATCGATCGATGACGAGACGATACGCTGTAGTTTGGCTCGCCCTCAAGAGATGTCGCGCTACGTAGAATCCGGGACGTTGGATGCGGGCATCACCGGCAAAGACTGGACTCAAGAAAACAAGTCGGATGTCCACGTGGTCTGTGAGATGGTTTATTCCAAAACCAGTTTTCGGCCGACGCGATGGGTATTGGCAGTGCCCCAAGATTCTCCCGTCAAGAGAATCGAAGATCTCTGCGGCAAAAGAGTTTCCACGGAAATGGTCAATTTCACCAAGCGTTACTTTGCCGAGCGACAGATCCCTGTTGAAGTGGAATTCTCCTGGGGTGCGACGGAGGCTAAAGCAGCTGAAGGATTGGTCGACGCCATCGTCGAAGTGACAGAAACCGGCAGCACGATTCGCGCACACGGGTTGAAAATCATCCACGAATTGATGGAATCTTGTCCTCAACTCATCGCCAATAAAGCAGCCTGGCAGGACCCTTGGAAGAGAGCGAAGATCGAGCAGATCCAGCTGCTACTTCAAGGGGCTCTTTCCGCGGAGAACAAAGTCGGCATCAAGTTGAATGTCCCCGAGGCCGATCTCGATAAGGTCATCCAACTGATTCCGAGCATTACCGCCCCAACCATTGCAACCTTGTATCAATCCGCCGCGCTCAAGGGCGTCAAGTGGTACTCGGTGGAGAGTGTAATCGCGGAAAACGTGGTGCGGGATCTGATTCCGAAGCTGATTCAAAACGGCGCAGTGGGGATTATCGAGTATCCGCTGAATAAAATCATCTAATAGGCCTATGGCTTATAGCATATGGCTATAGTTGGAACCATAGACTATATGCCATAAGCTATCAGCCATATGCTCTTTCAGGGTTGACTTCAGCCTCATACATCGAGTAGAACTATCGGAAACCGCTGCCTCATGCTTCTCGGACTTTCCATCCCGCGCGAGAAAATAATCCCTGGCGATTTCCGGAAACAACGCATAGGAAAGAATATCCTCGTCGCTGGTTGCGAGACCGTCGATCTCTTTCCGGGCCTGGTCGAGGCCTGGCTTCAGGAGATCTGCCGGACGGCAAGTGATCGGCTGCTTCTTTCCCAGGACTTTGTTTTTGATCTCATCACTGATCGGACCTGGTGGTTCGCCATACAGGCCCATGACATAGTTTTTCGTCTCCATCGCCACGACGGAATAGCGCTTTCCCGTCATGACATTGAGCGCCGCCTGGGAACCGCAAATCTGGCTCGTCGGCGTCACCAAGGGCGGATACCCCAAGTCCTTGCGCACGTGGGGCATCTCAGCCAGCACGGCCTCGAGTTTGTCTTCGGCATTTTGCTGGCGCAACTGAGCGACGAGATTCGACAGCATCCCGCCGGGAATTTGTGACACGAGCACATCCGTTTTGATTTGATTGTTGACCGGGCTTTCGAACTCGGCGTATTTGCGCCGTACTTCATAGAAATAGCTGGCAATATCATCCAGCAATGCGAGATTAAGTCCCGTATCGCGGGGAGTTTCCTTCAAGGCGGCGACCATCTGCTCGGTGGCCGGCTGGGAAGTACCCTGGGACAGTGGCGCCAGCGCCGTGTCGATAATATCGACCCCGGCTTCGATGGCCATCATGTAGCTCATTGGGGCCAACCCCGCGGTGCAATGAGAATGGAGGTGCAGCGGCAGGGGGATTCGCGCCTTGAGTTTGCCCACCAGATCCCCGGCGACATAAGGCGCCAGTAGCCCGCCCATGTCTTTCAGGCAGATAATCTGCACGCCCATGGCCGCCAATTTTTCGGCCACCCGCAGAAAATAGTCCACGGAGTGCACGGGGCTGATCGTATAGCAGATCGTTCCTTCGACGAGCTTGCCTGTTTTCAGCGCGGCTTCGATGGCGGTCTTCATGTTCCGGACATCGTTCATCGCATCGAAGATGCGAAAAACATCGATACCCGTGTCAGCGGCGCGCTGGACAAATGCCTCCACGATATCGTCCGGATAATTGTGGTAACCCACGACATTCTGCCCGCGCAGGAGCATTTGGAAACGCGTCTTGGGCATTGCCGCGCGCAGCTTTCTTAGACGTTCCCACGGGCTTTCTTTCAAGTATCGTAGACAGGCATCAAACGTCGCCCCGCCCCAAGTCTCCAGGGACCAATAGCCCACATCGTCCAGTTTCTCCGCGATGGGCAGCATATCCTCGGTACGCATCCGAGTCGCGAGCAACGACTGGTGGGCGTCACGCAAGACCGTCTCCGTTATCTCGACTTTGTTTTCCATGTTAATCCTTGCCGGCGATGAATTGATTATTCAAACAACTCTGCCTGCTTCTCTTCTAAGCGTTCTTTTTCCTTTGCATCGATGACGAACAGGCCGTTGACCTGTTTAATCTTCGCCTTGTTATAAAAAAACTCCGAAACTTCGAGGCCGTCCTCGAATTCGTACATCTTGATGGCGTCCCACGGGCAGATTTTCTTGTCCAGTCGATCTTCGGACTCAGTCCCGATCAGCTGAAGTTGGATTTTCTTTGGCATCGCATCGGGCGGGACGGGCTCTTTATTACTGTCATAGAACCGGTTCGCGTATTCGTAGTAGATCGCGCCGGTCTCTTTGTGCTGATGGATTTTCGTGAGATCATCGCTGTAGCACATTTGGCACCCGATGCACTTGTCGTTGTCCACAAACACGCGATAGGGCTTGAGCCCTCCTTGGGGCAGCTCTTCGTAGACCAGATTGATGCAATCATCCACCGGACAATGGGCTTCGCATATCGGCGAACCGGCGCAGCTCGAGCAGTTCTCGTCCATCACCGCCAAGAGCGCCGTTCCTTTGCGGGGCTTTTTTGTCGTTTCATCCGCCATTAGATTGGCTCCTCGCTTTCTTGAAACGTCCCTTCAGAAACAACATTATGGCAGTTAATAGCAATACCCACCAGTAGCGGATTAATCCGATCCGTCCCCACTCGAGCCAGTAAACAAAATTGGGCGACCGCGCGATCAGCTGGCTCAAGACTTTTTGCGCGCCCGCATAATCCCGCTCCTCGCGCAATGCTTGGGATAACCCGTAAAGCGCGCCATCGTCACCGGAATTTATTTTTAGCGCTCTCTCGAATTCCCGGCGCGCATCGCTCCATTGGTCCTGTTCCGCGAGAACCCAGCCACGATTGCTGATGGCTGCGCTGTAATCGGGCTTGAGCTTCAGCGCCTTGCCAAAGCTCTCCGCCGCCTTCGCTAAATCTCCCTTCCGCTTTTGGGCCACGCCGAGATTGTTATAAGCTTCAGGCAAATCAGGGCGCAACTCCACCACTCTTGAATATTCTTTGATCGCCGCGTCAAAGTCCCCACGGATTTCTGAATCGATCCAGCCCAGCAGTGTTCTGGCCTCGACATGATTCGGGTCAATGCTCAGGGCTTTTTTGACGGCGGCTTCAGCGGCGTGAGGTTCGCGCAATCGCAGCAATGAAATCCCCAGGAAGAGATGAAGATCCGCTTCTTGGGGGTATTGCTTTAGCAGTTCTTCGAAAGCCGCCCTTGCCTCGGCCGCCTTACCGTCCGCTAAAGATTTTCGTGCTTCCTGCCACCGATGGTCGTTGATTAAAGGAGAGCTTGGATCAGCAGCGAAAGAAACCCCTATGCCCGCGAGGACGGCTAATAACACCAGCCAACCTCTCAGCATCACCTATTTCCACATTTCATTGGGGATCTCGTCCTCTTTACCCTCTTCGATGAGCTTGTCGTGCTTGAAGGCCTCGCGCAGCCCCACCCAGGTAAAGAAAACGACGAGAATAAGCATCGCAACAATCGGGATATTGTCCGGTTTGGTCAAGATCTCCAAAAAGTTATGCCAACCAGTGACTTCTTCCATAAAAGTTAAGCACCCGTAAATGCAAGATTTTCTTCAAAAATATTAGAAATTCCAGCTAATGTCAATGTAGAAGCAAGTGAGCCGACCGAGGGAAATTCCCCGCCTCGTGCTAATCCAGCCCCTCAGAATCGAGAATTCCGCACCTTCGCTTAAATTTTGGATTTTCGATCCTTCGGCTTCGCCCAGGACAGGTTTCCGATCCTTCGCTGTGGCTCCCCTCGACAGGCTCGGGGCCCGAGTTTATCGAAGGCAGGACAGGTTTCCGATTGTCGGAAAAAGAATCCAGCCATCGCACCCAAGATCTTCTATTCATTCTTTACTCCTCAATCGAAAATCATTTGACGACCTTGTCCGCTCACCATGATTTTCCCTCTGTCAGTGTTGTTGCGTTGTTTGTTGGCTGCGCTACAATGGCCATGTTTTTGAGCAGGCTTTGGATATGGGACTGTTCCACGTAAAGGGCCATCTGACCGGTCCGACGGGACGTGTTGAAGAAGTTGAGCTTCTTGTGGACACTGGCGCTACGCTTAGCGTGGTGCCACGATCGCTAGCGGAAAGGCTTGAGCTGAAAGCCACTCGCTCCCAACGCGTCGTGATCGCGGGCGGACAGCGAGAGGTCTGGCCCATAGCCGAAGCACGGTTGGCTCTGAATGGCGATGCAATCACGACTCCATGCTTTATTGCGCCGGAGGGTCCAGCCTTGCTCGGCGCCGTCGCTCTCGAAAGTCTTTTCCTCGCCGTCGATCCCGTCGGCAAACGCTTGATCCCGGTGGACGGGTTTGTCGGTTAGCAGTGGATCGGCACGGCGACTTGAAATCCCTACTGTTGCATTCTCTTCACCGAATGACTCTATCCGCCCGCGCCAGCACGTTCGGCGGAATTGTCACGCCGATCTGCTTCGCCGTCTTTAGATTTATCACCAGCTCAAACTTAGTCGGTTGCTCCACCGGCAGATCAGCAGGCTTGGCACCCTTCAGGATTCTGTCCACGAAATATACGACGCGCCGGTAGCTGTCCGCGAGGTCCGCCCCGTAGGACATGAGCCCGCCGGCCTCTACATATCCTCTGAGGCTGTACATCGACGGTATCCGGCTCTTTAACGCAAAGCCCACGATCCGTTTTCGGTTAGCACCCATTAGCGGGCTCCCAGGCACGTAGAGTCCATCCGGGCGCTCCTTACTCAGCGCAGCGAATACCTTCTCGAAACCGTCCGAATCTCGTACCTCCCACGGCTGAATAGTCAACTTCAGCGCGCGCGCCGCGACTGGGAGAACTTCTTTCACCTCGTGTACATTGACCGGAGTGGCCGGATCGGTCAGAACCGCGATACGGGCAAGTTTGGGAACGGCTTCTTTGAGCAGCTCCAGCCGCTTGCCGCCCAGTTCTCCGGTAAGGTTTGTAATTCCGGTGACGTTTCCGCCGGGACGGGCAAGGCTTTCCACTACGCCTGCCTCGACAGGGTCGAGCCCAGCGCCCATCATAACGATGGGAATCGTCTTGGTCGCATTCATGGCCGCGCGGACCGGAATGCGCCCTCCTGCTGCCACGATGATATCAACCTTGAGACGCACCAGCTCGGCCAGAAGCTCAGGAGCCCGCTCATTCTTCCCCTCCAGATATCGGTACTCGGTGGCGATGTTCTGTCCTTCTATGTAGCCAAGCTTGCGCAGAGCTTGCTGAATTGCCTCGGAACGGGTGGACTCAGTAGCTGGATCGGCATTTGATAGATACCCTATCCGCGAGACTTTCTTCGGCTGCTGTGCGGCGACTGTAGAGCATGAAGCGAGGAGCAGGGAGCAAAGAGCGAAGAACGTGGCGGCAAGAATGCTAAGGGCTAACCGCAGAGTGCCAAGCGACATATCAGAGAATTGTTTCCCCATTAGTTCTCCCGTGTGTTTTTCTGGCTCCCTGCCCCTAGCTCCCTGCTCCCTGCTATTTTATGACCCGATCAGCCCGCGCGAGCACATTCGGCGGAATCGTCAGGCCGATTTGCTTCGCCGCTTTGAGATTGATGACGAACTCGAACTTCTTGGGCTGCTCCACCGGTAGATCGGCAGGCTTGGCGCCTTTCAGGATCTTGTCCACATAGGTTGCAGCGCGCCGGTCCAAGTCGGCCTGGTTCACGCCGTATGTCATAAGTCCCCCGTCTATGACGTACCGTGAATGGCTATAAATCGCCGGGAGCCGGCTCTTTACTGCAAGTTTGGCAATTTGTGATCGATTAGAATTGAAGATGGGGCCTGGCAGCACAAGGACTGCGTCGGCACTCCCTTTGGTTAAGGCTCGAAATGCAGTTTCAATATCCTTAGGACCTAGTACGCCCAGGTATTGAAGCTTCACGTTGAGCGCCCCGGCAGCGAGTTCAAGCTCTCTTAGCTGTGGCGAGTTAGCGGGGTTGGTTGAAGTCCCGAGGACGGCCACGCGTGAGAGTTTAGGAACGATCTCCTTCAGAAGCTCTAGTTGTTTGCCACTTATCTCCGGGGAAAGGTTGGACAGTCCCGTGATGTTTCCTCCAGGCCGCGCCAGGCTGCCTACGAACCCATTGCCGACAGGATCGCTATCCTGCGCCATGACAATGGGAATCGTATTGGTTGCTTCTTTAGCAGCACGAGTATTTCCACCCCCACCCGTAACGATTACATCAACCTTTAAACGCACTAACTCGGCCGCCAGTGCGGAGAGGCGATCTTGTTTTTCTTCCGCGTATCGATACTCAATGACAATGTTTTTTCCCTCTAGGTACCCAAGCTCGCGCAGACCCTGCCGGAAAGACTCGATGCGGGCCGATTGACCGTCACGCGTGGCACCAGTTAGATAACCAATTCGCGGGACTTTCGTTGCCTGCTGCGCCTCAGTGGAAGAGACGGTTATCAGCAAGACAGTTAGCAGTAAACAGATAGGAATTTGTTTGATCATGCGCTTTGCTCCCGTTTTTGCTGCTCACTGCCCACCGCTCACTGTCATTTAATGACCCGATTCGCCCGGGCTAGCACCTCAGGTGGAATTGTCAAATCAATCTGTTTCGCTGCCTTCAAGTTGATGATGAACTCAAACTTCGTTGCCTGCTCACCGGCAAATCAGCCGGTTTGGCACCTTTCAAAATCTTGTCCACGTAAACAGCCGCGCGCCGAAAGAGGTCAGTATAGTCCGCCCCGTAGAACATGAGGCCGCCCTCATCGACAAACTCCTTCTGCAAGTAAATGGCTGGCAACCGATGTTTGCCGGCAAGCTCGACGATCCGTTTTCTTTCGCCGAAAATGGAGCGACTGGAGGACGTCATAATCGCATTGACCTGCTTCCGCTTTGCGGTTTGAAAGGCGCTCTCTAAACCTTTGGCGTCGGATTGAGTCTCGATTTCCTCCAATTTGAGCTTCAGTGCCAGCGCCGCGGGCCTGAGATCTTTCAGTTCAAGTTCTCTTGTTATGCTGTTTCCCGGTGCAAGCAAAAGTCCAACTCGGGCGAGCTTGGGCACCGTGTCCTTGAGTATCTCTAGCCTTTTGGTACTTAGCTCGTTCGTTAAACCTGACAGCCCGGTGACATTGCCTCCCGGCCGCGCAAGGCTGGTGACGAACCCATTGCCCACAGGATCGGGATCCTGCGCCATGACAATGGGAATCGTCACAGTTGCTTCCTTAGCGGAACGCGTTGGTCCCGAACCACCCGTAACGATCACGTCTACCTTCAGACGCACTAGGTCTGCCGCAAGGTCAGGTAGGCGCTCAATTTTTTGATCCGCAAACCGGAACTCGATGGTGATATTCTTTCCCTCGATCCATCCAAGCTTGCTCATCTCCTGCCGCATCGCCTCCAAGAGACTCGCGCTACCGGAAGCAGTGCCTGGATCCAGGAAACCAATGCGGGCGACTTTCGCTGGCTGCTGCGCCTGAGCCATTCCCACACACCCAAAAATCAAGACCTGGATTCCAACAACCACCGCCCATTTTAGATTTTCGATTTTAAATTTCCGATTGTCGGAGCGAGAGAAACCAAACCGAATTCGAAATTTCTTGTGCATTTGTTTTTCTCCCCACTCTAAAATCGAAAATCTCGAATCACCTAATGACCTTATCTGCTCTCACAAGCACATTCGGCGGTATCGTCAGGCCGATCTGCTTGGCGGCTTTGAGATTGATGATCAGCTCAAACTTCGTCGGCTGCTCGACCGGAATATCGGCGGGCTTGGTGCCTTTTAGAATCTTATCAACCATCGACGCTATGCGCCTATAGGGTTCGGTCCGATCAGCCCCGTAGGACATCAAGCCACCAGCGTTTGCATAGCGGATATCTGGGTACATTGTCGGTAGCCGGCTTTTTATCGCCAGCTCCGCGATCCGTTTTCGGTTAGAAGTGATCAACGGACCCCCGACCACGACGAGAGCAGTGCTCCCTGCTTTAATCGCCTCCTTAAACGCGCTTTCAAATTTGTCGACGCTGCTGATTTCCATGGAATAGAGCTGCAAGCCCAGTTCTCGTGCCGGCAGCTGGCTTTCTTTCCATTGTTGCGCAGTACTTGAAACCAATGGATCCCACAACACCGCAACGCGGGAGAGCTTGGGAATGGTTTCCTTGAGTATCTCCAATCGTTTGCCAGATAACACCGTCGAAATTGAGGTGAACCCTGTAATGTTTCCCCCAGGTCGCGCGAGGCTGTCAACTAGTCCCGATGCAACAGGATCGCCCCCGCTTAAAAAAACGACGGGAATTGTCCTAGTAACGCTCTTAGCGGCTAAAGCTTCCTCCATCGCGGGTGCGATCAGTACATCGACTTTGAGACGGACCAACTCGTCAGCTAGGGCGGGGAGCCGGTTGAGTTTGTTTTCAGCGGATCGAGAGTCGAACGCTATGTTCTTGCCCTCGACATAGCCGATTGCGCGGAGTTCTCGAACCAATGCGTCCAGCGAGGTGCCTGAAGCGGAGAGCCGAGCCCTGAGAAGGCCGATCTTAGATACCTTTGCCTGCGGCTGCGCCGGTGATGGAAAGCAGGGAGCAAGGAGCAGGGAGCATATAGCAAAACCAATGATTTTCTTGCTCATGGTTTTTTTCGATCTTTGTTGACATCTGACTTCTGTCATCTGATGACCCGATCTATCCGCGCGATTCGCTAATGTGCGGTTGGAAACCGACGTCGAACTTATTTAATCCCCATCTCCCTCTGTACCTCTCTGAGGAGGGATAGATCCGCCACTTCGCTCAGCGGTACATCGCGGGTAATTTTCAAAGTCTGCTTTCTCTCTTCAATCATCACGCGCAGCCCCTTTTCGCAGATGGCTGGATCTTCGTTGTAGACCCTGAACACGCCGTCGTAAGTGGCCGTGGCAACCTCTCGATTGACCTTCAGCCATTCCATGATGAACTGAATGGTACCGTCGCGATCTGTGCGAATATAGCGATTGGCTCTAATACCCGCCTTGATGACGCGTTTGATTTCATCGGCCTTCTCTTGGATTTTCTTCACACCGGTTACTAAACCCGTCTCGGGGAAGATGAGGATATCCTCGGCTCTGGCAAGAATATTGAACCCCTTCTTCTTCGCCTCGGAGTCCAAGGGGGGAGCAAGCATGGTCGCATCGACCAAGCCCTGGGTGAGCCTGATAAAACGAGCCTCGACTGCGCCAATGGCGACGAACTTCACATCCTTATCGGGGTCAAGACCAAAGTGCTTGGCTATAACCCGCGCTCCAAAGATGGATAGACCACCAAACGTAGAAATTCCGACGGTTTTGCCTTTAAGCTCTTGGACTGTTTTGACCTCGGGGCGCGCAACCAGTGCGAAAACTGGAGCCGGCACGAAGCAGGCAACTACCTTGACGGGTAATGCCCCCGTTATCGCGCCCCCAACCGCCATCCCGGTACCGTAATCCAGATCTCCACTGCTCAACGCCGCACTGCCTGCCCCTCCGGTAACACGGATTATCTCGGTCTCGATTCCCTCTTCTTTGAGGAAGCCTCGTTTGTGTGCCAGAGGGAAAGTCATAAACTGACCACTCAAGTTAGAAATACTGATTCGGACCTTGTCCGCCGCATTCACTGACGTGTAGGGGAGAAAAACCGTGAGTAACGCCACAAGACACTTGTTCATAGGGCATCTCCTTGCCGAATTCTGTTTGAAGAAGTTTTCGTCTATTTTTCCTTTATCCCAAGCTCCTTCTGTGCTTCCCGGAGAATCGAAAGATCCTCTACTTCACTCAACGCAACCTCTCGATCTATTTTCATAATTCTCTTGGTGTCGTCGAGGAGCCGCCGGAAACCGTCCTCCGGCATGCTGCCGTCGAGGTTGAAGCCCTTAGTGAAAGAATCATAGGCCGCTGCGGCAACCTCTTTGTCGATCCTATACGTGCTCAGCAGTACCGGTATGGTGCCGTCGCGGTTTGCGCGCATGTAACGATTGGCTTTGATGCCGGCGCGAATTACGCGCTTGACCTCGTCGGGCTTCGCTTTGATCTTCCTGATCGAAGTCGTCAGCCCGCTGAAGGGATAGGTAAAGAGTTCTTCCGACCGTACAATGACCGGAAAGCCCATCTTCCTGCCAATATATTCCGTTGGGACAGTCGCGATCGTGGCATCGAGCAAACCCTGCTGCATTCTTATATAACGACCTTCGCCCGAACCTCCGGGAACAAACTTCACATCCTTGTCCGGATCGAGGCCGAAGTGCTTGATCATCATGCGTCCGACCAGTTCGGTGCCGCTGCCGTATGCAGTGATGCCGATGGTCTTCCCCTTAAGATCCTTGACGGATTTGAACTCGGGACGGCTCTGCAACATGAAATGTGGGGTCGGTCGATAGCAGGCAACGATCCGAAGCGGCAAACCTTGCAGGATGGAACGTAGCGCAGAGCCAAAACCGCTGAAGTAATCGGTGTCGCCGTTACTAAGGGCCACGTTCGCCACCGGACCTGAGATTACAATCACCTCGGCGTCGAATCCTTCTTCTTTTAGAAACCCTCTCTTCTGCGCTAAATGTATGGTGAAGTGGGCGGCGTCGCCGGGCGTGCTGATCCTGATCTTGTCCGTCGCTTGAACCGAGGTTTGAGTAAGAAAAATCGTCAGCAACGCCACAAATATCTTATTCATTTTTTGTTACTCCCAATCCAAAACCTGTCCCGAGCCCTTCCGCTTGTACTCACAATAAACTCCGCCGAAGGATCGAAAATCATTTGATTCCTAGCTCCTTCTGGGCCTCTCTAAGAATCGAGAGATCGGCAACTTCGCTTATGGCAACCTCGCGATCTACCTTCGTCACCCTCTTCGTATCCTCAATGAGTCTGCGGAATCCGTCCTCCGGCAAGCTGCCGTCGTTATTGAATCCCTTCACGAAAGAGTCATAGAGCGCGGTGCCGGCCTCTTGATCGAGTCTATAGGTGCTCATTAGAATCGGGATGGTTCCCTCGCGATTCTCGCGCATGTAGCGGTTGGCTTTGATTCCCGCCCTGATGAGCCGCTTGATCTCATCCGGCTTGTCTTTGATCTTTTTGGTGTGAGCTACCACGCCACTGATCGGGTAGGTAAAGAGTTCTTCGGCTCTGGCAAGGACAATAAAGCCCATCTTCTTGGCGCGGTAATCCCAAGGGACAGGCGCCGACGTAGCATCGATCAGGCCCTGCTTCATTCTAGCAAAAGCGCCTTCGTTCCCACCGCTGGCAACAAACTTCATGTCCTTATCCGGATCTAGGCCAAAGTGTTTGATTATCAATCGAGCCACTAGATCGGGACCTCCGCCAATGTTGACCCCGATGATCTTCCCCTTGAGATCTTTGACTGATTTAAGCTCCGGCCGACCCAGCAGCACAAAATGCGGCAAGGGCCGGTAGCAGGCGACGATCCGGGCCGGCAATCCCTGAAGCATCGACCGCATGCCGGAGCCAAAGCCCATATAGTAGTCAATGCCTCCGTTACTTAGGGCAATATTCGCCACAGGGCCCGTGATCGTAATGAGCTCGGCGTCAAATCCTTCCTCTTTTAGGAACCCTCTTTTCTGCGCCAAAGGGAAAGTGAAGTGCCCGGCGTCCGCAGGTAAACCGATTCGAATCTTATCCGCCGCCCGAACCGGTACGCACAGAACTAAACCAGAAAGCGATAGCAACAGCGAAGCGTAAACTAGACGTCTCATAATCGGTTCCCCTTTTGTTTTTCCGCTGAGCCTACTCGATTGCCGCAGTGAATATTCAAAACTCTGGAGCAAGATGTTCTCTCCACGGGCTTGGTTCTCCCAATCCAAAACTTGTCCTGAACAAAAGCGAAGGATCTCAGTTCCATCATTGCTCGCCTCGCTCCTTGTCCTTTACCCTTTACGCCTCATCTTATGACCCTATCCGCCCGCACCAGCACATTGGGCGGGATCGTCAATCCGATATGCTTAGCGGTTTTCAAGTTGATGATGAATTCAAATTTGGTCGGTTGTTCGACCGGCAGATCGGCTGGCTTGGCACCCTTCAGAATTTTGTCGACATAATTGGCAGCGCGCCGGTACGGGGCCACGACATCAGCCGCGTAGGACATGAGCGCGCCGGCCTCTACAGCTTCGGTGCTGTTGTAAATCGACGGCAACCGATGCTTTAAGGCAAAGTTCGCCGTGCGTTTCTCGTTAGCACGCATGAGTGGGCCCCCGGTAATAAAGAGGCCATCCGGGTGCTCCCTACCTAGGGCAGCGAATACCGTCTCAAAACCTTCTGTACCTCGTACCTCCCAAGGCTGAACAGTCACACTCAGCGGGCGCGCCGCCGTCTGAACCTCTTTCACAGTGAGGAAGTTGCTTCGATTGGTTGCATCGTAGAGGATGGCGACCCGGACAGCGTTTGGAACGGTCTCTTTGAAAAGCTCCAGGCGTTTACCGGCTGTCTCCACGCCAAAGTCTGTAAATCCTGTGATGTTACCGCCAGGACGGGCAAAGCTTTCAAGTAGGCCAGTCTCCACAGGGTCGATCCCAACACCCACCATGATGATGGGGATCGTTTTAGTCGCATTCTTGGCGGCCCGGGCACCCTCGTTATTGCGCACAACCAGGATGTCAACTTTGTTGCGGACCAGTTCGGCCGCGAGCGCGGGGAGACGATCTAGTTTTCCTTCGGCAGAACGCCACTCAACGACAATGTTCTTCCCCTCCTCGTACCCGAGCTGGCGCAACCCTTGGCGAAAGGCCTCAATGCGAGCCTGGATAGTGGAAGGGGAGTTCGCAGTGAGGAATCCTATCCGGGGGATTTTCTTCGGCTGCTGCGCCTGAACCACCGCGCCACCCATCGCGAAAGTGACGACGAGAGCAAAAATCCCCACCGATTTTCGATTTTTGATTTTGGATATCCGATTGTCGGAACAAGAGAAACAAAATCGAATTCGAAATTTCCTTTGCATTCGTTTTTCTCCGTAATCGAAAATCGGCAATCGAAAATCTAAAATCATTTAATGACTCGGTCCGCTCTCGCCAACACATTGGGTGGAATCATCAGGCCGACCTGCTGGGCTGTCTTGAGGTTGATGACCAACTCAAACTTCGTCGGCTGCTCCACCGGCAGATCAGCCGGCTTGGTACCCTTCAGGATTTTGTCGACGTAAGTAGCAGCACGTCGGTACATAGCAATCCGGTCTGGTCCATATGACATGAGGCCGCCGGTCTCCACCCAGTTGGTCGACACGTAGACGGCTGGTAGACGGCTCTTCGCTACCAACTCCACGAACTGTTTGCGAGCAGTAGAAGAAGTTCTTGGCTGTAATCGCGAGAGAAGACCATTAGCCCGCTTTTGGGTCGCGACTCGAAATACGCCTTCATAATCCTCCGCTCCTCGGACGATCACGGGTATCAGTTGTACTCCCAACGCACGCGCTGGAGCCTCTGTTCCCTCTACATAGATATCATCCGCTGAACTACCCGGTGTCGGGATGACCACGCGGGCGAGTCTCGGCACGATCTCCTTAAGCAAAGCTAGGTTTTTTCCACCCAACTCTTGGCTATTGGAGGCCAATCCCGTAATGTTTCCGCCCGGCCGCGCAAGGCTAGCAATGAGCCCGGTCCCCACAGGATCGGTACTGGTCGTCATAACAATCGGGATCTTGCTGGTTGCTTGCTTGGCAACCAGGGCTAGCCCTGTACCATCTGCCAAAATGATAGCTACCTGAAGGCCGACTAGTTCGGCGGCAAGCTTCGAGAACTGATCGGTCTTACCCGACCGGTACTCCAGAGCGATATTTTTCCCTTCAACGTAGCCAAGCTCCTTCAACCCCTGCCGGAATGCCTCGACATAAGACTCTTCAGCTTCCACTGGGCGCAAGAAACCTACGCGAGGAATTTTCGACTGCTGCGCCTTGACGGGTGAAGCAGTTGCCAGAAAGAAAGTTGCCAGTAGCCAGGCAGGAATTTTTTTACTCATGGATTTCTCTCCTATTGTTGCTCATGCCTATTGCCTACTTGATGACTCTATCCGCCCTTACCAGCACATTTGGCGGAATCGCCAGGCCGATCTGCTTGGCAGTATTTAGGTTGAATACCAGTTCAAACTTCGTCGGCTGCTCAACCGGAAGATCCGCGGGCTTGGCGCCTTTGAGAATTCGGTCCACGTAGTAAGCGGCGCGCTTGTAGCGATCTGTATCGCTGGCTGAATAGGACATGAGACTGCCCGACTCTACGAAGCCAGCTCCTTCGGCCGCTAAAGGCAGTCGGTTCTTTATCGCCAGATCCGCAATGGCCTTCTGAGAGCCGGTGATAAGACCCTGCCTAATCATGATGAGCGCACGCGCACGGCCCTTGACTGCCGCTTTAAATGCGCTGTCTAAATCAGGCTTCGGAGCGTGGACCGCTAGAGATTGAAGCTGTATCTTTAAGGCCCGTGACACAGTCTCATACTCTTGAAACCCAGTAACCGATCCCGAGGCGTCGGGATTCCATAGCACCCCGACTCGCGATAGGTTTGGTATCACCTCCTTAAGTAACTCAAGGCGTTTCCCGCTTAATTCTTTGGAAAGGGTGGTGAGTCCTGTGATGTTCCCGCCTGGCCGAGCCAGGCTATTGATCATTCCAGCCGCGACGGGATCTTGCGTCGTCACCATAACAACGGGGATCGTTTTGGTTGCCTGCTTAGCAGCGCGGATCGCCGTCATTGCTGTGAGGATAAGGACGTCCACCTTAAGTTGTATGAGCTCTGCGACAATGCTGGGCAAATGGTCCACCTTTCCTTCATCATAGCGATACTCGACCTGAATATTTTTCCCCTCGATGTAACCGAATTCGCGCATTGCTTGGCGGAATGCGTCCACAGCAGGCCCGGCATTGGCAGGGTCGCCCGCTCCCGGCACGAAACCGATGCGCGGAATTTTTCCCGGCTGCTGCGCGTCGACTGTAGAGCACGGAGCAAGGAGCATGGAGCGAAGACCATGGCAGCGACAATGCTACGAGCTAAGCGCAGAGTGCCAAGCGACATATCAAAGAAATGTTTCCTCATTGGTTCTCCCGTGTATTTTTCTGGCTCCCTGCCCTTAGCTCCCTGCTCCCTGCTATTTTATGACCTTGTCCGCTCTTGCCACCACGTTCGGCGGAATCGTAAGGCCGATCTGCTTGGCAGTTTTCAGATTGATGACAAACTCGAATTTCGTCGGCTGCTCCACCGGCAGATCCGCCGGCTTGGCCCCCTTGAGAATTCTGTCCACGTAATATGCGACGCGCCGGTGGCTTTCCGCGAAGTCAGCCCCGTAGGACATCAGCCCACCGGCATCTACAAAGTCTCTGTTCTGGTACAATGACGGTAACCGGCTATTTAACGCAAAGCCGACGATCCGTTTCCTGTTACCACGCATTAGCCGACCCGCGCTGGACACATAGAGTCCATCCGGGCGCTGCTTGCCTATCGCAGCGAACACCCGGTCGAAATCGTCGGCAGTTCGCACCTCCCAAGGCTGAAGAGTCAACCGCAGCGCGCCCGCCGTCACTGAGAGCTCCTCTTTCACCTCGATTACATTGGCCGGGTTGGTCACATCGTAGAGAACCGCGACACGGGCGAGTTTGGGAACCACTTCTTTGAGCAGCTCCAGCCGCTTCCCGCCCAGGTCTATGGCAAGGTTTGTCAGGCCGGTGACGTTGCCGCCGGGTCGCGCAAGACTTTCAACTAGGCCCGCCTTAACAGGATCGGACCCTGCGCCCGTCATAACGATGGGAATCGTCTTGGTCGCATTCCTGGTTGCGCGAACCGCGGTGCCCCTCCTGCGACCACGATGATATCAGCCTTGAGACGCACCAGCTCGGTCGCAAGCTCGGCATACCGATCGCGCTTCCCCTCTGCATATCGGTATTCGAAGCCGATGTTCTGTCCTTCTATGTAGCCACGCTCGCGCAGCGCCAGCCGAATTGTCTCGATACGCGTGGAATCACTAGCTCTAGCTGGCACATTCGACGATAGATACCCTATCAGAGGGATTTTTTTCGGCTGCTGCGCCGGGGCGGATTCGCTTAGCGCAAAGAGCAAAACGCAAAGGGTAAGACCATAGACTTTTCTTTTCATGAGTTTCCTCGTGTTCTTAAAGCTCCCTGCTCTTTGCTCCATGCTCCCTGCTACTTAATCACACGGTTCGCCCGCGCGAGCACATCGGGTGGAATTGTCAAATCAATCTGTTTTGCCGCTTTAAGGTTAATGACGAATTCAAACTTCGTTGCCTGCTGCACCGGCAAATCAGCGGGTTTGGCGCCTTTCAAGATCTTGTCTACGTAAACAGCGGCGCGCCGATATTGGTCATCGTAGTCCGCCCCGTAGGACATGAGACCTCCCTCATCGACAAACCCCTTCTGGTGGTAAATAGCCGGCAACCGGTATTTGCCGGCAAGCGCGACGATGCGTTTTCTTTCGGCGAAAAATCGGGGAGAGCTGATCGTCATCATTGCGCCGACGTGCTTCTGGTTGGCGGTTTGAAAAGCGCTCTCTAAACCTTGGGGTCGGATTGAGTCCCGATCTCCTCCAATTTAAGCTTCAATGCCGGAGCCGCAGCCCTGAGCTCTTTCAGTTGGAGGTTTAATGCTATTGATCTATCGCGTCCCGTCTCCGCAGGCCGCAGAAGCCCAACGCGGCTGAGCTTGGGGACTGCGTCCTTGAGTATCTCGAGCCTTTTGGTGTTAAGCTCGGTTGCTAAACTCGTTAACCCTGTGACATTGCCTCCCGGCCGCGCCAGACTGTCAACCAGACCTGCAGCAACGGGGTCCAAACCGCTCGCCATCACGATAGGGATTGTAGTAGTCGCTTTCTTGACCGCCAATGCCACCGGCGTCGCTGTGACCACGATCAGATCAACCTTAAGTCGAACCAACTCCGCCGCAAGATCAGGTCTGCGCTCAGTGCCTTTGTTCTCTCCAAATCGATATTCGATTGTGATATTCTTTCCCTCAATCCATCCAAGCTTGCCCATCTCCTGCCGGAATGCATCGATGAGGACCGCCATGCCGGAAGCAGTGCTTCCATCCAGAAAACCTATGCGGAAGATTTTCCCTGTCTGCTGCGCGTCGACGGAACTGCAAAGCGCAAGGAGCATGGAGCATAGAGCGAAGACCATGGCGGGAAAATGTTACGAGCTAAGCGTAGAGTGCAAACGACATATCAAAGAATTGTTTCCTCATTGTTCTTCTGTGGTTTTCTGGCTCCATCCCTTACTCCTGCTCCTTGCTATTTTGTGACCTTGTCCGCCCGCGCCAACACATTCGGCGGAATCGTCAGGCCGATCTGTTTCGCAGTTTTCAGATTGATCACGAGCTCGAACTTCGTCGGCTGCTCCACAGGCAGATCCGCAGGCTTGGCTCCCTTCAGGATCCTGTCCACGAAATATGCGACGCGCCGGTAGCTGTCCACTAGGTCCGCGCCGTAGGACATGAGTCCACCAGCCTCTACAGCTCTTCTGTCGCCGTACACCGACGGTAACCGGCTCTTTAACGCAAAGCCGACGATCCGTTTTCGGTTAATATTCATCAGGGTTCCTCCGGTCACGTAGAGTCCATCGGGGGGCTGCTTGTTGAGCGCAGCGAACACTTTCTCGAAATCGTCCGCACCGCGTATCTCCCAAGACCGAATAGTCAACCCCAGCGCGCGCGCCGCCACTGGGAGAACCTCTTTCACCTCGTGTACAGGGGACGGAGCGGCCGGATCGTAGAAAACCGCGACACGGGCAAGTTTGGGAACCGCTTCTTTGAGCAGCTCCAGCCGCTTCCCGCCTAGTTCTCTGGCAAGTAATGCCGGTGACGTTGCCGCCGGGACGGGCAAGGCTTTCAACCAGTCCGGCCTTGACAGGATCGAGCCCAGCACCCACCATAACGATGGGAATCGTCTTAGTCGCATTCTTGGCCGCCCGGACCGGCGTGTCCCCTCCTCCTACCACGATGATATCAACCTTGAGACGCACCAGCTCGGCGGCAAGCTCAGGGTCCCGATCGCGCTTCCCCTCCGCATATCGGTACTCGCTGGCGATGTTCTGTCCTTCTATGTAACCAAGCTCGCGCAGAGCCAGCCTAATTGCCTCCGCACGGGCGGAGTCACGAGCTGCATCGGCCGACGATAGATACCCTATTCGATGGACTTTCTTCGGCGGCTGCGCCACGGCCACCGCCCCACAAGGGGCCAGAGTCACAAAGATTGCAAAGAGTCCAACGAAGCGTTTCATACCCCGCCTATTTTAGATTTTCGATTTTAGATTGCCGATTGATCGGAGGATTTCCGTTACGTTTCTGAAGAGTCCTTATCGATGCCACCGTCATTGCGACGATCTCGTTGGTTTCCTGCATCAACTCCGACAGCCGGGCCTCAGATACGAGACCCGATTCAATTAATAGTTCCATCCAGTAAGCTGATTCATCTGCCTCTTCTTCAACTATACGAAGCTTGGCAATGACATCCGCGGTGGACTTGCCGCGACATGCTGCTCGATAGTTAGCGCCGATCGAAGTGCCAGATCGGATCAACTGCCTACCTATTACATCCGCAGTCCGGTTCTTGGGCAGAACTTCGACAGCTTTGATAACACGCAGTGCTAGCTGCTTCGTCCGTCGCTTAAACAAGTTTTCATCCATGTATTTCCTTTCGTAATCGAAAATCGGCAATCGAAAATCTAAAATGTCATCTTATGACCCGATCTGCCCGCGCCAGTACATTCGGCGGAATCGTCAGGCCGATCTGCTTCGCCGCTTTGAGGTTGATCACGAACTCGAACTTCTTCGGCTGCTCCACGGGAAGATCGGAAGGCTTGGCGCCTTTCAAGATCTTGTCGACAAAGTCGGCGGCGCGCCGCCATGAGTCCGTAAAGCTCGGCCCGTAGCTCATCAAGCCGCCGGCCTCAACAAACTCAGGGGCGTGGTACATCGCCGGCAACCGGTTCTTTGCCGCGAACTCCAACACTTGGCGTTGCTGACTAGTGATAAGTGAATGTGGGGTCGTAATGAGTGCCTGGGCGCCTTCCCTTTTCGCTCGTGCGAATGCGCTCTCGAAATCGTCAAGGCTTCGCACCTCAAGCGATTGAAGTTTGACTCCTAAGGCCTTGGCCACCGCTTCCATTTCTGTGAGGACTAGGTTTCCCGTCGGCGCACCCGGGAACCAGAGGAAGGCCACCCGGGCAACCTTGGGGAAAGCTTCCTTGAGCAATTCCAATCGTTTGCCATCTAGATCCGGCGCCATGAGGCTAAGTCCGGTGATATTCCCGCCTGGACGCGCCAGGCTGGAGACAAGCCCAAGTCCTACTGGATCGGTCGCAACAGCGAACACGATGGGAATTGTCGCGCTCGCTTTCTTAGCAGCGAAAACAGCCCGAGGGGCGGAGGCGACGATGACGTCAACTTTCAGACGGACAAGCTCGGCTGCAAGGTCAGGCAGTCGTTCGAGTTTCCCTTCTGCATATCGGTACTCAATGAAAATGTTTTTCCCTTCGACATAGCCAAGCTCGCGCAGCCGTCGGCGAAATGCTTCGACCTGGGTCGATTGGACAGACGCGGGGATGTTGATCAGAAGTCCTATCCGGGAAATTCTCGCCGCCTGCTGCGCTTCGGCGGCGGGAGCAGAAATTAGAAGGGCAGTTGCCAGTAACCAGAAGAGAATGGATTTTTCGTCACGAATTTGTCACCGATGTTTTTGCTGACAACTGATCGCTGACTGCCGACCGCAGTCACTTGATCACCCGATCCGCCCGCACCAGCACATTCGGCGGAATCGTCAGGCCGATTTGCTTGGCCGCTTTCAGATTGATGATGAACTCGAACTTCGTCGGCTGCTCTACCGGCAGATCGGCAGGCTTGGCGCCTTTCAGGATTTTGTCGACATACGTGGCTGCGCGCCGGTCCAAGTCCGCAAAGTTCACCCCGTAGCTCATTAGCCCGCCGTCTTCCACAAATTCTCTCCTGTAGTACATCGCAGGGAGCCGGTTCTTTACCGCGAGGTCTATGACTTGTTTTCGGTTAGAACGAGGACGGGGCCCGCCAGCACCAGGACTGCATCAGCACGCCCCTTGCTCGCGGCTCGGAATGCCGTCTCAATATCCTTCCCACCTTGTACGTCTAGGTGCTGAAGCTGCACCCTGAACGCCCCGGCGGCGAGTTCGATCTCTTTTAACGCTTGTGCGTTGCCCGGGTTCGTTGAAGTCCCGAGAACGGCCACGCGGGAGAGCTTGGGAACGATCTCTTTCAGAAGCTCCACTTGTTTTCCGCTTATCTCCGGGGCAAGTGTGGACAAGCCAGTGATGTTCCCGCCAGGTCGCGCAAGGCTAACGACGAACCCGTTGCCAACAGGATCATTATCGAACGCCATGACGATGGGAACCGTAACAGTTGCTTCCTTGGCAGCACGGGTTACTGTCGGACCGCTCGTGACGATGACTTCTACCTTGAGACGCACTAGCTCGGCCGCAAGCGCGGGAGTCGATCAGTCTTTCCCTCCGCATATCGCTACTCAATGACAATGTTTTTCCCCTCCATGTAACCAAGCTCGCGCAGACCCTGCCGGAAAGCCTCGGTACGGGCCGTGACTAGCTGAGGAAGGGGTAACCTGTAGATATCCTATCCGGGGGACTTTCGTTCGGCTGCTGCGCCAGCACCTCCGCCCCGCATATTGCGAATGTGACAACGATGGCGACAAACCCACCCCATTTTCGATTTTGGATTTTAGATTTTGGATTATTCCCGGACAAAGACCCGCATCCCAACTTTTTTCTTCCTGTTTTTCTCCTGACTCCCCAATCTAAAATCGGCAATCGAAAAATCTAAAATCGATTCACTTGATCACTTTGCCCATCCGCGCCAGCACGAACTCTGACCATCGTCTCCGCTTGCCGGAGCTAGGACGGGCCGGTATAATCCGCTTTATGGCGTTGCCAAAAAAAATTCATCCTGTCGAAGAGACGGTTAGAGCCGTGTATGAGAAAGGTGTGCTGAAACCGCTCCGACCTCTTCGGCTGAAGGAGCAGTCCCGCGTCCTGATCACGCTTTACCCCGAGCGCCGGTGGCGAAACGAGTTTGACCGCGTGTTGGGGAGAATGAAAGCTCGTACTAAAGCGACACCGCAAAACGCTATTGAAGCGGAAGTGACTCGAGCGAGAGCGGAGGTCAAGGCCAAACGCCGTGCCGCTCGCCGCTCTGCTTGACACCAACGTCTGGGTTTCCGCCTTCCTCAAGCCGAATGGACCTCCTGGACAAGTCGTTGCCGCCTGGGCGGATGATGAGTTCAGTATTGTCACGTCGCTCTCACAGCTCAGCGAAATCGCAGAAGTTCTCAGCAGACCGCGACTGGTCCGACGGTTCAGGTATCCCCAGCGGGACGCAGAGGCATTTGTTCGATTGATCGCGGCTCGGGCGACAGTCGTGCGGACATCGGGCGAACTCCAAATATGCCGCGATCCCGATGACGACCAGATCGTCGAAGCCGCGATTGGCGGCAAAGCGCAATACTTGGTTACCAGAGACGATGATCTTAAACGCGACCTCGATTTGATCAAAATGGCGCGGCGGAATCGAGTCCGAGTCGTTTCTGTGAGGCAGTTTCTCCTCCGGCTCGCACGCCAAGCAAAGCGATAACTAATCGTTTCGTCAGTTCTCATTTGCCCTTGTCCAAAATCGCAGATCCATAGTCTTTTCCTATCGCCTTACCCCTTACCCTTCATCCCTCACCGAATCACTTTATTCGCCCGCGCGAGCACCTCAGGTGGAATTGTCAAATCAATCTGTTTCGCTGCCTTCAAGTTGATCACAAACTCAAACTTTGTCGCCTGCTGGACCGGCAAATCGGCCGGCTTGGCGCCTTTCAAGATCTTGTCGACGTAAACAGCCGCGCGCCGAAAGAGATCATCGAAGTCTGCCCCGTAAAACATGAGACCGCCCTCATCTACAAACTCCTTCTGGAAGTAAATAGCAGGCAACCGGTATTTGCCGGCAAGCTCAACGATCCGCTTTCGTTCGGCGAAATAAGGCCGCGTAGTAGTCGTCATCATCCCGCCCATCTCTTTCTGCTTTGCGGTTTGAAAGGCGCTCTCTAAACCTTTGGCGTCGGGTTGAGTCTCGATCTCCTCCAATTTCAGCTTCAATGCCACAGCCGCAGCGACGAGTTCTTTTAGTTGCAGCTCGTTTGCGATGCTATCTCCCTTCGGCCGCAGGAGCCCAACTCGGGTGAGCTTCGGCACTGCGTCCTTGAGGATCTCTAGCCTTTTAGTATTTAATTGGGTCGATAAGCCGGAGAGCCCGGTGATATTGCCTCCCGGCCGTGCCAGACTGGCAACTAATCCTGCAGCCACAGGGTCCCCAGCGTTCGCCATCACAATCGGTATAGTAGTAGTCGCTTTCTTCGCCGCCAACGCTGGCGGCGTCGCTGCGACCACAATTAGGTCGACCTTGAGACGAACCAAGTCCGCTGCAAGCTCCGGCAGGCGTTCCGACTTTTGCTCGCCAAACCGGTACTCGATGGTGATATTCTTTCCCTCAATCCATCCAAGCTTGCTCATGTCCTGCCGGAATGCATCGATGAGGACTGCCATGCCGGAAGCAGTGCTTCCATCCAGAAAACCTATGCGGGGGACTTTCGCTGGCTGCTGCCCCTGAACTGAAGAGCACGGAGCAAGGAGCAGGGAGCATAGAGCGAAGACCATGGCACCAAGCGCAGTGGCTTTGCTGATCTCTGACTTCTGACCTCTGATTTTTGTCATCGGATCACCTTGTTCGCTCGCGCCAGCACGTTAGGCGGAATCGTCAGACCGATCTGTTTTGCTGCCTTCAAGTTGATCACGAATTCAAACTTCGTTGCCTGCTGCACCGGCAAATCAGCCGGTTTGGCACCTTTCAAGATCTTGTCCACGTATGTAGCGGCGCGCCGATAGAGGTCATCGAAGTCCGCACCATAAGACATGAGGCCGCCCTCATCGACAAACCCCTTCTCTGGATAAATAGCCGGCAACCGGTATTTGCCAGCAAGCTCCACGATCCGCTTTCTTTCGGCGAAAAACGGACGAGTCGTCGCCGTCATAATCGCGCCCACCTGTTTCTGCTTTGCGGTTTGAAAGGCACGCTCTAAGCCTTTGGGGTCGGGTTGAGTATCGATTTCTTCCAAGGTTAGCTTTAGTGCCAGCGCCGCACGCCTGATCTCTTTCAATTGGCTACTCGTCGACGGCCGCAAAAGTCCAACTCGGCCGAGCTTAGGTACGGCGTCCTTGAGCACCTCTAGCCTTTTGGTAATTAGTTCTTGATTCAAACTCGTGAGCCCGGTGACATTGCCTCCCGGTCGCGCCAGACTAGCAACCAAACCTGCACCCACGGGGTCGCTGCCGCTCGCCATCACGATGGGAATTGTGCTAGTCGCTTTCTTTGCCGTTAATGGCACCGGTCCACCTGTGACCACAATCAGGTCAACCTTAAGGCGAACCAGATCCGCCGCAAGCTCAGGCAGGCGCTCAGAGTTTTGCTCGCTGAACCGGTACTCGAAAGTGATATTCTTCCCCTCAATCCATCCAAGCTTGCCCAGCTCTTGCCGGAAAGCGTCCACGAGCACCGCCATACCGGAAGCATTGCTTGTATCCAGGAAACCGATGCGGAAGATTTTCCCCGTCTGCTGCGCGTCGACTGTAGAGCACGGAGCAAGGAGCATGGAGCATAGAGCGAAGAGCCAAATGCACGGCCAAGCGCAGGTGCAGCGACTATCAGATTGTTTCCTGATCTCCGTTGACTTCTGACTCTCTGATTCTCTGTCATCGGATGACCCTGTCCGCCCGCGCCAGCACCTCCGGCGGAATCGTCAGGCCGATCTGCTTGGCTGTTTCTGACTTTAACGGGCTTTGGGAACTTCCCCCCGCACGCACCAGGCTCGCGCTTTAAGGATAAATGCGCCGTCTTCACGGCTCCCGAGCAGGCGCTTTCGCATGCGCGCCTCGAGCTGGCTCCGGCGGTCGTCGGTGAGTGACACGACATATGCACCGCCCGGGCCGGCTCCCTTTAGAAACGGCCCCCAATAGTCGTCAAACGACGCGAACGCTTCGTCGATCACTAGAGGCTTTTCCTGGACATTAACTAGCCCCGTTTTCTTCCAAAGCTCACCGAGTTGCCCTTCGCGGGAAAGCTTCATGTTGCGCTCATCCTTGGGCGCCATCGCTGGATCCAGCACGACTACCTCGTCCCAAAAAAATCTGAGCATCTCCATGCCAGCGTTGTAGTCCCATACGCAGGCGCTGACGACGCCCTCGGGACGGGTCACACGGCGCATCTCACGGATGGCCTGGTCATGATCTGGGATGAAATTCATGACGAGCTGGGCCATCGTCTTGTCAAACGATGCATCTTGGTACCGCAGCGCTTGGGCATCGCCGACCTCGAAACGCAGGCGATCAGACTTTGCGTTTTTCCTCGCGTAGATGAGAAAGCCTTCGGACGGGTCGATGCCGACGATCTCACTCGACCTCATGGTTGCCTCTAGCGTCGACGCGAGCGCTCCGGTCCCGGCGCCGACGTCAAGGATGCGATCACCATCCTTGACACCGGCAAACGCGATGTGCGCCGGCGCCAAGAGGCGACTCCACCGCCCCATGAAACGCTCATACTCGGCGTTCTTTGAGAACATCTTTGCCTCGAGCTCTGCCAAGCTGGTGCTCTCTGGTGTCGCAGCGATTGTGTCCTGACTGAGGAGCACGGCAATCATTAATGGAGCCAACAATACGATGCGAATTATATACAAAAACAGTCCAGTCGGTTTCACGATAACCTCCTCTGTTATTCAGTCCCGCGGCCTACCAGTTTGGTCGAATTGTTCACCACTTTCCGATCCCCAAAAACACAAAGACCCGACCGGTGAGAACCAGTCGGGCCCCAAAAAATGTGTGAGAGTTGCAGCCAGAGCAGAGTCGGCCGGAAGGGATTCAAATGTTTCTAATGTGCGGCCACGTGCCGATGCCTACGCATCGGCTCTCTCGGTGGCCGTGCTAAGATCACACCTCCGAAGCTTAATAGTTTCTGGTTATCGGTTCTCCACTATACGAGCACGAACGATGCCACGACCCGTACTTCATTTCGCAAATCAATAACTTTGAATTCATAGAGGAATCCCAGCCATTCAAAGCTTGGTGAGCGCGATGACGAAGGAAAGGTGAATCTAATTAGTCACAGGGAGTAGCAAAACAGATACACCTTCTCTTTACTGGACAGCGCGCCGGATCTCCGACTAACGATGCCCTGACTGCGCAGGGATTGCTGTCTAATATTGAACCATTTTGAAAAGAATAATGGTGAGGGTCGAACCATTGCGGAAGCGCGGGTCGTGAGAAAAAACCCCCGTCCGCCCTTCGACCAGGCTCAGGACGAAAGCCTAAATAGTTGAATTACCGATTACGCCACCCCGTTCGTGCAGAGGGGGAGAGAAAAATAAACTCATCACGCCAAGCATGCCCTGAGCAAAGTCGAAGGGACGCAAAGCACGCCTTTTGAGAACAATAATTTACGGAGAAAAGAGAATGTCCCTTTTTCACCAGAGAGCCTCTTTTTTGAAGCGCGGCTGATCACGCCGTGTGATGAAGGGGACAATATAATGTTGTGCCTGCGGGGAAAAGCAGGTGGAAGAAACGGCGGATAAACTCAGCCTCGTCAAAGGCGACATCAAGAAACACCAGGCAGTATCCGGGTGGCGAGATCAGCCTTGTAGAAATCGTGATCGCGGGTGAAGAAAGTTGGTCGGCGCAAAGTATGCAAGAGCGGAATAATCTCACCGCGATCTTTCATCCCTACTCGTCCGACCTCTCGGCCAATACTTCGAAAATGGATTTTCCACGATCGGAGCAGTTGGCGTTGCGTAGCGACGATGTTCTCATCAAGGACATTCACGCCGCGTGCCGTCGCTTCTCGGTCTTTTCAATCAAAGCGTTGGAAGCCAGGGCGATCGCTTCGGCGATGGCCTCGTGACTCAGGCGGCCATCGAATTCAGAGGAGATGCGTTTCCAATCATAGCCTTTAGCGAGCATCGCAAGGACATCTTTGACAAAGATGCGCGTGCCCTTGAATGTCAACTGCCCGCCACAGATTTCGGGGTCAGTGACAATGTATTGTCCGAGTTCTTTGCGTTTACGTGCTCTCATCGCATGTCTCCAATGTAACCAAGCTTCGCATACCCTTGTGGGCTAAGCAACTCGATAAAACGAAACCGCTATTTCTCTGGATCAGAGTGGAGGGAGTGTGGGGGTTGCAACCGCCCGGGGATATCATAAAGAAAAAGGATAGTTTTAGTCTCCACCCGCCTTCCGGCGGGAACATTGACCGGTGAGATGAAGGGTAAATTATGAGTTGGGGAATGTTCCAATCAATTCTCTGAGCCGCTCTTTGGCGCCTTGC
>CAVTUQ010000026.1:0-303175 GCA_963737905.1 uncultured delta proteobacterium | reverse complement strand
GAGGATTGAGATGGATGGTTTTGCGGAATTCAGCTTTAGGCAGCGCTGGCAGCGGAATCATTGCTATCGCGCGCGATACCGCAGATAGCCGCGACCTCGTCCCGATACGAAAGCCAGCGATCCAGGGCTTCGGTCATCACCCGCACGACCGGTCCTCGCCTGGTTGGCGAGACATGGGTCAGTATTGTGTTCCACGCCGCCGCACGGTGGTTACCCTCGACTTGACGATGAGCTTTGGTCAGGGCCAGGTGCTCCAGAGCCATACCGTAATGTTTGACCAGAGGATGCTCTTCAAGAGGCGGAAGTGGAAATTTTTGCATTGATGGATCTACCACGGAACGTTCGTCCTTTGTCCCTTCGATGAAGATGGTAACGATTGCCGCGGCAATCTCCCAGCCATAATGCTGGATCGCTTCGTCGAGGAAGTGGCGATATTCATTCGCCGCCGGGAGCAGTTCCACATGCTGAAATCGACTCAGATCCATTCCCAATCCGCGCGGGTATTCGAGAAAAAGCTCCGGATGCGGACGCCCGGCAACCAAACCGCCGGTCTCTTCCTCAAAAAGGTTCTCAGCCAGGCTTCGCCGGACTTCGGGAACCGGACAACGCACATAAGCCCAACCCACCATGACTGGAAAATCCCGCACGTAGGTTTCGTATTCTTGCTCGAAATGAAAATGTAAGAGCGCCTTCGGTACCCTGCCCGAGGTAAACACCGGCCAGGCCCAGTGATCCTTCCGTTCCATCACAGCTAACAATTGCTCCCGAAAGTTTTCCCGATCCATAGCCACCTCTTTGGGGTATCGGCCTCTTCCAGGTGAGGCAGAGCAACCACCATGCCACTACCCAACCCGCTGACTTCGCAGCATTTTGCCGACGAGAGGGATCGGGCAAAGCGGACACTTGTCAGAAAATAAGACAACTTGGCGTGCGGAAGCAGGCAATCTCAACCCGATTGCAGATGGGGTCTTACTCATGATCCGAAGAAAGATCACGGAGACCGAGGAGTGAGCCTCGAAGCGCGCGGGCATACGAGCGTAAAGCTGCGACGACTTCTAAGGTGCTTGGCAATAGGTTTGCGGTTCTTCCTTCCCATACGCTCCACCACTTCAGTTTGCAGACCGCCTCGGGCTAGAGGCCCATTGCCCGCAACCGGAGAGGCTCGGTTCTCGGACGCTCTTCTGTAAATGAACCGGGCTACGTAACTCACGTCACCGGCGTGCGCATGGTGACGAACTCTTCCGCGGCCGTAGGGTGAATGCCAATGGTCGCATCAAATTGGGCCTTGGTGGCGCCGCAATTCATTGCAACGGCCAGTCCTTGGATGATTTCCCCGGCATCCGAACCGACCATGTGGCAGCCCAAGACTTTGTCCGTCACATGATCAACGACGATTTTCATCATTGTCCTTTCATCGCGGCCGGTTAACGTATGCTTGAGCGGTTTGAAGGAGGTCTTGTAAACATCGACATTACTATAACGCTCGCGCGCCTCCGCTTCAGTGAGCCCAACTGTCCCTAGATTCGGTTGACTGAAGACAACGGAAGGCACATTCATGTAGTTAGGTTTCATCGGATTGCTATTGAAGAGCGTCTCTGCCACGGCGCGCCCTTCGGCGATAGCGACGGGTGTCAACTGCATCCGGTTGGTGCAATCGCCGATCGCATAGATGCTGTCCACGTCTGTTTTTGAATAGTCGTCGACGACGACAGAGCCGTCAGGCTTCATCTGCACACTGGTATTCTCAAGCCCTAGCGAACCCGTATTCGGCACTCGCCCCGTGGCATAGAGAATCTGGTCGGCGTCTATGTTTACGTCTCCATTTAATGTTGCACGCAAGGTCGCGCCCATCTTTTCAATTTGCGAGATATCAGCATTGAATCTCAGGTCGATACCTTTCTTTTTCATCTCTTCGGCCAGAGTTTTACGGCAATCATCGTCGAAGCCGCGGAGAAACAACGGACCCCAATAGAGCTGCGTCACTTCTACGCCGAGGCCATGAAAGATGCCGGCAAACTCGGCACCGATATAGCCGCCGCCGACAATGATCACCTTTTTTGGCAAAGTCGGCAGGTAGAATGCCTCATTCGAAGTGATCGCGTGCTCCGATCCGGGGAGCTTCGGCACTATGGGCCAACCACCCACGGCAAGGAGGATATATTTTGCCGTGATCTTCTTGCCGTCAACGAGAACGGTATGAGGGTCGGAAATTTCCGCCCTTGAGTCGATGATCGTGACACCGGAATCTTCTAGCAACTTTCGGTAGATGTGGTTGAGCCGGTTGATCTCTTTGTTTTTGTTCGCGATCAATTTTGCCCAATCGACGAACTGTTCGCCCACCCTCCAGCCAAAACCCGCCGCGTCCTCGAAATCTTCGCTGAAGTGCGCGGCATAAACCAAAAGCTTCTTCGGGATGCAGCCCACGTTGACACAGGTGCCGCCCAGATACCGCTCTTCCGCCACCGCAACCTTGGCGCCATAGGAAGCGGACACGCGGCTCGCGCGCACCCCGCCGGAACCCGCACCGATGGTGAAGAGATCGTAATCGTATTGCGCCATGTCGTAAGACTCCCTTCTGTTGGATGTCCCAATGATAGAAGGTAGCACCCGTTTCCTCAACACGCTCGCACGTTGTCTTTGACAGGAGCAGGCCTTTTGTGAAGAATGGGAAACTTTCTTGGATCCTTTACCGGCCATGTCAAACGCCACGACAGAGCCGACTACCGGGACCCGTCGAATCGTCGAAGCCGTTAGCGCGCTGCGTTGTGGTGGGCGGTGCCTTCGTCGCCGTCATGGCTTTGGGAGTTGCGATATTCTTGCCCAATACGTGGTGCTTGGAACAGTAACTCGCGCTATGTTAAGGAGACACCACGGGCACACGCTTTATGGCTGAGAAAAAAACGACAAAAAAGCCGGAGGGCCCTCGAAAGCGGAGAAAACTTGCAGGCAAATCGATCGGACTTGAACCCAAAGAAATTCCCAGTACCGCCACACCGGGCAACGTCGGCGAACTGCAAGAGGCCATCGAAAAAGACGGCGGTAAAGTTCTGGCATCTTATCGCGAGCCCTTCGGCGGTCACTGGCTGGTCATGGCGGCGCTTCCCATCGAAAAAGTCGAGCCTACTCCTTATCAACGAAATCTCTCGGACAACCACGTACGCAAACTCGAAGCCGTCATCGCCAAACTGGGCCGCTTTCTTGACCCTGTCATCGTCGTTCGAAAAGAGAGCCAGGACAGTCAAACGCGCTATTGGACACCCAACGGCAATCACCGCTTGTCGGCCATGCGCACCTTGGGGGCCAAGAGCATCGTTGGGATCGTCGTGCCGGAGACTTCCGCCGCCTACCAGATCCTCGCGCTCAACACCGAGAAAGCCCACAACCTGCGCGAGCGGGCGTTGGAAGTGATCAAGATGTACCAGGAGCTGGCTATAATGGATGATGCCACCGAAGAAAGCTATGCTTTGGAATTCGAAGAAGCCGCGCTTATCACCCTTGGCCTTTGTTATCTCGACCGGCCGCGTTTCAGCGGTGGCGCTTACCACCCTGTCTTGAGACGGACCGATGAGTTTCTCAAGAAGCCGCTTCGAGCGGCGCTAGCCCTTCGACAAGAGCGGGCCAAAACTGTTATGGAGCTAGACAATCTGGTCGTCGAAAAAGTCGAAGCTTTAAAATCCAAGGGGCTGACCAGTCCCTATCTCAAGAGCTTCGTGGTTGCTCGCATTAACCCGATCCGCTTCCGTCCCAAGGACGCCGCACCGCTCAGTTTCGACGAAGCCCTGGATCGCATGACAAAAGCTGCCGCCAAACTCAACGTGGAAAAGGTCAAGATGGAAGACTTGGCGAGGTCGGGCGGCGCGCCAGAGGAGTAGACAGCGATCTTTGATCTTATTAAGAGTTCACAAGTATGTAGACAACAAGGGTTCGGGAAAAACCCAAGGGACGAGTCCTTCCGCGCGCGGGCAATAAGTCTGTGCCTTGTCGGCCACCACCCGATCCACTCCAGGGGCGGTTATTGCAGCGGCCCGGGCCTGAACGCTTCCTTTACGTTTGGGTGCCCACGCTCTCCATGACTCGCCCCTTGGGCGCCTTATGTCTACTAACCAATGAACTCCTTAGTAACTTGACGCTCTAATCGAAAGGAGAAACAGTTATGCCTGAAACCCAAAGAGAATATATAGTCGGCACCGTACGACCTACGAATCGACCGGAATCCGGCCAGGAAATCGATCTCGACGAGAAGATTCCGGCCAAGATCAAACTACTCACCCGTACCATGAACTTCACCCGCGGCACCGAAGAGGAGTTCCGTGCCTCGATGCCGGGGTATGAAGCGAAAGCGGCGGAGCTGGCGAAGATGAACGCGGACCTCATTCGGCCGAGCGGCGCGCCGCCCTTCATGTTACTCGGCTACCAGGGCGAGCAGGAGATCATTGGCGGTTGGGAAAAGAAATACGGCGTTCAAATGTTCACGTCGGGGCAGAATCACGTGCGCGCGCTCCGCACCCTGGACATCAAGAAATTCGTCGGCGCCAGCTATTTTCCCGAAAAGATGAATGCCATCTTCGCCCGCTATTTCACCGAGGCGGGTTTCCAAGTGCTAGCCATGGAAGGAATCGACGCTGCTTTTGGCGACGTCCCGAAGGTTCCGCCGGACGAGATCTTCGAATTCATGAAGAGCATTGCCGCCAAGCATAAAGACGCCGACGGGATCTACATGCTCGGTTCTGCATGGAAAACGCTCGACATCATCGATCGGTTGGAAAAAGCGACCGGGCTGCCGGTCATTCATCCCGGGCCGGCCCGCTGCTGGGAGACACAACTGCGCCTAGGCTTGCGGCACCCGATGCCGGGTTATGGAAGGCTTTTAGCAGAGATGCCTTCATAGAAAAATCCTCGTTCGTTGGAGTCGCAAACCCTAACGCGCGGTCAAAAGCTATTTCTTTCCTGGTGGAGACAGGCTTTCTGCGAATCTAAGAATCAAATTATTGAACCGCTCCGGCTCGTCGACAAAGAGGGCATGGCCCGCTGTTTTAAAAACTTCGAGCTGAGTCCCTGGGCGATTCTTTCTCAAGTTCTGCGCTTGCTTCTCAAACTGCGGCGTAACGACATAGAGGAGCGGCTTCTTAAACCCCTGCACGATGCGCCTCCAGTGTGTGCGCTCGAAGGGATAGGATAAGAGCGCGAGACTGTCTTCCAACGCCATTCGCTTTGCCCCCGATACCAACGATTCGATCTCTTTTTCCGGCCGAGGCTTGGCAAAAATGGCGCGGACGAATTCATCGAGCGCCTGGTCTCGGTTCTCGCGGAGCCTTTGCGTAAAATTTCCGCCGGACGGCGGCGCCGGTTCCTCACCCACGGAGCTATCGACGATAACCAAACCGGCGAGTCGCTGGGTACCGAACATGTGGATGTATTGGAGCGCCTCGATTGCTCCTAAAGACCAACCGATGAGCAGAACATTAGATAACGGTTGAAGAAAATCGCGCAAATCGGTGGCGCGGCGCTCCGCCGTGTAGCCGAAGGTCGGAACTTGAGATTCGCCTTGCCCGCGCGGGTCCAGGGCGAGCATATGGTAGCGGCGTCCCAGTTCCTCAACTTGGCTTTGCCAGAGATACGCCGGCATCGACCAACCGGGAATGCATGCGATCGTAGGCCTGCGGCTGTTGGCGTGTTCTTGGCCGGCTTCGAGTACGGAGAGCCGGACGCCATCACTGGTTTGAAAAGTCTGCCGCGACGGCGATACTGCAGCCTCCACAATTGCCATGTTTCCTGAAAGCGCTATTAGGCAGGTTCCAACAAATAACCGCCACCAGGCATACAAAACTTTACCGGTTCGCGATAAGCAGGCCAGACTGTTTACCTCGCCAATGATAACCAAAAGGGAAAGGAAGTTCGGGCACATCGGCGTTTGCTTTGTACGCGGATTCGAGGTCGGCTTGATACCCATAGCGAAGCCCCTTGATCGGTTTGGTATACCGACCATAAAGTCGAACGTGCCACGGAGACTGGTTCAAAAAACGATAAGGGATGCCGCTATCATCTTGAACCACGTAGTCGGCGCTCGAAAGGATCATTGCGCGGGTTTTTTCGAACTGGCTATCGTGCAACAGGTAAGATGCCGACTTGAGCAGAGCGGAAGCTGGCCGATGTTGGGCTACCCAATCCAAGAAGCCGGGATAAAACTCCAGCCACTTGTCAGTGGCGTCCACCGAGAAGTAGTACAATTGGTGTAACGAACCATCGTTGGCGCTACTAAAGTCCATCCTTACACCGCGCATGAGCTTACGTGGCCGCTTGGCGTCTTGTGCCTCGTAGGTATTCGTCAACTCGGGGTAGAGATCGACGGGCTCAATCCGAATGATTCTTAAGTTCATCAGTGCCATCATCGTCGCCATCACCGGAACCGTGCCCCGAACCCATGGGGTCGTGAGCTGCTTGCTCATATAATCCGTGATGAAGTAATTGCGCTCGAAGATATCGCGAAAAGCGCTTCGCACGTCTTGGAGCATTTTTCCGAACTGGACGTGTGTGAGGGATTCAAGATCCGGCAGGGTTCCCGGTCGTTCAAGGCTAAAGAAAATGTAAAGCAGATGATCCGGAAATAACGTGTAGGCGTTGAAAAAGTCAGGTCCGCTAAAGGGATATAAAAGCGTCTTGTTGTGCGCGCCGGAAATCTTCAATTCCCGGGCTCGCCAACTCTCGATTGCGGAAATCCGGCCCCGTGCCTGGCCCCAATGGGACGCCATCCATTGCTGATGCTCGGCAAAAGCTTCGAGTTTCGCTAATCGATCCAGCGCAGGGTCACCCGCGGGAGGCGTAATACCGGCCAATATCTGCGCCGTGGCCGTCGCGCGGCGATTAAACTCGCCGCTTTCTGCGCCAGCCGAGCCGGCCAACGCAGTGGTCATCACCAAGGCGATGGCAAAATTTCTCAATGATACTCGCATAGAAGTGGTCTATCTGCCCAGAAATCGCCGACCGTAAATCGCTCCAATACAGAATTTCTGCCTTGTTGGCTTAATTTCCACATCTATTTGACGAAGTATATTCAGTTTCCCACAATGCCTATGAAAGATCCGAACGGTTTCCACACGGTTTCTCTAGAGCAACGGCTAAGCAAAATCAATCAGGGAAAACCTTGACTGTTGCTCAGGGTACGCGAAGCGACCCTATTGCCGGCGATAAAGAACGACAGAATTCCCCTTCCCATGTCTGCCCGCTTGCGTTAAAAAGAGATAAACGCCTGAGGTTTGGGAGTTAGACAAAAAAGCATCAAAGCCGCGAAATAGCAACTTATGTCTGGTTGGAAAGCACGCATCGGATATCTTTCACCATCGGTTTTCGAAACCCCCTCCGATTGGGATTACATCCTCCCAAAGGGTTTCACAATCGTTGCCTCAGGGCTCAACGTCCAGGCTCATACGACGGAAGAATTCAACAAAGCCATCGACGCTCTCGAGAAAGGATTGGGGATTTTCACTGCGGAAGAATGTGACGCCATTCTCCTGGGCGGCATTACGCTGGGCACCCAGCGAGGCTACGGAGCGGAGCAAGAAGTGGTCGCGACGCTGTCCGAACGTGTGGGGCTTCCAATCAGCACGGGTATGAATGCCAGCGCCGAAGCGCTGAAACATTTGAAAGCAAAAACTATTGTCATTGCCACTGCTTACATGGAAAAGATCAACCAAGCTGTGAAGCGCTACTACGAGGACGCCGGGTTTCAGGTTTCAGGCATATCCGGGTTAGAGGTCAAAAAACCCGTCGATCAGGTCAAGCTCCCGGACTATGCCTCCTACAAAGTTGCTCGAAACCTCTTTCTCGAAAGCCCTTCCGTCGATGCAATTCTAATTCAGGGCCGCTGGCGTTCTGTCGCCTACATTGAAGAGCTAGAAAAAGACAGCGGGCGGCCAGTCGTTTCCAGCACCGCAGCTTCCCTGTGGTGGGTGCTGCAAAGATTGGCAATGAGAATTCCCATAGACGGCTACGGTCAACTGCTCCGCTAGAGAATCGGGTCCCCAGCGTTAGGAATTGACGGATAAAAGGCGCACAAAAAAACGGGGCCTCCTTCCGCAGAACGAGACCCCGTTTGTGACGCTAGTGCGTCGTCATTGAAATCGCTGTTTTTCTCGTGGTGCCCGCCTCGCAGCAAAGGCGCTTTCCATTTGATTCGATATCTCTCTGCCGGCGAGATTCCGAGTCTGCTTTGGGAAAGTCCTTCCTTGATCTGCTCGCCTTAGCGAGCTGGCACGTTCACGTGCCAGGGTTGAGGGCTTGTTTCAGGCAGCTCGATGCCGAACAAGATGTCTGACCGAATGGCTGGCGCCCGCCTTTGGCGGGCTATATTCGCCCGGTGGACTGTTCTCCCCTACCATGAGTTACCTCCATTTCTGAGAAGAGTTTCAACAGGCGCGCACTGTCTTCACTCTTCCGGTCCCTAGTGGGAGGTTTAGGACACACTTTCTACCTACTGCTGTAAAACATTCTTGTCAAGACGTTTTTTATTTTTTTCTGATGCATGATTTCTTAATTCTTACGGTCAAACTTTTTCGGATGCTTTGCTTAATCCTCCAGGTAAACCACCCTCGACTCGCGACTCTCGGGGAAATGCTTATCCACGTTCATAGTCGCTGCGCTCAGATCCGTGTCCGTGATTAATTCATACAGCTTGCCCATCGCAGCCGGGCTGTTTAGCCGCGACAATCCGCTCGCCCTTCCCATTTCTTGGATCTGATTTGCCATCGACAACAATGGCATCGGGATCTGCAACTCTGCTGCGACCTCAAGCGCCTGGCGCAGGTCTTTGTAGCTATTACTTAGCGCTCCGCCGTGGTTATTGTTGCGCTTCATGAACTCTTCCAGGCGCGCGGCGGAGGCTTGAGAACCGGTCGTTCGCAAGAGTTTCAAGAACAGCTTTGGATCGGCGCCTTGAGCCGTCAGCCAGGAACAGATCTCCGCAGTAACGATATTGTTCGCCGTCGAATACATGATCACGGCGATCTTGAACGCTTTCGGCATCCAGGGCTCCGGAAGACAAATGATTGTTTGCGCCAGTTCCTTCAAAAAGCCGATGCAGTCGTCAATGATTTCTCGCTTGCCTCCGGCAAGAGAAGCAACGGCTCCAACGTCCCCGGCGGAAAGGATGCAAAACTCGAAGATCCCCCCATGACGAGGTCCGCCAAATATTTTCCCGCCCGTCTTTCCGCAACGATACGTTGATAGTGGTCCGCGCCTTTGCCAGGAACGAAATTGAACTTTATCTCTGGAAAGCTTTTCTGAAACACGGCCCACAGTTGCTGGTACATCGGGTTGTGCGGTCCGTAAATCACGACCTCCGCTTCCTTTTTCCCAGCCTCAACGGCTGTTTCCCACTGCTTTTTCCAGTCGGACTGCGCGCCCGCCGGCACCGAAAAGCTAAACAGAAGGCACAATGAAACGAAGACCACACGATCCCGGTAGTTTCGAGAGTTCATATCGACCTCATGAGAACGCAGAGGTTTTTTGGCGGTTATTTGTGAGCTTGCAATCCCGCCGCCGAGAACGGCCCGGCGCCCATGATCTGATGTACCTCCCACTCGATCAAGTCGAAGGCAGTGAACCCGGCCGCGGTGTACGGATCGCCGGCGGCGATCTTCTCCGCCTCTTGCCGCGATCCGGCACGGATGACATAAATGCCGAGCTTTCGATCCGGCGTTGGGCCTGAGAAGAGAATTTTTCCGGCTTCATGCTGTTGTTTCATCCACGCCAGATGTTGATCCAAGGTAACGGTCCACTCCTCGCGCGGTTTCACCGGCCGTCTAAGCACCAAATACCACATGATCACCTCCTGAGACTTCGCAGTTTGGTTTCAGGTGTCGAGTTTCAGGTAACGCATGGCTCGAAACCGGAGACCTGTAACTGTGATGAAGGGATATGACTGCTTCGTTCGGCTGTCAAGAACTTTGTCGGATCGTTATTTGCCCACTACGATGGCAACGGACCCCACCACGACACAAAGATCACTAGCACTTCGCATATGGCTGATAGCATTTTGGCATATAGTTGGGACATACGAACTACGCTATAAGCCATACGCCATAAGCCAACTGGAGCGAGGGGATTGAGCGCACCCTTCGACGATGCTCAGGGCAATCGGCCTATGAGTTTTTTTCATCAGCCTGCTATTCTATGAAGGCACAGTTTAACTCTGTTTTTTTTTGTATATAATGTTTTCGCGCATCGGGGCTGCAGAAACGAGGAGAGTCTATGCATCGAATCGTTCTTGGTTTAATCGTGTTCAGTTTTCTAACCGTACAACCGTCGATATTAATCGCCCAGGATACGATTCGGGATCTGGTCGTCAAGATCCATGCAGTTCACCACACGCCCGATCTATTGCGTCCCTGGACCAAAAACAGCCCGCAACAAGTGAAAGGTTCCGGCGTGGTCATCGAGGGCAAACGGATACTCACCAATGCGCACGTGGTGCGTTACGCCAGTCAGATTTACGTCCAACCCAACCAGTCCGCCGAACGCATTGCGGCGCACGTGGAAGCGATGACACCGTCTATGGATTTGGCCGTGTTAAAGCTCGATGACGAATCATTCTTTGATAAACGTGGAACGCTTCCGTTCGCAGAAGAGCTGCCGTGGGTAAAAGATAACATTAATGTCTACGGCTACCCAACGGGCGGTTCGGAGCTTTCCGTAACTCAAGGTATCGTGTCCCGCATCGAATACACGAACTATTATTATCAAACGAGCGGGTTAAGGATTCAGGTGGATGCCGCGCTCAACTTCGGTAATAGCGGCGGACCGGCGGTCTCGAATGGAAAGCTGGTGGGGTTGGTTTTTAGTCTGATACAAAACGCCCAAAGTATCGGTTATCTGATCCCGGTCGAAGAAATCCGGTTGTTTCTGGCCGACATCGCCGATGGCAAGTATGACGGCAAACCGCAACTCTACGACTATCTTCAGACGGTCGAAAACGACGCGTTACGTCAGAAACTCGGGCTCCCCGCCGGTGTGAATGGAGTCATGGTCACCGAACCCTACCGACAGGATCCGAACTACCCGCTCAAGGAGTGGGATGTCATTACTCAGATTGGCAACATACCCATCGACGGCGAAGGCAAGGTCGCGGTTCGCTACGATTTGCGTCTATCGGCACTCTACCTGGTTCAGAAGCTGGCTAAGGATGGCTATGTTGACGTCACGGTTTTTCGCGACGGCAAGCTCATCCCGATGAAGCTGCCGGTCCAATCGCATCGAGAGCTGGTCATGCCCTATCTATTGAATGCGAGCCCCCGCTATTTCATTCTTGGCCCCCTGGTCTTTTCCCAAGCGACTCAGGATTATGTTGAGCGCACGAGCGCTCAAAGGCCCTTGCCCGCAAGTCAGCAAAATAGTCCCCTGGTCACGCGGCGCTACGACAAGCCCCGCTTTGATGGCGAAGAACTTGTCGTGGTTACCTCGCCCATGTTTCCCCATGGCATTACCAAGGGCTATGACGATCCCGAACGTTTCGTCCTGAGTGAAGTCAACGGCCATCGGGTGAGAAGTTTGCGACACTTCGTTCAACTTCTGCGTGACGACACAGAACCCCAGATCACTCTCAAATTTGTTAGAGCGTCGCGCCGGACTCACGAAACCATGGTTTTTAATCGCGCCGAACTCTTAGAATCCACCGCCAAGATCATCGAGGAAAACGGCATCCGTTATCCCTGTTCCGCCGACCTTCGTCCGGTCTGGGAAAAGTCTCTGACCGTCATTCCGAAGCCGGCGTCCGGCTCATGATGGTCGGCGGACCTTTGCGACGTTTTACACCGCCCCGCGCAAAACTCGTGCGCATCTTCCGCTTACTCTCAATCGCTTTTCTCGTCGCTTGCGGCCTGCCCCAAGAACAACTCGCCGGCACACCGCCGGATTTGAGGATTGAAGTCCTGGTCCGCGGCTTGGACACCCCCTGGGCCCTCGACTTCGCACCTGATGGTAGAATTTTTATTACGGAACGGCCTGGACGTATCCGTGTGGTCGAAGGCGGTCGACTATTACCCGAGCCCTGGATGACGTTAGAGGTCACCGCAACTGGTGAATCAGGGCTCATGGGTTTAGCGCTGGACCCACAATTCGCCAAAAATCGCTTTGTTTACGTCGCCTATACTTACCGGACCGCCAACGGCCGGCTGCAAAATCGCCTCGTCCGGTTGCGCGAAGATCCGAAAACCGGAAAAGGGAGTTTGGACAAAGTCCTGATTGATAACGTGGCCGGCTCCAACAATCACGATGGGGGAAGAGTAAAATTCGGTCCCGACGGGAAACTCTACTGGACGACGGGCGACGCGCAAACCACGAGGTTTGCGCAGGACCTGCGTTCGCTGAACGGAAAAACCCTCCGGCTCAACCAAGACGGCTCGATTCCGCCAGACAATCCATTTGCCAGTTCCTATGTCTACTCTTACGGCCATCGCAATCCGCAAGGGCTCGCATGGCAACCAAAAACGCAGCGACTGTATTCAACGGAACATGGCCCGAGCGGATTCCAGGGCTGCTGCCGGGATGAATTGAACTATATCGAACCCGGCAAGAACTATGGTTGGCCGGAAATCCGAGGAGACGATACACGGGAGGGTATGGTATCGCCGGTCATTAATGCAGGGACCAGCGAGACTTGGGCTCCCACCGGCGCCACATTTGTCACCCGGGGCCCGTGGGCCGCCTCGCTCCTTTTCACCGGACTCCGCGGGCAGACGCTCTACCGCGTAGTGCTCGACTCCAACGATCCGCGCAAGGTGGAGAAGTTCGAACGTTACTTTTACCGCCAGTACGGTCGCTTGCGTGATATCGTCGAAGGTCCCGATGGAAATTTGTATCTCCTGACGAGCAACCGCGACGGCCGCGGCAGCCCGAAAGATGATGACGACCGAGTGATCCGCCTGAGTTTCAAGTAAGCCTTATCTTCCGCTAGCATTTGAAGTAAGATTTCGCGTTGATCGCCACAAACCACTGAGGTAAGATCGCCGCCAGATTGAGCAAAGCTTTGAAATCGCGAGGTGCATCATGCGCAAAAGAATCTTCTCATGGCTGGGAAAAGAGTTCGTAGAGCTATCCGGTGAAGCAAGGACGGCTTCAGCAGCGACTGAAGAGGCGCGTGATCTCTTTCAACGCTTCGATCAAGAATTGCGCGTCCACGGATTGTCCCTGGCTAACACGGTTCGTTCAAGGCTTTGGGGGCGCGACCGGGAAAGCCGCGACCATGGCAGCAACGAACGAGTTAAAATTCTTTCCGGGAAAGCACGCTCGGCGAGTTCGAGCTACATCGCGCCGGTTCACTTCGACTCGAACGCAAAGGTGGCCATTGATCTCCTCGCCATGCGGCCCTCCCGTTCGGACACCGAAAAGTTTTTGAAAGAGTACGACCCGCCCATCGTGCCGCTCCGCTATCTGAGCTATGATTCAGTGGTTGTTCTTTCCGGGGTAACCGCCGTGCTCGCTACTCTCGACGAACAATTGGACAACATTCTACCGCGCATCGAAGATTCGCTTAAAAGCGCGGGCAGTTCCTGGGACCAAGTCGTGAAAGTCTCCTTCTTTCTCCACAGAAGCCAAAGACTGGAAACCCTGAAGGAGCTTTTCAGCGCACGAGTCGCGGCTAAAATCCCCGCGATGGAATACTCCTTCGTGGACGGATATTCGTCCGAAGGGAAGTTATGCGAGATCGAAGTAACAGCGACCCTATAGTTCGATGAAGGATCAAACCATGACTGATAAGCGCTTTCGCGTCGCTATTCTAGATGATTTCGAGAAGTTGGCCGAAACCGTCCCAGCCTATGAAAAACTCAAGGCACGGGCCGATATGACGATCCTTCGAGAACGGCTGGATTCGCCGGTGAAAATCGAGGCAAAGCTTAAAGAGATGGATGCGCTACTTCTTATGCGTGAACGCACCTACTTCAGTGACAATGACTACAGCCGATTGCCGAACTTAAAGCTGATATCGCAAACCGGCCGCACCAGCAGGCATCTCGATTTGCCTTCCGCCACCCGGCGCGGCATCGCCGTGGCGGGAACGCCGGCCGACAACGGAACATCGACCAAAGAGCTGACCATAGGGCTGATCCTGGCGCTCATGAGAAAAATCCCCCAAGTGAACCGGCGTATGCGCGAGGAGAGTTGGCCGCCGCTGGCCGGTCGGCTGGTCGAAGGAAAAACCGTCGGTGTGCTCGGCTTTGGCCGGATCGGCCAAGAAGTGGCGCGTATCCTTAAAGCGTTCAATACCCGCGTGCTTGCCTACGCACGCACCTTGACCGCCGAAAAAGCCGGACAGATCGGAGCGGAATGTGTTCCTATGGAGACTTTGCTTAAAGAATCCGACATCGTGACCATCCACGTGCCGCTAAATGCCAATACCCGCGGCATGATCGGGGACAAAGAACTAGCCATGATGAAACCGGGCGCGCTGCTGGTAAACACCGCCCGCGGACCCATCATATCGGAAACCGCCATGATCAAAGCACTCGAAACCGGTCGCTTAGGCGGTGTCGGTCTCGACGTCTTCGACATCGAACCGCTGCCAATGGACCACCCGCTGCGCCGTTTCGACAACGCCATCCTCCTCTCCCACCGCGGTTACGCAACCGTAGAAGTTCTTCGCGAGCGCTACGAGGAAGCGTTGATGAATATTCTGAACTTCATCGACGGTAAACCCGTCAACCTGCACAATCCGGAAGTGCTAAAGCCATAAAGCTCGAAGCGGTGATTCTCCTTCAGCAGATTTCAGCCGGAAGTTTTCTATTGCTTAACGACTTTGGCCGCCCGCCCGGTACAGCATCAAAATTAAGTGCCAGAAATAAGGAAAGGAAATTTTTTGGCTAGGTTTTACTTTGTGCTCGGCCTTTGCTTTTCAACGCTTCGACGTCGGCCAAATCTTGCGTCCTCGCGGCCACGAGCTTGTTCTTAATCAAGTGCTCTCTGGAGAGCACAGCGACCGGTTGATCGGCGAATTTCGAAATCATCCGGTCTGCCCAAGCTTCTTCGAACTGAACACCGTCGATCACGGTCAAGACATCGATGCGTATGGGTTCCACCCCGATCTGGAAAATGAGGCCGGGCGTCGAAAGGTCTTTCTCCGTTAGGTCATGCAACGGGGCTCCGAAGGCGCGGATGGCTTCAATGACTCGCTTTGCGTTTTCTGGGGATGGGCGCACCCAAACATCGAGGTCTTGGGTCGCGCGGACATGGCCGTGCGCGGCCAAGGCATGGGCACCGACCAAGAGAAATTCAACTTGTCGGACGTTGAATTCTGCTAATAGATCTCTGAAGTCTTGGTTCATCGGATTGGTTCGGTTGCCAAGCTAAGCAGAGCAGGGTCAATTCCCATACCGCGTTCATCCGCTCTTCGGGCGTAGCGTTGTCCCAATACTGCTCATCGGGAACGGGGTCTCCAGGCCGGATAATGCGGCTAGTGATATTCTTGCGTTTGGCCGGTTGGTTCATACAGTGACTTTATAACACATTCCAAAGAACACTTCTGCTCAAACGCTTCAGTTTTCCCGGAGCGTGAAACAGACTAGCGCCGAGCCGTGTATCTAACAGATGCGCATGACTTGCACGGGTTCGGCCACGAATGCTCTGAGGCGGTCTTCACTTTCTTCAGCATAGCGATAATCAACCAAAATGTGTTTACCCCTCAATGTAACCGAGGTCTCGTAACCCTTGCCGGAATGCTTCGGCGAGAGAATCGGGATTGGTCGGAGTTGGGGGAAGCCTTCGCTACAAAAATCCGATCCGTGGGACTTTGCCCGGCTGCTGCGCCTGAACAGCCGAGCAAAGCGCGAAGAGCATCCCCCTAAGCGCAATGCAAATGATTTTGTTCATGGGTTTGTCTCTGAATTTTTTTTGAGTCCTCTATGCTCCCTGCTCCCTGCTATTTTATGACTCTATCCGCCCTCCGATTTCTGACCACTGACCTCTGACCGCTGATTTCTGTCATCGAATTACCCTATCTGCCCTCGCCAGCACATTTGGGGGAATCGTCAGTCCGATCTGCTTCGCGGTCTTAAGATTAATCACGAATTCAAATTTCGTCGGCTGTTCCACGGGCAAGTCAGCGGGCTTCGTGCCCTTCAGAATCTTGTCAACGTAGGCAGCGGCGCGCCGGTGTAAGTCGGGATAACTCGGCCCATACGCCATGAGACAACCAGCCCGTACTACTGACTCCATTGTGTCACAGGTCCACGGCAAGCGATTTGTCGCAGCAAAATCGGCGATTTGTTTTTCGTATCTGGCCATAGGAGCTGGCACCACGAGTGCCTCGGCATGTTCTTTAGTTGCGGCAGCGAAAGCCGTCGCCAGTTCGTCGGATCTCCGCACCTCAAGGGATTGCAATGCAATGCCTGCGGCTTTCGCCGCAACTTGGGCCTCTTTGAATCTCAGCCGCATTCCCGGGTTGTCCGGATCCCATATAAAGGCGACTCGTTTGACCTTGGGCAACGTTTCCTTCAGCAACTCCACTCGTTTTCCAGTCAAGTCCGGGGACATTTGAGACAACCCCGTGATGTTGCCACCCGGCCGCGCGAGGCTGGCGACCAGGCCTAAACTTACCGGGTCGCCGACAGATAGCATGACAATGGGGATTGTGCTGGTGTTTTTGTTGGCAGCACGGATAGCCGTGTTCCCCCCCACCACAATGATATCAACGTTGAGACGGACCAACTCAGCGGCGAGATCGGAATACCGTTCGGACTTACCTCCAGGTGTGCGAAACACAACCTCAATGTTCTTGCCTTCGAGATACCCGAGATCGCGCAGTCCTTGCATAAATGCCGGTGAAGGACTAGAGGCGGAGCTTAAATAACCAATCCGAGCGATTTTTCCCGGCTGCTGCGCTTTGGCTGAAGCCATAGGCCACAGAAGCACAATCACCAGTAACGATAGAATGATTTTCGCATTCATGGCCTCTACCCTAGCTTCCGTTCATCACGTCGTCACCATTGTGCATCATCATGGATCATGGAGAGGCTCGGCCGCTGGTAGTTACCCGGAAGCATCACGGCGCAGGACGTACGCCGGTAAGGTTTAGTTTCTCAATCGCCTTTTGCACCACGCCGGCTTGCTTAGCCTCCGTGGCGATTTCGGCGATCTTCGCCTGAGCCGCTGCCGACCGACCTTTGGGAACAGCGAGCATAGAGCGATCGCTCATGAACGCACCAGGAACGATCGTTGCCTTAGGCAGGTTGCGGGCTACTTGTTGAACATTGCTGGCACTCGCCGCCCACACGTCCGCTTTGCCGCTGCGCAGTGCCTCGACTCCGCCGCCCACCACATGAACGAGCTCGGCTGACTTAACATTGGTTCTGAGGAACCGGTCGGCTGTGCTGCCTGCACCGACGCCGATTTTGACTCCGGGCCGGTCGACTTGGGAGGCGTTCGCAAACTCGCGTCCCGGTGCGGCAACGAACCAAAACTCACTCAACACCACAGGGACGACAAAGACGGCCTTATCCGCCAGCGCCGGATTTTGAGGTCCGAAGCTGATATCCCATTCGCTCTTATCGAAGCTCTGCGCGTGTGCTCTCGAATCAGCATACGGGACCAGTTCAACGGGAACGCCAAGCTTCTGCGCAATGAACGTCCCAACTTCGAAAGCGACGCCGCCAATGACCTTTCCGTCGGTAGTGCGTGTCAGCAACGCCGGAGTCGAAGCGTTCATCGCGACGCGCAATTTCCCAGTCGGTGCGAGCTCCTCGCTGATCGACGACTGCGCCAATAAAAAGCGCGGCATAAAGACCGCGACTGAGAAAACAACCGTCCATATGATCCTGCGCATAAATCCCTCCTGGTTTTTAAGCTATGATTAAGCTCGTCCCGAACGACAATCACAATTCGGCTTAATAACCTTATTAGCACGCACGAGAACGTTGGGTGGAATGGTCAGGCCAAGCGCCTTAGCGGTCTTCAGATTAATCAGGAACTCAAACTTCATCGGCTGCTCGACTGGTAACTCTCCGGGCTTTGCACCTTTGAGTATTTTGTCCACGTAAACTGCAGCACGCCGGAAATTCTCGGCATCGTTGGCTGCATATGATAAGAGACCACCGGCCTCGACCCAATGGCTCTCTTCGTTCATTGAAGGCAGTCGATTCTTTATCGCAAGGTCCGCAATCTGTTTTCTAGAACGATCTAGCATCGGACTAGAAACTGTTAAGAGGCCATTCGCGCGCGCTTTGGCTGCAACTTGAAATGCTCGGTCCAAATCGTGCTTCGGATCCCCCACTTCTAGTGATTGAAACTGTATCTTTAGTGCTCGCGCCACAATATCGTACTCTTTAAACGTTCTGGCAGTTGTCGCAGCACTCGCATCCCCAAGCACTCCGACGCGTGACATCCCTGGAACCGCTTCCTTCAGCAATTCCAGCCGCTTTCCGTTTAGTTCTCGGGTAAATCTGGTGAGCCCAGTGATATTTCCCCCGGGGCGCGCCAGGCTCTCAACAAGCCCAGACTCGACGGGATCTCCTTGGGTCACGATGACAATGGGAATCGTCTTGGTCGCCTCTTTGGCTACGCGGATCGCCTGTATTGTACCAGAGACAAGGACATCTACCTTGAGTTGCATGAGTTCAGACAAAAAGTCTGGGAAACGTTCACCTTTTCCCTCCGCATAGCGAAACTCAAGATGTATGTTCTGCCCGTCAATGTAACCGAGATCGCGTAATCCTTGCCGAAATGCCTCGGCCTTGAGGTCTGGCGTTGTCGCTGTGGGTTTGTCTCCTCGCGAAAGATACCCTATCCGCGGGACTTTTGTTTGCTGCGCATCAGCAGGAACGCATAGCGCAAAGAGCAGAGCGCATATAGTTAGGACCACCGTTTGTCTGTTCATAGACTTTCCCTCAATGGAGGCGCTATAATCCGATCCGGAAAAGGTTGATCGCGAAACTACACACGACTTAGATTAGCGGGCCGGTTGTAGGAGACTCTTTTCATGGCCAAAAGACCTTTATTGACAAAAGAAAAGATTAAAACCAAGTATCCTAATCAATGGCTTCTCCTCGAAGATTACGAATTGGACGCATCAACCACTCTTCGCAAGGGGCGGGTGATTGCACACAGCAAAGATCGCGACGAAATACATCGCGCCCTTAAAAAACATACTGGCAATCTCTGCATCCATTTTACCGGCACTCTTCCTCCCGATACCGGGGTCATTTTCTAATGCCCCGGGTGGTTTTTGATCCGGCCGTCTCATCCATTGTCATTGATCTTCTTCTCGAAGCCGCCGACGGCCGTTCGTCGCTGGTTATCCCGGTTGTGCTCGACACAGGGGCGAGCATGACCATCTTAGCTACCGACGTAATCGGGCGGCTCGGATACGACCCAGCCAACCCTGCGCTCGCTCGCCAGCGGATCGTCACCGGTAGCGGCATCGAGTATGCGCCCCGCACCACCGTGCGTTCCGCCACTGCGATTGGCCAAAAGGTCGCCAATCTCGACGTTCTGTGCCATGACCTGCCTCCAGAAAGCGGCGTCGACGGACTCCTCGGACTTAACTTTTTTAGATTCTTCAAGCTCACCATCCGTTTTCGCAGAGGTATCATTGATCTCGCCAGGGAACGCTAAGAGTTTTCTTATTACCCATCAAGAATTCCTCGTCCCTTCGGCCGACCTAACCCCTGACGCCTTACCCCTCACTTTTCACCCCTCATCGAATCACCCGATCTGCCCGCGCCAGCACATTAGGTGGAACCGTCAGGCCGATCTGCTTGGCGGTCTTCAGATTGATGATGAGCTCGAATTTCGTCGGCTGCTCAACCGGGAGGTCGGCGGGCTTGGTGCCTTTGAGAATCTTGTCGACGAAAACTGCGGCCCGGCGCGTAACTTCGGCTCGGCTGGGGCCGTATGACATGAGGGCGCCGGCTTCGACGGCTGCTTGCGCATCGAACATAGTGGGAATCTTGTTCTTGACCGCAAACTCCAGAATCTTTTTTCTCTGCGAGGTGATCAGCCGATCCGCGACGGAAAACAGCGCGTCCGGGGGCGTCTGCGTGAGCTTAGCGAAGGCGCTGTCGAGATCACTCGGGTCGCGCACCCCGGACGGTTGGATCGTCACGCCGAGCGGCGGCGCGGCGGCTTGCACCTGTTTGGTAATCAGATTCATGCTCTGATCGCCCATGTTCCAAACTAACGCTACACGATTAAGCTTGGGAAACGTCTCCTTAAGTAGTTCCAATCTTTTTCCGCTCAGCTCCAGCGACTGCAAAGTCATCCCTGTGATATTTCCGCCGGGCCGTGCAAAGCTTTCGACGAGTCCCAGCTCGACGGGGTCGACGTTGGAGATCATGACGATGGGAATCGTCTTGGTTGCTTCCTTCGCAGCGTGTATCGCAGGCAGGTTTGAACAGAAAAGCAGATCGACTTTCATCTGCACCAGCTCGGCGATGAAGGCGGGGATCAGCTCGGCTTTGCCTTGAGCAGCACGATACTCAAACGCGATGTTCTTTCCCTCGACATAGCCGAGATCGCGCAGCCCATGGCGCAATTCCTCAAAGTTGGCATCGGGACTGCCCACGGTCGAAACATAGCCGACCCGGGGCATTTTCCCCGCTTGCTGGGCCTGCGCGAGAGACACCATCGCGAGCCAAAAAGCTAAGAACACCCCGTTGATGATCTTTTTATTCATGCCTTTCCCCTCCTCCACTATATTTTTGCCTTTGTTTTGTCTCATCGAATGACTTTGTCCGCTCTCGCCAAGACGTTGGGCGGAATTGTTAATCCGATCTGCTTCGCCGTTTTGAGATTGATCACGAACTCGAACTTCGTCGGCTGTTCCACTGGAAGGTCTGCGGGTTTGGCACCTTTAAGGATTTTATCGACGAAGGTTGCTGCGCGGCGGGACAGATCGGCGGTACTCGCCGCGTAGACGACAAGGCCACCCGCTTCTACGAATTCTTTTCTGGGAAACATCACCGCAAGCCGGTTTTGAATCGCGAGCTCTGCCACTCGGGTCCGCTGAGAGAGGAGTACGGCGGCCGACTGCGCGAGAGCCGCGCCGGCACGTCCCTTCGTCATCGCCTGGAACGCGGTCTCAATATCTTTGGGACTTCGCAGTTCCAGTTTCTGTAGCTGTATACCTAACGCAACCGCCGCGACGTCGATTTCGTTCGACTGGGGAACATTGCGCGTGTCAGCCGAATGGAACACAGCCACGCGGGAGACCTTCGGAATAATTTCCTTGAGAAGCTCCAGTCGTTTTCCGCTCAATTCCGGGCCTAGGGTGGATAACCCGGTAATGTTTCCTCCCGGTCGCGCTAGGCTGGCCACGAGGCCATCGCCGACTGGATCCCCCTCCAGTGTCATGACAATAGGTATCTTGTTCGTCGCTTGTTTCGCTGCGCGAGTAGATGTCGGTCCTCCCGAGACGATGACTTCGACCTGCAGGCTAACGAGCTCAGCCGCGGCGATAGGGAGTCGCTCAGGTTTGCCATCGCCAGATCGGACGTCAATAGCGATGTTCCGTCCCTCAACATAGCCGAGATCGCGTAACCCACTCTTGAATGCTTCAAGTCGAGGCTCTTGAGCAGAAGCAGTGCTCGCGATCAAGAACCCAACCCGCGGAATCTTTTTCTGTTGCTGCGCCTCGGCGAGATGGGGCCAAGGTCGAACCATCGCGAATAGTGCGATGGCGAGATTAACTATTTTCGATTTTTGAGTTTGCATCAGGCTCTCCCTTCGCAAATCTGAGATCGCCGATCTAAACCTGAGTCAAGCAACTCGACTCCAGACCCTATAGTTCAGGTAGTTCAAACCGTTCAAGAAGTTCAAATCCTAGCCCCACCCGTTCCCACTATTCGAGCAGGAGTTTTGAGTGGTTACGTGTTACGACCGGTTTAGGGCTTAGTAAGAACTCGCAACAACTCCTCAGCAAGCGATATACCACTTTTGCTGGAGCAGCATGAATAAGAAAAAATATTGTAATTATGGAAGATTTTTACGATGGGAATCGAGCCGCGCAGGCCGATGAAAGCAGAGGTGTAGCAAATTTGATTCATCCCTGAATCAAATTTGCTACACCCTCACATCGATTCCTAAGAGCTCTCGTAGTTGGAGACTTCGACCAGATTCAGGTCGGGGTCACGGAAATACACCGACATCATCGATCCCCTTGCCCCGTCTCTTTTCACCGGGCCCCCGATAAGGCGCACGCCGCATGAATTCAGCTGCGCGATCACATCGGAGATGGGAACGGAAGTAACAAAGCAAACGTCGGCCGAACCGGGTGTAGGCTTTTCCGCTATCAGAGTGCTCTCGCGCCCAAATTGTTGCAGATTGATCTTCTGTGAGCCGAAGGCCAGAGCTTTCCTGCCCTGCCCAAAGGTAACGATTTCCATTCCAAGCACCTTCGAATAGAACTCACAGGTTGCGTTAATGTCTTTGACCGTGAAAACTACGTGGTCGATGCTGTCGATCTTCATGACTTAACCTCCAAAAGTGAGTTGTTCGACATACTATCATTGGCGGTACAGCGGCGTCTAACTTAACCCAATCCACAGTCGTTGTATTGAATCCGAGACGATGGCTTGCCATTATTCGACAGGTACAAGGCACTTTACAACCGTCTGCTTCCACGGTATGCGAATACGTCAGGCACCCATCCTCAGCGCGGAACAACTCGCGCAGACTTCATCGATCACTCTCGGCCACTACAATCAGCATGCGGATAGTTTCTGGAAAGGCACGCGCGATCATGATGTGACCCAGAATCGTGACGCTCTTCTGGAGCATCTTCAGGTGAAGGGCCATTGTGAGTCCTCGATTTTGGGTGCGGGCCCGGGCGCGATCTGAAAGTTTTTAGCGACCTCGGCCACAAGGCAATCGGCCTCGAAGGAGCAGAGCGCTTCGTAGAATTTGCGCGCCAATACAGCGGTTGCGAGGTGTGGCATCAGGACTTTCTCAGCCTTGAGCTTCCGTCAGAATACTTCGACGGCATCTTCGCCAACGCAGCCCTCTTTCACGTCCCGAGCCAGGAGTTGCCGCGAGTTCTAAAACACCTTTGGATTACATTAAAAACAAACGGTGTGCTCTTCAGCTCAAATCCCCGGGGCGATAACGAGGAAGGCTGGAATGGCGAGCGCTATGGTGTCTATTACAATTTAGAACGATGGCGCGAGTTGGTGACTGAAGCAGGCTTTACCGAAATCACTCACTACTACCGGCCGCCAGGTGTTCCCCGCGCGCAGCAACCGTGGTTGGCATCGCTCTGGAGGAAATAACGGTTCCAGCCGTTCAAACCGTTCTAGTCGTTCAAGCCGTTAATGCGGGGAGCGAAACGAACCGAATGACGTACAGACATCGCGTAATTGACAGGTCACCCTTCTATCGCATAAGCTGCGGTCAAGAGGTCAACGAAACAAAAACGATCATACACAAGGAGGGGAAAAAAATGGCGGCAGGTAATGGTCATGCTCAAGGGATCGAAGGTGTCATCATTTCATCGGATTCCCACGTAATGGAACCCGTGGATCTTTGGAAGAAAGGCGTTCCGGAAAAATACCGCGCCGACGCTCCGCTCTTTCCACCCCACAAAGTGGGCGAAGGATTCCAACATCACGCCGGCGGGTGGGATCCCCACGCGCGAATCAAGGAAATGGAAAAAGATGGTCTCAGCGCCGAGGTATTGTATCCGACTCTGATGCTGGATCTGTTTGCTCTCGACGATGCCGGCATGCAGGAGGCGTGTTTCCGGGTCTATAACGATTGGCTAATCGATTACTGCAGCGTCGATACCAACCGGTTGATCGGTATTCCGGCGATTCCCGTCTATAATATCGATGTTGGCATCAAAGAGCTGGAACGTTGCCACAAAGCCGGCCTCAAAGGCGCCATTATCTGGCAGGCGCCTCATCCGGATCTTCCGTTTCATTCCAGCCACTATGATAAATTCTGGTCGGCGGCGCAGGACCTGGATACCCCTGTGAGCTTGCACATTTTGACCGGCCACAGCTACAACAAGGATAAGGAGAGAAAGGGCGTTGAGCGTTACCGCGGTAGCGTCAACCTTAAGCTCATGGACATCGCCAATGGCCTCTTCGAGCTGGTTTTTTATGGCGTCCTGGAGAGATATCCGAAGCTCAAGATCGTGACGGTCGAGAACGAATGCGGCTGGCTGCCCTGGATCGTTCAACAGTGGGACTACTACTACAATCGCTTCCGCAAACAGAATCCGCCACCGATCACCAAGAACCCAAGCGAGTTTGTCCATAACCAAGTCTACTCCTGCTTCTTCAACGATTCGGTTTGCGGTCATAATCTAGAATGGTGGGGCCAGGACAACATCATGTGGTCCAACGATTTCCCGCATCCGAACTCCACCTGGCCGAACTCCCTCAAGATCATCCAGCGAGATATCGGGCACCTGCCGCTGGAAACCCAGACCAAGGTTTTGGCGACAAACGTCTGTAGACTCTACAATCTCGATTTGGCTAGGATCCCGGAGGGCATTGCTACGGCCGCCGCGGCTGCTCAAGCCTCGGCGTAATCGCGTCCTGCTAGAGGAAACCAATGGCGCAACATTTTAGCAAGATTCTCTACGCTACGGATTACTCCAAAGCGTCGGCTCGTGCCCTCGACGAAGCCGTCGCTTTGGCTAAGCAGAATCATGCGGAACTGTTGGTCTTGCACGTCATCGATGTCGTGCCATCGTACGTTGCGGGGGAGGAGATTGGCGGCGCTGAGCTCTACATGAAGTTGGAAGAGACGACCAAGCAAGAGGCTGAAACCTCCATGAAAAAGCTCATGGAAAAACTACGACAATTGAAGGTCAACGCCAAAAGTCTTTTGCTCCGTGGTACCGCTCACGAGCAGATCGTCAAAGCTGCCAAGGGCCGAAGAGCGAACCTGATAGTTATCGGAACCCACGGACGGACCGGCCTTTCCAAGCTTCTCATGGGAAGCGTTGCCAACAAAGTCGTTTCAACGGCTCACTGTCCGGTTCTCAGTGTCCACGGAAAATAGTCTATGGCGCAGGAATATTCGTTACAAAGTTTCATCCACGATATGGATGATATTACCCGCGGAGAAAATTCGCCGGCAACTATCGTCGCCGCCGCGAGCCCTTTGCTGGCCAAGCTCGTGGAGCGTCCAGACTGCATTGAGTCGAAGTTTAAGAAGCGGCCCGCCATGGAGTACGGGCGCTACATGCTCCACCGCTCGCCCCGATTCAACGTTACGGCCGTCGTCTGGGGACCCGGCGATGCCGCCAAGGCGCACAATCACGAGACATGGGGTTTGGTCGGAGTGGTCGAGAACGAAATTCAGGAGACCCGCTTTCACCGCTTGGACGATGGCTCCAAGGCGGGCTACGCTAAGCTGGAGGTTAAAAACGTGCTGAGAAATACCGCCGGGATGGTTTCCTGTCTGGTCCCGCCGGACGACGACATTCATGAGATGAACAATGTCTCGGATCGGAACACCGTGGAAATCCATGTCTACGGTAAAGATCTGGCAGAGATGCCGCGGCAGCGTTTCGATGTCGCCAACGATGGTGTGAAAACTTTCGCAAGCCCGAAATACCAGAATTGCTAGTCTGCCGACGGGTTCAAAGTTCAACGTTCAAAGTTCAAAGTTAGGGCAAAGCCTACTCCTCCCAAAACGATCAGAAGACATTGAACTTTGAACCTTGAACAAGCTCGCTTGCTCATGGCGTGAGCTTGATTTCCCATTCCAGGTAACGCCGCATCGCTTCCTTGTCTCCTTTGATCGAAGGGGATAATACCACATCGTTAGGATCCACCAGACAGGATTCGAGGCCTCTCTCGGTCGAATAGCCGGCGCGTGCCCACCTTTCAACACCACCATCCAAAACAAAAACTTCCGTGTAACCCATTTCTGCAAGCGTTCGCGCCGCGAGCGTTGAGCTTCGCCCATCACGGCACGAAAGCACAATGGACTGGGCTTTATCGGTTAACAAGGCTGGGAGTTTGAGCTCCAACCAACCGCGAGAAATCCACTTGCTGCCGGTCAGATGGGCCGCTGCAAAATCGGCGCTGCTGCCGACGTGCAGAACGCTGACCGATGAACTTTGCAACAACGAGTTCGCCTCGCCAGGTCCGAGCGCGCGCGCAAGTTTCTTCGCCGCCTCAAATCCAAGAGGTTCCTTTTGCGATACGCCAGATTCCACTCCGCCACCGTTCTTGCGCCAAGCTTCAAGACCGCCTTGTAAAACTTTCACATCCCGAAAGCCCATTTGGCCGTACCAATAAGCGGCCATGACCGCCCGCGCCGACTGATTGCTGACAAAGACGATCCGTCCATTTTTCACAGCCACGAAGTCGTCCGTGCGTTGCACGGCCTGCCCGCCAGGGACATTAAGCGAACCTGGCATGTGGCCGTCCTCATATTCACTTTCGGATCGCACATCGATAAGATAGGTAATCTCATTTTTCGCCAATGAGTCGACTAGGGCGCGGGCTGAAATCCAGGAAATCCTCTCCTCCTCGGCAATCCGCAGCGCGATCTCTCGGCCTTGCGTGCGGCTTTCGTCAGGCGGCGGAGGCGTTATCCTGCTCGGCGGTGTCTCCAGTTCCAATCCTGCCAATAGCCAACCCATGGTGCCGTTTCTTAGCGCGCGGACGTTATTTAAGCCCAACCGCAGTAACCCTGCCGTGCCGATAATACTGCGGGTCCTCCCGGCGCAGTTAACCACGACAGTCGTCTCGGGCTTTTGCCTCAAAGCCTCCGCCCACAAGATCAAATCTCCGCCGGGAACATTGAGACCCCCGGGGATACAGAAACGGCCGTATTCCTCGGGGGTTCTTACGTCAAAGATCATCAGATCGGCGCCCCGGTCCTTCAGGTTTCCAAGTTCTTCAGGGGAGATTTCGGGAATGGTTCTTTCATGATGAACCTTTTCGCCAAAGGCTTTGCTGGGAACATTGACGCCGGTGACTGTTAGGAGCAACTCCTTTCGCCATCCCGGCAGTCCGCCCTCCAGGATCGAGACATTCTCATAACCGAATTCAGCGAGACTCTGCGCGCCTAGGGTTGCCCGCCCTTCGCCTTCATCGTAAACGACAATGGGAATCCGCCGGTTAGGCACCAGTTCGGCTATGCGAAATTCGATCTGGCTCCGCGGCAAAGAGATCGCGTTGGCAATCTGACCCACATTAAACTCGCCCCGCTCGCGGACATCGAATACGGCGTACAAAGTTTCTGAAGCCATCAAATCTGCCAGATCGCGACACGAAATCTTTTCAGGCATGACGAAGGTTCCCCTTTATCCTGATCTCAGCTTGACCCAACCGTCCTTCTGTTCTACTAATGTAGCCAGAAAATTCAAGTGATTTTCCCAGGCTGAATGTTCGCCTAACGGAGAAGTCAATGCAAAACCTTCAAGAACGCTTTCGCGGTTTATTCATCCCTTACGTAACCCCGTTCGACGAGTCAGGTGCTTTGGATATGGAAAGCCTCGATCGCTTGACCACCCACTTCGCGTCCCTGAATGGCGTTGCCGGGCTGGTATCCTGCGCGCGGATCGGCGAGGGGCCGGTCCTCACCGTGCAGGAGAAACGCCGCGTCTATGAGAGCGTCGGCAAAATAGCGCACAAAGCCGGCCGGGTTCACATCGCAACCATGACGCCGCAATCCACCGACGAGGCCATCGATCTGGTGCGCGACCTGGAAACACTGCCGGTGGATGCGGTCATGATTTTCCCGCCCTTGCTTTTTGCCTGGGGTAAAGTGGAAGGAGAGCTCAAATTCCGTTTTTTCGAAGATCTTACGCGCGACACAAATTTGCCGCTGGTGCTCTTTCAGATCCCAGTCAAGAGCTACTGGTATGACGTCGAAACCATCTGCCGCATCGCCAAGTTGGAAAAAGTCGTCGCCTTCAAAGAAGCCTCCTTCGACATAAAACTGTTCGAAGACACCATGCAGCAATTGGAGCGCCAAAACGCGAGCATGGAAGTCCTCACCGGCAACGATCGCTTCGTCGCCGAGAGTTATCGGCTCGGCGCTTCGGGCGCGCTGATCGGTGTGTCGAATGTAGCGACGGAGAAGTGGGCAGCGATGGATAGCGCCGGGCGCGCCGGCGATTTTGAAAACGCGGCGGCTATTCAAAAAGAGCTAGAATCCTTAAAAGAGCTGATTTTCAGCGAACCCATCGTCGAAGCCGTGGCACGGATCAAAATCATTCTAGAGCACGAAGGCTTGATCGATACTGCCACCGTCCGCCGCCCGCAAATCGGTATAAGTGAATCAGAGAAAAAACGGCTGCTCGATAGCTATCGCGCTCTCAAGGAAAAAGACCACCCATCGTCAGGCGATTTCTCCGAGCCCAGGAGAAGTGGGACGGCTCGCTAAAAGCTATCCGAGTGGGTGGCTATATTCCTCGCTTCCTCGTCCGGGAATAACCAACGCAAACAACACGAGGGTTACGGCCAACAATATCATGGCGCTGATGGCAAGCGACGAGTGAATTCCGATCAGTCCTCCGATCACACCGACCGTTACTCCACTAAAAGCTCTAAGACCGTTGTTCGACGTATTGAATAGACCGATCAATCGTCCACGGAGTTGAGCTGGCGCCCCGAGCTGCACGAGAGTTTGCGCCATGGAGAGAAAGGTCAAATTGAGAAAACCCGCGCAAAAAAGCAACGCTACCGCCAGCGGATAACTCGTGGCAACGGCGAACCCGCCGATGGCCATGCACCAAAGGATCGAGCAGATCGCCGCATTGCGTGCATTGGGCCTCAGGAGCCCGGTACCTTCCAACAGAAGGCCACCGATCACGGCGCCTGCGGCATTGGCACCCAGCAACACGCTGTAAGCCAAATTTTGTTTTTCGTGACCGAAGTCGTGGGCAAATTCCGGCATTTGAGCCTGGAAAGCGTTGCCGACGAGTAACGATGTCGCCCCACCTAGGAGAATCATGGAAAGAATCGTCGGATTCGCCGCGGTTTCTCGCATCAACTGAATCGCACTCCTTAAACTAAACCGCGGCGCTCTACTACTCCCGGCGTCATCCCGGCCGTGGCCGGTGTAGGGCAAGATGAACATAAAGATGAACATTGGCAGGAACATCAGAGCATTAATGAAAAGTCCGACCGGCGGCCCGAAAAGCAGCATCGTTGCTCCGCCCACCGCCGGTCCGAAAAGCACCGCAATGTTACGTCCGGTGGAATTGAGCCTCACCGCACTTTGCAGGTGCTCACGCCCAACGATGTCGTGAATAATGAGTTGGCTCCCAGGTCCTCCCACGACTCCGGCCATGCCATGTATCACCAATAGAACGCAGGCGTGCCACACTTGAATGGTATCGGTAAGAAAAAGAATTCCCCATGTTAGCGAGACCCCGGCGTACATCAGTTGGGCGGCTTGAAGCACCCGACGGCAGTCGTTACGGTCGGCGAGCGCCCCAAAGTAAACCGCAAAGAATAAAAAGGGCGTCCAATGGCTGATGACCGCAAAGCCCCCCAGGACCGGCGAGTGAAACTTTTGGAACAGTAACCAGTAACTGATCACATGTTCGATGTTGTCTCCCATTTGCGTCAGCATGATCACGAAAAAATATCGCCGGTAGTCGCGATGGTGCAACGCCGCAAAGGCAATCTGTCTCGTGGACTGGGTTGGTGATCTGCTAGCTGATGATCCGTAGTCATCTTTTCTTGGAATTGTGATAAAGGCACAAATCGCCGGGCGTCAGGGCGAGGCTCGTGTAGAACAATTTGAACGGCTTGAACTATTTGAACGGCTTCAACGCTCGGCCTGTTAGCCGAATTCCCCTTGTCGATGTCCGGGAATCGTGAAGGCGAACAATGCGACTGTGATAGCCAGCAGCACCATTGCGCTCAGGGCCAGCGACCAGTGCACGCCGATCAATCCCCCCACTACACCCACCGTGACGCCGCTAAACGCTTTCAGCCCCATGCTGGCCATGGCGAACAAGCCAATGAGACGGCCACGAAGCTCGCGCGGCGATAGGAGTTGCACGATTGTCTGCCCCATGGAGGAAAAGGTCAGGTTCAACACTCCAGCCGTGAAGAGAAGCAGCAGCGACAAATAATAGCTAGTGGAGAGCGCAAATCCAGTGATCGCGAGACACCACAGGATCGCGCTGATCATCGCGGTACTGACCCGCGGCGGAAACCAGCCGCGTCCCTCGAGCATGAACCCGCCGATCACCGCCCCTGCGGCATTGGCACCGAGAAGCGCGCTGTAGGCCAAGTCAGCTTTCTCCGAACCCAGATCGTGCGCAAACTCGGGCATGGTTGCTTGGAACGCGCTGCCGACAAAAAATGACACGCAGCCGGCCAATACAACCATGGTAATGATCGGCCGGTTTCCAGAAACTTCGCGGATGACATCGATAGCGTCGCGCCAACCGATGGCTCGTCTTGCCGGCGCCGCGCGTTCGCGACTATGGCCGGTATAAGGCACCGTCAGCAACCACAGGGTCAGTGGCAAATAGATAAGGGTATTCACCACCAGCCCCATCGGCGGGCTCAAAAGCAGCATCAGGGCGCCGCCCACGGCCGGACCGAACAGGACTCCCATTTGCCGGCTCGTGGAATTAAGCCGTATCGCGCTTTGCAATTGCTCCGAGCCAACGATGTCATGAATCAGTAATTGGCTGCCCGGTGCCCAAAGCACGCCGGCCATGCCGTGAATAGTCAACAGCACGCAGGCGTGCCAGATTTCGATGGTGTCCGTAAAAAATAAGAACGCCCATGCTGCCGATACTCCCATATACATGATCTGCGCAATTTGAATGACTTTCCGGCAATCATAGCGGTCAGCCATAGCGCCGAAATAAACCGAAAAAACCAAAAACGGCGTCCAGTGCACAAGCACGGCAAACCCGGCAAGCACAGGTGAATGAAATTTCTGATATAAGAGCCAATAGCTGATGACGTGTTCGATGTTATCGGCCATCATCGCAAGCATCGTCGCGACGAAATAAATACGGAAATCCCGGTGATGGAGCGCGGCGAAGGCGATTTTTTTTCCGGAGCCGATTGCATTGTCTTGACTTACTTCGTTGGCGGTTGATGCCATGGTTGTCACTACCTTCGTTGAGATTAACTCGGTAGAGTAACGGATAAACTATAGGGGTGCAAATGAAGATCAGGACCACGCACCTTTTGGCGGCGAGCGTGGCGCAGTGTTTCAACTAAACTCACCGCCACCGCGCGCGGGAGCGGCAAACGCGAATAACGCAAAGGTCACCGTCATCAATGCCATCGCGCTGATGGCCAGGGACCAGTGAATCCCAATCCATCCGCCGACGACCCCAACAGTCACTCCGCTAAAAGCTCGCAACCCGAAGGCGGACATACTGAAAAGTCCGATAAGCCGACCGCGCAGATGGGCCGGCGCAAGCAGCTGTACGATCGCTTGCGCGGTCGAATAAAAGGAGAGACTCAAGATCCCGGCGCAAAATAAGAGCGCCAGCGAGAAAAAATAGTTCCTGGAGAACGCAAACGCCGTGATCAACGCGCACCACATCATGGCGCAGGTGATCGCGGTCCGGACGTTCGCTTTAAGCCAGCCCTTCCCTTCGAGCAAGAAGCCGCCAAAAACAGCTCCGGCCGCACTGGCTACCAGCAAGGCGCTGTAGGTGAAATCCGCCTTGCCTGCGCCGAGGTCATGAGCGAACTCCGGCATCTGCGTATGAAACGCGTTGCCGACGAACAACGACGCGCTGCCTCCCAAAATCACCATCGTAATGATCGGGCGATGGTGCCAAACCTCACGGACCACACTGATGGCATCCTTCCAGCCGATGGCTCGCTTTGGCGGCGCCCCCTCGCGGAGGTGTCCCGTGTATGGGACCACGAGCAACCACAGCGTCATCGGCAAATAAATGAGCGCGTTCGCTAAAAGAGCCATGGAGGGTCCCAGCAGCAACATCAAACCTGCGCCCACTGCCGGACCGAAAAGTATGCCGAGCTGGCGGCTGGTCGCGTTGAGTCGCACCGCGCTTTGAATATGCTCCGCTCCCACAATGTCATGGATGATGAGCTGTTCGGCGGGAGTCCACAAAACTCCGGCAATCCCGTGAAGAACGAGCAGAACCGACGCATGCCATATCTGAATGGTTTGAGTATAGAATAGAACCGCCCACGCCACTGACACGGCCATGTACATGATCTGCGCTAACTGAATGAGTCTCCGGCAATCGTAACGGTCCGCGACCCCGCCAAAATAGACCGAAAGCAACAAAAATGGCGCCCAGTGACTGATGTCGGCGAAGCCCGCCAACACCGGCGAGTGAAATTTCTGAAACAACAACCAGTAGCTGATAACATGTTCGATGTTGTCCGCCATCATGGCCAGCATGGTGGTGACAAAAAACCTACGGAAGTCACGATGTTGCAAAGCCGCAAAAGCGACTCTCTTATGCGAAACCGCGGAAGTTTCTCCGTTTATTGTCGTGCTGTCAGAAGCCAAGGCTGGTCCGTGGTGGAGTGAGATTGAACTTTGAAAAGTAACGGATATTGGAAGGCTATGCAAACAAACAGCTGCCTTGACAACTCTAGGAGGCTAAAGTTAGATGGATCCTTCCCGCGGGTGACAGCAGCTTTTTCACCCACGAACAACACTAGGAGGTTCATCGTGACCATCGAAAACTTTGAAGACCACTGCTGGAAGGATATCGTGACACCGGAAATTCTCGAGACCTACACACCCTATCATCGCGAGACCTACGTCGGCCAGCGGCCCGCGCTCCTGGCCATCGACCTCTACAATCTCGCTTACGAAGGTGGACCGAAGGAACCGCACGAACTGGTCAAGACGCATAAAAGTTCTTGCGGCATTTATGCCCACAACGCCATCAAGCCGACAGAGGAACTCTTCGCCCTGGCGCGCTCGCTCAAGATTCCGGTTTTCTACACCACCACCGAAACTCGCAAAGAAGCGAAACCGGACACGATCTATGCAACTAACCGCCAGCGGGTGAAGATTGATCCCCAAGCGTTCGAGATCAAGGAAGAGTTCAAACCCGAACCGGGCGACGTGGTCATCTTCAAAGAACGTGCGAGTGGATTTTTCGGTACGCCGCTGGTGGCTCATCTTACCCAATTGGGCATCGACAGCCTCATCGTCTGCGGCGAAAGCACCAGCGGCTGCGTGCGCGCCAGTTGCGTTGATGCTTACTCATTGGGTTATCACGTATCGATCGTCGAAGAGTGCGTCTTCGACCGGAGCCCCCTTTCTCACAAGGTGAATCTGTTCGACCTGCATCACAAATATTCCGACGTGATGAAGCTGGAAGAAGTGAAGGAACAACTCCGGCAAGAGCGGCCACGCACGGCGAGCTAAATACTGAACTCGTTCAAACGGTTCAAACCGTTCAAGTCGTTCAAACCGTTGGAAGAAATCAAAAGGCCAGCGTCTGCCCGAGACGATTGGAACGGTTTGAACGGAGTGAAGCGGTTGAACGTCTTGAACCTTTACCGAGTTAGCCATGCCCTACAGCACCGCCAACGGCATCAGAATCTACTATGAAATTTCCGGCGAAGGCTTGCCGTTTATCATGATCCACGCCAACCCCTTCGACCACAACCTCTGGATGTACCAGATCGCTCACTTCTCGACCTACTTCAAAGTCATTGCCATCGACATTCGCGGCTATGGCCGCTCCGACAAGCCAACGACACCATTCAGCCTCAATGAGATGGCCGACGACGTCCTGGGAGTTTGCCGGGACGAAGAAGTGAAAGAAGCGATTATCGGCGGCGTGAGCGTCGGCTCAGGAATGGCGCTTTTGCTAGGGTTGGATCATCCGGAGATGTTCAAAGCTTTGGTCCTTGTAGGCGGCAATAGCGCCGGTGCCGGAAGTATTGAGGGGCGTATTCATGGCTACACCAAAATCGGCATCGAGACCTATCATATCCAGCACTTGAAAGAACTCGTTGCTCCCGATTTTCCTGAAACAAAACTGGGCAAATATCTTCTCAACACTTTTGTCGAAAGAGATCCATGGCTCAGCGGAGAATCCATCGGGCAGATTTTTCGCGCCCGTGGCGGAACCGACATGACTTCTCGCCTCGGAGGCATGAGGGTTCCAACATTGGTTATCAACGGCGAGTACGACAACTCGCTTGCCGCCGGCAAGAAAACGGCATCATTGATCCCCGGCGCAGTCCACAAGATTCTGCCCAAGACCGGGCACGCCTGCTGCATCGAAGATCCGGCCGGTTTCGATGATTTTGTTATCGAGTTCTTACGTGCCAACGGTCTCATGCCGAAATAAATACTCTACACCGTCCGGCCTGCTTCGCTCGAAAGGAGGAGTAATCTTGGCTGTCAATGTAGACAAACTAAAAAGTATGGCGCCTCCCAAGGGAATGGAGTTTCATATCAGGAAACTAGGCCATATCGTCTTGCAGGTAAGCGACCTGGAAAGATCCACCGCCTTTTACACCCGGGTTCTGGGTTTCAAAGTGTCCGATGTCTATCCCGAGGAGATGATGCCGGGGGGTATGGTTTTTTTGCGCTGCGACACTGATCATCACTGCCTGGCATTGGTGGGCGCCGCCAAGGAACAAGCCGCGAACAGGGAGCTACATCATTTCGCCTTCGAGGTACCCACCCTGGCCGAAGTTGTCCGCGCGCGAGATCGCCTGCGCGCTCACAAGGTAAAGATCGATTTCGACGGCCGCCGCCGCGCCGGCTGTCAGATCGCCGTTGAATTCCGCGATCCGGATAATCATAGCGTAGAGATCTACTGGGGCGTCGATCAGGTGGGCAGCGACGGCCGCGTGCGCCCGTCCGATGAGTGGCACGGTGTAAGATCGTTGGAAGAAGCGATAGCCAACCCTGTGCCGGGACAGGACACCCACATCCCTCGATGAGTTCGGATTCACAGTCCCTAGAGAATCTCATTCGCGCCTCGTCACGCGCATTGGTGATCGGAGTGGGCGGCGGCGGCGATGTCGTCGGCGCGCTCGGGGCGGCTCGGTTCTTGGAGTTCTGCGGCTTGGAATTCATCCTCGGGGGTCTTTCGTGGGAACGTTCGGTCTATGACCCGGTTCCCGGCCCCCGGACGCTCGGCGAAGTCGAGAACGTCCGCGCGCTCCATCCCCGTGTCTGGATGGCAAACCCAAAAAGTCAAACCAAGACAGGAGTCTTTTTTGCCGAGTCGAAGATGGCGGCGGTCCATGGCAAAGAAGTTCTGCTGGTCGATATCAACGGTGGCGTGAATGGCGTGGTGGATGGACTGGAAGTCGCTATCAAAGAATTCAAGACCGACCTTCTCGTGGGGCTCGACGTCGGCGGGGACTCATTGGCTCAAGGCGGCGAGCCCGGACTGCGGAGCCCCCTGGCAGATGCCATCATGCTCGCGGCATACGCCGAGTTGGAAAAACGCGGGCACCGCACTCTCTGGGCTGTCTTCGGCTATGGCAGCGATGGCGAATTGACGGTGGATGAAATCGAACGGGCGCTGAGCAAGTTAGCGGAAGCCGGCGCGTGGCTCGGTACCACTTCGCTGACGCCGCGAGTCGCGGCTGAATTGGCAGAAGTCGTCAAAACCGTTTCCACCGAGGCCAGCGCCATTCCGGTCCAATGCTTCTATGGCGCTTGGGGAGAAAGTAAAATCCGCAGCGACCAAAGAACCGTCAAGCTGACGCCGCTCACCGCCCTCACATTTTTCCTCTCTACGAGGAAATTGTTTGATACCCTCTCGCGACCCGCACAAGCCGTGCTCGAAACCTCGTCCCTCGAAGCGGCCAACGACGCGCTGCATGCCATCGGCACCAAGACCGAACTCGATCTCGAGCGGGAAAGATACCGCGCCACGAACAAAAGCTAACGACCGTTATGTTTGCCGGCTTGCAACGGGACGTAGTCGTTCTGATGGCTTCACGCGGCGTGAGGGCCTTCGCGTTTTCCTACCTGAATGTTGTTTTCGCCATCTTATCTCGACCGGTTTCGGTTACTCGACGTAACGTGGGAATCATCTTTTCCGTTGCCTACATCAGCAGCGCATTGCTTACCTTATCGGCGGCGGGTTACAATTGGTCAACGACGTAGCCTTTTTTCTTATGTTTCGTCACGTGAGACCTCCGGAAGAAGTGAAAGATAAGGGATAACTTGGAAGCCAAACTTCAAACGGCTTGAACGATTGGAACGGTTGAACGGCTTGAACCCATAGCGAGCAGCGAGATGAAAAGGTCACCACAACCAACAGGCGCGGTTCCCATCTTTCAAAGAATTGCCGAACAACGTATTCTTGAGGCCCAGAGAACGGGCGCGTTCGATAACCTTCCGGGCAAGGGAAAGCCGCTGCATCTCGAGGACTTGAGCTGGGTGCCTGAAGATCTACGCATCGGCTACCATATTCTCAAGAACGCCCACGTCCTGCCTCCCGAAGCGGAACTGTTAAAGGACATCCACACCCTCGAAGATTTGCTCAAGCATGTCGAGGACGATGATGAGCGACGGGCCCTTGCAAAGAGGATCCAGTCGAAAGTGATCCGGCTGGATATGCTCAAGCGTCGTTCTATGTCCCTCCCTTCGGTACGGAACTACAATAAGAAACTCGTCGATAAGTTCCGTCTCAAGTAGCCCCATCCTCCCCTGTCCTCGGTGTGCGATATCTCAAAGCTACGCCCTGTCCACGTTTTGGGTTGACGATAGATGAATTCCTCGGATAGTTTACCCATGCATCGGCTTGGGGGCTTCCGGCCGAAGCGCGCGCGTGAGACATACAATTGCGAGGGTGACATATGCTGCGACTCATAACATTGTTGGCGCTTATTATCAGTGCATTTCCATCCCAAGGCTTTGGCGCTGCGATCTCCATGCGTGTTTTGTACCCGAGCTTTGCCGGCACTTGGGCCGTTGCTTGGGTCGCCAAGGAAGCCGGCTATTTTGCTTCGGAAGGACTGGATGTCGAACTGATCCGTGTGGGTGGGAGCACCCGAATGGTGGCTGCGATGCTCGGAGGCAGCGCGCCGATCATTCAAGCAGGAGCATCGGCTGCCATAGCGGCCACAGGCGCCGGCAGCGACGTCGTTATCATCGCCGCCACCGGGAGAGTTTCGCCCTTTCGATTGATGGCTCGGCCCGAAATTAAACAGCCGTCGGACTTGAAGGGGAAGAGAGCAGGCATTACCACCTTCGGTTCCACCTCCGACCAGGTCGTGCGGATAGCTTTGAAGCATTTCGGTTTGGAGCCGACTAAAGATGTCGCGATTCTCACTTTTGGCGCCCAGCCTGAAGCTTTCGCGGCATTGCAGAACGGGGCTGTACAAGTCGCAGCTCTCAGTTACCCGCTTTACCCCAAGGCGGCCCAACTGGGAATGCGAGAGCTGGTGAAGTTTGCCGACCTCGGCTTCGAGGACGTGAACGGCACCGTGATCACCACGAGATCTTTTATCGCCCAGCAGCGCGATACCGTCATGCGCTTCATGCGTGGATTCATCCGCGGCATGCATCGCTATCGAACCGACAAGGAATACAGCAAGCGTGTCTTGGGGAAATACGGCAAGATCACCGAAGATGAGCTATTGGAAGGAACCTGGCAGGATTATGCGCCGACCTTGCAAAAGGTTCCGCGCCCTTCCATGAAAGCTATTCAGTTTATGATCGAGAACCAGCTCAAAGACAAAACTCCAACGCCGAAGCCAGAGAGTTTTGTGGACACCTCCTTGGTGGACCAGCTCGAGCGCAGCGGCTTCATCGATTCCGTTTACAAGTAAGGTCCCTGGCCAGACGAACAACAAACCCATTCAGGAGAATCGCCCATGGAAATTCGCGATCGTTTAAGATGGCTGGACACAGTGCTCCTCATCTCCATACTCGTCTGGCTGCTCCCGGCGCGGAGCGAAGCGCAGAACGCGACACCGCTGGTCATTCAGGGTGGAACACTCATCGACGCAACCGGCCGGCCTCCGCTGGAGGACGCGGTTATCGTCATCGAAGGCAATCGGTTCAAGGCGGTCGGGAAGCGTGGCGCGGTCGCAGTTCCAAAGGGAAGCCGTATCATTGACGTGAAAGGAAAGACAATTCTTCCGGGCCTCATTGACGGCCACTGCCATCTGCTCGATTTTGTCGGTGAGCTCTACTTGCATCTCGGCATCACCACCTGTCCGGACATCACGCAAAACGATGACGAGTGGACCATGGCCCAGCGCGATGGAACCAATCTCGGTAAGATCCGCGGCCCGCGCATCTGGTCGACGGGAGCGCGCCTGGTCGGACCGCCGCCGCCTTGGGCGTTGCGCACTGAGAGCGGTTACCTGATCAAGAGTCCTGAAGATGCGCGCGCGATCGTCCGAAAAAAGAAGGAAGCGGGCATTGAGATCATCAAGTTCAACGAATACGTCTCCCCCGAGGCGATCAAAGCGGGCGCGGAGGAAGCCAACCGGCTTGGTCTTCCTGTAACCTGTCACTGTCTCGATGTTTTTCTTGCAGCGGAAGCGGGGTTCGCCGGCGTTGAGCATCACTGGGCGCCCGGAATGACTTCCATCGCGGATGTCAAAAAGCGTTGGGAAGTTCACGAGCTCCGCATGACCGGCAAGATCAATACGGCGGACGTCGCCTTTTATTACGAACCGGAGAACTTCGACAAGATCATCAAAGCGATGGCGGAAAAAAAGGTCTCTTGGAGTCCGACCATCGCCACCTGGTTTCGTCCGCTCTCGCCGAGCGCCGAGCGGTTCAAGGAAAGAGAATTGTCGATTCTAGATAATCCCAGCGCGGCATACTTGCCGGCGGTGATGCGCGAACAAACCCTGAGACAGTACGATCGCTACGCAAAGTTTCCAGCCGATCGCCTTAAACGGACTCGCGAGGGCTACAGCAAGATTGCCGATTTCATCGCGCGGTTCGTACGAGCCGGCGGTATCATCAGGGCCGGATCGGACCCGAATAACGGACTGCCCGCCCTCGGGGTCCATCAAGAAATGGTTATGTTCGTCGAAGCCGGCTTGACGCCTATGCAGGCCATTCAAGCAGCGACGATCAACGTCGCCAAGGCATTCCGCAAGGACAAGGACTTCGGCACCGTGGAACCGGGAAAGGTCGCCGACTTGATCGCCGTGGAGGGGGATCCCCTAAAAGACATGTGGGCGGTTCAGAACGTGAAACTGGTCGTCCTGAACGGCGAGGTCGCCGATAGCGACTTTCATGCGGATTACAAGAACCCGATTCCAAACATTCGTCCGTGGCGGGCGACGCCGCGAGACATCGAGATTTCGCCGCACGCTATTACTCAAGGCTCCACCGCGATCCTCAAGGTCAAGGTCTCCGCTCGCCGAGGCTTCGATCGCTTTCACAAGGTTACCCTCAACGGCAAAGAGCTGGAAACTCGCTTCGTCAGCGCCGGGGAAATCGAGGCGACGGTCCCGCAACAGGCCATCAAGGAAGCGGGAACGTACACCGTCATAGTCGTGGGCCAGGGCGACTTCGCTTCGAAGTCGGCCCCCGCTTATCTGATTGTCTCTTTCAAGAAATGAGGAGATCGTCCCCATGGGCAGCCGCAAACCCAACCGACTCCGGTTTATTGTCACGCTTATCCCCTTGCTGATGGGCTGCCCGTCGTCCTTCGCACAAACCGACACGGTTAAGGTCATCTATTATCCTCCCTGGAACATCAGCAAACTGCCCTTATATCTCGCTCGCGACACCGGCATTTTTGAAAGAAACGGCCTGAAGCTTTCGTGGACGAATCCGGGCTCAAACGAGAAGCTCCTCGCGGCGATGAAAAACGGCGGCGGAGATATCTTCGTTGTGAGTTCCAATCACGTCATCCAGAACAACGCCACCGGCGGACCGGCTCTGACCCTCGTCGCAAACTCGGGCTATAACTACTCGGTCCTGCTCGTCGACTCCGCGATCACGCGAACGGAGGATCTTAGGGGTAAGAAAGTGGGCACCGGTGAACCGGGCAGCACGCCCGATCGATTGACGCGGCTGGCCTTGAGAAAACTCGGACTTGATCCCGACCGGGACGTGACTTTGGTCCATTCCCACGATGCTCGGAGCGCCGATCGCGCCACCGCTCTGACTTCGGGTCAACTGTCCGGCACTTTGGTTACCGCAGAAGCCATGTACGACCTGGAGAAAACCGGGCAGATCAAAAATTTTCGCATCCTCGCCGACCATAAACGACTCAATATCTACGCCGGAGGTGGCGCCGATTACGCCATGACCGTGGCTTTCCTCAAAACGCGCAGGCCAGAGGCGAAAAGTTTTATGAGCGGTATCTGCGAAGGCATTGTTGGCGCGAAACAGAACCGGCTGAAGGCGCTGGAGATCATGACGAAATCGGAACGGGGACGCGATCCAGCGGCTTTGGAATATCTTTACCGCCTCTATACCACCGAGGTGATACCGGCGCGGCCCTACCCTAAGATTGAGGGAGTCGAGCTCGGAATCGAGATGGTTGCATCAACCCTGCCCGCCGCGCGCGGGATGAAAGCGCAAGAGCTGGTCGATGCGACCCTGGTGGAAGAGCTGGTAAAGGAAGGCCGCTGCAATTGAGGGCTTTCGAGCTTGGCTGAATCACGCGATCTTGCGAGCGAGTTCTTGAATTTGATCCATCCACTGTTTCATGGCGGGCGCATAGGTGCGTGGCACGCATTCACCGCAGATTTCGTTGGCGAGATTGCTGATGGCGTGCAACCCGGCGTCAAGCGGCTGGGATCGCTGCTGTCCGTTTAGTTGCGCAGTTTGCAGGTCGATAACGCTCTGAAGACAGATCGCCAGGTTCGCCAGCAGCGACTCTAGCGCTTCCTCGTCAGGCAGGACCTGAGCGCGGTACAGCAAATCATGAATCGTCTGCATTTCCCCACGAAAAACCCGCACTGTACTTTCAAGCCGCCGCAGAACTTGCCCGGGCAACGCGCCTTGCTCCATCTGCAGTTGTAGCACAGCGCCCAGATCTGAAAACACCAGATGCAGGTTGGTACGCACCCGATCCAATCGATCCTCGAATGTCGTGCGATGAATTTCCTCCGTCAGCTCTTCTTGCCGTCGAGACACGAGCTTTGAAACCAGACAGCCGAAGATCAAGAGACCCGTAGCCCCTTCGACGATAGCAAGAATTCTCAAAGGTCCTACCGGAATCACATCGCCGTAGCCGATGGACAACGCCGTCACAAAACTGAAATAGATGGAAGTGACGAGACCGCCGAAATCAGGCTTGACGGAGGTGTTGCCGGCTTGCAGTCCCCACCCCATACCTATGCCGGCGCCCCAATAAATGAAGCCAAAAGCAAGGATCATCCCCAGCCAGAAAAAAACCAAACGGTCCAACGGCCAATTGGCGAGCATGTCGAGCCATCGCGACCAGGACCAAGTTTTCGAAGTCTCCCCTCTTCTGAATTGCCTGGGCGAGAGGCTCGTCACGGGCAAATCCATCTTTTCTACCGGCCCGCCCTTCTCCACCCAATCGGCCATGCCCCCGACATAGTGCCGGATATTTTTATAGCCTATACCTAAAAGCAGGCCGACCGCCTGCTGGCCCAGGGGTCAGGTTGGACCACCGCAATAGATTAGTAGTTCCCGGCCGATCTCCGGAAAAACCTGGCGTGCCTTTGTCTCGATCTCCGCCAGCGGCAAATTAAGCGAACGCGGTATGTGACCCTCCTCAAATGCTTCTTTCGGCATCACGTTCACTAGCAAAAGAGACGGATCACTCAACCGGGCAAGAATCTCTTCTCTGGCAATCTGCTTGCTCACTTCTTCGGGCTTAGATATTCCGCTTTCTAGCATATGATTTCCGCAGATTACGAAGCGACTAAACTACCTTACATTTAGACCGCGGACATACTATTGCAACTTATCACCGATTAGATGTCCTTCGTTGGCAATCAGTCGCAGTCCGGTTACACAAATCTCGGCCCTGTCATCGACCGCGCAAGCTGGGAGAATTGAAAAATCACTCCTTGTCGGATCTAAAAAAGATTACGGCGATTACGGCGCGGCTGACGGTGCCGGTGTCGGCACGACGATACCGGGAGCGAGCGGAATCTCTTCCACCCCGGTCACACGGGTCACATAGTGGCGCGTCTCGCCGAAACACGAGGTGGGCAAGCCGACCTTTTCTTCATAGTGAAGAGAGACACGCTTCCCCATGACCTTGTTTAGCTCACCGGCCACCCCGTCGTCCCAAACGGTGAAGTAAAACTTCTCCGGCACTGCGCCCGGCATCGAGACCATCGCCATCTCGCCTTCCCAGGTTTTACAGAACCAGCCCTTCTTCGAGAACTTCTGCACCCAGCCGGCACGCTCACCGGTGGAGTAGTTCCACTTGAGCACCACCCAGAAGTAGCCGGCGACGATAATCAATATGCCGACGACAATTCCGACGACCCGCATCCCGATCTAATCCCTCCAAGCTGGCACGGACGCCCCTCCCAATAAATTGAACAGCGAGTCCTAACAAGAAACCTTGCGCCAACTGACCGCTTCGGGGCAGAGCGTATTGGATAAGATAATCTATGTCAATTTGATTTGGATTTGCGAGCACGGCTGGACAGCCACGCTCCAGGCTCTTTGTATTCAACGTTAAGTTAGAGCTAACCTTGGGCCAGAAACCACGAGAAGGAGCCTTACATGCGCACGGAACTCATCAGCATTCCGACGCCAACCCATCCCCTAGATGGGGCCTACTACAGACCGGAGGGTCCCATCAAAGGCGCGGCCATGTACTTCCACGGCAACCAAATGAACTTCTACGTTTGCGCGGCGCGTTTTCTTGCGCCCTATGTTACCTCTCTCGGCTACGCTTTTCTGCCTTTCAATCGGCGCGGCCACGATTCCGTGAGTACCTATAATAGCCGCGAGCCCGTCGGCGGCGCCTACCAAACGGTGGCGGAAGGTATCGAAGACAATGAGCTAGCCGGACAATTTTTAGCCGACCAGGGATTCAAAAATCCCATTGTCATCGGCCATAGCAACGGTGGTGTCTTGGCGAGCGAGCACGTTGCGCGCCACCCGGAGACGCCGGCCTTGATCCTGCTATCTGCTCACGCCGGCGGCAACCGTCTGACAAATCCGCGATCGGCGCGGAGTTTCACCATTAACGAGAAAACCGACGAACAGACCAAGGAAGCGCAAGCTTTAGTTGCAGCCGGCAAACCGCGGCAGCTGATGCTCATTCCAACTTGGTGGTGGGTGATCTCGGCACGGACATTCTTAGATCGACTGACTAACGCACCGGACCTCGTAGAAAGCGCCAAGCGCATCCGCTGCCCAGTTCTGTTTATCCGCGGAGATCAAGAGCCGATGGAGAACTACCCGGCCGAGAAGTTTAAAGAGAATTGCTCCAGTCCCTGCGAGATCGCCATCATTCCGAACTGCGATCATTTTTACGTTGGGGCGGAAGAACAAGTTGCAAAGAGTGTAATTGAATGGCTGGCGCGGACTTTGGGGTGATGAAACTATCGGCACCAAGAGGTCATTTCTGTAAAAAACGGGAATCCTGTAGGGGCGGGTTTAAAACCCGCCCTGCAGCTTCGGCCACTCTCGCAGCAGCCTCCCATAGCCGCTCATCGGATAGGCAGAGCCCTAGTTTTGACAGTACATACCACAGCATCGCGGGGTTGCTGGCAATGACCGTCAACCCGAGCTCTGTTTCAATCTTCTCCAAGACCTTGATCGGGTCGAGAACAGCGCCCTGAAAATAGATGGCGTCGACGGGGTCCACCGGATTCAGACATTGCTTCGTTAACGCAAACACTTCGTCAGGTGTCATGCGTTTAGGCACGCCGAGTTCCTTGAACGGGTGCGGGGCCACGGCCGTAACCCCCTTGCCCACGAGATGCCGGCAGATCAATTCATTCAGTTTTTCATCGAAGGGCGTTAGCAAAAGAACCCGCTTCGCCGCATAGATGCTCAGGGCGACGACGCATGCGTGGAATGCCGTTGTAAAAGGGACGGATACCGTCTCCTTCAGAGCGTCGTACAAGCCCGGGTTGAGGACTTCGGTCGGCGCCGCAGTAAGAATGACTCCATCCCAATGCTTGTTCGTCACACACTCTTGGACTCGGCGAACGATATGATCCTTCTTGTCCGCAATCTGGTAGAGCGACTCTCGATAAAGCTCCAATCCCTCGTGCTCTAACTTCACCTCCTCTGGAATCAACGGCAGAAAGCTATTGTAGTGTGGCATCGCGCTGCTGCCGCCGCTTACAAACCCGATCCGGGCTTTTATCGCCTCTGCCATGGAAAATCTCCTCTGCTATTCGCTTGGCGTCTCGAAGACTCCGAGACTGAAACCCGAAACCTGAAACCGACTCTCTCTCAAAGGCTCACTTCTTCGCCTTGTACTTTTCGATAGCTTCTTTCAAATCGTCGTATTCTTCGCACTTGCCGAAGAACGGGCACGCTTTTTTCAAAACCGTCAGTTGTTTTTCCGCATTGGCGGGTTGATTCATATCAAGATAGAGCTCTCCCAGGTACTCATGCGCGCTTCGATTGTTGGCATCTATCTTTAGCGCCCTCTGGTAATGATCCATGGATTTGTCAAAGGTTCCGAGCTTACGGTAACTGTAACCGAGCATAGTATGCGCGTCGGCGTTGTTTGGATCTTCCTGGACAGCTTTGGTCAAATGGCCCACAGCCGCCTTATAATCCTTCGCGTCGATCGCCTTGCGGCCCGCAGCCATATTCGCATTCTCAGGGGTCGACTTGGGTGCAGGCAAGTCAGCCAGCGTCCACGTCGGAAGCAGCCCGAGACTCAGCAATAACGCAAGCAGCCACAATAGAGATTTCATAGAGCAACCTCCCCGTCTATAAAATTTGGATCTTGCCGGATTCTACTAGCCCTCCTGCGTGCTCCGCAAGACATCACCGGGCATATTCACTTTTCCCTCCGCACCTCGCGCAAAATCGATAAATCGACCAGCCGGTCGGCAGGCACTTCGGCGGCGACCCCCGATTCTTGCCTGATCTTATCGATGATAGATTTAAAGACGGGCTCCTCGATGTCGCCGTCCGAATTTACGACTTGCTTGAGGATCTTATAAGTGTCGGCGGCGATTTTCGGTTCCAGCCCAAAATCTTTTTGGAGGTAGGAAATAACCTCGGCTTCGTTCTTCATGATGATATCCATACTGCGAAGCGTCGCCCGAATCATGGATTTTACTTGATCGCGGTGATCTTGAATGTAAGTCGTCCTCGCAACCAAACCGCCCTGCAGGTCACGCACGTCGAAGGTGTTTCCCAGATCGGGATAGCCCGCCAGGGTCGCCATGGACGTGTACGGCGGAGTGAGTATCACAGCATCCGCGGCTTTGCCCAATAAGGCGGTGTAACTGTTGCCCGTGGTATTGGTCGAAATATAGGCGACTTTTTCATTACCCAATCTTTTCATTACGGTGATGGCGGCGTAGTGCGCCAAAGATCCGATGCCGCTGACGGCGACGTTTTTTATTCGTGCAGGTACCATTCCCGGCTGGCCGATAAGGCTGAAGCTTAGCCGGGTCTGAATGAACATGATCGTTCTGAGAGGGAGCCCTTTCATCGCCGCGCGAACCGAGAGACCGCCGGCAGCAGAATAATCGACCTCTCCTGCCTGTAAGGCAGTGACGCCGATCGGCGGCCGCATGACGATGAGCTCCAGATCGATCCCTTCTTTCTCATAAAGCCTCTGTGACTTGCCGAAATAGTAAGGGACAAAGGTCAATGATTTGGCCGGCACCGTGAGCCGGACTCTTTCCAGTGGCTTCTTCAGTTCCTGCGCGCTTACGAACGCGCGAAGACCGATAATCAGCATCGCCAGCGCAACCGCCACTAGTCGCCATGATTTCATTTTTCTTTCACTCCTCTGCTCCTTTGTTCTCTCTCTGCACTGTTATATGTCAAAATTTTCCGGTGGCCAGTGACTATCCAAAACAGGGATTTGCTCGCGCCAAGGCGCCAAGAACGCCAAGTCCGGAAGTCTAATTTCTTTGCGGCCCCTGCGACTGCGCTCAGGACATACTTTGCGCCATTGCGCGAGATATTCCGAGTTTTGGTTACGGTTCCGCGCTGCTAGGTTCTTTTCCCCGCCAGGCTCGCACCGAACTTCTTGATAACTTTCTCCTTCAGCTCCGCGCTCGCCCCGGACACCGCGGGAAATTCGTTCATCCATTCATAGGGGCGGCATGCGTCGATCAGCCCGCGAGATTGAAACCCACGCTCGCTCGGCGGGATGATCGGGTCGATGGGATTGCTCCAGCAACGGCGCAAAATATCGATATCCTTCACCGGATCGGTTCTCGTGCAAAGCGCCCAGAGCAGCTCGTTACTGTCCCAGATGTCGATGTCGTCGTCGACGACGACCACGTAACGGGTCAAAAGCGCAGCCGCGCGGCACTGCGACGCGATCGCCACGGCCTGTTTCGCATGACCGGGATAGCGCTGCTTGATTGCCACAACGACCAACAAGCGGGTTTGATAATACGCGACTCCTTTCACATCCGGGACACCCGCCTTGTCCAGGTAATCCCATATGTAGGCCGCACGAATCAGATTGTTTTCCGCTCCGGGGGCCGGGCGATAGGGCGGTGCGCCGGTGATAATCGGATTGTTGCGATACATGAGGCGCTTTACCTTCAGGATCGGCTCGGAACGGAGACCACCGGCGTAATAGCCGGTAAACTCGCCGAAAGGTCCTTCCGGAATTTTCGTTCCGGGTAGGACCTCGCCTTCCACCGCGATTTCGGAATACGCGGGTAGCGGCAGTTTTGTATGTTCTCCTATGATGACTTCGTAAGGCTCGCCGCGAACCCCACCGGCATAGTCGTATTCTGACTCCCCTGGTGGCACATCCATCTGGCCGAAGTACCAAAGCAACGGATCGGGACCGAAGCTGATCGCGACCGGAAACGGCTTTCCCTGATCGAAGTATTTCTGCCGGTGAATGTTGCCATGATGTCCCGGCGAGATGTAAAGCGCCAACGTGTCGCGGTCGTGCACCATCACACGATAGCAGCCCAAGTTCACCCAGCCTTCCTCCGGATCGCGGCTGATTGTGACATCGAGAGTGCCGATATATCTGCCGCCATCGCCTTCGTGCCAGAAAGGAACCGGCAGTGACAGCAGATCGATCTCTTTTCCTTCGAAAACGTTTTCCATCACCGGGCCCGACGGGACGACGCGCGGCGGCAGAAAAACTGGATGGTTGAGCCGTTTTTTCCATGCGTCGATGAATTGATCGCGTGTGTAATCAAGCGGCAGGTGATTGGTGAGGCACTGGCGCTTGAGGGTGGGATTGTGAATGCCGGTCAAGACACGCCGGCCAGCGGGATAATCTTTGATTTTGTCGAACAGCACTGCCGGTGGCGGCTCCGAGCGTGCCGCGACTTCAGCAACAGCACCGATCTCTTGATTCCAGTCGGCGCCCTCCACCATCCTGAGTTCGCCGAATGATTCGACCCCATCAAGCCAACCACGCAAGTCGCGATAGAGCATTCCCACCTCCTCCAAAAGTGTCTGAAAATTCGAATTGCAGGCCGCTCAAAAAGACTCAGAGGCGGTTTCATCCGCAACAATGGAGGATTGAGAATAGAGGATCGATGATCGCCATCTTCTATCCTCCATCTTCGATCCTCAATCATTCGAAACGTCTTTTTCAGCAGCGTGGCGATCTTAGAACGGACCGGGGGCCTATACAACTGGCTTTCTGATAGTTGATGGTTATTATATAGTGCCCGTTATCCCAACCAGCGTGATCGAATAGAATCGATAAAAGGAGGGCGACACTATGTTACTTCGTCATCTATTTCAGATGAGTCAGGTAATCGCCGCGGTATTCCTCTTGTCCTGCGCAGTCACGACCCAAACCGGTGTTGCCAACCGCCAATACGCGACGGGCACGGGTCCCTCTGACACACTTCAACTGCCCGTTCCTTTCGCCACACCGTCGGCGCGCAATACCTCCAAGGTAATCGGCTGGCCCAAAGGCAAAATGCCGACGGCCGCGCCCGGCTTCGAGGTGAGCCTCTTCGCTGAAAATCTCGACAATCCACGTCAGGCGTACGTCTTGCCCAACGGAGACATCTTAGTGGTTGAGGCCACTCGCGAGTGGCCCGGCCGGGCCGATCGACCGGAGAAGTCGGCGAATCGAATCACTTTGTTCAGAGATACCAACAAGGACGGCAAACCCGATGTACGTGAAGTTTTCTTGACCGGCCTCAATATGCCCCACGGCATGGTGCTCGTGGGCAACTGGTTCTACGTGGCGAACACCGATGGAGTCGTACGCTACCCCTACCGCACGGGCCAAACGAAAATCGAGGGCAAGGGAGAGAAAATTCTCGCCCTCCCCGCCGGCGGGCACTACACGCGCAACCTTATCGCCGATCGCACCGGCCGGAAAATCTATATCGCGGTGGGCTCGGCATCCAATGTCGATGAGGAAAATGGTTGGGAAAAGGATCAACGCCGCGCCGGGATTCTGGAAATCAATCCCGACGGCAGCGGCATGCGGATCTTCGCCATGGGACTGCGCAATCCAGTTGGAATGGATTGGGAACCGCAAACGAATGTTTTATGGACGGTCGTCAACGAGCGCGATCTCTTGGGCGACAATCTGGTCCCCGATTATTTGACCAGCGTCAAAGAAGGCGCCTTCTATGGCTGGCCTTTCTCTTACTTTGGCCAGAATGAAGATCCGCGCAAAAAAGGCCAGCGGCCCGATCTCGTAGCCAAAGCGATCAAACCCGACTATGCGGTGGGCTCCCACGTCGCCGCCTTGGGGCTCGCTTTCTATCGCGGCAAAGCTTTTCCCCGGCGCTACCAGGGTGGCGCCTTTATCGGCATGCACGGTTCGTGGAACCGCTCGAAGATGGTGGGGTTCAAAGTCGCGTTCGTCCCCTTTGAAAACGGAAAGCCGGCCGGCCCTATGGAAGATATCCTCACAGGATTCATCGCTGACGAAGGCAAATTCGAAGCCTACGGCCGACCGGTGGGCGTGACGGAATTGCCGGACGGCTCATTGCTCGTGGCCGACGACAGCGGTGGAAAAATGTGGCGGGTGACTTCGAAGGGCGACAATATGGAAGCCCAAATGTTACAACGGGAAATGTGATAAAGGTCCCGCTGGCCGTCGTATGAAATGCAGCGGCTGCGAGAATGACTGGGCACACGGGTTTCTACATTGTCATTCCTGTGGCAACGGGAATCCAGAATTGCTTTAGGCGGGGGGAGCCATGGCTACACCACAAAACATTCACATTGGGATCCTATCGCCGGCCACTGCCGATCGCCCGCACTTCAAAAGCCTGGAGCAGATGCTGCCTCCTGAAGTCACCGTCACCAACGAAGGTCTCGGCCTGCTGCAAGACTCCTATCAGGACCTCGAAGGCAAGACGGACGAGATCGCTGCTCGCGCCGCCGACTTCGTCGGTCGAAACAAAGTCCAGGGACTCATCGTTACCGGCGGCTTCGTGACCCTGTTCAATCGTGGCCTGGAAGCCAAAGTCGCCGAGACGGTGCACATACCAGTCACCAGCGCAGTGTCATCGGTTACAGCGGCGCTGAGAGCACTGTCAGCGATGAGGGTGATGCTGGTCACCCCGTTCACCGCGGATATGAACGCCCACATCGAGAAGCATCTGACTGACCTCGGCTTCACCGTATTCCCGGGTCCACCCTATGACAAGACGCGCAAACCAGGAGCCGGCGTCGAAATCAGTTCCGACGAGCTTTTTCGCAGAGTCGAATCAAGCTACCGGCAGAATCCGACAACCCAAGCCATCTACTTCCAAGGCGCCACCCTCGATCCCCTACCGATCATCCAAAGGCTCGAAGACACTCTCGGCATCCCCGTGATCTCCAGCAACACTGCAATGCTCTGGAACATCCTGTCGAAGCTAGGCGCGAAGTTTTCAATCAAGGGCTACGGCAAGCTGCTCTCGTCCTGGCCGGCGGTTGCTTATTGACAACGGGTTGTTTTCCGCCTAGCCTCCCAAAATAATTAGAAGAATTTTTGTGTCTTACTTAAAGGTCTTCAGTTGTCTCCCTTGGTCGGTTCCAGCGTCCGCCGCTAGTTTGTGCGAATCCATCAGAAAAGTTAGCGTCGACCTCGGGCATCTCAATAAGGATAATTATTATGGTTAAGAACGCTTGGGTTCTGGTTATCACCGTCGGTTTAGTAATCGCGGTCGGAGAATCGAATAGCTTTGCACAATTCGGCGGGCGCGGCATAGGCGGCATCTTTGGCGGCACACCACGAGGCGGGCGAGGAAATACACAAAACCGAGGAAACAGTGTTCCTCGTCTCACCCCCGATTCCTACGAACAAACCGAGCACGGCCTGGCGGTTATGGAAATGGATCTTCGTCTAACACCCCAGCAGAAAGAGGCGTGGCAATCGTTTGCCGATAAGGTGCGCGTCTACGCCAGTGATCTTTCTCGCGAGCGTGCCCGGACAGGTATCCCGGTATCCGAAGGGACGGCAATCGGCGGTTTGCAACATATCGACTTGATCACCGATGGCGCTCGGATCCGCGTGAAGGAACTCGAGGATATCCGCACCGCTGCGAGCACGCTTTATGCAACTCTCTCGCCCGATCAGCAGAAGATCGCTGACACGCGAATCGTGACGCTCATCACACCTCCCAGTGGGCCAACCGGCGGACCTGGCGATAGCAATTTTTCCGGTCTCGGCTCGACGACCAGGCCACAGCCCTAATCTATGTAGTTGATCTTGATATCATCATGGAGGAGCCCATGAATCATTTACCTTCCCGGCATCGCTCTAGTGGCGGAACGTTCAGCTTCGGCCGCGTCTTCCTTCTCACCATCATCTTCGCTACCTTGGCGTCGCTATCCAGCGCCTCGGCGCAAACCGCTGCGCCGATCCTGGTCGCCTATGCCGGTCAAAATGAAACCGTCGGTCCGATGTGGGTAGGAATTGAGAAAGGCACCTTCAGAAAATACGGACTCGACGTTCGCCTGGTCCAGTTACGCACCGGGTCTCTAAGTATGGCGACCCTCTCCTCCGGCCAAGTCCAATACAACTACGGTTCGCCTGGCAATGCCCTCAGCGCCGCCGTGGGTGGCATGAAGATTCAATGCGTCGCGTCGGCGGTGCATAAAATTCCGCGCGAACTGATCGCGCGTAAAGAAATCCGGACCATAGAAGACCTGCGCGGTAAGACCTTCGGCGTTCAAAGCATCGGCGGCGGCTTTTGGCTGCAGACGATGATTTCTTTGGATCAGCTTGGCATCGACCCGGAAAAATATGATCTTAAAATGCGCATCCTCGGCGACACCGCGACGGTCACCCAGGCACTCAGCTCCGGTGGGGTCGACGCCACCGTCATCCCCTATAGCTTTAGCGAAGCGGCAAAGCGAGCAGGCGCCAACGTGCTCGCCGATATCGGTAAGCTTAACTTTCCTTACCAGGGGACAACCCTCTGTTATTTACGGGAATCAGCAGCCAGCGCGCCCGATCAGGTATCGCGCTTGCTCAAAGGATTGGCGGACGCGGTGGTCTTGATTCACGACCCAAGCGCCAAGCCCGAGATCGTTGAAATCCTGCGCAAGGCGTTCCGTTTTCCTCGGCCCGAAGATGCCGAGGCTTCCTACAAGGTTCTCAACATCATGGCCACTCTCGACATGATGCCCGACCCCGCGGCGTGGAAGATCGTTCAGAAAGTCATTGCGAGGATCAACCCTAAGGTCGCGCACGTGGAGCTGAGTCAGGTGCTCGACCCAGCTCCTGTGCGCAGCTTAGAAGACAGCGGTTTTTTGCCAGAAGCGCGCAAGAAATTACGCTGAAAGATTTTCTGATCTGCTTACGGGGTCGCGCGAACCAGAGGCCGGTCGAGGAGACGATCCATCCACGCCTTCAGGTGCGGCAGACTGTTGTCGATGGTCGCCTTATAGCGCTCTTTTCTGACGAAGAACGGAATATAGGTGATATCCGCCAGAGAATAGTCCCCCACAAGGTACTGCCGGCCTTCCATCTCGCTATTCAAAGCCGCTAGATATTTTTTTAGCTCCTCGGCCGACTTTTCGACTTCATAATCATGGGCTATTTTACCGCCGGCGTACTGCAGCCGCGTGTTGCAGTAATCGATCCATATCCTCGCCCGCGAGCGCCGGAGCGGGTCCTTAGGCATGAGCGGGATTTCAGGATATTTCTCTTCCAGATATTCGTTGATGACCGCCGACTCGTAGATGACGGCGTCGCCATCCACCAGCACGGGAACCTTGCCGTACGGGTTTCGTTCGAGAAGTTCCTTGGATTTGTTCTTGAGATCGCATTCGATAAGCTCATAGGGAATCTTTTTTTCCGCCAGGACAAGCCTTGTCCTGTGAGCGTAAGGTCAAGGGCCGTAAGATAATAATCTCATTGAATCACCTCTGGGTTTGATTTGTGTTTGCTTGTACCACCTCTGTCTAGCTATCGCAACTCCCCTTCCCCATTCTCACGCGCTGCCGGGAGCCCTATTTTGAACGTGGTCCCTTTACCGGGATCACTCGCGTAATCAATGGTTCCATTATGCGCGGAGATAATTTGGCTTACGATGGGAAGTCCCAATCCACTGCTGAGGGGTTTCGTGGTTTGAAAGGGCTCAAAGACCTCCAATCCTTTGGGAACGCCGGCCCCCGTGTCGCCGATCTGGAGAAAAATCCTACCTTCAGACTCATAGCCGCGGAATGTAAGGACACCTCCTGACGGCATGGCATCAACCGCGTTTTTACAAATCCTTAGGATCGCCTGCTTTATTTTCTTTTGATCAATCGTAACAGGCAATGACGTATTTGGGAATTCAAACTTCAACCGGACTCCGGCCAAGTCATAGAGCAGCTTGTCTTCGGCCATAACGTCATCGATCACTTTACGCAAATCAGTCGGTTCGAAATCATAGGCTTGGGGCTGCGAGAAAGAGCGAAATTCTTTCAACAAAGCGCCTAGCCGTTTAACTTCTTGTGTCGCTGATGCCACTAAAGATTTGAGCTCAGGATCCGCACCGCCCTGGTCCGGAGCTTTCATATCGACAAGCTGGAGACAGGCGAAAATACCATTGAGAGAGTTCGCAACCTCATGCGCAAAAAGTGCTGTCGTGGTTCCCCATGTGGAAGGGGTTTTGCTATTCTGCGCTTTTTTCTCGGCATCTTTCCTTGCGCTGCGCAGCATGTCCTCGGCGGCTTGCCTCCGCCGGATTTCTTCCTCCAGCTGGCTTATCCTTTCACTGAGGCAGCGCTCCAAATCTTCGCAACGTCTTTGAAAATGGGCCTCTCTAGCCCGAAGCTCTTGCTCGATCTTTTCGTGCTCTTGAGACCGCCTTTGCAACGACAATACGGCTTCCCGCAATCCCTCATTCACCTGCCAAACCTCCTCCGCAGTGACTGAACGCGTTCATCAAAAACAAAGGGGCGCACGTTGTAATTTTTCCATAACTCCTTGATGTACGGCGGGGCTTATTTGCTCAGATAAATCTTACGCGCCGTACGAAAGTGTGCAACCGCTTCGGCTTTTTTACCCATAGACTCGAATAACAGTGCAAGATTGTAATGCGCGTCGGCAAAAGCCGGATCCAGCTTGACCGCTTCGCGATAGGACCGCAAAGCTTCCTGCGGCCGTTTGAGATCTTCCAGTAAGACCCCTAGGTTGAAGTGGGGCGCCGGCTCTTCCGGATCAATCTCTCCGGCAGCTCGATAGTGCGCTTCGGCTTTCTCCAGTTCACCCGCATCGTGGTAGAGTTTGCCCAGATTGAGATGCGCAGCGGCCATTTTTGGGTCGACCTCCAGCGCCATGTGGTAAGCTCGCTCCGCTTCCTTCGTTGACGTTGCTTCCAGCTCGACTCCCAGATTGAACCAATGATCCGCGGTCAGTTTGTCTTTCACCGGCTTCGGCGCAGGGCGCGGCAATTTGATTTTTTCCACAACGCTGCGGGCATCAAAATTGAACAGGAACTGCCCGGAGTCAGGCTGCCAGCGGGCTTTACCGTCCCAGACGATAACGCGGCGACCGTCGGCATAAATCTTGAGCCCGGACAGATGCCGATCGTCCGGCAGCTGCCGCTTCAACGAAGAAAGCATGCGAATAATTCTCTTTGACGGCACGCGAGAATCGAGGAGCCCTTTCGCCGTTTTCAAAAAGAGCAGATCTTGAAAAGTAAACTGGAAGGTCTTTTTGGGATCGCGTGCCGGCGCAAGAAAGCCGGCGCGCACAAAAGATCGAATGCGACTACCCGGGAGATTCAAGATTTTCGCCACCTCGCCGGTGGTGAAAAGTTTCATTTCTTGGCGGACTGGGCCCTTTTCTTGCCTTTCTCAGGCTCGGCCGATTTGGCGCGGACCGCGGGCTTTTTCTCCTTGGCAACTTTCTTTCCCAGGCTTTCCTTGAGCGCCTCCATAAGATCGATCACCTGAGCACGATGGACTTGGGGCTCGGCCACGGTAATTTCTTTGCCCTCGGCCTTGGTGTTGACGAGATCCAATACGCGCTGGCGGTATTCATCTTCATATTGCCCAGGATTGAACTGTTCATTCGACAGCTCGTCGATCAGACGGATCGCCAGGTTGGTCTCAGCCTCGCTAATCTTGGCCGATTCTCCTTTGGAAATTTCATCGAAATTACGCACCTCGTCGGCGAAATACATGGTGTGAAGCATCAGCCCGTTCTGTGCCGAGCGGACGAGAACCAGATTTTCTCTTCCGCGCAGGACAAATTTTGCCAGCGCGACTTTGCCGGCTTGGGTCATCGCGTCCGACAACAAGCGATAGGCTTTCTCCCCCCCTTGTCGGGGCCAAGATAGTAGCTCTTTTCGAAATAAACCGGATCGACCTTCGCAAGCGGTACAAACTCGGAAATTTCGATCGCCTTCGATGCCTCGCCTTCGAGCGCTTCGAGCTCCTCGTCCGAAACTTTGACGTACTGATCTTTAGCGAACTCGTATCCTTTGACCAAGCCTTCGCGCTCCACGACCTCGTTGCAGACAGGACAGAAGCGCTGTTGCCGGATCCGATTGCCGCACTTGGCATGGAGCAAATTGAAACTGATCGCCTGGGAGGAAGCGGCCGGGTAAAGCTTTACGGGGATAGAGACAAGACCAAAAGAAATCGTGCCGGAACCGAGAGAACGCGGGGGCATGGGGGAGACCTCCTTGATCCTCAAATTCTATCAAATTTGAACCATACCAGCCACTGAGTTATTCTTCAAACGGTGAAGTCGCCCTCCAAGCTCGATCTGTACCGGAAAAAGCGCGATCCCGAGCGCACACCCGAGCCTTTCGGCGTCAGTCGCACCGACTCGGGGCTCCGTTTCGTCATTCAGAAACATGGCGCCCGCCGCCTTCATTACGATTTACGACTGGAGATGGACGGTGTGCTGAAAAGTTGGGCAGTGCCGAAAGGACCGTCGGTGCGAGCTCATGAAAAGCGGCTGGCCGTCCACGTTGAGGACCATCCCGTCGAATACGCCGATTTTGAAGGAATCATCCCGCCCGATAACTATGGCGCCGGCTCGGTTATCGTCTGGGATCGCGGACCATACCGTTTGGTCAAAGCCGGCGACCCGGTGGAACAGCTCGAACGGGGTAAGCTCGAACTGGAATTTTTCGGTCACAAGATGCGGGGATTGTGGACCTTGGCGCGCATGTCGAAGAAAGAGAAAGATTGGCTGCTTCTGAAGAAAGCCGACTCCTTTGCCGGGACCGAGGAGCTGATCGAGCGCTATCCGCAATCGGTCATATCCGGGCTTACCTTGGAAGAGATAGCCGACCTTCCCGCGAAAGTTACCGAGCTGCGGGAGCTTCTGCGAAAGATCAAAGCGCCTAAACAAAACTTCTCTGCGCGAGGTCAACAGCTCATGCTTGCAACTCTGCAGGAACGGCCCTTTTCCGGGCCTGAATGGATTTTCGAAATCAAATACGACGGTGTTAGGGTTTTGGCGGAGCGCAACGGCGAAAGAGTCGAACTTTACGGCCGCAATGGAACGCAGATCACCAACCGCTACCCGGAACTGACGGACGCCCTGAAAAAACTGCCCATCGATCATTTCGTCATCGATGGCGAGATTGTAGCCCTCGACGAGCGGGGACAGCCGAGCTTTCAAAGACTGCAGGCGCGCATGCATCTGACCGGCACGCGCGATATCCAGCTCGCCATGAACGCGGCTCCAGTAGAAGGTGTTTTCTTCGATTGTCTAGGCCTTGACGGTCATGACTTGCGTTCGATCCCTCTACTCCAACGGAAAGAATGCCTTAAGCGCTTGTTGCCGCGCTTGGGTCGGGCGCGCTTCAGCGATCACATTGAGGAAGCGGGCGAAGACTTCTTCGACGCGGCCTCGGAACACGGGCTGGAAGGAGTGGTCGCCAAAAAAGCTCATAGCCGCTACGTCGGCGGACGCTCCCGTGATTGGATCAAGATTAAATGCCAACGGCGCCAGGAATTCGTGATCGGCGGCTACACGAATCCCCAGGGGGGACGAAGTTATTTCGGCGCGCTTCATTTGGGTCTCTACCAAAACAATAAATTGGTTTACGTCTCCAAGGTTGGCACCGGATTCGATACCAAGACCCTGAAGTCGATCTGGGAGAAGCTGCAGCCGCTTGCCCTGGCGAAATCGCCTTTCCAGGAAAAAAGCCCAACCGGCCGCGGCCACCACTGGGTCGAGCCCGAGCTCGTTTGCGAGGTGCGCTTCTCGGACTGGACCCATGACGGCGGGATTCGCCACCCAGCCTTTCTGGGATTGAGAACGGATAAGAAACCCGACGAATGCCGAAAGGACGAGCCTCTGCCGCGAAGTCTTCCGGAGCTCCCGGTTCCCGCTCCCCTCGAAAACGGTCCGGCAAAACAGGTGAAGTTTACGAATCTGAAAAAAATCTTTTGGCCCGACGAGGGCTACACTAAGGGTGATTTGATCGAATACCATCGCAGCATCGCTTCTTTCTTGCTTCCTTACTTGAAAAATCGCCCGCTGGTGTTGACGCGGTATCCCGACGGCATCGCCGGGAAATCGTTCTTTCAGAAGGATGCCCCAGAATTTATTCCGAGCTGGATACGCAGAGAGAAGATCTATTCCAAAGATACGGATCGCGACATCGGTTACATTATCGTGAACGACGTAGAGACCCTTCTCTATGTCATCAACATGGGCACGATCCCGCTTCACCTGTGGAGCTCGCGAATCGACTCTCTCGAGCGTCCGGACTGGCTGGTTCTCGACCTCGACCCCAAAGGCGCGCCCTTTGCACACGTCGTCGAGGTGGCGCGCGCGCTCCACGAGATATTGACGGGACTTCGGCTCGAAAGCTTCATCAAGACCTCCGGAGCATCAGGCCTCCATATCCTCGTCCCTCTTGGCGCGCGCTACACCCATGAGCAGGCGAAAAGTTTCGCCCGGCTGCTGGCGATGCTGGGAACGGAGTCTGTCCCGGATATCTCGACGGTCGCCCGGCCCATTGCCGCGCGGGGCGGCAAGGTTTACATCGATTTCGGCCAGAACGGCTATGGGGTAACCATTGCGGCGCCCTTTGCCGTCCGGCCGCTGCCCGGCGCAACGGTCTCCTGTCCGCTGCTCTGGAACGAGGTGAATGGGCGTCTGCATCCGTCGCGTTTCACAATCAAGACTGTCCCCGAGCGATTTCGGAAGATGAAAGACCCCATGGCGCCCATTTTTCGCAAGGCGATCGACTTAGCATCGGCACTCAAACAAGTCGAAAAAATGATCGAGGCTCGCAAGCGTGCGTCGTTAGAATAGCTCCGCGCAATCCATCGGCAAGCAATTACCCACGACGGGTCCTGCACCTAAACTTGACAAGTCAGCTTCCAACGATATAGTCACCGCTCGAACGATGATGTCGGCGGAGGAGAAGGGGTCTTCACTTTTGTAAAAAGTTTAATCCTGTAGTTGGTCAGGCCGTTAAGAGGAGGTTGTCATGCAAAAACAAGCACTTTCCCTGATCTGTCTCGCGATTTTTCTTTTCGCTCCACAGCTCGCCTCCGTGGGCCGGACCACAAGCTGACCCTTTCTACAAGGGAAAAACCATTCGCATCATGGTGGGCTCCACGGCTGGTGGATTTTATGACCGCTGGGCCCGTCTCTTCGCCCGATACATGGGCAAATACATTCCCGGACAGCCGGAGATCATCGCTCAGAACATGCCGGGCGCGGGATCGGTGATCGCAACCAACCATGTTTTTAATGTGGGCAAGCCTGACGGTCTAACGGTTGCGATGCCCTTGAACAGTGTCTACGTAGACCAACTTGTCGGGCGCAAAGAGGTACAGTTTGATCTGCGCAAGTTCCACTGGATCGGCTCGCCCGCAGTTGAATCAACCATCATGTACATGCGAGCCGATACTCCCTATAAGTCCGTCGCAGATATCATCAAGGCGAAGGAGCCACCCAAGTGCGGCGCGACGGGTACGGCAAGCGCCGACTATATTCTGGCCAAGGTTTTGGAGGAGACCGTAGGGGCCAAGATCAACACTGTCCTGGGCTATCCCGGAGGCTCCGAAATCGACATAGCGGTAGAAAAGGGAGAGGTGGTTTGCCGCTCGCATAGCACCTCCGCCCACTTTGGCCGCGAACCCTTCGATACGTGGCACAAGAAGGGTTTTGACCGCCATATCATCCAGACCTCGCGTAAGAGAGATTCACGCGCAGCCGATGTGCCTACGACTCAGGAAATCTTCGATCAGTATAAGGTCCCGGCGAATAGCCGCCGTGTCGCCCAGATTGTGCTGGCCGCGGGGGATTTCGGCCGGCCCATGCTAGTGACGCCCGGCACTCCCCCTGAAAGGGTCAAGCTCCTTAGGGAGGCTTATGCCAAGGCTTTGAATGATCCTGAAGCCCTTGCCGAAGCAAAAAAGGCTCGGATGGACGTAGAACCGACGTCCGGCGAAGAGCTGGAATCACTGGTAAAGGAAATTTTCGATTCTCCGCCGGAGGTTATCGAGCGCGTGAAGAAAATACTGGGCACCTAGGGCGAGTCGGAGATGTTTTGAAGACTGGAGAGATTGTCGCACCCTAAACCCGGAAGTCGAAACCACGAAAGCGCCGCCGCTCGCGCCAAGGATTCCAACTTTTTGACGACAAATATCGCTAGCCAGAGAGGCCAGACGTAGAAATCAGACGCTTCCGGATTGTTTTCCGTCTCTCGTTATGACAACGGTGCAGTCACTCTGAGCGATTGAACGGCTTGAACTTTGAACCGCCGCGCAGCGGCCTTGCGGGTTCAGCCGTGACATGATACGCGCTAAAAAATAACGATTCGGGGAGACCAACCATGAAAAACCAGTTCGACGGCGGCGAAGCCATAGTCGAAGGATTCCGCAAGCTCGGAGTCGATTACATCTTGTCCTCGCCGGGCACCGAATGGGCGCCCGTGTGGGAAGCCATGGCCGACCAGATCCATCGGCATAAGGAGGGCCCCAAGCTCCTGGATGTGTGGCACGAAACGCTCGCCGTAGACATGGCCGCGGGCTACACGCTGGCCACCGGCCGGATGCAGGGTGTGTTGCTGCATGCAGGCGCGGGCCTGCTGCAGGGCGCCATGGGCATCCACGGCGCCTTTGTCGCCGGCGTGCCCATGGTGGTGATCTCCGGAGAGTCGATGACCTACGGCGAGCAGCCGGAGTTCGATCCCGGCGCCCAATGGATCAACAACCTGAGCATCGCGGGCGGCACGACCCACCTGGTCGATTCCATTGTCAAATATGCCTCGGTGGCGGGCAGCGTCCACACGCTCTATGAGAGCGTCGTCCGCGCCGGCGAGCTCGCGCAGCGGCAACCGACCGGCCCAACCTATCTGTCCGTTTCGACGGAAACGCTGATGGACGCCTGGACACCGCCGGCCAATCCGCGGGCCGTTCCGCCCGCGCCGCGCATTCTCACCGCTCCCGAGGATATCGAAAAACTCGCTGCCCAGATTGCCAAAGCGAAGCACCCGGTCGTGCTCACCGAAGGCGCCGGCCAGGAGGTCGAGACCTACGAAGCGCTGGTGGCGCTCTGCGATAAGTTCGCCCTGCCGGTGGTCGAGAAGCCCGGCGCTCTGTTCGCGAACTTCCCCAAGAGTCACCCGCTCCATCAGGGAACCGACATCAAGCCGTTCTGGCGTGACATGGACCTCGCGATCGTCGTGCGCGCGCGCGCCCCCTGGTATCCCCCGAGCAACCGCCCGCCCAAGGCGGCCGTCGCGATGGTGGACGAGGCGCCGCACAACATGGCCATGGCCTACCAGAGCCATCAGGCGGACATGTACCTGGAAGGCAATGTGGCGCAGACACTGCGCGATCTGGCCGACGCGGCCAGGCCGGACAAGGCCACCGTCGAGGCAAGACGCAAGGAGCTCGCCGCGGCGCACGCTGCGATGATCGAGAAACGGGACGCGCAGCAAGCCGAAGCGCGCAGGAAGACGCCGATCGATCCGGCCTGGCTGTGCGCCTCGCTGAACGCGGTGATGCCGGACGACCCGATCTATATCGACGAGGTCACCACCCACACCGCCCTACTGCGCCAGCACCTCGAATGGAACAAGCCACAGAGCCTGTTCACCCGCCAGGGCGGTCTCGGACAGGGGCTGGGCCTTTCGCTGGGGATCAAGCTGGCGAAGCCGCAACGACCGGTCGTGACCTTGATCGGCGATGGTGCGTTCCTATACAACCCGGCGCTCGGGAGCCTCGGCGCTGCACGCGATTACAACCTGCCGATCATGGCCGTCATCTTTAACAACAAGAAATACGCCGCAATGCAGGGCATGCACCTCAGGATGTATCCGGACGGAATCGCGGCGGAGACCGACGTTTACCACGGCACCCACATCAACGCGCCGGACTTCGTGAAGGTCGCCGAATCCGTTGGCGGCTACGGCGAGCAGGTAACGGATCCGGAAAAACTCCAGGACGCGCTGAAGCGCGGCCTCGAAGCCAACGGTCGCGGCAAGCCAGCGATCATCGACGTGATCGTTGCATAGATGACACGGAAGGGGCAGTTGTTCCGACGGTAACAAGCGCGCTTACACAGCCTTTGAGTTCTTCCCACGCGCAAACTCCAGTATCTCTTTGAGTGCTTTTCCGCAAGTTTGGTTCATCGAGAATGTCCACCGGAGGGGCGCGAACTTTACATTTGAGTACAGGAGGCAGGTGCCGGATGAAGTTACGAACCTCCGTTGGAATTCTCGAAACATCGAAATGACGAATCAGGTTTTGGACGAGGTGGCAGGTTGAACTTGCGAATCACGCTCAACTGGTATGGTTGTGCGGTCAAAAGCCGGCGGGTAATCTTGTTTAGCCCGCTCCTTGGATACATAGCCCAACGCAACATCTCGGTTCACTGCGGTAGTGTCGCGCCTTGCCGCATCGCCATGTCCGCCTCCGCCGGCTGTTAGCAACGTCACCGTCTCTCCGGGCCGCACCAGAAGATGGCTGAATTTGCCTGGAAGTATCTTTTCCTTGTTATCGCGCTCGATCAAGGTTGCGTTGGTTGCGCCCTCTGCGCCGCCCAACAATCCCCAGGGCGGGCATTGAATCCGATCCGTGTTGCGGCTGATGAAAAGGTCGTGTAGTGGTTTCACTTTGACTTCGAGGCCAACGCCGCCGCGGAATTTTCCCGCGCCGCCGCTGTCAGTTCGCAAGGTATGGCGTTCATAGAGCAAGGGATAATAGAGTTCCTGCAACTCAATCGGGGTATTCTTCACATCGCCCTGACACATGGAAACTGCGGCAGACGCCCCGTCTTCGAACGGGCGGCCGCCCCAACCACCGCCGATGATATTCTGACAGACATAACGTCGTCCGGTTTTCGGGTGCGTCCCGAAGATCGCGTAACCGCCCATGTCGCCCTTGTGAGCCGCGGGGATACGCTCCGGGAGCACAGGCGCCAGCGCCAGCAAGATCGTATCGAGCACGGTCGGCAATGATAGACTCCAGCCGCCGATGGGCGCGGGCCGCTTTGCGCTGAGCAATTTTCCCGGCGGAAGAATCACCTTGAGGGCGCGAAAAGAACCCTCGTTCACTTCCCGACGGGGAGAGGTGAGCGCCTTGAAGGCCACGCGCGCCGCGGCCATGCCTCCCGAAGCGCCGCAATTGATAAACCCCGGCACCTGATCGCATACCTCGGAGAAGTCGATGGTGAACTCGTCGTCACGAACAATCACCCGAACCTTAATGGGAAGCGTCTTGGTAAAATCTTTGCCGTCGTCATCGAGAAACGACGAGGCCTCATAAACTCCGTCGGGAATCGCCCGCACGGCTTCGCGCACGAGCTTATCGGTCTGATTCCAGATGACTTCCACCGCTTCTTGGAACCCGGCCCCACCATACTTGCGGCAGATCTGTTCGAGCCGCTCTTCTCCCGTGCGGCAGCAGGCGATCTGCGCGCGAAGATCACCTAAAGAAGATTCCGGGAATCGGATGTTGTCTTCGATCAAGCGCAAGATCTCGGTATTCGGTTTGCCTTCCGCGTAAATCTTCACGGAACGAATTTGCAGCCCCTCCTCGTATACGTCCCGGGTCATGCTCGATCCGAAGCCGGTGCTGGCGCCGCCGACGTCGATCCAGTGCGCGCGCACCGCCAGGAAGCAAACCAGTTTGGACTCCCAGAAGAACGGCGTGTAGACCACCATGTTATTGAGATGCTGGCCGCAGATCTCCGGGTGATTGACTAGAAAAACATCGCCGCGATGAACGTTCTCCAGTCCATAGATTTCTACGCCGTCTTGTACCGCGACGCCGAGATCGGCGAGAAAAATCGGCAAGGCGCCTTCATTCTGCGACATCGTCCTGCCCTGGTGATCGACGATGCTGACGCAGTAATCCTGCACTTCGTAGATCATCATGTTATAGGCGGTCTTTTTCAGCACCGCCGACATCTCGTTGGCCGCTGCTTTCAGAGCGCAGCGAATGATTTCCACGGTGATCGGATCCAGGGCCAAAGCGATCTCCTTTCCGCAAACTACGGCGCACCTAATCGTTCTTGAGCGGGTCTTTACCTACATAGGACTGGCGGTAAGTCTGCAAAGTCTTGCCGCGCAGCTCATAGAGAAACTGAATGACCCGCTCATTGCTCATGAACTTCGACTCGTCGTAGTGATCGTGGTGAACGATCTCGTCCAGCGGACGCCGCACGCCTTCGGACGGCTCCACCGCGGGATAGCCGACGGGGATGATGAGATACAACATCATGAGGTCCGGCACGCCCAGAACTTTCTTGAAAGGTTCTTGGACGTGAATGCTCACCCATTGGGTAGCGAGTCCGAGGGAGGCCGCAGCCAAATGCATCAAGGTGCAGGTATTGGCCAAGCCATCCGTGAGATGCGACTGATCCCGGCCAAAGGTATGAGCGCCTTGCACCGTGCCCCATTGGCGCCGGCCATCACCGACAACCACGATGAGCGCCGGCGCTTCAGACCAACCGGTGCCGCGCCGTTGCTGCTCAACGGCTTTGTCTGCCGTCATCTGATAGGCGGGATGCCTGAGCTCGAAGACACGCTGCTGCTCCATCCAATAAATAAAATCCGTATTGACCTCCGCGTAGCAACGAAAAAGATCCTTCTTCACTTTGGGATCCTTGACCACGATATATTCCCAGGGTTGCGAATTGGCTCCGGACATCGCCCACCGGCCCGCCTCCAGGACCTTGTTGATGTATTCCTCTGGAATCGGATCCGGCTTTAGCTTGCGAATACTCGATCTGCGCCGAATAATATCATAGAGAAGTTCGTAGCCCGTCGTTGTCTCCACGCCCATGACTGCCCTCCGTTATCAAACAGAAATTTCTTTGTTTTTGGCGGCTTGGCTTTTATAGCGTACGACTCCATTGCAATTCAAGGTAGCCCTTGTTAAACGGATGGGCGTTCCCTCTAGATCGCCATAAGACAGGAGCTTCAAATGAAGAAAATCTTCTTTGTGCTGCTGCTATCCTGCGGCCTTGCACATTCGGCTCAGGCGGACGACCGCGTCCGCATCACGTACGCGAGCCGTTCGATCTCAGCCATTATGGCCTTCATCGCCAACGATCGCGGTTTCTTCAAAGAGGAAAACTTGGAGCCGCAGCTCATTTTGACCCGCGGAACCACCGCCATCGCCGCCGCCGTAGCGGGCGACGTCGAGGCCATCCACATCATGGGCACAGCCATCCGCGGCATCATCCAAGGGCTTCCGCTGAAGGTGCTGGCGGTGAATCAAAAATTGCCGCTTTTTTGGTTGGTCACGCGGCCGGAATTAAAAACCTTCAGCGAGCTCAAAGGCAAAACCATGGCGGTGACCACCATCGGCGGCAGCCAGCAACTTGCCGGGTTTCACATGCTACGAAAGGGAGGCATCGACCCGACAACGGAGATTACCAGCATGGTTTCCGGCGACGTGCCGGCCCAGCTGCAGGCACAGGTCTCAGGACCCGTGCACATTACCGTTCTCTCTCCGCCCACCGTTTTCGTCGCTCGCGATCGTTATAAACTTAATCTGCTCGCTTCCATGAGCGATGAATACGTCAATTTCATATCGGGCCTGATCGTGTCGGAGAAAGCAATGCAGGAAAAACCAGTTCTCATCAAGCGCACGCTTCGCGCCCTGACAAAAGCCAACCGATATTTTCAAACCAACGAGAAGGGCTCGGCGGAGATCCTTGCGAAGGTCCTCAACGTCAGTCAACAAATCGCGCTTGAAACCTACCGCTTCAGCCGCCCTGCCTTTACACGGAATAGCATTCCCACCGACAAAGAAGTTGAAGAAAACCTAAGAGCCGACGCGCAGTTTCTAAAGTTAAAGACCGCAGCAAAAAGCGCTGCCGTTTTTGATTTCGCGCTGCAGCGCGAGGTGAACAACGAGCTGGGCGTAAAATAGAATTAAGTTGATACCCTGAGTCATTCTGAGCGGCAGCGAAGAATCTCTATTTTATTCGTCGAACAAAATAACCAAAACAGAATCGCCTATCTGCGCTAATTAGCCAGGTCGATTATGAGATGGCCGAATTCGTTGACTTGCATTCTGTCGCCGGGATAAAGCAAAATCGTCGCGCCCAGTTCCTCGAACACCGCGGGGCCGTCGAGCCGATCACCGGCCTTGAACCCGCTACGTAGATAGATCGGACAATCGACGGCTTGCCGATTGTTGTCGAAGATTACGGGCCGTTTGCCGCGTTCACCTTGGTCACCGTCCTGATGCGGCGAAGAAAGGGGCAACCGATTTTCGAATCTCCCGAGCGCTGAAAGCCGGAGGTTGACCATCATGACCGGCTCATGGGGAGCCGAGTGACCGTAGTGCTCTTGATGAAGCTGATCGAACCTCCCACGAATCTGAGAAAAGTCAGCGATGGCCCGCAAATTTTCCGTCAACGGCACCGGCAAAGTGTATTCCTGCCCGCGATAACGCATGTCTAAGAAGCGCCGCAAAATAATCTGCGGCTCCCCTGCCCCTTCTTCAGTCAAAGTCTCGACGGCCGATTTTTCGAGCGCGGCAAAGCCATCGGCCAATTCCACTCCGGTCGTCTCAGTCAACTCCCGCACAAAAGTTTGCACGTAATCGTGCTTGAGATCTGCGACCAGCATACCGAACGCCGAGAAATAGGCCGGCATGGGCGGGATGATCACCCGCGGGACGGAAAGTTCCCTGGCGATAGCCATTGCGTGGAGCGCCCCGCCTCCGCCACTGGGCACCAGCACACAGTCACGAGGATCATAGCCCTTCTCCACCGACACGGCCCGCACCGCCAGGGACATATTGAAATTGGCAATGGTCAGAATCCCCAGCGCCGCTTCCTCCAGAGACAAGCCGAGCGGATTGACGATCTTCTCCGTGATCGCTTGCGCCGCCTTGTCACGCTGCAAGCGAATCCCGCTGCCGAGAAAATATTCCGGGTCGATCCGTCCGACGATCAGATTGGCGTCCGTCACGGTAGGCTCGCGGCCTCCTTGGCCGTAGCAGGCCGGGCCGGGGGCCGCCCCCGCACTCTGGGGCCCAACCTTCAACCCGCCCGCGGGATCGATCCACGCGATGCTACCCCCGCCGTTACCGACTTCGACGATATCCACCACCGGCAGCATCATCGGATGACCCGAAACGTATCCGCCGACATAATAGCTACTTGTGACTTCAGGATGAAAGTCTTTGATGAGACTCGCCTTGGCTGTGGTCCCACCCATATCGAAGGAAATGATGTGATGACAGTTGAGCGACTCACCGATATGGGCTGCGGCAATAACACCCGCCACCGGCCCCGACTCCATCATCGTCACCGGCATTTTCTTCGCCATCTCCGCCGACATCACGCCGCCGTTGGACTGCATAACTCGGAATGTCCCCCGAAAACCGGTGTCGCCGAGCAGCTTCTCCAAAGAAACCAGATATCGACTGACGATGGGACCCACATAGGAATTAAGAACCGTTGTCGAAGTCCGCTCGTATTCCCTGAACTCGCGGAGAATTTCATGAGACAGAGACACATAGGCCTCGGGAAACTGCCGGCGCAGCAGTTGCCCCAACCGCTTTTCATGCGCCGGGTTGGAGTAGGAGTGAAGCAAACATACGGCGACGCTTTCGACCCGCGCTGCTCTGAGCGTTTCGATAGTTTCTGAAGCGGACGATGTCATCGAGAGGTTTGAGGACTTCTCCAGTGGCATAAAGCCGTTCCTCAACTTCCATCCGTAAGTCCCTAGAAACTAATGGCACTGGGCGCTTGAAAAATAAATTGTAGCCCTCCGGCCGGTTGCCCCGGCCGATCTCATAGACATCGCGAAATCCTTTGGTCGTAATCAGGCCGGTGCGCGCGCCTTTACGCTCGAGCACGGCATTGATGGTAACGGTGGAGCCATGGACGAAGAAGTTTGCCTTCGAGACTTGGATCTTTGCCGCGTTTAGACAATCTTGAATTCCGCGCGCAAGATCGTCGGGCGTGGTCAGAGATTTACTTCGATAGATTTGTCCTTGATCGTCGATGGCGACCAGGTCGGTGAACGTTCCACCGATATCAACAGCGATTCTCATGGATCTTCAAGTTCGGATTGATTGGGTTTCACGAGGGGCGCTATTTTTCCAACAGAGATTTTGGCCCGTCCGGTGTCACTAGATAGCTCTCGCCGAAAAGAATGAGCTTTCCTCCGGTCTCGAACGCGACCCGAAGCGCCAAAGTCATGTTTTCGTTTAGCTGGGTCGCACCTGCCGACGGTGATCCGACTTGGCGCGCCTCATCTTCACTCAGGAAGGGCGCTTCCCACTGGTTGAGACCAATGCCGTTGCCGAGCCCGTAGTTAACAGCGGTCGCATAGAATTCTCCAAGCAGCTTCCGGGCCGTTTCGTCGATGGACTTGACCGAGTTATCGGGCTTCAGCTGCGCAGCCATCTGCGCCACAATCTCCTGGGCTTTCTGATAGGGGCTTTGGAGTTTCGAGTCGCCGGACAAAATGTACGTGCGGCCGACCTCCACCCAATAACGCTCATGCTGTATCGCCAGGTAAACCGCCCAATGATTCCCCACGCTCGCCGTCATCTTGAAGCTCGGCGCTTGCAATCGCTTCTCACCGGCGAGGATACGGATGTCTTCCACTCCTCTGTCGCGGGCGAGTCGGTCGATGTCGGCGACGATTTCGTACTCTTTTCTCCCCGGTTTGATAAGCTCTCTCACACCGTCAGAAATTTCGTTGAGCACCCGGCCCGCTTCACGCAGAGCCACCAGTTCCCTCGCGCTTTTCTGCAGCCGCATCTGTTGCAACATCGAGTGGCTGGGCTGCCACTGGGCCTGTGGCAGGCTCTCTTTCAGCTCTTCCAGTTGAGGCAGCGGGAACCCTTTACCGGAGTCCATCAACCCAACTCTCGATTGAGCAAACCCTTTTTCTTTCAGCACTTCAGCGCCGTCGCGGCCCAGTTGGCCCGAGGCGCGCACATCGTCAACCCAGGTGAGACTCTTGGCGAAGGGAACATCGCGACTCCCAATATTCAACAGTAACGATATTGGGTCGCGACGCGGGATAATGCCGATGCCGCCGCGGACCTTGGGAAAGTAATTCGTAAGGTAACAGAGATCGGCATAGGCATAGTTGTCTCCGTAGACCACCAATGCATCCAATCCCTGTTGGGCCATCTCTTGTCGAACCCTTTCCAGACGACTCTGGTACTCCTCCTGGGGCATTTGTTGTTTGTCCCAGGTGGAGCATCCTCTTTTCAGTACGGAGTGGCGGCCAAAGATCATTTTATCCTCACGATTTGAACGTTTTGAACGACTTGAACGGATGTTATTCTTTCACGTAGAGATCCCAGGAAGAGCGCGTCAGAGCCTCGGCTTTTGATTGTGTCATTTCGACGGTATCGCCCAAGGTCATATATCCGGTTTCGGGAATATACTGATTTGGATGAATGATGAAGGTCATGCCCTGTTCTAGTTTCGTCTTATTCTCATCTTCCAGGTTGCCCGGTGCAGACGAACCGCAGCCGAGACCGTGGCCGCGTACCCGCATGAACGGTGGCCGGCAATATTTCTCGTAGCCCGCTTCCACGAAAGTCTCGTTGATGGCGATCGCGACGTCTCTCGCTGGCGCGCCGGTTTTCGCCGCGTCCAATCCAAGCCCCATCGCCTTTTTGAGTATGGCGTACTTCTCATCGACCGCCGGAGCAGGCTTTCCCAGAACCATCGTACGGCAAATCTGCACGAATAATCCGCCGATACATGGGGTAATCTCGCCGATGACGATATCTCCGGATTGGACAACTCTATCCGTTGGCGGATGCAATGCCTGATTATGATTGTTTGCTACCACCATGCCGAAATTATCCTCGGCCCCTAGCGAGCGCATCTTGTACTCAACGATCGCCGCCAGCTCGAACTCCTTCAGACCAATGCGGGCATCTTCATGCAGCGCTTGCACGCCGGCGTCGGCGATTGTCGCGGCCCTACGGAGCCGTTCCAGTTCGAATTCGCTTTTCCGCCGCGCCATGTTTTCCAGTATATCCTTAGCGTTAACAGGCGTTTGATTCAGTGCTCTTACTAGTTCATCGTGACAATCGATGTTCATCGCCTCTCGACCAATCAATCCCACTTTGCCAATGTGATTATTTAATCGATTCCGAAGATGATCCCAGGGCTGAACATTCTTGACCCAGGACTCTTCCTTCGCCCGCTCCATGTCCCAAACCGGAGAGAGAAAAAGCTTCGGTTCATCTTCCAGCGGCAGCATCAACATCGTTTCCGGTCCAACGCTTATAAAATCCGTGAGATAGGCAATATAATTCATGCGCAAGAAATTGTGGCGTCCAGAGTCAAAAACGAGAAGGGTTTGCAGTCCCTTTTCGCGCATCGCTTGCCGGACATTCACTATGCGATTTTCGAATTCTTGTTGAATGTTCATGTTCTCCTCCTTAGGACGCCGCCTCGCAGTGCGAGCGGCTCCGTTCAAAACGTTCAAGCCGTTCAACGTCTTGAACTACTTGAACGATTTGAACGTTTTGAACGTTGAGATTCAGCAAGATTACTTTTAATTCTCTCCCGTTCGCCCTGAGCATTGTCGAAGGGTGAACGAAAGTCGTTTTGAAACCGCTTATATTCCGCTCGTATTCTAAACTCTCCTCCCTGTCCGCCCCGGGGGTCACGAAACCGTTTTTTAATGGCATCCTTACACACTGGACTAGACATAACCAAGCCGGCGGTCGCGTTCGATCAGTTCAGGCGGGCGTTCCTCCACCCGGCCATAGCCGCCGCCGCCCGCCGTGAAGTAGGTGACGCTGCCGTTTTTCTTGAGAGGATAGTTGGGGCGCTTGGTCAGCCATGAACCGGCGTCATTCCCGTCCTGCTTGACCAACGCTTTAGCCGCGTCGCCACAATGGCCGCCGAACAGCCCCCAGGGCGGCGTGAGGTTGCGCTCGACGTTGATATTCACGAAGGCATCACACAGAGTTCGCACGGTGATTTCGATACCCAGGCCGCCGCGAAATTTTCCCGCACCGCCGCTCCCCTCGCGCAACCGGTGCTGCTCGATCAGCACCGGATAGTAAAGCTCTTGAAGCTCGATGGGCGCATTTTGCACGTCGCCCTGACAGATCGACACCGTCGCGTTTTCACCGTCCTCATGCGGCCGTCCTCCCCAGCCCCCGCCCATGATGGTCTGGCAAAGAAATCGTCTTCTCGTGCGCGGGTCAGTGCCAAAGAAAGCATACCCCCCCATATCACCCTTGTGGCCGGCGGCGATCCTATGCGGCATAGCGGGGGCCAAGGCTCTCAAGATCAAGTCGATCACTGTCGGCAAGGTGCGGCTCCAATTACCCACGGGCGCAGGGGGCGTCGCGCTGAGAATCTTCCCCGCGGGAATGACCACCTTTAAAGGCCGAAAGCAGCCTTCGTCGATAGATGAAACCGGACTAACCAATGATTTGAAGGCAACACGCGCCGCAGCCACGGCGCCGGATTCACCGGAATTAATCGACCCAGGCACCTGATCGCTGATCTCGGAAAAATCGATGGTCATCTCGCTGCCGGCAACCTCGATTTTCACCTTCAGCGGCACCGGCCGGGTGAGATCTACACCGTCGCTGTCGAAAAGCGCCTCGGCGACGTAGGTGCCGGACTTGATGCGCGTAACTTGCTCCCGCGCCAAAGCCTCGGATTGATCCCAGATCGATCTTACACACTGCGAGAAAATGTCGCGACCGTAACGATTGACAAGCTGAGCGAGGCCGCGATCGCCAACACGGCAGGCCGCGATCTGCGCGCGCAAGTCGCCCATACAAGAATCGGCAAAACGCACATTATCGGAGATCAACTGAAAAAGATCCTGATTCGGTTGTTCGCCGCGGTAGAGTTTGAGAGAGCGAAACTGCAGCCCCTCCTCGTAAACCTCCCGCGTCCCGCTGTATCCGAAACCCACCCGGGTGCCGCCGATATCGATCCAATGCGCCCGCACCGCGAGGAAAGCCACCAGATCCCCCTCATGAAAAAACGGTGTATAGACGACGACATTATTGAGATGCTGCCCGCAAACGTAGGGATGATTCATGATCAGAACGTCGCCTGGATGAAAACCGTTCCTGCCGTGCATCCGCACGCCGTCGACGATCGCCGGCCCCAAGTCCGCCAAAAAAATCGGCAGCGCGCCGAAATTCTGGGAAAGAATGCTGCCTTCGGGATCGACGATACCGACGCAGTAGTCGCGCACTTCATAGATCATCATGTTGTAGGAAGTCTTGCGCAGCACGGTGGCCATTTCGTTGGCGATATGCGCCAGGCCATTGCGCACCACTTCGACGGTAATCGGATTGACGGCTCGATCCATCTATTTCCTTTCTTCGGCCGTGACACCGCGGGAGGAAGAATGGATCGGCACCGTCGCCTCGCGGAGAGAGTAGAGATAGCGGATGACATCTTCGTTGCTCATGTACTTGCTCATATCGTAGCGCTCGCGATGAACCATCTCCTCCAAGGGCCGGCGCACACCTTCGCGCGCGGGAACGTCCGGATGGCCGATGGGAATGATCAGATAGACCATCAGCAGGTCGGGGATACCGAGGATGCGCTTGTAGGGCTCCTGAATGTGGATAGACACCCACTCGGAAGTGAGGCCCAGAGAAGCGATGGCGAGGTGGATCAAAAAGGAGGCATTGGCCAACCCGTCGGTGAGGTGCGATTGGTCGCGGCCGAAAGTATGCGCCCCTTGCACCGTGCCCCATTGACGGCGGCCGTCGCCCAGCACCACGATTACGGCCGGCGCCTGGTGCCAATTGGCTTTCGCTTTGTTGAATTTCAAAGATTCGTGCGGATCGTTCTTCACCTGATAAGAAGGATGCCGCAGGTTGTACTCACGCTGTTGCTCCATCCAAAAAATAAAGTCGGTATTGTATTCAGAATAAGCATCGCGCAGTTGTTTTTTGATACCGGGATCCGTCACCACGATGAATTCCCACGGTTGCGAGTTCGCGCCGGACATAGCCCAGCGTGAGACTTCGAGGATCTTGTTGATGGTATCTTCCGGAATCGGATCGGAGCGGAACTTCCGCACGCTCATGCGGGTCTTTACGAGCCTGAGCAGCATGTCATAGGTTTCGTTGTTGCCAGTCATTTCTACTCCTCCAAAATCGATTTTGGCTTTGGCGATTGATGCTCTCCCCTTCCCGGAGCGCTAAATCATCACCCGGCTTTTTTGTCATACCCGCGCAGGCGGGAATCCAGTCCTTGAATTATTACCGAAAGTCCCCTGGATGCCCGCTTTGGAAATCCCCTGCTAAATCGGCGCTGAAAGCCGCAACGTCTAACCCCCGAAAGATATTTGATAAAGTAGCACCCTGTCAATCACTGATGTCGCGTGAAACCGCGTGAGCGCGGCACCGGGCTGCATTTTTTGCCGGCGCGGGGACAATTTTTCTTCAGGCACAGTACACGGAAAAGATAGGATTCAGACGCACTAAAGAAAGTTCGAAGAGTCGATCTCGATACCGAGGCGGCTCGATATTTCGACGGGATTCCTGTTACCCTTGGTGTGTGTTAGACTGAATTCCTATGGGAAACCAGACATACCAGAAGCGGCAGAAAGAATTGGCGCGTCAGCAGAAGCAGCGAGACAAGGCTGCCCGCCGGCAGGAGCGTAAGGCGAACAAGATAAAAGGCGGCCCCCCCCTTGAGGGCGCAGACCCGATCACGGGAGAGATCCGCCTTGGATCGCAGGAACAGGCTCCTGTTTCTCGCCACTGATAAATGCTCGCATGTCCGCGAGACATCTCAGGTTTTAGTAGCATCGAGACCGGGAAAGACTTCGAAATTCGCGGCTCGACACGGTTTTTTTCGGTAGTCTCCTCGCGGACCGACAACCGCCGTCCGAAAAACCAGTCGATTACTGGGAAATCTTCAGCGCGACGCCAAGCGGTAATGAATTATCGCCGATACTCAAAGCCGTGCCTAATTTCTCAAGCTCCCAGGATGAGACCTTTTCTTTTGTAACGCTTTCTTTCGTGGCGGACTCCAATTTATCGGCTTGAGGCAATTTGACGAGGTACTTGACATTGTTCCCATCGCTCAGAGTCACCGAGAGCACCATCTGTTTGCCTTCTTCTGTTCCCAAGGTTTGAAGCCCGGCAATACGACTCGAAAGGCTGGTTTTACTCACGGTATCCATGTATAGCCAGACAAAGGCGCCGATGAAAGCGGCCATGAGCAACCAGCCATACTGCCCGATCCGTTTCTGCCGGGTCACCGCGCGTTTTCGTTGCCGGTCGAAAAACTGTCGATAGGATTCCTTTTCGGCTGTGAGTCGTTTCACCGGATCCTGTTCCGGTGAACTGGACGGTTGATCGAAACCAAGATCGAAGCTGTTCAGTATCATACCCAGGATGACCAACCCCAGCGGGATAGCGATGATCAATAGAAGATTCATAACTCCCTCCTTCATTACAGGCGTTTGAGAGCCCGTGGATATTGGAAGAGGGAGGGGGGTCAAGACCGGGAAACCATCCGGCTTTAGCGGAGCCGAAATTCATGCCACCAGTAAATTGGTGGCCCGGTCTTCTACCTCTTGCGCGCCATTAAGACAAAGGCATGACCTAAAACTGACAGTATAGGAACGGAGGCGCGGTAGCAAGCGGCCCTCCCGGCAACGCCTGTTCCCCATAAGGTTCTTGAAAAATGGAATTTGCTTCGGAACCCCGGAAAGACTAGAGTATCGATTATGAAAACTCGCAGTGAAGAAAAAACAAGGTACACGATAAAGGAATCCTACCGTAAACAGTGGTTCGGCGGGATCATTAATCGAGACGCCGCGACACGCTCATGGTCATGGAAAGGCCACATAGACTTTGAAGATGGACCTTATTCCGAGTTCTCCAGCCGGCGTAGCTTCACAACCGGATTGGAGGCTGAAGACCATATGCGTCGATTCGCGTATCAACGCATCGATAGCTGGTTTAGCGCAACACAACCTGGTAATCTCTAGCCTCCCGATTATTCTGGTTGCTGCCCCCTTTTTTTCCGTTTGCTCGGTCGTCTGAAACTCTGCCACGCTGAGAAGCTGCCTCTTCGCCATCGCATTCTCGTCCGAAAATACCGTTTCTGATCGTTACTGATAGCCTATGGCACGAGAGTATTAGCGTTGAATTTGACAAAAGAAGTTAATCACCCTACTATGTCGCTGACTCAAGCGAGTAGCATTTCAGCGCAAGATCAGCTGAATTTCTTCAGCCAGCCCACGATACCCAACCCCCTAACTTGGGCTGCGGAAAAAGCTTAAGTAAGGTGGTTTTTCCCAAGATTGCCTGTCTCACATCGCGCTAGAAACGTTTGTTTTCACGTCAATTAGAAAAGATGATTAACAAGAATCAAGGAGAAGTGACGAATGATTGAGATGGGCAAGCGATTGTTTGTGGGTATAAAAATTTCAAAGGCGCTGCAAAATGAACTGGACAGCCCGGCCCCAGGGACCGAGCACTATTTCAAAGCGGATAATGTGGATTATCTTCAGATCATCAGCCTGGGGGAGGAAAAGCTCATCGGAAGGTATGTCAAAGACGGATTTCCCGCGGCCGGAATCGACGACGTCAGCCGCAATGTCTGCAGCATCGTAAAACTGATCACGCGCGGTCATCGTATAGAAGAAAATTCCGTCCATATCTACGTCCCTTGAGTTCGCCACGCGGGTTACAGGACAGAAACGTCTCTTTTCGCTGTAACTCCCATCTCGCAATCTTTTCGGTGGTGGTTTTTCCCTAACTAATGGGCGATTGGCTAATCACGCCCAAGAATGTTAGAATTACTTCTCTTTTAGAGCTTTTCCATCTTCTGATCCAAGCCTCTGAGCTTTAAACGAGCCAGAGGCTTGGTCATTTATGAGGAGGTCCATATGGCAGAAATAATGAATAAAATCAGCCTGCAAGACGGAACTTTGGTGCGGCATAAAGTAATGGGCTATCAAGGGACGATCGAAGGCAAAACGGAGATCAAAACGTGTTTCACGAGGGGAGGAAGTTTGGTAGCCATCCCGCCAGCCAAAGAAGCCTTCCAATACCGCGTGGCGGTCAGTGGGGAATCGATGCGACACATTGCTCCCGCCGAAGATTTGGAAATCCTCGATGCGATGACGGAGCTAGTTTGCTTCCGGTGTCACTATGCTTTTCGCACCAAGCCGGGCGTATTGGACAAAGCAGGGGGACGCTGCCAATGCGGCGGATGGATTTGCCCCGCCTGCATGGCCTGCCAGACGCTCGAGACTTCCGAGAAGTCTCCGTGTTTGAAGCAGCGAAAGCGTATGGTCAAAAAGTTGGCCAACGAGAAAAAGGGCAAACGCGCTTGAACAGTACTGGACCACTGGATCGGGGCTAGCTGGTGACACCACCGGCTCTAATCTGAAACTGCCTGATTGATTTCCTCGCGTGGTTGCACCCTTCTAGTCCTCATTGAGCTCTGAGTACTCTTGACGCTCCCCGTACTTCGGTTGACGGGCTTGGACGCTTCCAATATCTTTGACTCGTCTTGGTAAGATCACCTAGGAGGTTCATATGGGGACGCGGATGATCGTCATCGGCACTGGACCCATCGGAGGAATCATCGGCGGCCGCCTCGCGCGCGCCGGCAACGATATGACGTTCGTGGACGTCGATAAGGAGCATGTCGCCGCCATCCGCGAGAAGGGACTACAGGTAGACGTGCCGGACGGTCCCTTCAACGTAAAAGTCAACATCGTTTACCCCAACGAGATACAGGACAAGTTCGACATCGGCCTCATCGCCGTGCGATCGAACTACACGCCGGATGCGCTGGCGACTGTCATGCCCCATCTCGCCGAAGACGGCCTGCTCGTGTCCCTCCAAAATGGAATCAACCCTCCCCTGCTCGAAGAACAGGTTGGACCCGACCGGACCCTGGGCGTTGCGATTCGAATGGGTTCTTTCAGGCCGGCTCCGGGCCACGTACGGACAGCTACCCGCGGTCACCTCTACATCGGTCATCTCCACGGCAAGAAAACACCGCGGCTGGAAAAACTCAACGCGCTGCTCGACGCGGTGATTCCCAGCGAGATTTCCGACAACATTCTCGGCGTACTTTGGAGCAAGCTTACATATACCTGCCTGGGATATTTCGGCTCGCTCGCGGATGCGGCATTGGCGACAAGCTGTGCAAGTGATGCGGACCGTCGTGTGCTCGTCGACTTCTTTGCCGAAGTGGTCGCGGTCGGCAAAACGGCTGGAGCCCGATTCATCCCACTGACCGAATACAATCCGCTCGACCTTCACCCCGGCAATCCCTTGGAGAAACGCCTTGCGGCTGTGAATAGAATGGCCAAGGCATGGAATCTCGATGACCGCAAAGGGCCGCTACGTCAGCTTCAAAAGGATATCAAGACCGAGGTGGATTACACGCTCGCCCACGTGGTTCGAGAGGGGGAGAAGCTCAAGATTCCGACGCCGCTCTGCCGCAAGGTCTTGGACATGATTCACGAGATCGAGACCGGCAAGAGAAAACTCTCGCCACAAAACTACGGAGAGCTTGCAGCATCGGTCAAAGCATAAGTCAGATTCTTACAACGACGCCAAGCGTTCAATGAGACCATTCATCTTATAAGCGAGTTTCTTTAGGTCATCTAGGCTATCCTCATTGGGAACGGCAGAACTCCCATCAACCTCGACCGTTTCAACCCAATAAAGCAGTATGCTCATGCAATTTTTGAGGTCATGAGCGATCTCGGAAAGCTCACGAGGGGTTCCAGTCCCTCGGCCGGGAAGGGGCGAACCCTGTAAAAGATTTTCAGCTATCATTGTTTTTCCTTCTTTCACTAACACCACTGGAATTCTTTGACGGGGACACCATAGCCGGTAAAACACCAACCACTATTCAGCCAAGCGTGCCGGTCCTTTCTATAGTGTGTCCTTGCTGCCATTGCTTCTCGGAAAAGCTTCGGTCGTACCGCACGGAGAGCAAGTGACTGGACCAGCCCAACGGCACCATAGTCTTCCCTGACAAATAGCCCATCAGACCGGGGCGCGGAAATTGGGTCACGATCCAATGGATATCCTTATCCAGGCTGTAGCGGTTTATGAGTTTTGCCAATCTGCCCGAATGCAGATGGATTTCGACCTCGATCCCCTCCTTTTGTAAGGCAGCGACAGCTGGCGCAATGATCTGCCGGGCACGCTCCTTCTGCTCCTCCCAATCGTATCGACGCGCGATCTCTCTACCCAACTCCGTTGCGTGTCTTGCAGATTCCACGGTAATTCGGTGATCTCGAAAATAAAACCGTGAATCGACCGGATATTCGAAAAGAAAAATCACCGTCATTCCCGGTTTAACCAATGTTTCAAGACAAGGCATCAGCCTTTCTATGGAATCATGACCGGTCATAGTTACCAATAGCTTTTCCATTGCGGGCTCGTCCTAATCTCTATGGGTCGCTTCCCCTCGCTTCCATTTATTCGCATACGCCGTGCCAACGGCGAGGCAATTCCATTGGGGAGCTTAACGCGGGTTTTTGATCAGAATGCTTCCTTTCGAGCGTGGATTCATAAGCGGAACGCACTACGGGAGGATACTGTTGGATACAGGGAGCGTCCAAAACCATTCACCCTTCGTTTGTAGAGAATCAACTTAGCGATTCACCCTCTCGACTCCCAGAATATCTTTGCCTGGAAACGATTTTGTAACTCACGGGCTCGGCGATATTTCTTCGAGAAATACGCAGAATAAAAGACTCTTGTCCATTCGATACTTCAACGTATCCCACCTTCATCGGGTCGACGAGCCGGCCGATGGGAAAATGTGTTTCTGTCACACTTGTTAGCTCTTCGATCTCATGGCCAAAATGCCGATCGACAAATTGACGCTGATCATCAGTGAAAATTTCCTGCACAGTCATCCCGTCGAGATCTAGATCGTAAATAGGGGCCCTGTCGAAAGGAGTGATGTGATGGACCTCGTAGCAAATACGGCAATAGAGGAACTGATCAAGAATCACGGTCTTACCCCCCAAAAAGGCTAATTTTCATCCAGTTGAATGAATGCTCGTGCTACTTTGCACCGCCGGACAACCTCGCGGTGTCCTTTATGCGCCGAAGCCAACGTACGGATATAGCCGACCACTTCCTGAATCTGCGCTTCCTTCAGGACCGCGCCCCATGCGGGCATCTGGGAAGACTTCCCGACGCTCGCTCCCCCCTTGGCGATGACGGTAAAAAGATGCTCGTCAGAATATTGGCTCATCTTCTTTCCGTTCGTATGGTCCGCCGGCTTCACCGGCAGCGTCTTGCCCGCCGGCCCGTCTCCCTTGCCGGAAGCTCCGTGACAGCCGGTGCAGTAGCTCTGGTAGAGTCTCTTGCCCTCGCCTTGATCTTCGGCAGCACTGAAGCGCGGCAGCAGGACAACACATAAAACGAGCATGGGTAGGTTCTTCCCGATCAAGTGACTTTACCTCCTGTGTACTTTTTCCACCGAAAACTCCCGCCCGACTCCATGACAAACCACGCAACTCTCTTGTCCATTCGAAGCCGTGAGCGTTTCCACATGGGCTTTCGCCGTTTCTTTGGTGTGGCAAGCGATACAGGCGCTGGTGATCGGTTGAATGGCTTTGACCGTTCCATCCGCCTGAGGGATCAAAGTCGGCAGCAGCCCCGCCGGTAGCGGCGGCTCGTTGGCCCCCGGCACGTGACACTTAACGCAATTTCTGCGGTCGCCGGGAAAGCGAATGTCGGATAGATCGACGGGACCGGGCCTAGCCGGGGGGCCGCCATAGACAATGAACGGCTCCCCGGCGTTGATGCCGGTGTGAATCCGATGGATCAGCCGTTTGTAATGGACGTTCTCGGGCGGCATAGGACCGTTGGCCGCTTTTCGTTTCTCTTCGTCGGTATGCGAGGGGTTGTGGCACATGACGCAGAACTCCGCATTGCGCCGCGCCTCGCCGTGGGTGGCCAGCATGGCGTGGCAGACGTTGCAGTTCTCGATCTTGACCGCTTTCCTTCGGGGGATGGCTTCTTTGTCGGTAATGGGAAAGTACTTGACCACGTTGTAGCCCACGTCTCTGACATCCTTGATGACACTGCCATTGGGCTTCTTCAGTTCCGTGAGCTTGTATCCCTGTATGCCCATGGCACCGGAGCCGGTGGCGTCGGTAGGGATCGTGTATTTGAATTTGTGGGCATAAACGCCGCTTCCCAGGGATTCCGCTTTGCGAGCGTCTTCTTCTACATCGACTTTGTAATCGGTCGTCGGCCAGGCGACGACCAATCGAAGATTATTCATTTGCGCGGCGTTGATCGGTTCACCCCTTTTGCTTTTCACGCTGAAGGTGACGACTGGGTTGTGTCCAGGCTGGGTCCCTTCAACGTTTAAGATGTCGAAAACGATCCCCGGAAGTTGGGTGGACCAGCCGGGAAAGGTGTGCGCCCCTGCGATGGAGGGGCCGAACTCCGGCCCTTCAGGCAGATGACAGCCGATGCAGGTTCCTTCAGCCTGCGGACCCGCGAGATGGTTTTTGCCCGTCTTGAGATCGACGTTGTCATGACAGGCGGTGCAGGCGGCTCCGCTCGGGGATTGCTTCCAGTTCTCGCTTTTAGCTCCGCCGTGGCAGGCTTTGCAGTTTCTAAGGTCCTTGGCGACCCCGTCGCTCATGACGACTTGGGTGTAGCGCAGGTTCGTATAGTCGGCGACTTGTTGACCGGCCCCGACCACAAAGTAGGGTTTGCCGCCTTTAACGCTTGGGAGAAGCTTGCCGCGATGGATCTTGTGCACGAACACTTTGAATTCGAGGTTCTCGCCGCTTTCGGGGTCGGTGAGCTGAGAGGTATGGCAGAGCGCGCAGTAACCGGCCTCCCGCCTCGTGCCGCCATGATATTTCAGCGGGTCGTGGCAGTTGTTGCAGGTGGCGGTCTCGACCACCGCCCGTTGCGCTTTCACCTTGCCGCCGCTGGGAACGAATTCAAACAATGGGTTGGCGACGGATTTTCCTTTGTCCCGAGTCAGTTCTCCGCCTACGACATGGGTGGCGGTTCGGTCGTAATTTGCGGGCAATGCGGTTTTGAACGCGTAGGTAAAAATACCCGGGCCCGATCGCGCCAGTACTCCACCCTGATCAAAGTCAGGCTGCAAGGTGTCGGCGAGCGCGGGTTTCTTGGTCTCGCCTTTGTACGCGTACTCTTTGCCCGAAACCTTGGCGAGGATATAATTGTGATAGCGGGTCTCATCGTTGGCGCCTGCCTGGATCGTCGCAATAGTGAATCGGATACGGTCCTCATCGAGGTCGGACAGCTCGATCGGTTGGCCTTTGGAGTCGGCGATCTTAAAAGTCACCACCGGCCGACGATGAGCCGGAATGGTAACTCCAATGATCGTAGCGTTAAGACCGGGGTTGCCTCGAGCAAGAATTGCGGCAGGACATCCAAGGATCAAAGCTAACACCGTTAGGACCAAAAAAACGCTCATCATTCGATGCTGTTGTTGGTTCAATGCAATCCTGCTTTCCTAGAGCGCCGAAAAAATAGCCCTACCGATAACCGGGTTAGCGGGACTAAGGGCAACAGTTATGCCAACATCGCCGCTCCCCGCGCGATCGACGCAAGCCCGGGAACTATAAGAAAAACATGCAGTCAGGAAGCCGAGCGAAAATCACCACGGATGGAAGAGGTGTCTCTTTTAAGACACGCTGGTGTATAAAAAAGGATTCAGGAGATGTGGAACGCCTTCATGAGCCTTAGCAGGTAACTGCGTTGCAGACCCAGAAGCCGAGCGGCGGCGGCACGATTTCCCTGCGTCTGCGCTAAGGCATTGATAATCACTTCGCGCCGGTACTCGTCGACGCTCTCATGATAAGAAACGGGCGTCGAGCGGTTGTCGATTTCCGCCTCCGCCGCGACGATCCCTGGAGATAGATCTTCGATTTGAATGATTGGAGGTTGGCCGAGAACGACAGCCCGTTCGATCACGTTCGCCAGCTCGCGCACGTTTCCCGGCCAATCGTAGGCATTGAGCGCCTCTAACGCCTCCTGGGATATCTCGGCGAAGTTCTTTTTCGACTCGAGAGAAAATCGCTGCAAAAAGAACCGTGCCAGAGCCGGTACATCTTCTTTTCGGCCTCTTAAAGGAGGAAGCACGATGGGAACGACATTGATACGATAGTACAGGTCCTCACGAAAGCGCCCTTCTTTGACGGCGGCTTCGAGGTTGCGGTTAGTGGCGGCGATAATTCTCACGTCGACCCGAATGAGTTGGGTGCCGCCCACCCGTTCAAACTCTCGCTCCTGAAGAAATCGCAGGAGTTTGGCCTGAAGTTCCTCGGAGATATCGCCGACTTCGTCGAGAAATACGGTTCCCCCATTAGCGATTTCGATTTTGCCTCTCTTGAGCTGGCTGGCGCCGGTAAAAGCGCCTTTTTCATAGCCGAACAGTTCGCTCTCCAAGAGTTCCTTTGAAAGGCCCACGCAGTTGATGGCAACAAAAGGCCGGTCTTTTCTTTCGCTCCAGTTGTGAATCGCCCTGGCGAAAAGCTCTTTACCCGTCCCGCTCTCCCCCAGTAATAGAATCGTGCTTTTGCTCCCTGCGGCTTTCTTTGCGGCGCTGATGGCCGCGTTGAGATTTTCACTTTGTCCAGCGACGAGGCGATAACGCTTGTCGACTTCTTCGGAAAGTACTTCCTTTTCACGGCGGAGCCGTTGCCTTTCCATGGCCTTTTCGACCACCAGCGCGATGTGGCTTGCTTTAAAAGGCTTGGGAATGAAATCATAGGCGCCTTCTTTCATCGCCTCCACTGCCAGATCTATCGAGCCGTACGCCGTAATCATGACCACGGGAAAATCCTTCTCCCGCGCGCGGATCTCGCGGAGCACGTCGAGGCCCTTCATGCCGGGCATCTCGATATCGAGGAAGACCATTTGCGGGTCCTGGTGATCGATTAACTCCAGAGCTTGTTTTCCGTCGGATGCCCTTCCGACCCGATAGCCAAGCGATTCCAAACGGTCTCCCAGGGCTTCTTGAATATAAGGATCATCATCAACCACGAGGATGGTCTCACCCAGAGTCGTCATAAGTCTCTTTCTACGCTGGCGGTTGCGTTGGTGTTGTGCGGCTTATGCGCTGGAACGGTGAAGGAGAAATTGCTTCCTCCGCCAACGGCGCTTTCAACCGCGATTTTTCCGCCATGCATCTCCACGAGCTTCTTCGAGATCGCCAAACCCAGCCCCACTCCCTTGGACTTCTCTCGGCCCGGCCGACTCATCTGATAGAACTCATCGAAGATCTTGCTCGCTTCTTCGGCCGGAATGCCAGGGCCCGTATCCATTATGGAAACCTGCAGCCACGCGTCCTTTGCGGCGTTCACGATCACCGTGACTTTACCCAGATTAGGCGTAAACTTGACCGCGTTGCCGATCAGGTTCGTTAGCACCTGGGTTACTTTGTCGCGGTCGGCCCAAGCCATTGAATGGCCGTTGGTCGAACCGAATTCAAGATCGATCTGCTTTTGCGCCGCCATCGGTTTCAAGGTCTTCTGTAACTTCGCTGAGCAAGCTCATCATAGAGAAGCTCGTCGGTTTCAACTGCGCCTTGCCCGCCTCGATAACCGACAGATCAAGCAAATCATTAATCAGCCGCTCGAGGCGTTCAGTGCTCTCTTTAATGCCACTCATGTAGCCCGCCTGTTTGACCGTCAACGGTCCGGTCACGCCGTCGAGCAGGTTATCCGCCAGACTGTCAATCGCCGTAAGCGGCGTTCTGAGCTCATGGGACACGTTGGAAACAAAAGCGGACTTCAGCCGGTCGAGTTCCTTAAGTTTTTCGTTGGCCGTCTCGATTTCTTCATTGTAGCGGGCCAACTCCTGCGTCCGATCCTTGAGCTCCTGGAACAAATGGACGGTGTCCAGCGCGATCGCCGCCTGATTGGCGAAAGTGGTAAGCAACTCGATCTGACGCTCAGTGAATGGCCGGGGCTTTCGCCGGGTCAAGACAATCGCGCCGACCAGTTTATTCTCCTTGAGCATGGGCGCGGCTAGAACCGCGCAAACGCCCTCACGACGATAGATGTCCGGCGGGGAAAATCTCGGATCGGCGAAAATATCGGCCGTGTGAACGGGTCGTAACTCCAAGCCTGCTCTTCTCAACGGCGTTTCCGGCCCTGGTCGAATCGGTAGATCCCGCAGATAAGCCAGGGCGTCGGGCGAAAAACCGTCGGTGGGAACGGAGATGCGGAATTGTTCTCCATCAAAGACAAAAGTCACTCCACTATCCGCCTCACACAGGCGTAAAGCATTATTATGGATCGTTGCCAACACCACCCCGAGCTCGGTGGGCGACCTCGCCATCACCTGCAGCACCTGGGCGACCTCCGTTTGCTGTTCCAAGGACTCCACAAGCTCGTGATTGGTCTTTTCTAACGCCGCCGTTTTCTCTCTTAATTCTTCAAAGAGATTGATGTTATCGATGGCGGGCCCAATTTGATCCGCCATAGAACTCATCAAACGAATCTCTTGCTCGGTGAGCTGTCGGGGCAGCCTCCCATTACAGGCGATCGCGCCTAAGGACTTCCCCTTTGCCTTGATGGGGATTGCGGCAAAAAATCTATAACCTATTCCTCTTGATCCCTGACTGTGACTCAGTTCGGCATAGCGCGGATCGTTCTGCACGTCTTCAAAAACGATCGGTTCGCCGCTCTCCACGACCTTGCCAACGATCCCCTGCCGTTGTCCAAAAACTCCTTGGATAAAACCTTCCGGGTTATTTCCGCAAGCCGCCCGCACGCGCAACTCTTCTCGCTGCCGGTCCAAAAGATAAATCCTCGTTGAATCCAGCTCAAAGACGCCGGTGATTTTTTGCGCTACCTCTTCCAGGATCGGATTTAAATCCAAGGACTGGGTTGCCGTCGCCGCCAGGTCAAAAAGCGCGGCCAGCTCTCGGGTTCTCTGTTGCACTTTCTCTTCCAGCGACTGATAGGAGTTTTTGATTTCGCCGACCATCTTGTTGAATTGTTCCGCGAGAACTTCAATTTCGTCGCCGGTTTTGATTTCAAGACGGTAGTTCAAATCCCCCTTGCCGATTTTTTCGACCCCCCACCGTAGCGCTTCCAGAGGACGTACGACGCGCCGCGCTACATAAACGGTCGCCAACAGAGCGATGCCCAAACCGAGCGTTACCAAAGTATAGGTGCGCAGCAGCGAAGCATAGAGCGGCTCGTAGGCTTCCGCTAGCGGCCGCTCAATAATGACTGCCCAGTCGAGGTTTGGCAGATAAGCGTAAGAACTTAATACCTCATCGCCGTTTAAACCGCGCGTCACTATACTTTCCGGCTTTTGAATGTTGGGAGCCGGTCGCAAAGCCGCCTTTACCTGTTCCAGGTGACCTGCCTTGTGTCTTTGCAAGACCATACTGATATTCGGGTGCGCGATAATATCCCCACCCCGTGCAACAATATAAGCGTAGCCGGCCTTACCGACCTGTATATCCCGCACGATGTCCCAGATGTAACTAAGATTCACTTCAGCCTGGAGAACGCCGATAACACTTCCGGGAAATTCCTCAATCGGCACGGCCATCGTCATGTAAGGTTCCGAGTCGCGAACGAAATAAACCGGTCCAAAAAAAGTGGCGCCTTGTCTTGCCTGTAAAAAAGCCGCCGATTTGGAATAGTCTGTCTCTTCGTTGGGGAGAATCGCACGAAATCGGGACACGTGGAGGCGAGGTACACCCTCACGGTCGATGGCCGCAGCCTCGCTAATAGCCGGAGCCACATAAAGAAGCTTCATGACCTCGAATTTTTGTGCCGGAACAAATCCCCGTTCGGCAATCTGCTGGCTGAGGCTCGTCGATTTCATTTGCCCTTCGATGGTCAGAACGTATTGGGCGATCTTTGCGAGCGCCGCATTGGCGGCTTCGCCTTGAAGCATTCCGATCTGCTCCCGGGCCTCATAGGAGCGAAAATAAATCTCCGTAAGGCCGCTTAAAATCATGCCGCCGCCGATCAAAGTCACGAAAATGAAGAAGTAGTTGCGCACGAGTCTCCCTCGGCGCCGGCCAAAGGAATCAAAAAATGGAAGCTTAGACAGGAGTTGCGTGACTTTCATGTAAGTGTTGTTTTTACGTGGATCCGTTGTCGGCTGTTATCTAAAGACTCTATCCGCCAGCATCAACATTTCCGGAGGAATCCTGACCCCTATTTCGCCCGCAGTCTTGCTGTTGATCACCAGCTCGAACTTTCGCGGCGTTTCCACGGCTAGATCCTGTGGCTTTGCCCCTTTAAAGATCCGATCTACGAACCACGCCCCCCGATACCCCAAAGAGTACAAATCCGGAGCGTAGCTTAACAAAACGTTCTGCTCGGCTACCTGAAAGGCATTGCAGCCAAATAACGGCAGTTTTCTTTTTGTCGCGGCCGCGGCCAAACCCTCCACGTCTTTAAACAAGCCGGAACAAAAGACAAATACCCCCTCGCTGCCTCCCGAGTTGGAAAGAGAGGCTACCTTACGAGATGCCTCAGCACCGGACGTCACGGGGATCTCGGTCATATGGATGCCCAGCCATGACGCAACGACAGTGAGTCTTTTCCAGCTTTCGCCAAAGCCAGCAGATTTTAAACGCCCGTCAAAGAGTATTCCGACCCTATTGAGAGAAGGGACTACCTGCTTAAAAACCTCTAGCTGTTTGCCCAAATTTTCTCCGTCGGTAAAAAACGTTAGGCCGGTAAGGTTCGTTCCCGGACTTGCCAGGGAGTGAACAAAACCCGATTTGACCGGGTCCGCCGCAGGCAGGAAGACCGTCGGAATGTTTGGAGCGACCTCTCTGGCGACGTGGGTCTCCGTGGTCCCGAGCGCCACGATTACGTCGAACCGGCGTATTTGAAGGAGTGACTTTAAATTAGCGCGCAATTCCTCTTGAGTCTCGCCGTCGACCTGTCGCAGATTTAGATTTTGGCCGTCAATGTACTTGAGTTCCTCCAACCCATCACGCAGCCCATTCATTTGCGGCTGCAGTCGAACGTTGCGTCCTTCCATCACGATCACTATGTAACGGCTACCAGGGGGCTGGCTCGGACCTATTCCCAGTCCGGCGAGCGCCGCTAGGGTGAGGAACAGCATGCGGCGAAATGTCTTTGTCATCATGAGCGCGTAACCCATTCTAAAACACTTGGATTCATCCTCCCCATGACGGTGCGCTTATCGGATAGCCCCACCCCGCATCATCGTTTGCAGTGTCGCAAGGGTAAAGAGGCTGGGTTGGTAGCCCTGGTTGTAACTTCTGACAGCGTCGACCAGCGTGCTTCGGCCGTTTTGAATATTGACGATGACTACCGTTCCCACAGAGAGAGTCACCTGGCCATCGGGAAGTTTTACGGGACTGCGGAGACTAAACTGTTCTTTCCAATAGTTTCCGCTGGCGTCCCAAATCATGGTCCAAAAGGTTTCGAAAGTTTGTGTGTCAAAATAGATAACCTTACGCGGGTAGCAGTAATTCGGGTCCTTTGGCGTGATTTCAAGACCGTACGCTTCGACGATCTCCCAACGCTCTTTCAACGGCAAATAGTCACCACTCTGACGGTAGAACGGGATCTGTTCTTGAGCGAGATTTCCCAACATCTTAAATTTTCCCATGAAACGATAGTTAAAATCGGTGATTTTACCGCCAAAGCTATTAATGTCATCGAAATTAAATTCAGTCGGCGCTATGGTCGCGCATCTTTGAATCGGCGGGGCGCGGCGGACTCGGCGTATACTGGGAACATAGATGTAAAGGTCATCCTCCCTTTTAGGATCTGCGTAGCGTATCTCTAAGGTCGTGGTCCCTGCGGTGTCCCGGGGATATTCGTCGGCGCGAAGCTGCATCCAATCGATGTGCTCATATCCGTCGATGCTGGGTTTCGAATCGAGGGTAACTCGCCCGCGAGTCTTGATCGTATGAAGGACGACATCTCCACGGCGTTCCGATCCGTCTTTTTCGATGGCATAACGAACGATCTTGCCTTCACCCGTGCCTCCTCCGGTCTTAAAGTCGTCCCCAATCCAGCGCCAATAGAAATTCCACGCCATCTTTAAACCAACCTGCGGATCGCTGAGCTGCACGTCGGGAAAAGGAAGCCCTGCGACGTAATGAAGAAGTTCGCCGCTCGATCCCAGCCGAGCCTCACTGGAGTATCGGCCAGTCGCCACTTTGTACTCTTTCGGAGCTCCCATGGAGCGGCCTTGCTTGATTTGAAGGGTATAGCCCTGCTTGATGCGATTGAGGAGGTTTTCACCCACCATCCCCTGAGCCTTCCACCAGTTCTGCGGGCCAATGGTATCACCCGGCTTAAGCTCGACGTCATTGGCCATCGCCCGTGAAAAGCTAAGCAGGAGAAAAAAGATGGCCGCCGGAATGCAGAAAAAGGATTTCAACATATCGGATCGCGTCACCGGATCGCTCCGCCCCGCATAACCGTTTGCAGCGTCGCAAGTGTAAAAAAGGAGGGACGGTAACCGTAGTTATAATTTCTACCTACCGTCACCAGCGTGGAGCGGCCGTTCTGCACGTTGACAATCACAACCGTCCCTACCGAATAGATGCGTCGCCGGTCAGATAAATCGAAGGGGTAGCGGAAAGCAAATTGTTCTTTCCAGTATCGCCCCTGCCGATCCCATATCATCGCCCAAAGTGTCTCAAAATGGATTTTATCGAGATACAGGACTTTTCTCGGATAACAGTACTCCGGATTTTTAGGCGTGATCTCTAGTACGTACGTATCATGGATCCCCCACTCTTCATCGAGTGGTAGATAATCTCCCGTCTTGCGGTGAAACGGGACACTCCCCTGAGAAAAGTTGCCCAGCATCTTCTTTTCGCCGAGCAGCCTGTATTTAAAGTCGGTGATTTTGCCGTTGAAACTATTGACGTCATCATAGTTAAACTCGCTGGGCGCAATCGTCGCGCATCTTTGGATCGGCGGAACGCGGCGAATGCGGCGCAGGCTGGGAACATAAACGTAGAAGTCATCTTCGGTCTGAGGACTGGCGTACCGCATCTCAAGGACCGTTGTGCCGGAAGAGTCTCGCGGATACTCATCGGCGATAATCTGCATCCAGTCGATGTGTTCGTATCCCGGAATGACGGGCTTCGGATCGACCGTGACTCGATTGCGAGTCCGTATTGAAATGTTGATCACGTCACCGCGGCGCTCAGAGCCATCCCGGTCGAGAAAATAGCGAATGATCCTTCCCCCTTTAAGAGCGCCCGCATTCTTGTAATCATCCCCCACCCAGCGCCAGTAGAAGTTCCATGCGACCTTTTGTCCGGCTTGGGGATCATTACGATCGAAGTCGGGAAACGGTCGACCGGCAACATAGTTCAGAAGCTCGCCGTTGGATCCAAGTCTCACTTTGCTGGAATATTTCTCCGTGGCTTCGTCGTATTCCCTGAGCGGTTCGATCGTCCTCGGTTCCTTGATCTTGAAGGTGTAGCCTTGCTTAACCCGATTCAAGAGGTTTTCGCCAACCATTCCCTGAATTTTTTGCCAGTTATGGGGCCCGATTGTATCACCGGGCCGAAGGTCCACTTCGGCAGCCCAGACCCCGCGAGCAAACCCGAGAAATGGATCGTGCAGAAACCCGAACGTTAACAAGAGCGGCAAGACCAGCGACCCATGACTTTTTTTGAGTTTCATCTCTCCACCACCTCACGCCAGCCAGGACTAATATTGAACGATGATCTGCTGTTTTGCCCCCAATTTGCCAAGGCCATCTAGGACCACGACGTAGCCGCGAAGGAACTCATGCTAGGACAATACTGAGCGACCCTTATCCCAGTGAAATTTAAACAGCAAGCTTTGCGCCAACACCGAATGCGGAGACTGTCCGCGATGAACGGCCAATCTTAAACAAGAATTCTTGCCGGAAGCGCTGGACCGCGAGGGTGGGTGTCTACAAAATTACACCCGGGTGTGAACTTTTGTAGACAGGGCATTCCGGGCCGCTCATGGATTCGACGCCCCTTATAGCGCAATTATGGAAGCCGTTTTTCTGCTCGATGCCCGTCATCGATGAATTCATAAGCTCTGGGCTCTCCGTCCGAGAGATTTCTTTGGGTTTGTTGATCCATGCGGCAGTCGGTAACAGAGCGGGGCTTGGCAAGCCACGCACAAAACGCTGGGGATTTTTCTCATAGGCTTGCTTGAGTACTCCGGCTCTCTGTTCGCGTCGGTTTGCCGCCAGCCCATAGTGAACCTCGTACGGCGTTAAGTATCCCAAGCCCGAGTGATGATGCTCGTGGTTGTACCAGGGGAAAAACTCGGTCAAGAATCGGTGCGCATCTTGGTAACAACCAAAGCGCTCGGGAAACTCGGGGCGATACTTCATGGTCTTGAATTGGCTCTCCGAATACGGATTGTCATTGGAGACATACGCGCGGCTGTGGGTCTTGGTCACTCCCAGCCCCGCCAACAAGAATGCCACCGCCTTGGATGTCATCGGCGCCCCCCGATCCGCAGCACCGTGAGCCACCCCGGCTCGATGTTGTGCCGCTCCACGGTTTGCTCGATGAGTTTCTTGGCGAACTCGGCCGATTCCCGGTACGCCAGCATCCAGCCCACCACATAGCGGCTAAAAATATCCAGGATCACGTAGAGGTAAAAATACGTCCACTTCGTCGGCCCCAACAGCTTGGTAATATCCCACGACCACACCTCGTTTTGCCGAGTAGCGATGAGCTCAGGGGCTTGATAACGGGGATGTCTGATCTGATCTCTTCTTTCTCTGACTTGCGGGTTGCTTGCCAAGATCCGGTACATCGTGCGCTCCGAGCACAGATAGCTTCCCTCATCTAAAAGCGTGGCATAGATTCCCCCAGGCGCTTGGTCGCAAAACCGCTCGCTGTTAACCACCCCCAGCACGGCTGTCGCTCGCTTACCGATAAGGCCCGAGGATGAATCCGTTCGGTTACAGCCCCTGCGCTCGGTCGTTGCAATCGGTAGTAGCTGGCCCGCCCGATTCCCAGCCCCGCGCAGATCGATTCCACCGTATACGTTGCCTTGTTTTCTCCGACCACCCCCATCAGTCTGTCTCGGCGCTCTTTTGTCAGTTCGATCCCCAAAATCTCCGAGACTTTTTTTTGCAGCTCCACTATCCCTTCGGCCCGCTCCGCCCTCCGCTTAAGCCGCGCATTGTCCCGCTCCAACTCCCGCACCCTCTCGGCTAACGGGTTTTTCTCCCGCCGCTGCGGCCCGCGATGCTTCCCCTTTAGCCCCGCCAGCTCTCCGGTCTCCCGTTGCTTGCGCCAAGTGGTCAAATTCGACCAGTACAAACCCTCCCGGCGCAAAAGCGCCCCGATCTCTCCTGGCTGCTTGCAACTATCCGCCTCTCGCAAAACCTTCGCTTTGTATTCCCCGGTAAACCGCCGCCGCTCCGCCTTCGCCACCACTTCCACCTCCGTTAAAGATTTCACACCGTTACTTCCTGTTTCCACCTTCTTTTCCTTACTCGCCCTCTACACTAAACTATTGGCGGGTAAGTGTCTCATTCATATTGGCAGAAAGGGGCGTCTGGCAGCTAGTCAAGTCGTCGGAGAGCCCTCCCTACAAAAAGAGGCTTCAAGCATTCCTGTAAGGTAGGACTCGGAGATTGCACCACGAAGTGATTCATGATCTTACGCTCGCCCACAGAAGATGAAAATAGGGGAGAGTTGAGGTGATAAGAGAGCGGTGCCCCCAGCGAAGAGATCGTTAAGTGACTGGAGCGAGAGAGCCCGACACGAAGTGTGATCCGGGACATCCTTCGGCGCCTCAGATGTCGCCTCGTTGTCTGCCGACGAGAGCACGCGAAGGAGAATCGGATAAGCCAGATGTCCCCTGGGCGCACCGAAAGAAAGGGGGAGCGTCTATGAGCAAGAAGAAGAGTAGCCTTGCGGGGCTGCAGGCGCTGTTTGCGCGTGTGTGTGGATTGGACGTGCACAAGAAACTGGTGGTGGCGTGCGTGCGCATCCTGGATTCGAAGGATGGCACGGTGCAGAGCACGCTGCGCAAGTTCGGCACGATGACGGCGGATCTTTTGGAGCTGCGCCAGTGGCTGGCGGAGCTGAAAGTGACGCATGTGGCGATGGAGTCGACGGGGGTGTACTGGCAGCCGGTGTTCAACCTGCTCGAAGGCCATTTTAAAGTGTGGGTGGTCAACGCCCAGCACATCAAGAAGGTGCCTGGGAGAAAGACCGACATGAAGGACGCGGAGTGGATAGCCCAGCTCTTGCAGTGTGGGCTGTTGAGGCCGAGTTTTGTCCCTGACCGCCAGCAGCGCGAGCTTCGGGATCTGACGCCAACAAACCAAGCTGGTGCAGCAGCGAAATGCGGTGGACAACCGCATTCAGAAGGTGTGGAGACCGCTAACATCAAGCTGGGCTCGGTGGCCAGTGATGTGTTGGGGGTGTCGGGACGCAAGATGATTGAAGCGCTGATTGCGGGGGAGAAGGACGTCACCGTACTGGCGGATCTGGCCCAGCGCCAGCTTCGCGCAAGATTCCCGAGTTGCAGCGCGCTTTGGAAGGAGAGCTGACTGAGCATCACCGCTTTTTGTTGCGGCAGTTGCTGGGGCAGTACGACTTTCTCGAAAAGGAGATCGCCAGCGTGAGCGAGCGGCTGGGGGCGGTATCGCCCCCCTCGTTTCGTGCCGCCGTAGAGCAGCTCGATGCGATGGCGGGGGTGGGCGAGCGTAGGGCTAGAGCTCTGTTAGCGGAAACCGGTACTGACATGAGTCGATTCCCTAGCCACAAGCACTTTGCCTCTTTGGCTAGCCGCTGTCCTTGTAACCATGAAAGTGCCTTCAAACGTCGCAGCTGTAAAACCCTCGCTGCCAACCGTCACCTCGTCGCGGTGCTGACCGAGATGGCGCTCGCGCTAGTTACCAAGAACAGCTATTTCAAATCCCAGTACCATCGTCTGGCGGCCGGCGTGGAAAAAACGCGCCATCGGCGCCGTCTAGCACAGCCTGCTCGTGACTGTCTATTTCTTGCTCCGCGATAACAGGCCCTACAAAGATCTTGGGTTGACTACTTTGATAAACTCAATCCTCAACAACGTATTCGTTACCTTGTCCGCAGACTCCAAAACTTTGAACAAAATGTCGAATTTTAACGAGCCAACCGGACGCCGAGCCACAAATAACAACTCATCGCGCGGCCAAGAAAAAGAAATAAAGCCAGCCACCCACCAAAAACCATACCAGCAGAGCTGTCAGCGGGCCAAGCAACAGATTGATCGTGCGAGTGTTACGATGCCTCTCATGGGCTCGCGAAGGCTCCACCGAACCCAGACTGTTTTCGCTCGGACTTGAGATCGGCAACACTTCGTTCTGCCTTTCCATTGCTTCACCTGAGAAAATAATCATTTTTCTCCCACGGTCTGCGCGCTGGCACGTTTGTTAAAACGGATTCGCAATTCTCGATTCAGGGCACCGGTTGAGCTTAGGAGAAGGAACGAGGCCTTCCCCCAACTTACTGGTGGGTCCTGCTCGTCATTGAATCTCCATCATCAAAATCGCCCCGAAGGATCACACGCTTCTGGGTGCGGATCTCATCGGACCCCGCCGCGTCATAATCACAGGGCCCATTAAAATCGACGACACTGCCTGTCAACGAATCCAGGATGGGTTGCTCCCACGACAAACTGTCTTCGACCATCAGGGGGAACTGCATCTGACAATAAGCGGTGGTGTCGCTGGGAATAAGGTCGATCATCTCTTGCCCCGACCGAGGGCACGCTCCAAAACAGTGTCGCGGACAAGAGCAGATTACATAGAAGTGATACGCTCTTTTTCATCTGACTCACCTCCTTTCTTTCTCAATTTTCACTTCCTGCTCATTACGAGTGCAGCCCTCATGCCAAGATTGATTTCCCGCAAATCTCTTGGTCTTCGTGAGAGATTCATGAACGCAGAGGATGCGGAACGTCAACGTCGTTGTTGGTGTGTGTCGCCTTCGTTGACAGTGTTTTCGTCGATATGCTAGGGAGGAGCCAATGAACCAGAGCCAAACGCCTACTCTCGAGATCCCGTCTTCCCAGAGTGAAGGCCAACACGGGGATAGACTGCGTGCGATCCTCAACGTCTGCAAACGGATGACCTCCGTAGGGGATGTCATTTCTCTTTTGGAGTTGATTACGATTGAGACCAAGGCGCTGCTCAAAGCGGATCGGGTGAGCATCTTCTTGCTGGATCGTGAGAAGTGCGAGCTGTGGTCGGTGATTTCGCAGGAGAAAAAGATCATGCGCCTCGACGCGCGGCTGGGCATCGCCGGTAGCGTCGCCATGACGGGTCAGACGATCAACGTGGCGGATGCCTACGACCATCCGCTGTTTTACAAGGAGCTCGACTTACAGACGGGATATCGAACTCGAACTTTGCTGGCGGTGCCTCTCAGAGATCTCAAGGGCGAGATTATCGGTGTCGGCGAAGCGATCAACAAAAGCGAAGGTCTGTTCACAGATGAGGATGCCGAGCTGTTGCAGACTTTGGCGGCCCACGTCTCCGATACGATCGAAACCACTCAGCTCGAGAGACAGCTACAGGAATACCCGTCGCAGAAAGAAACCGACCGCCGTGCGGACGTTGGCGGGGGCTTCTCCACGCAGAACATCTTCGGCATGAGTTACAGGATTCAATCGATCATTCGCCTGATCGACCAGATTCGTGATTGCTCGGTGGACGTCTTGATCGAGGGCGAGAGCGGCACCGGAAAAGAATTGGTAGCGAAAGCCTTACATCACAACAGCCCCCGCGCGAAGCACTCCTTCGTCGCCGTGAACTGCGCGGCGCTGCCGGACAATCTCGTGGAAGCGGAGCTGTTCGGGATCGAAAAAGGTGTCGCCACCGGCGTCGACCGCCGCATCGGCAAATTCGAGGAAGCCAATGGCGGAACGCTGTTTCTGGACGAGATCGGCGATTTGAGCCTGTCGGCCCAGGCGAAGATTCTTCGGGTTCTTCAGGAGCGTTCGGTGGACCGAGTCGGCGGCAGGAGCGCGGTGCCCATCGATCTGCGTGTTATCGCCGCCACGAATAAGAACCTGGAAGCCGCCATCACCGAGCGGACGTTTCGCGAAGATCTCTACTACCGCCTGAAGGTAATTCACATCCACACGCCCTCGCTTCGCGATGTTTCGGAGGATATCCCGGTATTGGCCAACCACTTTCTGACTAAGTATTGCAAGATGATGAACGCGGATCCAAAACAATTTACCCCGGGGACCTTAGAAGCGCTGTCGAAGTACTCATGGCCCGGCAACTCGCGCCAGCTAGAAAACGAAGTAAAACGCCTCGTCGCCTCAGTACGAGAGAAATCGATAACTGAAGCTTATTTGGACGGTTCTATTCGAAATCCGAGCGCGGCCATTCAAAGCTCCCGGCCCAGAGAGGAACCGGCGCCGAAGTCGCCGACGTCTCGATCCCTACCGGACGCGGTCGAGCAGTTAGAGCGCCGGCTTATCGAGGAGGAACTGCGAAATTCTGGCGGAAACAAACAAAAAGCGGCTCACGTGTTAGGCCTGAGCCGCCAGGGGTTGATCAAGAAGTTGAAGCGGCTGGGGATAGGTGAACGGGCGGATTAAATCTTGAGAGTAAGAAGCAGAAAAACTCTCGTTAACGCCGGGACTCTGCGCCAGGATTTCATTGGGGAACAGATACTCCAGGCCGACTTTGCCAAAGTTGACCAGGATCAGCTGGCGGCCCAGATTTTCGATCGCGCTCACAAAGATTCCCTGGCGGGGCAGGACGACCCCGGTCTTTTGTGAACGAATCGGTCTGGTGGTTGTCAGCACATCTCCGGGTTTCATCGTCGTGTCCCTATCAGCTTTGCCTTAACAATGCGCACCGAGGGGGGAAATTTTCCACCCTCGGTGCCTGCATTCGCACACGGCGGGCTTAATCACTGTCGCCGTCTCCGTGAAGATCGCGCAGTAACAGGTTCCGCTGTGTCCGGATCTCAGCCGCGCCCGTCGGATCGTAGTCGCACGGGCCGTAGAAGTCGATGCTCTTCTCAGCTTCCGCATTCAGCTCCGGCCGGTCCCAAGACAGAGTCGCTTCGCTCATTGGCGGGAACTTCATGTGGCAGTAACCCGCAAAATCGGCGACTTCCGTGTCGACGATCTCGTTCGCTTCCACTAGCGGCACGCCCCAGAACAGCGCAGATGACAGCAACAAGTTGGACAGTAGTGAAATGGTCTTTTTCATTTTACTCACCTCCTTTCTTTCCTAATTTCCACTTCCTGTCCACTTAAAGAGCATACGGCGTGCCAGATGCGAATCGCTTGCAGCGTAGTGTACACGCCGACGTGTCCACGGCATCTTCCCATTGAGAATCCAAGGGTTGAGCGTTGAGTAGTGGAATGCGACAACTTCAAAGCGCAAAGAAGTGTAACCTTATGCACATCGAAGAGTATCTGGATATTTACGCCGGTGTAAACTGAGTAGACAAAGGAGCAGCGATCTTTGCGTTGACATTCGCGGCCGTAGAACAATGGCCGCAAAAGATCGCATCAGAGAAATTCTCATGCTGACATTGCGGGCAAATCATGACGGGAATCAATACCAGTTAGCTCGCCTTATGCACCAATGCGCTTAGTGCTTGCTCGGCTTCGTCTGTCCAGAGGAGCATCTCCAGACCACGGAACGATGTGAGGGCCAGCGATAGTTCGGTTCTGGCTTGCTCGATCTGATTCTCACGGTGGTGCAAGCGTCCTCGAGTCAAGTGAATGTGAGCCTGGAGCGGGAGCATGCCGAATTCCGTTGCTAACGCCATACTCGCACCGTAATGATTAAGGGCTTCGCTGAGATTTGATGACTCTTCTTGAATAACGTCCCCCAAGAGTTTGTGAGCCCACGCTTCGTATCCGCGCTCGCCGGCATCGCTCGCCAGAGCCACCGCGCGTTGAGCCTGCTCTCGTGCCTTACCGATTTGACGCCCGAGCAGACTAGCATAGCCCAGCCAGGTGAGCCTTAAAGCCCATGCCGCTTTACGGCCACTCAGTTTCGATTGCTGATCGGCTTTCTCGAGGAGTGGAATAGCGTCGTCAACACGTCCTGCAAGAGCGTATGCGTAGCCCAAATTTGAGCCCATGTGAGGCATCAACACCTGAATATTACTGGCGCCACAAATCTTCTGGCACGTTTCTAACGTTCTAATCGCGGGATTGACATTCCCTTGAACCAGATGAATAAACCCTAAGCCCAGATAAGCCCAGGCAAGACTGGAGGCATGATCCGCTTCCTTAGCGATCGTTATCGCTTCCTCAGCCAGGGTCTTCCCGTCTTTGAAGTGCCCGATTTGGGCGCAACATTGAGTTAACCAAATTCGACAGATTACCGACAAGATATTGGCTGTGCCAAATCGATCATGCTTGAAGCGTTCCTCCTGTGTGACCGAGAGAGCTCGCCTGAGGAAGGCGATCGATTGGTCATATTGCCCGACGTGATGATAGGCTAACCCCATATAGTAATGGGTCACTGTATTCAGCTCCACATCGTCTCGGTTGATTCGCAGGCCGCGCGTACCCAACTCGATGGACTGGCGGTGCTCGCCCATGAGGCCGTAGTAGGAATTCAGAAAATTAATCACTCGTCCCAACCTGCGTTCGTCTGAAATCCGCTGCGCGATGGATTCGGCTTCGCGCAGGCAAGTTTGCAGTTCATCGAACTCGCTAAGAAAATAAAGCGAGTTGCGAAGCTCTAACCGGAGATCAACCGCCTGTTGCAGATTCGCACGACTCTGCGGAAGATGCTCCAATGCTCTCAACCCGGTTCGAAAGAATTCTCGTGCTTCTTGATTCGCTGAACGTTGCGACGCCTTCTTTCCGGATTGCCACGAATAACCCACCGCCTTCTCCCAAACTTCGCCGCGATAGGCATGGTGCGCGAGACTCTCGATGTGATCCTGTAAATTGTCACCGAAAATGCTTTCGAGTGCGCTTATGACTTTCGCGTGAAGAGAAAGCTTGCGATCCTGAATGAGCGCGCCATAGGCGACCTCGTTGGTTAGCGCGTGTTTGAACGTATACTCTAGCTCTGGAAAAAGATTGCTCTCGTAGAGAAACTCGGCAGCTTGTAGATGCGTGAGGTAGAACTGAAGATCGCCTTCCGGCAGTTCTGTCACGGCGCGCAAAAGCCGTACGGGAACAATCACTCCAATAACGGCGGCAGTCTGAAGTAAATGTTTCTCCTCTGTCGGTAATCTGTCAATACGATCTGCGACGACGTTTTGCACCGTGCTCGGAATACGGATCTCATCGATCTTCACCCCCGGCCGGTACGCCCCCTTCTCACCAACCAGCACTCCAGTTTCCGCAAGAGAGCGCACACTTTCCTCCGCGAAGAACGGGTTTCCATCTGTGCGCCGGGTCAATAGATCCTTGAGCGCAGCGAGATCCGCGTTGAGTCCTAATAGGTGCTGCAATAGTTCCTCCGCACTGACCGGATGCAGCGGATCCACACGAAGTTGCGTGTAATAGGTTTTATCGCCCCAGCCATGATTGTACTCGGGCCGGTAATCGACGAGTAGAAGAATACGCGTCAGCGGGAGACTTTCCATGAAGCCATCGAGAAATGCCTGCGTTTCGCCGTCGATCCAATGGAGATCCTCAAAAACGATTAACAACGGCTGCCGTTGACTCTCGCGAATCAGTAGCCGCTTCACCGCGTCGAAGGTACAACGACGCCGCTGTTGTGGGTCCATCGCAAGGTATCGTTCCGTCGCTTCGACGACATCTTTGAATTGCCCCCATGCTGCCGACGGATGAACGTCGTCGGGCAACACCCCCAGTAGTGAAAGAATCGGTGGGATCGCATCCTTAAGTATGCCGTCCAATTCCAAAATATGCATCCCTACTCGGTCTCGGATGTTCGCGCTCCCTTCGCCGTCGGCGATTCGAAAGTATCGGTGTAACATTGCAATGAGCGGGAAATAGGGAGTTGCCTTACCGTAAGAAACCGATGCGCCCTCCAACACTAGCCAACCCGGCCGTAACTGATGCCGGGTAAATTCGTGCACCAAACGCGATTTACCCATGCCTGGCTCGCCAACCATCGCCAAAATCTGGCCGTGACGGGCGACGGTTTGTTCGGCAAGTTTATTGAAAACTTCGACTTCATTCTGGCGCCCGACCAATGGCGTCAGCCCGCGTACGGCCGCCGCCTGTACACGTGTCCGCGCCGTCGTGGCAGCGACGACTTCGAAGGCATCAACGGGTCGAGAAACACCTTTGACTTGTACCGCCCCAACCGATCTTACTTGAACGAATCCCTCCACCTCCCGCAAAGTTGAGGAAGTCATCAAAGTAGTTCCACCGGCTGCGAGCTCCTGCATCCTAGCCGCCAGGTGGGTTGTATGGCCCAAAGCGGAATAGTCCACATTGAGATCGTTACTAATCGAACGCACCACAACTTCACCCGAATTCAAGCCGATCCCGATTTGCAAGCCAACGTCCTCGGACTGGCCGAGTTTCCTGCGATACCGCCGCATTTCCTCCTGCATCGCCAGGGCGGCATAACAGGCGCGCAAGGCGTGGTCCTCGTGGGCCAACGGCGCACCAAAAAGCGCCATGATGCCATCTCCTAACACCTGATTCACGGTTCCTTCATAGCGATGAACCGCGTCCATCATGAGATGCAGCACCGGGTCGATGATCTTCTGCGCCTCTTCGGGATCGCGGTTTTCGATCAGCTTCATAGAGTCCCGGATGTCGGCAAAGAGAACGGTGACCTGCTTCCGTTCGCCTTCAAGCGCCTGCCGCGAGGCTAATATCTTTTCAGCGAGGTGCTTGGGAACATATGTCTCCGGTGACGGTACTCCGGCGACCACGGCCGGTGCGGCCGCTGCTGTGTGATTAATCAGTTGCCCGCAGTTTCGGCAAAACTTGGCTCCACGACGGCTCGGCTCACCACAGTGAGCACAGACCGCTTCGAGCCGCACCCCGCAGTGCTCGCAAAAGATTGAAGCAGGCAAATTCTCGCACTGACATTGCGGGCAAATCATAACGGGAATCAATCCCAGTTAGGTTGCATCGTATCCCATTCCATGAAGCCGGAGTTAGGGATGCATATCGAAGGGAGCAAGAGAAGGGTATAGTACCAGGCTGTGCCAAAAGCAAGTTATAGGATTGCCACAACAAATATTGATGCTTGTCTCACTATGAACGCTAATCGCCTTTAAAACGCTAATCGCCTTTATAGATAAACTAGTGTAGTGTCTCACGCTGTTTGTACTTTATCCAAGACGGCTTTAGCACGTCGATACTTAGCGATAATGTCTTCGGCTTTGGCGGTCCAGACAAAGGTTTTAGGATTTTGGTTGTGATGCTCAATATAGGCTTGGATCGCCGCAATCAGATCAGCGACCGACTTAAAAACACCGCGTCGAATTCGCTTGTCAGTCAGATCACGAAACCAACGCTCGACCATGTTCAGCCAGGAGCTCGACGTTGGTACAAAGTGCATATGGAATCGGGGATGGCCTTTGAGCCACGTTTTGACCTTAGGATGCTTGTGCGTCGAATAATTGTCCACGATCAGATGCAGATCCAACTCGGCCGGGGTCTGTCGATCGATCAGATGGAGAAACTTAATCCACTCCTGATGCCGGTGACGGTTCATGCAAGTGGCGATGACGCTTCCCTCGGCCATCTCCAGGGCGGCAAATAGCGTGGTGGTGCCGTTGCGTTTGTAATCGTGGGTCATCGTTCCCAATCGCCCTTTCTTGATCGGCAGCCCCGGTTGGGTGCGGTCCAAGGCTTGGACCGAGGTTTTCTCATCCGCACACAGCACCAGCGCATGCTCGGGAGGGTTGAGATACAGGCCCACCACGTCGATGACTTTTTCGATGAACTTCTTGTCGTTGCTGACTTTGAAGGTCTTCGACAGATGGGGCTTCAGACCACTGGCTTGCCACACCCGATACACCATCGATTTGTCGATCCCCAGTTTCTCTCCCAACGTTCGAACGCTCCAGTGGGTAGCGTTTGCCGGTTTGGTTTGAGTGGTGGTCTCGATAATCAAAGGGGTCACCTTTTCCCGCTTGCTCGGCTTCCGTCCGCCGCGAGGAAGATCCTTTTCGATCCCGGCCAAGCGTTTTTCCACAAACCGTCGGCGCCAGCGAGATACTTGTCTGGGATCGATTCCCAACTTCTCGGCAATGATTTCGTTACGCTCTCCTTGGGCCACCAACAGAATAATCTTGGCCCGCTGCATCAACCGTGCCGGAGTTTTTCCTGCTCGCGACCACGTTTTCAGAATATTGGTCTCACTCTCCGTCAACACAATAGCTGGGGCGACTCGCATGAAAAATCCCTCCTGCCCCTTAGACGAAGATTAACTACTATTAATTTAGAGACATTACACTAGTAGTGCCGCTGGCAAAGCATGGATACGCTCAGTTACAAACTGGCCAGGCAACGCGGCAGCCGGAGAACGAGATCAAGGCTTCGTAGCGTCGGTGCGGGGAAACCAATAACCGAAAATTATTTGGACGGTTCCATCCGAAATTTGAGCGCTTCCACTCAGAACGCCGGCTGATCGAAGAGGCAGTGCGAAATTCTGGTGAAAACAAACAAAAAGCGGCTCGGGTGCTAGGCTAAGCCGCCAAGGATTGATCAAGAAGTTGAAGAGGTTGGGGATAACTATTTTTTAAGTTTGGTCGGGGCCGCCGTCTATTTATCACCCACCACAATTCAACTTATTTGCCAGCAACGAATTCACTTTCCCGCAATGTTGTGGAAAATTTTCGCAGCTGCATCCGCTAGTGCCTGATTTCCGGCAACCACCAAGGAGACAGCGGCTTTTCTTGCTCGCTTCTCAGCTTTTTTGTCTTTGGGTCTTGCTGCTTTTATTATGTCGTCAACCGCGAGTTGCCAATGTTGATTTGCTGCAATCACTTTGCGAATCTCGAGACGGACCTTTCTTATCAGCTTGCTACCTACATTACTCGTTTTGGCCATAATCGCACCTCCCTATGGTAATTCAGTTAGCCTAAGTTAGTTGGTGGCTGTTTTCCTGTCAAGTGACTCTTGCCGTTACGGACACTTTATGCGCCCATTTTTCGTTCGACGGACCCGCGCTTTAAGCGCACCCAGTTCCCCTTGCACACTGCTGACAAATTGTGCCAGTTGGGAAGGTGCCATAATTACGAATTTTGAGATGATATCGGAGAATTTCTGAGTCTGATCTAAAGCCAGTGCCCCGAGTCTCGCATCAGCTACGGTCATTGTGTGACCCATCCCGAGAAACTCCAAAAACACTTTTTGACCAGCCAGTCCATCGTTGTAAAAATCCTCGGCTTGACAACCCGCGATGATGGCGTCGGCGCTCCCAGCTAGGATAAGAGTCGGCACGCTATGGGCATTGCCCCCACCGGGGTCCCATCCGCAGACCGTAGCTCCAGATAAATCAATTCCTATTTTCTTTGCGGTTTCCCGTAAAGGCTTCTTCCTGTCATTAGGTCCCATGGCTGCGGTAGCAAAATTCATTAGATCTTGCCCAGTGAAACAATCTTTATTCAGCGCTTTAAAAACCCATCGAGTCACACCGTCGTATGCGCCAAAGACATACTTGGCCCGCTCCGATTCTAAGCCGTTGCCAAGTTCGACTAGGTTTTTTTTCGCTGCTATTAACCTCTTGCAATATTTTTCCTTAATCGCGCGAGGAGCTGCTGCACCCGTGAGAAATCTGCCATTGGGGTCACACGGGAGTTGTAGGGTCGGCGATATTTGCGGTGCCAGGTGGTAACCTATGATCAAAGCCATATCAACCATGCTTTTAGTATCTTGTGTGAATACTAGCGCGTTATCATCTGGTGCGCCGAGCATCTGAACCGTCCGGAGAGCTGCGAAGAACTCCAGCGGATACTTTTTTAGACTCGCCGGAAAGTTCGGATCACGCTGCAAGCTATCAAAGTGATCCTTAACAAAATCCACTGATCCATAGTCGGGCTCCAAATCAGTCAATATTCTTTCGACGTCACGGGCTATGCCCAATATTCGTGCATCATCTACAAAACAGAGATTATCTGTTCCGTCGAGATCTTCCCCGCTCAGTCCCAGCGAGAAATTCTCATCGAAGTCGTCTACGCGGTTTTTGAGATAGGACGCATCCGAAATAGTGCAATTCCCTACAGGCCTATAGAACTCATATATTTTCCTCAGGTTGGAAACAGTCTGTTTGATACGCGCTTTGGGGGTTTCAGAATCTTTCCTCATTATCGGTGCTGAAAGTATCAAGCTTTTGACCCGAGATTCCGGGCGACCAGAAGCAATGTCGGGCTTCCCATATTTCCTTGCATACAGTTGGGCAACGACTGTTCCCCAACTATGCGCATAGATGGCGTCCCAGGGCTTTTCGCCGAGAAGTTCTTGTCTCAGTTTTTCTATATCTTCAACAACATATTTCGCACGTAAGAACTGATCGTATTTGTTGTTTCTATTTATTACGCTTTGGCCAGCCCCTCGAACGTGAAAATAGACGATATTGTGTTGCCCTTCATTTACGTCGGGAATACGTTTTCCGCCAACGGTCAGGGTTCTGTTACCGTCTAGGGCAGCCAACGCTCGATTACCATGACCGTTTTCCGGAACGAACTGCCCAGGCCCGCCGGCAATGAAGAGGATGTTCTTTCTCGTAGGGTCTTTCAGATCAAACGTCTCGCCTTTAAAGTAATGAAGATCAAACGTACACTTTGAAGTCGTATCGCAGCGCAGGTCTTTGGGAGGCGGGGCATCTGACGGTAAAAGATTAACGTTACTAATCTCGGGGATACGGTCTATCTCAGCCCCTTGGGATCCGACTCTTGGGTCCATCTGCTTCTTCTCCCAGACGCCAGTCACCTCTCCGCTATGAGCGGTCGCGGTCGTAGTCAAAACTAAACCCAGAGCAAAAAGTATCACTAACCGGCTCTTCCCCATTGTAACCTCCACAAAAGTTGTTCCACAGAATTCTACAACTAGATTATACGTCCCCCCTCTTCAACAAAGACCGAACAATCAACCACTCGACTTTCTGGTTGAACGCTAAGATGATTTAGAATTCTGCTAAAGCTACTCATCATTCTTGCTACTTGGTCGGCAGCAAAAATATCGGTCTTATAGTTTACAGCTCCTGTCAACTTCGTAGACGCATCTCGTAAATGGATCATCATATCTAATCGTGAAATCATAAGACCTGGATCACCCATACGACTCTGGGCACTCCAGGAAGCAATTGTAAGACCACAAATTTCGCGAGGTGGAGTTGGAAAATTACGATAGTTCAGCATCACCTGACATAAGGGAGTCTTATTACCTTCGTTTTCTAGTAGAGATTCTAGATAATCGAAAGGAAGATCCTGCCGCGTATAAGCCGAAAGGCAAACATTACGCACCTCCTTCAAAAGTTGACGGACTGTAACCTCGGGAGAAACGTAATTACGAAGGATCAGCATGTTGACAAAGTAACCAATGATTCCTTCCGTATTTCTTTGGTTGCGATTCGCGACCAAGGTGGAAATACGAATATCGCGCTCACCCGTAAGTAAATGAAGCAATATCATCAATGCTGTTGCAAAGACCATGAATGTCGTAGAATTTTCCCTACGGGCAAACCTTTTGACCGCCTCAAACAGAGCCACATCAATTTCAATGGGTTGACGCGCGGAACGAAAGCGTATTCTTTTTCGTCGTCGCCTGTGGCCTTTTTGAAAGTCCAGCGTCGATAAGGGTTCCGCAAGTTGTTTTTTCCAATAAGAAATCTGTCGCCGCAAAAGACCCAGTTCCAGTAAGCGCTTTTGCCAAACAACGAAGTCACCAAATTGTAACGAAAGTTCAGGGAGCGGAGATGATTGGCCTTGAGAATAAGCTCCATAAAGGGCTTCTAACTCGCTACGAAAAACACCCATAGACCATTGATCGGTCACGATGTGATGCATTGTTACAAGGAGGATATGCTCATTCTCCTCGAGACGAAGCAGTTTCGTTCTAAGCAGGGGGCCCGTACGCAAGTTAAACCGTTGTCCAGCATCTTCTTCTGACAATCTCTTTAGCTTCTCGTTCCTCCTCTCGGAAGACAAGCGCGACAAATTTTTCACACGTAGAGTTATCGTACTTGTGCGACGGACAGTTTGAGTGGGTCGATCCTCGACCTCTGCAAAGACGGTTCGTAAACTATCATGGCGTCTCATAATCTCTTGAATCGCTTGTTTTAAAACTGCTACATCGAGGGGTCCGGAGAGCGTGTACGCATAGGGCATGTTGAAAAATGACGCTCCGCCAATTAACTGATCGACCTCAAAATAAGGCTCCTGCGAAACTAAGATTGGCAGGCCTCTCTTGCGAGAGACAGGGACGATAGGAGCGAAATCGGACTCTTCGCGGCTATGGATTGCTTTCTTGACGGCTTTTCCGAGTCCCGCAATAGTCGGTTCTTCGAAGATAATGCGCAGCGGCAGATGCTTCCGAAAAGCAGTACGCAACCGAGAAGCAACTTGTGCCGCCAAAAGAGAGTGCCCACCGAGGTCAAAAAAGTTTTCGTGTACCCCAACCTTTTCTCGCTTTAATACTTCTCGCCATATCTGCGCGATTAATTCTTCAACTTCGTTATGGGGCTCTGCAAATCCTTGGGGCAGTTGTGACATAGCCTCACCTAATGGCGGCAGCCTCACTCTATCAATCTTTCCGGTGGACGTTAGCGGCAAAGCATCCAATGTTACAAATACCGCGGGAATCATATAGTTAGGAAGGCTGGATTTCAAAAAATCGCGCAGATCGCTCATTGATGGAACCGAGCCTTTGTTTGGCACCACATACGCCGCCAAGAATTTTTCATCCGACGGTCCGCACTGCGGAACTTCGATTACGCAGTCTTTCAGGAGGGGGTGTTGCTTTAAGGTGACTTCAATTTCACCCAACTCAACTCGATAGCCACGGATCTTAATTTGGCGATCGCTTCGGCCCAAGAACTCGATTTCTCCATCGGAGGCGTATCGGGCAATGTCTCCTGTTTGAAAAAGTCTAACGCCCGGCTCGACTGCAAATGGATTTGCAACAAACCGCTCCGCCGTCAGTTCTGCTCTATTGAGATAGCCGCGCGCCAAACCGGCCCCACTAATACACAGTTCGCCGTGTACGCCAATGGGAACGAGCTGTAGGTTGGAGTCCAGTATATATACCTGCGTGTTGCTGATCGGCCGGCCCACATGATTTACCGTTCGTAGCGCTAAACCCTGAACGCTATGGCATGTAACGTCGGCTGAGACTTCGGACGGGCCGTACAAGTTCAATAGAGTACGGTTCGGCAAACAAGCGCGAAAACACTCCGCTGTTTCGATGGGAAGAGATTCGCCACTGCATGTCCAGATTCTAAGATTCGGTAATCTTCGATCCAAATCGGAGTTCTCGTCGAGCATAGCTCTAAGCAGCGATGGAACAAGGACGATACGGGTAACATGCTTCTCTCCAAGCATTCTGATCAGACGTTCAGGATCCCGAACAACATCCCCCGGTATAATCGTTGTCGGAATTCCTCGAAGAAGCGTCCCGAACACTTCCCATACCGAATCGACAAAACTTAGAGAAGTTTTTATACAACCTGTTTCATCTGACTCAAATGGAAACGTCCTCCACATCCAGGCAAAGCGATTGGTTGCTCCTTGATGGAGTCCAATCACTCCTTTGGGAGTGCCTGTCGAGCCCGAGGTGTATATCACGTAAGCAGCGCTGTCGGGCTTAGCACCGCTTTCGATGTTCTCTTTGTTCTGGTGATTCGCGGGTTTCAAATCCTCCAGATAAATTAGCGACGCCCTATTGCGAGGGAGATATGGAACGAGTGGTTTTTGAGTCAACAACACCGAGACCCGCGCATCTTCTAACATGAACGCCAAACGGTCCTTCGGATAAGTAGGATCCAAAGGCACGTAGGCACCGCCAGCTTTCAAAATCCCCAACAATCCAATCACCATTTCCAACGATCGCTCCACGCAGATCCCCACCAATTTCTCTGGCCCTACTCCCAGCCCATGTAAGTAATGAGCAAGTTGATTGGCGCGGATGTTTAGCTCCCGGTAGGTTAATTGTTTTCCCTCGAACTCTAGTGCAATCGATTCAGGGGTCCGCTCAACCTGGGCTTCAAATAATTCATGTATGCACTTGTCTTTGGGGTATTCGGCGTGAGTGTCGTTCCACTCTACCAACAGCTGATGCCGCTCACCCTCAGTAAGGAGAGGCAAGGTTGAAATCAGATCACCTGGATTGGCGACGATGGCTTCCAGCAGCGTTTGAAAGTGGCCAATCATCCGCTCTACGGTTGAGCGATCGACCAAATCGGTGTTGAACTCGAAAAAACCTATTAGCCTCCCATCTCGTTCCCTGAGATAAAGGGACAAATCAAATGCTGATGTCTCAGTCTCTATGTCTATTCGCTCGATGCTGAGTCCGGAAGATTGGGGCAACAGCCGCGGTGTATTTTGTAGAACGAACATCACCTGGAACAACGGGTTGCGGCTCATATCTCGCTCAGGCTTTAGTTCCTCAACCAATTTCTCGAAAGGCAGATCCTGATGCGCATAAGCGTCGAGACAAACATCTCGAACACGTAGGAGCAACTCTTTAAATGTTAGATTCCCAGACAGGTCGGTGCGCAGAACCAGCGTGTTCACGAAAAAACCGATCAATGACTCGATTTCAGCGCGACTGCGGTTCGCGATAGGCGAGCCAACGACGACATCTTCTTGCCCGCAGTACCGATAGAGCAGCAGCTGAAACGCCGCGAGCAGAGTCATGAATGGAGTAACGCCGCACTGGTTGCTCAATTCATTGATCCTCGCCGTCAGAGACTGCGGTAAAGTTATCTGAACTCTGGCTCCAAGGAAACTCTGCCGTATGGGCCGGGACCGGTCGGTGGGAAGATTGAGAATCGGAATTCCGTCAAGTTGTTTCTTCCAATATGAGAGTTGCGATTCGAGCACATCACCTTGCAACCACTCTCGTTGCCAGATCGCATAATCCGCATATTGAATCGGATTTTCTTCTAACGGGGACGGTTCACCCAACGCGTATGCCTTATAAAGTGTCCACAGTTCGCGCGTCAGAATCCCCATCGACCACGCATCGGATATAATGTGATGCGTCGTGAGGATCAGAATGTGATCCTCGTCTCCGAGCCGGAGCAACTTACCCCTTAGACATAGACCCGCTGAGAAATCGAACAGGCGCTCCGCTTCTTGTTTGATTCGACGTTGTACTTCTTCCTCCTGCCGAGTTTCCGTCAACGGACCTAGTCCGGTAAGTGGCAACTCGATCTGCGCCGTGGGCACTGTGACCTGTACTGGCCGACCGTCGAATACCTGAAACGCGGTTCGCAGCACTTCGTGCCGCCGCACGATTTCAGTTAGACTTGCTTCTAACGCGGCGATGTTCAAACGTCCGGTCAGGCGAGAAGCGCGACAGATATTATAGCTGGAATTCCCCGGCTCCAATTGTTCTAGGAACCAGAGCCGCTCCTGGGCGAACGACAAAGGTGTCGGTTCATTGGTTGACCGGCGCGGAATGGGAGAAAGGATGAGGAGTTTGGAAGGCGCCTGAAGGCGAAGAAACGCGAGAATCTCCGGCTTGCGTTCGGCGATCTCTGCACGAAGATCGTCAGTGATTGATCCCTTGGGCGCATTGACACGAAGACGGTCCCCTTCGGCGTTTAACCGAACATCCAGGCTTTTCAAATAGGAAAACAAGTCGGCGATGTTTATATTTCGAACTCCTCGCGCTCGTCTTTATCCGATTCCGAGGTCGCCTGTCCAGCTGGAACGATAGATTCGACCTGTTTGGCCAGGGCCATGACCGTGGGCGATTCAAGAAACGCGCGCAGCTCAAGCGCAACACCGAAGGCATCTCTTACGCGCAATGCAGCCTGCGCCGCCAATAACGAGTGTCCACCAAGGCGGAAGAAATCCTCATCGATACCGACTTGCTGCCGGCCAAGCACTTGGGCGAAGATTGTACACAGTTTTTCTTCTATATGGTTGCGCGGGACAGCCGGCGAACCTAAAGAACTCGACAAAAACTGCGATACGGGTGGGAGCGCGCGAAAATCCACCTTTCCGTTCGGACTGAGAGGCAACCGCTCCAAGATCACGAAATGCGCGGGCACCATATAGTCAGGAAGCCGGCTGCTCACATACGAACGCAGTAAGTCAACCACACTCTGTTGCTCCTCTTCGGCGGCAACGTAGGCAACCAAACGCTTGTCCCATTTTGGATTTTGGATTTTCGATTTTGGATTCTCAGAGATCGGCACCTCGTAATTTTGCACGACCACTGCAACTTCCCTAACCGCAGGGTGCTGCTTCAAAATCGTTTCAACTTCTTCCAACTCCACGCGGAAACCGCGCAAATTTACCCGGCGATCGCTTCGTCCGACCCATTCCACGTTTCCATCGGGCAAGTATCGTCCCATCTCACCGGTTCTGTAGAGCCGATCACTCGGATCACTGGTGAGCGGATTGCTGATAAATACCTCTTCAGTTCGTCTTTCGTCGCCGATATATCCCTCCGCTAGGTGAGGACTGCGTACAAAAAGTTCGCCCAACTCGCCGATACCAGCCAACCGCGAATTCTTGTCGAGCACCAAGAGTTGTACGTCTTTAATACCATGGCCCAACGGGACCGACCTAGTGGACTCGATACGATCGCACGGAAGATCATCGGGGATCTCGTAGTAGCCCACCGCCCGCTGGGTCTCGGTAGCGCCATAGAAACTGCCAATTTTGGCATTCGGAATCAGCTCACGGATCTGTGCCACTTCGCCATGCGTCAATACGTCGCCACCGAAAAATACTCGGCGTACCGAGGGAAAACCCTTGGAACCGCTAGTTAACAATAGCTGACCAAGGGCAGGGGTAAGGTGTAGAATTGTGATGGCATTGGACTCGAGCCACTGAGCTAATCGATCTGGAGAACGAGCGGCTAACGGATTCGGAATATAGAGTGTCGCTCGAAGAAACACCGAGGTAAATATATCGCGATGCAGATGGCTGTACGCGAGTCCGGATAACATCGCGAAGCGATCTGCTTCGTTGAGGTCAAACGCGCCCTTCTGCCACGGCAAAAAGTGAGTGATGGGTCCGTGACAACTGAGCACGCCCTTTGGTTGTCCTGTAGAACCCGATGTAAATGCAACATAAGCGAGATCATTCGCTCTTACATTCATTTTTGGTTCTTTTTCGGTGGACTCGGACAGCCGCTCGAAAATCTCTTGTTTTTGGCGTGGAATGTCAATCCGGCAACGCAAAGTTAAACTATCGAGATAACTCATGAGTTCCTGTGGCAACTCTCTATCTCCGTCGAGCTGGATCCACCCGTTGGGTTGAGCGATTTGCAGGTAATCCGCCAGTCGTTGAGCAGGATAGGCCGGGTCGAGAATCAGAAATGCCGCTCCCGCCTTTAGTGCTCCAAATATCGTCAGCACGAGAGCCGAGCTGCGATGGGCGTAGATGGCGACAATATCTTTCGACTGGATGCCTGAAGAAACGAGACTATTTGCTAACTGATTGGCACACTGGTCCAGTTCCCGATACGTCCATGTTTGTTCGGGTTCGACAATCGCTAGCTTCAAGGGGCAACGACGCGCCTGTTCGGCGAGAAGTTCGTGAATCGCACCTTCCCATGTATCGTCTAGAATTTCCGTAGGGTTGGGAAGAACTGCCCGTGCGCTCGGCGTGAGGAGTGTACACTGATCGATCGTTCGCCCAGGATTATTCACGATCTGCGATAATAGAGCATCGAATTGTTCTAGTAACGTGACGATACGGCTCTCGCCGAAAAGGTCGGCGTTGTAAACGATAGCCAGCTCAATTTTTCCATCAATCTCCGGCGCCTGGAGCACAATGTCAAACTTAGCCCCAGGCGCAGCCTGTGAAAGTTTGCTTACTTCACACCCTGGTAACGCAAGCACGCGCTCCGAAGTGTCAGCGATATTGAATAGGATGTCGAAAATAGGATTATGTCCCTGCTCGCGCTGCGGTCCGACCTCCTCGACAATTTTGTCAAACGGCACTTCCTGGTTGGTATACGCATCGAGGCAGACTTCACGGACCCGCTGAAGTAGCGTCAAGAAACTTGGATTCCTGGAAAGGTCGGTACGCAAGGGAAGGGCATTGATGAAAAACCCGATTAGACCATCAATCTCTGGACGATTGCGCCCCGCGACTGTGGAACCGATAACAATGTCAGTCTGACCACTGAGCCGTGAAAGCAGAATGTTAAAGGTAGCGAACAAGGTCATGAATAAGGTTACGCCCTGCTGCCTGCTGAAACTTTTCAGGGCTAGAGTAACGTCGCGGGTTAATGGTCTTGTCGATCGTGCGCCTCGATAAGTTTGCGCGGCGCGGCGCTCGAAATCGGTCGGGAAATTGAGCGGTGGCGGTAAAGCCGCGAGTTGGTGTTTCCAGTAATTCAGTTGCGTGTCGAAAGCCGTTGACCGGAGCCACTCATGCTGCCACACGGTGTAGTCGGCATACTGGATTGACAGTGGAATCAGAGGCGATGCCCTTCCAACCCGGAAAGCTTCATAGAGTTCTGCAACCTCTCTATAGAACACGGCCAGTGATGAACCATCCGCGATGATGTGATGAAAATTGAGTATGACGACATGATCGTCGTCAGCCAACTTCACGAGTTTCGCTCGCAACAGTGGCGCGCTTTCAAGGTCATAACACTGACGCGCGTCCTCGACAGCCAGGCGTGTTGCCTCGGCTTCCGCTCGCTCACGGGACGTCTGCGAGAGATCTACAAGTGGAACCGCGATCCGTATATTCGAAACGATCACCTGGCATGGTTGTCCGTCGCGTTCCTGAATGCACGAGCGCAACACATCGTGCCGAGCGATCATCTCACTGAACGCCTGCTCGAGTGCCGCGCAATCAAGACTACCCTTGATGCGGAACGCGCCAGGGATATTGTAGGCTGACAGATTCGGGGCAACTTTCTGCAGGTACCAAAGACGACGCTGGGAAAATGACAAAGGCAAAGCCTGGTTTCGCTCTACCGGAACAATAGGCGTCAAGGTCACGGTGGAGCCGCTGCGCCGTAGGAAATCGATGTGCTCTGCCAATCCCGCTACGGTTGGCAATTCGAACAACTCCCGCAGCGCAATGGCGACGCTAAAAGTCCTTCGCAGTCGCGCGATGACACGCGTGGCAAGCAGCGAATGGCCGCCGAGATCAAAGAAATTGTCGTAAACCCCAACATTTTCAACCTTCAGCACCTCTCGCCACTCCTGTGCGACCAGCTCTTCAATCTCCGTCCGGGGAGCTACATAACCCGCGTCGATCTTTGGTCTTGTTCCATCGGGCGGGGGAAGTGCGTTGCGGTCAAGTTTTCCGTTAGGGGTTAGGGGTAAGGCGTCCAACTCCACGAACGCGGACGGAACCATGTGTGCAGGAAGCTTTTCTCTTAAAAAGTTTCGAAGGTCAGTAACAGAAGGCATCCGAGCGATGCGCACGATGTAGGCGACCAGTGATTTTGGATTTTCGATTTTGGATTCTCGATTATCGGAGTCGGACACAGGTTTATTGAAAGCGACGACCGCGCATTCTCTCACCGCCGCATGATGACTCAGAACATTCTCAATCTCGCCCAGCTCGATTCGGTAACCACGGATCTTTACTTGATTGTCTGCGCGTCCCATGAACTCGATGTTTCCGTCAGCTCGGAAGCGCGCGCGGTCTCCGGTTCGGTAGAGGCACGACTCAGAATAATCGCGAAATGGATTTCGAATAAATGTTTCTGCCGTTAGTTCCGGTCGATTTAGATATCCCCGTGCCACGCCGTCGCCGCCGATGAAAAGCTCACCATCCACACCGACCGCCACCGGCTGTAAATGGTTGTCAAGAATGTAGACCTGCGTATTGGCAATCGGGCGGCCAATCGATACTGGCCCTTCGCCCGGTTCGACTCTGTGAATCGTCGACCAGATCGTCGTCTCCGTCGGTCCGTAAAGATTCCACACTGAAGCGCCGCCCTTTAACAACTGACTCGCCAACTCGCGAGACAAAGCTTCACCGCCGCAGAGAACCTTGAAACTCTCGCTGCCATGCCAGCCGGTATCGAGCAGAAGCTTCCAAGTCGAAGGCGTCGCTTGCATGACCGTCGCCGCGGACTCGGTCAATCGACAATGCAGCGCATCTTCGTCAATGGCTTCAAACCGCATCGCCAAGACCAGCTTGGCCCCCGTCATCAATGGCAGAAACATTTCCAGCGCCGCGATATCGAAAGAGATCGTCGTGACCGCGAGGAACACATCGCTGTCCTTCAGCTCCACTTGCCGGCCGATCGCATGCAAACAGTTAACGACCGAGCGGTGCGCAACCTGAACGCCTTTAGGTTGTCCCGTTGAGCCCGATGTGTAGATGACGTAAGCTGAATTCTCCGCTGTCCCATTACTTGCTGCGCTTTCTTCGCTTCCTCTTGCTATCTCTTTCCAGTCTCGATCTAGACGAACCACTTTCATCTGAGAATCGAGGATTGACGATCGAGGGTCGCCATCGTCTATCCTCAATCCTCTATCCTCGACGATGCCCTCCTGCGTTAACAGAACCGCTACCTGTGCATCGGTCAGCATGAATTCCAGCCGCTCTCGCGGATACGCCGGATCGAGCGGCACATACGCGCCACCGACCTTGAGAATCCCTAATAATCCGACAACCATCTCCAAAGACCGCTCGATGCAAATACCAACCAACTTCTCTGGACCGACTCCAAGTCCTTGTAAGTAATGCGCTAGCTGATTGGCCCGACTATTTAGCTCCCGGTACGTCAGCTGCTTTCCTTCGAACTGGACCGCAATGGCCTCCGGTGTCCTTTCAACCTGGGCTTCAAACAGCTCGTGGATGCAGGAGTCTTTGGGGTAGTCGGCGGCCGTGTCGTTCCACTCCATCAACAATTGTTGACGCTCACCTTCGGTGAGAATCGAGATTGTTGAGATTGGCTGATTTGGATCGGCGACAATACTTTTTAGCAAAGTTTCAAAGTGCCCGGCCATCCGCTCGATTCTTGCCGGCTCAAATAAGTCTGTGCTGTATTCGAAAAAGCCGGTTAATCGTCCGTGACGTTCCGCTAGCGAAAGAGTCAAGTCAAACTTCGAAGTGCCCGTGTTTATCTCAATGGGTTCCGTGTGCAGACCCGGCAGCGATAAATTTGGCAACGCGGTATTCTGAAACGCGAAGAACGTTTGAAAGATTGGATTATGATTCAACTTCCGCTCGGGCTGCAGTTCCTCCACCAATCTCTCAAAGGGCAAGTCTTGATGAGCCAAGGCCGCCAAACACATTGACCGCACCCCGGATAGAAGTTCCGTGAATGATGAATTTCCGACAACGGTTGTGTTCAGCGCCAATGTGTTAACAAACGATCCAATCAGATTCTCTATCTCTGGATGCTGTCGATTGGCAAAAGGGCAACCTACGACGACTTCAGGCTGTCCGGAATAACGGTGGAGTAGCGTGACGAAAGCCGCCAACAAAGTCATAAACAAAGTCGTGTCCTGTCGCCGGCTCAACTCCTTGAGTCCCTTGTTCAGGGAATCCGACAGGACAACCGATCGCCTCACCCCGAGATAAGTTTGCCGAGGAGGTCTGGGATGATCGGTGGGAAGCAACAGTTGATGAGAACTCTGGGTGAGCCGTTGCCGCCAAAACGAGAGCTCAGAGTCCAGCCGCTCTCCCCGATTTTCGTCGCGTTGCGAAATTGCGTAATCCCCGTATTGCAATGGAAGTTCAGGAAGCGCCGCGGTTCTGCCGGAAGCGACCGCATCGTAAAGAATCGCCAACTCTCGATAAAAAACTTTGAAAGACCAACCATCCCAAATTATCTGGTGAACCGCAAAAAGCCAAACAAACTCCTCGGCATCCAAAATCAGCAGGCTGGCTCGCAATAAAGGGCCTTGGGCCAAGTCGAACCCAGCGCGCGCTTCATGGCTAATTAACCGTTCCAGTTCATATTGCTTCTGAGCGTTTGAGAATCGACTGAGTTCGACCCGCAGCAGTGTTATTCGCGCATCTCCGTCGATGCTCTGAACTGGTTCCCCGTCGATGCTGGGAAAACTAGTCCTTAGAATTGCGTGGCGCCGCACAATCGTGGCAAGACTCGATTCTAGGGCTTCAATATTGAGGCGGCCTTTGATGCGCTCCGCCTTACAGATGTTATAGACAGGATGGTGTGGATCTAACTGGTCTAGGAACCAGAGTCTCTGCTGGCTGTAGGAAAGCGGGAAACAACGCAGGTCATTACTAATATGCTCGATCGAGCCTTTGGAAGATTCGACTCTTTCTATTTTGTCATCGGCGGACAACTGAGTTTGCTCTGCTGGACGGATGAGAACAGACGGCGGCGAAGTGTATTCAGCGCGCCTGCGTAGTTTCCATCACAATACGACTTAGCTTCGCGACTGTGGCCGACTCGAAAAAATCGCTTATGGCTATCTTGGTGTGGAAGTGGTGATTCACCCTGGCAACGACGCGGCCGGCGAGCAGAGAATCGCCCCCTAGGTCAAAAAAGTTATCGTCGATCCCGCACTGGTCTACTTCAAGAAGCTCGGACCAAATCCGCGAAAGTGTTTCTTCGACCATGCTACGTGGCACGACGAAAGGGATGTCCAGTGCCGGCCTCGATACCGGCGGCTCGGGAAGTGCTCGCCGGTCGATCTTACCATTCGCAGTCAGCGGTAATGCATCCAAAACGACGAAGGTTGAAGGAATCATATACCTGGGGAGTTTTTCAGACAACGAATCGCGGAGTTGACTGGCCGTGGCACTCAATTCGGCCTTGAAGACAAGATAAGCGATCAAGCGCCTATCGCCGGCCATACTCTCGCGTCCCACAACCGCCGCCTCTTTGATGTAAGGAACTGTGAGGAGCATGATTTCGATCTCATCGGTATTGACTCTGTGGCCGCGGACTTTGATTTGAAAATCTTTGCGACCGATGTGCTCAAGACAGCCATCTGCATTCATTCGACCCATATCGCCGGTTAAATATACACGGTGACCATCATCTCCCGCCCGTTGTAAAAATACCTTGCGGGTCAGCTCAGGTTTTCCCCAATAGCCGGGGGAAAGAAACTCACTCCGGATAGCGATCTCGCCGGAATCGCCACGTTCTATGGTCTCTCCCATATCATCCAGCAACAAAATGTCCATGTCCGGCACCGCGTAACCAACCGAGACGGTCTCACCAGCCACCACCGAGTCTTTATTCAAGAAATTTTGGCAGAAAGTGATTGCTTCTGTGCATGAAAGCGCGTTCACCAAGATACACTCGGAAGAGAAGTGCTGTTGGAATCTCTGAAATTCATTCTTGGTGACTTGCTCGCTCCCCAATCTGATGAGCCGCAAATGCGGGAACTCATCCTTTTTCTCCAAGGTTTGAACAAAATGACGGAAGACCGTCGCACTCGAATGGTAGACCGTTATGTTGTTCTCAATCAGCAAAGACGTTAACTGGGCCACGCTCTTGTTCTGCACGTCGAACGGGAAAAGACAGGCACCATTGAGCAGCGCCGAATAGACATTCGCCAACCCTCCCGTGCTGCTTGGCGCTCGGACCAGGGTCATACGATCTTCCCTACAGTAACGGGAACTGTTAGTGACGACCATCACGTGATGAAGCACGTTACGGTGAATGTCGATGACACCTTTGGGTTCGCTAGTTGATCCTGAAGTATAGATGATATGGGCCAAGTCCGTTGGAGCAATCGGCACCGACGGATTATGGTCAGGTAAGTCGGGCTTAAGTTCGTTCAGGTTTATGATTTCGTGGGTGACTGAGCCTGAGGCTTGAGCGAGTGGGACATATTTGCCGCCGGTAACGATTAGGCCAGCCTGTGAATCAGTGATGATGGCTTTCGCTCGCGCCGCGGGCAGACCTGCATCCACAGGCACGCATATTTTGCCCGCCTTCAACACACCGAGGATTCCAGCGATGGATGTCGCATCATTGGACACAATGATCGCGACGGGCTCTTGCCCTTCCCCATGCCGCTCCAAGATCACATTGGCTATTCGGTTAGCCATGCGGTTGAGATCGTTATAAGTCAGCGTCTCACCGGGTGTAATTACTGCGGAGCGATCCGCATTCTGTCGAACCTGGTGTTCGAACCTCGCCGTAAGCGACTGCTCGATCGCCTCCCTCTTGAACTCGGTGAAAGAATCTGGGGAAAGTCGCATGGCTCCGATTATGCTACGCGCAACGTCCTGCAGACGGTCTACCATGAGCGAGTTAAGGATTACAAATCATTCGCGCGGGTCAGAACCTCGAAACCTGCGGCGAATGTCCGCCAACGTACTGCCCAGGGGGGAGGTCACGCGCCGGCTGATAAGCTTCTCGCCGGTCTCGTAATATTCTCCCTTTGTTGCAAGTCTAGCCTCGTGATCGCTCTCGTCACTCCACAGTCCTAACGAGTAACCGTACCAAGGATTTTTTAAGTCTAACGGAGGCAGATTAATTTCCCGCCAAATATCCAGAGCGCGTTCCATGTATTCCCGCCCGGGCAAAGAAATAGGTGGAAACTTTCCCTTCATGGTTGCATCAATGAGCAACGCGGAATCTACGACGTCGTAGTTATGACCATCTGCTAGGAAGTTTAGCGGCCCGTGCGGCAACGGCCTCGGCTGAACGATGCGCACGTCGCGGTGCGGCTGACAACGATTCACGATTGCCCAGTTGACCGCTAAAGGATCGTCAGGATCAATGTCCGTATCGACTGCGACGATGAACTTGGCTTTAGCCTTGGTCCCAAGCAAGGCATACATGGCGTCCCAAGGTTCAACATTATTGCTCTTGCTCATGCTGACGACGGCGTACTGCCGATTTAGCAGCGGTTCGCAAAGACGCACTTGGTGAACGCCTCTGAAGCCGTGGTGATCTCGTAATAGTCTCAGGCAAAAAGTTTCGTAAGCCGTTTGTTTGGTCTTGCTGCTTTCACTTGGAGTGAGCTGGCTAATGATCGAAACCCAGATGGGTTTTTGTCGGTGTGTAATCGCGGTCACTTCAAAATAAGGAGACAGAGTACGGGGATCAGAATATCCATGGGACTCGCCAAAGGATCCCTCCGGCTCCAATGCATCAGTGTGGATCAATCCTTCAATCACAATTTCTGCGTCAGCGGGGACCTCCAAGTCGACGGTTTCCGCCTTGACTAAAGGGATCGGAGACTCGACGAGGGCACCGGCAATTGCCAGCTCGTCAACGCCGTAAGGTGCGGTTTGGATCGCTGCATATGCAACGGCCACCGGCCCTCCGATCACAGCGGCAGCTTCGAGCGGTTTGCTCTGGGCGCGTGCCTTAGCCCAATTGGCCGCCGTATTGTTTCCGTCAGTAAGATAAATACCGGTCCTAAGCGGGCCCTTGATTTGGGCCCTGTACATCCCCATGTTGCGCTCGCCACTCTCCGGATCCTTGGTTATCCAACAGGCCGCTGTGATATAGGGCGCGTTATCGAAACCGGGCGTGGAGTTTGGAATGGGAAACTCTTCTAGACCGCGATGATCAAGAAGGGCTTTACCCCTATGAATCACCTCTTTAACCTTACCCGTTTTGATCAGTTCGGGCTTGATAGTGTGAGATAAGGCTTTTTGCCATCGATCAGCAATTTCATTTCTGCGACATTGAAGTCCGAGCGCATATATTTCCTCGGATGCGGCCAAGCCGCCTACTAGAACAGGTATTGAGAACTTTTCCCCGCGAGAGTCATGGACGTTTTCGAACAAAAAGGCTTTGCGTGCCGGTTCCGGCAGACCGCGAAATTGCAAGCGAACCAATGGGTGGAGTTCGGTATCTTTGTTGATAGGGTGCTTAACGCGCACTAGCAACCCGCGTTGATCCAACGCTTCAATATGGGCGCGAAGATCACGAGCAGGCACTGGACTCATGGTAGCCTCCAGCATTGGGGTCTCTTTCATCTCGAAAAAGTCCGCGGCAGCCGCTTCCTCTTCGGGGCTAACTCAATCGTGACTTATTGCTTGGGTGTTCCAGCGAATCTCTGCACTTTTGGCGTCTATAAGGTACGCGACAATTCATCAAGTGCCGCTTCGACACGGGTCTGCCAAAATCTCATCTTTGATTCCCGGTACAACCCAAGCGCTCGTGCCAATTCGTCACGGGACCGTGTGGCATCGCCGTTGTGAAAATAGAACTGTCCTAGCGCCAAAGATGAATGGGCTTGAAGCGGAATCATTTCGAGTTTCCTCGACAAAGCCGAAGCTTGGCCATAGTAGATTTCAGCCTGATTGTCCGTCGATTTCTTACTCGCGGCAATATCACCCAGTAGTTTAAGGGTCCATGCATGATGCCCCTCTTCATTGGACTCTTGAGATAATTCGAATGCCCTTTGGGCAAGTTTTTCTGCCTCGTCGATCCGCCCCGCGAGAAGGTTGGCGTAGCCATGCCAGGCGATGCGCAGAGACTGCCCGGCTTTCCTACCGATAAGCCCGGTTTCCTCGTCAGCTTTTTCCATTAACGGTAACGCTTTATCAAGTCGCCCTGATAACGCATACGCAAGACCCAGATAAGAAGCGACCTGGGGAAACAGAACTCGGATTTCCGCGAGCTGGCAGAATTTTGTGCATTCCTCCAAGACCCGCATGGCCTCATCGATCTCTCCCTGGACAAGTAACAATAGGCCTTGGCTGCAACGCGCATAGGCAAGACTATAGGGGTGCTTAGACTCCTCGGCGATCTGGATCGCTTCGCGCGCATTGAGTAAGCCGTCTTGAAACGCACCGAGCTGAGCGAGACATTGAACCTTCCAAACGCGGCAAATGACGGAGATAATGTTGGCCGTACCAAACCGCTCGTACCGTAGGTTCGCATTATCTACGTTAGCAATCGCCCGGGTCAAAACGGACATGGAGTCGCGATACCTGCCCATATGATGGCAAGCAACACCTAGATAGTAATGGGTTACGACATCGAGGGACATGTCATGGTCGCCAACATTGAGCGCGCGTTGGGCGATCTCCGTCGCCCGTTGGTGATTTCCCATCAACACGAAGTAGGAGATCATGAAATTAAGTACGCTACCCAATCTCCGTTGATCACCCAGGGTCTCCGCGAAGGTCTCGGCTTCTTTGAGATAATGATAGAGCCGGTCAAACTCACCAAGCAAAAAAAGTGCGTTACGGAGCTCCAAGCGAAGATCCACAGCTTGTTCCGACTTCTTGCGGCTATCGGGCCATTTTTTAAGCGCAACGAGAGCTCGCTCAAAAAACAACACCGCCTCGACATTGGCCGATCGCATCAACGCTTTAGCGCCGGCCTGGCGCTGGAATGACACGGCCCTTTCCCACAACTCGCCACAGAAGGCATGGTGCGCGAGCTGCTCAATATGATCGTAGAGCCGGTCGCCTGTGACTTCCTCAAAGGCGCGACACACACGCGCATGCAAGGCGGTTCGACGTTCATGCAGAAGCGCGCCGTAAACAACTTCGTTGGTGAGCGCATGCTTAAAAGTATATTCCAACTCTGGAAAGAGGTTGGTCTCATAGAGAAATTCAGCCTCCTGAAGATTGGCGAGATAACGACGTAAGTCGCCCTCGGTGAGATCAGCAACCGCGCGGAGCAAAGGTAAAGGTACAACGATACCAATAACAGCAGCCGTCTGCAGGAGGTGCTTTTCCTCGATCGGCAAGCGATCGACACGATCCGCTACGACACTTTGCACGGTGCTCGGAATCCGGATCTCATCGATTATCAAACCCGGCCGGTACGCACCCTTCTCACCGACCAGAACTCCAACTTCCACAAGAGACCGTACGCTCTCCTCTGCGAAAAAAGGATTTCCTTCAGTTCGATGAATTAACAGTTCTTTCAGCGGAACCAAGTCTTTATTGGTTCCCACGAGGTGTTGTAACAACTCTTCTGCGCTGGTCGGCTGCAATGGGTCGACGCGAAGTTGCGTGTAATAGCTTTTATCGCCCCAGCCATGGCTGTACTCGGGCCGGTAATCGACGAGTAGAAGGAGACGCGTCTTCGGCAGACTTTCTATAAAGCTATCAAGAAATGCCTGGGTTTCGCTATCGATCCAATGCAGGTCCTCAAAAACGACTAGCAGCGGCTGCCGTTGACTCTCACGGATGAGCACCCGCTTCACTGCGTCCAGAGTATGGCGGCGGCGCTGCTGGGGATCCATCGAGTGGAAATGTTTGATCATTTCGCCGATTTCTTGCAGCCGGACTAACCCATTATGCCCATCCGCCGGCGAAGTCATTTTTTCATCCGGCATCGCATCCAGCAACGAAAGGATCGGTGGGACCGCATCCTTTAGCATATTATCGAGTTCTAAAATATGCATCACCACTTGGTCTCGGATGTTTTCGCTGCCTTCTCCATCGACGATTTGAAAGTAGTGACGCAACATCTCGATAAGCGGGAAATAAGGAGTCGCCTTACCGTAGGAAACCGATGCGCCCTCCAACACTAGCCAACTCGGGCGTAACTGATGGCGAGCAAATTCGTGGACCAAGCGCGATTTCCCCATGCCTGGCTCGCCAACCATCGCTAAGATTTGGCCCTTGCCAGATGCCGCCTCTTCAACAAGTTTGCTGAAAACTTCGATTTCGGTGCGGCGTCCGACTAATGGCGTCAGCCCGCGCAGGGCCGCCGCCTGTACACGAGTCCGCGCCGTCGTGGCGGCGACGACTTCGAAGGCCTCAACGGGTCGAGAAACACCTTTTACTTGCACCGCGCCAACCGATTTTACTTGAACGAATCCCTCCACCTGCCGCAAAGTCGAGGCCGTCATCAAAGTAGTTCCACCCGCTGCAAGTTCCTGCATCCTAGCCGCTAGGTGCGTTGTATGGCCCAAAGCGGAATAGTCAACATTGAGATCGTTACTGATAGAACGCACCACAACTTCGCCGGAGTTCAAACCGATCCCGATTTGTAACCCCAATTCCTCCGACTGCCCGAGTTTTCTTCGATACCGCCGCATTTCTTCCTGCATCGCCAGGGCGGCATAACAGGCGCGCAAGGCGTGATCCTCGTGCGCCAACGGCGCGCCAAAAAGCGCCATGATTCCATCCCCTAACACCTGGTTGACGGTACCCTCATAACGATGAACCGCGTCCATCATGACATTCAAGACCGGGTCAATAATTTTCTGTGCCTCTTCTGGATCGAGCCCCTCCACGAGGCTGGTCGACCCGCGTATGTCGGCAAATAGAACAGTGACCTGCTTTCGTTCTCCTTCTAGAGAGTCGCGCGAGGCCAATATCTTTTCAGCGAGGTGTTTAGGGACATAGGTCTCCGGTGACGGTACCGCAGAAACCATAGCCGGGACTGCTTCTGCTGTGTGATTTATGAGTTGCCCACAGTTTCGACAAAACTTGGCTCCTTGCCGATTGGGCTCGCCACACTTAGGACAAGCCGCCTCAAGACGAGCCCCACAGTGGTCGCAAAAGATCGCGGTGAACGAATTCTCGGACTGGCATTGCGTACAAATCATAACGGGAATCAATCCCAAATGGGTCGCATGGTACCCAATTCCATTAAGCCGAACTTATGGGAGCATATCGAAGGCGATAGACAAACGAGTGTATATTACTGGGCCGGACCAAAAGCAAGTTAAAGGGTCATTACAATATTGATGCTGTGCCTCACTATAAACGCTGGTCGCCTCGGTCGGTGGGATGTCAAATACCGGAGACAACTTCTTGAAGAGGCCCTACGGAAAAGTGGTGGAAACAAACAAAAAACAAAATTTTCCGAACGACGAAGTTTCCAAGGATGGCTAGGTCTGGGCGCCCAGACTCACTCTGTCAAGGTGTTCACTGAGTTCAGTAAAAGAGAAATCGCCCAAAGCAGTTGAAGCATTTCCTCATAATGTAATGGTTTAGATAACTGTGTAAAATCACCGCTTTGCTGCAGGTTCTGATTCTCTGCGGAGATTCGCTCTTAGAAATGACAACACGCTCTTAAAAGAGCAACACACTCTCAAAAATTACTTGACAAGAACCGCGTCGGTGAATAAAGTCCTGCCACTATGAGTTGGCCTTAATTTTTCCTAAATAGCTTTGAGCCGTAAGCTTGTCCAGGGGAGTGGTTTGAGCAGCGGTAGGCTTGTGATCCCATACTGAGAAAGCAGGCCGTGGCTGATAGTCAAGCGCTCATGACCAAGTTTGATTCTCTAGGATAGAAAGGAGTTATTTACAATGCCCCAAGGATCTGAAAAGAAACTGTTGGTAATTACTGTCGAAATTGATACTGGCAAAGTTGTTAGTGTAGTACCAACAAATGGCGCGAAGAAAGAAGCGATTTCCAAAAAAGACTTTGACGATCTTTACAATAGTAAGGATGGGTTCAGATATATCGGCTCACTACTTTTTAATCATTCAAAAGCCGGATGCATTTACTGGATCAATGGTATGCCCGTTAGATACTGTTGAGCTAAAGGTTTTTGCCTTCTTTGCCATTGGTGCTCGCTCTCGCGCGCTTTAGCTGCCCGAGGGATTAATATTCTTTTCCATGGCACCCTTGCTGGCGCTTTTCGAAGACGAATGGTCCATCTTGTTACGTTGCTTCGAAAAGTTGCTGATTTACGGTAGCGCCAGTGTTAGTTTAAGAAAGCCTATTCTGTTCGGTTGTATGTTTGTGTTGTTGCGGTCCGCCTCAAAAAACTTGAATTTTTTGTCAAAAAGATTCGTCGCGCCAACTGTAACGAAACCATAGCGCTGTGGCAGGCGATACGTGATTGCAGCATCGACCGTCCAAAAGTCATCACTCGCCGACTGATCAAGGCCGGTTGCAAGTCTTACAAATTTGCCGTCTTGGCTATAGTAAGTGGCCGTCAGGGACGCGCTCCATCCGGAAGGGTGAAAAAAATTGATCCCCAAAGGAACGCGATGTGTGTTCAATCTGATCGGCTCTTCTAGCAACCGATCGTTCTTAAATCGTTCAAATATGTATTCCGCTCTCAGTGCCAGCCATTCATGGGGTAGATAAAAAAGATACGCGCGGCTGAAATACTCTTTGCCGTCAAGTTTTCGGGTTACGGGAGCGGGACCTGAAACATCAACTAGAGGAATCTCCGAATCTCTTGTGGAAAATTCCGCGCCTCCAAACAAGTTCTTCGTAACTATTCTGATCGACAGCCGCCCCGTATCGCCATGCTTCTGTTACTTCAGGATCATCGAAGAACTGATTGAATCCAGCGACCTGGGTTGGCTCAAGCGTCTGGTCTGTGATGAGCGTTCTCTTTAAGACCCTAAACGCAGCCGCACGAAGTGTCGTCCCTGGGAGCGGATTCCACGTAATTCCGAATTTCGGATTGAATTGGGTTTGATCGCCCCCTGGAATGAAGACCGAATCGCCCTTCAAATAGTCAAAACTTATCCCGGTCGTAACAATCACACTTTTTGGTAAGTTGATATTGGCATACGCATAGGCATTGACGTGTTGGACGCCTGTATTTAGGGTTGCTGAACTAAAATCAAAAGGAGGTGGCAAAATTGTTCCTGCCATCGTTCGGAGTTTTTCACTGATGTCGAAGTATCCCGCACCGCTTGTAAGATTAAAGTAGCGCGAACGGAATAGGTGTTGAAGCTCCACACTAACAGCATTCTGAGGACGTTTAGTGTCAGTGAAAGTAAGAAAAGGAGAAGGGGGCGATTCATCTCTTACTCTTTGATCTCTGTCTTGAAACGTAACTGAGCCGAGCATGATCGAATCCGGCGAGAACGAGTGACGGCCGCTAAAACGTATGCTGAAACTATCGACTTTGTCTGTTAAGCCAGGAAAGAAATCCTCAGGGAAGAATCTTTGTCGGACATCGCCTTGATTTGTATCTCTTTGCCGAAATTCAGCCTGTGCGCTTGTTTTCGGGGAGAGCTCAAATTGCAAGAAGGCGTTACCGATGGAGTCCTTCTGGTCAGCATTGGTTCGCCATCCGTCCGTTTGAAAGTGAAAACCGCCAAGGCTGAAAGATGCCTTATTGTAGATCCCAGAGAGAACACCTTCCCCGCCATACGTACTATTTTCACCGGCAAGGCCGGTCGTCTGGAACGAAATTCCATTCCGGGTAAACAGGGGATTGAACTCGTTGAAGGACAATCGCGCAGGGCCAGAGGAACTAATGAGGAAGAGGTTGCTCTCAGCGAGCCGGGGCTGAATGGGTGTGATGTTGATGGGCTGAAGCAGTTGGGACTGGAACAACTCACTGACCCTGGCGATCTCGTGCCGCGGCAGAGTCGCGTATGTATCGGCCAGCAATCGGTGAGCGGAAAAGTTGGTTGGATCGGTGTTAACGGATTTCCATCCTTCTACCAGGCCAAGCTGCTGGAAACCGAGATCGTTGTAGATCTGGCCAAGTGCTGCGCTTCGCGCAGCCAGATCTGAATCGAGCAACAGGCGTGACCGGTAAACCAACCGATTGTCGTTCAGTTCGATGGCTTTATCCATATTCTGTAACGCCTCAACCGGCCGGTTCGTGGTCTGTTTGGCAATTGCATCGTAGAACCACGGTGTTGGGTCGTTCGGGTCCAGTTCCTTGGCGATCGCATACTCGCGCTGATCCAAAGGTATGCGTTTCTCCTCGTAGTAGGCTTTGCCCAGATAGCTGCGGACAAGGGAGTTGTTTGGGTCCAGACTTGCAGCAATTTCGATCTCTCTTCTTCCCTCAGGCAAATCACCCTCTCGGATCTTCGCGAGACCCAGACCTAGTCTCGCGAGATAGTATGCCTGATCAAGCTCAATCGACCTTTCGAAGGCCCTCTTTGACTCTGTTATATTGACCTGCGTCAGGTAGGCAAATCCCAGAACTGTCTGTGTCCTTGCGAGGTTTGGATCGAGGGCCACGGCCCTCTGGGCCGCTTCGAGGGCCTCATCTAGTCGCGCGAAGGAGAGATGAAGCTCAGACAACCTAGCCCAAGCCAGGGCGTTATTCGGGTTTACTTGCACCGCTTGCTTCAGGCTCTCCAGTGCGCCTTCGAGGTCGAAATTTGCCTGCTGCGCATAGGAAAGGGCGATCAGTGCCGCGGCGGATTTTGGATCAGCTTCAACAGCTTTTCTTGCGATGTCCAGTGCTTTCTCTCTTTCGTTTTGTACCACGGCAATAACGGATTGCAGCGCAAATGCATCACTGTAGTTCGGGCTTAAACTCAGTGCGCGCTCGATGTCCTTGCTTGCCTCATCGACCCGCCCCACCGCCAGCAGCAACGAGGCACGGTAGACAAAAAACCGTGGTTCGCTGATAGTATCCGGAACTCCCTTGATGCTTTCGAAGGCTGCCTCTAAATCACCTTTCATGTAAGCCTCGATGGAGCTTCGAACCATTCCTTCCCAACCGGGGCCCGCGGGGAATTCCTCAGGGCGAAAAAAGAGCGTGGGTGGATAGTACAACGCCCATTGGACGGCATCTCGAGGACGCACCACCACAGTTAATGTGGGGGCTCTGCCTTGTTCGGCGACTGCTGACTGGCCGCTGGTGAGTGTGAGACTCCCGGCCTGGTTCGTAGCCAGCACGCTCCCTTCGAAAATCGATAGAAAGGTCCTGTCCGCTTCAACTCTAACCAAGCCTTCGGTCCCTTCCACACCGGCATTGACGAAAGCGGTACGCACTTCCAGGTTCCGCGGTAAACGGCTGAAGAAATAAAGCGCTCCCCTAAGCAGCTCGATCAGAGAAGTGCGTTCTTCTCTCACTCCTCCGAAAGTGATCGTGGTGTTCTGGTCGAGACGGATAATTGGCTGGTTGACCAGGGCGACGTTGGCTCGGCTTCTCTCTCCCACCTGAATCCGATCGCCGCTACAGTAGGTGTCGTTCAAGTGAGCCGGCTGCCACTGTGTCTGGTTCGCCCGTCTGACCTCGACGTTCCCCTGGACTGAAACCATTCTTGCAACCCATGGGTCACAGGTTATTGCCGTAGGAGACACAGCGGAGTAGACGCATACCCTCGAGAGGACTATGCAAGAAATGACAGCTAACGATGAATAGACCCTCTTCACGGCTCACCTGCCTTGGCGGTTACATTACCGCGCGAAATCAAATTAAGCTGCTATTTTTCCACTAGATCGATCACACCGTCCCATCCTTGCCCAGGTGGATTCCTCTTATACTGCTCACACAGCTTTAGGTAGTACTTCGACAAACCATATTCTCCGGAGTTTTTCATCTGTTCATGAAATTTGGCTTTCGCCTCATCCCAAGACCGCTTTCTGAAAGCTTGAAGCGCCTCGGCAAAGATCGCACAAGCCCTTGTCTGTTTTTCGTCGCTTTCTTCTGTGCGACATAATAGTTCATGAACTACGATCGGCTGAGCCTTTCCTTTCAGCAGGAATCTACCTGCTTCTCTGGTTAAGAAACCATCGAGGTTTTGTATGACCTCTTCAGACACCAAAATCTCCGTTCCCAAGTATTTATTGAGACCATCCATCCTTGATGCCGTATTGATGGTATCTCCCTGAGCACCATACCTATAATCTTCCTCACTGCCCACGTTGCCCAAGAAGATCTGTCCCACATGAATGGCCACGCGTGTCGGTAGTTTGACAGTCTCGAAAGACTGATTGAACTGGCGCACCGCTTTGGCAACACCCAGAGCAGCATGGCAGGCCTGTTTCCGCAGCTCGGCATCAGGTCCAGCAGCCTTCCAGATTGCCAACACCGAATCTCCTGCCAGGTCGATAACCCGCCCTCCGTTCTGCTTTATCGGCTCGAATATGACCCGATGATACTTTTCAATTAAGGCGTTCAATTCCCGCACGCCCATCTTTTCAGACAACGTGGTGAAACCCGCGGCATCCGTGAGCAAACAAGCACCGTATACCGTTTGGTCGCCTCGTTTCAGATCGACGATATTTTTTGCTAACTCATCCACCACCTCGTTGGGAACATAGTAACCAAGAGCTTTCCTGAGATTCTGCCGCTCTTTATTCGTCTCAAAATAGTCCCATAACACAGCGCCAAAAAATCCCAGCGGAGCCTGCAAGAACAGGGGAATAACGACCGGATACCACGTGGCATGAGCGTTAAATTGATACTGCGCACCGGCGAGATAGAAAATGCCCATACCGAGAATCCCTATCGCCGCAAGTACTGGAGCAGCCGTACGACAAACAACACCCACCAGGAGCCCCCAGGCCAAAATAATAATGATGTAATAGTGCGTGCTGATCGGTTTCACGGATGTATCTTCTAAAAGATTTGCAAATGCGGTCGCAGCAATCTCGACCCCACTGATAAACACACCGTTAGTTTTTGAGAAAGCCGTATAAAAACTGTCCTTTCTTTCTGTAAGCAATACCTCGGAAAGCCCCACGAAGACCGCTTTACCCTTGAGATCGATCTTACGTTCGCTGCCTGACTCTTCATCGAGTCGCAACGCCTGATAAAATGGCATCGTGTTGAACGTGCGTGGCGGCCCATAATAATTGAGATATTGGTGATCCGCGCCGCCGTACATCTTGGCAAGAGATTTGAGGAATCTGATTTTATTCCCATCGCCCGTGGCGCGGTCCGAGCGGTCTAACTCCGCAACCATTTTCTCGTAAATCAAAGGGTCGCTTTCGAAAATTTCTCTGATATCCCGAATCAACCTCATGGCACCTTTTGACTTAATCGCTGTATCGGCATCGTGTGACAGTTTTCCGGCTTGATTCGGACTCACTTTTTCCAATATGCGGATAAATTCGTCGTAGGCCTGCAAAGTATAGAGTTGGAATGCGACAACCGGAAATGTCGGGGAATCTCCGGCGGCCGCTTGGAATGTCCAATATTGGTTTACCTTAACGGGTAGTCTTGGGAGAACAAAAGGTGCCGTGGCGACGGCAGCCTGTGAAAGGGGGGGGATCGGCTTCACTCTTTTGACGATCTGATGCTGCCCCATGTAAGAACCGTCCGTGTCGGACCCGGCCACTTCGCTCGCTTTAAGCGGTTCGGCAAGCACGACATTCCGTGCTTTTCTTATTGCTGTAACAAAGGAATCGTCCTCGTTGGGAGAGCGGGGCTCGATAAAATATACGTCAAAGACAATGACCCTCGCACCTTCTCTCTCGAGGTTTTCGACCAAACGTGCATGGAGAGAACGAGGCCATCTATCGGGGTTATCGGGTACATCAAGCTGCTCAGAGGATTCACGGTCGATACTAATTACAACAACATCTGATGGTGCTTTTCTGACTCCCCTCAGTTGGAACAACAAGCCGAGACCCACATCTTCCTCAATGTCATGGGCAAAATGGAAAAAACTCGCCACCAGCCCCGCGACCCCTACAAGCAAGCCGAAGAAGCCGGCTTTAAACAGTCGCGACATGTTAAAACTCCGATTTGTGGCTTGCTTTGCGCTATTGAGTCTTTGCGTTTGTATCGTTACGCAAAGGCTCTAACGATCATGATCACCAACGCTCAAAACCGGTTCGAAAGTCTCAATACCGTTCCCCGATAGCGTTCATAATCCGCAAAAAACTGCTGGTGGGACCCTGATGGATAAACGGACAGCCATATCACCAAGGCACCTGCCTTTTGATTAACAGTAGGAAGCTTCGCCACTCGTATAACCTATATCCGTGCGGATGCGCAACTTTCTTTTAGGCAGCCCCTTTCGAGTAGCGCTTCCCATATGCAGTGAGAAATTTTCGCGACTTTAGCTCAACTTTCTGGTGAGATCACTCCTCCTATCAGAGGCACCTGACTGCCACTGACTTGACCCGTCGGCCATCAGCCGGACGTCTAGCGAGTGGGCAATTCTTGTGCCACTGATTTGGGACTGTCGCTCGATGAAATGTATTCGACTTTAAGTAAATAACTTTCGGAGGTCACCGAACTTTGGCGTGAGACAAATTAGAGAAGGTATCCAATCGTTTACGCGCGTGTCTACTTAGTTACCTGCATTTGCATATCATGGACATCGGAATGGCCAAAGACCCGTCATTCGAATTACGTTGAGTTGCGACCCAAAGTTGAGGACAGGAAGACCGATATCCATTCTCCTTCTCCGCTAACCGATATCGTGACGGCAAGACAGATCCTTGTTGGAGAAGTTAGGGGAAGGAGAAGGCCTTCCCCTAACTTGACTCACGGGTCCTGCTCGTCATTCAATCTCCGTCATCAAAATCGCCGCGAAGAATCACACGCCTCTGGGCGCGGATCTCATCGGACCCCGTCGGGTCATAATCACAGGGCCCGTAAAAATCGACGACGTTGCCCGTCAGCGGATCCAGAACCGGTTGCTCCCACGACAAACTGTCTTCGCTCATCAGGGGGAACTGTAGATGACAATAACCGGTAATATCGGCGGGAACCACGTCGATCATCTCTTCTGCGCCAACCGAGGGCACGCCCCAAAACAGGGTCGAGGACAGGAGCAGGTTACATAGAAGTGATACGCTCTTTTTCATTTGACTCACCTCCTTTCTTCATAAGATTTTTTCTTCCTGCTCCGTTGCATGCGCACGCATCGTGCCAACGCGGCCGCGCAGTGCTTAACGAAAATTCTTTAGTGTTTTTCGGGGGGTTTTTCTGTAGCGGGTTTGGGATGAGCGCTGAAACCAATTATGGAAGCATACTTTCGGATACGGAGGAGTATCGAAAGGGATGCAGGCTGAGTGAATCGTGCACTCGGCATATGGCTGATAGCCTATGGCAGGAACATCCAAACCATAGGCTCTAAGCCATACGCCATATGCCGATAACTCAGCTGACTCTCAAGGCTTTGATCAGCCGCGAGAGGTAGGTTCTTTGCAGGCCTAAAATCTTGGCTGCTTCGGCGCGGTTTCCCTGGGTTTGGGCGAGCGTTTTCTCGATCAGTTCCCGTCGATAATCATCGATGGCGCCGTGATAGGTGAAACCGCCGCGCGATCCTTTGGACATCGTCGAGACAATCTTGGCGGGCAAATCGTGAAGCGTTAACTCGGGTCCTTGCCCCAGCACGACAGCGCTCTCGATAACATTGGCAAGCTCGCGGACGTTACCCGGCCATCCGTAAGCAACCAGCTTTTGCAGAGCTTCTTCCGTAACGCCAGTAAAGTTTTTTTTCGTTTCCAAAGCCGATCGTTTTAGAAAGGAGTTCGCCAGGCCGGCAATATCTTCTTTACGCTCTCTCAACGCCGGCAGGGTCAAGGGAACTACGTTGAGACGATAATAAAGATCTTCGCGAAAATGACCCTCTCGGACAGCGCTATTGAGATCGCGGTTCGTGGCGGCGATGATCCTCACGTCGACGCTGATGGGCTTGGTCCCCCCGACTCTCTCAAATTCGCGCTCCTGAAGAAATCTCAACAGTTTGGTCTGAAGCTCCGTGGAAATGTCCCCGACTTCATCGAGAAACACCGTGCCACCATGGGCCATTTCCATTTTTCCTTTTTTCAGCTGTAAGGCGCCGGTAAACGCCCCCTTCTCGTGGCCGAAAAGCTCGCTCTCCAACAGTTCCCTAGAGAGGCCGACGCAGTTGATCGCGACGAACGGCTTGTCCCTTCTGTCGCTCCAGCTATGAATCGCGCGGGCAAAGATCTCTTTGCCCGTTCCGCTTTCGCCTAGAAGCAAAACCGTGGATCGGCTAGCGGCGGCTTTCTTTGCCGTTTCGACAGCGCGATTGATCGGCGCGCTTTGGCCAACGATCATCCGATGTCGATCATCCAACTGCTCCGTCAGTATCTCAATTCCGCGCTTCAAAGTCTCACGCTCGAGGGCTTTCGCTACAATCAGAGCCACATGATCCGGTTCGAATGGTTTCGGTATAAAGTCATAGGCCCCTTCCTTCATTGCTTCGACGGCTCTTTCGATGGTGCCGTACGCGGTAATCATAACAACCGTCACATCATGTTCTTTGCGCCGAATTTCTCGAAGCATATCAATGCCATTCATGTCGGGCATCTCGATGTCGAGAAGAACCAACTGCGGATTTTGCCGTTCTAGAAGCTCCAGACCCGCTCTAGCCGTTTCAGCAACCAATACACGATACCCCAAGGACTCGAGACGATCCCCAAGCACCTCACGTATATCGGCGTCATCATCAACCACGAGGATATTACCGGCAAAAGTTTCCATCGCTATCCTTCCAGACTCACCTGAAGGACCTTCTGAACCTTGGCCTTCAGCTCTTCCCATTCAAAGGGCTTGAGGATGTATTCATTGGCACCTTTGGCAACAGCGTCGATGGCCGCCTCTCGGGTGGACGATGACGTGATAATGATAATGGGAATTTTCGTGTCCCGTTTCCGGATCTCTTCCAAAGCTTCAATACCGCCCATCTCCGGCATCTTAACGTCGAGGAAGATACCATCGAATTTTTCCACCGATAGCTTTTTTAAGGCCTCTAGTCCGGTTCCGGCCGTGACGACGGTGAATCCATAAGCTTCGAGTCGATCCTGAATGACCTCGACAATATCAGGCTCATCATCGACAAGAAGAATTTTCAGCCCCATAATTGACTTCATTAACCGGCAGGAATTTCAAGCTTAAAGGGTTGCTGCGCAGGCAAGGTGAAATAGAACGTGCTTCCTCTTCCTACTTCACTTTCCATCCAGATTTTACCCCCATGCATTTCCACAAGCGCCTTCGAGATGGCCAGACCCAATCCGCTTCCTGTGGGTTTTTGCTTGTCTAGATTGGCGACCTGATAAAACTTAGAGAAGATTTTATTCGCCTCTTCCGGGCGAATACCCGGACCGGTGTCAGCAATAGAGATTTGAACGTAATCATTGCCATTTTTCTCGATCGCAACGGTTACCTTGCCATCTCGTGGGGTGAACTTGACCGCATTGCCAATAAGGTTCATCAGTACCTGAGTGACCTTGTCTCGATCCGCCCAAACGGTCACGCTGGGATCGGGAGACGGGACTTCGACCCGAATAAGCTTTTCCGCAGCTAGAGCCTTCAGGTATTCTGCTACTTCTTCAGCAAGCGCGGTCAAGGGAAGAGTGGTCGGTCGAACCTCGACACGTCCGGCCTCGATCCGGGAGAGGTCGAGAAGATCGTTGATCAGCCGGGAGAGACGATCGGTATTTGACTTGATTCGGCTCAAGTACCGAACTTGTTTTTCGTTGAGCGACCCCGTGAGACCATCGAGCATATTATCGACCGACCCCTTGATCGAGGTCAGCGGAGTCCTGAGCTCATGAGAAACGTTGGATACAAAATCCGACTTCATTTTATCGAGCTCCTTAAGCCGCCGCTCATAGCGCTTTTTCTCGGTGATGTCTTTAGCGACTCGCAAAAAACCAACGATCTTTCCCTCCACGTCTCTGATCGGTGAAACCGACAGAGATAGAAAAACCATCACTCCATCTTTCCTTTTGCTTCGAACCTCGATATCCCGGAGGGCTCCGGAAATCTGGACTTTCGCGCGCATTTCTTCTAGTTCGTGGAAGCGCTCTGAAGGAAGCAGAATCGAGAGATGTTTTCCTATCACCTCGTCTTTACTGTAGCCAAAAAGAACCTCTGCCCCGCGATTCCACGTGAGGATTCTATCTTCCAAGTCCGCAGTGATAATCAGGTCCGCGGCATTTTCGACCAGATTTTCAATGTAAACCTTGCTCTCGTTGACCTTCTGGTAAAGCTCAGCGTTTTCCAACGCCGCCCCGAGTTGGGAGCCAAAAGCCATGAGGAGCTTGATTTCTCTCTTCCGAAACCTGTGTGGCCGGCGACTGCCTACGACCATGATGCCAAGGACACGATTCTTGGACATAACGGGAGCGGCAGCCGTTGAGACCACTCCCTCTCGTTCCATGGAGCGGTTCTTATAAATTGAGTTCTTACGGATATCGGTGCAGATATAAGGCTCTTTGGTTTCGAACACGATCCTGGAAACGTTGCGCCGTTCGGTACCTATGGGCGCAAGGCCTGCCAGAAATTCGGGAGAGCGCAGGCCCCGGGCAACGCGCACCAGCATATTTTTATTCTCTCGATCCAAGGTCCGGATAAATCCCACGTCGAAACCAAGAATTTCGAGTGATTTATCCAAGGTGTCATTCAATATTTTTTCGATATCGAGCGATTGAGTGGCAACTTCAGCAACGGTGAGGAGCGCAGCAAGATCCCGGCTCCGTGCTGTGAGTTGATCTTTTGAGTAAGGGGTACCGGGGAAAGAGGGTTTCAGTTCGGGTGGTGCCTCGGACATTTTGGCCCCGAAAAATCCAGATTGGCTCTGATGTACCTGACCAGAGGGGAGTTTGCGGTCTGTGCCCGCTCAACCAGTATCTCTCGAATCCTCTTTTCTGCAGCGGCTGGATCTCCCAAAAAAGCGGCGTTCAGTGTGCCCACATACACGTTCTGAACTTTTATCGCGATCGACCTGCGATGAGTTTCGCCGTAGAATTTCTCTCCAATGCGCTGGCTTGTTGGATCTGCTTTGTCTGATCCCCAAGTTCGAGGAACGACGGTTCCAAGAGGAGTGCTGAGACAAGTTGAGTACAACGCAGATGGATGAGTATCGCCAAAGCGGATTTCTACCGGTGCGTACGGTTGACGCTTCTCGACCCGCATATTCATAGCGCCGATATCCTCGACCCAGCCAACGAAGACCGGGCTGTCTTGCGTCTTGCTCCGGTTAAGACGACAGGACACCCATAAAACCTTTGCGGTGAGACCCTTGGCATTTTTTATGTCCTTTAGAACAGCCGCAAGGCTATTTTGGATGTGCACGAAATGGGAAGAATTACGCGCGAATGGAATGGGACGCCCGGACATCGCCTACCCTTTCTTACCCGTCCACCAGCAACCGTCTTTGGCACAAAAATCGAGGCCGGATGGGCATGACGCCGCGCGGGCTCGAAAATGCTTAGTCCGAGTTGCTATACGACCGAAATTACTCAACTCACTTTCCTTTGTCAACCTATGGTGCTAGTTAAAAAAACAAAGTCCACTCGGAGGTTGGATGTTTGAGCAACATCAGCTCTTGACTTCGATGTGAGACAAAAACGAGGCCACTCAACCCCACCGATCGAAGCAATAAGTGACGATAAGCAATTTTTGGGCTAATCTTCTCGTGATCGTGCAACATTTGAGAGTCCATTGAAATACAAGAGGATGTGGTTGCATTGTTGTCTAAAATCATTGAAACCACGTATCTATAAAGATACGCCTAGTATCGAAAGCTGCTTCCATACCCTGGATGAATGCCAGTCTCAACAGGCATTGACAATGAAAAGCTTCTTACATTACGGTCAGGGAAAACGCCAAGTTTAGATCATGATCCTGGCGCCAAGGACAACCCTATGAACGAAAGTACGTATAAAGGCTTCCGCAGAGATGAGTTAGAATTTCAATACAACCCTCGGGAATCGGTACCGGAATATCCGGAGCTCGCCAAGCGACGAGCAGAAGCGAGTCGGAAGGCCCGCTCGACTCTGAAGTCTTGGCTCAATGTACCCTACGGGAACTCGCCGCGTGAGATTTTGGATATCTATCCGGCGGACCGGCCGGGAGGGCCGGTACTCGTTTACATACACGGGGGCTACTGGCGGAGCGGCAGCAAAGACGACAACTGCAACTTCGCGCCGACGTTCGTAGAGCGCGGCGCAACGGTCGTTCTCGTTGAGTACGACTTGTGTCCAAAGGTGACGGTTACCGATATTGTCCGTCAAACCCGTGCTTCGATCGCCTGGGTTTACCGAAACATCATGCGCTATAGCGGCAACCCGTCGAAGCTCTACGTCTCCGGCCACTCCGCGGGCGGCCATCTCACGGCCATGGCTTTGGCTCACGACTGGGAGAAAGAGGGTTTGCCGAGAAATCTCATCAAAGGGGCCGTGGCCACGTCCGGTGTCTATGATCTGGACATGGTGATGCAGATCAGCGTCGACGAGCAGGTTCACATGACCCCGGAGATCGCGGGTGAGAACAGCCCGTTCCTTCATCCCCCGCTGCCAACCTGTCCGGTGATCGTCGCCGTGGGCGGCGCCGAGCCCAAAGGCTGGCAGCAAATGTCCGAGGATTATTTCGAGCTCTGTAAAGAACGCGGCTTGGATTCCCAATATCTGGTCATTCCAGGCGCCAATCACTACACCATGTCGGAGCACTTGGCCAACGCCAACAGTCTGCTCACCCAGGCGATGTTCAAGCAAATGGGGTTATAGACCGTTTATACAAAGGACAAAAACTCGAAATCCGAAATTCGAAACAATTTCAAATGCTCCAAAATCGGAAAACTCCAAACCGACCCGTTTCGGATTTCGTAAGGTGAATTTTAATTCTTTGGGTTTGTTTCGGATTTCGATATTCGAATTTCGGATTTTGTTCGTTCGCGTCCTGGCGCGACAAACTTTGTTGTAGTGATTCTGTTAAAAATTTGAGAGTAAGAAGCCAATGCCCTACTGCATGCCGCCGGATCCGAACACGCGGAAGCCCAGCTTCGCGCCTCCGGCCAATTCCTGCGACACCCATTTTCATATTTTCGGTCCGCCGGAAACGTTCCCTTTTCTATCGACTCACGAATACACGCCGCCCGCCGCGCCGCTGGAGCACTACTTGAAAATGACAGAAGTAATCGGCACGCAGCGCGGCGTGGTCGTTCAACCCAGTGTGCACGGCCTCGACAACTCAGCAACACTGGATGCCATCTCCAAGTCCGGCGCGCGCTTTCGCGGCGTCGCGCGGATCGACGACAAAACACCGAAGAGCGAGCTGCAAAAATTACATGAAGGCGGTGTGCGCGGCGTCCGTTTCAACTTGCTCGACCGGCCCCGCGGCAACGTAAAGCTCGACGTCCTGGATCGCTGCGTGGAACACATCCTAGAGTTTGGTTGGTCGGTGGACCTGCACATCGATCCGAAGAACTTGCTGGAACAGGAAAACCGTATTCGGGCTATGCCAAGCCCGGTGGTTATCGACCATATCGCGCGGATCATTCCTACCGAAGGACTAGACCAGCCGGCTTTCCAACTGCTTTTGGATCTATTGAAAGAAGAGCACGTCTGGGTGAAAGTCAGCGGCGCGGACAAGATCTGCAATACGAAGGTGCATTCCTACTTCGGGCTGCCCTTTGTTGAAGTGATCCCCTTCGCGCGCGCGGTCATCTCCGCCGCGCCTGACCGAACCCTCTGGGGCACCGACTGGCCCCACTCCAACAATTTTGCCCCAGGACATACGCCTAACGACGGCGATTTAGTGGATCTGCTTGCCGAATTCGCACCGGATGACCAAGTCAGAAAAAAGATCCTGGTGGAAAATCCTGCGACGCTCTACGGATTTCTTTAATTAATATAGTGTGTTAGTCTGATCTAGACGTCAGTGGTTAATGTCTATGGTCAATGGAACCTATCTCATTTTTTCAGGTTATAGTTTTTTAAGGATACAAACCGATGAAACGCTATGACGCTCGGCGAAATAAACAAATCTCTTCCATCGCTGGTGTAGTGGTGTTCTGTGCCTTCGCTACCGTAAACGTGTCGGCGACAACAATCAAAGGGAACGTTCGCTACGCCGGGCCCCGAGTGGAAAAGAAGACGTTCCCGGTAACCATTGATCAATATCTGTGTGGCAAAGAAAAAGAAGCCGGCGACTTGGTCCTTTCCTCGACCAATGGGATCCGCAATGTCGTCGTGTCCCTTAACGGCGTTCCAGCCGGCTCGAAAGCGCCGGCGAGTCCTGCGCCGGCAAAAATGGATCAGAAGCAATGCGTCTTCGTGCCCCGCGTGGTCATCGTTCCGGTCGGCGGCACAGTTGAATTCCTCAACAGCGACCGGCTGTTACATAATGTACGCGGCGGCGGCAAGGAGAATCCGCCCTTCAACCGCGCGCAACCGCACGCGCGGACGATTTCGATCGGGTTCAAGAGCCCGGAGGTCCTTCGTGTCGATTGCGATCTTCACTCCTGGATGCGCGGTTGGATAGTGGTCGCCGAGCACCCTTTCTATGCGGTGACCAACGAAGAGGGAGAATTCGTCTTCGAAAACGTACCGCCGGGCAAATACAAGCTTCAGGCTTGGCAAGAAACCTTGGGACGCGTCGACCAGGAGGTCACTGTGTCCGGCAAAGACACTCAGACCATCACCGTGCGCATGGAGAAGAAGTGATCTTGACCGGTCAGCTAAGGAACCACCGTAATTTTTTTTGACGCTTCCCAGGCCGCCGAATGATTCGGCTCGTCCAAGGCGCGAAGTGATCCTCCCTCGTCCAGTGCAATCGTGAAGGTGACCTTAGGGTACGAGTAGACCGGGTGGAGATAAACTCGGGAGATCTCTGCAGTGTTGATGTACAGGGCAATGTACCGGATAGCGTGCTCGCTCAGCGAAGGATGCTCCCCACCGCTTCCAACAGAGACCGTGACATCGAACCATTGACCCCGCTTGACGGTATCCGGCGCGACGATTTTCGGCGTGTGCTTGGCATCGAAGGATTTGCGCACCTCCTTGAACTCGGGAGTAAACTGCTCTGCCTGTCCCGGCCACACAGGCGGCGTCAACCCAACGGCGAGCTGACCTAGAGCGAGACCGAGCACCGCGACGGCCCCTACGAGCCCCTGCTTGTGATTGTTACTCATTGAATTTTCCTCCTGCGATCGATCTCTGTTGCGCTTTTTATAGCCCGCGCCAGCGGAGTACGTCGTAAGCCATTACCCCTTCTTGCTTCCCTGCCACTCTCAAGAGCCCTAGCTCGCGAACCTCTAAGGCTTCTTTGAGGTGCTCGTAGGTACTGCCGGTAATTAGGATCTGCCCGGGTCCGGCGTTCGACTCGAACCGCTGGGCCACATTGACCTCGTTGCCGATTACCGTGTAATCCGTTCTCCGTTCCGATCCGATATTTCCAGCGATAACAGTTCCGGTGTTGATTCCGATCCCCATGTGGAGATGAAGGTCGGGAAATCTGGCGAAGCTGATACCTTTTAATTGCTCCTGCATGGCAAGCGCACAGCGCACCGCACTGGACGGGTGATCTTTGTGACCTATCGGCGCGCCAAAAAACGCCATGACCCCGTCTCCTCGAAATTTGTCGAGGGTGCCTTTATTCTCAAAGACAATGTCGATCACATGCGATAGATAAACGTTGAGAATCTCGACGGCATCCTGCGGGTCAAGTCGCTCAGCCAGCGGTGTGAACCCGCGCAGGTCGCCAAAGAGAACGGTGACCTCGCGCTTTTCCCCGCCCAACTTTAACTGACGTTCCGGATCGGCCATGATCTCCGCAGCCACTTCTTCGGAGACGTACCGACCGAAAAGCGTCCGGAGCAGGCGGTTTTTTGTCTCAATGTCATCGTGCAGCGTCTTGATCCTCAGCAGGGACTTGACGCGAGTCAACAACTCCTCTCGGTTAAAGGGTTTGGTCAAAAAGTCGTCGGCACCTGCTTCGATGCCTCTGATCCGATGGGAAACATCGTGCAGTGCCGTTAACATCACCACCGGCAGCCGGCGCGTGGTTTCGTTGGCGCGAATTCTCTCGCAGACTTCGTACCCTGACATACCAGGCATCATGACGTCCAAGAGGACCAAATCCGCGGCAGCGCTTTCGACGAGATTCAAGGCTGTGGGGCCATCCGTGGCAGTGATGATCTCGTAGTGCGCCGACGTCAGTGCTTTCGTCAGAAGGTCGAGATTTTGCTTGTTGTCGTCGACTGCCAATATGCGAGGAGGTCGACTTGCCATGTCTCTACCCTTTCCTCCAAGCACTCAACTCTCAGGCACAAATTTACGAATCATCTGAAGCAGCTCGCGAGGACTATAGGGCTTTGCCAGATAGGCAGAGGCGCCTGCATCCTTCGCCTTCTGGTCGTCGCCGCTGAGCGCGAAGGAGGTGATCACGATAATCGGAATGGCGGCGGTCTTGGGATCAGCGCGAAGCATTCGGGTCGCGTCCAGCCCCGACAGCTTGGGAAGCTGGATATCCATAAGAATCAGGTCAGGCAACTCGCGGAGCGCCGTCTCCACCCCTAGCTGGCCATCCACCGCCTCGATCAGCCGATAAGAAGTGCGGGCCAGCAATTGGCGGACGATCTTGAGATTGTACTCGTTGTCCTCCACGTAAAGGACGGTCTTGTCGCTCATGGGGTCCCTCCATCGTTGACACGCAAAGGGATTGAAAAGAAAAAGGTCGATCCCTTTCCCAGCTCGCTCTCCACCCAGATCCGGCCGCCGTGCATTTCCACGAACTTCTTCGTGATATTAAGCCCGAGGCCGGTCCCGCTGAACTCCCGCGTCATCGCCGTATCGACTTGCCGGAACTCAGTAAAAATGTTTTTCAACTCCTCCTTGGGTATGCCGATTCCGGTATCCGACACGTGATAGAGCAGATCGTCCCCCTGTCGCTCTACCCAAACCGCGACGCTCCCATGTTTGCAGAATTTCAGCGCGTTTCCCACCAGGTTCATGAGGCATTGGGCGATGCGCCTTCCGTCCCCAAAAGCGAGCGGAATATTTTCCTCGGCTGCAGCGGCGAATCCCAATCCCTTTTCCAACGCCAGCGATTGAAGCGAAGTGCGGACGGTCTCCACCACGTCCTGCACGGAATACTCGCCCAAAACGAGCTCCATGCGCCCGGCTTCAATCTTAGAAAGATCCAGAACATCATTTATCAGATTGAGCAAATGCTTGCCATTTACTTGGACATCTATCAGAGGCTCTCTCAAGTGAGGCGGTACCTCTCCATAGATGTCGTCCAGAATCATCTCAATGAATCCTAGAATAGCGTTCATGGGTGTGCGCAACTCATGGCTCATGTTGGCGAGAAATTCGGACTTGGCCTTGCTCGCCTCCGTGAGCCGCGCATTGAGCATCTGCAGTTCTTGCGCCGCGGTTCGCTGGTGTTCATATAAGTCGTGTAACTCCTGGCTCATTTGATTCATCCGATCTGCCAAGTCACCGAATTCGTCTCGGTTGGGAACCTTGATGGTGGCTTGGAAATTGCCCTTGGCTATTTCGGTCAGGAAGCCATGGGCTTCCCGCACAGGCAATATGAACGACCACGAGATTACAAAGCCGAGCAGAAGCGCCAGTAATATTGAACTTACCACGAATCCGCCCATGAGCCTCTGCGTTCTTTGAGTCGCTGCGGCGACGCTGGCTCTCAGGCCGGTCATCTTCGACTGCTCAGCGATCACGATCTGATCCACCAGTCCCGCGATCTGCTCATAGAGCGGATACCCTTTGCTCGTTTGCAAACTCATGGCCTCGTTCACCTTCCCGTCGCGCAAGAGATTTGCGATGTCCGCCACCGCAGTCAAAGCTTCTCCCTGGGCAACGCGGATCCGCTGAATGACGTCCTGCTCCTCCGGCACGGCAGCTTCGGCAATCAGCGCCAGCGTATTGTTAAAGCGATTGTTTTCACGCAAAATCTTCTCCACCGTCGCCTCGTCGCGCACGAGCAGGGCCATGGCAGTGAAATTCATCTGCAACGCCAACGCATGCTGGATCTGGCGCGACCACTCGACCCGTTTATGAGCTTGATCCAGGAGAGTGGTCTGTTCAGACATCTTGGTAATGGCTTGCAGACTGAACCATCCCATCGCGATGAAGAGTAACGTCACAAGCAAAAACCCAGTGACTAGTTTTGCGTGGACCGAAGACTTGATGCCCGCTACCCACCGTACGAGCTTTCCGATCGGTGTGCGATCAAGAAAGAAATAAGCGATTCTTACGCCCAAGTCTGAGGGTGTTGAAGCCATGCTACGATTTCGTTCGGGAGAATGATTTCCAGTTATACACGAAGGTGCCTCATGTTGGCGTCGGAGCGAATGCTAGCAAAGGCAAATAAATTTCGTCAAGAAGAACTGTGACACCCTATACCGATCGTGTTGCAATGAACCAAAATGCCAGAGTAACCGAATTGCGGGCCGCTTGACAGCGCCCGCGCTTAGGCATAGGAAGTTGCAGCTAAAAGCGATAGCGCGTCAACATTATTAACACCCTAAACGATTCAACATGATCGCACAAATCCTCGCCACGCTCGTCATCTTCATCTGGCTCACCCCTCAGGTTAACGCGCTCGAGCGGATTCGGATTGCCGTCTCCAATCCTAACATGCCGAATTTGACCGTGGCCGTCGCGCAGAAAAAGGGCTTCTTCAAAGATGAAAATATGGACGCGGAGATCATCCGCATGAATCCCAATGTCGCGATCACGGCGCTCGCCACCGCCGACATCGATTACTGCCAGCTCTTCGGCGCGGTGGTCGGCGGTGCCATCGCTGGGCTCCCCGTGAGGATCGTCGCCGGTTTTCTCGATAACTGGCCCATGACTCTCATTGCGCAACCGGAATACAGCTCGCTCAAGGAACTTAAGGGCAAGACCCTGGGCATTAGCAGCTTTGGAGCGACGCCCGACGTCGGCGCGCGCATGATGCTGAAGCAGGCCGGCCTGGACCCGGAGAAAGACATCAAAGTTCTCGCCCTGGGTTCCGATGCCGCCAGACTCACCGCATTGAAACAGCGAGTGGTCGACGTCGTTGTCATTTCGCCGCCGGCCGACGCCCAGATGGAGAAGCAGGGCTACAGAATTCTCGCGCGTGCCTATGAGCTTTTTAGTTTCCCCTATCTGGGTCTCGGCACCCACACAAAAAAAATAAAGGAGAAGCCCGAGGAGATTCGCAGAGTCATCAAAGCAACGATTCGCGCCAACCGTTTCATCCGCGAGAATCGCGAAGAAGCGGTCCGCACGTTAGTTGATTGGGGCAAGGTCGAGCGGGACTATGCCTATGCCTCTTATGATGCGCTCCGAAATCTTTTCAACCCCGATGGAGGCGTTCCGGAGGACGGGCTCAGGCTCGTCATCGATCAAGCGCGCCGCAACGCCAAAGTCACGAGAGAGGTTGCGCCGACTGACGTCGCCGATTTAAGATTTCTTCATGAGGCCCAGGCGGAGTTAGGAATTAAAGGGAGATGACTTCAAGCACCGCTGTGCATCAAAGAAAAACAATCGGAAACTCACGCGGAGGCGCGGAGGGCGCATCCTGACCAAGCTCAGGATGCCGGCTATGAAGAATTCCGCTCGTGGTGAGCTTGTCAACCATGTGAACTCTGAGCCTCTGCGGTGAAATAAGTCTTCTGTTAAGGAGCAACGTAAATGATCGTCGATTGGCACGCTCACGTCTACCCGCCCGAATTGGCCAGGGAGCGGCGCTGGGGCGGCGCTTCCCCTCTTACCATTGAAAACCTGCTGGAAGCCCACGAGCGCGCCGGCATCGATCTCTGCGTCGTCAGCAATACCATCCATTATCTTAGAGACAAGACCGCGGAGGAGTCCTTGGCGTTTCTCCGCCGCTGGAATGACTACGGCGCTGAGATTCAACAGCAGCATCGAGGACGAATCGTGGTCTTTACCAGCACCCTGCCCTGTGGCGGCCAAGCTTTCCTAAAGGAGCTGGAGCGGGCAATCATTGAATGCGGTTTGAAGGGCGTGCTCGTCAACTCCAGTCACCAGGGCGCCTACCCGGACGACGATGAGGCTCGGCCATTTTTCGAAATGGTCACAAGTCTTGGTATCCCAGTGATGATGCATGCCCCGTCCGTGGGTTTCGGTGAGGAGCGGATGAAGGAATACCGCCTGGCGTCGAGCGTCGGGCGACCTTTTGATGAGTGTTTGGCCATCTCCCGCATGATCGTGCGCGGCGTCTTCGAGAAATTTCCCAAGCTGAAATTCGTCGGCTGCCACCTGGGCGGCGGCATTTGCGAGGTGATCGGCCGCATGGACTACGCCTATGAGCTCGGCGACCAGGCATCGGGGTTGGGAACCTATGAGCCCATGCTTATTACCAAGCGTCCGAGCGACTATTTGCGAACGCTCCATATGGATACCGTGGCCTATCACCCGCCTGCGGTCATGTGCGCTTATCAGACGGTGGGCGCAAAGCAGTTGTTGTTCGGTAGCGACGCGCCGCCCTTATTGCCGCTCCTTCCCCGCGCCAAGAAGATCATAGAAGATTTGCCTCTGACGGAAGCGGAGCGGGAGGACATTCTCGGTCGCAATGCGCTTAAGCTGCTTGAGCGATGATTGCAAGGCAGCGGTTGACAGTCGCGCCAAACTGCGGCTAACCTGCTGATCGAGGAAGCGAAAGTTTAGATAGAGTCCAATAAGGAGACCCCATGGGACTATCGTACGACGATCTCATTGAACCCACCATTGTCAGGCAAGTCTCAAAGAGCGTGGCCTATTGCCGCTGCACGCGCACGAAAAACCCGCCCTTCTGCGACGGCTCCCACGTAGTCACGAGCATCACGCCGCACATCCTGGAACTCGACGAGCCAACGACCATCGCCATCTGCCGTTGCTGGAGATCCAAGGATCATCCCTATTGCGACGGGACTCATGGACGCCTGGTCAAACCCAAAGAACGACCGCCGCGTAATCAAGGATAGCCAACCGTTCAAGCCGTTCCAGTCGTTCAAACCGTTTAAACCGTTTGAACGGAGCAAAGCGGTTGAACTGAGCGAAGCGATTGAACAGTAAACAATAAAGAGGAGGAACACCATGGTCGAAATGAAGAATCTCATCAAGGAAGCCGATGCCAACCCGAAAGTTAATCATCTCGGTCTCTGGCGCACCGATCTGGCCTATTTCTGGGTGATCAATTGCGAGCCGAAAATTCAGGACGACATGCACTACCACGAGAACGATGACCATATTTTTATGGTCATTGAAGGTGAGTGCACGGTCCGCACGCCGCATAGGGAGTTCGTGCTGAAACAATTCGACACGGTATTACTAAAATCAGGCGAGCCCTATCAGCTCTGCAATACCGGCGAAGGAAGAATGCTTCTCCTTGGAGCCGGCAACGCCGGCGTGAACGGCCAGCCACGAACTCGGGTGCCGAAGATTCCTAGCCACATTCCGGTAACCGAGCCGGTTGTCGCCTGAAGATTGCAAGAAGCGTTGCGTTTCGGGTCTTGGGTCGAAGATGAAACTCGGAGACCCGAAACGTAAACGCGTGCCCGCGTTTTTTCTCAAACGTCGAGAAATCTTGATCCTGCCCATGTGCCTTTAATACCGCATTCGATCCGATCACTGACCTTATTCTTGGTCGTGTTCCTGGCGCTTAAGGCAGTACGTGTTTGCGAACACCGGCGCGATCTCGAACGCGGCTTGGGCCGGGTCGCACTGCCGAATGCCCTGGAGCACAAATAAACGCTGAAAAGGAGTGGGAATAGCAATGGGTATTCCCCGCAACAAGCCACTACACAGATCAGGAAACCGGAGAGCAGCGCAGACATTACCTACACGAATCGGTTTTACAGAAGGTCGTGAAACAAGCCGTTCGCGAGGCCGGGCTGCCAAAGCCCGCAACTCCGCACACGTTTCGCCATTCGTTTGCGACCCACTTGTTGGAGGATGGTTATGATATCAGGACGGTTCAAGAGTTGCTCGGGCACTCCGACGTAACCACTACGATTTATTACCCACGTACTAAACCGAGGGGGAAGAGGTGTACGTAGCCCGGCGGATTCGTGGATGGGATAGAGGATCGTCTATTGTCAGCCCTATTGATAATATGCAGCCCAGCTTTTGTCGTCCGACTACGCTTCAAAGAATTCTTGACATCTACTTGTCGGAGCAGGAGAATCCCGATGGCTTATCGAAATTTTGAGGATCGTACTAGGTTGAACAACAGACTCAATAGTTAGACCCATGCATCAAAGCGGTAATCTAGAGTGAAAAATGGCTGAATTTGAAACATCGCTGGATTTGAAGCACCACGCCCAAGCTGCTGTTACGACTTATCTTGAGAGACGGACCTTCTTCGAAGATCTTGCTCAAGTCGTGAGACGAATTCTGGAAGAAGCTTTCAAACGGCGTGGAATCAAAGTCCATTCCGTACAAGGTCGCTCGAAGGATCCAACGAGCCTAGCGAAGAAAGCCGCGCTTCCCTCTGACGAAGACCCGACTCGACCAAAGTACGCAAATCCTCTCCAGGAGATTACCGACCTCGCAGGTGTTCGAGTAATTGCATTTTTTCCGGGGACCCTGTCTGAAATCAATGACATCATTGAAGACGAATTCATGATAGTCGAGCGCTCGAACAAGGGAGCTGATTTGATAGAAGAAGAGCGATTCGGTTATCAGAGTATTCACTATCTCATAAGGCTTGATCCTCGACGCTCCGAGCTTCCCGAATACGAGCCTTTCGCGGATGCCATAACAGAGATCCAGGTGCGAACGATATTACAGCATGCCTGGGCCGAAATAGAGCATGACATTCAGTACAAGTCATCTTCCGTAATCCCGACGGCGATAAGACGACGATTCATGGCCCTTGCCGGAATGTTGGAAATCGCTGACCGCGAGTTTCAGGCGATCCAAGATGATGATCGTCGCCTCACCGTCGAGGCTCGCAGTCGTGTTGAACGCGGTGAATTAGAACGAGTTGAAATTACGCCTGACGCTGTTAAAGCATTTCTCGACCAAAGACTTGGTTCTGACGGTCGGATGTCAGACTCCTCATACGACTGGACGGCGAGGCTCTTGCGAAGACTTGGGTTTAAAACACTGGAGCAAGTTGATACGTGCATTCAAGGATTCGACGATGATGTAGTCAGTCGCGCAGTGGCCGGTGGTCGACAGGGGCAACTCACCAGATTCGAGTATATGCTGATGGCAGGAATGGGAGAACATTACCTGCACAAACATCCCTTCGCGGCGTACAATTGGTGGGGAGGACCGGAACGTTATGCCAAGCTCCACGAGAAAGGGGTTACTGTACGACAATATGATCCCTCTACTGACTCGGGATCACTAGAGTCCCATGAGGCAGCGTTTAACGCGGCGTCGCAGCAGACCCACGCCCAACGCGGCGGCTGCTGAACGCTAAAACGTTAGACGGCCGAAAGTCAGGAGGATGCCGATGATCGATCCGATCAGACGCAAAATACTGAAAGCGGGCGTCGCAGCGACGGTGATGGCCGCAGCGCCGCGCGCGTTTGTTCAGCAGACTGGGCAGGGAGGCGCTGCCATGTCCTTCTACGAAAAGGGCCCCGTTCGCATCCGCTATCAGGAGGCCGGTTCCGGCTTCCCGTTGTTGCTCATCGCCGGTGGGGGACTAAACTCGGCTATCTCCGGCTTGACCACCGCTCCTTTTAACCCGGTCGAGGAATTCAAGGGAGAGTACCGTTGCATCGCGTCGGACCTGCGCAACGCAAATACCGGCCAGTCCTCCGGCCCGCTCGAAATCGACCGGCCGTGGGATTCATTTGCCGATGACCAGCTCAGTCTGATGGATCACCTGGGCATCGACAAGTTCATGGTGCTGGGTTTCTGCATTGGTGGCCCCTTCATCTGGAACCTCTTGAAGAGGGCACCCGATCGTTGTGGTCTGGACACCTCGGGACGACGATGTTCGCATCATCTCGGCTCGGAAACCGAAACCGAAGGAAAGAAGGAGTTATGAAGAAGGAGTATAACTTTTCCAAGGGCAAACGCGGAGCGGTAGTTCCCCAGGTTGGGAAAACGCGCATCACGATATATCTTGATGATGGAATTCTGGAGCGCTTCAAGGCTCAATCCCAGAGAACCGGAAAGGGGTATCAGACCCTAATCAACGATGCACTGAACTCCTATCTCGGTCTGACGACGAAGCCGCTTACGGAAGAAATGGTGCGCAAGATCGTGCGTGAAGAGCTTTCGGGTCAAAACTGAAGGTTAACGTAGGGTTTAGAAGGACGGGCAGACCGCGCCTCTCACCCAAAGCGTTCTTCTATCCAGCCGAAACTGACGGCTTTACAGAGTTCTTTAAGACCATGAGCATGAATCGTCAGCTAGGTGCGATCAGGGATTATTATTTATGAGTCATCAGAAAGCCATAACCGCGCGCCGTATGTGACTAAATTCAATACTCCAACACTTCATTGTTCCACGCACTATCGAAAGGAGCCCGCCATGTTTACCATGCCCATCGTGAGTCTGCTCGATGAAGCGCGCCGGCTTGTCGAGAAAGGGCAACGGGTCAGTGTCTTGTGGCAGCAAGCCGATTCATTGGTCTTCGTCGCCCGCGGCCGGGAATACCGGAGCGAATTTCACATCAACCCCAGCGACGAGACGATGTATATGATAAAGGGGGAGATGCATCTCCATTACCGGACTCCCGAGGGGAACGAAGAAGTCGCAGTCATTTCCGAAGGATCCCTAATCTATACTCCGGCCGGCACGCCTCACTCGCCCCGCTTTCCACCCGACGCTTTTGCGCTGATCTCGGAGCGAAAACGGCGCGAAGGCGAAGTCGATCGCTTTCACTGGTACTGCCGCAAGTGTGACGCTCTTTTGCACGAAGAGACCTTCATTGTAAGGGATTATGCGGAAGATCCCGTTTCGAAGGCCTACCAGCGCTTCTTCGGGAGCGAAGAATTCCGTACCTGCAAAGAGTGCGGCGACGTCATGCCCACGGCTTAAACGGGCATGACTCCGGTCAGAGGCAATCTGTGGTTTTCACTGGCAGCGAGCTTCTCTTATTGGGACTTCAGGCATTCCTGTGAAGCAGGACTCGGAGATTTCACCGCGAAGGCGCGGAGGACGCGGAGTAAAGAGTTCTTGATTGAAAAATTCTCCAATCTCTGCGAACTCGGGCGCCTCTGCGGTGAATACTTCTTCACAGAAAACCCGGAATAACCTCTATACTAGGACGGCGCAGCTCGTTGCGCGGCTAGTTGTGCCCGTCTCCGCGCGTTCGTGGTGAGCAAGCTGATCGCCGCAATCGTACACACGACGGAGCACACCGCGAAGGTCCAGTTTATGCCGATGGCGGAGGCTGCGGTTCCCATAAAAACGCTTCCCGCGGACCACAATCCTCGGTCCATGAAAAAAAGACTTAGAACGCGTCCTAACAAATTCGACGGGGTTTCGATTTGGATGGCCGTGTTGCATAACGCGCGCACAGCGATTTGACAAAAACCGACCATGGCCAGAAATGTGAAAGACAAGACGAAAATATGAGAAAAAGCGAAAAGGCTAAGAGAGAGCGCGAAACCGATTACGAAAGCGCAAACCCAACGAGTCTGCACCCGGGTTTTTTTAACCGTCGCTAGAACCAAAGCAGCGATCGTCGCGCCGAGTCCGGGAGCCGACATCAAAACACCGAACCCCGTCGGGCCAACTCGCAAGATATTAGTGGCAAAGATAGGGACAAACCTGTTATACGGCGCGCCAAACAAGGCCACGACGTAGGACAGCCCGATAATATGAAAGATGCGCCTGCTCCCCCGCACATAAGTGTAACCTTCTTTGATATCTTGCCAAATGCTCTGCTTTTCAGCGCGGGCTTCCCATTGTGGCAATTCCATGAGGTAAAGATTGTAGATGAGCGCCAAGAAGCTTAACGCGTTTACAAAGAAGCAACCCGCGATCCCGATAAACGCGATCATGATGCCGCCTGTAGAAGGCCCCAAAATCTTTGACAGGTTGAACACCGACGATTGCAGCCCGATAGCGTTGAGCAATTCCTCTTTGGGAACCAGACTGTTAACCAGCGACTGCCGGGCTGTCTGATTAATCGTATTGACGATCCCCAAGCAAAAGGACAAGACGACGATGTGCCAAAAAGCGATCACATGGAACCATACCGCTAGCCAATAAATAATCGCTTGAAACATGGCCAGAGTCTGTGTGATTAACAGCACTCGCCGTCGATCAGAGCGATCGGCGATTGCGCCGCCCACGGCCCCGACCAATAGTCGAGGCATGCTGTCAAAAAAGGCAACGACGCCAATCGCAACAGGGGACCGCGTCAGCTCCCACACCAACCAGCTCTGGGCGATGTTCTGCATGAAGTCGCCGGAACTCGAAATGAGCGCGCCCTCCAAGAGAAGGCGAAAATTTCGATGTCGGATTGTCCGAAGAGGTCTAAATTCCCAAAGTTTTCGCACGCGTTGCCGCCGCCACTGAGGTGTCACTTATCAGTGTAGCGATAAATGTCCTCCGATTGCAAAGGTTAGAGCCGAACGACGACTTGCCAACGAGGCCCCCGACTCATCGACCGATCTGATTGTCATCAAATATTCAATTCCTTGGAGCGGTCTTTGTCATGACGCGCGCCGGCGGCCGCGCCGCTTCGTGGAAATAAACGTCCAAGTGTCGATAGATCCTCCGGGGATAAGAGGACGTCAGCCGCGCGGGCATTTTCTTCCAAGTGAGCAATCCGAAGGGTTCCAGGAATCGGAACAAAAAAATCGCCCTGATGAAGGATCCAGGCGAGCGACAGTTGCGCCAGCGTGCATCTTTTCGCCTCGGCGATCTTCTCCAGTTGATTGAGGAGCCATCGGTTGTGCTCGAAATTCTCCAGGTAAAAACGCGGGGCTTTGCGTCGACCATCATTGGGACCTAAATCCGAGAGATCTTTCACCGCCCCGGCAAAAAAGCCCCGTCCGAGCGCGTAATACGAAACGAAGCCGATCCCAAGGTCGCGCGCCGTGGGGATGGTGTTGTCCTCGTAATCTCGGGTCCACAAAGAGTACTCACTTTGCACGGCGGTGATGGGATGAACCGCATTGGCGCGGCGAAGCGTCTGCGACCCGGCCTCGCTAAGACCGATATAACGAATCTTTCCCTGCTCGATGAGTCGCACCATCGCGCCCACCGTCTCTTCGATCGGCACCTGCGGATCGACGCGGTGCAGATAATAAAGATCGATGGTTTCGGTTTGCAGCCGGTGCAACGACGCCTCGCAAGCGACAGGCACGTATTCCGGCCGGCCATCGACCTCACGGCCTTTGGCCCAAGGTTGGCCCCGAAGATTGCCGAACTTGCTTGCCAGCACGACGTGATCCCGCTTTCCCTTGAGCGCCTTGGCCAACAGCTCTTCATTGTTTCCGTTATTGTGGTCCGCGGTGTCGATAAAGTTGACGCCCAGATCGATGGCGCGATGAAGAACGTCAATGGCGCGTTTTTCGTCGCCATCGTTAAGCCTACCGACAAAGGTCGGACAGCCGTAGCCGACAGCAGAGACTTTGAGGCGCTGTTTTCCGAGATAGCGATAGTTCATCTAAACTTTCTCTCCCGCTGGACAATGAAGCAATCTATCCAGCACCCTGTATGGCAAATTCCGCTGGAAATTTGGCGATTCGCTGGTCTATACTCTGGTCGCTCGAAGATAAAGACTATGACAAGCTCTTTAAAACGCAAACATGATTCTCTCGCCGATGATGTTGAATTTCTAATCTACATTGTTTTCTTCGGGGCTTAAAGGAGACGGCATGGCATATAACCGGTTTTTGCGGACCAGCGTGCTCGGAATCATTCTTATCATAGACGCATGGTTTGACTCTGCTCTGTGACAGTGGCTTTATCCATTCTCTATGGTACGTCTGGAAGTCGATAACGAACGCGCCGAAAAATAACCGAGAGGAGATGTCAACATGGAAAAGTTTCCGATCATTGATGCGGACGGTCATGTGACTGAATCCAATGAGAGTCTTAGGAAACACTTGAAGAAGGAGTATCGCAACCGGCCGCTCATGCACTCAGAGGCCTGGGACCGTTCCTTCGGGGGCACGTTGGGGAAGCGCAATGAAGAGCCCAAGACCCAGTTGGCGGACATGAACATCGACGGAATCGATATTCAAGTGATCTTCCCCAGCCACCTATCACTCAACGCCGAGAAGGAGACGGATCTGGCGACGGACATTGCCCGAGCTTACAACGACTGGCTCGCCGAGTTTTGCGCCACGGACCCAAGACGGCTCAAGGGTGTGGCGATGGTGGCCCTTCAGGATATCGACGCCGCAATCCGCGAAGCGCGGCGCGCCGTTGAGAAACTCGGTTTCGTCGGCGTGATGATGCCGACCAATGTGCGCGACCAGGATATCGGCAGGCGTGAGTTTTGGCCGTTCTACGAAGAGGTCCAACGATTGGGAGTTGGCTTGGCTCTGCATGGAGGAATCCGGGCGGCAGAGCGGATGCACGGCAGATTCGATAGCTTCATCGCCGTCCATAGCCTCTCTTTTCCGTTTGAATGCATGGCTGCGCTAACCGGACTCATCTTCGCCGGTGTGCCTGAAAAATTTCCCAAACTCCGCATCGCCGCCCTCGAAGCTTGTTGCGGCTGGGTCCCGTTTCTAATGGACCGCCTGGACGAAGAGTTCGAGAAGCGCGGGTCCAGAGAAGCCCCCCTCCTGAAGCGAAAGCCGAGCGAATACATGGCCAGCGACCAGTTTTTCTACGCTTTCGAGTTGGAGGAATCTACGGTCCCCTACGTGATTGATCGCGTCGGAGCAAATAAGCTTCTCTACTCTTCCGATTACCCGCATTGGGACACCTCGTGGCCGAAGACGGTGAGAATGTTTAAAGACAGAAACGATATTTCAGACACGGACAAGCGGCAGATCGCATGGAACAACCCGCAAACGTTCTACGGTTTCCGAGCGGATTCTTAAATGCGGCTAGGAGAACATACAGGCTGGGCCACAAAGCGGCGTTGAACGACGATAGGAGCACTCGACTATGATGGTCAATCCCTACGATGATTCGAGATTGATGCTGGCGCTGCAGATCGACCATTCGCGTGTGGCGGGTTTTTTTGCCGCTCATTGGGGCAACAAAGACTTCGCCAAGCCGGAGCCCTATGCATCTGTCGTACTGGCTGCCCATGAGCACGATATCGGTTGGTGGGAGTGGGAGATGAAGCCGTCGACCTTGAACGACAAAGGGTACCCGCTGGACTATCACGACGGCAGTCTCAAATACCTCGGCCAGCTCCGGCTGGATTTTTACAAAAACGCTGTGGACCACGTGCGGCAGCGGGATCCTTACGCGGCGCTTTTAATGGCGATGCATGGGGTTGCTCTCATGAACGCCGGGTACGGTAAGTACGCCTATCCACCGGATCGCTCCAGCGACCCAAGGGTGAAGGCTTACATCGATCACCAGGAACAGCTTCGGTTCAAGCTGTTAGAGCAACTTCGCCAATCGGAAGCGTTCAAAAACTTTGCATCGGATGAACAGATTTGGACCAACTATGAATACATGGAGGTATTCGATCAGCTCGCTCAGTTTGTCTGCAATCGTTATCCGCTCAACAGCAAATGGCGCAAGCTCGGGCCGTCGAACACCTTGAACGACGTGGATGTGCCGACCCAACACGGCAAGCCGGCCGTCAAAATCAACATCGATGCCGTGTCGGAACACCGGGCGGTCATGACCCCTTACCCGTTCGACGTGGATCCCCTAGTGTTTTCATTTTCTGCGCGACTCGTAACAAACCGCACTTACAAAGATTCGGAAGATTTTCTCGGCGAGTTCTACCGTGCCGAACGGATAAGCATTAGCCATTCGCTGGCATCGGCGTAACAGCGAAAAATGATCCTCTAGGGACCCATGAAGCCTGCTGTATTCGATTACTACGATCCGACAACTCTCGCCGAGGCATTGAGCCTGTTGGGGCAATTTGGCGATACGGCGAAACCTTTGGCCGGGGGACAGAGCCTCGTGCCGATGATGAACATGCGGCTGGCGCGGCCGGCGCAATTAGTCGACCTCAATCGTTTAGGCGAACTAAGTTATCTCGATGTCGACCGGGGTGAGCTGCGCATCGGGGCGATGACGCGACAGCGCGCTCTGGAGCGATCTAAGATCGTCGCGGAGGGCTGGCCGCTTCTACAAGAGGCGACGCACTACATCGGCCACGTGCAGATCAGGAACCGCGGCACCGTCGGCGGCAGCCTGGCCCACGCGTTCCCTTCGGCTGAATTACCGGTGGTCATGACGGCATTGGAGGCGACCCTGATGCTACGGAGCGAGAAGGGTGAGCGGGTGGTGCGGGCGGAAGATTTTTTTGTTGATATCATGACCACGACGTTGCAACCCGGGGAATTGCTTGTTGAGATCCGGGTGCCGGAAGTACCACTGCATACCGGATGGTCCTTTCAGGAAGTCAGCCGGCGCCATGGAGACTTTGCGCTCATGGGGACGGCCGGTCTTCTCACCCTCCGCAGTGATGGAATCATCGAGCGAGCCCGGCTGGTTTTTTTCGGTGCGACGCCGCATCGTGCATCGAAAATCGAACAGCAGTTGGTGGGGCAGCGGCCTGAATCTGCGTTGTTTCGCGACGCGGCCAATCTGGCGGCAGCAGATCTGGAACCCGATTCGGATATTCACGCCACCGCCCAATACCGCAAGGAAGTCGCCAGGGTACTGGCACGGCGAGTGTTGGAACAAGCGGCTGCGCGCGCTTTGGTTGCAACATAGAGAGATCGAGAAGCTAAGGTGGGCAAACGAAACATTTCCATGACAATCAATGGACGGGCGTACCGAGGGGAGGCGGAACCGCGCAAACTTTTGGTGGATTTCATTCGTGACGATCTGGGACTCACGGGAACCCACGTCGGCTGTGAGCACGGCGTCTGCGGTGCATGCACCGTCTTGTTGGACGAGGAACCCGTACGTTCGTGCCTGTTCTTTGCAGTGCAGGCCGACGGTGTCCAGCTGAAGACAGTGGAAGGGATGGCTCCAAGCGCCACGGAGCTACACCCTCTTCAAGAGTCGTTTTGGGAACTTCATGGTTTGCAATGTGGCTTTTGTACGCCCGGCATCTTGCTGACCGCCGAGGCCTTGTTGAAAGAGAACCCGGACCCGACTGATGAAGAAATCCGCGACTGGATCAGCGGCAACCTGTGCCGTTGCACCGGCTATCAGAACATCGTCGCGGCGATTCAAGACGCCGCGAAGAAGTTGAGTTTGGTTCAGAATAAATCATGAGGTGTATCAGCGAATCTCGCGTTTGAGGGCTGTGTCTCAATGCGCTGTTCGGCTCTCGACCCACACAAATCTCCCCTGGCCGGGGGAAGTAAATGTGACTTTGGGGAAGAACTTCCCCCTTTTGATAAAGGGGGATCAAGGGGGATTTTTATGCCACGTCGACGCGCTCTGATCGGTTGGAACACGTGAAGTAAGAGATAAGGGACTCATGCCGTACATCGGTTCAAGGATAAAACGCAAAGAAGATCTGAGACTTCTCCGTGGGATCGGGAAATACGTTGGCGATATTCATCGGGCCGGGATGGTGCACGCCACGATTTTGCGCAGCTCTCACGCGCACGCGCGAATTGTGAAAATCGACAGTGCCGAGGCGGTTAAACTTCCGGGCGTCATCGGAGTACTCACGGCGGCGGACATGCCGGGAGTGAAGACGATACCGATGCGCACGGGTGTTATTCCAGGTTTGGAACGATCACAACAAACTCCCATTGCGACGACCAAAGTGCGTTACGTGGGCGACCCCGTCGCCGTCGTGGTGGCGGAGAGCCGTTACGTCGCCGAAGATGCCCTCGAACTTATCGATGTCGAATATGCTGCGCTGGGTCCGGTGACCGACGCGCGCCAGAGCATGCACGCAGGGGCGCCACAACTCCACGACGCAGTGCCAAACAACATTGCGGCCAACTTCCAGGTCAATGTCGGCGATGTCGAGGCCGCGTTCGCCGGCTGTGACTTGATCTTGGAAGAGGAATTTTCGACCCAGCGGCATTCCGCTGTGCCGTTGGAAACGCGCGGCCTGGTCGCTGAGTTCGACGAAGGCCGCGGGCTCCTCACGGTGTGGGGGCCGACCAAGATGACGCATACCAACTGGCGTATTCTCTCCGATCTCATCGGCCTGCCGCAGAGCTGCATTCATTTCATCGAACCGGAAGTCGGTGGTGGTTTCGGTGCCCGGGGTGAATTCTATCCGGAAGATTTCTTGATTCCTTTCGCGGCGATGCATTTCCGCCAGCCCATCTGTTGGATCGAAGACCGCTCGGAGAATCTCAAGGCGATGAACCAGTCGCGGCAGCAGCAGCATCGCGTCAAGATCGGCGTCAAGAAAGACGGCACGATTATGGCGATGGAGGCCGAGATTCTGTTCGACATGGGCGGATATACAAGGACTCATGGCGGGGTTCCTGCTATCGCGGCGTCCGCGATGTTGCGCGGTCCGCTGCGGATCAAAAATTATCGCTGCAATGTTTTCTGCGTGCTGACCAACAAGACGCCAGTGGGAACCTACCGCAGCCCTGGCCGTTTCGAAGCAAATTTTGTGCGCGAGCGGCTGATCGATATGGTCGCGCATCGGCTTAGCCTGGATCCGGCGGATGTTAGAAGACGCAATCTGATTCGCCATGAAGAGATGCCCTATGATCTCGGCAAGCATCCTTTTCATTATATGGTTTATGACACAGGCGACTTTTCCGGACAGTTGGAACGCGCGCTGGAGCGCATCGGCTATGAGAAACTGAAGTCAACGTGCGCGGAAGCGAAGCGAGCCGGCCGGGCCATGGGCGTCGGCATCGGTTGCTTTGTGGAGACCAGCGGCATCGGGCCATGGGAATACGCTCGGGTAGAAATCGACAACGCGGGTCAAGCGGTGCTGTACTCAGGTTGCAACTCCGTGGGCCAAGGCATTGCCACTGCCTTGAGTCAGATCGTCGCCGACGAGCTGCAAGTCTCCATCGACAATGTGCGGGTCGTCCACGGTGACACCGCTCAGGTTCCCTACGGCAACGGCAGCAACGCCAGCCGCTCGACGGTGATGGCGGGAAGCGCCGCCTTGGGCGCGTCGCGCAAAGTGAAACAAAAAATACTGCGCATCGCTTCCACTCAATTAGAGATCGACTCCGGCGATCTTATTTTGGGCGACGGCAGAGTCAGTGTCCGCGGCGCGCCGGAGCGCTCCCTCAGCTACACGGATATCGCCCGGCTGGCGCTTCCAGGCACGGCGTTGAAGAACGGCATGACGCCCGGGATTTCAGAGGAAGACTTTTTCGCCACCGACAAAAGACCCTTTCCCTATGGCGTCCACGTCGCAGTGGTGGAAGTGGACCGGGAGACGGGCATCCTAAAAATTCTCGATTATCTGGTTACCGAAGACGTGGGCCGCAAGATCAATCCGATGATCATCGAAGGGCAAATGGCCGGCGGTCTGGCCCAGGGAATCGGCGGCGCGCTGCTGGAAGAATTTGTTTACGACAGCAACGGACAACCCCTGGCGACAAGCTTCATGGACTATCTGATTCCTACCGCCATGGAAATGTCCAAGGCGCAGCTTATCTCCACCGAGGATTTTCCGTCACCGCACAATCCGCTGGGCGTCAAAGGCGCCGGCGAAGGCGGCATCACCGCGGCCGGCGCAGCCTTGGCCAACGCGGTTTCCAATGCACTCGGTGTGGAAGTTACAAAGCTGCCACTGAGGCCGGACTATTTGTTGGAGTTGATGCACAAGAAACGCGCTGTTTGATGAGCTTCAATAGAGTCACTTTAAGAGATAGCCGAATTTCTCTCGTCCTTTGCGGGCGCTCTCCAGGCTGGGCGCATTGACGCGGGGAAATTTGTCCATCCAATCATAGGGTCGCGTTGCGTCCACCACCATGCGGGAATTGGTGAGATCTCTCATCTTCCGCTGCTCGGGCAGGAGACGCGGGTCCGCCGGGCTGGTGCGCATACGCCGCAAAATATCGATGGACGTGGCGGGGTCGCAGCGCGTCACCATCGCCCACATGAGCTGCTCGAAATTCGACACATCGATGTCGTCGTCCACGACAACCACCATTTTGCATCCGTACACCGTGGACCCGCAACTCGCGGAGAGCACGCCGGCTTGTTTGGCGTGGCCGGGATAGCGCTGCTTGATGGCGATACCGTGGAGCATGCGCGACGCGCCGACCTCATGACACCAAACCTGCGTGACATCTGGCACTCCCGCGTTTTGCAATTCATGCTTGAGCATGGCGGAGCGCATGATGGCGCGATAGCGCGCCATCTCGTCGGAGCCTCCGCCGAGCGGCGGCACACCAAGGATAATCGGGTCGTTGCGATGGTAAACGGCTTCGATTTCCAGCACAGGCTGGGCGCTCTCATCGGACGCATAGTAACCGGTCCATTCGCCGAAGGGGCCTTCGTTCTTGCGATTGTCGTTGTTCAAGAACCCTTCGAGAACGATCTCGGCGCTCGCCGGAAAGGGCAAGCCAGTTATCTTGCCGCGAACCAGCTCCACGGGCTTTCGGCGCATCCCGCCAACGATGTCATATTCACAGAGGCCGTAAGGGTGCTCTGTCCCCGCCATGAAAAAAAACAACGGATCGCCGCCCACGACGATCACCAGCGGCATTTTCTCGCCGCGACGAAAATATTTTTCCCGATGCATGTAGCCATGCTTTCCGGGCACGATCAGCAGGCTCACGCTCCTCTGGTCCTGAATCATCGCTCGGTAGCAACCGACGTTAATCCACCGCTCATCCGGATCCATGGTCACGGAGTAGCAGCCGGTGCCGATGTATCGCCCACCATCGTTGGCATGCCAGGTGGGTGTTGGAAATCGGCTGATGTCTACGGCGTCTCCGGTCAGGACGTTTTCAAAAACCGGCCCGTCCTCCACGATGACGGGCGGAATGTGCTGCTGTTTTTTCTGATAATGATCGAAATAGGCTTGACTGAGTTCCTGCTTGGTGAGCCCCTGCGGGAAACCGAGGGTCATCGCGCGCCGCTTGCCCGCGAAAACATTGATCAGAAGACGAAAGCCCTTAGGGGACCCGGGCACTTCATCAAAGAGGACCGCCGGCCCTTCGTCACTCGGAATCACCACGTCGGAAGCTAAACCGATTTCCTCCTGCCAGGAGGCACCGAGGACGGTCTTCAACTCACCCAATTTGTCGGTTTCGCGCAGCCATTCGCGGAGATCGCCGTAACGCCATTGAGGTTCCAGTTGCAGATCGTTCATAATCGCTCCTAGATAAAATCTTTCGCTCTTTAAACTATCACAAGGACAATCCTTTTGGCTATTGCTGTGCGGCTCAAAAATCAGGTAATCTCCGAGCGGAGGAAGGAGCAACAATCCATGATTATCGACGCAGACGCTCACGTAGTTGAAACAGCGCACACCTGGGATTATTTGGACGTTGCCGAAAAAAAATATCGTCCCCAACTTTTTCAATCCGCCGACAACCCGAACGCCCAGTACTGGTTTCTAGACGGCAGAAACATCGGTTTCCGCAATGCGACGTTGAGCGAGCAAGAGCTTATCGCGCTATCGAAGGCGACCGGACGCACCTTGCAAACTGCGGCGGATGCCCGCGAGCTCCGCGACGTGGAGCTGCGTTTGCGGCATATGGACAAACTCGGCATCGACGTGCAAATTCTCTTCAATACGATGTGGATCGCGCGCGTAGCCGACAAAGCCGAGGCGGAAATCGCCCTGTGCGGGTCGTGGAACCGCTGGATGGCGGATGTCTGGAAACAGGGAAAGAATCGTCTCCGCTGGTCTTGCGTCGTACCCGCCATGACAATCAGCGAAGCGCTGCAACAAATCCGCTTCGCCCGAGAAAACGGCGCCGTCGCCGTCAGTCTCCGGCCTTTTGAAAATGACAAGCATCTCGTCGAACCCTATTTTTATCCGATCTATGAAGAAGCGACCCGCCTCGGCATGACCGTCGCCGTGCACATCGCCAACGGCAGTCCTCAACTCATGGATCAATTCAAACCGCGCTACGACAAAATGGGCGGCTTCGCCCAGTTCCGCATCCCCACCGTGATCACGTGCCTGTCGCTGATGATGAGCGACGTGCCCGCGCTCTTTCCCAAACTGCGGTGGGCGTTCGTCGAAGCCTCCGCACAGTGGATACCTTGGGTAGTCAATGAAGCCGTTCGGCGTTCCGGCGCCAAAGGATTCCCGAAGAACCCTTGCAAAGAGTTTAGGATCTACATTACTGCGCAGACCGATGACGACTTCCCCTATGTGCTAAAGTACGCCGGCGAGGACAATATCGTCATCGGCACGGACTACGGCCACACCGACGCCTCGAGCGAGGTGGACGCCATCGAAGTCTTCCGCAGCAACGGCGGCGTCAGCGATACAGTGAAGAAAAAAATCCTCGATGACAACCCGCGGACAGCCTACGGGCTCTAGGAAAGATTGCGCTATATGCCGAAAGAACTACGCGGCTTTATTGCAGAACTCGGGACCAAATCACCCGAGGATCTCGCCCGTGTCACGAAACGCATTTCTGCGCGGTATGAAATCTCCGCGCTCCTCACCCACCTGGAAAAGAAAAAGCGTTTTCCCCTGCTCTACTTCGAGACCGTCGAAGGCGGCCGGGCTCCCGTGGTCATCAATGCCCAGGCCAGCCGGCGGTTGATGGCGATGGCCCTTGAATGTGAGCCCCACGAGCTCGCGAGACGATTCAGCGAGCGCCAGGCAGAACCGATTGCGCCGGTGGAAGTCAGCCAGGGGCCGGTTCACGAGGTGATCCAACTTGGGGATGAAGTTGACCTGAGAGGAATCCCGCTCTTGACCCACTATGACGTCAATGCCGCTCCCTATATTACTGCCGGCATCGTCGTCGCGGCCGATCCCGACACCGGGGTGAGAAACACCAGCTACAACCGGTTGATGATGGCAGGCAAGCGCGAGCTTAGAATTTTCATGGCCATCGGCAGGCACCTTTGGACCCTGCACAATAAGCTGGAAGGCCGCAATGAACCCCTTCCGATCGCCATCGTCATCGGAGTACATCCACTCTTCTCTCTTGGAGCGCAGGCGTTGACGCCGGCGGACGAGGACGAGTACGCCGTTATCGGCGGCATGATGAACGAACCGTTGCGCTTGGTCAAAGCCAAAAGCGTGCCCGTTCTGGTGCCCGCAGACGCGGAAATGATTATCGAAGGCAAAATCCTGCCCCACGTGCGCGGCGTGGAGGGACCCTTCGGTGAATTCACCGGTCATGCCGTGAATTCCGACGATCGCCAAGTCATCGAAGTCACTGCCGTCACCCACCGCAAGAATTATATCTTCCAGGACATTCACGCCGGCTATACGGAGCATAAACTGATGGGCGCCGTGCCTCGCGAAGCCGCGCTGCTCAAAGCCGTGCGGCAAAGCGTTCCTACGGTGAAGAACGTCTGCATGCCGGTCTCCGGCAATTGCCGATTCCACGCTTATATTTCCATCGCCAAACGGACCCCCGGCCAAGCGAAAAACGCCATCTGCGCCGCCTTCGCCGCCGACATGCTACTGAAACACGTGGTTATCGTCGACGACGACATCGACGTCTTCGACGAAGAGCGAGTCCTTTGGGCGGTTTCCAATCGTTTTCAAGCCGATCGCGGCCTCGTCGTCATCCCCAATGCGCAAGGCAGCGAGCTGGATCCTTCCGCCGGTCCCGGCGGCGTCAACGCAAAGATGGGCCTCGACGCCACCAAGCCGATGGCGGATTTTCCACCCGAGCTTAGGGTTCCAGACGACGTGATGAGACGTATTCGTTTGGAAGATTTTCTGCCGAAGCTGGCCAAGTGATCACCTAGTTTTTAACTTGCGCCGCGGTACTCACTCATTGACAACAATCAGCGAACTGTATTAACCGGTCAAAGGAGCGGAACTGCACAGTGATGAATTACCCCGCAGCAAGCTGCGGGGTATCAGAAAAATTGAATTTATTGCGAGGTCGTCACCCCCGAATGTTCCTATCGGGGGTCCAGTCCGAACATCCCCCTGGATTCCCGCTAAGACTATGCGGGAATGACGGACTTCGGGAAGTGGAGTGTGTTATGGCTGAAGATATTATCCAGATTGGTTCGTTCAACAAGGACGCCGTGATCATCGCGGCGCAAGCAAAAGGTTTTCTCAACAAAGAAAATATCCGCGTGCAGATCAACATCGTCACCGACTCCCCGACTTTACTGCGCAATCTCATCAGCGGGAAATACGATCTGATCCTCAACAACGCCGACAACGTCATCGCCTGGGCCGAGGGGCAGGGAGAAGATCCCCAGAAGAATGATTTTATCATTTTTTTGGGAGGGAGCCGTGGCGTCAACCAAAAGCTGATCGTGGCGCCCGGCATCAACGACTACAGCGATCTCAAAGGAAAGATCTTTGCCGTGGATGCGCCCACCACCGGCTACGCCATCGTCGGCGTCTACATTCTCAAAAAGCACGGTCTAGAGTTGAACAGGGACTACAACTTTAAAGCCTTCGGCAACACCGCAGCCCGAGCGGACGCTTTGAGCCGCGGCGACGCGTCGGGCGCGATGATGAGCCTCGCCGACGACGAGATTGAAAAGCGCGGCTTCAAAGTCCTCGCCAAATCCGAAGACTACGTCCAGCACTACGCAAGAGGACTCGGTGCCACGCGGCGGGAGTGGGCCAACAAGAACGAAGATCTGCTCGTGCGTTTCACCCGGGCCATGATCCGCGCCACCGATTGGGTCACGAATCCCAAAAATAAGGAAGAAGTGATCGCCATTCTTCTCCCCGAAAATCGGAACAACAAGGCCAGAGCCGAAGCCATGTATGTCGAAGGCTTGAGCCCACGATTTGGCTTTACGCCGCGCAGCCAGATCGACATGGAGGGTATCCGCTCGGTGATCCAGTTGCGCGAGACCGCCGGCTTGATGAAACCGCCGGTGCCGAAACCCGAGAAATACGTTGACGAGCGCTTCTACAAAAAGGCGGTGGCGAGCTTAGACAAGTAATGGCTATGCCCATTGGGTCACGCCACTGGCTTTTTTCAGCATGCAAACTCTTTTTGGCCGAAATGCCCCCATCCGTCTTTCCCGCGAAAGCGGGAAACAAGGAGTCCTTAAATTCCTGGATTCCGGCTCGCGCTAGCTGTCGCCAGCTTGGCCGGAATGACGAGGTGGGATCTAGTTAAGGTGTAATTAGAACAAATAGGAGGTGACTCATGTTTGAGATCGGAGGAAAGAAGATACCAAGTAATTTGGCGGAAATGGTGGATCCAACGCGGGCCGCGTTGCTCATATGGGATATGGAGTACGCGATTGGGCCCAACGCCTTCAACTACAAAGAGATGCTGCCGAAGCTGCAGGAATTGTCCGCGTTGGCGCGCAAGGTGAGAGTACCGGTTTTTTACTCCGTGCAGACGGCTTTTGACGTGGTGAAAGAAGAGGCCGGGGTCTGGGTGCGCATCCGCATGAAACGCGCCAAGGCCACCGATCCCAATCAACTGGTCCAAGACAAGGAAAATCCCCACGATCAGGAAATCATCGCCGAGTTAAAGCCGCAGCCCCAAGATGTCGTCTTCCAGAAGCGACGGCCGGATGCCTTCGTTGGAACCGATTTCGATCTCGTGTTGCGGAGCAAAGGGGTAAAAACGATTCTCATTAGCGGCGTCGCTACCGAAGGCGGGGTCGAAGGCACGGCGCGGAGCGCGCGCAATCTGGGATACGATGTCGTCATTCTGAAAGATTGCGTCGGCTCGCGAAACCGCGAGCTTCACGACATGGCTTTGAAATTGATGGAGCAAACTTTCTTCGATATCGCCACCGCCGGCGATATCACCGCGCTCTGGAACAAGAAATGAGAGCGGCGAAGCACGTCTCAAGGTTCAATGTTCCAGGTTCAACGTTTCAATTCGTATCGCACCTTGAACACTGAACTTTGAACCTTGAACCCTTGTCCGTTTTCACCACTTCGGAGGGCTCGTCCCTGATCGTTACCTCCAGCTAATAGTCGCGGCTATGTTCCAGGGAGGACAAGATTATGGCCAGGATCAAACACATTGCGATTAGAACCGGAGACGTCGAAAAAACCGCGGCATTCTATAAAGACGCCTTCGGCCTGAAGCAAGTCGGCTTGGGGCAGAACGGAATCTATCTCACTGACGGTCATCTCAACATTGCCGTCCTAAAATTCCAGCCCGGAGAGGACGGCGAACCCCTTCGGCTGGGCATCGACCACGTCGGTTTCCAGGTGGACGATGTTGAGGCGACCATTAGCCGGATTAACCAGCTCGGGGGCAAACCCCTGACCGACAGAACGGAAGTCCATCGAAGCGATCCGTCTCAGCCCCAGTCGTATTACGAAATCAAATGTCTGGGTCCGGACAACCAGGTTATCGACGTTTCCAACGCGGGCTGGGTAGGAACCGATTGAATCACCCCGCAGCAAGCTGCGGAGTATCGATATCCCACTATGATGTGACCCGCTATTCGATACGCTCTGCCGGAAATTTTTTTGGGAGGAATTTCTCATGAAGAATCTCACTTTGAAGTCACTCGTGGTTTGCAGCGCGCTGCTGCTCGGCGCCGCCGCGAACGCGCAACAAGTCGCGCCCACACCGCCCTCGCCTCCAACGACACCCTACGGTCCACCCATCACGCTCGAGCAGGCAAAAAAAGTCGCTGACGCCGCGATGGCAGAAGCGAGCAAGCGCAGCATGAAAATGGCAATCGCCATTGTCGAACCGTCCGGCGATCTCGTCTATTTCCAGAGAATGGACGGCACTCAATATGCTTCCATTCAAATCGCCCAAGACAAGGCGAAATCGGCGGCTCTGTTCCGTCGTTCGAGTAAGGACTTCTTCGACCGGGCCGCTAAAGGAGACATGTCCCCCTTCGCGTTGCGCGGAGCGGTGGCGTCCGCAGGCGGGATTCCGATCGTCGTCGACGGCAAGGTCATCGGTGCGATCGGAACGTCGGGCGGGGCGGACGACCCGGTGTCACAGGCTGGGGCTAACGCCCTCAAATAGCTTTGGCAATCACGTCGGCTCTGCTGGCCATCTCTTCGATCTATTCTATCCCAGACGGGCTTGCGCCAGCCTACGATTTCTTTGGCGCCGACGGCGGTTGCTGCTCGATGACTTTGACGACTTTTCCCGGATAAACCGGCTTCTCGTATTGGAGCACAAAGTACTTGGCCTGGAGCGGATCGCCCTTGTTGTCGAACTGGATCGCCCCGGTGACCCCTTTGAAGTTTTTGATGCTCCTCACGGCGGCGGAGACCTCGGCGCGGCTCGGCCGCTTGCCGCCGTTCGCTTTGATCCACTCTTCCATCGCCTTGATGCCCACCAACGTGGCGTCGTAGCCGTACATGCCAAAGGACTCGACTTCCCGGCCGAAGCGCTGCTTGAATTTCTTGGTGAAGGCCGCGGTTTCAGGATAGGCGTCCGGCGGGCCGGCGACGGTCGTATAATAGCTGCCGGTCACCGCCCCGCCGCCGATCTTGACCATCTCCGGCGAATCCAAACCATCCGGTCCCATGTATTTGGCCTTCACGCCGCGGTCGCGGAGCTGCCTTAAGAGCAGCCCGCCCTGATGGTAGATGCCGCCGAAATAAACCAGATCGGGATTGCGGGCCTTGAGTGGAATAATCAAAGGCGAAAAATTCGCCCGCTCCTCGGTGCCTTCGTAACCGAGAATCTTCATGCCGAGTTTCTGCGCTTCGGCGCGAAAGTTGTCCGCCACTCCCTGGCCGTAGAGCGTCTTGTCTTGAATGATATAGACCGATTTCAGTTTCAAGTCTTGAGCGGCGAAGTGCGCGCCGACGGGACCCTGAACGTCGTCGCGGCCGCAAACCCGATTGATATTGGCATAGTGGCGGTCAGTGATTTCCGTCGCGGTGTTTGCCGGCGAGATCATCGCCAGCATGGCGTCTTTGTAAACTTCGGATGCGGGAAGCGCGACGCCGGAGTTGAAGTGGCCGACCACGACCAGGACATTGGTATCGGCAATAATGTTGCGCGCGTTGGCGACTCCAACTTCCGGCTTGGCCTGATCGTCGTATGGGACGAGGACCAGATCATAGCCCAAAGCCTTGAAGGCTTTGACCGACTCCTCGACCCCCAGTTGCGCGCCGAGCTTGATACTTTCGCCGATCGCCGCCTGCTCGCCGGAGAGCGGCGCCTGCACGGCGATCTTGATTGTGCCCTTCTGCGCCCGCGCTGGAGCGGAAAAGTTTAAAGCCACGGTCAATACCAGGAATCCGACCAGCTTGGCAATTAACGACATCTTTGTTCCTCCAATAAAATCGATTTTTGCGTGACTGGCTGAATCAGTCACAGTGCGGCATCACGCATCTAATATATGCAAGTATCATAGCAACGTCGGGTGGGTGCGCAAGCGGCGTAACCCACGGGTGTTATCCTCCCCATCTCACCCATAGAAAATACAACGCAAAGGCCGTTGAAAAAATAATCCCCGTCCAGCTATACACGACCATGGCTAGCCCCGGCCGGTGCTCTTCGGGCATCTCTCCGGCTAGAATGACCTGATGATTGAGCCAGGCCAGGAGTGGCGCGGTCAGGAAAGAAAGGACGGTCGCCAAATCAACCAGCGCAAGCAGCGATCTCAGCAGGAACCCGACAATCCCAATCGAGCCCAGACTGAGTACAACCAGAGACATCCAGTACACAGACTTGTTGATTGCTGAGACCGTGTCGGGCAATTCCGGCTCGTTGAAGCGGGAGACCAGAGTCGCCAGCGCCCTGGGGAAACCGTCGATGACGGTCAAGGTCGTTGAGAACATCACGGTGAACGCCGAAAGGCCGATCAGCGGCTTGGCCCAGGCGCCGAGGGTTTTCGTGTAAAGATCGATAACTTGATTGGCGAAGCCAGAGGCGGATTCGGGGAACTGCGCCCCCGAATTATACATGACGCCTGCCCCCAGCGCGACGAAACAAAGCGCCAGGATTGCGGTTCCAAGATAGCCGATGTTGAAGTCCAAGAGCGCTTCGTCCACGGTGGCGGCGTATTGCGTTTCCTGCCTACGCGCGAGGGTCCAAAGCGAGTGCCAGATCGATATGTCGAAGGCGGAGGGCATCCAGCCCACGAGCGCCACCAGGAACAGGACGGACGCGGGATCTGAAAACAGCCCGGCGCTGGGAAGAAGACGAATCGTCGCCCAATCCACCCGGGGAAGAACCAACGCCGTCGCAGCCAAGGTGGAGAAGGTAAAAAGCGGGACCACGAGTTTGATAACCCGGTCCAGCCATCGGTAGTGGCCGACAAAAAGAAGTATCGCACAGAATACAGTGAGAAAAATTGTGAGTTGAACCACTGCGGCGGAGCCGCTCCATCCCAGCAACGCCGCCCCGATGGCCGCAGTCACGAGCGTGACGACAGCCTGAACGGTGAACATGGTGCCCAATGTCAGAATCGCGTAGAGCAACAACGCCCACAATCCCTGGCGGCGGTAGCCTTCGAGCAGGCTCGTGCCGGTCGCCGCTGCATAGCGCGGGCCGAAGGAAAAAGCCGGATACTTGAAGACGTTGGCGATGATCACGAGGCCAACTAGTTCCAAGCCGAAGCTTGCGCCGGCACGAGTGGACTGCACCAAGTGAGACACGCCCACGGCCGCGCCCGCCCAGAGAAGCCCCGGTCCAAGCGCCTTAAGAAAATTTCTCTGCATTAGCTGTCCATCATCGCGGGTATTCTGCTTTAAGACATCCCGCACAGCAAGACGTAAACCGATCCTTTTTGTTGAGTTCAGTCTCGATATCGATAACCGCTACGACCGGCCGGGAACACTACGAAGTTCACCGCCAAACGGTCTACGGACGCCGACTTGCTGGGAAATGAGAGAGGGTCGCGAAAACTATCGGGTTTTCTGATAGGGAATTACGTGACCGGCTCCATGAATAGACAGAGTGCTACGCGATCTAGTGCTCGAGATTGAATTGAATTCGCTAAACGACCATTGATTCGGTCGACCTTGGACGGTTCCTTTTGCCTGCATCTAATGAATTCCTTTCGGCACGCGAAACGCGATCGTGCGAGGTGAAATTTAGCTGAGGCGTGCATGGCCAAGAAGCCCGCCAACCTTACTTATGGCGTCGATGATAAGCCTCCGTTGACCGCATCGGCTCTACTGGGGCTCCAGCATGTCTTTGTCATGACAGCCGGCTGGGTGATGGTGGTGGTGATCGTCACCACCATCGGCGGTACCCAGGAAGAAGTCACCAACGTGCTGCGGATGTCGATGATTGCGTCCGGAATCGCAACCATTCTGCAATCCTTACCCAACAGCGCGGTGGGGTCCGGATATTTTTGCCCCATCAGCGGCGGCCCCGCATACATCTCCGCATCGATTCTGGCTGGCAAGGTTGGCGGCCTGCGGTCGGTCTTTGCCACGACGGTGATTTCGGGCCTCTTCGAGGGACTGCTCGCTCGGGTCCTGCCACGATTACGTCCGCTCTTTCCCCCCGAAGTCACCGGACTGGTGGTGACGATGGTCGGAATAGAACTTGTGGCCCTGGGCTCTCCCAGGTTTTTGGGCTTTCAAGCCGGTGGCGCGGGTCCGCAAGGAACCGCCGCCACGGTTGCAACAGTGACGTTGGCGGCAATGATCGTACCGACCGTTTGGGGTAAAGGGGCTCTCAAGTTATATCCCGTGCTGATCGGTCTTGTGATCGGTTATTTGCTCGCTTATTTTTTTGGGCTCTTTGAGACCGAACGGCTGCAAAAGATGCTCGCCGCGCCCATGATTAGCCTGCCGCGAAAGGCTCAAACGGGCTGGTCATTTGATCTCGCTCTTCTGCCCGCATTCCTTATCGCCAGCCTGGCTTCGACCTTGAAAAGCGTGGGCGACTTGACCCTGTGCCAGAAAATCAATGACGCCGATTGGAAGCGCACCGACATGCAATCGGTCAGCGGCGGAATTTTCGCCGGCGCCATCGGAACTGGCCTAGCGGGCCTGCTGGGCGGGATCGGCCAATCCACCTTCTCCAGCAACGTCGGTCTCTCGCTCGCCACCGGGGCCACCAGCCGGTCCATCGCCCTTCCCTGCGGCATCTTGATGATCGTCCTGGCTTTTCTCCCCAAGCTCGGGGCCTTCTTTGCCGTGATGCCCGATCCGGTGATGGGTGCGATTCTCGTTTACGTCGCCTGCTACATGATTCTTGCCGGCATTCAGGTGATCACGTCGCGCATGCTCGACGCGCGCAGGATTTTCGTCGTCGGCATCGCTCTGATCTTCGGCCTGAGCGTCGACATGGTCCCCGGACTGTACCGCGACGTGCCGAACTTGATCCAGCCTCTCTTTTCTTCGTCGCTGTCTATCTCGACGGTCCTTGTCGTGCTTTTAAACCTGATTTTTCGGATCGGCATTACTAAACGCCAGCTACTGGAGTTGACGCCCGGTGTCGGTGGTTCTCAGAAAATTTTTGAATTTATGGAGACCCAGGGGGCCCTTTGGGGAGCGCGCCGGGATGTGATTATGCGAGCGACGGCGGCCCTCAATGAATTTGTCGAGTCCGCCGCCACCCTGGATCTCATGAAAGGAAAGGTGCAAGCCGAAGTCAGTTTCGACGAATTCAATCTCGATATGGATATTCGCTACGATGGCGAGTTGATGGAATTTCCCAGTAGGCGTCCGACCGACGACGCGCTTCTCGCCGACGAAAACGCCGTCGCTAGTCTCTCGGGTTTTCTGATGCGCCAATACGCCGACAAAGTCAAAGGTGAAAAAATCAATGGCCGGTGTCGGATCCAAATGCATTTCGATCATTGAAAACATCTCGAACCTTTGTTCTCGACGACTCGCGGCGCGTTTTTGAGACCCTCATCGGTCAGTGAAGAGTGCGCCCGTGTCCAGGAAAAAATGAACGGAGAAACAGGTGACGATAAGAACACAAACGCTCTTGATGGTGACGTTGCTGCTGGTCGCTGCGGTGCTCGCTACGGCGGGCGTTCTCGGCTGGAGCTCGCGACAGGCGGTGCTGGCTGAAACCGAGGCCCAGGGTCTCGTTATCGCGCGGTTACTGAGCCGTAGCGCGGCCTTCGGCGCCGGCGTTATGAACGATGTGGAAGCGGCCATCGGCGAACAGATGGTGGTGGAGGCGACGATGGCTGCACATCTCGTGGCCATGGGGGAAGCGGCGGGAGTCAGCCCGAAGGAGATCAACCGGAGACTCAAGCAAATCGCCGACGATACCGTGATGGACGAAATCTGGATTACCGACGAGAAAGGTCATGCTTACCTGAGAAACATCGCCGAAATCGACTTCACGTTTAGCCCGGACCCGAAACAGCAACCCCAAGCCCATGCTTTCTGGTCCCTGCTTACGGGAAAAACGAAACGCGTCGTTCAGGAAGCGCGCCAGCGCGAAATAGACACACAAGTTTTCAAGTACGTGGGGGTGGCAGGGGTGGATAAGCCGCGCATTGTCCAGGTGGGCTATCACGCCACCCTGCTGCAACAGCTGCGGCAGCGCATGGGGCTGACGCGTCTGGTCAACCAGCTGGTGTCCGAAGGAAGCGTCATTGCGATCCGCGTCCTCGACAAGAGCATGATCACCGTGGATTATGCGGAGAGGGTCCGAGACGATAAGCTACCCGAGCCTACGGAGAGCGAGCTGGCAGACATCATCCGCCTCGCCAAAACAGGACGGGCGGAAAGTTTTTTGGAAAGATCTTTTCTGAAGGTCGTGGCTCCCATCGGCGACGAAGGCGGCGAACTAAAAGGCGGGGCGATCCTGGTGACTCTGCCTACCGATCACGTGCAGGCCGCTATTCGCAACCAGACTCGGCTGGCGATGGCCGTCAGCGGCCTCGTGCTTTTGCTCGGGTCGGTGATTGCCATTTTTGGCGCCAAGACCATTTCCAGGCCGATTGCTGATTTGACCGAGATGACCCGCCGGATCGCGGGTGGTGACTTCACTCAAAGGATCGATATCCCAGCAAAGAATGAAATTGGCGTCCTCGCCGGCTCGTTCAACGAGATGACACGGCGATTGAACGAATCCATCGAACATCTCAAAGAAACCACCGCGGCGAAGGAAAGGATCGAAAGCGAGTTGAAGATCGCCCACGAAATCCAGATGAGCATGGTGCCGAAGATCTTTCCGCCGTTTCCGGACCGGAGCGAGTTTGATATTTTCGCCACCTTGGTGCCGGCTAAAGAAGTGGGAGGGGATCTCTACGATTTTTTCTTCATCGATGACGATCATCTATGTTTTGCCATCGGCGACGTCTCCGGCAAGGGCGTACCGGCATCGCTCTTTATGGCCGTCACTAAGACCCTGTTCCGGGCGACCGCCGGGAACGGCCGCACTCCGGGTGAAATCCTCGCGCGCTTGAACACCGACATCTGTCGCGATAACGAGTCCTGTATGTTCGTGACCTTTTTTTGCGGCATCTTGAATATCCGCACCGGTCAGGTCGATTATAGTAACGGTGGGCACAATCTGCCTTATTATCTTCAGCACGACGGCGTCAGACCACTGGAAAACCTCGGCGGAAGAGCTCTGGGACTGGTGGAGCAAAGTCCCTACGCGTCGGGGCGGATGGTTCTCGGGTCCTGGCGAAGCCCTGCTGCTTTACACCGATGGGGTCACCGAGGCGATGGACTCAAGCGAGACGCTTTATTCCGATCAGCGGCTCGCGCAGTTCGTGGCGAACAACCGCAGCTCTTCCCCGCGCCAAATCATCGGCGATCTAGTCAGCGACGTAAGGCATTTTGCCGGCGCAGCGCCGCAGTCGGACGATATTACGGCTCTTGGGATGCTGTATTTTGGGACGACAGAGCAAATGAGGGAAGAACTGGAGATCAAGCTCAATAACAAAATTTCAGAGATCGAGACTGTTAATCGGGCATTGACGGAATTCGGCCAGCGGCATGGTCTGTCCCCCAAGGTTGTGCACGATCTCAATCTCGCCCTGGAAGAGATTCTCACCAACGTCATCTCGTATGGTTACACGGACAACCGAGAACACGAAATTAAGGTGAGCCTTAGCGTGCAACCGACAGAGATTAGGGTCGAAGTGCGAAGACGACGGCCAACCCTTCAATCCGCTGGAGGCGCCGGAGCCTGACACGACAAAACCCCTGGAGGAAAGGACCATAGGTGGACTGGGCATCCATCTCGTGCGCAAACTCATGGATAGCTTGGAGTACCAGAGACATGGAGAGAGAAATCTCCTGACCATGAAAAAGAAGACGGAGGAGTCTTAGATCATGGACATTAGTGAAGATAGAAAAGCTGACGCTGATATAACGAGAGACGAGCAATAGAAAATTTGAAGTAAAGGCAAAGCAAGCCTGGCTCTGTGGATGACTCATTCTCGATGGGTTCGTTTCAATCACCATTTGGTACGGACGTTTCCTTGATTTCTTATCGCGGCTTTGCCCTGCGTAAAAACTTGCTGCGTATAGCGCAGATCTGACCTCCCATAGAATCTTGGAATTGGAGCACAATGGCATTCAGCGATAGCGAACGTCAGACGCGAAATCTCAACGCCCTTTTGAGGGTTTCGAAAGCGCTGGCTAGCGAAATTAGACTGGATGACCTGTTGCAGGTGATCGTGAAGGTTGCCGCCGAGGTCATGGACGCGGATCGCGCCACACTCTTCCTTTATGACGAATCTCGTGACGAGCTATGGAGCAAGACTACACAAAGACTTGAGATAAAGGAAATTCGGCTTCCGCTCGGGGTCGGCATTGCCGGACACCGTGGCCAAGACCCGTACACTGATCAACATTCCTGACACCTACGCCGATGCCAGGTTTGATCCAGATTTCGACAAGGAGACCGGCTACCGCACGCGTTCCATTCTCTGTTTGCCCCTGATCGGCAATGGGGATAGGCTGATCGGCGTCATTCAGGTGCTGAACAAGAAAGACCAAGAAGTGTTTGATGAAGCTGATGAGTCGCTTTTGGGCGGGTTGAGTGCTCATATAACAGTGGCGCTCGAGCGGGCCCGTTTAATCGAAGCCTATGTCGAGAAGGAGAGAATGGAGGAGGCGCTAAAGCTCGCGCACGACATTCAGATGAGCATGCTGCCGAAGATTTTTCCTCCCTTTCCCGAAGCGCCACGAATTCGAGATTTTCGCCACGATCGCGCCGGCGAAAGAAGTGGGAGGGGATTTTTACGATTTCTTCTTTATCGATGACGATCACCTATGCTTTGCCGTCGGCGATGTCTCCGGCAAGGGAGTCCCCGCGTCGCTCTTTATGGCCGTCACCAAGACCCTGTTCAAAGCCACCGCCGGGAACGGCGGCACTCCGGGTGAAATCCTCGCGCGCTTGAATACCGAGATCTGTCGCGATAACGAGTCCTGTATGTTCGTGACCTTTTTTTGCGGCATCTTGAATATCCGCACGGGTCAGGTCGATTATAGTAACGGCGGCCACAATCTGCCCTATTACCTTCACCGCGACGGCGTTAGTCCGTTGGAAAACGCCGGCGGAAGAGCTCTTGGGGCTGGTGGAACAGAGTGCTCTACATATCCGGACGGATGGTTCTCGAGCCCTGGCGAAGCTCTGCTGCTTTACACCGACGGGGTCACCGAGGCGATGGATTCGAGGGAGACGCTGTACTCCGATCAGCGGCTCGAGCAGTTCCTGGCGAGCAATCGCAGCTCTTCTCCGCGCCAAATCATCGGCGACCTGGTCAGCGACGTGAGGCACTTTGCTGGCGCAGCACCGCAGTCGGATGATATCACGGTTCTGGCGTTGCTTTATTTTGGGACGACAAAAGATGAGAGAAGGACTGGAGATCAAGCTCATAATAAGCTTGCATAACTCAAGCGGCTTAATTAGCCCCCAACGGAGCGTGTGCGAAAACGGAGTCTTCAACTTGACAGACACCGTTTTGCCGGCGTACTTTCCGCCGCAAAGGAGAGGCTATTTTAGGTTCGATCTCTGAGCAATTCGAATCGCGGGCTATCGAATGCGACTAAAAGGAGTTTCTGGATCTTCTTAAGTCTATCCTTCAAGAAGCGAAGTTTTATAATCAAAAGAGTCACGATATGAAGGAACTGGAAATCACGGTGCGGCGTTTGGAATCGGCGGTCGTTCTGCATGCCGCGGGGCCAGTGGACAGCGATACGGCTCTGCAGCTCCAGGAACCTTTGTTGCTCGCGGCTGAATCTCCCACCGGAGCTGTAGAGCTCGATCTGGCGGAAGTTTCGTATATGAGCAGCGCCGGCCTGCGTGTTTTACTGCTGGCTGCGAAGGCGCTGCAAAAACGCGGCGAGCGCCTGAGACTTGTAAACGTCCCACTTCATATCTATAACGTATTGAATCTTGCCGGCTTTACATCATTCATTGATATCAAGACTTGATGGCGCATCCCCGGCGGAGGAGCGCCTGCGGGTGCGCGTGAGACAGTATGAAGATCGAAGCCAACGTCTGGCAGAAAGTTCCTGGCACCCCGTCCGTCGAAATCTTCCCGATCATACCTAAGGCCAACTGCGTTTCCTCGAATTGTTACATTTTTTCCGCGCCCGACGCGCTTGTAGTCGTCGACCCGGGTGCCAGCGCCGAGCAGACGCGGCAGATAAGCCGAATTTTAACCGACGCCCTGGCGGTGTCGCGGCGCCCTATCCTCGTGTTTCTCACTCATTGCCATCAAGACCACTCACAGGAGGCGGGTAGTCTTGAACTTCCGGCAGGTATGGAAATCAAGCGTTTCGCACACCAGGCGGGAGTTGAGGCGCTGAAACACCGTGACCGCAACCTGACGGTTGCTTATCTCTACCCATGGAACCCCGAAATATGCACTGCGCGATTCGAGGGAATCCTATTCGCCTCAAGCCCGGCGTCTGAACCGCTCGCACTCGAATTGGCCGACGGCGGACGGATCGAACTGTACACTGAGCCGATCGCGATGCCCGATGGCGCAACGCTGCAACGCCAATGGCTTCCTCTCGGTGCCGGCAATCGGCTCGAGATCTATCACACTCCCGGCCATTCCCCTTGCAGCATATCGTTACGAGTCGGATCGTTTCTTATACTTGGTGATTTGCCCTTTGCGGCGAACCCTGGGCTGTGTGGCCTTGACGGCTGGAACCACGCAGATCTTCTGCAAACGCTCACACAATGTGGATTGGCTCCTGGAAACGCCCGTCATTACCGTGTGTTGCCCCGGGCACGGTTACTGCGTTTCGGCGCAAAGCATGCGGGAGAAGCTCCGGTTGATGGAGGCCGAAGCTTCCAATCTGACCGACGTACCACTCATGGACGCCGAGCGCATTGGCGCGTCTCAAGATCTACGTTGATGAACTGCTGGAAGAAACCGCGGCGCTGTTTACGATCTTTTCCGGGCGCCTGTACACGGTGTCGTACTATCTGTCCCTGCTGGAGGAAGGACAGCGCGGCAAGTCGGGTTCTCACGACCCTGGATATCGACCAGATCGACCGCATCCTCTCGGACTTTCGCCGCATCGTGGAATCGTTCAATATCCAGCGCCATACCCGAACTGACCGTGGTGCTCAAAGGGCGTTCAGGTCGCCAGGTCACTGCAACAACTTCCTCTCCGCAGAGCATGTTCAGCAACTTCTGGATTTCTCGCTGGTTGGATCGGGCCCAGCGACGACTGGCGGACTTCTTGAGCGTGGTGCGCGGTCTTCAATTTCTCCAGGCAGAGACAACCGGGAGCCGTAAACGAATTGATTGCGGAGCTCCTGAAACGGACCAAGGAAACTACGGTGATGGAATCCAATTGATCTGATGGAAGCGGTGGAGGATGACCAATCTTTTTTGCGAGGCCCTCACGCGCCGGTTGGCAGCGCATTCGCCGCTACGCGATATCGAGTTTGAATTTGCGCCCGACCGCACAACAGACCAACGCAAACGTCGGAGCGGAACGACTCGACGATATCCTGACCAACTTGATCGAAGGAATGGCCGGTATTGGCGTGAAGCACATCAGAATTGCCACCGAGTGTCATCGGGCCACGTGGACATCCGCCTTTCAAGCCGGGAGCGGATGGATCCGGCTGCTTTTGGCAAGCGCCGGCTCGATCTCTATAACAGAACCCTCGGGTGGCTCGGCGGCGGTTTCGAGTGCCGCCAACCAGACGGCAACGCTGAATTCCTCATAAGACTGGCGGCGCTTCAGGCAGTATGAAAATGCGTGAGCATAAAGCCATGGTGCTGATCGTGGAGATAAATGATTTTCCGCCGTAGGAGTCATCAGATCATGGACATTAGCGAAGATAGAAAAGCTGACGCTGTGGTATTGGCGTTGTCGGGGAAACTCGATGCTACGACAGCAAAAACGTTTGAGGATAAAATTCTCGGACTGATCAACTCAGGAGGCCAGCGGCTCGTTGTCGATCTTGCCCAGTTGGAGTATGTCAGCAGCTCGGGCCTTCGCGTCTTTCTTCTCGCCGCCAAGCGACTACAGGCCGCGGACGGAAAGATTGTCTTGTGTGGCCTGCAAGAACACGTTCGGCAGGTGTTCGACCTGGCCGGCTTTTCCTCTATTCTTTCCATTTACGGATCACGCGACGAGGCTATCGAAGGCCTATAATTGCGGAGTCTGCAGCATCCCTCCGAACGTTACCGCGGCGGCAGAGGCTCGGGGCCGGCCAGCTTATTAAACAGCTCAACGACATCTGGGTCGCGGGGCATTTCTCTGATGGCTTTTTCGAGGGCTTCCGGCATTAAAGGGGTCGGATCGTCTCCCGTGAGTTTGTGAAACTCCTTGGAGAATTCAGGATCGGCGAGAGTCTTCCGCATCGCTTCGCGCAGAATCTGCACCCGTTCTCTCGGAGTTTCCGGGGGCAAAAAAAAGCTCTGGCCGGAGAGCCTGAAGGCGCGGAACATGCCGAGCAATCTTTTTTCTCTTGTCGATCCGGCAAAGCTCTCCAGCTCCGGTAATTGGGCAAAGCGCGGATGTTTCTGTCCGATGGGAATTTCGATGCCGGCGTGAACGTCCACGAGTCCTTTTTCAAGCCACTCGGGCGATCGGAGGATGATCGTTTCTCCGGTGCCCGCTCTTGCGTCTATTTCTCCTGCCATCAGAGCGACATCGATTTCCGGACCGGTGTATCCGGTAACGAATCTTGTCTCTTTGAGACCCAGGTAATACGCGAATAGCCGGCCGACGATGTAAACCGGATGCCCTACGGATTGAGATCCGATCCGTACGCCGGGCGTTGAGCGTAACTTCTCCAAACTGGTCAGGCCGGCCTTCCGATTGGTTATAAAAATATAGTGCTGCGCGCTGTCCGGCGTACCAAGATAGAGAAACTTGTCGATGTCGTATTGAACACCGGTTACACCGAGCACCGCGTTGGCGACCAGGGCCGCTCCCATGCTGCCAATCGTAAGGCCATCCGGCCGCGCTCCTCGATAAACATGGTTGGCAGCCTGCCGCCCTCCCCCGGCTGCCATATATTGGACGATGATGGTGGGATTTCCGGGAATATGTTTACGCAAGAGTGTGGTGACCGCTCTTGTCCGCATGTCCGCGGACCCTCCAGGAGGGCCGCCCAAAACAACGGAAATCGTTTTGTCTTGATAAAAGGGGACCTGGGACAACACGACCTCAGCGCCAAGTCCAATATAGACAAGCCCCACGAAGAAAATCGTTTTCATTTTTCGCTCCTTTGATGCTGGAGAATCACGCCATCAATTCCTCCACCAATCGCGTTGGGAATCGGACGTAAAAGGCTAGGAGAACTGATCGCCGATAAAGTCTGCCGTCCGAAGTGCCAGTGCTACCATGGTTAGCGTAGGATTGACGGCCCCCGAAGTACCGACAAAGTTGCTACCCCCAACAACGAACAGGTTGGGACTTCCGTGGAGCTTGCCAAATGAGTCTACAACACTCTCCCCAATCATCTGCCCCATACGACAGCCGCCCATGTGGTGACCCCCGGACCAAAAAACGGGGGATATGACCTTGTCGTCACTGCCCGTTGCTTCTGCAAAGGAATCGAATAATTTGAGCGCGAAAAGATGGGTCTCATGGTCAAACTCAGAGGCGCTGTAGTGAACGTTCGCATAGCGGTCTCCGAACCGGTCCCGCTCTTCAGATAATCCGATATATTTTTCCGGGCTCGGAACGGACTCGTTATGAAATAGAATGAGACGCCAATGAAGTCTTGGTTTCAATTGTTCGATAATTTCGGAGACAGTACCCCACTTCGTCACCTCCCCCTGATTGACGAGATCAGATCCGCTACGTGAACCAAATTCGATCTTGACTGCACCCTGCTTGCCACGGCTTGAATGGTTGAAAAACTGATGACTCTGCCCGGTAGGGCCGCCAATTACTTCTGGACGCAACGGCGACGGGTAGTGATACGCGCCGGACCAAATATGGTGGAACGTGAAATGTTTTCCGACCTGGCCTCCATCATTCCCCAATCCGCCAGGATGACCGCTGTCTGCCGAAAGAAGCAGCAAACGGACAGACTCGATAGTGCCGGCGGCCACTACAATCACATCCGCCGCGTGTTCTCTTTCCTTCGCCGCGTCATGGCTTTGGTAGACCAAGGTTTTGGCTCGTCCGGACTTGTCCATCATGATTCTTCGCACCGACGTGTTTTCATGTACTTGACAGAGACCCGTCCCAATCGCACGAAGGAGATGATAGTTAGGGGAATAGCGAACACCGATCGGACAGACATTACAAACCCCAAAATTCTGACATCCCGGTCGCTCTTCGTAAGCAAGGCGTGTCCTTGCCTGTGGTGTCGTATGGAGAACCAGGCCATGCTTGTGGAGTCTTTCAGCCATGATTTTATCGTCATAGCTGAGATCAAACGGTGGTAAGGGAAAGGGTTTGGATCGCGGCGGAGCAAACGGATTATCAAGGTCGGTGCCTGAGACTCCCAGGTATGCTTCAGCCTGACAATAGTACGGTTCCAAGTCCGCGTACCCCAGCGGCCAGTCCGCACCGTAACCGTATAGACTTTTCGTCTTGAAGTCATTGGGACCCATTCGAAGGGTGATAGCGTTCCATTGAGTCGCGGAGCCTCCAACTACCAGGTGACGTTCGTCCTCAGGTTTCCATCGGTAGTCACCGGAAACCATCACTTGATTTAGCTCTTCGGCAAGAGTGTAAATGGGGTTTTTGTACCGGAAACGTATTCGCTCGGTAAATTGCTTGGTGTGCGGGTAGGGATACTCGGGACCTTTTTCGAAGATATCGACACGATATCCTTTCTTAGTCAAGACGTACGCCATAGCCGCTCCAACAATTCCTGAGCCAACAATGGCGACTGTGCTTTTGTTCATTGCAAGCTAAACTAACAGGCTATTGTTAAAGCCAGCACGACGGGGCAAAGAAAAAACCGCCGCGAGGCAACAACCCCGACTCTCCTGGGAACCCTTCCGTGGTACGGGCGGAATCTCTCGCGTCATGCTTTGCTGGGTGCTTTGGTATACGCATCCAGCCCCCTGGGAGTACCAGGCCAAGATTTATAGCCTAGCAAAATCCATGCGTCGGTGTGTGAAAACAAATCGAGGATCTGCTGGAAGATATACTTCTCAAAGCGCAAACCGTCGCGTTCAAAAACTAGCGCGTATGTGTTAGGCTTGAACCTTTGAAGTATTTCCCGTCGCACCTCCATATCACATCTGGCAAAATCAGGTTTGCGCGACTCCTTTGCCGCGCGATCAACCACTACTGCGAATCGCTCATAAAGACTTCGGTATCCACTGAGATTCTCGGACCGCCAGCGAAAAAAGGCTTCATAATGACTTCTCTCGATCTCGGTACCAACGAACGCTTCCGTCGTCGCCAGAAGCGCTCGGACCGCCCCTTCGCCCAGTGGACCTTCAGCTGCATCTTTAAGACCTGGATCTATGAGCCCGTTGTAGATGCGCGACCAAATTGAAGCGAATTGGCCAACGCCCCAACGTTGAACAGCGGCTGCCGCGGACACCCCTGCAACTAAACTTACAACTGTTAAAAAACGGCGTCGTGATAGATGCTTAACTTGAAACATGACGTGACGAGTTCGTTCGCTTCAGTCAGCAGCGAGCAGTGAATTAACACTTGAGTTCAGCGGATGACAATGGGCTACCCTATTCTGAGACAGAGACTACGCGATAAGGAACTTTTCTGTCAAACCTAAGGAGGCCCTTTATCGCCAGAGCTCGGGCTGTTGAAACGAGCTCGGACCCGTAAGCTCGGAGACCGAGCTATAATGTCTTTTGTAATAGCCCTCACCCGCTGTCAAAGGTGATCGCGATCAGATTGACATATTCTTCACAAATGCCGAAGATTAGGCCCGCTCACTTATTTAAGGAGTTCATAAGTATGTAGACAACAAGGGTTCGGAAAAGCCCAAGGGACGAGTCCTTCCGCGCGCGGGCAATAAGCCTGTGCCTTGTCGGCCACCACCCGATCCACTCCAGGAGTGGTTATTCCAGCCGCCCGGGCCTGAACGCTTCCTTTGCGTTTGGGTGCCCGCGCTCTCCATGACTCGCCCCCTGGGCGTCTTATGTCTACTAACCAATGAACTCCTTAGTAGTTGTCCGTTGATGTTAAAGTCGGAGCGTTCGGCATCCGGGGTTACGGCCGGACGTAGATTATCGGTTTGTCCGAATTTCGAAAGGAGATCTTGTGCAGAAGACAGGATATTATGCGAACAGGTTCGACCGAGCACGTCGCCGTACGATATCTTGGACGTTGGCCGGGTTAGCGTTGTGTCTTCTCCTCCTTTCGTTTCCCTTGACATTAGGAGCAGGGCAAGCCGTCGCAGACCAGCCCGTCACGACGCTTAGAATTTATCTCGCCCGCCATGGAGAAACAGACTGGAACCGCGACCACCGCCTTCAAGGAGATACCGATATCCCTTTGAACTCGACGGGGCGGCAACAGGCAGCCAAACTTGCAGAGCGCCTAAAGGGAGTTCACTTAGACGCCGTTTACTCCAGTACTCTTAGTCGCAGTCGAGACACTGCTGAGATCGTGCGCGGTGAAGTCCCCCTGAATAGCCTGGCCGGATTGAGGGAACGAAGGATCGGGAAGTTTGAGGGGAAATATTTGGATAAAAGGATAGATCCGGAGACCGCACAAGAATACCCGAGACGAAGTCGCGATCCCGATGACGAGCTCGATGGAGGGGAGTCGTTGAACCAATTCTATGACCGTGTTCGCACTACTTTCGAAGAGATCCGCAGACAGCACCGCTCGGGAGCGATTCTTATCGTTGCCCATGCCATTACCAATCAAATGATTCTCCGGGCGGTTTTTGGTCTAACCCTCGAGCAAACCACGTCGATCCGGCAGGCCAATGACGAACTTTATATGATTGAACTCGACACTGGAAATCCTCCGCGTCTATGGAAACTGATCACGGAAGCGAACCTCGGCGACTTGTAACACCAATAGCGGCGTGATCTTTAGCGAGAGAAGATGAAATATGCCCGTTTACATGGATCGCCACTACATCGAAGGGGCAACTCGACATGCCGTGGCAGATGCACACCAGAAGGATCTGGCGCTTCAAGATAAATATGACGTCAAGTTTCTAACCTACTGGTTTGATGAGATGCGCTGTACCGCGTTTTTTGCGGCACTGATCGGCACGCCAAAGGTCAGATTGCGCGAGGCAATTTCCTCAAGAGCTTGACGAAGTCCGCTTTGTTCATCTTGCCGGAGGCGATACGAAACATGGCATTTTTCAGCCGTCCTCTTGGATCCAAAATGCTGATGCCGTTAAGCTCAAGAAACACCAGCGCTGCGGCCAGCGCGGCTCGTTTATTGCCATCGATGAAGGGGTGATTTTGACACTGGTGATAGGCGTAGGCGGCAGCCATTTCATAATGATCCTTATGCAGCCACGCTCCCGCAAAGGAGGCTTCCGGTTGGGCCAGCGCAGATTCTAACAGCCCCAAATCTCGAACGCCTGCCTGACCGCCGTAGCGATGAATTTGATCGGCATGGATTTCTACCATTTCGGCAAGGGTCAGAAAAAGGGTATCGGCCACGGAAGAGATTACTCTGCCAAAGCCTTCAGAGTTTTGCTGTGCCGGCGGTTTACGGCTTCGAGGGCGGAGCGAAATCGCTGCTCTCGCCGTGCGCTTTGAACCGGAGAGATAATCAAGTTTCGCCCGTCAGTGGCGATTTCCAGAGGGGTATCCATCGTGATATTCAGGAGGTCGAGTACGGGCTTATCGATAATCAGCGCCGCGCTGTTGCCATGTTGGGTTAACCGTTTCACCATGGAAATCTCCTTTAGCATGATACAATGTAAATCCATTGTATCATGGCAGCAGACAAGCTCAACAACCGCGTTCCGCCAATAACTAAGAAAAAATTCGTGGCTGGTTTGATGGCCAACGGTTGGAGGCCAACGGTTCGGATTTCGGCTCTTTAAGGATCGAGCATGTATATGGGAGCGCGGTACAGGGCCAATTCGCAAAAGATTCGGACAGCGAAAGATAACCTGAGGCTGAGCTGCGCCAACGGTCGGAATGATGACGTCAGCCGAATTTACGCCAGCGGCGCGGCGGTGGCGAGTCGCAGAGAAGGTGAGTTCCCTGACGTTTCCTTCGAGCGGACCGGGCATATCGCGCCGGACATTGTCCGTTCTTTTCGCCCCTATTGACATGGATGAGGATGCTTTGTTATGGGACTCCTTGGGCTCAGACAGTCTATAACGCTACCAATAGATTATGCTTCTGAGCCTGCTTTGGTGAGCTTGATGGGAGGTATTTGACCGAGCACCTTATCATCCAGAGGGGAAGTTTATGGTCTTTCGGCGTAACCAAGTCAAAAAAGACGAAAGGATCGTGGATTGGCGGCTTATTTTTGAGCAGAGCCCGGTAAACGGAGGAGTTTACACCGGCGACGAGCTTGTTCCGAGAGTTTTCCGGCCAAGAGCGAATTCGTGGTTTCAACATAGGCTTGCCCACGTCCGTGCCGAGCTAAAAAAGGAATTACTGGAGGAGCCGAATCCCTTTACGAAAGATAGCTGACACGGTCGGATTGATTGAAACAACCCGAAATCTAACCGCCAAAACCTCATCTAGTTCGTTTCACTCTCCCAACCCAAGCTTGAGAATGATTACAAACAGTGGCGGGCTATCTTCGAGCCACCGCAATCGCATTGTGCCCATAAGAAAGGAAGACAGATGAAAATTCATCGCATAGCTATTCATGCCCTCCGGTTTATCACTGTCACTGCGCTGATCTGTGTCGTTCAACTCGAGACGACTCAGGCGCAAGCGCCACAAGGAAAGCCCGTTACGATTCGCGGAAAGATTTCCGCGATAGAAAAAGACTCGCTCAAAGTAACGACATCGGCAGGCGAGGTGTTAGTCAAGTTGCCGGACAATGTCAGGGTCGGTGGCGTAGAAGCGGCCAAACTTTCCGATATCACAGCGGGAAACTATGTCGGCGCGACCTCGTTAAACAAGCCGACGGCAATCTGAAGGCTCTTGAGGTCCATATCTTCCCGGAGAGCGGTCGGGGCACCGGTGAAGGACACCGACCGTGGGATCTGCAGCCTGGCTCAACGATGACCAACGCCAGCGTCGAGAAAGTAGAGCAGGTCGCGGTTGAGAAGGTTCAGGGAGAGTTACTGACTCTCAAGTACAAAAACGGAGAGCAAAAAGTCTTTGTTCCCCCCGGAACCCCCATTGTGAAAAATGTGTCCGCGGACCGATCGCTCCTGAAGCCGGGAACCGGCGTCTTTATTCCAGCCGTGCGGGGCGAGGATGGAACGCTTACGGCTACTCGCATCACCGTTGGTGTCGGCGGCATCATGCCACCGATGTAGCACCATCAGTTTTTACTGGGCATGCTCTGCGTTCTTCTCCGACCTAATCAATAGTCGTGATCTCCTCGATGGGAAATTGAGTTGTGATTTCGGGTCCTTTCTCGGTCACCACCATCATCTCTTCAAGTCGCACACCCCACTGAAGCGGTTTGCCATGCTGAGTCTCTGGGCTCGGCGCCTTCGCATGGGAGCGCGTAGCGCAGGCCGGGCTTGAGCCGGTACCAGATGCGTTGCCGCCAGTCGGTGCCGACCAGGCCGAAATTCGACGTGCTACGAGTTACCATGGGATGCCTCCTTCAATTGAATTCCAGATTCTCGGCTTCGCCTCGGAATGCCAACTTGCGCGCCCCAGTCCACGACCGGAACAGGCTGGACATTCATTCTGCCTTGGAGTAAGGGGAGATCCAGACTGGCCGGCAGAGATGGAGGGATAGACAATGCCTTTCTACAAAATCGCGGAGATGCAACAGAACCCCAGCACGGCAAACCCACAGCAGTTCGTGCAGAGCGCTGTCGGTGAATTTATGAAAGCGGGAATAGTCACCAAGCCGGAAGACGAAGGCCCCCCGCTTCATATGCACCCTAACGAGGAGCAGTTCACTCTCGTCCTTGACGGCAAGCTCCACTTCGTTCTCGGCGACGAAGAGCGCATCTGCGAGCGCGGCGACCTGATCCACATTCCGCGCTTTACCAACCATCGAAGCCGCGCCATCGGCGGTCCCGCCGTTTTCTTCACAGTGAAGAGCCCGGCCGGAGACGGCGACTTAGACCAGGACTATAACCGAGCCGACGGCGCCGAAGCAGCCGAGCAACTGTTCGCGGAAGCCAAGGTAAGAAATTCCTGAGTCTCTCTGGCAGTTGCTGGTAAAGTGCTCAAGAAGTGGATTCATCAGCCGCGGGCTTTCTCCATGAACTGCGGACGAAGCGCCTTGTTCCAGTCCGGAATCGTGCTGATCTTCTTTTCCTTGAGTAAACCTTCCGCGATTTGTTGCAGATAGGGCCACACGCTCGCCGGGAAGCCGGGTTCCACTTCGACGTTCCCCATCGCCTTGTTGAAAGTCTCCCGACTCATCGTGTAACCCTTGGACGTGAAAAAAGTATAAATGACTTCTCCCACCTTGCCGGGATTCTGCTTGAAGTCTTTACCGACTTCGAGCCAGGCTTTGAGGTACTCCACCACTGCTCCCGGGTTCTTATCGACGAACTCCGGCGTTGCCGCCATGAAGACCGGCATCGGATCGTAGTCGTATAAGCTCACCACGGTGGTGGCGATCCCTTCGGCCTCAGCGATGGAACAATAAGGATCCACGCTGACGAACGCATCGATCGACTTAGCTGCTGCTGCGGCCACCATTTCGTTCACGTTCATCTTGACTTCCTGATAGTCCGCCTTCTTCAACCCAGCACGCGGCGCGATGATGTCCACGAACGTGTTGCCGATCGAGGAGCCCACCTGGTTTCCGATCTTCATCCCCTTGAGCTCGGCGACCTTGGTGACCTTCAATTCTTTCCGCGCCATCACCCGAGCGGTCTTTCCCACGTGCTCGATCTGCGCGATTACGACAAGGCCGCCCTTGTCGTAACCGGTCACGAAGGATTGGCCGGCATAAGTTCCAAGGTCCACCTGCCGCGCCACCATTTGCTGCATCGTCAGGTTCCCCGACGGAACGGCGAACTCTTCAAACTTGAGCCCCCGCTTCTCGAGCGCGCCAGAGCGGAGCAAATAGTAAGTCGGCATTCCCCAGATATTGGTCTGATATCCCTGGCGAATAGTTGTGCTCTGAGCCAGGACCGCCTGGGGCCCGAGCATACCCGCCACCACCAGACCGCTGCCGGAAAGAACTAGAAACTCACGCCGCGTTAAAGCTCTCTGTTCCATGGTTACCTCCTCTTTTGGATTTAGGATCTTAGATTAGTTATTCCCCCGATGTAAAATCGGCAATCGAAAATCATTTGATCACCTTGTCCGCCCGCGCCAGCACGTTTGGCGGTATCGCTAATCCGATTTGCTTAGCCGTCTTGAAGTTGATCACCAGCTCGAACTTATCGACTATTTCCACCCGTAGGTCCCCCGGAGGGGCGCCTGTCATGATTTTCTGAACATACTTGGCCGAGAGGCGGCCAGTCTCGTGAAAATTCTGACCATAGCTAGCCAGGCCACCCATAGCAACGAGATTTTGTTCAGAGAACATGGTCGGCAGCCTTTTTGACGTTGCCATATCAATGACTAGTTGAGCCTGGCTCGTTACCATTCCATCGGTGATGTAGAAATAGGCATCCGCTTCTCCGGCTTTGAACGCTCCGAGGCGCTGGCGCAACTCTTCGACAGAGGTGGCGTGTCGCTCGACTATCTGGACACGAAACTGCCGGGCTGCCTCGCGGGCCAATGCGGCGGCCTCCATGGCCATGCGGTTGCTAGGATTATAGAAGGTTACCACCCGACTTAGTTTTGGAAGAATTTCCTTTAGGATCTCTAGCCGTTTCCCTGTGAGATCCGTGGTCGAGTACTGAACACCTGTGAGTCTCCCTCCAGGTTTCCCAAAGCTCTGCACCAGTCCGCTGGCGACCGGGTCGCTGCCGACGACGAAAACAATTGGGATCTTCGAGGTAACATTCTTGACCGGTGTAACTACAGAAGTGGTAACCGCGTATATCAAGTTGATTCTTTCGCGTTCGAAAGTCCTTGCTGCCTCCTCGACGAGCTTCAGATCACTCTTTGTATCTCGGATTTCCAAGACGATGTGTTTCCCCTCTTCGTATCCCAACTGCCCGAGCCCGTCCCGTAATCCGTCCACTACCGCTCTATACGGTCCGCCCTGGTGGATAACCCCGACACGATAGACCTTAGCCTGCTGTGCCTCGGCGAGAAAAACAGCCGGCAGAAGGACAGTAAGCAGTAAGCTGAAAACAATCCTTATAGTCATGGTTCTCTCTCCTGTCCTGACTGCTTACGGTGTAAGGGGTGAAAGGTTAGGGGTAGAAATCGGTCCAGGTGACAAGGGGACGCGGAGACAAGGAGTAACTGCGAAGGAGAAAAAGCAAAATCATAGAAGAGTGTGATCGGGTTCAGAAAAAGACGTGTTCAGACTCCAACTTTACTCTTTATTCCATCGACTCTCATTCGAATCCCTTCTTTTTTCGGGACTTCAGCATTCGTGCGAAGTAAGACTCGGAGATTGCACCGCGAAGGCGCGGAGGACGCGGAGTAAAGAGTTATTGATTAAAAAAAATTCTCCGACCTCTGCGAACTCGGCGCCTCTGTGGTGAATACTTCTTCACAGAAAACCCGGAAGCACCCTTTTGTCGAGGTGTGTCCTTGCGAACGCAGGCACGTCAATTCGCCGCCACCCAGGCGGTTAGAATCGACGGCGTTTCACTCAACACCGGCTCCCACGAATCGCCACGGTCGCGGCTCACATAGAACGCGCCCTTCCCTTTTACTCGCGCGTCGAATCCATACCCGCGTGAGCCATCGCCCATGCCGCAAAAAAGCGTATGAGCGTCGCTGGGATGATGCAACAACACCCAAGGCATCCACGGATTTTCCTTTTCCAACCCCCCGGTCGCGATGCGCCAATTTTCTCCGGCGTCGTCGCTGAGCAAAATGTGACCTTTGGGATTCATCTTTTCACGCGCCCACACGCCCGGCGAACCTTTACCGCCGCACACCACCATTCGAGGCGTATCCCCCGGCAGGAAGTGCCACTCGTGAGAGTAACTATGCAGCTCTGTATAGGCCCACGGCATGCCGTTTTCCACACGGTGCCATTGCCTTCCGGCATCATCGCTACGGAAAAAACCCCGCGCCGAAGAAACGTAGTAGCGCTCTTTGCTGCCCGGATAGTTCCCGATGTAATGCATGTCCACGTAGTCGATGCCCGTGCTTCGATCTTCCCAGGTTTTGCCGCAGTCGCGGCTCAGCAATACTCCGCCGTGTTCGAGCAAGACGAACAATAGATTCTGATCATCGGGGTGGATGAAGATATGTCGCACGTGGGGCTTTTCAATGCCGCGCAGCCTCGGCGGCACATCCCATTTCTTCTTTACCTCGTCGGAGAAGTCGAGCATGCCGTCCAGCGGCTCCCACTTCGTGCCGCCGTCCTCGCTGCGAAACAGCCGAATCGGACCGATGCCCATGTACACGATCCTTTCGTCATGGGGGTCCACCGTGAAGGTGCGGACATCTCCTTCCATGATCTTTTCCCATGTCTTGCCGCCGTCCTGCGTTCGATAACCGCCGTCGAAGGCCACCGCCGCAAACACTACTTCCGGTTTGTTGTGGCAGCCGATCAAGTGCTCCAGCGTTTTGCCCTCGAAGAACTCGCCGAAGGTGTTCATCGACCCGCCTTGAGGCTGCATAATCTTCAGACCCCCGTTGTGCGCGATGTAATAGCGTAATGCGTCAGCCATAATCGCCTCCTATTCCGGTTGAGCTCCGAGTTTGCGTTTCGACCCGTTCGGTCTTCCTCGAAGTCGGTCCTGAGTTTACCCTAGGATCGAACCTAACCCGAGACGCGAGACCCTGAACTCGAAACTTAATGCCTCTTCTTCAACCCCTCATAAACCTTTTCCGCCGTCACCGGCAAGTCCGTGATACGCACGCCGCAGGCATCGGCTACTGCATTGGCCACCGCCGCTGCCGTCGGTGTGTTAGCCACCTCGCCGATGGCCAAGCTATTGTAAGGGCCCGGTCCGTGCGGCACCGTCTCCATAACGGCCGTCTTCAGCGGTGGTATATCCTGGATGGTGGGAATCTTAAACTCGCCGAAGTTGGTTGTCGTGACTCGGCCGCCATCGAACATCACCTCTTCAGTCAGAGCGTAACCCAGACCGAACACAACGCCGCCGTCTATCTGCCCTTGATGCATGAGAGGATTGATCACCTTCCCGGTGGTGTGGGCCGAAGTCATCTGCTGCAAGGTGACCTGGCCGGTCTCTGGATCCACATGGACTTCGGCTATTTGCGCCGAGATTGAAGCATCGTGGGCTTTTTCCGCGCTCTTGTAATAACCCTTCACGGTGATCGGTGATCCCTTGGCTTTGACAATCTCGGCAAAGCTCATTTTTCGTTTCGATTCCCGGTGTACGACACGACTATTGTTAAGTTCAAGCTCTTCCGGCTTTGCGGCGAATTTCTCCGCGGCGATTGTCAAAATTTCCGTCTTTGCTTTGGTGCCGGCCTCATAGGCCGCATTTCCGTAAACTCGCGTTGCACGGCTGCCGCCGACGCCGCCGTCGCTCGGCACTACGGAGCTGTCGAGCTGGGTTAGCTCGATCTTGTTCGCGGGAACCTGGAGCTCCTCACCCACAACCTCGACGATGACCGTGAGCACTCCTCCACCCTGATCCACCACCGGCGTTGATACTTTCACCGTGCCCTCTTCATCGATGTTCACAAAGACATTGCCTTCGCCGCCGCTGGGGCTCCATTCCGAGAAAGAAAGACCCCGTCCAACGTTCTTCGCCTTCGGCTTAAGATAGCCGGATAACTGGATCGCCTTTTCCAGCGCTTCCACGCCTCTGATATGAGAGATGTGGCCGCCGATGGGTGTCTCATCGCCATCGTGCAGCATGTTCTTGCCTTTGAACTCCGCCGGGTCCATGTCGAGCTTGCGCGCCACCATGTCCATCTGGCTTTCGTTGGCAAAGAATCCCTGGGGATCGCCAGGCGCCCGCATATGCCCGCAGGGTATCTTGTTCGTGTAGACCATTCTCTCTTCAATGAGGCAATTAAATATTTTGTAGGGTCCAGCGCAGGTCTGGGCGCCGATCAGATATCCCGCCGGCTTCATCGATCCGTAAGCGCCGCTGTCGAACAGAAAGTCCATGTGGTGCGCTACGATGAGGCCATTTTTTTTAACGCCGGTTTTAACTTTGATAATTGAGGGATGGCGCGGATTGCCGGCTACCAACTCTTCCGAATAATCCATGACCATCTTCACCGGCTGGCCGCTCTTCAGCGACAGGAAGTAGCAAGCAGGGACATCCATGAATCCCCCTTTGCCGCCGAAGTCCCCGCCGATGTGCACGGGATGAAAAACAAGCTTCTCCTTCGCCACCCCAATACAATTGGAAAGCTGTGTGCGGACCGCGAAGGGCGTCTTGCTGCAGGCCCAGACTTCCGCGCCGCCGGACGAGTCAGCCTTCACCACGCAAGCATGAGGTTCTAAATAGGACTGATGGGTTACTTGAGTGGTAAATGTGTTTTCGACGATCAGATCAGCCTGTTTAAAACCGGCTACGATGTCTCCCTTGCCCCACTTGAGATAGGCAAACACGTTGCTGAGTTTTTCTAACGGAACCGGCAGTCCCTTGTACGAAAGCAGATCGGGGTGCAATACCGGCGCGTCGGGCTTGGCCGCTCCCACCGGATCGAGCAAAGGCTCCATCTCGTCATATTCAACTTCGATCAAATCCAACGCCCGCTCCGCCGCCTCCTCGGTCTCAGCCGCAACCGCAGCGACCTTTTCGCCGATGAACCGCACCACACCGTCCGCCAAAACCGGCGTATCATATATACACCGGCCAATCCTGAGCCCGGTTACGTCCTGCCCGGTGATCACAGCCTTCACTCCGGGCACCCGCCGAGCCTTACTGATGTCGATGCTTTTGATACGCCCGTACGGGATCGGGCTACGCAGAACCTTCCCCCACAGCGTACCCGGCAAATTCAAATCCGCACTGTAAAGCGCCTTTCCCGTGACCTTTAATTCGCCCTCAACCCTCGGTGTTGATCTTCCGACAACCTGCATCATTTGGCTACCTCCCAAGAAGCTGGATCATTCGATGGCTGCGCCGTAACGTGTATCCCTTGTAAACCGGAACCCGGCGCATTGTCCAGTGCTTGAGCAATTGAGGTTCCGCTTGGCAGGAAGAGCCGATTTGGCTAAGATCGGCGTGTCCGTGATCGTGTTCCCGATCGATACGACCACGCAACCCGTTCACGAGCATTCGTTACAAAGCGAGGAAAGACTATTGGCCAAAAAGTATCGTTATATCTCGGGTGATTCGCACCTGGAAATTGATTCGAAGTATTGGATAGACCGCGTTCCCGCAAAGCATCGCGATCAGGCTCCGCGTCTCGTGCGCCAGCCGGACGGGAGCGACGCGTGGACCATCGGGAACAAAATAGTTCGTCCGGCCGCCGCCGCAGACTTATATGGCGGCAAAGGTCGGGATGCATACGTTCCTTTCGGCGGTAAATATGAAGGCACTCCGGGAACTGGCAGTCCCGAGCAGCGGATCCGGGAGCAAGATCAAGACGGCATCGACGCCGAAGTCCTGTTCCCTTCGCAGCAAGGGGGACCGAAGTTTTGGCGCCGCATTGAAGACGATGCTGCTTACAAAGCGGTCGTGCGCGCGTACAACAGCTGGCTAGCGGAGGAGTACTGTGCGGTTGATCCGAGCCGGCTCATCGGAGTCGGCATCTTGCCGCTGACACATGATGTGGCAGACACCATCGAAGAGATGGAACGATGTGCCACAGGCGGGCTCAAGACCGTTCTCCTTCAGGGATTTCCCAGCGGCAAACCCTACCCTTCGAAAGAAGACGATCCATTTTGGGCGGCGGCATTGGATTTGAAAATGCCGGTGAGCGTTCACGTCGATCTCGATCGCACCGGCGAACGCGCTCGCCCGCTTTTCAAGTATCCACGGGAACCGGATGAATTGATGAAGAAACTCGGTCAGGACCTGGTATACCAGGTGGGGCGCTTCGGCCCCGTCCGTGGCAACGGCTCGGTGGCCGCGGTTCAGTGGGTTTTGTCGGGACTGTTCGATCGCTTTTCCAAATTGCGGATTTTTTTCGCCGAAAATCAGATCGGCTGGATTCCCTTTTTCCTGCAGGCCGCGGACGTCCGCTATGACCGCCATGTCCGATGGGCCGAGCGATTGCTCGGCTTCAAACCTCTGTGCCGTTTGCCGAGCGAGTATATTCGCGAGCATTGCTTGTGGGGCTTTCAGTTCGATCGGATCGGCGTTGAGCTGCGCCACAAGATCAATGTCGATGGTCTCATCTGGGGCTCGGATTTTCCGCATCAGGAATCCGACTGGCCCGAGTCCATGGCCATTATTGAAAGAAACTTCGCCGGCGTGCCGGAACAGGAAAAATACAAGATGGTTTGCGGCAACGCCATCGAGTTCTTCCATCTGGAGCAGATTTAAGTTTTTGTCTTGCGCCCCCTTCGACCTTGCTCAGGGCATGCTTTGCGCCTTTGCGCGAGATATTCCGAGTTTGCTTGTGGCTCGGCCGCGCCAGGTTGTTTGTGGTTAAGAACGTGCGAATAGGAGAAACTAATGGCAGAACCCACGGTTGTTTGCCCCCAATGTAAGACCGAAATCAAGCTCACCGAATCCCTGGCCGCGCCCTTACTCGAGTCGATCCGGCGCGACTATGAGCAGCGCCTAACGCAAAAGGACGCCGACATAGCGAAGCGCGAGAAGACACTCCATGAACGCGAGGCAGTTCTTCAAAAGCAAAAACAATCGATGGACGAGCAGGTCGCGCAGAAAATGCAACAGGAGCAAGTCAGAATTACGGCCGAGGAGGCCAAGAAGGCCAAGCTCGCGGTTGGAAACGAACTTAATCAAAAAGTAATAGAAATCAATGACCTTCAGGATATTCTTAAACAAAAAGATATAAAGCTTGCCGATGCACAGAAGGCCCAAGCCGATTTGATTCGAAAGCAACGCGAGCTCGACGACGCCAAGCGCGAGCTGGAACTAACCGTCGAGAAGAGAGTGCAATCGGATTTGGCGGCCGCGCGAGAGAAGGCAAAAAGAGAGGCTGAGGATGAAATGAAACTGAAGGTCATGGAGGCCGAGCAGACCATCGCCTCCATGCAGAAACAGATCGAAGACCTGAAACGGCGCGCCGAACAAGGGTCACAGCAACTTCAAGGAGAGGTTCAGGAACTAGAGATCGAAAGTCTACTGAGCGCTCGCTTCCCGCGGGACACAATCCACCCCGTCCCCAAGGGAGAATTCGGCGGCGATATCCTCCATCGGGTCATGGGCCCGGTCGGCCAGCCGTGCGGCACAATTCTCTGGGAATCGAAGCGAACCAAGAATTGGAGCGACGGTTGGCTACCCAAGTTGCGCGAAGACCAACGAGCCGCCAAGGCCGAGATCGCAGTGATTGTCAGCCAGGTCCTCCCCAAAGACGTGGAAACATTCGGCCTAGTAGACCAAGTGTGGGTGGCTCACCCCAAAGTGGCTTTGCCCGTCGCCGTCGCCCTGCGCCAGACTTTGATCGAGATCGCGGGCGCGCGGGCAAGCATCCGAGGGGCAACAGACCAAGATGGAAATGGTTTACCAATACCTTACCGGGCCGCGCTTCCGCCACCGAATACAAGCAATCGTCGAGGCTTTCTCCTCCATGCGCGAAGACCTCGACCGCGAGAGAAAAGCCATCACCAAGCAGTGGTCCAAGCGAGAAGAACAAATCGATCGCGTCATGCAGGCCACCGTCGGCATGTACGGCGATCTTCAAGGCATCGCCGGCAAAACGCTTCAAGAAATCGAAGGGCTGGAATTCCAGGGGTTGCTTGATTTCAACAGTGATGAGTGACGGACAACAAATTTAGAGGGGCCACAACAACCGGATTCGCATACTTAAACCCAGAAGAGCGGCAAAGCAACTGAAGTTCAAAAGTGCGAATCCACCGCGTTAAAAACTCCCCCGGTCGAAGCTTTTCCGGGCCGTATAACTCCAAAAAATTTCCCGGTCATTTATCTTATCTAAATGTCTTGACAGCGCTGAAAAATATTGCATGAAATAAATATCAGAAGGGACGTCCTCGTTGCCCAACCGGAGAAAAGATTAAGATTGGAGGTTGACTTATGCGGGTTCCCTTGAAGATCACTTTTCGCAACGTTCGCAAAACCCCGGACATCGAAGCGCTCATCGGTAAGCAAGCCACAAAGCTCGAACGCGTCTGTAATCAGATCGTCAGCTGTCGCATGGCCGTAGAGAAGCCGCAGGAACACCAACGAACAGGAAATCCCTTTCGCGTGCGGATCGATGTTACAGTTCCCCCACAACACGAGTTGGTGGTGATCCGCGAGGCTAGCGAAGGTGACCCTCACGAACGGTTGCCTGCGGTTTTACGCGGAGCATTCGGCGTCATGCGCCGCCAGGTCAAAAAGCTGACTGAAAAAAAACGTCGACAGGTGAAAACTCATCCCGAGCAGGAAGTCGGCGGATTTGTTAGCCTATTATTGCGCAGAGAAGCCTATGGATTTATCCAAAGCCTGGACGGTCGTGAAATCTACTTTCATAAGAACAGCCTCCCGGCAGGAGAATTTGACCGCTTAGAGATCGGAACCGGCGTGCGTTGGGCGGAAGAACAAGGGGAAAAAGGGCCGCAGGCGAGCTCCCTTCGGATTGTTGACAAGCCTGGCTTCCGGACCGGAACGTAGAGTTGCGTCAAAGGAAAGGAGAAGATTGATGAGTGAAAAAAAAGCCCGGGCGTTGGGAATTAACCACGTGGTGCTCGAAGTCGGCGATTTGGACAAGGCGCTGGAATTTTATGGCGCGATTTTTGACTTCAAACTGCGCGGCAAGAGCGACCACAATGCTTTCATCGATATGGGGGACCAGTTCATTCAATTGAGCCTCGGCAAGGCCCAGGGGCCGGACGACAAGCGTCATTTCGGTTTCGTCGTCGATGACCGCGAACCGGTGCGCGGAGCCCTGGAAAAACTTGGCCTCAAGAGCATCAACGAGCGGCTCAATTTCCGCGACCCCTGGGGGAATCGGATCGAAGTCGTTTCCTATGACGACATCCAGTTCACCAAGGCATCCCACGTGCTCAAAGGGATGGGCGCCGGCGGCCTCAAAAAAACTCCCAACGCGATCGAGGAGCTCAAGAAAAAGGGCATGTCCCCGGAAGCGTAAGCTGCGCTATTCCCCTGCTTAACGCTTTTTCCTGTGCACGTCATTCCCGTGAAAACGGGAATCTAGTGTGTTTTTTCGTGCCTAGACTCCCGCTTCCGCGGGAGTGACGATCTCAACCTTGCCCGAAGCACGGTTTCAATTTGCCCATCGTGCGCTGAAAGTCCTAGCAATCTGACATCGCAGCGAGCAATTAAATTCCGCCCAGATTTCACAAAACCACGGCTTCGTGGTTATACCATTCGGAGAGTTAGGTAACCGAAATGGCGCTTCGCTTTGAGGATCTGATCGAGCGGCATCACGACGAAATCTTCGCCTATATTTGGCGGCTCATGGGAAAATACGGGCGCCGCGATGGTGGCAAAGATGTCGAGGACCTCACCCAGGACGTATTCTTACGCGCCTATGAGAGTTTTCCGGGCCTACGGCCGGATAGCAACCATAGAGCGTGGCTCTACAAGATTGCGACCCATTGCGCGTACACCCAATTTCGCCGAATGAAACATCGGCGCGAGAAGCTTTCATCATTGAAGCATTCGGCAACGGGGCCGGAAACGACGAGCGAAGATTCGATCTCGCGTAAATATATGGAACAAAAAGTGCGGAACTTGGTGAACGGGTTACCGGCAAAACAAAAGGCTTGCGTTACCTTGCGCTATCTCCAAGACCTGGACTATCCCCAGATCGCGCAGATCCTAAATTGCTCACGGGAGAGCGCACGCGCCAATGTTTACCAGGCAGTTCGTCACCTGCGCCTCGCCCTGGAGGAGGAAAGATGAGAACACCAACACTAAAAAATGAAATTGCTGTTGTAAAGAGCTTGCGCAAGTCGCTGAGCGGACCGACCGCGACCACTCTTTCCCGTTCGCGAGCCCGCGTCAGGAAGTGGTTTGCAGAGGAAGCGCCGTTGATCCAGTGGGGTGAAATGAGCTCGCCTTTGGGGCCGCTTTTTGCCGCGGTCAATCAGCGTGGGCTCTGCGCGCTGGACTTCGGGCGGCAGGAGAACGAATTTATTGAACGCTTCGATCCCCGCGCGCGACTGGAGAAAAGTCCTAAAGCCGTTCAGCGCGTCCTGGCGCAGCTGCGCGAGTACTTCGCCGGTGACCGGTCCAGATTCAATCTCCCCGTCGATATCTCACAACTGACGCCGTTTCAGCGGAGCGTTCTCGATGTTGCCTGCCGCATCGCGCCAGGCCAGGTCTGGACTTATCATCGGGTCGCAAAAGAATTGGGGCGTCCTCGCTCCAGCCGGCCCGTCGGCGGGGCGCTGGCACACAATCCGATACCTATCGTCATTCCTTGCCACCGCGTCGTCGCCAGCGACGGAAGTTTGGGCGGCTACAGCGGCGGATCAGGCCTCAAGGCAAAACGATGGCTCCTTCGACTCGAAGGAGCTTTGTAGTGCCGCAACCTGCTCCGGCGGCTTCGGAGTATCGTGCTTCCTTGCCGGCCATCTGGTCGGCGCTGGTCGCTGTTTACTTGATCTGGGGTTCGACCTATCTCGCCATTCGCTACGCCGTCGAGACCCTCCCACCCTTTTTGATGGCCGCTGCCCGCTTCATCTTCTCCGGTGGCTTTCTTTACGCTGTGCGCCGTCTTAGCGGCGATCCTCGCCCCGAAGCGGTGGAATGGCGTAGTGCAGCGATCATCGGTATTTTCCTTTTGGTAGGCGGCAACGGCGGCGTGGTCTGGGCGGAACAATTTGTTGCATCAAGCCTCGCTGCGCTGTTGGTGGCGACGGTGCCGCTCTGGATGGTGCTCATCGATGCTTTTCTTCCCACCGGTCACCGGCCGGGCCTCATCGCGGTTACCGGCATACTCATTGGCTTCGGCGGTGTCGTCTTGTTGATCGGCTCAGCGGCCCGCGACGCCGACACCGCGAATCTTTTCGGCGCGGCGGCGTTGGTTCTCGCGTCGATCGCGTGGACGATGGGATCACTCTACGGAAGGACCGCCCGGCTTCCTGCGTCACCCTTACTCGGCACCGGGATGGAAATGCTTGCCGGAGGCCTGGCCCTGATGCTTGTCGCGACCGTTTTCGGAGAATGGAGCGGCTTCGAGCTTGCGGCTGTTTCTCGACGGTCGGCACTGGCGCTCGTCTATCTCACCGTAATCGGCTCCATCGCCTTCGTTGCCTATGTTTGGCTCTTACGCGTGGCGCCCACGCCACTGGTGGCCACCTACGCCTATGTCAATCCGCTGGTTGCGGTTTTGCTCGGTTACTTCCTGGCACAGGAGCCGATGACAATACGTACAGTGCTCGCCGCCGCGCTCATCATCGGATCGGTTGTGCTGGTAAGCACCCCGCGAAGAGAATGATCCGTGACGCGACCTGCCTTGTCCAAGCGCCCTTGTCGCCCCCATCTACCGGTGCTAGAAGATAGAAAATTTCATAGAGCGAGGGAAAAGTCATGGCCATGACGTTATACGACGCGGTACCTTCGTCGAACAGCGATCGAACAAAAATCGCCTTACATGAAAAAGGGCTCGCCTACGACCGAGTAACGCTCGATCTCGGAAAAAAGGACCAGAAGCGGCCCGAATTCTTAAAACTAAACCCCTACGGAAAGGTACCGGTGCTCGACGATGCCGGGAAGATTCTTTTCGAGTCTTGCATCATCAACGAGTATCTGGACGAAAAATATCCCAACCCTCCTCTGATGCCGAAAGATCCCTACCTGCGTGGACGCGGAAGGGTTCTGGTCGACTACGGACTGAACTACATCCATGAGCCGTACTGGGCTCTGCGGGGGGAAATGCTCAAGAAAGAATCGGAGCGTAGTGACACTATTGTCGAGGCGAAACGTCAAGCCCTTCGCCATCTGCTTCAGTATCTCGAAGAAGCGTTGGGCGACAAACCGTATTTTCTGGGCGAGATGAGCTTGACGGATATCGACCTGTTGCCGCGATTTCTCCGGATGGAATCTTACGGCGCCATTCCAACACCCTCCTTACCGCGGCTTACGACATGGCTCCAGAGAATAAAGGAACGGCCGTCGGTGAAAGCGCTTCTGTAACCGATTCGGATCAATGCCATGCTGTTGCATGGCAGTTCAAAGTTCCAGGTTCAAAGTTCAAAGAAAAGCACGGTCTCATCCACCTTGAACGTTGAACCTTGAACCTCTGACCGTCCGCCTACGCTTATTTCAGAATCTCCTTTAGCTTGGCGACAACTTTGGGATCGGTCTTGAACAACTCCCGAATGCTCTGCTCGATTTCTTCCCCTGAAGCCGGTGCGATCTCCAGATTCGCTTTTCCGGCATCGCTCAAAAACTCCGGATCCTTTACGGTCTCTAGAAGCGCACGGCGGAGAATCTGCACGCGATCCTTAGGCGTGCCCGGTGGCAGCGAGTAACTATACGTGAGAGCGCTGGGCTGGTGAATCCCCGCCTCTATGAGTTGGCGCGCTTCTGCGGTTTTGGCGAAACTAATGGCCAGCGGGACTTTCTGCAGTTCGGGGGCCGACTTCGGCGTGTTTTGGAGTATGACGATAACCTGCCCTAACTCCATCGCCTTCCGCCATGTCGCGCGTATCGAGGCCCAGGAAAAACCGCATAGACCATCGACCTCACCGGACTCCACGGCAACCCGAATATCCGCAGTTCCTTTGTAGCCGCTGACCAAGCGCATAGGTAAACTGATAGCTTCCTTGAGAATCTTGGGTCCGTCGTCCGTGGGCGTACCGGGAGCGCTTCCCGCCGAGTTTGAGGGGGTTTTGGAAGAAAGCCACTGTTCAGCGCTGGTGACCCCGGTTTTTTGGTTGAGAAGGCAAAGATCATGGTTATAACCCGGGGCTCCAATCCAACCCAGCTTCCGCGCATCGAACTCAATGCCCGGCGCTCCCACCAGTTGATTTAAAACCTGATTGCCATTGAAGGCCCCGATGGTTAAACCGTCCGGTTTGGCCACTTTGTAAATGTGATTGGCGGCGATCAAGCTGCCGGCGCCCGTCATGTTTTCCACGACTATGGTCGGGTTCCCAGGGATATACTTCCCCATGTATCGGCTGACAGACGCGGGCGTAGGTGTCGAACCCCCCGCCCGCGGAAAACCCGACGACGATTCGAATCACCTTGCCGCCATAGAATTCCTCGCCCGCTGCCGAAACAGGGCGTCTCAGCGCGGAAGCCATTACCATACAACACTGCAGAGAAAAAGAATATCTTGCGCATAGCGTGACCTTCCTTTCTTCACGGACATGGGATAAGTGACAGGAGAGACTATGCGAAAAGGCTTCCCGCCGTCAACGTCATGGCTATAAACATTGACAACTAGCCGGAGTTCCCTGTATTTGACCCCTGGAGGTTGAAGGTATGCAACTCGTCTATCTATTTCTCGTGCTCTGCGTCTTGTTCACTCTTTCGCGCGATGCTGTGCCAGCATTCGCCGCGCAAATCCAGGAGCTAAAGCCGGAAAAAAATCAACTGGAAGTGGCGATCGCCGCCTACGGGCCGCTGTATTTGCCGCTGCTCGTGGCCCATGAGGCCGGCTATTTTGCAAAGCGCGGGGTTAACCTCAATATCAGCCAGTTGAGCGCCACGGCTTCGGCACAGGCGCTCTTGTCGGGCACGGTGGACATCTACCAGGGCGGCACCGCCACCATTCATGCCAATGTGGCGGGCTCGGATCTCATCTATATCGGCGCGGCTGTCGATCGCAGCACTTTAGTCTTGTTTGGCCAGAAAGGATTGACCACGTTCGAAAGTCTGCGCGGCAAGTCCGTCGCCACGACCTCCGTAGGCGCGTTCGGTGAAATTGCCATGAGAAAAACCGCCAAGGAGCATGGCATGGAGATCGGAAAGGACATCAAGCTCTTGTACCACAAAGGCCCGCCCGAAGCGTTGGCCACATTTTTGATTGGCAATGCGGACGGGCTGATCATAACGCCGCCGCAAAGCGAGATGGCCCGCAATAAAGGTTTCCCCGTGATCGTTGACTACTACGAACGCGGGTTGAAAATCATCGGACCGGGCACGGGCCTCGCCCGAGTGTTCGTGCAGAAAAACCCCAACACCTTGAAAATATTTCTCATGGGTTATCTCGATGGCGTGAAACGCGCTATCGACGATCCGGCATTCGCCAAGAAGGTCGAGTCTCAATACACCAAACTCACGGACCCCAAACTGCTGGAAGAAAGTTACCAGCAAGGCGTCAAGGTTTGGAACAAGGACATGACCGTCGATCCGACGGCGATCAAGCTTGTCCTTGAACAGTCCTCGGTATCAAAGGCTGCCGAGCTCGACCCGAAAAGGTTCTACGACAACACGCTCATCCGTGAGGTGAACCGCGACTACGGATCGAAGCTGTTTCCGGGCGAGGTTAAGTAACCGCTGAGCTTTTCTTCTTTCCTTCGCTTTCCTTCTCGCTTGTTAGTTTCACATGATGGATACTTGATGCTGCACGTTGCGGGATAAGCGTTGCCACACACACCCTGCAAGGAGGCACTCCAAGTGAGATTAGTAGAGCCGATTTTCTTCCATGCAAGAGTTTTTTGAAGATCGAATTTAGTTCCAGGACATCACCGCCTACGGAGGTGGAGTTGATCGGCGATACTTCGGATCATCGACCTCACGCAGAGTCAGGGGTGTTTCCCGTATGATGTGGGAGGAGACTACCGGCCATCGACAGATCTGGTGATCGTCAGTCGTTGGTCGGGGCCGGCGCTGGCAGGCATTCGGAAGACCGTCAAGCGGTTGCGGCCTGCTGCGTCTGCCTCGGGAAGAAGGGGCCCGTGGCTACGGTCACGCACCAGCCCTCAGGCCTGGGGAGATCAACAGTAATCGTGTGAGCCATGAGCGGGAGAGGCGGGCCGATGACTATAGATTCGACGGCAGCGTATACACGGGCCCACGTCGTGGGCCTTCGGGGGTTCAACCCCACATCGTAAAGATCTCTATACCTCTGCCATCTGGCTCAGACCGGACACATTTGAGGTGAGAATCGCCGGCAATGTCATGATCCCGGGCGTATTTCCTGCGCGATCTGATCGAGGATTCAGAGGCGACTGGGAAGAGCTCCCTTGGAGTTCGCATGGACGGGCTTTCCAGAGCGAATCATCGATTTGAAAAAGGGCGGCTAGCCATCAAAGCCTTCTTTAAGTGGTGGGCGGCCCTGATCGGACGCCAGCGCTGGCAGCGCTCGAGAAGGCATGGGTCTTTGAGTCTCCTCCCCAGCCGCTGGCAAAACTCTCCGCGTGGTTCTACGAAAGCCGTGCATCACGAAACGCAAAAGCTATCAGCTCGATCTCTTGATCCCGAGACGGCTACTTTGAGTACTCGCGTACACCACCTGGCCCTGCCGCTCCGCCCTTGGGATTCATGGCCGGACGAGGAGCCGAAACTCGCTGAGCTCAAAGGAGGGGCTTGATGTCGTCCCACTCATCACTATGGGCCAACTCGGCCTGGCAGCAATCTGCGTTGGGCACAATCTGAAACTTCAGCTCAGACCGTGCTATCCAAAGCCAGTCGCGCAAAAGACGTCGTTCTTTGCAAGTCTAAAACCTCGCTTCAAGCTCATTCATCAACCGCTCGTCCTCAAACCTCAAGGGATTCTCTGCGTTTCTCGTGGCTCCACCGTCCAAGAACTCATTCAAAGATCACAAAACTAAATCGCTGCCTGAATCAGTAAAATTATGTCGGATGGGTTAGTTAGCCCGGCTTCAAGCTCCACCTTGCCAGGCAGACTCCCGGTCTCTCGCTGTCGCGACGCCGTCGCCGTTCATATCAATAACACGCCGCGCTGTCGGCGCTCCATGTGTCCATCGAGCCGCGCGCTCCGCCCCCTCGCCTTCCAGTCACCCCCCGCGGCTACGTAAGACTGGGTAAGACCCCCAGACAGCGACTCCGCACGCGCCTTGATCGGCCATCGTTATCCTCCCGCCAGTCTGCTCCGACATCGTGCGGCGCGCACCTTCTCACCCATTCCGCGTCGTCAGGCGTCGACCGCTGAGATCATCTGGATATCGCGCGCGACGGCCCGCATCGGGCTAACGCCGCGATCTCGTACACCGGGTTGCCCCCGCCTTTTCTGCGCGACGCGCATCTCACGCTCTTAGTCTCCTCTGCCCCGCGTAGCAGAGCGTGACATCGATCTGTTACGATCGTGCGCTCCGTCCGTCTGACAGATATCCTTTTATACACCAGTGGCAGCAGCCCGCCACCGCGTCGTCTAGACCCGTCAAGATCGGCTTCCGCCTGCGTCCTCATGCTCGCGTGATAGTGATCAGTCGCCGATAATCCGCCCCGGGCCGTAGAAGGTCCGTGGCTCACGATCCTTTTTGATCAATCTGCGCCAGAGGTCCAGCCGTAGCCCGCGTGAGAGCACGTCTTCCGTCCTCCTCACTCACACGCTCCCCCCCTCCACTCACACGCGCCTTCCACAACACCCCCCCACCCACCCCCCCCCCCCCCTTCCCCTCCCCCCCCCCCCCTCACCCCCTCCCCCCCCCACCCCCCCCCCCCCCCCCCCCCCCCCCCCCCCCCCCCCCCCCCCCCCCCCCCCCCCCCACACCTTCTCACCCCACCCCCCCCCCCCCCCCCCCCCCCTCCGCGATTGTCAAGGTTCACTGTGATTGATACCGCTCTGATTTGGCAATTGAGAATCCCTTGAGAAACCTCGGTCGTTTCTGATAATTGTGATTTACGGTGATTTTCGGTTAGCGAGCGAGGAGTCATTATCATGCGTATTATCGATGCCGACGGCCATGTGCTGGAAAGAGATATCAAGTGGGCGGATTTGCTTGAGCGAACCCTATCGTTCACGCGCGCCGAAAACGGTCAAGGACAATCGCGGATTTAACTTTGTCATGATCGACGGCAAGCTTGACTCCCAAACCGGTGGGCAAAGGTTGCAGTTTTGTCGGCGCGCCGCGCAACCGCAACCCGCAGCCGACGACCGGCATGATCGATCCTGTCCAACGTCTGAAAGATATGGACCTCGAAGGCATCGAAGCGGCAGTCCTATTCGGCACTTCGCCTTTTTTAAGCCTGCCGTTCGTCGAAGACAAAGATTTCGCCTCGGCCATGGCGCGAGTTTACAACAACTGGTTGGCCGGTTACTGCAAGGCCGATCCGCGCCGGCTCAAAGGAGTCGCGCTGACAGCGATTCAAGACCCGGTGGAAGCCGTCAAGGAACTGCGTCGCGCGGTGGAAGAGCTCAAATTTGTTGCTGTGGCCGCGCCGCCGATTTCCGCCTCGAAAAAAAACCTCGACGATCCCGACCTCTATCCTTTCTTCGCCGAGGCGGAGCGCCTCGACGTACCCGTATGCATTCACGTCGGCGCCGGCGACGGCGTCCCCGCAGCAACGGAACGTTTCGACCATCCGTTTTACACCCACGCCATGGCGCACCCGTTCGAACAAATGATCGCCGTGCTGTGTGTGGTTGTCGGCGGGCTTTTTGAGCGTTTTCCACGTCTCAAAGTCGCCTTCATGGAGGCGGGCGCCGGTTGGGTTCCCTACTGGATGGAGCGCCTAGACGAGCACTTTGAGTTTCTCCAGCCGACGGTGCCCTGGCTAAAGAAACCGCCCAGCGAATATATGCGCAGCGGGCAAATGTTTTATGCTTTCGAAATGGAAGAGCGGACATTGCCCTACGTCGCCGAATTCGTCGGGGCAGATCGGTTGATCTTTGCCACCGACTATAATCATAGCGACTCGAAATTTCCGCACACGGTCGAAGAAGTGATGGAGCGGAAGGATCTTTCCGACGATCTCAAGACCAAAATCATGGGACAAAACGCCGCCAGGCTTTATAACCTCTAGGCGAATCAAAAAAATTGCGATTTATTCCAAGATCGTCACCCCCGAATGTTCTTATCGGGGGTCCAGTCCGAACATCCTCCCTGGATTCCCGCTAAAGGCATGCGGGAATGACGGACTTCGGGAAGGCGCAATTCTACGAGGCAAGCTGCGGGGAATTCAACTCACTTAGATTAAGGGGCTCATGTTCTTCTTGAATAGCCGCACCGCTACATCGGGTTGACTCTGGGAAAGCAGTCCGACGGCGTACAGGAGATACGAAGAATCGACAAAAAGGTTTGGGCTCTTAGGCCTGAGCACATCATAGCGACGATCGACGCTGCCTGCCGGTGAGAGAATGTGAGCGACGTGTGAATTGTAAATGAACACTCCGCCGGTTCCGATCAGTGTTCGCGTCTCGCTCAAGTCCTTGCCGTAGTAGACCCAGGTTTCGCCTTCGCGAGTTATAATTCTCTCTCTTTTTCCGACGTGGCGCTCCACGGCAAGATCCACGGCAATCCGCGCCAGTTGCGCGTCCACTGCGCTCTGCCAATCTTCTTGCGGAACACGGGAGGTCTCCTGACTGATTTGCTCGATATACTGCGCGATCTTCTCCCGCGACACTTGAAGTCCCGGGAAGCCGGCGCGAAACTCTTCTTCAAACCCATCGAGACCGACTCGATCCAACAGCGTGCCTGCATTGAAACGAATCCCTAGATCCCCCTCGACGGTTCGCTTGGCAAAGGCCTCCGGCAGACCCTGCTCAACGATCTGCGGGCCGGTAGCTTGTCCGTAACCGATCGAATGGACATCGGTCGTTGCTCCACCGACGTCCACCACTAGCAAATCGCCCCAACCCTCCTCTTCCCGGGTCCCTTGGGCGCCCAGAAGCGCGCCCTGAAGCGCTGCCATCGGTGTCGGTAGAATCACCGGCACGAGTCCGGCGAGGCCGTCGAGCCCCTTCGCCTGCGTAATGCGCTCCATGAAAAGCTTGCGAATCTCTTCGCGCGCGGCGTCCACCGCAAGCTGGCCCGATCGCGGCATGACGTTGGTTGCCGAGCGGACTTCCTTGCCGGTACGGGTCAAGAGGTCTCGAACTTCCCCGATGACAGCCTGATTGCCTGCCATGACGATCGGAACCGACAGCGCGGAACGCGCAAGCAAGCGCGCGTTATGAAGGATGGTCGCCGAATCGCCGCCATCGGTGCCGCCCGTGAGCAAGATCATGTCGGGACGTTGCGCTTCGATCTCACCCATAGCTTTCTCTGCGAGCTTGAACGACCACGAGCCGACCACTTTGGCCCCGGCACCCAACGCCGCCGTATTTGCCGCCTCGACGGTGAGACCGGGAACCAAGCCGATCACAGCCATCCTCAACCCGCCCGCAGCGCTGCTCGAGGCGAGCACGAGATTGTCTCCCAACGCGCCCAGATCGGTGGGCGGGTGATCGAACAAAGCGTGTCTTTCGTGCAGCGCCGCCAGCGCCCGAAGGAGGCCTTCTCGCACGTCGGTGTTGACCGTTGACGCGGCCTGGCTGCGACCGATTACCTCGGAGGTACGAAGATCCACGGCAACGACTTTGGTGTACGTGCTGCCGAAATCGATGAGGAGGGCGAGAGAATTCAAAAGAATATAGCCGTCAGAATCAAGTTGTCAGCATTCATTGCGCGGTCATAATCTTGCGATATATACCCATCAGCTCCTTGTCGCCAACCGTGCTGTCGATATCGCGGTTCATCTCCTCACCGCGGGTCAAGCCGATTTCCAGTCCGATTTTTTCGGCTTCTTTCAAAAATTGCGGGTCTTGAGTCATCGCCGCAAAGGCATCGCGAAGAACTTTGACTCGTTCCGGTGGAACCCCCGGCGGTAAGACAATGGATCGACCAATATTTTCGGCGGCATATAACGCGCTCAGCAAATTCTTCTTCCCTGGAGGCGACAGCTCTTCGATCGTCGGCACCTCGGGTATGCGGGGGTCGCGCTTGTTCTTTGAAGTAGCGAGCAGCCGGATAAATCGCTTCTCGATCCACGCCCTTCGGGTGCTCAAGAGGGAGCCGGTTCCCTGAGAGCGGCCGTCGAGTGCGCCCCGTTCGATATCGAGCAATATCTCCGGGGTACCTGGATAACCGGGGATGACTTGAAAGTCCAAGCCCAAAATTTCTCCGACGATCTTCACCACAACATTGCTGGTGTGGTCGAGGGATTGCGCCCCCATCTTCGGTAGTTTGCCCTCCTTGTTGGCCTTTCTAATGGCATCGAAGCTTGTATAAGGCGTCGTGGAGCGCATATAGACCGTCTGCGCTTCATCAAAAGCTTGGCCGACAAAAATAAATTTCCGCAAGTCAAACTTCAAGGCGTCGTTGCCCGTGGCGATGCCAAAAAGAGCGCCGGTGTTCATGGTGCTCATGGCCAGTCCGTCCGGCTTGCTCCGGTTATAGAGCTCGTTTGCGGCAATCATGCCCCCCGCGCCCGGCTTGTTGACCACCAGGAATCTCGTCCCCGCCATATGCCGCTCCATATGTCGCGCGATGAGCCGCGTCGCGATATCTGTTCCGCCTCCCGCCGACGAACCGGCAAAAAGTGTGATCGTTTTGCCTTCGAAAAAATTCCCCGGCGATTGAGCATGGACTGATACGACCCACAGTAAACAAAAAAGGAGCAGGCCTAGAGCAACCGCCATTGAAAATTTGTTCCTATTACTTTTCATACCTCGTCTCCCGACCCGAATACTGAACACTGACCTCTGGCTGCTATTTGGAAACTTTCAGTACCCCCACCGCTCCGCAACGGCGCTTACCCGCTGATATTCCGGCTGCAGCTCTTTTCGCTGAATCAATTCCTGGTACGCCTCGGTGACCAGATCCTGTGCACTGACTTCTTTGATCGCGGGGACCTTGTAATTGAGCTCCCCGAGCCGCTCTTCTTCCTTGAGCATATCTTCAAAACCAGTGGCCAGCCCATCGATGGGAAACGGCATCGCCTCCAAGTCGCGCGCCGTTCGAGACGGATGATTTTTGACCACGCGTTCTTCGGGGTCGGGACTCAGGAACCGGAGTCTTTTTTCGAGATTGGTGATGTATTCGTAATTCTTCGGCATATCACGCACAAACCAATAGGAACGAATCAATGCCTTGAGAAAGCTTTTGACTAAATCGGGCTTTTCCTCGAGTATCCGTCCGGTAGCGGCTATGATTCTCTCCGGTCGTCCATCAGGATACTGATCCGCGGGACTGACCAGTACGTTGCACCCCTCCTTCTTAAGATCCTCCGCATCCCAGGTTGGCACCGGCCCGCACTCGACTCTGCCGCTCCTGATTGCCTGTTTGTGGAGGTGAGAGGCGACTCCTATTCTCACCCACTCCACATCGCGGTCCAAGTCCAGACCCGCCTTTTTCAACTGAATCTGTATCGCCCAATGGCGAATACTATTGAAATCGCTGATTCCCACACGCTTGCCCTTTAGATCCCCCAGGGACTTGATATGCGGCGGCGCGACCCAGACATTCGTATGCTGATTTCTCCAACCCGCGATGATGTAAAGATCAGCGCCCCGGGCGCGCTGAAAGAAAACCGTCCGCGATTGAACATCCAGCGCGATGTCCACCGATTTCTCTTTCATGGCTTGCGAGATCCCCAGCTTCTCCAGCCCAAAGGGCACCATGGAATCATGCAAGATCGTATAGGCCGGCGAACCATCGGCAGCCTTGAGACCCTCATCGTAAAGAAAGTTCATCTCGTGGGCCGTCATCACCGGCACTTGATGAAGCACGTGATAACAGGTGGGAGCGATTCGCAGTTTACCCTCTAGCATAAGCAAGCCTCACTTTCCGAAATAGTTTCTAAATTCAGGATATTTTCTTCTCGGCTCTCACTTCTTGTACAACGCCGTGATGAATCCGCTCTGCTCAATCTTTTTGACGTAGGATGGATCGATGATCGGGTTTGGATCGGTTTGTTTTGCTTGTGGGTACTGGTACGAGAGTATATCCAATGCGGTCTTGATGACCTCTAAAGACGGGGTCGGCACGGCCTCGAGGCTCGCCTTCGTGTCCTCATAGGTCTCGTCGAGAATATCACCTCCCGCACCCCGCATGTATTTCTTCAGGACGGCCAAACTCCTTTGCTTGCTTGTTTTGAAGATATGGATTCCCTCGATCATGATCTTCAAAAGCTTTTCTGTTAACTCAATATTTCTCCCCGGAGTTTGTCTCAAAGTCGTAACGGTATTGTACGGATATACCACTCCGGCTTTGCTGTAATCGACCAACTCGCGAAAACCCATTTTCTTTGCGATCAAGGTGTTGGGAATAGTCAGCGACGCCGCATCGACGATACCTTTTTCCAGTGCCGGTAAGGTCAACGCCGCTTCCCCCATGGGCAAGAGCTTTACGTCACGGTCCGGCGCGAGCCCGAGCTTGGCGCTCAAAACATAGCGTACCATTACGTCGGCGAAAGCGCCCGGGCGGCCGGTGGCAATAGTTTTACCGCGCAATCCCTCGGGGCTCTTTATATCGGCTTTGGTGAAAAGGGAGCTGTTTACCTTATTGACAAAGGTCAACACGATCACTTGATCCTTGACACCGAGAATATGTGATGTCAGCGCGCCGGTCCCCGTCGCCACGACGAAGGGCACCTCGCCGCTGGCGAGTAGCTGCTGCGGCCGGATTCTGCCCGCATAAATTGCCTTCAGATCGAGACCATATTTTTTCCCCAATTGGTCTTCCACCGCGATCCAGAGCGGCCCATAGGCGCCGGAGAACGACGAGTAGCCGATAGTGACGCTCTCCGTTTGCGATGCCGCAAATACGGTGGGCGCAAGCGCGACCCATCCACAAATCAACCACCAATTTATCAAACGCTTCATAGGCGGCCTCCTCCGGCCGTTGTTGCAATTTTCTTCCGCATAGATGCCCGTACCACTTCCAGCAAAGTTTAGTCAAGCCAGAATAAAGTTCCAGCGCGTCTTGACAGGATTCCCCAATCCGAAGTAACTGTACTGAGAAATCGGCAATGGGTTTTTTCTAGTAGAAGGCATCGTGACAGAAGACAATCAGCACCCCCCGCTCGCCGGATATCGGGTCTTGGATCTCGCTGGCCCTTTGGGTTTTCATTGCACCAAGCTCCTCGCCGATATGGGCGCGGACGTAATCAAAGTCGAGCCGCCGGACGGCGACGAAGCGCGGCGAGTTCCGCCATTCAAAGACGATTCGCCGCATCCGGAGAAGAGCCTCTACTTTCTCCACTTCAACACCAACAAACGAAGCATCACCCTCGATCTCGAAAAGCCGGACGGTCGAGCGATATTGCTGGAGCTCGCCCAAAAAGCCGACGTGGTCATCGAAACGTACCGTCCAGCGCGAAGAGAAGAGCTGGGCCTTGGTTATCGAGAACTGAGCGCCGGTAATCCCGGACTCGTTCATGCGTCAATCACTCCCTTCGGCGAGACCGGCCCGTGGCGGGATTACAAAGCCAACGACATGGCGGGTATCGCTCTCGGGAATCTTCTCTATCTCGCCGGTGAACCCGGAGAACCGCCGCTGCAACCTCCCGGCGAGATCGCCTATGGTATGGCATCCACCTACGGCGCCTTCGGAATTGCGGTGGCGCTTTACCATCGTTTAGAAAGCGGCAGAGGCCAGCACATCGTTGTCTCGATGCACGAGTGCGCCGGACACATCGCCGGTTACTTTATTCCCAACTATGGTTACAGCGGCGCTAAACCGGCGCGCGCTTCACGCAAAGGCGAAGAGACCGATCTTTACGACCCGTACCCGACGAAAAACGGTTACGCGCGTATCTTTATTATCCCGGTCGAGCAATGGCGCCGGTTAGTGGACTGGATGGGACGGCCGCCTTCCATTTCAGGCCCCGAGTTCGAAAAGATGGCGTATCGGCGGAAAAATCCGGAGATCGTGGTTGGGGCGATCACGGAATTCTGCAGCCGTCACACGAAAGAAGAGCTCTACGAGGAAGGCCAAAAACGGCGCATCGCGGTTACGCCTATCAACACCGTCGGTGAGTTTATGAATAGCGCCCAGGTAAAAGCCCGCGAAACATTCGTCGAGATGGAACATCCTGTGATCGGCAAATACCTGCATTTCGGTCCAGTCCCGAGACTCAGCGAATCGCCGGGGCGGATTACGCGCGCGGCGCCGTTGATCGGCGAGCATAACAAGGAAATCTATTGTGGAGATCTGGGCATGAGCAACGACGATCTCGTCGCCCTGCGCGCGAGTGGAGTGATCTGATGGGATTCCACTAGTCCGTTCAATCAGTCCCTTCATTCTAAGCCGCAGGCGAAGAATGATCGCACCTGAGATTCTTCACTTCGTTCAGGTGACAGTTGTCCGCAGCGAAATTGTAACGAAATCTGAAGAGGATTAAGGCGATTATGGCAAGCTGCCTTTGGAAGGAATACGCGTCGTCGAATTGACCACCGGTGCCGCCGGCCCCACGGTGGCACGCGTGCTTTGCGAGTTCGGCGCCGAAGTGATTCGCTGTGAAACGCGCTTGCGCGGCGACGGCCATCGCGGCGAAGACCCCGCCAAGTGGAACAAAAATCCCGATTTCATGAAGCTGCAGCGCGGAAAAAAATCCTTCACCGTCAACATGCAAACCGACAAAGGCCGCCGTCTCGTCAGAGAGTTGGTAAAAATCTCCGACGTACTGGTGGAGAATTATGGTCTGGGTATTTTAGAAAAGTGGGGACTCGATTGGCCGCAGCTCAAGGAGATTAATCCGTCTTGTATTTTGATCCGCGTTAAAGGCATGGGCTGCAGCGGACCCCACGCCGCCGATCTAACCTACGGCCCGAACGTCGGCAACACCATGGCAACGACGTACCTTTGGAACTATGCCAACGCCACCACAGCGACAGCCGAGCCGCGTACCCAGCATCCGGATTTTATGGGCGGTGTGACCGGCGCCTTCGGCGTCGTGCTGGCATTGATCCAGCGCAAGAAAACCGGACGCGGCCAATGGATCGACAGCGCCCAGGTCGAGATCGGCGCATCGCTACTCGGTCCGAAATATCTGGAATATTCGGTCAATAAGAGAGAGCCCAAACCCGAGGGTAATCGCAGCCTGGTCGCGGCGCCTTACGGTCCTTACCAGTGTATGGGCAATGACCGCTGGTGCGTCATCGCGGTTTATACTCAAGACGAATGGGAGCGTTTCTCGGCTTTATTGCAAAAATCGGGATTGAAACCAGACGAAAGATTTGCCACCCATCTCGGCCGCGTGCGGCACAAAGAAGAACTAGACAAATGGGTCACGAGTTGGACCCTGCAACATGACCCGTATGATGTGATGAACCTGGTGCAAGGAGCCCGCGTCTGCGCGGCCGTCGTGCAAGACGTCGAAGACCAGTTCAAACGCGATGTCCAATATGCGGCCACCGGCTTTTTAGTAAATATGACAGAGCCGGAAGCGGGCGACGTGGTGACTGAAAACGTTCCTATGCGTTTTTCTGAAACGCCGGGCAAGGTGCGCGGCCTCGCCCCGATGATGGGCGAGCACACGCACGAGATCGCCCGGGAACTCCTTGGCCTGAGCGATAAGGAAATTGCTGCACTCGAAGATGAAAAAGTACTGTACTAACCAGAAACGAGGTTGAGAAGTCAGAGATCAGTCGTCAAATTGACACTTCAAACCGCAAGACTGACTTCTGACCTCTGATCTTTGATCTCTGACCTCTAACTCACAAAACCAAGGAGGAAGTATGTCCGAACCAGAACCCCTATGTATCTACGAAAAGCGCGAGCCCCACATAGCGATCATCCGTCTCAACCGCCCGGAGAAAAAGAACGCCATCAGCCGCGATCTTTATTGGGCGCTAGACGAAGCGTGGCAGAAAGCAAAGGCGGATGACGATGTGTGGTCGATTATTCTCACGGGCACTGGGGACGCGTTCTGTGCCGGCGGTGATCTCAAAGAGAATCTCGCTTTTGCAAAGGGCGAGATGAAAGGACCGCGCTCCGGCCCGCGGCCTTACTCGAATACCCGGGCTTTGCAAATGCACAAACCGATCATTGCCGCCATTAACGGCTACGCCGTGGGCGGCGGTTTCAGTTTGTCCCTCGCCTGTCATATCCGCTACTGCGTCCCGGCATCGAAATTCGGCTGCTCCGAGGTCCGCTGGTCGCATATGGCGGCGTGGCCGCATTACGTCTGCCAGTTGCCTACCGGTTGGGCGTACTGGTTCGCGCTCTCCGGCCAGATGATCGACGCTGATACAGCCTTTCGGCTGGGTCTCGTGCAGAAAATCTGCGAGCCTGGCAAGCTCATCGACGATTGCGTTGAGCTATGTACGACGATCAATCGCAACGGCCGCCTCATCGCCGCGCATACCATGGAGTACATTGAAGACAAACTGTTGTACGAGATCCAGGGCTGGGAAAAAGCCTTCGAAGTGCACCGCGACTTCTACGCCCACCTGAGGCAAAGCAAGGATTATGACGAAGGCTCGGCCGCCTTTTCGCAAAGACGCAAACCGGACTTCACCCAAGAGTACTATGACGGCAAAACCAAGCCGCCGGGGGTACCATAAATCGCCGAGTCCGATGCCTCTGAAACCGGCTTGAGCGACTTGGACCGTTCAAGAGGTTCAAATCGTTCAAGCCGTTCCATTCGCTACTCGCTCCAGTAGCAGGCGTGATCGTGACTGATCCGATCGGTTGGGAGTATTCGCACGTGGTGACGGCCCCGCTAGTGCGCATGACCGCTGCGGAACTCAGGCGCGATCGACCTTGAGTCTTGATCACGCAAATTCCACGCCTGTCTATAGATTGAACCATTTTACGACGCGTTCCGCATCCATGATGCCGCCGATCATATATACCATCACCGCGAATGGAAGCGTGAAGAGCGCCCACACGCCCGACAAGAGCGAGTTATCTCCGTTAACGTCCCTAATGACGTTCATCGTGTCGAGGAACTCAACGGCGAGGAAAGGGCCGCTCGAAATCACAAGAAAAAAAACGCCTAACATAAGACCGTAAGGCCTGTACCGGCTACCCGACCCAGCGGCAGCAGATCTCTTCCGCTTGGTTGGCTCTTGAAAACGCGCGCAACGCTTTTCGATCTCTTCTTCGAGTCTTTCGCGGTTGAAGTAGTGATCGGCATCAAACCAATAACGTTCCTTAAGTAACTGCTGGAATGTGTAGATGGAGTAATCCGCCTCGGCAGTCATCGAATTCGTTTCGCCTGATTGATTAGCGATCTTAAATGCGATTCCCATAGACAACTTCGAATCAGCAAAGAACATACCAATAATCTCGAACCGATGAGTCTGGCACACAAAACGGTAAGCGAGCAGTCTTTAAAAAGAAAATCGAAAGCGGGAGAAAAACGGAGACTATGATGAACCGGTCAAGTGAGCAAAAAGGTACGAGCCGGAGAATCTAGGGTCGGATCTTGGACCATATACTCGAGTTGGTCCCGGACGACTACCAAAAAGATTTCTCACATTCCGTTCGGAATGACACTAAGAAAATTTTGCAAAGGCGAGAGAGAAAATTTGCGACGATTCGGGAGGGTCACAATTATCGATTGCTAAATGCCGCGCTGTCTCTTCACGCTTCCGTGTGGACAATCTGACACTATCACATTGATTTCGTCACCACGAAGATCACGAAGTACACGAAGGGTTCGGATATACATGGTAAACCAAAACTTCGTGTCCTTCACCGCACCGCTAATGGTAACGCCAGGGCCATCGCCTCACAGATCTTAAACCTAAGTCCTTTGCGTTCTTTGCGGTAAAATCTTCTTTTCTTCGTGCTCTTCGTGCCCTTTGTGGTGAATACTCTTCCACACTAAACCCAGAAGAACCTATTTTTTTCTAGCGACCGTTCTCATGGGCTAAATTTCATCCCACTAAATGCCTGCTAAAAAATGCCATCGCTTTCGGCCACGACAGGGCAGCGGCGCGGGGGCGGTAGTTGCTTGAACCTGAATTCACAAAGGCGTGGGCCGCCCCAGTGTAGGTGTGAAACTCGTGGACCTTGCCCCATTTCGTAAGCTCCGCGTCGAGCTTTCGCATGTCTGCGGGGGATGGGTTTTGATCCTCAGCGCCGAAGTGTCCCTGGACCGGGCAGTTGATCTCGCGCGTGCGATCGAACGGCGACGGACCTTCGCCAAACGGCACCATGGTGCCGCTGCCATAAAACATCACACCGGCTTTGAGATCTTTGCTCGCAGCGGACATGAGATAGACTAACCGCCCTCCCATGCAAAAGCCGACGATGCCTAACCGTCCACCGTCGACTTGCCGGTGATTCTTGAGAAACCCGATGGCAGCATTGATGTCGTTGATGATCGTCGTGTCGCGCAAGCGCGCTTTGCGGGTCGGATTGTCGTCCTTGCAGTCCGTACCATCGCGGTGATAGAGATTCGGCGCAACGGCAGCGTATCCCTGAAGCGCCAGCATGTGGGTGGTGTCTTTGATAAAACTTTCCAAACCCGACTGGCCGTGCACTACGACGACGCCCGGCACCGGCCCGCCGCTCGCCGGCACACTCACATAAAGCGGCATCTGACTGTTATCGACCTTTATTTTCTCCCACGAGCTGGGCATTGTCTACCTCTTTTTTCCCCGCGTCATTCCCGTGAAAACGGGAATCCAGGTTTCTTTTCCTTAAACTCCGTCGTCAGCGATGAGCGACGAGTTTTCTCTCAGCTCAAACCGACCGGTTTCGCCTCCGTCCACGAACCAACTAAACACAGCTCCTCCTCGCAGGTCAAGCATCATGTGGCGCTTGAAGAAACATTCGTGATTCATCATCTTAACGATCGCCTAGAGAGTGTGAAAATGGTAGAGCTTCGTCATGCCGGCATGGATTGCCGGCATCCAGGGTGCGCAAGATGCGTCCGGAGACATCCATGTCGACCTGGATTCCAGCACTCCATGCTGGAATGACGGAATCGGAGGGCCTCGGTCAGTCTTAGTCGACTCCTCGTGACGAATTACTCCTCTATGGTAAACTCGACGAAGCCTTTCTGTCGTATCACTCAACCAATCCCGAGGGACTTCATCAGATTTAGCAAGTGGGTTTTGTGCAGGCCGAGGATCCTTGCAGCGGCGGCTCGATTGCCCTGAGTGGTCGCCAGCGCTCGCCTGATGACATTCGCTCGGGCAGCGTCTACGGCTCCGCGATAGGACAAACCGTCGGAAGTTCCTTCGTCTTCCGAGTAAGCGATACGCGGCGACAGATCTTCGAGAGTAATCTCGGGGCCCTGGCCGAGTACGACGGCTCGCTCAATCGCGTTCGCCAGCTCACGAACGTTGCCCGGCCATGCGTAGGCTACAAGCCTCGCCTCCGCCTCCGCTGTGATCCCGGTAAAGTTTTTCTTCGTTTCCAAGGCAAACCGCCGCAAAAAATATCTCGCGAGAACGGGTATATCTTCTCTTCGTTCTCTCAATGGCGGCAGCGAGATGGGAATGACGTTAAGACGATAATAGAGGTCCTCACGGAATCGTCCTTCTTTGATGGCGATCGAGAGGTCACGGTTGGTAGCTGCGATCACCCGAACATCCACGTGAATCGGCTGGGTGCCGCCGACCCGCTCAAACTCCCGCTCTTGAAGAAATCTGAGGAGCTTGGTTTGCAACTCCGCCGAAATGTCCCCGACCTCGTCGAGAAAAACGGTTCCACGATGGGCTAGTTCCATCTTGCCCTTTTTAAAATGATGCGCGCCAGTGAAGGCCCCTTTTTCATGGCCAAATAACTCGCTTTCAAGAAGATCTTTGGAAAGTCCTACACAATTAATCGCGATGAACGGCTCATGCTTTCTTTCGCTCCAGTTATGGATGGCCCGGGCGAAGACTTCTTTCCCCGCGCCGCTTTCGCCAAGGAGCAAAACCGTCGACCTGCTGGAGGCGGCCTTTTTAGCCGTCTCGATCGCTTCTCGCATCTGCGGGCTCTCACCGCCCACTAACCGATATCGCTCGCCAGCTTCCTCGGTAAAGCGTTCTAGGCCTCTCTTAAGCCGTTCGCGCTCCAGCGCCTTTTCCACGACCATGGCAATATGGTCAAGGTCAAAGGGCTTGGTGATAAAATCAAACGCACCTTCTTGCATCGCCTGCACGGCCCGCTCGATCGTGCCGTAGGCGGTGATCATAATTGCTGTCGTGTCACGCCCTCTTTGTCGTAACTCTTTCAACACTTCGAGTCCGTTTTTAACCGGCATCTCGATATCGAGGAGCAACAGTTCCGGCGCCTCCTTGTCCACCTTGTCCAGACACTCGCGCCCATTGGCGGCCGTGATCACTCGGGAACCAAGGCTATTCAGAGTTTCACTTAGAATGTCGCGAATATCGGCATCGTCATCCGCAACAAGTATGGTCCCGCTAAGAGTTTTCATTTTTGGGTGCCGATTCCAAATTGTCGAATCAATAAAAAAATATCATGTCACCACGAAGCGCACGAAGCGCACGAAGGACACGGAAATATTTACATTCAATTTCTTATACTTCGTGCTCTTCGCACCTCATTTCCAAATCGAGGCGTAGCCACGATCGTTCTTAAACTACTCGTTTCTGTCGACCAGCATCGCGTGTTGGCCATCCAGTTCACATAGATTTCTCCGGAGTCAGCCACGTGGACCTGGATGCCGGCTAACCATGCCGGCTGACGACCTGTAGCTTCACGTTCTGTCGGCGGCGTCTGATCATGAAGCACTTCGTGGTAAAGTATTTGATTTCATTGTCGTTGCCACTAGCACTCGCTCTCTGTTAAATCTTCTCCGAGCAGTCAATCCAGAACACCATCCGGAATTTTGCGGACCTGATAACGGCAGAGTGAACGAGAACGTGCTGCCGCCACCCGCCTCAGACTCCACCCAAATCTTGCCGCCATGCAACTCCACAAGCGCTTTGGAGATCGCAAGACCGAGACCGGTGCCTTTGGAATTCTCTCCATTCACCTCGGCGATCCGGTAAAACTTAGCAAAAATCTTTTCTTTTTCGTCCGCCGGTACTCCCGGACCGGTATCGGATACAGACACCTGAACGCTTTCTCCGCCATTTCTTGACGCTGACACTGTAACCCTGCCCTGAACAGGCGTGAACTTGATCGCATTGCCGATCAGGTTCGTCAGGACTTGATTGATCTTATCCCGATCCGCCCACACTAGAATGGACGGTTCGCGAATGATCGCTTCAAGTGCAATGACTTTCTCCGCCGCAACGGGCCGCAAGGACTCCGCCACCTCATGCACGAGACCGCTGAGAGAAACACGACTGGATTTAACCTCGATTCTTCCCGACTCGATCTTGGCGAGATCCAACAAGTCATTGATCAAACCGGCCAGATGCTGCGTATTCGATCTTACGCGGGTGAGATAATGAATTTGCTTCTCGGTAAGCGGTCCCGCGACCTCGCGTAGTATCAGATCCACGGCACCTTTGATTGCCGTGAGCGGCGTCCTCAGCTCGTGCGAGACGTGAGAGACGAAGTCCGATTTCAGTCGATCCAACTCCTTTAATTTCTCGTTGGCACCAGCAAGCTCGCGGGTTCTATCTTCGACCTGTTTTTCCAACCCGCTATAAGCCTCGCGCAGAGTCTCCGTTATTCTGCTCCCTAGGGCTTTGGCGGTCCTGGGATTGATCCGCAGCTCGAACTTCGTCGGCTGTTCGATGGGCAAGTTTGTGGGCTTGGCGCCTTTCAAAATCTTATCGATATACGTGGCCGCACGCCGGTCCAGATCAGCCAGATTGACCCCATAACTCATGAGGCCACCAAGCTGCGGAAATCTTTTATCATCGTAGATGGCCGGTAGCCGGCTCTTGGCCGCAAGATTGACGATCCCTTTCGTCAGGTCATTAACGATGGGGCTCCGTAGCATGATCAGGGCCTCAGCACGTTCTCTTTTTATAGCTGCGAAAGCCGGCTCTAAATCGTCTCGATCTCGTACCTCTGCGGCCTGGAGCTGCACGCCCAGAGATTGAGCGGCAACCTCGGCCTCTCTCCAAACTCCAACCGCAGGATGACCTGGAGTCCAAAGAACGGCGACGTGGGATAGCTTAGGAATCACCTCCTTGAGCAGCTCAAGCCGTTTTCCGACCAACTCCGAGGTAAGGTTGGTCAGCCCGGTAATGTTTCCACCCGGTTGCGCTAAGCTGGCGACAAGCCCGGACCCTACCGGGTCGCTACTGCTTGTGATGATCGGGATCGTCTGCGTCGCGTTCTTAGCAGCGTCGGTCGCCGGCATACCTCGCGCAAAGATAATGTCGACCTCGAGACGGACAAGGTCTTCCGCCAACTCGTGCAGCCGATCCAACCTAGCCCCGGCGAACCGATACTCGATTATAAGATTTTTCCCCTCGATGTAGCCGAGCTGTTTTAGTCCCTGGCGGAACGCCTCGATGCGATAACCCCCGCTGACGGGGTCTCCCGCGCCCAGATAACCTACCCGAGCAAAAGTCCCACTACGCAGCTTTTCCTCCCCTGAGCTCCACTAGACCTCTGGCCACTCACCATTGCTAATCACCTCATCCGCCCACACAAAGGATTCCACTGTAGCGTTACAAAGCCGAGCGACACTCTCGGTCACGGCGTCGAGCACTATTTGAATATCGGTGGGCGTTCCCGCGATCATGCGCAGATCTCACTTGTTGCGGTCTGCTGCTCCAAGGCTTCGGCCAGTTCGCTCTCGCGGGATTCGAGTTTTTCAGAGACGCCACGCAACTCTTCTTTGAGCTGGCTCAGTTCAGTAGCTCGTGAATTCTCACTTTTCTTTTCTCCGCTAAGCCATCCCATCAGAGTTCTCCTAAATCCATTCTAAGAGAACCGTCACTTGGCTCGGGGAGACTGGAAAACGGAGGATATCGGATCGGTTCTAGAACCTATCCGACCCTGAACTTCGCTGTCAACCGCTCCGGAAACCATTACTTCTATCCATTGCCGCACCTGGTGGCATACAAGAAAGTGAAACCGGTTAGACGCACAAAGGACTTTTACTCTGCGCAGGTCCGACCCGGTTCTCGCAGGAACGTACCCCAGATCGAACGACACAGAATCCTGGCTACGTTCCTGCGGGAGGAGCTATTTTTTCTCCGGCTTGAGGAACAGATTGTCTGCACGGCGGCGATCTTACCTCCATGTTCGATTCCGTCCTCGCGGATCAGAGACGCCGTCGATCCTGGTTTTGTTCCAGGAGGCTCCCGTGGTGAAAACAGCACTAGTCGATGGGTAAAACCGTAGACCGGGAATTTTTAACTCCTGGTCCATGCAAGATATCTTACCTAAAGGAATTGGCCCATCTTCGGCTGCGCTGGCGTTGATCTCGCCCAAGCGTCGAGTGACATTATCCCTTGCCCCATGGTCGTTCTGGGCCGAGCAGAGGGCTTTTCCGGTAAGGAAGAGACCCGTGGGATGTTCAAGAATGTGGTTGTTTCCTACTGCCGGATCGGCCGAATTTCTCAAGCCAGCCGCGTTCACGGGATTGCGGAAGACTTCAATTACTTTCCCATTCTTGGTCACAAACACGATGGCCTGGCGTTCAGCGGCAACGACCCATATATTTCCATCTCGATCCAATGCGATTCCGTCAGCGCCTTCAAGATAGGGATGCGCGACAAAGACGTTGTCGAGACAGAGAGTGTTGGGTGTAAAGGTAGTATCGCAACCTGTTTTGCTTTTTAGATAGCCGTTGCGGTCGAATTTCGCCTTCCAGATCGCTTCTCGCGCCTGATCAGCAATGAACAGTTATCTCCGTCCTTGTCGAAAGCGAGGCCGGTGGCCACGAACGGCGCAGAGCCCTCAGTGTTGGCGGCATTACGCGATGTTGGTGTCACGGTTATCGTCCCTTGCGGCAGCGTACGGATGTCACGCCCTACACCGCCGACTCCATTAGCATCGAGATTAACCTCGTTTGCCATCGGCTGGATACGAAATACTTCTTCACAGCCCTGATAAGGATTCACTTCGTCTTCACACACACCACCCCCAGTGCAATCTTCCAAACTCTTCCCTGACCCGTCACTCCGTCACTAACCCAGAGGTTTCCCTTCTTATCGAAGGCGATGCGCTTAGCTCCCGGAACGCCTGAGGCGAAAATGGTGGCGATGGCGGATTCTTGGCGCTTGGTTTAAACGTGTAAATGGTCCCGGTCGTGAATTGGACGTGAATTCCTACCCTGCGTCGGTCACAAACAGATTGCCGTTCTCGGTTAAACGCAATTCCATTGAAGCCGCAGTCTCCGGCAGCGGGTACAATGAATCCGACCGGAATTAGGCTGGGTTTGTGGAGGTTGATTTGCCAAACCGGGCAGGGAGGCGTGCCTAAACCAACGGTGTATAAATTACGGTGATTGTCTCCGGTCAACCGATGCAAGCGGCGTGGTGTCGTGATCAGAGTTGTAACGGTCGCATTCTTTGGAAACGGTAGCTTATCGTCGTCGTCTCCCCATGCCGAGGAACCGCCTAAATCCGGGACAGACTTGAGGGGCCAATGAAAAGAAGATACCTGTAAATAATAGGAAAATTACTAGACCAATCCATCGTGACTTCATAGCTTTGAACCTCCGTGTTATTTGTCATGTTTCAGATGAATCAGTTTGGATTTACGCCCGACCCGATTTTCGTAGCGCAACCGCCGTGCCACGGTCAGCGCACGTGGCTCGATGAGAGTAAGGTGCTGAGTGAACGGAAGAATTTCGAGCGGTGGGATCTTAAGGCGAACGGCGATACACCCAAAGGGTAGTTTTTCCTCTACCCCGGTAGTGAAAACTCTACGGTGAGTTATCAAGCTTCATGAACGGCCTCCTGCGACACGGGAGCGAACGCGGAGAGATTTATTATGATGTCGCGGACGAGCGCAAGAACAAGACACATGCTATTTCAGAAGGCGCCGTGCACGGCGGCGGAACCTATCCCGGTCCAGCGCGGGGGCATCCAGAGTGCCAAGCGGGGGTGTATCGGCGCCTTCCTCATGTCTTTGAGCTTCATGTGGTGGCGCACCTATTAACGGCACTAAGCCGATGGAGTCAAGGCTATATTCTGCGAACATTGACAGATCATACCAGGTGATGAAATAAGGAAAGCACCTATACTTCTACCAACCAGACTGGTTTTAGCCTGACTAGTTTCGGAGGAGCCTATGAAGGCAAAGATCCTTGTCTATGCGCTCCCGGTTCTAATTTTAACAACCATTCAGCTCGCCGAGGCGCAGCAGCAGCCGACGAAAATCCCGCGGATAGGTTACCTAATGAGTCGCTTCCTTGACCCGGTCCGCAGCGAGGCATTGCGCCGGGGTCTCGGCGAATTGGGATATGTGGAGGGGAAAACCATTGTCATTGAGTGGCGATCTGCAGAGGGAAAACTCGATCGTCTTCCTGCGCTCGCTGCCGAGCTAGTCGCGTCTCAAAGTGGATGTCATCGTCACCGGCTGGTCCGGTACCGACTCGTGTTACCAAGGACGCAACTTCCACGATTCCCATTGTCATGACGCAGGTTAACGATCCTGTAGGGAACGGTTTCGTCGCCAGTCTTGCGCGGCCTGGCGGGAACATCACTGGCTTATCTACCCTCGCCCCGGAGATAAGCGGAAAACAACTGGAGCTTCTGAAGGAGATCCTTCCTGGCCTCTCCCGCGCGGCCGTCTTCGGGACTTCGACGCAGCCGGGCAACTGCACAAATGTTAAAAGAAGTGGAACTCGCCGCCGGAGCATTGGCGGTGAAGCTTCAATACGTTGACATACTGGTTTCAAGGGACATTGAGAGCGCATTCCGAGCTGCAGTCAAGAGGCGCGCTCAAGCAGTCCTTATGATAGTGGCGAGCTCCGTTGTCGGTGATCGCAGACAAGAGATTGTAGACCTTGCGGTAACGAGCCGGCTTCCGGTGATATACCCATTTTCATCATATGTAGAGGCCGGGGGGCTTATGTTCTACGGTGTGAACCTTACCGACTTGGACCGGCGCACTGCCACGTATGTCGACAAGATTCTGAAAGGCGCCAAACCGGCCGATCTGCCGGTGGAGCAGCCGAAAAAGTTTGAGTTCATCATTAATCTGAAGGCAGCCAAGCAGATCGGCCTGACGATCCCGCCGAATGTGCTGGCGAGAGCCGATAGGGTGCTCAAATGACAAGAGACAGCAACCGTACCTATGCGTTGCCCCCAGTCTCTCCCAAACTACTTGTTACGAATTAACTCCCCGTTTAGTCCGGGCCTTTTTGTTCGCGTGAACTGGAGCACGCTGAAGTTTGAGTTTTTTGACCAGGGTGTTGGATTTGGCACCAGGGCCCGGTGGAAGCTCGGCTAACGACTTTCCTTTAGTTTTCTCATAATTCCGCTTGCGGATAGCATGTATCCAGCCTAAGGACTCACTTTCCCATTTTTTACTCATAAAGAACCTCCTCGGGAGAAACCAGTTCGATCAGTGGGTATCCGAGTCGAATGTTCACCGAATGAACCAGTCGTTTTCTTCTTAGATTCACCAAATGCCTAAAATTCCACGAGACCAGCGCGTCGTTCCCGGCAAGAGTAGCGATCGCGACATGCCTCGCGTCGTCGCGCGAGCTTACCGGAATCACGCGTGCCGCGACGTACTCGTCGGCCAACGACAAGCTGTCGCGAGATTCGGAAAGCACCAGCGGCCGAATTTGTCGCACAAGCGTCATCAGCGAAAAACGTACACGATCGGGAGCCCGATCAACTTCGTCCAGCACCAAATCCGAGATATACAAAGTGTCGCTACTTCTTCGTACGGTTTCAAAAAATAGCTGAGTCGTTTCACGGCGGCCAATAGGTTTTGTGTCGAACACAGCGCCCAGAACCGAAGTATCGAGGTAAAGCTTCACGGTTGATATTATCCTATGTGAGATAAGTGGTAGTGGCAAATCTGATCGCGCGGTAGAATCACTTGCGTGCAGGGCACCGATACCCATGGGTTTAATGTCTCCTTCGAGGAATGGGAGAAAAACCCTCCTGTTAGGCGGAGCTTTCAGGTCAATCATCCGCTTCTCTCCAAGTAGAGTTGGGTTTAGGGTAAGAGGCAAACAAGGACCGGTGACAGAAAATCTTGGCAAACCACCACCACGAGCTGTCGCCTCAAATGTAATCGCTTCCCTGCGGTAATTGCTTTAAGCCCTTCTCGACCGTGACGGTATCCTTGGCGAACCGAAGCTGCGACGCGGGTTTGATTTCTCTCTGCGCAGCTAGCTGTGATACCCTCTTAGGCAGATCAATACCGAGAAAGTTTTTCCATTAGATGTTCTCCTTCCTCGGAAGATTTGAGCGCTTCATTTACCACAGCAGCACAACCCGAGACTATCGCGTTTATGAGATCGTCCGGGGGGCGACGACTTGGGGAAAGGTCATCCGAGGTCTTTTTGATATCTCGGAGCTGCTGCTGGAGCGATTCACTTACTGCTGTGGGGGAAGATCGACAACTCGACGTATTCGGTTACTTTGTGCGTGGGGTGTGACAGTGAAACCGAAAACGTTCCGCAAAGTCGTCCAGAAAACGATCCGTGGCAAGCGGCGGGGACGTGCCTTTGAGCCGGTTATCGCAAGAATGGCTGCAGACCTAGCGATCCAAGCGGAATGTGCCGCAATTACGAAAGACTTCGCCATCGCAGAGGCCGATAGGCTGAAGCAGCGTCTGCTACGAAGATTAGGTCTGTAAGATACAACAATAAAAGGAAGGGCTTCGAAGCCAGGGCATCCGGAAAGACATACGTTTTTCCGTACGTCAAAGCCAGGCCAAGTCCGACATCGGATGATCCAGTTAGTCCGGGTGTATGTGGACAAAGATATTGGCGGCGAGGGATTCACCTACGAACTTCAATCGGGAAAGACCGGAACCGTCCACATAGAACAGGTATTGGAATACAATCGAGATCCCATTATCTAAGAGATCTCATGCTCTATAAACTAACACTGGAAGCTCAAAGGCGTATCGCTGATAGCCCACTTTCCAAGCGCGAGATCATTCGGAGGCTAGGTACTTCTGCGACTCAACTCTATCGGCTGCTCGATCAAACTAACTACAAGAAGTCACTCGATCAGCTCGTGTCTTTGCTCCAACTCCTGGAGTGCGACGTTGATCTAGTGATACGGGCGAAGTCCGCGTAACCTTCAGCATGTGGTTAAAATACCGCGTAATTTAACCGCATGTTAACAGTTACTCTAACTGGGCCATCGACCAGTTATTTTCAAAAGCGAGGTTGGTAAATCGCGGCGACGCCTTAAGCCGAAAGCGGATTTTGCCAGCGGAGATTTCGAAAACGGCCGAAGTCGCCGTGGGTGGAGCAGAGGATCAATCCGTGCTCAATAGCCAGCGAAGCAAGATGGGCATCCGGCACCAAGTTCGCTTGCATTCCCGGAGGCCGGCGAAAGGATCATCTAAACGATTCACCCTCGGTTCTTGCAAGGACTTTCGCAAGGTTATCCACATTGGCAATCCTGCATGGCCCAAGGTCGACCGAACGCGTCTGAAAAGTTTTTCGCTTTTTCACCGGCCCGGTCATGCTCTTAATACCTTCTCTGAGCACCAGATTGACTAAGGTCTTGAACCTTAAGCCGAGCGCTTTCGCAAGGCGTTTGAGCGACGCGGCAACATCATCTTCTATGGTGACCGAGACACGCATGAGTAAAGCGTAGCCTATCTAATGCCTTTATGCGAAACGAAATCAAATTCCCGTGGCCTTTGCTCTAGCGATCTCTTCTTCACTGTATCTGTAGGCGCGGAAGACGCGATTGTTGAGACCGGTGGGTCCTTCGCCAAAATAGGGGTTCACGTACTCCCAGACCAATTCGCCATCGAGAGTTACCTCGAAGAGCCGGCCGAAGTCGCCTTCGCAGACGAGTGTGTTGCCGTTGGGCAAGCGCTGGGCGTTGGAGATACGCGGGCTGAAAAATTCGTACTCCCGTTTCTCCTGGTACTTCCACACGATTTGCTTGGTTGCCAACTCAATTTCGATGATGCGCGAAAACGGCATTGTATGATCCAAACGATGCGGGCCGTTGTCGAAGAGGAGCAAGTTGCCATTAGGCAGTGGCATCGGGGCGTGTTGGCCCGATAGCGGCGGAGCACCGAGCTTCCAGATAATTTTGTCGGTTTTCCGATCGATGATGATGACGGTTGAGATGTTACGAAAACTCAATACGATGTCGCCGTTTGGCAGCTCGGCTACACCATTGCCATGGGTCCACTCTTCGCGCTGATCCTGTACCGCTGTAATGCAGTCTTTCTCTGGATCGAGGTGCTCCCACGTACGCCACTCCCAAACTACTTCACCGGCAGTGGTCATCTCGACGAGATAGTCCGCATACATCTCCCCATTGTGCTCGGTGCCAGGCATACCGCCTTTGATCTTCGGAACGAGATCGTGCGGCAATTGAGCTAGGCAAATCAGGAGCACGTTCCCGTTACGAAGCCGTATGCCATCGTGATGGTGGTCGGGTTGCCGGACCTCCCACAGTACACGGCCGTTCCAGTCGACCTCAAGCGCAGCACCGCCCTTCCAAGGTTTCCGCTGATAAAGCGTTTGGAATCTTCGTTGGTCTTTCCGTTATAGAAAAAAGTACCCCTTTCAGTGAGATAACCCGAGTTGCCGGGAGGGTAAGGCATTTGCCAGGTGTGAACGATCGTTACCCTCGAGATTGATGAGGTAGACCTTGCCGCCGCCACTTTGCGGCGCGAATAATGTGAAGCCCGGAAATGCACGGTCGGAATCACAGGCACGCAAACCGACGCCAGAACGTTTGGCTTTGACTTGTTCAACGGGCGGCATAATTAGTCCTCCAATAGCGTTGCATTACAAATGCTGCGAAGAAGATGACTCCCGCAAAGACGCAAAGCACGCCAAGTTCGGATAAGTAGTTTTTTTCTTTGCGCTCTTGGCGCCTTGGCGGGAGAAACTTTCTTAACTAAACACAGCTCCTTGTGTCAAGCTAAACTTGCAGGACAAGTTTCTCTGTTAGGTTGACGTTTTCTCTGCCCGGGCGATATATTCCATTCGACTTTCACACGCCGGAGGGATAACCGGCTAGGAAAATTTTATGACTCTTACTCCACGGCCTCTCAGCGCCTCCGCGGTGAGTACCGCTTTTGAAGGTCACAAAAAGGGGAGATTCTATGATTATCGATGCCGACGGCCATACTCAAATTCCTCAGACAGTTTTTGACAACTACTTGGACAAAGAATTCCATCGGAACCGCCCGCGCTTCGTCACGTTCGATGACGGACGCGGATTCTATCTGATCGAAGGGCGCCTTATCACCAAGCCGTTCGGCTGGGGCCCGGGCACGCCGGGCAGCATCGCCAATTCGACTCCGACGCTCTCGGTCAAAGATCTCGATCTCAGCAACGTCCCCGGTCGGCTGGCGGATCTCGATCTCGAAGGCATCGACCTTCAGGTGATCTACCCGAATGTGTTGATGTCGATCAATAGTCTGGAGCACGCCGGACTCGCCAGCGCGATCGCGCGCGCGTACAACACCTGGATCTCGGAGCGCTGCGCCCAAAGCGGCGGTCGTTTGCGCTTCGCTGCGATCGTTGCGTTGCAAGATCCCAAAGCCGCCGCGGATGAATTGAAACACGCGGTTAAATCCCTCGGCGCCGTCGGCGTTATGGTTCCCGGCACCATCGGCACGCGCACCCTCGATCATCCCGATCTTTATCCGTTCTGGGAAACCGTCCAACAACTCGATGTCGGCGTCGGAGTGCACACCGTCACGGGAATGTACCCCACCGTCGGCCAGGAATTGTTCGATCATTTCTGGGGCGCCAAAGCGGTGTCCATGCCGCTCACGTTAACGACCGCGATGGTTTCTCTCGTCGGCGGCGGGATCGTCGATCTTTTCCCGAAAATTCGCTTCGGCTTACTCGAAACTGGCTGCGGCTGGCTGCCCTATTGGGTTGAAAGAATGGACGAGATGCACGAGCGCGGTGAAAAGAACCCGCGCATGTACGATGGAGTTTTGAGCCGCAAGAGGCCGAAGAGCCGCATAAAACCGAGCGAGCTTTTTGCCGAAGGGCGCATGGTGGTATCCTGCGAGCCGGGAGAAATCATGCTGCCCGCGGTGATCAACACCGTCGGCGACAAATGCATCATGTACGCTTCCGACTACCCGCATGGCGACAGCAAATGGCCGCAAACGGTCTCGCGCATCCGATCGGCAGGACTCTCCGTCGAAACCCAAGACCGTATCCTGGGCGAAAATGCCGCCCGGCTGTATAACATTCAACCGGTGCTAGGTTGAGGCGTCACGTTATTCCCAGCGCGGCGGAGCCGCAACCAAAGCAACAATCTTACTTCACCGCAGAGATGCCGAGTTCACAGAGATCGGAGTATTTCTTGATTGGGAACTGTTTACTCTGCGCCCTCAGCGGCTCCGCGGTGAGTTCTCTTCTGGATCAGTCAGATGAAGATTCGCTTCAGCCACCGAGTCTAGCTCGGGCACCGTCTGAGATCGCCACAACGGCCGGATGCTTCAGCTTCCGATCAAGCGAGATTGCATAGTATCGCTCGGTGACACCCTCCAATCGACCAATCATCTTGACGTCGTATTGTCGCTGGACCTCGGCGGTGATCACCGAAGAAACAACAAAGAGCCCCAACCCCCGCTGGCCAAAGACCTTCATTAGGGCGCTGTCTTCAAACTCCGCAACGATTGCCGGCCGGATGTTTTTCGATTCAAACCACTCGTCTAGCGAGCGGCGGGCCGTGGTGTTAGAGGTAGGGAGCAAAAAAGGAGCGCCGTCAAGTGACTGCGGAAATCCGGCGCGGTATTTGGCTGCCAACTGGGGAGCGCCAAACAATATCACGCTGCACTCGCCGAGGAGATGGTTGAAAGCCTTTACGTTAACAGCCGGATCGATGGGTCCATCGCTTAGCATCACGTCGATATCATGCACGGCCAGGGCCGCCAGCAATTCACTATTATTGCCTTCTCGACAAATAATCCTGTACGGGTCTTTCAACTTGAGCGCCGGTTCGATCAATTGATAGGCAACTAATTTCGGCATAACCTCCGTAACCCCGACGTTCACTCGAGCCAATCTACCCTGGGGACGGCCCTTAAGCGTGCCCATCAACTCCTGCCCCAGCGAAAAAATCTCCTCCGCATAGCGAAACACCAACTTTCCGGTATCCGTTAGAACCAGATGTCTTCCACTCTTGTGAAAAAGTTTTTCGCCCAGTGACTGTTCCAATGATTTAAGCTGGGCACTCACGGTCGCTTGGGTAAGCCGGAGTTCAGCGCTCGCGCGCGAAACGCTACCGATTCGCGCAACGGTCCAGAAGTAAAGCAGATGATGGTAATTTAGCCATTCCATCAAGCGATGATAGTTCGATTATTTCTATGAATCAATGAGAAATTATGAATTTGTCTAACAAACCACCCAAGGCCTATGTTGTTCTGCAGTGAGTTTTTCCCACGGAATGGGGGAAGGAAAGAGAATATGACGATGTCTGCCAGCGTGCTTGCGATGCACGATACCGGGAAGCTGTTCGAACCCGACGCGATCTTGCCGGCGCAGTTCTACGCTATGTTCAAAAATAGCCAGTACCGGGAACCCGAACGGAGACTCATGGTGGCTATTCTGGAGGACGCTGTTTCGTGCTTGTCGATGAATCTCCGCGGGTGCAGTCTGCGGCAGCGGAAGCAATATGAGGAGGCAAAGCACTGGGTAACTGCGGAAGAAGAGAGCGAATGGATCTTCTCCTTCAGAAACATTTGCGAGGTGTTGGGAATCGACCCGAGCTACCTCCGAGGCGGCTTAATCCGGCAGATAACTAGCAGCCGTACTCGCAGCAGCAGCGCCATCGTGACGATTCCGCACCGCTCGGGGAATTTGCGCGCCGCATCGCAGCGAAAGAAAATCAGGATAAGAACCACCTCCTGACAATCGACCTATCTTGCTCTCGCCAACGATCCACGTAGGCCTGGAAGTGATACTCGGGCCTCATGCTCCGACTCAGGGTCTCGTCAAAGTCGTGTCGATGAAAATCCTCCAAATCTCCCTTTACAAAGGGAGACTTTCTATTTTTTTGCGACAAACGTGAGTTATGAATCCAATTCAGTAAGGTGAAACTGACTTTTGATTTTTCCGGAGAATGAAGTTCCGGAGAAGTGGAAAGAATTTACCCGGATAAACGCCGACTACTTCAATGGAAAGAATAACCCACGCCTCCTCCTCTTCGTGCGCCTTTGCGGTGATGCGACTCGGATTTTCTCAAGGCGACGCAAGAATTTTCCCGCCAAGAAATGTGGGATAACGGCTTGAAATTTTACGGCATCAATGCGTAATGTTTTCGGGTGCCGGGGGAATTTTGCGGTCCGCCGCGACTTCGTTGTTTTGCAGCCCAGACCGAGAGGTAAACGAAAGTCATGCCATTTGTCGGTGCCGTAGCCGCTCCTCACTCGCATTTGCAATTATTCACGCGGCCGGCGGAAAACGAAGATTACAAAGCGAAAGTCGCGCGAGGCAGAAGAGCACTTGGCGTCTTGCGCGAGCAGGTCGAGAAGTCGGGCGCGGACACGATGCTGGTCATTCACGATGACCACTTCGTTAATTTTGATTTCCGCTGCTATCCGCCCTTCTGTCTTCTGATCGGTAAAGAAGCCAAGGGCAGTGGCGTTATTGATCCCGCGGAGATCGAGACAATCACCGGCGCTGTGTACAAGAAATACCAGGGCAAGACTTCCTACGGGTCGGCGCCCGCTGGGATGCCGCAGCACGTCTCCGACTGGGAAGGCGGCGACAAGCCCTACGTCTACCGAGTCGACGAAGAGCTGAGTGTCTGCATGCTCAAAGAGCTGCTCGCGATGGGTTTCGACATGCCCTTTACCACTAACGACACTATGGACGGGGAGTTGGTGCTGACACAGAATTTTTTGAATCCTAAAGCCGATAAGTCGATCATGCTGCTGTTCACCAATGGTTACGTGCCGCCGATTCCTCACCCGCGGCGTTGCTACGAGCTCGGCAAAGCCATTAGAAAAATCATCGACGGGTCGGAGCGCAAAGTGCTCGTACAAGCCACCGGCGGCATGTCGCACTTTCCCGGCACGCCGCTATATGGCGAGGTCGACGAAGAATTCGATAACCATGTGCTCGATCTATTGTCCAGGGGCGAAGCAAAAGCGTTAGCGGTAATGTCACCCGAAGAGATACTTCGCAAGGGCAATGGGGAATTGGTAAACTGGATCATCGCCGCCGGAATCATCGGGGACGACGTCAAGGCCACCATCGTCGAGTATGTTCGGCTTTGGCACATCGGTCTCGGGTACGCCTACTGGGAGCTTCGATGACTCAGAAGGGGCAAGATACGCTGCGCAGTTTCATCGACGAGGCGAGGCACCTAACGACCAATCTCAATATCTTTGTCAGCGATATGATTCGAGATAAAGATATCGTCCGCCAACTTGATCACGAGCCGGATAAAGTGGCGGCTAAATATCGCTTCAGCCAAGCCGAGATCGACGCCCTTCGTGAGCGGGATATGCCTAAGCTTTATCGACTAGGCCTGCACCCATTTCTGCTCGTGCGCTTTGCCGGCATGGTCGGCATACTGGAGTACTGGAAAGCGCTGGGCGCACCCGGCAGAAGAGACGGAACGTGATCCCCTTTACTTTTTGATTGCCCCTGGCTCCATGCCGTGCCGTTTCATCAGCGCTCTCTCGTCTGCCGGACTGGGGGGAAGTTGCCCGGACCACAGCGTCTGCAATTCTTCAAAGTAAGCGTCCATCGCCGGCGCATGAATGACCAGCAGGCGGGCAGGCGCCGCGGCCGCATTGCCAAAGGTATGCGAGACGCCTCCCGGCACCAACACAAACGATCCAGGCCGGCCGATAATCGTGTCGTCACCAAGAAAGAATTCTATTTCTCCATCGAGCACGTAGAAGGCTTCTTCACAATCGGTATGAATGTGAGGCGGCGGCTTCCTGCCGCTCGGAGGGAGCGTGCGTTCCATGAACGAAAACGCCCCGTTCGTGCTGGCGTGAGTGGCTTTGAAGAACATCGTGCTTCCTCGGGCGCTAAGCACTTTGCCCTCGCCTGGCTCGAAGACAATCGCCTTGTCCCTCATATTCACCTCCGTTTTTGCTGAGCTCGCACTACTCTGGCTTGGTTCTCAACTCCTTCTGCGCCTCCCTCAGAATCGAGAGATCGGCAACATCGGCGAGCGGGACTTCTCGGTTGATCTTCAAGGTTTTCCTCGTCTCATCGATCACCAGGCGAAGTCCCTTTTCGCATACGCCCGCATCGTCATTGTAGACTTTGGACACCCCGTCATAGGTGGCTGTGGCGACATCTTTATTCACCTTCAGCCACTCCATTATAAACTGAATGGTTCCGTCACGATTGCTTCGAATGTAGCGGGTGGCCTTGATCCCCGCGCGAATGGCCCGCTTGACCTCATCCGGTTTGTCATGGATTTTCTTCACGCCTGATACAAGCCCGGTCTCGGGGAAGATGAAGATTTCATCCGCCCTGGCAAGAACGTTAAAGCCCCGTTTTTTTGCCTCGGAATCTAAAGGAGGAGCAAGCAGAGTCGCATCAATCAAACCCTGCGTTAGCGCCGCAAAACGCGCCTCTACTGGACCGACAGCGATAAACTTCATATCCTTTTCCGAGTCTAAACCAAAGTGCTTGGCGATAGTCCGCGCCGCAAAATGAGCAACGCCCCCGAAGACAAGAATTCCGACCGTCTTGCCCTTGAGGTCATGGACCGATTTGAACTGGGGCCGCGCAACCAGGGCGAGCACCGGTGCCGGCACGTAGCAAGCGACCACCTTGATCGGCAATCCCGTCATCGCGCCTCCGATATTGCTGCCAAGGCCAGTACCATAATCCACTTCGCCACTGCTTAAGGCAGCTCTGGAGGCAGCGCCGGTGATACGAATAATCTCGGCCTCGATCCCTTCTTCTTTGAGGAAACCCCTTTTCTGCGCCAAAGGAAAAGTCATAAACTGGCCGCTCAGTCCGGAGACAGTGATTCTAATTTTGTCGGCGGCATGGACCGAGGCGGCGACAAGAAAACCCGTAAGCAACGTTACACAGGTCTTCCTCATGAAGACTCTCCCGCGCTGGCTATAAGAGTCGGCCTGACGCTCCTTGCTGAAGCTGTTATCGCGCTTGACTTGCCCAGCATAACAAAATGCCTCGAATACGCCTCCTCGATATTTTTCTCCCCGTATTTGGAAAATCGTAGATCGATCTTGCCGCCGGCAGTTCTCCTCCGGTATACAGTAACGGACGGTTTGAGATTCAAGTCGTGAGCATGGAATCGAAGAATTCGCAGAATGCGACTGGCTTTTGCGAGATTACATCTTATGGCCTTCTCTAGGTATGGCACCCGTCCTTTTCGCCAGTTATCGATGTCCTGCGCGTCAAGCAATCCCATCGAGACAAATACCCGGATCGGTGCGACAAAGTTTTGAGACTTTAACTCGTTGTCGACAGCTTTGACTATCTTGGGATAGTATTTGTCAGTCACGTAGTTCTGCAACGTAATCTTTTTCATCACCGATCAACGTATTTTCGGTCTTATTTAAAGGCACGCTCGTTCACTAGAAATCTCCGCATCACACAACCGGCTTTGTACCGAAGGCGAATAAAGCATGATTCCGCTTGTGGAATCCGTCGGGTTTCTTCATCGCCTGCAACTTTTGAAACACGTCGCTCTTGGCCTGTTCAAGTCCCGCCGGCGTCATTTTTTCGAGTTGCCGTCGTATCCCAGCCGACCAAAGAGATTGCCAAAAGTCTTCCTCGCTGGCATAGGCGAAATCTTTTTGTTCCTCGGTAATTTCTATACTTGAAAAACCGGCATCTCGTAGCGCCGTTTCTAACTGCAAGGGCATATCGAACCTGGAGTCGTCCTTCGAAGCCACTGCCTTTGACGCGGGCGCCGGCACGTAGGGCCGCAGCACTTCATTACACCAAACCTGAGATGGATTGTCCGCCGCCCACGTACTAAGCGCGATCCGCCCGCCGTGCCTGAGTACACGGTAAAATTCCTGGAGAACGCGCGCGGGTTCAGTGAACATCCATAGCGCAAAGCCGCACACGACCTAATCGAAGGACGCGTCCGAAAAAATCATTTGTTCGGCGTCCATCTGACGGATTTCAGCGTTATGCAATTTATGGCTCTCAATATCTTTAGCGGTCTCCCGCACCATATCCGGCGAAAAGTCGATAGCAGTAACATGCCCAGCAGGTCCAACCTTCGCAGTCGCCGGAAACAACAACGCCCCTCGCCCTGCCGCTACGTCAAGCACATTGGCGCCAGCTTTAATTTCAGCGAGATCAATAAGCCGTCTACCGAAATGGGAAAAAATTCCCGGACCGATCCGGTCATAAATGGTGGCAGCTTGGCTAAATACGCGGAGGCTTTCTTCGCGTTTTTCGTTTCCTTTGTCAGTCATCGCACCAGGTACTTTCCGAGGCGATCATCGCTTGCTTTTGTAAAGCCCGTCGATGAAACCATTATCATCCAGCTCCTTCACAAAGCTCGAGTCCGCAAAATCTTCAGGCTTTGCGCCGCGGGCTTTGGGATCCTTCTCTCCCAACTCCAAAAGAACTTCCTTGATCCCATCCAGTGGCGGGTAGGGTTTGGACGGGACAACGGGAGAGAAAAACTGGTAGCTATCCTCAACGGCGTCGGGATCGTTTACCCGCATGTATTTCGCGATGACGCGCTTGCTGAACTCTTTTTGAGTCTTATAGACGAAGATTCCCTCAACCAAAGCTCGCGTGAATCGCCGGACAGTATCCCTCCGGTCTTTAATGAAGGCACCGGTGGCAGCGATCGGTGTGTTCGTATAGGCGCTGCCAAAGTCCGAGGGCTCCGCAAGACTGTTAAGACGCGCCTTGCGCGCAAGCACCGTCACCGGCGGCTGCGCAACGAGCCCGGCGACCTGTCCGTTCTGTACCGCGGCAAGTCTTGTGGGTTGACCTCCGGGAATTTGGATGATGGCAACATCCGTGTCCGGCTTAAGTCCCCACTTGATCAAAATTTTGCGCGTCGCATAGTCCGAATTGGAGCCATAGCGGCTAATCGCCAATTTCTTGCCGCGGAGATCCTCCGGCCGTTTGATCTCCGGATGGACGATCAAACTGTAGGCAAGGACATTCACGATACCCGCGATCAAGGTCACATCACCGCCGCGCAAGCGCGCCGCGACCGGCGAGTTGCCGCCGCCTTGAACGATAGGCACCTCACCCGAAAGCAAGACCTGAATCGCTCTGGATCCTCCGTCCAGATAGATGAGCGTCGTGTCCAGCCCATGCTTCTCGAAAAGCCCCGCCTCTTTCGTAATCCACGGAACCGCCTGGGAACCCGCGATGGCACTCCAGCCGAAAACGAGTTTATCCGCGGCGCTCGAAGTGCCAGGAAGAGAGAGCATCAGCAAGAACCAGAGCACAACCGGCAGTGGGTAACATGATTTTTTCCGTTTCGGCACCAAACCTCTGAAAAAATCAATTTTCATCATATTCCTCCAGACGAGGGATGTCGGTGGGATGCGCTGAGTTCTATTATTCTGTCGCTGGAGATGTCACCTGCCTTATCGTTTGCCGGCACCGATACAAGCGATCGCTTCGATCTCGACGAGAATCTCGGGGGTCGCAAGGCTCCTGACTTCGACCAGCGTAGAGCATGGAAAATCACCGCTAAAGAACTCCTGACGCGCGCGCCACACTTCGGTATTGTTCTTGATGTTGACGACATAAATGGTCACCTTTACGATGTCCGCCATGGCGCCTCCCGCCGCCTCCACGAGGCCGCGGATCTTGCCGAAAATCACTTTCGCCTGCTCGTATTCATCGCGGCCTTCGATGGTCCTGCCGTCGCCGGCGCGGGAAACCATGCCGGAGACAAACAGCATGTCACCGACCCGCAAAGCATTGGACCATCGACCCGGCGGCGGTTCCGCGACATGAGGGCTGGTTACTCTTTCGATTTTCATGCTCTTATCCTCCTGCGTATTTTTCGCTCGTGCAAACCGCAACATTCGTTCGCATGTTGCGTGCTGTACAAGAAGATGGGCTGCCGCGACCTCGAACATAGCCTCTTGTGGTTCCTGTATTAACCTAATCGTTCGCCGCGCTCAGCCGGACTGAAAGGCGTCTGCAATGGCGGAATTACTTCCTGGGCAAGAATTCGCACTTGTTCTCTATGCGTTTCCTTTGGACCGTAGGGACGCATGACAAACTTGGTAGCGCCGGCGGCGATATACTCTTGGATTTTTCTCCGCACCTGGTCCGGTGTGCCCAGGGCAGAGTAATCAGACGGAAGGATGTCTTGCCGCCTGCGAATGGAAGGGCCGGCAATTTTTAAAGCGTCTTCGGTATCCTTTGCGAAAACATAAGGAACTAAAACTCCGTAATGATCTTCAGGAATCTCCCGCCCAACCTCCGTGGCGTGATTGCGGATCGCTTCGATGCCCGCCGCGACTTCGCTCGGGGTCACGGACGAAACGAGCCAACCGTCGGCGAGACGCCCTGCGCGTCGAAAGGCGGCCTTGCTACGGCCACCGACCCAAACCGGCGGTCCGCCTGTTTGATAAGGCCGTGGAAGCAAGGTTAGATCACGAACCGAATAGAACTGTCCCTCGAAGGTCACTTGCTCCTCGGTCCACAGTTTCTTCATCAGCACGATCGCTTCATCGCCCCGTTTGCCGCGTTCTTCTTTGCGCACCCCCGTCGCCTCGAAGTCGCGTGAATCATCGCCGCCGATGCCCACGACAAGCAGAAGCCTTCCCTTGCAGAGAAAATCGAGCGTAGCAAGCTGCTTGGCAAGCACCACGGGATGGCGGGTCGGCAACACAAGGGCGCTCGTGCCGAACTTCATGTTGCGCATGCGCGATGCCAGGTAAGCCATAAATACAACGGGCTCGAGGGTCGGCCTGGGGGCAGCGATGCGGTCACTGACCCACACCGAGTCGATGTCCCAGCGCTCGCAATCGTCGATAAACTCGAGAACACTATCCGGCGACGCGGTGTCCAGCGCACCGTCGCCCAGGCTGATGCCGATCCGGACCTTCATCCTTCCGCCTTTATCCTTCATCTCAATTCAACCAATGGCGGTTACGTCACCAGAATCAAAAGTGTTGTAGTGTTAAACACACGTTTGGGAACTTCTATCTCATCTCATCAAGAGTACGCAAGGAAGAACTGACGCCCGCCACTGGGCAAGTTTCCATGTTGAGCCTCACAAGTGTGTCCGAACGCTCAGTCTATCCTTATGACAAAAGATGGAGCCGCCCCTTTGCTAGATCGAATTGCAGACGGTACCCTTCAAAGGAATTGATACCGAGAATCAGTTGGACACCGATCCTCAGATTGGTCAAATCCAATGTTCCCGCTCTGAAAGAATTCAGAATACAACGACCGATTGCCGCACCTTCAATCGATACGAGTGAGACCTGGAGCGGTTTTGTGCCAACGCCGACAATCCAACCGCGACCGTCTTCTTGAAGGCTGAGTTGTTTGACTAAACGGGGATCAATCAAGCTTTGAGAAGCGCCAGTGTCGACCAAAGCCCTGATGATGACATCACTGATCCGAAGGGCTATAACGGGCAGAGAATTAGGAGGAAATGATGCCCAGCTACGTGGCACTGGCCACCACCGCCGGACCAGGCTCGAGCGGAGGACCGTAGGTCAGCATTGTGAGGACACCTTTTCCCCGGTGTCTTTTCCATTCCGTTTGAAACTCCTCCGGATCACCGGCAGTCGCGATCACTTTTCCGCGCACCGGTTCATTATTGACTTGTTCCGTCACCTCTAAGAGAATCCACATATCCGGATATGATCTTTCCCACTCTCGTATCGTTTTCTCTACTCGCCCATTTTTCTTTTGTAAACGTCGAGACCCTGCACGTGAACGCATATCAGTTCCCTCAGTAGTCAAAGTCTATGAGCACGGATTTCAGGTGTCAACCTCGAAAACGCCCTACCGTAGAGCACTTGATCACCATCCCTAACGCCAAACCGTGCCCTTCACAGCCCAGGCTTTCGCCTGAAGTGTAAACGGTCGATCGGGCTAATTTCCGAACGGATTTTGGCTTAGCGAGAGTGGCCAAGTAGGCCAGCGCAACCCACTGCCTTAACCGCCCCGCTGTTTATCAAACTGCTTTATCGATTGCAGATCATTCACCCAGTCTCGTGCGGACCGGCACCAGCCTTGCGACCTGGGCCTCAGCTCGGCCCGCTGCCGTATGGTCCCGACGCGGATATTGAAAGTATCCGGGTCTTTCACCGCCGCCGAATAGATCGGCGTGCCACACTCCGGACAGAATGCCTGGGCGCGTTTGGCGCCGCTTTCAGCGGTCTTGACATAGATCTTGGGCGGACCGCCCTTCAACTGAAACGCGTCGTTGTTTGCGCGCACACTCGTGCGAAATGCTGTCCCGGAAAGTGTCTGGCAGTCCGTGCAATGGCATATACCGACTTTTTCGGGATCGATTTCCGCGGTATAGGTAATATTGCCGCAATGGCAACCGCCGTCGATTTTCATATCAATCTCCCTTCTGTAAGTATCATCTTTGCGCGACATCCTCCTTTCCAAACCCGGATATATCTCCCGCCAAGCGCCAAGCTCAACACGATTAAAATCCGAAATCCGAATATTGAAATCCGAAACAAACCGCAGCCAAATAAATCTCAAACTCGGAAAATCCAAAAGCGCCGAATCTGAATCAGGATTGATTGGAACATTGTGTTTTTGCTTGCTCATTTGAAATTGTTTCGAATTTCGGATTTCGTGTTTCGAATTTTCCTCCCTTACTTTCTAAGCCCTCGCCCTCTGGGAGAGGGAATGGGTGAGGGTTGATCGGCAATGTGAAGGTAAATGTCGATCCCTTCCCTACTTCGCTCTCCACCCAGATCCTGCCACCATGCAGTTCGACAAATTTCTTGGCCAAGGTTAACCCGAGTCCTGTCCCCTCGCTTTTGTGCGCATAGTCGGATCCCACCTGGCGAAATTCCTCGAAAATTCTTGCCTGGTCCTCCGCGGCGATGCCGATGCCCGTGTCACTGACCGAGATTTCCACTGCGCCGTCAGTCTGCCTGGCGCTGATTCCGATCCGTCCTCCCTCCGGCGTGAACTTCACGGCGTTGGAAAGCAGATTGAGAAGTATCTGCTTGATCTTCCGCTCGTCGCCGACAAAGTCTCCAAGCCGCTCGTCAACGTAGACATCGAGATTGATGCCGTGCCTGGTGGCCCGCTCGCGCACGAAGGTGCGCGCATTGTCGATTGCCAACGGCAGATCGAACGTTGCCAGCTCCAGCTCCATGCGCCCGGCCTCGACCTTGGAGAGATCGAGAATCTCATTGATTAGCGACAACAGATGGCGACCGGAGGTGAGAATGTCGTCGGTGTACTCGGCTTGTTTTTCGTTCAGCTCGCCAAACAGTCTCTCCCGCAAGACTTCCGAGAAGCCGATGATGGCATTGAGCGGCGTGCGGAGCTCATGGGACATGTTGGCGAGAAATTCCGACTTGTGCCGGTTGGCCGCTTCGATCTGGCGGCTCTTTTCCTCGATCTCGCGGAACAGCCGGGCGTTTTGGATCGCTAACACAGACTGGGTGGCAAAGGTTTTCAAAAGCTCGATAACTTCGGGGCGAAAGTCGCCAATCGATTTTCGCCTTACCACTAGACTACCGATGATGTGGTCTTCGCGCAGCAACGGAACGGCCAGGCTGGCGCGGAAACCGAAACGTTCCAGCAACTGGCGCATGCGCGGCGCGTAGCCGCGCTCCTCCAGGATATTGGGGACCTGGACCGGTTCGCGACTCGCTGCTGCCCGGCCGACCACTCCATCTCCCAGACGCGGCGGACTAGCACGCAGAGCGTTGATGAGTTCTTCCTCCATGTGATCGGTGGCGCGCAGGAGAAATTCTTCCGAGGACTCGTCGTATTCGTAAATCGCTCCGCCGTCGGTGCCGCTCAACTGAACAGCGTGGGAAACGATTCGCGTCAGCACGGTTTCAAGATCCAGAGTCGAGCTTACCGCTTGACCGACTTCGCCGAGGGCTTTGAGCTCGCCCACCGAGCGCGTCAATTCGTTGGTTCGCTCGTCCAATTCTTTAAACAACCGCACGTTCTCGATGGCGATCACGGCCTGATCGGCGAAGGTTTCGAGCAGCTCGATCTGCTTATCGGTAAAAGGCCGCACCTCCGATGCGGCGAATCGATCATCACACCAATCGCTGTCCCTTCACGTAGCAGTGGCGTCACAAGAAAAGTGCGCGAACGCCGGTACCCATTGCGAGCTATCCGGGAAATTCGTTCTGACTCGCGCTCGAAGGTCGGGAATGTGGATCGTCTTGCGCGTACTAACGCTGGTTGCCCACCGAACGGAGTCCTGAGGTTCGTCGCCGCCGTTCCCGGGATAGCTATCGCTCCGAAATGCAGCCGCGCAGGACCATCTCTTCACCCTCGAGCGAGTCGAATCGTTGCATCGTCAGCTCCACAACCGCGCTGCATTCTGCCGCAATCGCATCCAGCACCGGCTGGATGTCCGTCGGCGAGCTGGCGATGACACCCAATATTTCACTCGTCGCGGTTTGCTGCTCCAGCGACTCCTTGAGTTCTTGGAACAGACGGACGTTCTCGATGGCGATGACGGCTTGTGAAGCAAAGGTCTTGAGCAAGGCGATTTGCTTGTCCGAGAAAGGTCGGACCTCGGTGCGGCGCATATGAATCACCCCAATTGGCACACCCTCGCGCAGCAAAGGCGTCGACAGGACGGTCCGACTGCCGTACTGCAGATGTCGTCTGACGTCGGGAAACTCCGATTGCGCGGCGAGAAGATCCGGGACATGTACTACCTGCCGGTCAATAACGGCCCTTCCAGCAGGCGTCCCACGAGTGAGCCGTTGTCCAATTTCTCCGAGCGGTCCCCATTCTCTGGGTCCATACTTCGCGGCCCGTCTCAAATTATCGCCGTCCACCCGGTAGATGAGGGCATCGTCTGATCCTGTGATTTTCGCGGCGTTTTCCGCGACCGCGTCAAGCACCGGCTGTATATCTGTCGGGGAGCTGGCGATCACACCAAGAATCTCACTGGTCGCCGTTTGCTGCTCCAACGACTCCTTAAGTTCTTGGAACAACCGCACGTTCTCAATGGCGATGACCGCCTGGTCAGCGAAGGTTTCGAGCAGTTTGATTTGCGCCGGGGTAAACGGATGGATTTCGATTCGCCGCGCGACCAGCACCCCGATCATCTCTCCCTGCTGACGAAGCGGGACTATCAAGAAGGTTCGCGCGCTTACCATCGTAAATTCGTTCTGCGCCCGGGCGTCGGGAACATGCAGGGCGCCGTGCTCGCGAACCCAGCGAAACTGCAACTCCTCAATACTGATCTCGCGGCCAGCAACGGGTATGGGACCAAAATGAGCGCGTACCACCGTCGCGCGTCCCTCAACCAGTCGCAACACCACGTCATCGATCCCGCAGACTCGCGCGGCGCTTTCGACGATGGCATCGAGGACCGGCTGCACGTCGGTGGGCGAGCGGCTGATGATGCCGAGCACTTCGGCTGTCGCCGTCTGGTGCTCCAGCGCCTCCCGCAATTCCGCATTGCGCTCTTGCAATTCTTTGAACAGCCGCACGTTCTCGATGGCAATCACAGCCTGTGAAGCAAATGTCTCTAACAAAACCACCTGCTTATCAGTGAAAGGCTTGACCTCCTTGCGCCGGATGGCGATGACCCCGATGGCGCTCCCCTCACGCAGCAACGGGGTGACAAGAAAGGTTCGAATACCACGCCCTATGTGAGAGCTGTCCGGGAACCTCTCAGCCTCCGCCTGAAGGTCTGGAATGTGGATCGTCCTGCGCTGGAGCAAAGCCTCGTTGCCGACCGAGCGCCATCCTAGGGTTCCCCGGCCAGGTCCAGGCATTGGGATCGACCCGAAATGGGCCGCCGGGATCATCTCCTCACCTTCAAGCAGGCGAATCGTCGCGTCATCGGATCCGCATACCCGCGCTGCGTTCCGGGCGATGGCATCAAGAACCGGCTGAACTTCCGTCGGCGAGCTTGCGATCACCCCCAAGATTTCACTCGTGGCAGTTTGCTGCTCCAGCGACTCCTTGAGTTCTTGGAACAGCCGCACGTTCTCGATAGCGATCACGGCCTGGGCGGCGAAAGTCTTCAGTAGAGCGACCTGCTTTTCTGAGAACGGACGGACCTCCGTCCGACGGATCAGAATAGATCCAATGGAAACATCCTCACGGAGCAGCGGCGTTGCAAGTACCGTACGAACGCCGAGACTTCGAGCAAAGCGTGCTCGCAACTCATCTTCCGGCACTGCCGCAAGGTCATGAATGTGAATAGTTTGCCGGTCAATGATGGCTCGGGCAGGTATAGAGAATCGGTCGAATGGGGGGTCAGAAGCGGCGGACAGCGATCCGTAATTAGCCACAGCCTTTAAGGATTCGCCCTCAACACGAATGATTGCAGCATCAGTGGCGTCACAGAGACGCGCTGCATTTTCTGCGACAACATCTAAAACCGGCTGAATGTCCGTCGGCGAACTAGCGATAACGCCCAATATCTCACTGGTCGCCGTCTGCTGCTCCAACGATTCTTGAGTTCTTTGAACAGTCGCACGTTCTCGATGGCGATGACCGCCTGGTCGGCGAATGTTTCCAATAGTTTAATCTGCGCTGAGGTGAAGGGGCGCGACTTCGATGCGACGCGCGTTCAATACTCCAATGAGTTCCCCATGCTGACAAAGGGGGGCGGCCAAGTAGCTGCAAAAGTTGCCGCGGGAACCGATCACTGGAAATTCGTCTTGCGCGCGGACATCGGGAATATGGAGCGCGCCATGATCGCGCATCCAGCGATACTGCGGCGCATCAATGCTGATTTCGAGGTGGCCAATGGCTATGGGACCAAAATGAGCCCGCGGAACCGTAGCGTTGCCCTCGCGGAGTCGCAGTAGCACATCATCGATTCCACAAACCCGCGCCGCGCTCTCGACGATGGCGTCGAGAACCGGCTGCACGTCTGTGGGCGAGCGGCTGATGATGCCGAGCACCTCTGAGGTTGCGGTCTGATGCTCAAGAGCCTCGCGCAATTCCGCATTGCGCTCCTGGATCTCCTTGAACAACCGGACATTCTCGATGGCGATTACGGCTTGAGCGGCGAAGGTTTTTACGAGAGCGATTTGTTTTTCGGTGAAAGGATCAACTTCGATTCGGCGAATGAGAATCGCTCCAATCGCAACACCTTCGCGCATAAGTGGGACAGCCAGTTGGGTTCGATCACCTTCTCGCTCAACGCCGGCGTTGAGAAGCTCGGGAAACTCAGTCGCGGCTACAGACAGAAAGTCCTCAATATGAACCGGTAGACCCTCGACAACGGCTCGGCCTGTTACTGAAGCACGGTTAATCGGTATTTGGGCCGCCCCAAAAAATGGAATGGGTCCTTGGTGAGCTGCCAATCGGAGCACATCCCCTTCGACGAATCGAATCACTGCGTCTTTTGCGTTACACAAGCGTCCGGCACTCTTAGCGATGGCGTCCAGCACCGGCTGGATGTCCGTCGGCGAACTGGCGATGACACCGAGAATCTCGCTCGTGGCTGTCTGCTGCTCCAACGACTCTTTAAACTCTTGGAACAGCCGGGCATTTTCGATGGCGATGACGGCCTGGGCGGCAAAGGTTTCCAGCAATTTAATTTGCTTATCCGAGAACGGACGGATCTCTCGTCTGCGGATATGAATAGCACCAATGGCAATACCTTCACGGAGTAACGGTGCGGAGAGCACCGTACGGAGGCCCATTGCAATTCCACGGGTCTTGGCACCCGGAAATTCAGCTCCGGCGGCCTGAAGGTCGTGGACGTGGATCGTTTGCCGGTCGGCAATCGCTCGACCCGGTGGCGTATCGCGATCAATAACGCGGCCCTCACCGAAAACAGTTGCCATGGAAACTGGTCCAAAGTGGGCTGCACGGCGGTAAGAATTGCCATCCACTCGAAAAATGGCAGCATCTTCTGCTTCACACAGTCTTGCAGCTCGCTCGGCAATTGCATCGAGCACTGGCTGAAGTTCCGCTGGCGAGTTGGCGATCATCCGAAGGATGTCGCTGGTCGCTGCTTCCCGTTCGAGCGACTCGTCGCGCTCCCGCCTTATTTCCTTGTTCTCCCGGACCAGCTTGGCCTCTTTAACGGAGGGGCGCTGCGGTTTTGCCTTTGATTTCTTAGTGTCCTTTTTGGTGGTGGAAGCCATAAAAAATGACGGAGATCGATATGCGCCGCACGGCCAACTTACCATGTGAGCGATCGCAGATGGCTCACCCAGCGGCTGAGCTGTCTTTTACGCCAGGTGGTTACGGTCGTCAAGGAAACCCTGCAGAAGGTTACGATCCAGAGGCCGGCCGTAACGTGCATAAAGGAGCGTGTGAGCGATGGCCGGGTGCTTGAGCGTCTCACTCGTCGCGGTTACCGGCAAAGGCGAACGACACAAAGGAAATGCAAAAAAACCGATTGCTTGTATCCCGTCGTCCGCATGGATACAATATGTACATAGATGGAATGGGAATGGGACGATGCCAAAGACGCGACCAACACCGAGAAACACGGAATCTCCTTTGCGGAGGCTTTACAGGTCTTCACCGACACTGATGGGATCGAAAAGGAGGATCTGGCTCATTCGTCGCGCACCGAGCAGCGTCTTTGGCGCACCGGCAAAATGAAAAGCGGTCGTATTATAACCGTCGTTTATACCCTTTCGGTTGACAGACTCAGGCTAATTTCGGCGCAAGAACGACGCCGTGAACGGAGGGAATATGAGAAAGCAAAAAAGGAAAAAAGTGACTAGCAGTCGATTCCGCCAAATTCCACGCCCCCGTACCTATCAGGAGGAAGACATTGCAATGCCCAATGTTAAGATCAATGTTCATATTCGCTTGGACGGGGATGTCGTGAACTATTTCAAAGAAAAAGCGAAGCAAGAGGGCGGCAAGTACCAGACGCTCATTAATCAATGCTTACGCGCAGCTATCTTCAAACAGCGGATTCTCGAGGACCGCCTGGATCATATCGAGCAACGGCTAGGGATGCAGTAGTTCCACTTTGGATTTTCGACTTCGACCTAGATTCTGGATTGAAGCTATCGAGTTTCACAATCCGTTTTTTACGCTTAGATCTTGCGCAAGTTAGAATTTTTTAGTTTGCGTGGCTAGCGAGCACTCTTTCTACTTCTCCGAGAAAGTCCTTAACGCTGATCGGCTTACTCTGATAGCCGTCAAACCCTTCAGCCAACATCGCCTGGCGGTTGTTGGTCATGGCCGATGCGGTGATCGCAATGACAGGTATACTCTTCGTTTGTGAGTCGGCCCGGAGCTCCTTCAGAGCCGTAATTCCATCCATTCCGGGAAGCTGGATGTCCATGAGGACGAGGGCAGGAGATTTTTCCAGCGCGAGCTTGAGACCATCTTCAGCCGTCTCGCTCTCGATGGTTTTGTAGCCCTTGACCTGGAGCACGTCGCGCACGAGCTTCCGGTTCTTCTCGTTATCTTCGATGATCAAAATAAGTTCGTTAGCCATAAGAGTTCGGATAATTCTCCCGCAAAGACGCTAAGGCGCAAAGTTTATAAGACTTAAGGATGATCTTGCTAATTTCACTCTCTGTCACAAATGAGCGTCTTTGCGTCCCTTCGACTTGGTCTCAGGACATGTTTTGCGGATTCGGATTTATCTCGCGCCCAGCACGCTAACCTCGCAAAGTAAAATTCTTTTTCCTAATACTCCGAACTTGGCACCCCTTTGCGTCTTTGCGCGAACCTACCATCAATCTTACTGGCTTTACCAGGAAACCTCTCAATGGAAAGTTGCCTGAGAAAACCTGACTCACCCGTAGATCGCCTCGTTTAGTTCGGTGGAGGATGCCGATCACGCAGTGCCTCCTCCTCGCGTATTGATAGAATGAGCGGACGATTCATCCGCAAAGCGGAAGCAGTTGCCCGCCCGGTCGGAGTCAAACCCAAGATACGAACGCCCGCCCAGCGAAAGTGATGTCGCCATCGCTGACGGCGCGGATGGAATAGAGCGACCTTGCGACCGGTCATCGGATCGACGGCGGAGCGTCGCGCTTCCTTTCGTAAGGAACACGAGACGCAGGCAAGGGCCAGGTTGTCCGCAAGAGTCGGACCCCCTGCCACCTTGGGCACAATATGATCCACGTGGAAACTTGCCTCTTGGCCTTCCTGTGACAATCCACAGTATTCGCATCGGGCACCCGCACGTCGCAAGACCAAGCGGCGCAATCGAGCGGGAACATCGCTCATCAGCTCTTTGTCCGCCGACTGCCGATTCGTTCAACGCGCAGCCGCAGCAGCGAAAGCAGCTCGGCCAGATTCACCAGACCCTCTGCTTCCTTTCGCTCCGCCGGGGTCAGTCGCTGGCCCCTATCTTGGCGGTCTAACAGTTCTTGGAGTCGGGCGTTAACACCGTCTGGTAAACAAAAACGGGCTAGATCATCCGGCACCGACAATTTAATAGCTATCGTTTGCGACATATTATGTTTCCTCCGATTCGACGTTCCAACTTCATAGCAGAGCGCACTTCGCTTAGGGTATGCTTTGCGCGCGATCATTCATTTTCGGACTCGGATTTTTCTCCCGCTAAGCATGTCCTGAGTCCATCGGCTAAGCTCAGGATAAACTCCGTCGAAGGGGCGCTAAGGCGCCAAGTCCCCGTACTAAAATTCCGAAATCCGAATTTCGAAATCCGAAACAAACGGAACCCAAAACCGGAAAACGAAGAAAATCCAAAACTCGGAATCCGATCACTCTCTTTGGAACATTGTCTCGTTTCTTTCTCGTTTTAAATTTGTTTCGAATTTCGGATTTCGTGCTTCGGATTTCTGCAGTTTTTCTCCTCACCCCTTACCCCTCACCCTTCACACCAGGTTGATAGGTAGGGTGAAGATAAAGGTGGAGCCCTTCCCTACTTCGCTCTCTACCCAAATCCTTCCTCCGTGCAGCTCGACGAACTTCTTGGCCAAGGTTAACCCCAGTCCTGTCCCCTCGCTTTTGTGAACATAGTCGGAGCCCACCTGGCGAAACTCCTCGAAGATCTTGGGCTGGTCCTCCGGGGCGATGCCAATACCTGTGTCAGTGACGGAGATTTCCACTACGCCGTCGGTCTGCCTGGCGTTAATGCCGATCCGTCCCCCCTCCGGCGTGAACTTAACGGCATTGGAAAGCAGATTGAGTAGAATCTGCTTGATCTTGCGCTCATCGCCGCTGAAATCCCCAAGGCGCTCGTCGACTGTAACGTCGAGATTAATGCCGTGCCTGGTGGCGCGCTCGCGTACGAAGGTTCGCGCATTGTCTATCGCCAGCGGCAGATCGAATGTAGCCAGCTCCAGCTCCATGCGCCCGGCCTCGACCTTTGAGAGATCGAGAATCTCATTGATGAGGGACAAAAGATGGCGACCGGAAGTGAGAATGTCGTCTGTGTACTCGGCTTGTTTCTCGTTCAGCTCGCCAAAAAGCCTCTCTCCCAAGACTTCGGAGAACCCGATAATCGCATTGAGCGGGGTGCGTAGTTCGTGGGACATGTTGGCCAGGAATTCAGATTTGTGCCGGTTAGCGGCCTCGATCTGGCGGCTCTTATCCTCGATCTCACGGAACAGCCGCGCGTTTTGGATCGCTAACACTGACTGGGTGGCGAAGGTTTTCAAAAGCTCGATAACTTCGGGGCGAAAGTCGCCAATCGATTTTCGCCTTACCACTAGACTACCGATGATGTGGTCTTCGCGCAGCAACGGAACGGCCAGGCTGGCGCGGAAACCGAAACGTTCCAGCAATTGGCGCATGCGCGGCGCGTAAGCCGCGCTCCTCCAAGATATTGGGGACCTGGACCGGTTCACGAGCTGGCCGCTGCCCGTCCGACTACACCATCTCCTAGCCGAGGCGGATTAGCACGCAGCGCGTTGATGAGTTCGTCCTCCATATGATCGGTTGCACGCAGAAGAAACTCTTCCGATTGCTCGTCGTATTCGTAAATCGCCCCGCCGTCGGTGCCGCTCAACTGAACCGCGTGGGAGACGATTCTCGTCAGCACGGTTTCGAGATCCAGAGTCGAGCTTACCACTTGACCGACTTCGCCGAGGGCTTTGAGCTCGCCCACCGAGCGTGTCAATTCGTTGGTTCGCTCATCCAATTCTTTAAACAACCGCACGTTCTCGATGGCGATCACGGCCTGGTCGGCGAAGGTTTTAAGCAGGGAGATTTGCTTGTCGCTAAAGGGATGGACCTCGGGTCGTCGAATCGTAATACAGCCGATTGCAATACCCTCTCGGAGTAATGGTGTAGCGAGAACAGTTCGAGCGCTCGAAAGTTGTTGAAGGATACGAGCCTCCGGGAACTCGGTTTCGACTGCTGCAGCCATGTCATGGACATGTATGGTCTGCTGGTCGATCACAGCGCGGCCCCCTGGAAAGCCGCGACTGATTACCCTGGAAGCAGCACTTGCAATTGGTCCAAATCTCGCCACCGTCTGAAGGGTGTCGCCAGCGACGCGAAGGATCAAAGCGTCGGACGCGTCGCAAAGTCGCGCTGCATTCTCCGCCACGACATCTAGCACCGGTTGCACATCGGTCGGCGAGCTGGCGATCACGCGCAGAATCTCGCTCGTGGCGGTCTGCTGCTCCAGCGCCTCGGTGAGGTCGTGGTTACGTTCCTGCAGTTCCTTGAACAGGCGGACATTTTCAATGGCTATGACGGCTTGATCAGCGAAGGTTTCAAGTAGTTTGATCTGCGCCGGCGTGAAGGGGCGTACTTCGGTGCGGCGCGCGTTCAGTGCGCCGATGAGTTTCCCCTGCTGACGAAGGGGAGCGGCTAAATAGGTGCGCCAGCCGCCGGCGGAGCCTACGGTCGGGAAATCGTTCTGCGCGCGGATGTCAGGAATATGGAGCGTGCCACGCTCGCGCATCCAGCGATAGTGTGGCTCATCAATGCTGATCTCGACGCGGACGATGGGCATGGGACCAAAATGTGCCCGCGAAACCATAGTGTTCCCCTCGTGAAGTCGCAGCCCCACGTCATCAATCCCACAAACCTTTGCCACGCTTTCGACAATGGCGTCGAGCACGGGCTGCACGTCCGTCGGCGAGCGGCTGATGATACCGAGCACCTCGGCTGTTGCGGTCTGATGCTCCAGGGCCTCGCGCAATTCTGCGTTGCGCTCCTGGATCTCCTTGAACAATCGCACGTTCTCGATAGCGATCACCGCCTGAGAAGCAAAGGTTTTGAGAAGCGCGATCTGCTTGTCCGTAAACGGACGTACCTCGGTTCGACGAATAAAAATCACCCCGATCGCAACGCCCTCGCGTAGTAAGGGCGCGGCAAGTATCGTGCGACCACCCATACGCTCGACAGCGCTGACCGCCTCTGGAAACTTGGTTGCAGCAACGGCCATCAAATCTTCAATGTGGATTAGCTCGCGATCAAGGACAGCCCGGCCGCCGACGGAGTCGCGCGTCAAGGCTTGCTCGAGATCGAAACCCGGTTCCAAGGGGCCATAGTGCGCCACCAGTCGCAGCTTATCCCCCTCGACTAGTCGAATCAGCGCGTCGTATGAGCCGCACACGCGCGCAGCATTCTCAGCGATGGTGTCCAATACGGGCTGGATATCCGTCGGCGAGCTTGCGATGACGCCCAGAATTTCACTCGTCGCCGTCTGCTGCTCCAAAGACTCTTTTAGTTCTTGGAACAGCCGCACGTTCTCAATGGCGATGACGGCTTGATCGGCGAAGGTTTCGAGCAGCTTAATCTGCACCGGGGTGAAAGGACGCACCTCGATGCGACGCGCCGTCAGGGTTCCAATGAGTTGTCCATGCTGACGAAGGGGAACTATTAAAAAAGTGCGCAACGTGCCAGGAAACACAAACGGGAATATCATTCTGCGTACGGATATCAGGAACGTGGAGCGTGCCGTGCTCCCGCACCCAACAGAACCGGCGGCGCATCTGTACCAATTTCGCCTTCAGGAAGGGCCATCTGACCGAAATGTGCGCGCGCGACCATGGTGTTGCCCTCGCAGAGTCGCAAGATCATATCATCGATCCCGCAAACCCTTGCCGCGCTTTCGACGATAGCGTCGAGCACCGGCTGCACGTCCGTCGGCGAGCGGCTGATGATGCCGAGCACCTCGGCCGTTGCGGTCTGATGCTCCAGCGCCTCGCGCAATTCTGCGTTGCGCTCCTGGATCTCCTTGAACAGCCGCACGTTCTCGATCGCGATCACTGCCTGGTCGGCGAAGGTTTTGAGCAGGGCGATTTGCTTCTCCGAGAAAGGACGAACTTCCGATCGGCGAATCTGAATTGTGCCGATCGCAACTCCTTCACGAAGCAATGGCGTAACAAGAACAGTGCGCGTGCCTGTAACTTGCTGGCGCGCCTTGGCTTCCGGGTACTCTGTTTCAAGCTCGGGCACAACATCATGAATGTGAATGGTTCTGCGGTCGATGATGGCTCGGCCGGCGGGCGTGCTACGAGTTAGAGGCCGTCGGCTTCCCGCGACCGGCATTGCGCCATACACCGCTACATGCTCAAAGACATCACCATCGACGCGATCAATCAAAGCATCGCTCGCATCGCAGAGCCGCGCGGCATTCGCCGCGACCGCATCCAACACAGGCTGAATGTCCGTCGGCGAGCTAGCGATGACGCCCAATATTTCACTCGTCGCGGTTTGCTGCTCCAACGACTCCTTAAGTTCCTGGAACAGCCGCACGTTCTCAATGGCGATGACCGCCTGGTCAGCGAAGGTTTCGAGGAGCTTGATCTGCGCCGGAGTGAAGGGACGCACTTCGATCCGACGCGCGCCCAATCCTCCAATAATTCCCCATGCTGGCGAAGGGGAGCGCCTAAGTAGGTGCGGAAGCCAGTAACGGAACCCAACGTTAGAAAATCGTTCTGTGCGCGCGGACGTCAGGAATATGCAGTGTGCCATGTTCACGCATCCAGTGAAACCGTGGATCCTCACTACTGATCTCGACGCACGGACGTTAGGTATAGGACCAAAATGGGCCCGCGCACACCATTGTGTTCCCCTCGCGGAGTCGCAGCATCACGTCATCAATTCCACAAACCCGCGCCGCGCTCTCGACGATGGCGTCGAGCACCGGCTGCACGTCCGTCGGCGAGCGGCTGATGATGCCCAGCACCTCGGCGGTTGCGGTCTGATGCTCCAGGGCCTCACGCAATTCTGCGTTGCGCTCCTGGATCTCCTTGAACAACCGCACGTTCTCAATGGCGATGACCGCTTGAGCAGCAAAGGTCTTGAGCAAGGCGATCTGTCTGTCTGAAAACGGCCGTACCTCGGTCCGCCGAATAAAAATTAGTCCGATCGGGATGCCCTCGCGAAGCAGAGGCGTGGCGAGTGCGGTACGAGTACTCCTGTTCTCATACTGCGGGTACTCAGTTTCGATCTCAGCTGCGAGGTCTCGGACATGAATTGTTTGTCGGTCAACAACGGCTCGACCTCCTGGGGTGTCACGAACGATCGGACGGTTAGCCTCCGCGACCGGCATGGTACCGTATTTTGCCGCGAATCGAAGAATATCCCCGTCCACCCGAAATATTAACGCGTCGCTGGCATCGCACAGTCGTGCAGCATTTTCGGCGACGACGTCTAACACCGGTTGAATGTCCGTCGGCGAGCTGGCAATGACGCCCAGAATTTCGCTTGTTGCAGTCTGCTGCTCCAACGATTCTTTGAGTTCTTGAAATAACCGTATGTTCTCAATGGCGATGACGGCCTGGTCAGCGAAGGTCTCAAGTAGCCGGATCTGCGCCGGCGTGAAGGGACGCACCTCGATGCGACGTGCGGTCAATCCTCCAATGAGTTCCTCCTGCTGACGTAGGGGAACGGCCAAAAAACTGCGCCACCCACTGATGTTCACGATTTGAAAGTCGTTCTGCTCGTTAACGTCGGGAATGTGAAGCGTGCCGTGCTCGCGCATCCAGCGAAATTGTAAATCATCCATGCCGATGTCGAGGCGGCCGCTTGGCACAGGTATGGAGCCAAAATGAGCACGCGAAACAAGACGGTCCCCTTCCTGAATGTGCAGCACTAAATCATCGATCCCGCAAACCCGAGCGGCGCTCTCGACGATGGCGTCGAGCACCGGCTGCACGTCGGTCGGCGAGCGGCTGATGATGCCGAGCACTTCGGACGTTGCCGTCTGGTGCTCCAGGGCTTCGCGCAATTCTGCGTTAAGCTCTTGCAGTTCCTTGAACAGTCGCACGTTCTCGATGGCGATCACGGCCTGGTCGGCGAAGGTTTTTAGAAGACCGATTTGTTTTTCTGAGAAAGGACGAACCTCCGTGCGGCGGATCGAGATTGCACCGATCGCGATTCCCTCGCGCAGTAGTGGAATCGCGGCCAGGGTTCTTAAACCCGCTCGTGCCGCACCCGCGCTCCAAAAGTCCTCTTCGACTGCTCGGACATCATCGATATGTATCGTCTCAGAGTCGACAATCGCACGGCCAACCACGGAACCGCGATCGAGGGGACGGGTTTCTCCGGACGTCCAGTTGGGCGCAGAGCCGTAAGTCGCGACGACCCTATAGCCATCATCCTCGACGCGAACGATGGAGACATCAGACGTTCCACAAATGCGCGCGGCGTTCTCAGCAATGACATCCAATACCGGCTGAATATCCGTCGGCGAGCTAGCGATGACGCCCAATATTTCACTCGTCGCCGTTTGCTGCGCCAACGATTCCTTTAATTCTCGGAAAAGCCGCGCGTTCTCGATGGCAATGACGGCCTGGTCAGCGAAGGTTTCGAGCAGTTTGATCTGTTTGTCCGAGAAGCGTTGAACCTCCATGCGGCGGACATTAATAACCCCGATGGGAACACCCCGGCTCAGTAAGGGCGTGGCAAGGACTGTCCGACTTCCGCTACGTTTTTGGATCTCTGCGACATCTGGGTACTCAGTCTCGATCTCCAACACAACATCGTCGACATGAACCGTCTGCCGGTCGACAATGGCCCGCCCGGACGGGAGCTCGCGAGTGAGTGGTATTGGTCGAATTTCACCCACCGGCACAGGACCAAAATGGGCTGCCCGGAACAAGAAATCACCATCGACACGCTGGATAACGGCGTCGTAGGACTCGCAAAGACGCGCGGCACGTTCTGCGAGAGCATCCAGCACCCCCTGCAGGTTCCCCGGTGCGGTGGCGATCATGCGCAAGACTTCGCTGGTCGCGTCTTGCTGCTTAGCAGCCTGTTGCAACTCTTGCACCTGCGCGGCGATGGTCTTCTTTAGTTCCGCAATAGACACCGCGTTTGAAGTAGCGCGGACCTTCGTGTTTGGTTTCTGCGCAAGTTTTTTAGAGGGAGTTTTCATAAAGCAAGCCCGGCTGGGGAAACCCAGTCCGGGCCTAGTCTTTAGAGTTAGCTCTCAACGGATGTCATGACCCCGTCGGCTTTCATGAGCTCAACGGTTGCATGTAATATCTATTGGAGGTGTTGGGTCAGCGTCAAGCGGTAAACATTGGGTGGTCAACTCTTGCGTTTCTGGCTTCATACGGCTTCTTTAAATTGAACTACATCCACACTCATACGGGCCGATGGTTTTACTCGACGGATGACAAGCCTCTCCATTGCCTTGTAAATAGTCGCTTCAAAGTATTTCTCTCCACATTGTTGGCAAACGCGCGCCGGAACATTTTTCAGAACCTTGAGCTTCTTACCCCAGCGAAAATCGACTTCAGTTTTCACTTCGACCACTTTACCCTTGCAGAAGTAACATTCCGTAATCATAAACTCACCTCGCCTTCCTTGTTTGCCAATCATTTTCCCACTCTTCCGGATCAGGCTCATACGCAGTGACAACAAGAATCTCTTGCGCTTCCAATTGGGCAAAGAGAATATGTAAAGGTCTGTTGCCGACACGGCCAAGGATTAAACAACTGGCTCCCCTCGGATCATTGGGATAGTCTTCGATGATATTACCCGATTTTACCGCCTGCTCAATGTCCACGGCTTTTATTCTTCTCAATCGTAATTTTTCAGTGTGAGTAAAAGAGATAGGGTACCTTCCCTCAGTAACCTTACGCCTGATATCTTCAATATCCACATGTAGCTCTCATCGGCCGCGCCGCAACACGGGATTGTTTCGTCCAGTCTAAAATTCCACTCGAATGGTCGCCTATGTTTAGTTGAATTGAAGTACTGCCGTCAAGGATCAGTTGGAGGCTATGTGCCTGCTTGTTTGGCTGGCACCCTTTATGCCATTTTCTTTCCTCTCATATACCTTGCAAGCACCCGACGCGCACAACCCTCGCAGCCCAATTTGGTATTTCATCCTGGCCGGAAGTGTGGCAGAACCTCCTCGGCAAATCGCATCAGTTGTCCGTTTTGATCGGGGCTGCCGAACCGAATCACGATCGTCTGCGCGCCGGCGTGAATAAACGCCTGAAGCCACGCACTGCACTGTTCCGGCGACCCTGCGCAGAGACCGTTCCGAGTGGCTTGCACCTCATAGGGTATCCCGTAATAGCTTTCAATGAACGCGCGCAGCTCGCGCTGCGCTTGGGCGACATCGGGATTAACGTTGAGCGTGGTATACAAACAGCGGTGGAGGTCCCGGGCGTCGCGTCCCATTTCTTGCCCTAAGACCTTGAGACGCTCCCAATCCGCTGTAAAGGCCTGGGGCGAGGAAATGGGCAACCAGCCATCTCCCAGCCGCAGCACCCGCCGGAGCGCGTTATCCCCACTCCCAGCGAGCCAAAGCGGGACACCCGACGGTTGGAGAGGACGCAGGCCCAGCCGCACCGACTGGACCTTAAAATAGCGCCCCTGAAACGTCACCTCTGGTTCAGTCCACAACCGGCGCATGAGCGTGAGGGTTTCTTCGAACATTCCGATGCGGCGGGCGATCGGCACCCCGCAAGCGGCGAATTCCGCGGCGACGGAAGCGTTATTGCCGGCGATACCGACACCGAGGATGAGCCGCCCATTGGCAACAAGGTCGAGATTCGCGACCTGATTGGCTAGCACGACCGGTTGACGGAGCACGGGGAGGAGCACGGCAGTCCCCAATCGTACCCGCTGAGTTCGCGCCGCGATGGCGGCCAGTGTGGTCAACGCCTCGAATCGCGGACGGGCGAGGATGCTGTCGCCCACCCAGACGGAGTCGAATCCCAACGCTTCTGCTTGCTCCGCCAGATCAACAATCTGACCAAAGTCAGGGATCTCTTGGTTCATGACGATTTCCCGTGTCGGCAGTAGGAGTCCAAAAGCGGTCATGTGCTTGTCTCCTCTCAAATGTTAATTGAGCGATCTCGGCCACGATCAGATTGCCGTGGCACCATATTCCAAGACGCTTACGAATTTCAATAACTGAACTGATCCCCTACCTCTCTTCCAGCTCTTTCCCTGCAAAGATTTGGGGGTCCGCCGAGGAAATTGATTGCCGAAGCCAGAACTTGAGACATATGCCTGAATTGTTTATTATGTATGCACATCCGCCGGTGCTTGTTTGGAGGTAAAAATGGCAGGAAGGGCGAAATTGAAGCGCAAGTCCTATTTCATTGACGAGCGGGCGCTCGACCGCGCGAAAAAAGCACTTGGAGTAAAGACCGAGGCCGAGGTCATTCGTATATCGGTCGAGCGCGTGGCCGAAATGGAGAAATTTTGGGAGTTCATGAAGAAAACTCGTCGTTCGCTTAAGCCTGGAAGCGTGGAGAAATCTTAGGTTGGCCGTAGCCATTCTGGATACCAGCGTTTATATCGATCACTGGGAGCGCGGGTTATACGAAGACACACTCGATGATCTCAGGCGAGCGTATATTATTCGCCATTCGGCAGTGGTCCTATCGGAACTTCGTCGCGGCGCTCGCGGCCGTGACGCCGAGCAACTTGTCGCCAAGCTCTTCGAATTGGCCACCGTGCGATGGGAGCCCTCGGTGTCCGACTGGTGGGAGGCTGGCCGACTCGTGCGACACATCGGTGACAGGCAGCACTGGGACATAAACAAGCGCCGAGATTTTCAAAACGACGCGTTGATTGCGCTCACTGCGCGGCGCCACGGAGCAACGGTTGCTACAACAAACACTTCGGATTTCGAACTGCTCCGAGCGTCACTTGGGATCGCAATTCTGTCTGTTGAGTAAACCGCCATTCTATCCAACCATAACTATCTCGTGCGAATCGTTCGCGTTCTTGGCGCTGCTTTCCTGCGGCGCCAAGCGACCCGCAAAAGAGCATAAGTCGAGCTCAATCGCTCGGCCATGCTTCCTTTCCAATTGTCGCTCTGCTCAAACTTCGGCCCGAGGTTTTCCATAACCTGGCGCATCGCGACGGCGCTCAATACTTCCATTTCAGCCGGCCTCCGGTGCGATGCGGACACAAGAATACGCGAGTATGCAAAAGACTCCGGACCCCTTTTCCCGCACGCCTCAGAAATCGTCGTCTTGCGCCGCGTAACCAGGTAGGTTACAGTGGCCGACATGATCCGGGGCTTCAAGCACAAAGGGCTTGAGCAGTTCTTTGCCACCGGAAGCAAAGCAGGTATCCAGGCCCAGCATGCGGATCGGCTGCGGATCATTCTCGGCCGTTTAAATGTGTCCATAACTCCCAATGATATGAACCTTCCCGGCCTGGATCTTCACCCACTCAAGGGCGATCGTAAGGGCACATGTGCGGTAAAGGTTAGCGGAAACTGGCGAATCACCTTCACTTTCGTCGGGAAAGATGCCGATGACGTCGATTACGAAGACTATCACTGAGGTGCACTATGCGCATGCATAATCCTCCCCACCCGGGAGAAGTTCTGAAAACTCTATGTCTCGAACCCTTGAATCTAAGCATCACCGAAACAGCAAAAGCCCTGGGGGTAAGTCGCAAAACGTTATCGGCGATTCTGAATGGTCGGGCCGGGATTAGTCCCGAGATGGCGGTGCGTCTGTCCATTGCTTTTGGTACATCCGCGGAAAGTTGGCTTACTCAGCAAACCCAGTATGACCTCTGGCATGCCGAGCAGGGCCGTAAGAAGCTTCGCGTTCGAAAAATTGCAGCGTAGCTTTTTCCAGCCAGCGGCAACGCTTTCCCTGCGAGTCCGAGCATCCTACGCCTAATCGTCGGTGATCTTACTCCGACCAGAGGCTTTGAAACCGGGTGGCAACCACTTGTTCGTAGGGAACCGGAGACGTGAGCAGGCCAGCCGCTGTGACAAATTGATTCATCTCGGCAATAGCATTTTTCGATATGGACGGCCGATAGAAAATCGCGTCACGCACAAGGATTCGGTCCATGAGCTCGGCTTCGACGGGCGGGAACAACTTCCGCGCTACCTCTGCGGCGCGTCCGGGATCACGTCGAATCACGGACTGCGCTCGAACTACCGCCCGTATAACGGACTCGATACGCTCCGGCTCGGTTTCGATCTTCGATTCCGTCGTGGCCAAGGCGATGAATGAATAATTCCGCGCTCCCGCTGGACCGTCGCCGACCCTCGTATCGACCACCACGGAGCCGGCCCCCAAGTGAACCGCAACTTCGCACCCCAACACATTGGCCCAGATCCCATCCACCCGTCCTTCCGAAAGCGCCTTCGCGGCGGTGACGCCGAAGGAAATGCCGGGCTCGTTTGCCCCTCGAAGCTGGCCAATGCCCACTCTGTCCCTCTCCACATCGATGCCAACTTCCCGAAGCAAATGTTTGAAGACAAGGTCGGGACCACCATTCGCGGCAATGCGGCGGCCTTGAACTGCGGCAATCTCACCGCGTTTTGCCAGACCTGTTTTCATGACCAGCATCCAAGGTGTGCCTTGCGATACCGCCGCCACGAGCTTCACCCCACGCCACTCAGGAAAAAACATCATCGGGGCATGCGCTGGACCGGCAGAAAAATCCACCGTTCCGCTGCGCAGCGCTTCCACAGCTTTGAGTGCATTGGAATGCACGATCTCCACTTCCTGACCTTCCTCCTCAAAGATTCCCAGCGCCTTCGCTGCGATCAATGGAAAAAACGTACTCGAGACAAAATCAGGAACGGCTATAAGCATGCCCTCTTCCCCGTGCTATCCCTAACTTCTCCGAACCTTGGCGTCCTTTACGTTCCCTTCGACTAAGCTGCTCAGGACATGCTTTGCGCCAGATACTCTTATCCGAATTCTTTTCCCGTCTGGAACAACTTTAACTCTTACCCGCCGCCCGGTCGTAATAAGACAGATCGATATACTTCTCGACCGGCGGCAGCGGCTGCTTGAGAAAGCCCATCTCGGCGCGCAATTCGAGAACGGACTTTACCCCGGGAAGATTCACTTCCGCTTTTGGATACATGCCGTAGTCTGAATCTAGCACGGCATCCAAGGTCTCGTCCGCCGCTTTCCCTTGCAGGCCGTTGTGTTTGGCCAGAAGCTCCAAACAGGACGCGCGATTTTGAATGTCGAAACACCACGTTGTCGCCTCGACGTAAGCGCTTATATAGTTGACCAGCGAATCCCGATTCTTTTCAGCCCAAGAGCGCTTCGCTGCTCCCACAGTTCCCTGATAGCAGGGAACGATCTGATCCCCACGCGCAAGCACGTGGCAGCCACGCGCCACGGCGTTACCCGCAAAAGGCGGCAAAAGCAAGGTGCCGGCGACCTTGCCTTCCAACAGCGCTTGATAGCGCCTATCGACGCCGCCGATCTCGACGAAGCGGTAATCGTCGGGGCCAAGGCCCTTCGTGCGCAGGAATTTTTCGAGAATAAAAACAAACCCGCTCGCGCGCGCGTCGACGGCCAGTTCTTTGCCGCGAAGCGACTCGACCGTCGCGATACCTGGTGCTCCAACGATGCTCAGAAGGCCACTATGAAGTCCCATGAAAATAAACAGACCCGAGGGGCCGCCGCCGAAATCCTCCACATCGGCGACGATATCATCAGCTCCCGTGTGGCCGATCTCGAATTCCCCTTTGCGCAGTGCTTCGCTAGTGTACAGCGAGCCCGGCGTATAGGTTATTTCGACGTCGAGACCATACCGTTCGAAGATCCCCTTCTCCCGGCCGGCGTGGACGGGAAGATTATAACCTGCCCTGAATTGAATCAGTTTAAGCCTCGTGACATGGACCATAGAAAGCCTCGTTTGATTTCAGCATTGCTCAACTTTCCCTCGTCAAAAACAGCCAACAAGGCTCCGTCGGAGATGTTGAGGCTTGCATTGAAATTCACAGACCTCACTCTCAACCTGTCCGCAGGTGTGGCAAACCCCACTGGCGAATCGCACCGGTTGTCCAGTCTGATCCGGACTCCCGAATCGGACCACGATCGTCTGTGCGCCGGCGGCAATAAACGCGTTGAGCCATCCGATACACTGTTCCGGCGACCCCGCGCAGAGACCGTTCCGAGTGGCTTGCACCTCGTAAGGTATACCATAATAGTAATCGGTGTCTCAGATTCTTATTTATCTGCCTCGCGATTTCGGTAATAGTAGGCATCCTCCGCTAGCGCTTTGAGGCTGATAGGATCGCCTTTTCTTATCGTGCCGTTTTCGATGATCTCTGCCACAAGACCGCCGCGATCGCTGAACGCTTCCAAGAACTTCTCCGTCTTGCCGGAGAGGCGAGTAGGCCGCAAACAGGGATCACAGTAGTGCTGTCCGCGGAAACGCGCCTTCCCAATTTGAAACTCGCGGCCAATGAGCCACATCAGTTCGATGCCCTGGGTCACAATATTGCGGCGGCTCTCGACATATTCAAAGCCACTGCTTTGAAAGAAAACGGAATTGATAAGAGTCACTTGCCGCCTTCCCGGCTGTTTTCGATTGAAGCTACCCTCGCCCTTCGAGTAACGGTCTCCCCCGAGACCGGCGCCGGCAATGGCTTCCGCTATTTCCACCTCTTCCATTTTCCCGCCGGCAATGGGCGAGACAAATATTGCAACGACATTTCCGTTTACCATGATCCCCTCGGAATTCTCGGCGTCATATCGCGCGCGTGGAGCCGCCGTCCACCGTCACACAGGTGCCGGTCATGTAACTCGACCTCTCCGATGCCAGGAAAACTACCACGCTCGCCACCTCCTCCGGGCGGCCGACTCGCTTTAGCGGGATATCACGCACACCGTCCTCCTGGAGTACCTCGAGATTCATACCTCGTATCTCTGCCTCTCGCTCACGGTTTCGAATTTGGCGCGGCGTGTCAATCTTGCCGGGCGCGATGGTCGTCACCAGAATGCCGTCCGCCGCATACTGTAACGACAGGGACTTGGTCCATTGATTACTGCCGCATTATTGACACCGACCGCCATCCCCGTGGCGGTCGGCTGCCTTCCGCCACCACCCGCGATATTGACGATTCTTCCCCAGCCGGCCTCGCGCGTGACGCGGATATAATTGAGCAGCTTTCCCTCCAGCATCTGATGCCACTGCGCATCGTCCACCTCGGCGAATTGCATGCTCGGAACGCTGCCGGCGTTGTTAACCAATATATGAATGGCGCCGAAGCTCTCCATGGTTTCTCTGACCAGTCGCTGAACGTCGGGAAGCTGTTGCACGTCGCACGGCACCGCGAGCACCTCGGCGCCAGTCTCCATCGCAACGGTTTCCCGAGCCTTGGCGAGAGGAGCCTCCCGTCTGGCGCACAACACAACACGGACTCCTTCTTTCGCCAGAGCATGCGCCGATGCGTAGCCGATCCCGTCGCTGGACCCCGTCACAATCGCCACCTTTCCCTGTAATCCCAAATCCATCGGATTTTCCTCCCCGCTCGCCGCTACATTGATATTCGCGCACTCTTGAACCCCGAAAAAATGGTCTTTGATACTTTTTCCTTTCGTACCCCGCCGAAACGGTTTTGCTCGCTTGTGTTGGTCCGCGAAAGAATCAGTCCTTAACAGGGTCATTTAATCACTTTGACTTCTCGCTAGATATCAAGACCCCGAGCTTGATCAGCATGCCAAGCTCGTCCCGACTAACCCATTCTTCCGCAATCTTGCCATCGTGAAGTCGAAAAATTGCGATTGCTGGCCAGGTAACCGTCTTTCCCGCCACCGCGTGGGTTCCGACACGACTCTTCCATTCTCCCCGATTCACCGCCTGGTGGCTCAATCTACATACGACGCGATCTTCCTCGGCGATTAAATCGTGGATGTTTGTTTTGAATTCGCTATACACCTGGAGAATCCTTTCGAGCGTGAGCCTGAACGCTTCGAGTCCTCGGATCGGTTCCGGAGCCTCCGGTCGATGTATGATGCAATCTCTCGCAACGATTTCGTCAAGAACATCCAGCCTTCTCTTATCGAGGGCTTCCTCAAAGTAGCGACGCACGATTGCTTTATGGGATGCAATCGACATGTTGTCCTCCGCTCGTCAAAAATTCTTCGCGGACCGCAACCAACACACGTGTATGCAATAGACCTCTGGACCCTTTTCCTGTGCTCGACGGCGCTATCGCAATGGATAGCTAATTGGATTATCTCCGTTCTCCACTCCTACTGCTTCGTCCCGACCCCAATCAGCACCTCGCCCGGCGCCTCAAAGCCGTTCGGTCCCTCAAACTGGCGCATTGACTGTTCAATTTCTGCCCAAGCCAGCTCACGATCAGCGTCATTCAGTCGGCTCATGAGTTCGCTAATATCACCTGCAGAATTTCTCATGTTTCTAACAGCGTCAGCAGCGGATGGCAAACGTCGCTGTATAGGAACGGCGTGAACCGACACTTTCAGAAAACCGGCCCGACTGTAGACGTCTTCAAGCGCCCCTGACTCCCCAAGGGCGTACATCCAGGGTTCTCCTGGCGCTGGAGGGGGTATGTTTCCTAAGCGGCGAATAATTGCGAAGGGAATCCCATGGTGCGGATTTCTTTCTACGGCGGAATACACCATCACTGCGACTTTGCCTCCAGGCTTCACTACGCGGCGCATCTCGGTTAGCGCTTTCCCTGGGTTCGGAAATAGCATCAGAGCAATCCGACATATCACCGCGTCAAACGAGTCCGAGTCGAGCTCAATATTCTCAGCGTTCATTACGCGGGTTTCGACGTTCGTGAGGCCCTCTTTGCGCGCCGCCTCGGCAGCAACCTTTAGCATGCTGGCGGAATCGTCTGTGGCCAGTACATTGCCTGTTGGTCCGACGCGTCGAGCCACCATGAGCGTTGATCACCTGTACCCGCGGCAACGTCCAGCACTCGGCTGCCCGGTTGGACACCGGCCACTTCAAGCATCATCTCAGTTGCAGCTCCATAGATTTGCTGACGCCGCGCTTGCCCAGCGCTCCACCAATCAGCGCTCTCTTTGCGTCCCCATTTTTTAGGTGTGAGAGTGTCCGCCATACGACCTCCGTTTGTTACGCCCTGCGTATCAAGGCACGATTCCTTTAACCGCCCACGCTTTGGCCTGAAGTGTAAATGGCCCGTCAATGCGGTCGCCAAAAATATTCTGCCGCAGCCGCTCGCGCAATGCGCTTCGCTGATCTTCCGCAACCCGACGAAGATAAACGCCGGCAGGTCCCTGGCCTTCGGTAAGTGGTTGCCAATAACCGTCGAAGGAGTCGAAGCCGCAGGGGAACACGATACCGTTCACTTCGATATTTGTGAGGCCGGCAGAGGTCCATAAAGATAAAAGTTCCTCTATAGTGCCATGAGTGCCACTGAGCAGTTTAGCTTCGGGATCAATGACAGTTGCAGCCTCAGTTAGCGCGTCATTCAACTGGTTTCCCCCGGTGGTGTCCCACATTGCTGTAGCGACCACTCCGCCCGGTCGGGTCACACGGCGCATTTCACTGGCGGCCTTGGATGCGTCCGGGATAAAGCTCATGACGAGTAATCCCAGACAGCAATCGAAAAAACCATGTGGGTATGGCAACGCCTGAGCATCTCCTTGCTCGAAATGAATTCGCGGATCGTCACTCTTCGACCGCGCGTAAGCGAGAAACGCCTCGGACAAGTCCAGGCCGACGATCTTCGACACCGCCTCATGCTGCGCAATCGCGAACGTAAGCGCGCCCGTGCCGCAACCGACGTCGAGCACCTCGCCTCGGACACCGGCAAAATCGACGAACAACGGCGCCAATATCTTGCTTGATCGCCCTCTCTGCCGCTCATAGGCTTCCGCGACTTCGAACATAAGCTCTCCGTTGGATTGTCAATCAAGCCATGTTTATCGGCTCCGGCGTAGCTCAGGCGGTCTAACGCCGGCCATCAGCCGCTGGGTAACAGCTGTGCGAAGGATCGCTGTTGAAACGTCCGATGCATGGCCTTGTTCAGCGAGCTCCGTTCACCCGTATGGTTGTTAGCCTCGACTCATGTACGCGTAGGTGGTGGCAATGCCTTGGGGCAACTTTACCCACCTTGGCCGACTTCTCGTTACTTCAACTGAATTCCGTGTTTCTGGGCAATTTCGTTCAATTGTTCGCGATTAAGTTGCTTGGGCGGTGCTCCAGGAGCGCTGCTTACCTCACGAAAAAACGTTTCGAGTCCCGGTGGTGCCACGACCCAAAGCAGCGATAGTTCTCTGTCGGGATTCTCAAGTCCATGCCAAACACCCTTAGGGATATAAATTGCCGAACCTTTTTCGACTGGCATGCGTGAATCGTCCAATATGCCAAAACCGGTGCCTTCCAGAACGAAAAGCACTTCATCTGCTTCTTGATGCTGATGGACTTGGATGCCGGTGCGGATCGGCACCTGCTGTGTTCCCAGGGCCATGTTGTTTGAACCCCTGCTGGGGTCTACCTTGATAATATAGCTTCCAGCATTCCGAATGAGATGTTCGCCCTCAGTGGGGCCTAGCACATACCCTTGTGTAGACATGCGTTTTGCCTCCGTGACATTGTGGACCACTGCTTGACCAATACTAGCCTCATAAGCTGAGCTATGACGCCTGACGTTTTGGGTGAGCGACGCGTCGAGCGTCCGTCTCCGCCCAACGGTTGGGCCGGGTATCTGCTAAATACACGGCAAAATCCGTGTAAAGCAATACGTTATTTGGGCACCACCGCACCCTTGAGATTGGCCCGCTCAATCGCCTGCTGAATGAAGCCGCTCTTTTTCATTTCTTCGATGAATTGATTCGCGTAGGTAGCGCCGGCCGGCCTACCTTTTGGATAGCCTATTGAAAACACCGTCATCATGTAGCTTCCAGGCACAATACGCCAACCTGGCAGCTCAGTTTGCGTGAGCGAGAGCAGGTGAGTGAGATTACTGTAGGCGTCCGCCTCGCCGTTCTTGAGCATTTCGACCACCCGGTTCGCAGAACCAATCGCGATCGGCGCGCCAATGAGTTTGACGTTCTTGAGTGTTTGGCTGAGCTTCGCCTCGGCTACGCCATTCTCAGGTACAATGATTCGGAATCCCGGAAGATCGATGTCGTCCACTCCGCGAATCGGAGAGTTTGCTGGCACGAGAAAGCTCGTCTCATATTCGATGTAGGCCGCCCCAAAGTCGATTTGAGCTAGCCAGCGCCGGTAAGCCAACCAGGAAGGTAAAATCCGCCTGGCCATTCTTGACCTGATCGACGGCAACCATATTCGAGTTCACCGTCACGAACTCGACCGGCACGTTGAGCCGTTTGGCCAGTTCCCGACTGAGATCGACGACTACTCCCTTGAAGTCTCCCGTATCTTTATCGCGGACGGCGATATGCGGTAGCGGCAAGAGAGCAACCCTAAGCTTGCCTGTAGGCGCGAGTTCTACCCGAGCCTGTGAAGGGACGTCTTGAGCCCCTACTCCGGTACCAGACGCGACTGCAAAAACAATAAACCTCGATAGCCACTTCATATCATTTAATTCTCCTTCGCGTATCGTCGCCTTAGATTGAGTGAGGCGCGTGGTCCGCCCGCTCCCTTTCAACCCAATGGTTTAGCCGCATCAGTCGAGCAGAAGGGGGAATCTGGCGCATGTGATACAAATCCACTTCATGGGGTTGTTCTAGCTCCCTGACAGCTTTTCTCAAAGCAATCCACATTCTGCGGAAACATCATCCAGTGCTGGGCCGACCGTGTCCAGACGTGCTTAACTATCCTGATCCAGTTCGGGTCGTCGAATGTCCCGCCCGCGATGATTCGGACGCCTGGAAACTTTTCCAGAGTCAACATCAAAGTTGTTGCGCACCGGTTGCAGGAGTGTAGTCGCAACCAGAGACCACTTTCGTCAGAGTGATGTTCGTACGTAGTAAGGCCATCGCCGTTTAGCTCGATATTTTGCTCATCGAAGAAAGCATGAATGCTCAACGCACCGCCGGTACGGCGTTGACAAAACGTGCAGTAACACGTTGAGACTCGCATCGGGTCGCCCCTAACGCGATACCGTATTGCCTGACAAAGACAACCACCCTCATGGACATCGCTTATTGCATCACCTCCTATGTCATTCCTCTGCTAAGGCTAAGTGTATTTTCATGGAAATTTTTGTTCTGATCTCGCGGTCAGCCTTTGCTGGAGCGTTTAGTTACGGCGGCGCTGTGTACAGCAGCGTACCAAATTTGCCAGCATTTTCTTTTCGAGGAATATTATACGGCCGATTTAAATGGTTAAGAGACTCCGCCAGGAGTGCCCAGAGTGCCTGTGGCTTTGGCTCTAGCGATCTCGGTTGCACTGTATCTGTACGCGCGGAAGACACGATTATTTAACCCGTTTGGCCCTTCGTTGAAATACGGGTTGACGTACTCCCAAACCAATTCACCTCCAGCCGTCACTTCGAACAGCCGGCCAAAGTCGGCCTCGCAGATCAAAGTGTTGCCGTTCGGTAATCGCTGAGCGTTAGACATACGCGGGCTGAAAAATTCATATTCGCGCCGCTCCTGGTACTTCCAAACGATCTCTTTGGTCGCCAATTCGACTTCGAACACACGCGAGAACGGCATCGAGTGGTCTAACCGGTGCGGGCCGTTGTCGAAGAGCAAAAGATTGCCATTGGGAAGCGGCGTCGGCGCATGCTGTCCCGATAAAGGCGGCGCTCCGAGCTTCCAGATGATTTGCCCCGTTTTGCGCTCAACGATGATGACCGTTGAAATGTGACGAAAACTCAACGCGATGTCTCCGTTTGGGAACTCCGCCAGACCGTTGGCATGCGTCCACGCCTCGCGCGGGTCTTGCATAGCCGTGATGCAATCTGTCGCCGGATCGAGGTGCTCCCACGTGCGCCATTCCCAGACAATTTCTCCCGTGATCGTCATTTCGACAAGATAATCTCCGTACATTGCACCGTGATGTTCTGTACTGGGCAATCCGCCTTTGATTCTGGAGATGAGATCGCGCGGCAACTGAGCGAGACAAATCAACAAGACGTTACCATTTCTCAGTCTGATGCCATCGTGGTGATGGTCTGGATGACGCACCTCCCAAAGGACTCGGCCGTTCCAGTCAGCTTCCAATACCGCGCCGCCTTTCCAGGGTTTGTTGGTTATGAAACGGGTCGAGTCCTCGGAGGTCTTGCCGTTATAGAAATAGGTGCCTCTTTCCGTGAGATAGCCATACTGGCCCGGCGGATAAGGCATCTGCCAAGTATGGACGACCTCGCCATCGAGATCGATCAGGTAAACCTTGCCGTCGCCGCTCAGCGGCGCGAACATCGTAAAGCCGGCAAAGACTCGATCGCGATCGCAAGCACGCAGTCCAATGCCCGAACGTTTAACCTTATGTTGCTCGACGTATGGCATCTGTCCTTTGCCTCCTTATTTATTTACTGAGACAAGTTGCTCGCGAGTGTGTGAAGCTGGCCCAGCTCAGCTTCGTGGCGAAAACGGCAGCGCCGCCTCAATCGTGCGGAACGGCGCCGGGACGTAATCGAAACTTTCCTGCGATGCTTGCACGAGCAGGAAAACCGTTTCCTCTGTCTTGCTCGGGTTCGATAATTCGTGCCGCACACCGGGCGGCACTCTACAAAACGCGCCGGGCTTGAGCACGAACATGTCATTGCCGTGCTCGCCTTCATAGCGAATTTCGAGATTCCCCTTCACGCCGATGAAAAGATCGTAGACCCGCGCATGCAGGTGCGTCGGCACGCCGCTCCCTGGCTGGACTCGGTAGACCGCCGTCTGCACCGGCGCATCCTCGTGTAACATTCCCTTGTCGCAGCCCGGCCGGCGTTCCTCGAGCGCCATGTTCGTGATGTCTTCGATGGTGACGACGGGTTTCTGGCTCATAGAAGAATCCTTCCTTGATGATGCCCCTATCTCACATGTATCGATAGCGGATCGCCCGTTCCGAGGCCGCGATCGCACCTTCCTGAAATATCAAACGAAGGAAGGTTACGTTTTTCATTGAGCAGCCTCTCGCAATTTATTCGCAACTCTTTCGATTACCTCCTGAGGTAATGTAGGCACTTCGAGCTTTTCCTCAATTCGGGTGGTATCAAACAAAATCTTGCCATCGTCACTGAATTCAACATCTTTGTCAGGTCGGAGTCTGGTCGAAAGCGCCCAGACGATCTGATTGGAATTTTGCAGGTCGATGTCGTCGCCTACTACAACATTTACTCTCCCTTCAGTCGTCGGCTTATGGGAAATGACCACTTCCGAATTCCCCGATACTAATCTCACACAGTCTGTCGTTACCAATTTGTGAAAGGGGAGGCCGGAGTTTTTCGTTACGATGATCAATTTCCCATTGGTTCCCTCGGTAGTGGCGGTCGGATCGAGTTTTATGACAAAGACATCAGTAATAATGTGCACGTTTTCCCCGTTTCGTGCTCCCGTGATCGAGAGGTTGGCCAGAAATCTTTCCAGCTCCAGCTCGCAATCGCCTTCGTTGACCATGACTATTTTCGAAAGCAACGCATTTAAGGCCAAGAGCCCCAAGCCCGCCTGCTTGGCAATACCAGGTTCAGGATTCGGTAACGAGCAGAGTGCCAGAAAAGTCGCGGAAATCAGCGGCCATTCGATTTTATATCTTGCGCCGGGCGGCAAAACCTCAGCCAGCATCCTGCTGATCTTTGCCTTGCGTGTCGTCGTGAAGAGGCCGATGTGTTCGTATGAATTGGATGGCTGGATGTCATAGTAGATCGGCCTCGCCCTTCTCAAGATCGCCTTTACTTTGGCGACACTGCCCGTCGTTCTCGCTGCCATGTACCCGGTGAATTCACCGCAAGGTCCTTCCTGATAGTACTCGTTGGGGACAACCTCAGCTTCGATGACAATCTCCGCTTCTGAGGGGACAGGCACATGGTTTGTCACCCCGTTTGTGAAGGTTGAGCCAATTAGTTTTGCCGCAATGGAATATTCATTCTCAATGAACGAGGCGGCGAGCAGGTAGAATGCTGGATGGGCACCGACGATCACGGACACTTGCAACGAATCCCCCTTTTGGGCCGCAGATTGCACGTAGCGCGAGAAATGGCTTCTGCTTCCCATATCAAAGGCGTACTTATCCCTATCGATAATCTGGATTCGAGTGAAGCTCATGTTGATCGTTTCGGGAGATAGCGGGTCTCTTGCGACGGCCAGCCCAGCAGTGATGTATCGCCCGAAGCCGGTGTGAGAGCCGTCACCGGAATAGTGCTTAATCACAGGAAGGCTGTAGAGATCGACATCCTTCCCTTGGAAAATTCGTTCTTTGATTGGCGGATTCTCGTCGGATATTCGTATTTCGCCCTTTGAGTTCAAAGTTTCATTCCAGGTTTCGTAAAGCTTGGATTCGGAGTCCAGTCCTAGCGCAAAAGCCATTCGTCGTTTTGAGCCCATGACGTTGGTCACAAGCTGGAAGTCCGGGTAGCCTTTGACTTTGGAAAACCAAATGAGCGGGTTTTCCTCTTCGAGAAGTTTGTAGTAAGCCGTGGACTCGTATTCGACGTCTACTTCGGCATCGACGAAAAACACGTCCTCTGGATACTGACGACTGTACCGATCCAGAAAGTCCGCGAGGGAAGACGTTTGGTTCATACGTCACCTGCTGTTGATGTCGTGTCTTCGGTCTATGATCTCTTTATGCCTGTGGCCTAGATGCAACACTCCTAGTGAACCCTAACAGCTTCATAGTGTTCGCCGTTCATGGTTCGAGAGCCTCACCACGAACGGCTCGTGTTTAGACCGTTCACCCTGAGACTGTCGAAGGGTTCCTAAACTTAGACCCGAATCAAGTGTTACAGTCCCTAATGATCCGTCTGACCCCGCAGTAGACCGCAATGTTCGTGGCGCTGCTTCTTTTCTCTTAAGCTTTAAATGCTATCCAGCCTCCCAATATGAAAACCTGAAAGAAACGTTGAATCCGGTGAAATCCGGCCTCGGCCAATAATTCTTCCATTCGCGAGGGAGATACAAATTGAATAGTCTTCATACGCTCCTTCATACCGCTTTCAACTTCCTCCCGTTTGATACCGGCGAGAACTTGCTGTTGCTTCCAAGCCTCGATCATCAGCTCTGATTCTGGTGCATTCAAATCACCATGGGCATCCATTAGAACGAACGGTGCGCCGGGTTTTAGATGTGCCGCTATGGCGCGAAGGAATTCCACTTTTCCACCATCGTCCGGAACAAAGTGCATGATCATCGCTGAAGTGGCGCCGTCGCAGAGTTTGCCGATCGGGAGATCCCCGACAAGGCCGTTAAACAAACTGACTCGATCAGTAAGTCCCGCGGCCTCGATCTTTTCCATCGCGAGATCCAGCATGGGCTTTGCCGGATCTACGCCTAGAAACCGCCAGCCCGGATTTGTTTTGCCGAGTTCAAGGATCTCTGCCCCGGTACCGGCACCGACAATCAATAGCTCACTTTCGGGTTTCAAGTAGACACGAAGCACGGCGTTGATTGCTGTGTGAATTGTTTCGTAGAAAGGAAACGTTTTGCGTATCCGCTCATCGTAGCCCGCCGCGCCCCGGGCATATCTTTCTTGTTGGAAATCCATTGCCTTGCTCCTCTTTCATCTGGTGTGATTGATCAGGAAAGTCTCACCTACTTGGTCCCGACCCCAAGCAGCACCTCACCCGGCGCCTCAAAGCCGTTCGGTCCTTCAAACCGCTTAAGCTTTTCCTCGATTTCGGCCCAAGCTCGGTCACGATCTGCTTCTTTCAAACAGTTCATCAGCTCCCCAATATCACCGGCGGTGGCTTTCTTCATGTTTCCAACAGCCGCGGCGGCGGACGGAAACCGTCGCGGTATAGGAGCGGCACGGACGGACTTTCTATATCGTACGTTTTGGGCATATAGATTACGCTACGCCGGCACGCACTCCACCACGCTCATTTCGGATTGCGTCGGGACAACGCTAGTTACCCGAAAGCCTGCCGCTTTCAACAACGCGCAGTGCTCCGTCTCTGTGCGCTCTTGTCCGCCTGTATTCACCAACATGTTGAGATCCGACATGAAGGCATGATGAGCCGTGATTGAGTCCCCTAACCGAGCCGGAAGAACCCGTTCGACGAGCACTAGTTTGCTTTTTTCAGGCATCACCGCGCGACAGCTCTTAAGCAGTTGAATCACGCGAGCGTCATCAAAGGCGCCCAAGCAACGCGACAGAATATACATATCGCCACCGCTCGGCACCGAGACAAATTGGTCGCCGGTGATTACTTCGCAGCGCTCCTCCAACCCCGCCTCGCGGATTCGTTGCTTCGCTCGTTCCGTAACCTGGGGCAAGTCGAAAACGATTCCTTTCATTCCCGGATTAGCCCGAAGCAACGCAATAACAAGGCTGCCATCGCCGCCTCCTACGTCGACAACCTTACCGATGCCGGAAAAGGAATAACTGTCCCGCACCGCGGCATTGTAAAATCCCGTGAGATTCGCCATTGCCTCGTTGAAAATCTTAGCGTGCTCCGGATGTTGGGAAACGTATTCGTACGTGTTTGCTCCGAAGATATGGCGAAACGCGCTCGCACCCGTTTGCACACTGTGCGCGAGATCGCCCCAGGCTTGATAGTGCTCATCGCCCAAAACTAGCATCGCGCAATAACGCAGCGATCCTGGCGCATCACTCCGCAAAGTGTTGCCAAGCGATGTGAGGGCAAAGCCTTGTTCATCGTCGCCGGAAAACACACCGATACTCACCAGCGCGCGGAGTACGCGATACAGCGATGGCGCGTGGGTTCCCGTGGTTCGCGCCAGTTGTTCACTTGTTCTCGGCCCATCTTGCAAAAGATCGGCAAGTCCAAGTTTGGCGGCTACGAAGATGGTTCGCGATACCCGAAACCCCATAATCAAATGGAGCATCGCCGCGGCGTACGATAATTCAGGACCGGTGTTTTGTCGCGGCTCGTTCATAATTTATCTCTCCTTCACATATCCGTCAGTTATGCCCGAGCATTTACATACTTCTTCGCATGCATTGGCGAACTTAATCACGCTACCGTTCAAGTGCGTCGCGCCATGGCATGCCTATTCCTAGGTTTACTCTTATCACTCATTGCGTGACGGAATTTTGTATCTCAGTTCCGAGCCGCGATCTGCTCCGCCAGATAGGCCGCGTCCTCCGCGCCTGAGGCACTGACGCAGAAAAGCTGATTTCCGCTTGTAGAGCCAGCGCAATCCAAGAAAATAGATGCCGGGCAATCGAGTCACACCGCGACGATGCAGCGGCTGGCCGCCATCGTCGAAGATAGGCAGCTTCACCCATTCGAAATTGCAGCGAAACCCGCTCGCCCAGACAATGGCGCTCACGCCCGCGTCTTTAAGATTCAGTCGCGAGACCGGACTCGGAACCTCTGATTTTACGGCTGGCTCCCGCTGGGCCGGAAACTCCGAGCCATTCTTCGTTATGTAGTCGTCCGCGGCCCGTTTGAAATTTTCCAGCGACTCGTCGCCTCTGGCGAGATTCTGCGTGAGATCATCTGCTAAGTATCAACTCACTATCGTTGATCCCTTGTAAATGACCTAGCAAGTCTACTCCGCGTCGCGGCCATAGCTCGTAAATCGACATCGTAACCGCCATTGGCGCCGGTAAGTAAGATTTCAGATCCTTTCCTAAGCTCCGCCGGCACCGTATCGACGATCTGCTCGGTCGTCCCCAGCGCAGACACCCAATAGGCGAAGTCCTTGCCGCGATATTTTCTCGGCCTACGGCTATGGCGGCCAACCGAGAGATAGACCTGGCGGCCGCATTGATTTAAATCGTCCGCGATCTGGCAGCCCGAAGCCCCGCTCCCCACAACCAACCACCGCGCCCGGGGGCAACTGGGCCGCGTTGCGATAGGCGCTGGAATGCACCTGGAAGATATCCTTCGGAATATGCGCGCTCATGGCCGGTATTACAGGCAGTTGATAAGGACCCGTAGCGATCACTACATTCGCGGCTTCAATCGCGCCGTTGTTTGTCGTGAGTAGATACCGGCTGGAATCTGCTGCTCGCTCCAGCGAAGTCACTTCCATCCGCAGCGCGTCGGTGCTTGGATAAAGGCCGCGTAGTCTTCGATGAAGCGCACGACCTCTCGACCCGGCGCGAAGGCATCTGGATCGTCGCATTGATATTTGTAGCCGGGCAATTCGATCGTCCAGTTGGGAAATTGGAAACAAAAAGAATCCCAGCGCTCGCTGCGCCAGCGCTCCCCCACTCGGGCTCGTTCGAGAATCACATGCTCGCGTCCAGCTTGACTGAGATAGCAGCTCATCGTCAGCCCTGCGTGGCCGCCGCCTATGATGACCGTCTCAACTTGCTCCGTGGCTCCTGTCATAACGCAATCCTGTGTTAGCCTTATGTTTTACGTTAATCCGGTGGCCCGCAATCTGAGCCCACTGGGAGAAGCCCTTCGCCGTGTCGCTGCCATCAGGCTGAGAGGGCCGGGCGAGGATTTCGAAACTGAAGATAGATTGCCATCCCAATTGCGGCTAGAAGGTTTCCGAGCAGCACCGTTGTCCACGCAAGCTCATCGAGAACCGGCTCAGCTAAAACAAACCAAGTGCCGACAAAGCCAAATTCCAAAATGAGAAAAAGCAGAAAGATCGATAAGCCCAGATTGAGATTTTTCTTGGTCAATGAAAGCAACTGCGACGCAATCACACCCAGGGCTATGAAGGCCAACCAATGAACCCAGGTGTACATCAGAACTAGCTTCAGAGAAACCTCCACTCCTTCAGTCGCGGCGAGATCTTCTGCTCCCACGAAAAGTCCTGCTCCTAGTACGGTAGGCGTGTAAAAGGGGAGTCGAGCGACTGCGTCCAGGAATAGGAACAGAATGGCGATGATTGCCGCTCCGATGATGCCTGCTATAACGCCGTGTAAATAGACCCTAGCCCTAGCCGACATTCTTCCCCCCTTTCTTCCCGCCTGGTACCACAAGTGAGCTGGCCGCGGTCATGCGCATCGCCACAGGGATGCGCAATAGCGATGCCATAACCAGAACGTCTGACAGAGTGACCGGATGTAATGAACTAAAGGAGATTTCTTCTTGTACGACGCATAGTCGCGTTCCAGAAGAACGCGAGTAGGTAACTTTGTAGACACTGGTGTAACCGAAAGGATACACCCCTACAACTATGCTAGTCGCGAAGGTCTCCGTGGCCGGAAGGTTGTACGCCATTTGGCTTGTGACCGCACAGTAAATAGGATTCTTTCTGTGCGTGATGGCGCGGGTTTCTGTGCGACTGGCTCTAAAGAGGAACTCCGATGCGCGTAGCTTCGTCCCCCGATACTTTCTATGCTCTGTCGTTATTTCTTCTTCAGGTCCGGCATCTCAAAGCTCTCTTCGCCCTTCTCCAGAAGTCGGTGCCCGGGCACGGCGTCGGCATCGGGCAGAATCGATATGGATTTCAGCAAACGTCCGTCTCGGAGACCGAACGCATGAACCGTTCCGGGCGGGACAACTACGCTGGTTTGAGTTTCGATCTTAAGCTCCTCGTCGCCGACACGCGCAAAGCCATCGCCATCGACTTCGAGGAAGACCAATACTTCTTCAGTGTCGTGCCAATGCAACGGTGTTCGGTGGTGATCTCCCATCTCAGCTAGCCAGACAGACAAAGAATTCGACCCGGCAGATCGGTTCACCGCCAACCGTAAAGACTGGCGCCACGGTTCGTCGGGAAATTCCAACAGCGGCCGGTCTTTGTGGTAAATGACTTTCATATGATCGCTCCTTTTTCCGATCCCCGCTATTTATGCGTTTCCTACTTCACCAGTTCACTCGGCGCCCTCCGTTGTGGCTCAGCGTTTTTCCTTGGGTGCCGGTCCGCGCGTTTCAATGATCAATCGTCTTGAACGACTTGAACGCTTTGAACGGCTTGAACTTTCCTCCTTATTTATAGATGCGGCATGATTTCTTTTGCGCAGATCTCGAGATGGTCCATCTCGTCGAACATCGGATTGAACACAATCTGCTGCGCGCCGGCTCGTACGATTTCCTGGATTTTTTCCGTACACTTGGGAGCGCTGCCCCAGATGGATACCTTCGGGCCGACGTCCGAATTCTTATAGCGTCGGCCAAACCACTCACGTATCCGCAGCTCCGCGCGCGCCTCATCGTTGTCGATGGCCAGATACACGCGTTTGGCAAAATGAAACGTCGCCGGATCGCGCTTCGCCTCATTTAGGAAGTCACGAATTTTCCCCGAGTCGCGGATAAACGCCGACGAGGATGAAGAACCGGCTCCCATCCAGCCGTTACCGTACTTGACCGCGCGTCTCAGAGCGTTCTCATGATGACCCCCGAACCAGATCGGCAGATGTGGTTTCTGCATCGGCTTCGGTTCCATCGAAACATCTCTAAAATTCCAATAGCGTCCTTGAAAACTCGCCTTTGGTTCGGTCCAGAGGAGCTTCATGATTTGCACAGCCTCAGTAAAGCGGGTTACTCGCCCCTCGCGCGTGTAACCGAAGACATCTTCATGCGACCCAAGATGACCGCCACCGAGCCCAACACCCATAACCGCACGACCGCCACTCATCACATCCAGTGTCGAGTAGGCTTTCGCCAGCTGCAAAGGATTTCGCAATGGCAGCAGAATAACGGATGTTCCTAATTTCAACGTTGTCGTGATCGCCGCCACGTAACTGAGTAGGGTCACAGGCTCGAGCATGATGAAATCGCCGATGATCCGCTCCTGGAGCCAAAGACTATCGTAACCCAAACATCTCAGCCTTGGTGGCGAACCTACGGATATGCTCCATATCCGTAGGACCATCGAAAAAAACCTGAGGAAGCTCGATACCGCAAGGTAAATGAGTTATCGTCATGAAATTAGCCGCTCCATATAAAATATCCTTATCAAGCAAGCAAAACAACGCAAAGATCGCATCAGGTCCCAGTCATTCAAGCCTTGTCGAACATCCGGATATCGTTTTTGAACGATTTGAACCGGCTTCGAACCCTTTGTGAACGCTTGCGCAAGTCCCCTATTCGACTCCATACAGTCGCGCGCAGTTGTCCCACAAAATCTTTTTCCTGGCGGCGCTCGGCATTTCCATCGCCATGAAGTGATTGATGGCATTCGGCCAGTGGGAATCCGCGTGGGGGTAGTCCGTCGAGATCACGACGTTATCGTCGCCGATTCTCTTTATGACATCCGTAACCAGTTCCTCTTCCACGTCTACGGAAATGAAACACTGGCGCAGGAAGTAATCGCTGGGCCGCATGCTCAACGGTTCGTTCGCATAATCTTTGCGCAGATCCCAGCGCTCGTCCAGGCGGTACAGTACCCACGGCAGCCAGCTGCAGTTGCCCTCGAGAAAAGCAACGCGCAGTTTCGGAAACCGCTCCAAGACCCCACCCGCGCAGAAACTACCCACGGCGAGCATAAGCTCGATGGGATTGCGAAAGGCATTAATCAGTACCGCTTCGTTGGCGTGCCCTTTGAACCGGTGGACAACCTGATCGGTGTTGGGATTCGCCGCCGGGTGGAAACAAATGGGCACGCCCATCTTTTCGGCTTCACGCCAAACGGGGTCATAGTAGCGGTCGTGAATGTGACGGCCATTGGCCGGCTCCGGCACCAGGCATAGACCAATCGCGCCCAACTCGGTGATCGCCCGGCGCGTCTCGTCGATCGCCAAATCGACGTCATGCAGGGTGATCAACGCCGACGGCCGCAGCCTCTTTGGATTGGCCTTGCAAAAATCCGCCATCCAGCTGTTCCATGCCCGGCAGAGATCGTTGGCATACTCGGCTTCCAAGCTATCGTCGCAGTGCAGCGGAAAAGTTCTGAATAATACGGCCACATCCAAGCCTTCTTCATCCATCGCTTCCAGTTGCGACACTGCGTCATAACCACGCTGCAACGGCTTTTCGTACCGGCTGGCTACCGCCTCCTCTCCTGGAGCCGACTCACCGGGAATCGGTTTTGGGGTTGTACTCGCAAGCACCTGAACGCCCGATGGCCTGATCGGCTTGCCGTTGGCAAACGCAAACTTGATCTGCCCATGCTTTTTTCTCGGCTCCCCTCGCGGGATCCGATCGCTCCACTTCGGGTCCATATATCTCAAGTAGAGATCGTGGGGTTCGAAAACATGCATATCGCTATCGAGAATCTTAAATCCGTCTCTTGCCATTGCCATGTCCTCCTGTTTCTACCCGGCACCTACCACGCTTAGTATCAGGCCTCACTCCTGTCAATAGAAAAACTACCTGCTTAGAGTTGTCTGAACCTGTTGAAAACAACCTTGACATCTTGAGAAGGAGCTGTAAAAGATTTCGCATCAATCTACGGGGAGGTTGTAATGCTCTACCGGCATAAGAAACGATGCGCGATTGTTTTTTTTGCACTAGCCTTCTTACTCGCCAATAACGTGGTCGCAAAGGCCCAAACCCGGGTCTCTATTGGCGTAACCGAAACCATCGAAACCGCCAATCCTTACGGTGACAGCGTGTCGCTGTTGTACGGAATCTGGAGCGAGATTACCGGGCCTTTCTGTACCTACAACTACCAAAAGGGAGACTTCGAGGGTCGTCTCGCTGAGCGCTGGAAGGTAGAAAATCCAACAACTTGGATCTTCTATCTAAATAAGAACTACAAATTCAACGATGGCTCGCCCGTGACGGCCGATGACGTTGTCCATTCGATGATGAACCGGGTCATCAACGATCCGCAGTCAAAGCAAAAAGCCTCAGTCGCCGGTCCGATCATCAAAGCCGAGGCCGTGGACAAGTTCACCGTCAAGTTCATCACCGACAAACCGGCAGCGCCCGCTTCTCGGTTTTGTTTGCGACCGATTAATCATCACCAGCAAAGCCGCCTTCGATAAATACGGCCGCGAGGCAGCGGACAAGGAGCACATGATGGGCGGAGGCCCTTACCAGCTCAAGGAATTGATCCCCGGCCAGCGCCTCGTCATCGCCAAGAGGCCGGACCATCCTGAAGCGAAAAAACATCGAAACGCGCCGGACGAAGTTGTGTTTCGCGTGATGCGTGAAACTGAACAACGGGTCACGGCGTTGTTGAACGATGAAATTCAGATCGCCCAGTTCATTCCGCCCCATTTGCGCCAGCGCGTGGAGAAAACGCCGAACGCGCGGATCACGGGAACGGACTCCATAGAGATCATGTTTCTGGCCATGCAGCCGAAACCGCCCTTCGACAAGAAAGAAGTCCGCCAGGCGGTTTGCCACGCTATCAATCGCGATCAAATTATTGCGACGCTCCTCGAAGGTTTCGCCGGTCGCCTCGACGGCCCCATCGGACCCGGTCAATATGGCTATGATCCGAACCTCAAGCCGAAAATGAACTACGATCCCGAGATGTCAAAAAAGCTTTTGGCGCAGGCCGGTTATCCAAATGGTGTCGATGTGGAACTGCAGACTCCCGTGGGACGTTACACGCTGGACAAACAGCTAACCGAGGCAATGATCCCGATGCTGAATGCCGCGGGTTTTCGCGCCAAGCTAATGACCCCGGAATGGCCGACGTTGTGGGCCAATGTGCAAAAGGGCACGGTTCCCTTCTATTATATGGGTCGCGGTTCGGTCCAAGACCCGAGCGCGGCTCTGCACCAATATTTTTACACCCGGGAAACCCCGCGCATCGGCTACTCCAATCCCAAGTTTGACGAACTCTTGGACAAGGAACAGGCGGAGTTCGATCCGAAGAAACGCAAACAATACCTCTCGCAAGCGATGAGCATCCTTACCGAGGATGCTCCAGCCTGTTTTATGTGGAGGCACAAACTGCTCTGGGGCATAAACAACCGGGTGGAGTATAAACCGCTACCCGATGCTCGCATTTATGCGCTCGATATGGCGGTGAAGAAATAATGAAATGACGGGGTATCTCGTTCAACGTCTGGTAGGAACGGTCCCTGTTCTGCTGCTGATCAGCTTGCTCGTCTTCTTGTTGATTCACGCCGCTCCCGGCGATCCCACACTCATGCTCCTGGGCGAGGAGACAAACGCCGCCGAGGTAGCCAAGGCCAAGGCGCAGTGGGGGCTGGATCGCCCACTCTACATTCAATACTTGAAGTTCGCGGCTTCAACCCTTACCGGAGAATTCGGCAAGTCGTTTAAGTACGCCGAGCCCGTGACCAGGGTCATCAAGGCCCGCTTACCGGCTACGATCGAACTGGCGATTTTCTCGATTATCATCGCCATGGTTTTGGCAATACCGTTGGGCGTCTGGGCCGGCTCGAAGCCAAACTCATGGCTCGACAATGTCGGAACCACCTTCGGACTCTTTGGTATCAGCATGCCTAGTTTCTGGCTCGGCATCATGTTGATTCTCTTGCTCGCCGGCGTTTTAAACATCCTTCCCACCGCCGGCCGCAGCACTTACGGAATCGCCGGACCCGAAAATACCGGTTTCTATTTGGTCGACAGCCTCTTCCAGAGAAATTGGAAGGCCGTGTGGGATGCGTTGACCCACATCTGCATGCCGGCATTGGCCCTCGGCGTGAATATGCTCGGCATTTTGATGCGGGTAACTCGCTCTTCTGTTTTAGAGGTCATGAACGAAGAATATGTTGTCACCGCACGCGCCAAGGGACTCGCGGAAAAAAACATTGTGTGGCGTCACGTGACCACGAATGCCCTGATACCGGTCATTACGGTTGTCGGGTTGGAGCTGGGGACGCTCTTGAGCGGTTCTATCATCGTTGAAACCGTGTTTGCGTGGCCGGGCATTGGTAGTCTTCTGATCACGGCCCTGAATGCCCGCGATTATCCTCTCGTCACCGGAATCGTCATGACTTACACAGCGGCATTTGTCATCATTAATCTGATTATTGACGGACTTTATGCAGTCATTGACCCTCGAATCCGCTACTGAAAGAGCGCCCGGTCTGGTGAGCCGATTGGCGCCACGACTGCACACCAAAGCCTTTACGGGAGGCTTGATCGTGCTAACGTTCATCGTGGTCGGCATCCTCGGTCCGGCCCTCGCGCCGCACAATCCCAACCAGCAGGAACTCACCGCGATGACAAAACCACCCGAAGGCATCGGCTCTCTTCATGTGCTGGGGACCGACAACTTGGGCCGCGACGTTTTTAGCCGCGTCATATATGGCGCCCGCGTTTCTCTTTTGGTGGCGTTTGCGGTGGTCTTCATCTCAGGATTCGTCGGCATCAGTCTCGGCGCCATCTCGGGCTACTTCGGCGGCAAGACCGACTTCATGATCCAGAAGCTCGTGGAGGTCGTGTGGGCGTTTCCGCCGCTCTTGCTCGGCATCACGATCATGGCGTTTCTCGGCCAAGGCCTGTTCAATCTGATTCTGGCCTTGGTGGTGCAACGGTGGATTCCCTATTGTCGTGTGGTCCGGGGACAGGCATTGAGTTTGCGCACGCGCGAATTTGTGGTCGCTTCCCAATGTTTGGGAGCCCGTAACGCGCAGATCATTCTGCGTCATATCCTTCCCAACGTGATCCAGACATCCCTAGTCATCGGCACCTTTGCGATGGCATCGGCCATCATCGCGGAAGCCAGTCTCAGCTTTTTGGGTGTCGGGGTTCCACCTGAAATTCCCACCTGGGGCACCATGCTCGCCGACGCGCGGATCTATATCAGCACCGCATGGTGGCTGCCCCTCTTTCCCGGTCTCTGCATCTTCGTCACCGTGCTCGGCATTAATCTTCTCGGCGACGCGCTGCGTGACCTTCTCGATCCGCGTTTGAAACGAACGGGCTCGGGAATATAGAAGACTGGAGTACTGGAGCAATGGAGTAATGGATTGATGCAGTCAAACGCGATACTTCCTTAGTCCAACCAAACACTCCAATATTCCATCATTCTATTACTCCAATCTCTTTCCTCTTTCTTTGATTCTCCCATTGACTCGTGTAGATTAATGAAAATGCGAAGGACAAAAATCGTCTGCACCATCGGTCCCGCCAGCGCTTCTGAAAAGGTTCTCAAACAGCTTATCCAGACCGGCATGGACGTTGCGCGTCTCAACTTCAGTCACGGCGACTATGCGTTTCATCGTCGCGTTATCCACATGATCCGGCGACTCGAACGTAAACTCGGCCGGCCGGTCGCGATCCTCCAAGACCTGCCCGGTCCCAAGATCCGGATCGGCGCCGTGGAAGGCGATCACGTACGCCTCCGAACCCGCCAGCCTTTAGTATTGACCACTCGCGAGGTCGTCGGCAATCAAGAGATGATCTCCGTCAACTACAAGGGGCTCACCCGATCAGTCAAGAAAGGTGACCCGATTCTACTGGGTGACGGGGAGATCGAGCTCGAAGTCGTAAAAGTGGGAAATCGCTCCGTCACTTGTCGAGTGGTTGTTGGCGGTATCCTAGGCTCGCACAAGGGCATTCACTTTCCGCAAACGAGCCTCAACATTCGCGCTCTGACGACCCACGACAAAGAGGACCTTGCCTTCGGGATCGAGCACAAAGTGGATATGATTGCCCTCTCCTTCGTCCGCAGCAGCGACGACATTGTCTACGCGCGTCGGGAAATGAAAAAACGCGGCGCTTTGGTCCCGATTATCGCCAAGATCGAGAAACATGAGGCCCTCGATCATATCGACGCAATCCTGAAGGAAGTCGACGGGATCATGGTGGCCCGCGGCGATCTCGGACTCGAAATCGCGCCCGAAAAAATTCCCGCGATGCAAAAGATGATGATTCGAAAGGCCAACGTTTTGGGCAAGCCCGTGATCACGGCGACGCAGATGTTGCGCTCCATGGTTCAAAATCCACGCCCGACCCGCGCCGAGGTCGCCGATATCGCCAACGCGATTCTGGACGGCACCGATGCTTTGATGCTTTCAGAAGAGTCCGCCGCGGGTGATTATCCCATCGAGGCGGTGAAAACTATGGCCCAGGTCGCCGAAGAAACAGAGACCATCCTGGAGCCGCGATATCAATCCATCGGACAAACAAAGAGTGTGCCCGAAGCGATTAGTTTCGCTGCTATCTCGCTGGCGCGGGATTTGAAAGTGGAAGCTTTTCTTATACCCACGTCTTCCGGCAGTACGGCTCGGATGATCGCCCGTTATCGCCCGCAACATCCAATCATCGCTTTCACTCCGGAAAAGCCGACTTTGAAGACTCTTTGCCTGGTTTGGGGTGTTTATCCGGTGGGAGTCCCGGCTTTCCACAGTACGGACGCCATGTTGCGGGACGCCCAAAAAAAGTCGTTAAAGCTGGGGTTCGTCAAACGGGGCGATTTGGTCGCGATCACGGCCGGGCTGCCGCTCCAACAAGCGGGCACGACGAATATGATCACGGTCAAGCCGATCGAGTGACGAAGACTGGAGTACTGGAGTGATGGAACAATGGAGTAATGCGTTTTAGAACCCAATACTCCAGTACACTCCATCCATTGCCCGGAGACGAACTGTTGCAACCCTGGGTAGAAATAGTCTAGAAGTCGGTTAACAGGAGGATCATTTTATGGCTGACGCACTCAAGGCTTTTGAGGCAGAACTCGAAAATAAGAATTTTAAGGGCTATTGGCAAAACGTTCAGGGCGATCTCTACCGCGAGCCGGTACCTTCGTTCGAGCCTTGCCACTGGAAGGGAAAAGATCTTTTCGCCGCCATGGAAAAAGCCGGCGATGTGGTCGGCTTGGATGTATCTTTCCGGCGCGTACTCCAGATGTGGAATCCATCGCTGAAGAACGGCACCTCGCGCACCCTGGTTTTGAATCTTCAGATGCTCAAGCCCGGTGAGGATGCGCTGTCGCACCGCCATATGGCCGGAGCGATTCGTTTCATTCTGAAAGGCCATGGCACGCGCCTCATCGTCGAAGGCGAATCATTCGAGATCGGCGAAGGTGATTTCGTCACGACGCCCAGCTGGACCTGGCACGACCACGAAAACCGCGGCGAGACGATGATGTGGCTCGATGGACTGGACTCGCCTCTAGTCAGATTATTGGAAACCGATTTTCATGAGCCCGATCCGCGCAGGAAACAGACGGTGACGAAACCCGAGGGTTACACGCTCGCGACCGCCGGACCGCTGCGGCCTGCCTGGACGAAGCCGAATGCAATCCAGCCGCCCGCCTTTTGCTACAAATGGGCAGATACCGAGCGCGCTTTGAGCAAAGTGGGTGAACAGCCTGGGGATCCCTATGATGGGATCGTATTGGATTACGCCAATCCATTGACCGGCGGACCGACACTGCCAACGATGGCTTGCCAGATCCAGATGCTTCGCGGCGGAGAAAAAACCAAGAGCCATCGCCACACAAGTTCGACCATTTATCATGTCTGGAGGGGAAGCGGCGTCAGCTCCATCGGCGACAAACGCTACGAGTGGGAACAAGGCGACTCCTTCGTCGTGCCGCTCTGGAATTTTCACAGCCACGAGAATACGTCCAAAGACCCCGCGGTATTTTTCGTGATGTCCGACAAGCCGCTGATGGACGCCATCGGCCATTACCGCGAAGACGCCAAGGCCGACTGACTTTAAGGCGCTGTCAAAGAACCCTTCGACAGGCTCAGGGCGAACGGCATTGAAGTTTTTCCGTTCATGCTGAGCTTGTCGAAGCATGCGCGACTTTCCTAAATGGCCCTCCCACATTGAACAAGGAGATCAGCGTCATGTATAAGCTCGACCACATGCTCAGCCCCGATGAATTCATCCAGACATTTTCCGAAGTCAACAAAAAGGATCACCAGCGGCCACCCCACCCTTGGGAGACTCTGTTTCGCGAAGGGAAATGCACGAAGGAACAACTCCAAGGCTGGGCCAAGGAACGCTATTACTTCGTCAAAAACGTCCCGACGAAGGAATACTCGATCCTTTATAATTGCCCTTACGCCGAGGTGCGCCGGATGTGGCTCCCAAAAGCCATCGAAGAGGAGGGTGAAGATTTGATTGGGAAGCCGGGCAAACCTCATCCCGAGTACTGGCTCAAGCTCTGCGAAGCCCTGGGCCTCACCCGCGAATACGTGATCGACTCCGAGCCGCTCTTTGGCGTAAAGTTCGCCGTCGATAGTTTTGCCAACGCCGCCTTCAAAACCTCCTGGCTGCTGGGCGTCGCCGTCTCCGAAGGCGACGATACGGCTCGCGCCATGGCGCGCGATCTCGATGTGTTCCGCAAACGTTATCCGTGGGTGAATGACGATGCTTTGGAGTTTTACAAGCTGCACGCCGGGGTCGATGTGGAACACGGACTCATCCGAAAAGAAATTCTAAAGAAATATGCCAACACAAAAGAGCTTCAAGAAGATTGCATCAGTGCCCAGCTTATGAAAAACAACATGCGCCGCGTCATGGCCGATGCGATCTACATGGCCTACGTCGTACAGGGGACCCGGCTCGGCATCAGCGGCACCGCGGCTGAAACTTCGTTTCCCATGTAACGCAACGCATAATAATCGTTCCCGTTACTTTCTCTCCGTGACCTCGCGAGACCTTATTGCTTTCCGCAGTGTTCCCCATAGCTCGGTTGTGAACACAATTCAAAGATTGTCAACTTTTGTCTAATCCTGTTCAACTTGGTCGCATCGATATCAATTAAATTCCTGTAAATTCCTTGACTCGGTCCAAGTTGCGCAGTAAAGCCGAGGCCAAGAGCAGATTGGTCCTTGCTTTGGCAGGCCACCGACTTCATCAACTCAAGTGCAAGAGAGGCTGGGCGTCATGTACAACAGCTACTTTGGTTTCCGCGAATCGCCCTTTAGCGTTACTCCTGATCCACGCTTCTTTTACACCAATCCCGTCTACCAGGAGGCCTATGCTGCCCTGCGCTATGGGATCGAAGCCAAAAAGGGGTTCATCGTGATTACCGGAGAGGTCGGCACCGGAAAAACTACCCTGCTACGTAAATTGATGCACAACCTCGAGGACAGCGTCCATTCGGTCTTTATCTTCAACACCCATTTAAGTTTCGTGGAATTACTCCAAACCACCCTTCACGATCTGGGCCTGGCCCCCCACGACACAAGCAAGGTAAGCATGCTCCAGCAGCTGTATGATTATCTGATCACGGAGCTCAAGCAAGGCCACACCGTCGCCGCACTCATCGACGAAGCCCAAGATCTAAGCGATGATGTTCTCGAAGACTTAAGACTGCTCTCGAATCTGGAGACCGATCGGGAAAAGCTGATCCAGATTGTCTTGGTGGGCCAACCGGAGCTTCAAGCAAAACTTGATCAACCGGGTCTCCGGCAGCTTAAACAGCGGGTGGCCGTTCAATGCCGGCTGAATCCCTTGAAGGACGAGGAAGCGGCTCCGTATATCGATTTTAGGCTTCGTGTTGCCGGCTACGCGGATAAAGGTTTGTTTCAGCGTGATGCTGTCCGGCAAATCGCCTTCTACTCTAAAGGGATTCCGCGGCTCATGAACATGATCTGCGACAATGCCCTGCTCATCGTCTATGCGGAGTCTAAACAAACTGTTTCCGCGAATACAATCAAGGAAGTGGCCAGAGATCTCAGGATAGAATCGGCAATCAAGATGACAAAGGCGGAACCCACAGCTTCCATCTTCGCACGTGAGACACAAACACTCATCCGTGAAGCGTCTGAGGAGACTGCTGGGCACAAAATGAAACTCACGCTAAGGACTGGAGTTGGGACTCTGCTGGGAATCCTGGCTTTTGTCGGCGTGGCCTCCGTTATCGCTCCGCAAAATTTACTCAACATGGGCGGGAGAAGTCTCGAAGCCGCCAAAAACGATCTAGACCAGGAAACCGTTCCGAGAAAGGCCAATGCCGAAGTCGAGTTCAAGCGAAAAGACCAGCGGGTTACGATTCAGGACGGAGCTACCATTTATCAAATCGCGATTGATACTTATGGGGCGAATACTGTACTCGGCATGGACCTCATCAAAGAGTTCAACCCTCAAATCGAGGATCTTAATAGGGTGTCCGCAGGGCAAGACCTCTTGCTCCCTTCCCTAACGCGCGAGACATTGCTACGCCAACAACCCGACGGTTCGTATGATCTCATCGTCGCATCATTTCGTCGCCGAACCGGAGCCGATGAACACGCCCGACTGCTGAGGAACAAAGGCTATCAAGTCACGATTACACCCAGAAGGGTTTCGGACAATCTCTTGTTGCATCGGGTAGAAATCGCCGGCTTGAAAGACCTTGAAGAGGCTAATCAAATTTGGCAAACCGGGCTAAGAAATCAATGGCTCGCATTCACCGAAACCCGAGACGAGACCATCAGATAAGTCGCCGAGATATGAAGCACCGGCGCCGAGCGGTAAACTAGGCGCCTTTGCGTTTCTTGATTTCTTCGATGAGCTGGGGGACAACTTTAAAAACGTCGCCGACGACGCCGAAGTCGGAGTACTGGAAGATTGGCGCTTCGGCATCCTTATTGATCGAGATGATGAACTTGGAAGTTTTCATTCCCGACAGATGCTGCACGGCGCCGGAAATGCCGCAGGCGATATAGATATCCGGCTTGACCGTCTTTCCTGTTTGACCTATCTGCATCGCGTAGGGAACCCAGCCTGCATCCACGGCCGCTCGGGTCGCGCCCACGGCACCGCCGAGCACGTCGGCCAGATCTTTCAACATCGCGAAGTTTTCTTCACCTTTGAGTCCACGACCGCCGGAGATAATCGTCTTGGCGCCTTCCAGTTGCGGTCCCTCGCGCCTCACCGCTACACGCTCTTTCATGTGAACCGTACGAAGCGCTTCTGCTGTGGCGGCCGGTACTTCTTCAACGGACAGGGGTTGTTCGTTGGTTTTGGCTTCGAACGCCTTCGGCCGCACCAGCAACAGTTTCGTTCCTGGACTAACCAAGGTACTGGTGTTCTGGTAACTGGCGCCGAGCGCGGGAATGGTCGCTTCCAGTGAGCCCTCCTTCAGAATGAAATCCCCGACGTCGCTGATAGCGCCACAGTCGAGTCTGGCGCTCAAGTTGGCGACGATGTCACGTCCCGTGTAGCTGGAAGCGAAGAGCATCACGGAGGGACTGTGTTTCTGAATAAGTCCTGCAACGGTCTCCGCCGCAGGGAGTGTCAGGTAATCACGATATACCGGATCTGCGGACCGATAAACTTTGCTGGCACCGTAATTCGACAGGATCTGCGCGGCATCGTCCGGAGCAGGACCGAGCAGTACGGCCTCAGCCTTTCCCGCTTCGGCTGCCTTGGTGAGCATCTCCAAAGTCGTGGGAGTAAACCGCTCTTCGTTCAGCTCGGCATAGACCCAGATTACATCTGCCACTAAATCACCTTGATTTCTGCAAGAAAATCCGCGATCTGTTTACCGCCTTCACCTTCGTCGGTCACGACTTTCCCGGCCTGCCGCTTAGGGGGCCTGCCGATGGTTAAGACTTTTTCTCGCGCGCCTTTCTCCCCCACCTGATCCGGCACCAAACCGAGGTCTGCGGCGGTGTAAACTTTGATCTCCTTTTTCTTGGCCGCCATGATCCCTTTGAGTTGAGGATAACGCGGCTCGTTGATCCCGCTGCTGACAGCGACTAACGCCGGCAACGATGATTCGACAATATCGAAGCCGCTCTCACTTTGCCGTTTGATCGTAATCTTGTTTCCATCGACGTTAATTTCTTTGGCGAAAGTCACCGGTGGCACGCCAAGAAAATGAGCGATCTGCCCGGGCACGATGCCGGAATAACTGTCGCTGCTTTCCGTCGCGCAGATGACCAGATCAAATTCTTGCTTCTTGATGGCCGCAGCCAACAATTTAGCGGTTCCCAAGGTGTCCGATCCCGCCACGGCATCATCGAGAATATGAACGGCGGAGGTCGCTCCCATGGCCAAGGCATTGCGAATACCGATCGTCACGTCGCTGATCCCCATCGTGATCAGGGTCACCGTGCCCCCGTGCTTTTCCGTGAGGCGCAATCCTTCTTCCACGGCGCTGGCAGCGGCCGGGTCCAGCTCGTGGGTAACACCCTTGCGCACCATCCGCTTGGTGTTGGCATCAATCTCGATCGTCACCGAGCTGGCGGGAATCACCTTACCGCAGACAACGATGTTCACGGGCTCTTCTTCCTCAAGTGAATTCTGTAGCTACAGACATGACAAAGGCGCCGTCAGGGTCTGGGCGCCTCGTCAACTCGAAAATCTAATTTGCCAACTAAAAATTCGTCGCGGAAAAATCTATGACAACCATTCCTTGACGTCACCCTCCATCACCACGTCCAGAATCTCTTTACAATCCGCGATCGCCTTGTCGACGATTTTGGGATCGTCTTTGAGATGTGGCATGGCCGAGCCTACCGCGCCCTTCAGCGCTTGGATAAACTCTTTAAACTGCTGATCTAAAGCATCAGTATTGGGTGCTGGCTGCATCGTTACCACCTCTAGTTAAGTGTAAAGCCGTCCCTTGTTGGGATCCGGGAGCTGCAGACCCATTTTCAAAATTAGAGCGTCAATCTCGTCTTTATATTGCTGGCGCGCCACCGCGTTGGGCCGCCGCTTCAATCCCCAGAACATGTAGCGCTCCGAACGGTACGACTTGCTGTTACCGAACATGTCGAGCCCTTTGGCATACCAGTAGTCCACCGCTTTTTGAATTCGCTCTTTGGACTCCCCACCTTTGGCGGCAAATTCGGCGGTCGAGTTGGTGCCGAAATCGACGTGTCCTTCTTCTTCTCGGATAATGTCCGGATCCTCGACCACACGGGCGAGAGGCAGATACGTAGCATCGATAAACTCCTCGAGCTGGAAGCGACCTACGCGGTCGATGAGGAATCCGAACACGGCAAAATCTTCCCAGGTTTTGATCTGGCCGCGAAAGGCTTCGACGTATCGTTCTTGATTGGGCCGGCTGAGGGTATAAGAAACATCGACACCAATATCACCAGCCAGGCGCGCCATTTTTCTGAAGTGATCCATCTCTTCGGCCGCCGTGCGGGCGACGATAAGCTGATCCAACTTGGTGGGCGCATTGGGCAAGATATCCTTAACATATAGGTTCGGGCCGCCGATCTCACAGTCCGCCTGAATAGCGAGAACTCGGCGCAAAAGATCCTGGTATTCCGGATCTTGTTTTTCGAAATCCTTAACCTCTACTTTGTCGGTAAACATCGAGCCCTCCTTTTAACTAGTTAACAAGGATTTCTTAACAAAACGGCCTAGATAAATCAATAGCGAACAGGCGTTCGTTCGCCTTTACTTAAGGCTAATTGTACACTAAACTCCGCTCAGTTTTTTAGCGCGGAGTCTTTTGTGTCTACGACAGAAACCCTGGCGTTGCTGACGGACCTCTACCAGCTCACTATGGCGCAGAGCTATTTCCAGAGCCAAAGGCTGGCGCCAGCGACTTTTAGTCTTTTTGTCCGTTCCTATCCTCCGAATCGCAGTTACTTCGTTTCCGCAGGCCTGCAAGACGTCTTGGAGTTCCTCGAGCAATTCAAGATCGACTCTGCCGGCATCGACTACCTGCGCTCGCGACGGATGTTTACGGACGATTTTCTTGATTTTCTGATGGGGCTGAAATTTACGGGCGAGGTCTGGGCCATACCGGAAGGCCGTCTGTTTTTCAAGGACGAACCGGTTATGGAAGTCACCGCTCCCATCGTCGAGGCCCAGATCGTCGAGACCTTTATCATCAATCAGATCAACTTTCAGTCGCTCATCGCCACCAAAGCGGCTCGCTGCGTCTATGCGGCGGGTGCGCGATCGGTGGTGGATTTTTCACTGCGGCGTACCCACGGCATCGACGCCGGAATGAAGGTCGCTCGCTCCAGCTACCTCGCCGGTTTTGCGGGAACCAGCAATGTGCGTGCCGGACAGTATTATGGCATTCCCATCGTCGGTACGATGGCTCATTCTTTCGTCTCCAGTTTCGAACACGAGATCGACGCCTTTCGCGCATTCGTCACGAGTTTTCCCAATCATTCGACTTTGCTGATCGACACCTATGACACGGCGACAGGGGCACGCAAAGCTGTGCAGGTCGCCAGAGAAATGGGCGCCCGAGGCGAGCGACTTCAAGGTGTGCGCATTGATAGTGGCGATCTGGCGAAGCTTGCCGTCGAGGTTCGACAAATCTTTGACGAAGCCGGACTAAAAGACGTCAAGATCATCGGCAGCGGCGGATTGGACGAGCACGATCTGGCTGAGTTTACCGACGCCCATATCCCCTACGACAGTTATGGCGTCGGAACCAAAATGGGAGTCTCCGCGGATGCTCCTTGGTCGGACATAGCTTACAAGTTGGTTGAGTACGATAATCGGCCGGTTCTCAAGTTGAGCCCGGCGAAAGTCTCTTTGCCCGGCAAGAAGCAGGTGGCCAGGTTATGCGATAAGCAAGGCAAACTACAGAAAGACATCATCACGTTGCGCGGCGAAGCCATTGCCGGCGCCGAGCCCTTGTTAAAGAAAGTAATGACCGAAGGAAAGATCACCGCACCCCTTCCATCTCTGGAAGAGATCAGGTCCGTTTTCTTGTCCGAGTTTGCAAGACTTCCCGAACCGATCAAGGCCATCCGAGATCCGGCCCATTATCTCGTCGAACATAGCGCCAGATTGCAGGAACACTGCATCAGCGTCGAGCAACAGGTAAGTCGCTCACAGTAATTTTTGCGGGAGACGTCAAACAATCAAGCGGGTCGAGACTCGATAGCACTAGCGGATCAGTTCCCAAGAGAGAAATCGGTAGGCTCCCGCGGATGCCGCGAAAGCGGGCAGTCGCTAAAAAACTCTGTTTGCAGGCTGCTCAAAAGGACTCAGAGGCAAGGCGCGCGAAAAATCGAGGAGCGGAGGCGTACTTAACCGGTACGTTGGAGCGAGGCGATTGAGCGCAACGAAGCATATGAGTCTTTTTCAGCAACCTGCTAGAACTGCACCACCGCAGCCCCCCAGGCAAAACCCGCCCCGAAAGCATTCAAGAGCACGATATCGCCCTTTCGGATCCGGCCTTCCCGTCTGGCTTCATCGAGAGCAACGGGGACCGATGCGGCAGAAGTATTGCCATACTTGTCGACGTTGACCACGACCTTGTCCATAGAAATACCGAGACGGTCGGCCAAAGCGACGATGATCCTTCGATTGGCTTGGTGCGGAATGACCAATGAAACTTGTTCGATTCTCACTCCGGCCTCTTCGAGCGCCTGGCGGCTGATCTCTTCCATGGAGCGAACGGCGACCTTGAAGACCTCTTTGCCGTTCATGGTGATCGTATGCTCATTCTTCTTGACGGTTTCCAGCCTGGCGGGCTTCAACGATCCGCCTGCCGGTACATAGAGAGCCTTAGCGTAGGAGCCATCCGTACGGAGCTTCGTACTGAGAATGCCGCCGTGACCATTTTCGGACGCCCCCAGCACCAGCGCACCCGCCCCGTCGCCGAAGAGAATACACGTCGTACGGTCTTGCCAGTTCAGCAGCCGACTGAGCACGTCGGAACCGACAACCAAGGCGTTACCAATTTGTCCGGTCCGGATAAAGGAGTCGGCCACCGACAACGCGCTGAGAAAACCCGAGCAAGCCGAATTCACGTCGAAGGAAAAAACGTTCCTGGCCCCCAGCATATCTTCGAGAACGCACGCGGAGCTCGGCATAAGATAGTCTGCTGTGCAGGTTGCCATGACGATCGCGTTCAAATCTTTGGCTTCCATCCCCGCATCGTCGAGCGCACGCCGGGCGGCGTGAAGGGCCATGTCCGCATTGCCCTTTCCCTCTTCCAGCACTCGTCGTTGCTTGATGCCGGTGCGAACCGTAATCCACTCGTCGCTGGTATCGACCATCCTCTCCAGGTCTGCGTTGGTAACAACTTTAACGGGGAGTTCAGAACCGGTACCGAGGATCACACTTCGCCGTTGCGTTCCGCTCATTCAGGCCTCCTGAAAATCACACACGCATTTGTCCCACCAAAACCGAATGAGTTTGACAGCACAACGCGTATATCGGCTCTGCGCGCCTGGTTCGGCACATAGTCGAGATCGCACTCGGGATCGGGATTCTCGTAATTGATAGTCGGTGGAATGGTTCCGTGAAGCAACGCCAGCACCGAAAATACGCCTTCCACGGCGCCGGCCGCGCCAAGCAAATGGCCGGTCATTGATTTGGTCGAACTCACGGCCAGCTTGAGGGCCTGCTCGCCAAAAACCTTCTTGATTGCCTGTGTTTCATTGGCATCGTTGTATTCCGTCGAAGTCCCGTGGGCGTTGATATAGTCAACCTCAGTGGGCGCGATTCCCGCGTCCTTAAGCGATAGTCCCATGCAGCGCGCAGCCCCTTCGCCCTCGGGAGCGGGCGCCGTCATATGATACGCGTCTCCATTGGCGCCATATCCAATGACCTCCGCATAAATCTTCGCCCCGCGCTTTAGCGCCCGCTCCCTTTCTTCCAAGATCAAAACTCCTGAACCTTCCGCGATGACGAAACCGTCACGGCCTCTGTCGAAAGGGCGGCTGGCGCGTTCGGGTTCGTCGTTGCGGGTGGAAAGCGCTTTCATCGCGCTAAACCCCCCGACCCCAAGAGGCGTGATGGCCGATTCGGCCCCACCAGCGATCACGGCCTCCTGCAAGCCGCGCCGAATCAAGTGAAATGCCTCTCCGATCGCATGAGTTCCCGATGCGCATGCTGACGTAGGTGTCCAATTGACTCCCTTCGCGCCATGTCGAATAGCAATCTGGCCCGGCGCGAGATTTGAAATGACCTTCGGAATAAAGAAGGGGGAAATTTTGCGCGGCCCGCCGTCAAGATAGGCCCTCTCCGTTGCTTCGATCGTGTCGATCCCGCAAAGTCCCACACCGATAATAACGCCAACGCTTTCGGCCTCCTGGGGATCAATCTTGAACCCGCTATCCTCCATCGCCATACTGGCGGCCGCGACGCTGTATTGGATGAAGAGATCCATTTTCTTGATCTCTTTCGGCTCGATGAAGTCTTCGGCGTGAAAATCAGGAACTTGGCCTGCGATACGCGAAGCAAAGGCATCGATATTCGGAAATCGGTCGATTTTCCGAATGCCCGACCGTCCGGCGACGAGTGCGTGCCAATTTTTTTCAAGACCGATTCCCAATGGTGTGACCAGCCCCAGGCCTGTCACCACAACTCTGCGTTGTTCAGCTACTGCCACAGTCTGTCTCCGATGGTGAGGTTAATAGATAAAACAGTCTGATGAGAGGGTCAATAGTATTTTTACTTTAGCGATATTTTTCGCGAACTTGGAGGATTCGCCGAATCAAAGTTTCGATGCTGTCGCCGGCCGGCTTCGCGCTTTCCATTGTCCATGAGTCTTCTTTCATAGCTTCGAGCACCGCCGAAACGGAATTGCTCAGCGCACCAAGATCGTATCCGCCTTCGAGCAAGAAAGCGATTTTGCCTCCCGTGTATTCATCCGCCAATTGGAGAAGCAGCCGCGCCATGCCGGCAAAGCCCGCCTCCGTCACTTCCATCCCACCCAAAGGATCCCGCCGGTGCGGATCGAAGCCGGCAGAAACAAGAATCCATTCGGGTTCAAATTTCTTGGCCGCCGGGACTATCACATCATAAAAGACCCGCATGTATTCAGCATCACCACACCCGGCTGGAAGAGGAATGTTTAACGTATAGCCTTCGCCTGCGTTCACACCCACTTCATTGACTGCACCGGTTCCCGGGTAGTAGGGGAACTGATGGGTCGAAATAAACAAGACCGAAGGATCCTCGTAGAAGGAATCCTGCGTTCCATTCCCATGATGGACATCCCAATCCATGATCATGACCCGCTTGGAATCGTAGGTTCTCTTTAGGTGCTGCGCGCCGATCGCGATCGTGTTGAACAAACAGAAACCCATTGCGCGATTTTTGAGCGCGTGATGTCCCGGCGGGCGCACCAAAGCAAACCCATTTTTCGATTCGCCAGCGGCAATGGAATCAATGAGGCGTAAAAATCCCCCAACCGCTAGCAACCCCACACCAAAAGAATCGCGGCAGGTAATCGTATCGCCGTCCAGGGCGTAGTGATTGGTCTTCGAAGTCGATTCTACCAATTTGACATAGTCAGCGCCGTGGCAAGACTCGATGTCCGATCGGCTCGCGGCCCGGGGCGGCAAAATCTGGAATCTTTGATTATCGAGTTTTTCCGCGAGGTTGAGCAGGGCACGAATTCGCTCCGGCCTTTCCGGATGAAACTCACCGGGATCATGTCTCAGGTACTCGGCATCGACTACGACCGCGGAAGGAAGCATACCGACAGCCTACCACCTAGACCACCACGCTGCAAAACACAGCCGAACTTCATGGCTGTGATGGCCTGACTGAAAGTGAATAAGGAGTCGCGGGAAGAAAGCGGTTCCCGGCGCCTATACCGGAAGGCTTTCTTTCCGAGATGAGCAATTTTCGCGATAGCGCGTAACTTAACTTGATAAGGTAAATAAAATCGAATAGTTTATGCTCATGTTCGGCATCGGCATGCCCGAGCTGCTTTTGATTCTGGCTCTGGCGCTCATAGTACTCGGCCCCAAAAAGCTCCCCGAACTCGCACGCGCGCTCGGCAAAGGAATGGCGGAATTTCGTCGGGCCACCGACGACCTTAAAGACGAGCTCCGGCAGATGGAGCACGAGATCGACGAGAGTTCCTCCCCCGGCGCCACGAGCAAGGATGATCCTTTGCCGGACAAACCAACCGACACCGACACAACCTCCCCATCCCCGGTAACCGTCTCAGAAGAAAAAAAGTGAGCAAGAGCCAAGGTAACGGGCCCGCGGCTGATGTGCAGATGCCCTTTACCTCTCACCTGGCAGAACTCCGTTCTCGCCTCATCAAGTGCTGTCTCGCCATCGGTATTGCGTTTCTGGGCTGCTTTGCCGTTGCGGAACAGATATTCTTTCTGCTCACGGCTCCTATACGGCGCGTTCACGTTTCCGGACTTACTATCATCGGCACGGGAGTCTCCGAGGCCTTTTTTACAAAGATGAAGGTCTCGTTTGCAGCAGCCATTATCGTCGCCCTACCGGTCCTTTTATGGCACGCTTGGCAGTTCGTTGCCCCGGGCCTTTATGAACACGAAAAACGCTACACTCGGAGCTTCGTCTTTTTTGGATCGCTTTTTTTTCTCGCGGGGATAGCTTTTTGCTATGAAGTTTTCTTGCAGTTCGGACTCGAGTTTCTGCTGCGCAGGTATGAAGCCATCCAGGTTCAGCCGTTGATCCAGATGGCAGACTATTTTTCTCTTGCCTCGCGGCTGGTCCTGGCGTTTGGAGTGATGTTCCAGCTTCCGGTCGTCGCCTTTTTTCTTTCACGCGTCGGTCTGATCGATCACCGCTTTCTTATCCGCCATATTCGCTATGCGGTCATCGGCATCGCCATCCTTGCGGCGCTTCTAACCCCGCCGGATCTCGTATCTCAGGTGCTCTTCATGGTACCCCTCGCCTTGCTCTACGCGGTGAGCATCCTGGTGGCCTTCTTTGCACGGCAAAGAGGCGGGTCTCGCTGACGGGGGTCTCGGGTTCTGGTTAGCGGCGTTAAGACGGCTTGTCGTTTCGAACGTCCAGGCTATCGTCATTGATGAAAACGCAGGCGGCAAAGACGGTGGTCCACAGTCCGTCCTTATTGCCGATGGCGGATTGCGTGATATTGGATGTGCGAACTATCTTTTCCGACATTTTGAAAAGCTGTTCACGCTCGTCCCAAGCGGTATCGGGGTTGAATTCAATGCCTAAGGTTGTCGCGAGCATACTGGCGGCGAGATCCTCCGCGTAGTCTCCCGCTTTTTCATCGGTCTCGCCAAAGGAATGGTGCTCGGAAAGGTAACCGTACTGGCTTTCATCGGACGGGATCGCTACACCGACGGAAGCCGCCACGAGGCGGTTGGGCTCGCTGGTGCTCTCGCGGTCGTAGACGCAGAAGACAATCTCGCCGGGCCGCAAGAGCTTCGTTCCCTCTTCCTTAGAGATCCTTTTGCAAAACGGTGGGTAAATGCTGGAGACCAGCACCAGATTGCAATAGGCCAATCCTGCGGTCCTCAGGGCCAACTCAAATGACGCCAGTCTCTCCTTATGAACCCCCACTCCTTTAGTAAAGAAACACTTTTTCGGGATCATTGTGCGGTGGTCTATAGCATGAAAAAAAAATCGTGACAAGAAAATTTTGACAGAAAAGGTCTCTTTTAAAGTCGCTACTCGACAATGACAAGAACGGTGCCTCCCTCAACGGTGTCACCGGGTTTCACTTTGATCTCCTTGACCTCGCCGGCAATCGGACTACGGACCTCATTCTCCATTTTCATCGCTTCAACGATAACCAGCCCCTGTCCTTTTTCAACGCTGTCCCCTTCCGAGACGAGCACCTCGATCACCTTTCCCGCCATTGGCACCGAAACCTTTTGGCGGCCTTGGAGCTGGACGTCCGACTGCGCGCCGCCGACGCGTACCCGTCGCTCGTCGACCAGGTTGACATGATAGTTTCTGCCGTCCACCAAAACCTGGTACTCGTCCTCGGCGTTATCGACTTCGATTTCAAAGGAGCGGTTGTCGACGATCAAGGAATAATTGGTACGCCCCGTCTTTTTACCATCGACGAGGAACTCGTTGCCATCGACGGAGACCCGATAAAGACCCCTGCCGATCTCCTCGATCTCCACCGTGTATGTCTGTTCTCCGAGTTTCGCAACAAAGGCCATAGAAAGTCGTTCTCAAGAACGCCGCCAGCCGCGGCCGGGAAACGTCGGGACGACTCGCAGAGAGGTCCGCTTTCCTTGTTCTCGCCATTTCGACGGCTCAGCGGCACCCTTGGCAAGGAGCCCCAGCGTGAACTCATGCTCGCGATGTATGGCGGCAATCGCTGCCGAAGCCAAGGCGATTTCCTTGTGCGGATAGAGTTCTGCTTTACTCATGGAGTGATATTCCTCATCGATGAAGCCCGTGCTGAAGTTTCCAGCCATGAAACGAGGGTGCCTTAGGATCCACTGGTGAAAGGAGATATTGGTCTTTATGCCCCGCACCTGATATTCGCGTAGCGCGCGCCGCATCCGGAGGATCGCTTCCACACGATTCTCGCCCCATACAATCAGCTTTGCGATCATCGGATCGTAGTGAATCGGCACCTCGGCTCCCTCATAGACGCCGCAGTCGTTCCTCACGCCGAGCCCTTCGGGCAACCGGAGCCCCTCGATTTTGCCCGGATAAGGCATGAAATCGTGCTCCGCATCCTCGGCGTAAATACGGCATTCAATGGCATGACCGGTCTGTGTGATGTGACGTTGTCGCCACGGCAAGTAGCCCCCGGCAGCCACCTCGATCTGGGCTTTGACCAGGTCGATCCCGACCACCCGTTCCGTGATCGCGTGCTCGACCTGGAGCCGGGTATTCATTTCGAGAAAATAGAAGTTCTTGTCCTGGTCCAAAAGAAACTCGAGAGTCCCGGCGCCGACGTAGCCAACCGCTCGGGCTCCCTGGATCGCGATGCGCCCGATACGCCGCCGGGTTCGGTCATCCAACCCGGGCGCGGGAGATTCTTCGATGATTTTCTGATGACGTCGTTGGATGGAGCATTCTCGATCATAGAGATGAATCACCCGGCCATATTTGTCCGCTAAGATTTGGATCTCCACGTGCCGCGGTTTTTGAATGTATTTTTCTACATAGAGCCTCGGATCGCCGAAGGAAGAGGCAGCCTCCGATCGAACCGCACGATAGGCTGACGAAACTTCTCGAGAAGAACGAACGAGCCTCAGCCCCTTGCCGCCGCCGCCGGCCACGGCCTTTAACATAAACGGGTAGCCGATGACCTCGACAGTTTTGAGCACTTCCTGTTCTGACCCCAACACTCCATCGGAGCCCGGGACAAGGGGCACGCCGGCAGTTTTCATTATTTGCCGTGCCTTAACTTTATCGCCCATCTGATCGATAACCTGGGGAGAAGGGCCGATAAAAACCACGCCTTCCTCTTGGCAACGCTGCGCAAATTGGCTGTTTTCGGCTAAAAAACCATAGCCCGGATGAATGGCATCGGCGCCGCTTTTCTTCGCCACCTCGATGACCCGATCAATAGCCAAGTAGCTTTGCGCGGATGGAGCTGGACCGATGGGATAGGCATGGTCCGCATATTTCACATGGAGGGACTCGCGGTCGGCTTCCGAGTATACCGCCACGGTTTCGATGTCCAGCTCGCGACAGGCACGGGTGATTCGAACGGCTATTTCCCCGCGATTGGCGATCAGAATGCGCTTAAACATTTGGAGTCCAAAAAACGTCTTGAACGTTTTGAACCTTTTGAACGGCTTGAACCCGTTTCTGCTGAGGTTCCGTTCGTTTTTAGAGCGGTATATTCCCGTGTTTCTTAGCGGGATTATGATCCTGCTTATTTTTGAGCATCTCCAAGGATCGAATGAGTGTCGGCCGAGTATCCTCCGGATAGATCACGGCATCGACGTAGCCGGACTCCGCCGCCTTGAATGGGTTGGCAAAAGTCTCACGGTATTGCTGGACCATTTCGTCGCGGGCTTTGAGAGGATCCGTGGCTTTTTTGAGTGCGTCGCGAAAAACGATACTGATGGCGCCCTCCGGACCCATGACCGCAATCTCTCCGGTCGGATAAGCCAGGTTGATATCGCCGCGAAGATGCTTGCTCGACATCACGATATAGCCGCCGCCATAGGCCTTCCTCGTCACAACCGTCACCTTGGGCACCGTGGCCTCGGCATAGGCGTAAAGCAACTTCGCCCCGTGCCGGATAATACCGTCGTATTCCTGGGACGTGCCCGGCAAGAAACCAGGTACGTCGACGAAAGTCACGACGGGTATATTGAAACAATCGCAGAACCGAATGAATCGCGCGGCTTTGACGGAGGCATTGATATCGAGACATCCCGCCAGGTTTGCAGGTTGATTGGCGACGATTCCTACCGGACGGCCACCCAAGCGCGCGAAGCCGACCAGGATATTCGGCGCGAATTCGCGCTGCACCTCATAGAAATAGCTCTCGTCGACAACGGCGGCAATCAACTCTTTCATGTCGTAAGGGCGGTTTGGATTGTCGGGCACCAAGTCGCGAAGTTTCTTGTCGCGCCGCAATGGGTCGTCATTGGTCGGATGAAACGGCGGATCTTCCTGGTTATTGCTGGGCAAGAAGCTGATCAGTTCTCGGATCATCAACAAACAATCTTTTTCTGTGTTCGCGGTGAAATGGGCTACCCCGCTCTTGGCGCTGTGGGTCTCGGCACCGCCCAGATCCTCCTTCGTGACCTCCTCGTGGGTTACCGCCTTGATCACCTCGGGCCCGGTAATGAACATATAGCTGTTGGTTTTCACCATGAAGATGAAATCCGTGATCGCCGGCGAATAGACGGCTCCGCCCGCGCAAGGCCCCATGATCGCGGAAATTTGCGGCACGACCCCTGAAGCCATGACGTTTCTTTGAAAGATCTCTCCATATCCCGCAAGGCTCGTGACGCCTTCTTGAATGCGAGCGCCGCCGGAGTCGTTGATGCCGACGATCGGCGCGCCGTTCTTCACCGCCATATCCATTACCTTACAGATCTTTTCCGCCACGACCCCGCTCAAACTGCCGCCGAAAACCGTAAAGTCTTGCGAATAGACATACACCAGGCGGCCATCGATGGCGCCATACCCGGTGACTACGGCATCGCCCAAAAACTTTTGTTGATCCATACTGAAATCGCTACATTCATGGGTCCGAAACCGGTCCAATTCAACGAAGCTCCCGTTATCGAGGAGAATGTCGAGACGCTCCCGCGCCAACAACTTTCCCTGTTCATGTTGGCGCTGCGCCCGTTGCGCTCCGCCGCCGGCTTCGGCTTTTTGGTTGAAGTCGCGAAGCTTGTCGAAATTGCTCGTCGTGGTCATGAAGAAAGTTTCCTTAGATGCGGAGTCAGGCTTGAAATCACAAGTGAGTCCGCCGATCATAACAAAAGCGCCTAGTGTGTCAACAGAATTTGCCCGTTGCGCTCTCTAGAAGCCTTGAAGTTCTGCCGTGAAATTGCTAGCTTGACACTTCCACGGACGAATAAACGCCCGATATCCCGCGCCTAACGACAGGTCATGTTCGAAACCAAAAGCAATCGGCCCAAAGCGAAAAGCCTCTCGTCTCCCGAACATAATACCCGCGAGCTCAGAAGCGATCAGGCGATTCTCCTCGTTTCCGCCAGCGAAGGCGACTCCAACATGCTCTACGCGGCCGGTTTTTTCGTTCCAGATCCGTTTATCTTTTTTCAACATAAGAAAACCACCTACGTCGTCATGAGCGACCTGGAGGTCGACCGGGCCAAAAAACAGGCCCATGTGGATCGAGTTTTGTCCCTTTCGCTCTATCAGAAGAAGTTGCGCAAGAAGGGAACCGCAAGCCCGGCGATGATCGATGTTCTCGATCTGCTCTTCCGCGAAAGAGGCATCCGCTCCCTCATCGTTCCCGCGAATTTTTCCGCGCTGTTGGCCGATCAGTTAAGAGCCAAGGGGTTCACCATACAAATCAAACGGGATCCTTTTTTCGCCGAGCGAGAAACCAAAGCCGCTGACGAGGTCAGACACATCACTGAATCTTTGCGGGTCGCGAAACTGGGGCTGGAGGCGGGCCTACGAGTACTCAAGAGGACAAAGTTTGGGCGGGATGGGTACCTCTACCTCAACGGCTCAAGGCTGACTTCGGAAACCCTGAAGACCGCTGTCAATACGACGATCATGGCGCAGGGATGGCTCCCCAGCCATACCATCATTTCTTCGGGCAATCAGTGTGTCGATCCCCACCACGAAGGGACAGGTCCGATCAAAGCACACACATCGATTATCTTCGACATCTTTCCCCGTTCCCAGAAGAATGGCTACTTCGGCGATCTCAGCCGAACGGTGGTACGTGGGCGTGCCACCGACAAGCTCAAAGAGATTTATGCCACGGTCCAAGCGGGTCAACAAATCGGTTTCGATATGATTCGCGACGGCATCAATGGCAGAGAGGTTCACCAAAAGATTCTAGATTCGTTCGAGACACGCGGCTTTCCAACGGGAAGGATCAAGGGGAGGATGCAAGGATTCTTTCACGGCACAGGACATGGGCTGGGCTTGGATATCCACGAGCCCCCGCGGATCGCCCCGGTTGAGGCAACTCTGCGAACGGGACATGTGGTCACCGTGGAACCTGGACTCTATTATTTGGGCGTCGGTGGCGTGCGTCTTGAAGATGTTGTGCTTGTAACGGAAAAGGGAAACCGCAATCTGACGGACTGCCCGCAATTTCTTGAGATTTAGTCTTCCCCTCAACCGCTCGGCTAGCTATTGCGCAACCTCATGGATCGTGGCGATAACAAGATCGCTACCCTGATCGCCGACCTAGAGACGTCGGACAAGCCCACATTGCGGAAACTGGTCGATGCGCTCATAGGCATGGCAGCCGATGATGCTCAAATAACAACAACTCTCATTGACTTGCTGAACGACCCGACCCGTAAGAATCGTTGGCCTATCGCCTACATATTGGCTAGCCTCCCCTCACCCCCTCAATCCAGCATTCAGGTTTTAATAGAAACACTCGACCATCGGGATCCGGATATTCGTTGGGCCGTCGCTCTGATCCTTATTCGCTTGGCACACACGGACAGACAAGTCTCAAAACTACTCATCCAGCTCGCTTCAAAAGGAACAGCCAACCAGAGAAGGATGGCGATTTATTCTCTACGCGACGTGGGACTGACGGATGAAGAGAGCGTACAGGCGCTTTTGAATTCCCTGCGCGACCCTGATCCAACGGTTAGGGTAGCCGCCGCCACGAGTCTAAAAATGCAGCCTGGCCTTAGTGAGAATGGGAAGAACGAATTATTGTTACTATTCTTAAAGGACGAGGATCTTAGAGTTCGCAACAGCGCAGCAGTTATTCTAGCGCAGCTGGGATCTCCGTCGGAAAAGTTTCTAAGTGAACTGGAGAAAGCGAGCGCGAGCGACAATGTGCAACTAAAAAAAGCCGCACTCACCGCCTTTGACATCCTAAAAAAAAGGTCCGCTCCATCCGGTAGCTAACGCGACCGTTGGAGCGGACCCCTAGGTGGACTGAGGGGGATTCCCAGGCTCCAGGCCTGAACCCCCGTCAAAGATCCCGCCTAGAGCCTAAGTCTCAGCCACCTCGCAGACAGTACAATTATCATCATTCATGTCTGGACCACCTCCTTTCCCTGCTGAATCGTAGTTTAGGAAAATGGTCCTTAACTGTCAATTAGAAAATCGATTTTTTTAGTATCGATAAATAACGGCAAGCAAAACCGCAGCAACGTCGATCTTTAGGACGCCCAACCGATAAAGCTAATCTGGCGGCCGGTTTCTTTTTTTTCGCGCCGATATGAAAAGAACTCATCCGGCGCACAGCTCGTGCAAGGGCCAACGTCATAGATTTGCTTCGAAGGCAGGCCGGCTTGCTCTAGTATTGCGCGATTGAGACGGCGCAAATTGAAGTACGTCTTGCCGTGCCGAATCTCGATACACGGCTCGGCGAGCTGTCCCCACCCCTCGATTAGGGGACGCGAAACATCTTCTTTAACCTCGTAGCAGCACGGACCGATTGCCGGCCCCAAGGCCGCTTCGACCGCATCGGACGAAATGCCTTGTTGGCTGTTCAAAAGTCGGACCATCTTTGCCGCGATGCCCGCCAAAGTACCGCGCCAACCGGCATGAACCGCCGCCACAATCTTTTTATCGGGGGCAACAAAAAGGATCGGCACGCAATCGGCGGTGAGGACTCCGAGAAAGGCATCCATCTCTCGCGTGAGCATGCCGTCAGCCTCTCCGGCTTCTTTAGTATTTTTGTCCTTCACTCCGATAATCTGGTCGCCGTGAACCTGCCTCATCGTGATAATGCGCCCATCGTGAATACCCACGGCCTGCTTCATATCGCAGACATTTTGGCTGACGATCTTGGCATCATCGCCGACGCGATAGGAAACATTGAGTCCGGCGTAGGGACCCGTGCTCTGGCCGCCCTGCCGTCCCATGAAGCCGTGCAGCAAATCTTCATATCTGTCCCACTCAGGAACCTTGAGCCACGTGAATTCCATGGTTAAATTATGTTGATATCCTCGACACTATGCAACCTCGATGGCAAGACTTTCCTGCGCCCGCAAAAATGCGGGACAACTCTTGCATTGTGCTCCCCTTTCGCCCGAAAATAGGCCGCCGGACACCGTCAATACTTATGGCCACAGGGAAATACATCGACATCCTGAAAGACCGAGGCTTTTTCTGTTTTTTTTGGACACAGTTCCTCGGCGCCTTCAACGATAACTTCTACAAGATCATCGTCACATTAGTCGCCTTAGACATACCGGCAAGTGGCGGAATCCAATATATACCCTTGATCGGGGGCCTTTTTATTTTACCTTTCCTGCTCTTTTCGGGTTATGCAGGGTACCTCGCCGACGTTCACAGCAAGCGAAAAATTTTAATCGCAATTAAAGTTTTTGAAATCTTCGCCATGGCGCTGGGGTTGCTGGCGTTTTTTACGGATCGTCTGGAGCCAATGTTAGCGGTGGTATTTCTCATGGGCTTGCACTCGACGTTTTTCAGTCCGGCAAAATACGGGATCCTTCCCGAAATGCTCCCTGAAAAAGATCTTTCCCGCGGCAACGGGCTGCTTGAAATGAGTACTTTCATGGCGATCATCCTTGGGACTTCGTTCGGCGGTACGATCTATGAAGCTTGGAAAGATCGTCTAGGTTGGATCGGTGTCGTTCTGATTGCGATTGCCGTACTTGGAACGATCACGAGCTGGGGGATCACCCGGGTTCCCGCCTCCGGCTCGACTAAGAAATTCGTGATCAACCCGGTCGCTGAAATCTGGGACGGCACTAAACGACTCTATATGGACCGACCCCTCTGGCTTACCGTGATGGGAATCTCTTACTTCTGGTTTCTCGGCGCGTTTCTTCAGATGGTTCTTCCCCTGTTTGGAAAAGAGATATTGCAACTAGGCGAGACTCGCATCGGACTCCTTTGGACTTTCGCCGCCGTCGGCATCGGTGTCGGCAGCCTCGCGGCCGGTCGTTTGTCGGGCGACAAGATCGAACTGGGGCTGGTGCCGCTGGGTTCCGTAGGAATGGGCGCATTCTCGGTGTTGCTTTTTCTTTCTCAGCCTTCCTTCGATTTAGCAGCGATTTGCCTGGTGCTCATAGGATTCGCAGGCGGATTTTTCGCGGTTCCCCTCAATGCCCTATTGCAACAACGTAGCGGACGGGAGGACAAGGGCCGGCTCATCGCGACGAACAACGTGTTCAACACTATAGGCGTACTGCTAGCTTCTGCCATGCTGTGGGGATTAGCCACCTGGCTCCATTTTCAGGCGGATCAAATCATTCTGATTCTGGGACTCCTGACTTTTGTTTTGACGCTTTATGCCCTATACGTTTTGCCCGACTTCTTCGTTCGCTTCATTCTCTGGATACTCACCCACACTTTATATCGCATTCGAATCGTCGGGCAGGAGAATATTCCGCTCAACGGTCCAGCCCTGCTGGTCTCTAATCACGTTTCCTTCGTCGATGCGCTTCCTATCGGCGCTTCCGTGCCGCGGTTCGTTCGGTTTATGCTGGACCGTGAATACTACGATATCCGAGGGCTCAACTGGCTTTTCCGCCTCATGAAGTCCATTCCGATCACAGCGACCAACCCGCGCGATATCGTTCGTGCGTTGCGAAGTGCTCGAAAAGAATTGCAACAAGGCCAGGTGGTTTGCATTTTCGCCGAAGGCGCCATCAGCCGCATTGGGCATCTGCTGCCTTTCAAGCGTGGCTTCGAAAAGATCGTCCAGGGGACAGACTTTCCGATCATTCCCGTTCATTTGGACCAGCTCTGGGGCAGCATCTTTAGTTTCAAAGAAGGCCGCTTCTTTTGGAAACGGCCGAAGCTGCGGCCCTACCCCGTAACCGTCTCTTTCGGAGCACCGCTCCCGTCTACCGCGACGGTACAGGAAGTCCGCCAAGCCGTGTTGGAACTCGAAAGCCAAGCGTTTGACTATCGCCGCGCCACACAGGGCTTGCTTCACACTAGGTTTATCCGGACGGCGAAGCGTCTTTGGTCCTCCTTCTGCATGGCGGACACCACCGGCACCGAATTGTCCTTTGGGAAAACCTTGATCGGCAGCATGCTGCTTTCCCGCTGGGTGCGAAAGCATCGGCCAAACGACTCAATGGTTGGAATCCTACTTCCCGCCTCTGCTGGCGGAGCGCTGACCAATATCGCCGTCGTGTTGGCCGGAAAAATTCCGGTCAATCTGAATTTCACAGCGGGGCCGGAAACGATGAATACCGCGATTCAGCAATGCGGAATCAAGACGATCATTACGTCCCGGCTCTTCTTGTCCAAGGCGAACATTACTGAAATACCCGGGATGGTCTTTTTGGAAGAGATCCGAAAGAGTTTCACCTCGCCTCACAAACTGCTCGCGTTCATCAGTGCCTTTTTGCTTCCAAGCCGTGTCTTAGAACACCACTACGGCAAGAATCAAAAAACCGGGGACCTAGCGACCGTCATATTCTCCAGCGGCAGCACCGGAACCCCGAAGGGCGTCATGCTATCGCACCACAACATACTCACCAACATCGAAAGCGTTTGCCAGGTGATCCATTTTAATCGCAGCGACAGAGTCATGGGCGTTCTTCCGTTTTTTCACTCCTTCGGTTTCAGCATTTCATTGTGGCTTCCGCTGATCGTCGGCTTTGGAGCCATCTATCATCCCAATCCTATGGACGCTAAGACGATCGGTGAAACCGTACAGAAATACCGAGCCACTATCCTGATCAGCACACCGACGTTCTACGCCGGATACATGAGGCGATGCACGGTCGAGGAATTTGCCACGTTGCGTTACGTCATCGCCGGCGCAGAGAAACTGCGAGATCAGATTCGCAAAGCCTTCAAGGAAAAATATGGGATCGAGCTATTACAAGGCTACGGCTGCACCGAGCTGGCGCCGGTTGTTTCCGTCAACCTACCGGACGTAGTCGACGCGCCAGAGCCGCAGACTGGTCATAAGCCGGGCACCGTGGGTCACCCGATTCCGGGTGTAGCGGTTAAAGCGGTCGACCCCGACACCGGTCATACCCTCCCGCCGGGGCAGGAGGGTATGCTCATCGCCAATGGAGCCAACCGCATGCTCGGCTACCTCGGCCAGCCGGAGCTCACTGAACAGGCGCTGCGCAACGGTTGGTATGTTACCGGGGATATCGGTTCCCTGGACGAAGACGGTTTCATCACCATCACGGACCGGATATCGCGTTTCAGTAAGGTCGGCGGGGAAATGATCCCCCACATGGTAATCGAGGAAGCCATCAACAAGTTCCTCGGCGACGCGGCAAGCGTGGTGACCGCTGTACCCGATGAACAACGAGGTGAAAAACTGATCGCTTTTTACAGCCGGAATGGGATGGCTCCAGATGAATTGTGGGAAAAACTCAATCAGTCGGATCTGCCCAAGCTCTGGATTCCGAAACGCGAGAATATTCACTGCATCGATTCGATTCCGCTGCTGGGATCGGGAAAAGTTGATCTAAAGCACGTTACACGGCTAGCGGTGGAAAAGACAGGTAATAAACCTAGCAACTAGAGCATTGAACGCTTGGCGGGCGCATGGTAAAAGCGAACGACCCGGGAGGACCGAATGGATTTTCAGCTACTAGCAGACAAAGCTCTTCAAGGCATCATTCCCGAGCGCGAGGAAATGAAAGCCGTGCTCAACGCGTCGGATGAAGAGATCCCGGAACTTGTCAGCGCGGCCTTCAAAGTGCGTCATCACTACTTCGGCAAACGGGTGCAGATCCACGTGCTGCAAAACGCGAAAAGCGGTTTGTGTCCGGAGGACTGCCACTACTGCTCTCAATCTTCCGTATCTGAAGCCACCATCGACCGATACCCATTCCTTTCAAAGGAACAACTCTTGGAAGGTGCTAAGCGCGCGAAAGAAGCCGGCGCCGTACGTTACTGTATCGTCAACAGCGGGCGCGGACCGACGACCAAAGAAATTCAAGAAATCGCCGAAGCCGTCAAAGAAATACGCGCAAAAGTCGGCATCAACATCTGCTGCTCCCTTGGCTTGATGAGCGAGGATAAAATCCGCACCCTCAAAGAGGTGGGCGTCGGCCGGATCAATCATAACCTTAATACCAGCCGCGAGCACCACCCGGAGATAGTAACCACCCACACCTTTGACGACCGTGTGACCACCGTTCAGAACGTCAAATCGGCGGGCGTGGGCACCTGCTCGGGCGGCATCATCGGCATGGGTGAAAGCGACGACGACATCATTAATCTAGCGCTGACGCTAAGAGCCATGGATATCGAATCCATTCCCGTTAACTTTCTTCACTCCATTCCCAAGACTCCCTTCGAAGCCAAGAAACAGCTTACCCCGCAAAAATGCTTGAAGACCCTTTGTCTGTTCCGCTTCGTCAATCCAAACAAGGAAATTCGTGTCGCCGGCGGAAGAGAAGTAAACCTGCGCTCGCTGCAGCCTTTAAGTCTTTACCCCGCAAATTCGATCTTCGTGAATGGCTATCTAACGACACCCGGTCAAGAAGCCTCCGACGCGCACCGGATGATCGAAGATCTCGGCTTCGAGCTCGACCAGCCCGCCGCTATCTAGCCGTCAATATCGCTCGACCCTAACTGACCGCCCGCTTGATTACTGAAACTATTTCAGTAAAAGGAGACTCCGGTATCGTGGATGGGTGGTGGGTTTGAGAAGGAGCTTTTGAGAC